>CAJWCU010000014.1 GCA_913030825.1 uncultured Rhodospirillaceae bacterium | reverse complement strand
TTCTTCGAACAATCCGTCGCGAACAGCGCCAGGGTCCAGGTCCCGCCGACCGGCAGGGAGAGCTTGCCGGTGATCGCATCGTCCTCGACCTTCAGATCGGAGAACGCGGCGATGCCCAGGCCGTCGACCGTGCCGACCATGGCCTCGATCCCGGACCGGCAGGCAGCGTCCTTGAAGAGGCCCGTATCGACCTGTTCCAGAGTTTCGGAGAGCCCCGCCGCGGCAACCGGCCGCAGCGGCGTCATCACGATGAAAAGCAAGGAAATGCCATACGCGACGCGCAGCAGCGCGGCGGCTCTAGAACTCATCATGGCCAAGATCCGTCCCCCCTTGGTCCAATGATTTTGTGGGCGAACCCTTCTGGCAGCCCATCAAGACGCATTATATCAATTAAATCTAAATCAAATGTGAATCGCAATTACTACCGAGTTACGACCGATAGCATCTTACTCCGGCACCTCGATATTCATCAGCGGCACGTGCTGCTGGGCGCCGTAGACGTCGGTGTCGCCGGGCGAGCCGGAGCGCACGCGGCGCGGCACGGTGATCTTGATGGCCCGGGCGACGTCGAAGGGAATGATCGCAACCTCGTTGTCCGTCACACCGTAAAGCGGCGCTAGGTCGCGCGGGCTGAGGACGCCGGAATCGCGAACCTTCTTGTAGGTCGCATCGTCCTCGAACATGACGTCGAGCGTCAGGTAGAGGGCGCCCGCGTTCTTGCCGCGGACGACCCGCGCGATGTCTCTCAGTTTGGCCATGGCTGTCGTTTCCTTCTTTTCTTCTCTCTGCCGCGTCAGTCGAGCTTGGCCGGCAAGGGATCGCCTAACGGGATGACCATGCCGTCCTCGCCAAAGAACAGGTTGCCGGAATAGCGTTCGCTCATGTCCCGCAGGATGCGTTCGCGCACGCCGGGTTTGTCCATCTGTTCGGTGACATGACTGATGACCAGGTTCTTCACGTTGGCCGTCGTCCCCAAATCCGCCAGTTCCAGATGGCCCATGCAGCCTTCGGCGAATTCCTTGCCCAGTTCCGTGCCGGAAAGGTAGTGGCACATGTTGACCAGGACGTCGGCGCCGTCGGCCAGTTTCTCGATCGCCTTGCAGGGCCCCGTGTCGCCGGAATAGACGAACACGCCCGCGTCGGTTTCCAGGCGGTAGCCGTAGGAATGCAGGAACGGCTGCACGTGGCGCACGCTGGCGCAGGTCAGCTTCCACTTGTTCGTCTCGACCACGTCGCCGCTTTTCAATTCGGACACCTTGGGCTTCGGCTTCGCCCGTTGGCCTTCGCCGCCGCGGGCCGCATAGATGACCGTCGACAGCGGATGTTCCGTCCGGGCCTTCAAGTCAGGACCCCAGATACCGTCGTCGCCGAACAGCAGGCTTGTCATCTTGGCCGTGAAGGGCGGACCGTAGACCTGCAGTTCCGGAAGTTTCCCCACGCCCTGATCCCAATGGGTGAGAACCAGCCTGCCGTAATCCAGGCAATGATCGTAATGCAGGTGGGAGAAGAAGACGTGGGTCACGTCCGTCGCTTTCTTGCCCGCCTCCAGCATGCGGTGGTGGGCGCCCGGCCCGTGATCGAACAGGATGACGTCGCCGTCGACCTCGACCATGTAGCCCGAGCTCATCCGTTTCAGCGACGGCGTCGGCGTCCCTGTCCCCAGTAGCGTGATCTTCATGATTTCTGTTCCCGCCCCCCTTGGTTACCGAAAAACGATGATACCGGGCCCCTGCCCCCTCAGGCGATGGCCCTGGCTATAGCGCCAGCCATTCCATGCGCACCGGTTCCATCGGATCGTCGCATTCCATGACGTGCCAGACGCTGAACTCGTAAACCGGCCCGACATGCATGTCCGACGGCGAGAACGGAATCGCCAGGTTGCCGGAAATGCACATCCGTCCCGGGAAATCCGTATGCAGGAAAGCGTAGCGCGACTTGGCCAGAACGGCGCGGCTGATGTCCTCGGTCTTGCCCAACACATCGAGCAACAAGCCGATTTCGTGGGGCGTCTCGTCGATCTGAGGCTCCAGAGATCCCATCACCGCGTTCTTGCCGTAAAGATGAACGGACAGCGTGTAGTCCTCGGCTGCGATCCCCAGTCCCGCAACGTCGCGTTGAATGCGCCCCCGGCAGGTCTCGACGAAATCGTCGATGATGTCGATCAGGATCGGGTCTCGGACACCAGCGATGAAGACCGTGCGGAAACCGAGCGGCCGGGCCCCCTCCAACTTCACGGTGTAGCTGTCCGACGGCTCGTATCGGCTGCCGGAGACCTTGACCGTGCGTTCGTCTAGCTGCTCGAAAGAACAGCGGTCGGTGATCAAGGTGCCGTCCGGCTCTTTCAACCGATAGGGCTCCGGGTTCTCGTAAAGCGTATGGGCCGAAACACGCGTCACCGTCGCGCGGCGGATCGGCGAGCCCGGCTCGACCGTGAAATGATCGTCGTAGATGGTGCCGATGACGCAGTCCTGACCTTCGCGCGGCTCGACCACCTGGGCGCCGCATTCGATGATCTTGGCAAGGTGCCAGGCGAGCCCCGGGTCCGCGCCCTTCATCAACGGCAGGGCGGCGAACAAGGCCGCGTCCGTGCCGCGCCCGGCGATCACCACGTCGGCGCCGTCCTTGAGCGCCTGCTGATAGGCTTCCGGGCCCATCATGGCGACGATGCGTTGCGCGCCGTCGACGTCGTCCTCGGTCAGGTCGGCGATCGGGCCCAGGGGGGCGATCTTGCCGGCCCGGACTTTGGCCTTGATCAGGTCCTTATCCTGTTCCGTGCGGATCACCCGGACCTTGGGCGTGATGTTCGCCTCGGCGCAGATTTCCTTGAGGATATCCAGCGTCCAGTCGACCTGCGGGTCGGAGCCGCTGCCCCCGGCCGAACCGATCATCACAGGGATGCCGTGTTCGACCCCGGCGCGGACCATCAGGCCCAGGTCACGTTTGGCGGCCGCACGCGAGACAAAGGCCGTGCCGCTGCCGAGATAATGGGGGCCGGGATCGGATGACCCGGCGTCACAGGCGATCAGGTCGGGCTTCATCGCGATGCCCGCGTTAAAGGCCTCCTCGGTAAAGCCGTAGCCGAGAATGCCGGTCGTCGCCATCAATCTGATGGGGGACATATTTCCTCTCCCGCCCGGGTTCGTGCCCGGGCTGCTTATAGGGCGCCCCGCCTTCTTGCAGTCCATCCTGCGATAGATTCAATCCGCCGCCAAGCCGCTTCCTGCCGCCGAACAAAAGAAAACGGCGCGAGACCGAAGTCCCGCGCCGTTTCCGGAAGGTATTCGCGCCGAAGGGGCGTTAGACCTTGATGCCCAGCACGCGGTTGCGCTGGTTGATGAAGCCGGCATCGGCCAGCATCATCCAACGGCCACTGTCGGCACGCGCGGCGGCGAAGCTTTCATAGATCTTCTTGGCCAGCGGGCTGTGCTCCTGGACCTCGGCGAAGACGCCCTTCGCCGCTTCGCCGAAGGCGTCGTAGACGTCGTCGTTGAAGTCGCGCAACTTGACGCCGTGCTCGTCGATCAGCTTGCGCAGGTATTTTCCGTTGTTGGCGTTGGTGTCCGCCATCTGATAGGCGTTTTCCTCGTTGCAGGCCGCCTGGATGATGGCCTGGTCGGTCTTCGACAGGCCGTCCCACCACTTCTTGTTGATGCCCAGCGTACTCTGCGACGCCGGTTCGTGCATCCCCGGATAGTAGTAGTACTTGGCCGCTTCATAGAACTTCATGAAGTAGTCGTTGTACGGGCCGACCCACTCGGTCGCCTGAATGGCGCCGGAGACGAGGTTTTCGTAAATCTGGCTGCCCGGCAGGGAAACCGTGGACGCGCCCAGTTTGGACAGCACGTCGCCACCCAGGCCCGGGATACGCATCTTCAGCCCCTTGAAGTCGTCGGCCGAATTGATTTCCTTGTTGAACCACCCGCCCATCTGGCAACCGGTGTTGCCGCAAGGGAAGCCCTTGATGTTGAAGTCGGCTGCCAATTCGTCGTGCAGTTCCTGGCCACCGCCGTACTTCATCCAGGCATCCATTTCGACGTAGGTCAGACCGAACGGAACGGCTGCGAAGAACGCCCAGCCGGGGTGCTTGCCCTTCCAATAGTAATCCGTCGCGATGTAGGCCTGGGAGTTGCCCGACGCGACTTCGTCGAACGAATCAAAGGCGCCGACGCGTTCACCGGCGGCGAAGTACTGGACCTCGATCCGGCCTTCGGTCAGCTCGGGAATGCGGGCCGCGAGGCGCTGCGCGCTGAGCCCCAGCCCGGGAAAATCTCGGCCCCAGGTTGAGACGATGATCATCTCTTTTCGCCCTTGCGAAATCGCCGGTTTGGCGAGCGACACGGCAGCCGTTCCAGCCACGCCGGCAACCGCTGATTTCTTCAAAAATTCACGTCTTTTCATTGAGATACTCACTTTTTTTGCGAAGGTTCAAGGCGACTTCGTTGCGCCATTCAGGGACGCAATGATGCCACGGATGCGGATGCGGCACAGCGAAAATCGAGACAATTTTTCGCAGTCGCACAATGTGCGACGCACAACCCGTCGTGTTCCCCACCCGGAGACCGCCAAACGGTGCGAAGTTTCTCGTGAAGAAGCCCAACAGGCGCCGCCTGCCGGTACATGCCTCGCGAAATGTTGGAGAATAGATGGGACCGCGGAGACCGAAAGGAGGCCCTCGTGCGGTCCCGGTCAGCGCCGGCCGGCCCGCCAGTCCCAAGGAGCCGCGAAGGTCCCGGCCCAGAGCCCGACGCCTTCGGCCTGCGCGGCCTGCTCGGCCGCCTGATAGGCCGGAAGGTCGAGCGATGGATCGGCAAGCGCCCAACCGGCACGGATCAACCGCTCACCGATATCGTACCGGCCGCCCAGGTAGCAAGTCATGACGTAGCGTCCGTCACGTTGGACCGCACCGTCCCGGCATTGCACCCATTGATAGGCCGTCATGAAACTCAGCGCGTTGGCCGCCTGAAAGCCGCAAGGGTAGGCCTGGCCGTCCGCCTGGCGGCAGGTCTGGTCGCTCTCCGGCGCGTCGATACCGCGTAATTGGATGAGCGTCCCGGCAATATTCAGGGTATCGCCATCGACGACCTCGGGCTTCCCTTCCACATCGGCGCGGGCCGATGGGACAAGGAGCAGGATAAGGAGTACGGCGAGAAGAGCGATGCGCGGCATGGAGCATATATGGGGCGGCCCGAATTGAGCCGCCAGCCCTATGCGCGGTGATACCGATCGGGTGTTAGAACGGGCGATCGCCTTCTAGCGTCACGCGCTGCATGACACGGGTCGACTCGATCCGGTCGTCGACCGCGTAGTGCATGGTGCAACGGTTGTCCCAGAACGCGACGGAACCCGTCTTCCAGCGGAAGCGCAGGGTGAATTCCGGCTTCGTCGCATGGGCCATCAGGGTGTCGTAGAGCGGCTTGGATTGTTCCGGCGACATACCTTCGAAATGCGAGAAGTGAATAACGCTGAGGTACAAGCCCTTCTTGCCCGTTTCCGGATGAGTACGGACGACGGGGTGGGCGACTTCCTTGACCTCGGCGGCAACCACGTTCATCGCCTTGGAAACGCCGTCCTGAAACCGCTTGGCGTCCTTGCCGTAGGTATTGGCGTTGGTATAGACGGCTTTCACGCCGTCCAGCATCTTCTTCATGCCTTCGTCGAGCGCCTCATAGGCCGCGACGGTACTGGCGTACATCGTGTCGCCACCGGCTTCCGGCACCTGCATGCCGTAGAGCACGGTGCCCATGGCCGGTGTCTCCGTATAGGACAGATCGGTATGCCAGCCGTTGCCGAAGTGGTGCTTGTCCGTCGGCTCCTTGACGATGCGGAACACGTCGGGATGACCGTCGATGCCTTTGACGTAGGGATGCCGGTTCAGGGTGCCGAAGCGGCGTACGAAGGCGGCCTGGCTTTCCGGCGTGAATTCCTGACCTTGGAAGAAGACCACGTTGTAGCGGAGGAGCGCTTCGCGAATTTCCGCCGTCGTCTCTTCGTCGATGTTGTTCAGATCGACGTCCGAAATCTCCGCCCCGAAGGTGCCCGTATAAGGGGTCACGGTAATTCGGCGGAAGGGATCGTTACGCAGTTCTGCAGCTTGCATGTTTCGTCTCCTCTGGCGGCGCGGCGTCCCTCTGCGGGGCCGTCGTCGCGCCTGCCGGTTATTCAGTCGGCACCGCCCGGGGGGGTTTGGGCGGTGCCGCCTGCGGGCCCACAGGGGGTTGGGCCCAGCGGGAATTTCATCCGTTTCCACGGGTATGGTCAAAACGCTATCACTTCGCGGCACCAAGGTGAAGTGTTTCTGTATTGTGGAATACAAAAATATCAAAAAAACATAGGGAATATGGGGTCTACACAGGAGTATATGCACAAAACAAAACAAAATGTTCTACAATACGGAACACATTCGGCATGCTGAACATGTGCTGCAACGCACCAATTCCATTACGCGGAATGCGGCATCGAATCGAACGGGTTTACGCGCCGGAGATGTTGGGCCGGTAATTGAGGTCGCGGGAGATATCGGCGGCGGCCGCCCGGACCAGGGGCGCGCAGCGCTGAATCAAGGCATCGTCCAAGCGGAAAAGCGGAATGCCCAGACCGACGGCCGCGACGACCTTTCCCGTATGGTCGCGGATCGCCGCCGAGATGCCGCCCATTTCCGGATGGTTTTCGCCCTTGAGGATCGAGATTCCCTCGACCCCGGTCTTGGCGATGATGTCCCGCAGGCGATCCGGGTCGGTTTCCGTCAACGGCGTATGCTGGGTCTTCGGCAGGGCAAGCACCCGCTCCAGCATGTCCGGGTCGTGGGCCAGAAGCATACGCCCGGTCGAGGTACACCAGGACGGGTTGACCCGGCCGACCTGCGTCTGCACGCGGATCGAGCGCGGACTTTCCACCTTCGACAGATAAATCACGCCACCGCCGGGCTCGGACACCGCCAGGTGGACCGTCTCGTCCGCCGCCTTGCACAGGGCCTCCAGGCGCGGGTGGGCGACCTGCACCAGGTCGATTTCCGACAGCGCCAGGTTGCCGATCCGCCAGAGCTTCAGAGTCGGATGATAAAGTCCGTCTTCGTTCTGTTCGACAACGCCGGCATGAACCAGGGTCGTCAACACCCGATGGAGAGAGCTTTTCGGCTGCCCCGTCTCGCGCGCCAATTCGGTCACGCCGAGCGGCCGCCATTTGCGCTCGAAGACCTCCAGGACCTCGAAGGCCTTGATTACCGAGCCCATGATACCGGTCGGCCGACGGCGGGCCGCGGCGGCCCTGGATTGCCTGTTCGGGGGCGTTTCCGCCATGGCCTGCTCGGCCTCCTTGCAGCTAAGACAGCCTGGCGGCGCCGTCGCCACCACGGGAAAAGGCCCCACAAGGGGGCCTTTGAAATTGGCGGACAGGGAGGGATTCGAACCCTCGAGACCCTTATGGGGGTCTAACTCCTTAGCAGGGAGCCCGCTTCAGCCACTCGCGCACCTGTCCCCGAGGCCGAAAAGCCAAGGGGAATAAGCACTTTCGGCGTTCCGCCGTCAACCAGAGAATTGCGTATCGGCCCGGACAGCGCATCGCGCGGGCGAAACGCCCGGAAACCGGGCCCGCACCATCGATCCGCTTGAAGGTAAGGCCGCGCCGGGATATGCTGCACCGCAACAACACATCCGCGACGATGGGGCTGTGTGACTGGAAAGATTCCTTGCCGGGAACGGACACGCCCCCCCCCCATGTCTGACAGCAAGATTAATATCGCGGTGATCGACGAAGACCCGGTCCGGGCCGCCATCCTCATGGATGGGTTGGCCGAGGCGGGGCACGTCAACGTCGTCCACATCGACAACGTCGATAACCTGCTCAAGAAAATCTTCGCCATCGACCCGGACGTCATCCTGATCGACCTGGAAAATCCGTCGCGCGACACGCTGGAGCAGATGTTCCAGGTCTCGCGCGAAGTTCGCCGGCCGACCGCCGTGTTCGTCGACGAGACCGACCGCGCCATGACCGACGCGGCGATCGACGCCGGGGTCAGCGCCTATATCGTCGACGGGCTGAAGAAGGAACGGGTCAACCAGATCGTCGATCTGACGATTTCCCGCTTTAACGCCTTCAATCGCCTGCAGAACGAATTGACCGAGGCCAAGACGGCGCTGTCGGAACGCAAGATCATCGAACGCGCCAAGGGCATCCTGATGCGATCCCGCGGCATGAGCGAGGAAGAGGCCTATGCCGCCCTTCGCAAGACCGCCATGAACGAGAAGAAACGCATCGTCGACATCGCCAACAGCCTGGTGACGGCCGACCGAATTGCGTCGTGACGACCGGGGGATGGAGGAAAACATGCCGGATAGCTTGGGCGTTGAGGAAACGGACGTAACCGACACGGACGGCGCGCCGGAGGTCACCACCGTTCACGCGGGCATCATTCCGCTGCTCGATTGCGCGCCGCTGGTCGTCGCCGCCGAATTCGGTTTCGCCGAAAAGCACGGCTTGAAACTGGAACTGTCGCGCGAACAATCCTGGGCCTCGATCCGCGACAAGGTCACCATCGGGCATCTTGACTGCGCCCATATGCTGGGCCCCATGGTCGTCGCCTCGACGCTGGGCGTCGGCCATGTCCGCACGCCCTTGATCGCGCCCATGGCGCTCGGGCTCAACGGCAATGCCATCACCGTTTCGACGACCCTGTTCGAACGCCTGCAGGAAAAGGGACTGGACGACGGCGACGCGCTGTCCGGCGCCCGGGCCCTGAAACAGGTGATCGAGGACGACCGCAAGGCGACCCGCCCGCCCCTGACCTTCGGCGTCGTCTTCCCCTTCTCGACCCATAACTACGAACTTCGCGGCTGGCTTGCCGGCGGCGGCATCAATCCGGATTTCGACGTCCGGCTGGTCGTCATTCCGCCGCCCCTGATGGTCGCCAATCTTGATCAGGGGCTGATCGACGGATTCTGTGTCGGCGCCCCCTGGAACGCCGTCGCCGTCGAGGCCGGGGTCGGCGAGATCGTCGTCACCAAATCGCGGCTCTGGCATAACGGGCCGGAGAAGGTTCTGGGCGTCCGCCAGCCCTGGGCAGAGGCCCATCCGCGCACGCTCAAGGCATTGATCCGGGCCCTGGTCGAGGCCGCCCGATGGACCGAACAGCCCGAAAACCGGGGTGCTGTGGCGGAAACCCTGGCGGACCGCGCCTACCTCGACATGGACAGCGGCGTGTTGATGCGAAACATGGCCGGCACCCTGCCCCGGTCCCTGCCGGGCAGCACGGTGAAGGATCCCGACTTCATCACCTTCTTCCGCGATCACGCGACCTTCCCCTGGCGGTCCCATGCCGCCTGGTTCACGGAACAGATGATCCGGTGGCGCCAGATCGACCAGGACACGGACCCTTGCGCCGTCGCCGAACGGGTCTACCGCCCGGACATCTACCGCGATGCCGTCCGGCCATTGGAGATTTCCGCCCCCGCAACGGACTGGAAATCAGAAGGCACCGGTCCGGACCACGGCCGGTTTTTCGGGAACGCCGTGTACGAGCCCAACTGCCCCGACGCCTGATCCCGGCCCCGCCGCTAGATCGCGGGAGCTCCCCCACGAGGGCAATAAATTGCCTAAAAATTAGCCTTTACAAAAATCGTGACTATAATATATGCATACTCCACCGGTTGATTGGGGCGCCGGATAGGGTAACCCCTTGAAAATCAACCCTTCGGGATTTGGCACATATTGTGCAATGCAACATCCCGGAGATTGAGCGCCGATGGCCGCCGCTCATTCGTGTGTCTGACTCGCCGAAGAGTCCTCATTGCAATTAATCGCGTCCGTTGATGGACGCAGAGCTCTGTCGCTCGATCGGGATGCCCCGCATCCCGCAGGGATTGTTTTGTCTCGCCACGAGGACACGGCATGTTCGGAATGACACGGGAATCGACCAAGAAGGACGCGGCCCCGTCGACAACGGCGGAGGGCATGCTGTCCCTTGAAGATTCCCCCGAGGCGCAAAACGACGGCGCCGCTTCCGCGCCGCCCACGGCTACCACCGAAATCAAATCCGCCGGCCGCCCCGCCGTCGTCATCGGCGCCGGGCCGGCCGGGCTTCGCGCCGCCGAGGAACTGGCCCGCGCCGGCATGGCGGTGACGTTGTTCAACGCCGAACGCTGGTTGCCCTACAACCGCATCAAGCTGACCCCCTTCCTGACCGGCGAGGTCCAGATCGGCCAGGTCTATCAGGCCGACAACTTCGCCCCCGACGCGCGGATCGCCCGTTACGACGGGTTGCGCATCCGCGAGATCGACCGGGAAAAGCGCCTCGCCATCGACGATTTCGGGCGGGCCTGGCCGTTCGACAAACTGGTGATCGCCACGGGATCGCGCCCGCATGTGCCGGAAATCCCGGGCCGCGACCTGGACGGCGTCTTCACCTTCCGGGATTTCGACGATGTCGAACGCTTGGTCGCGCGGTCCTACCGGTCGACCCGGACCGTAGTCATCGGCGGCGGCCTGTTGGGTCTGGAGGCCGCGCGTGGCATGTCCGCCCGCCATGTAGAGACCTGGGTCCTGGAACATGAAGGCCGCCTGTTGCCGCGCCAGCTCGACCAGTTGGCCGGCGATCTGGTCGCCGCCCGCATGTCGGAAATGGGCCTGACGCCGCGCACACAAACCCGCGTCCAGGCAATCGAAGGCAAGGGCCGGGTCGAACGGGTCATCCTGTCGTCGGGCGAAGTCATCGACTGCGACACGGTCATCATTTGCGCCGGGGTGCGGGCCAATCTGGAAATCGCACGCAACGCCGGGCTTCCCGTGGGCCGCGGCATCGTCGTCGACGAACACATGGCGACGGCAGACCCCGGCATCTACGCAATCGGCGAGTGCGCCGAATACGACGGCCATTGCTACGGCCTTGTCGGGCCGGGCCTGGAACAGGCCGCCGCCTGCGTCGATCATATCTTGGGCCGCGAAGGCGCCGACTACGCGGGCAGCGTCCCGGCGACGCGGCTCAAGGTCGTCGGCATCGACGTGTTCTCCATGGGTGAAGTCGAACAGGCCGACGAAGACCCGAACCTGACCTCGGCCTCCTGGTCCGATCCGGAAGCCGGTCTCTACCGCCGCGTCATCGTGCGCCGGGGCCGCGTCGCGGGGGCCATCGCGATCGGCCCCTGGCCGGAAATCAATCGCCTGCAGCAAATGGTCAAGGAACGCGCCCGCCTGTCGGGTTGGAAACTGCGCCATCTGAAGAAGACCGGCCTGTTGTTCAAGGACGAAGGCCCCATTCCGGTTAAGGATTGGGCCGACGCGGCGACGGTCTGCAACTGCACCGGTGTCACACGCGGAGCCCTCGGGTCTGCCGTCGCCCGGGGTTGTACCACCCTGCCCGACCTCAAACGCGCGACCTGCGCCGGGACGGTCTGCGGCACCTGCCAACCGCTGCTCCAGGAGCTCCTGGGCACCGAGGCCGAGGCCGAACCCGTCGGCCGGGCCAAGCCGCTGATGGTGTTTTCGGCCCTTGCTGCCGCCTTGGTCCTGGTGACCCTGTTCGCGCCCTTCTGGCCCTATTCGCAAAGCGTGCAGGACGAACTGCGCGTCGATCTGCTCTGGATCGATCCGCTGATCAAGCAGATCTCCGGCTTCACCCTGCTGGGCTTCATGGTGATCGCCGCCGTCATCGGCCTGCGCAAGCGGATCAAGATGTTCCGTAATCTGGGCGGCTATAACGGCTGGCGGCTGATTCACGGCATCGTCGGCGCACTCCTGGTCGCGGGCCTGTTCGTCCATACGGGTTTCCACCTGGGCGACAACCTCAATAGCTGGCTGATGGGCGCATTCCTTGCCCTGTCGGCGCTGGGGGCCGCCGCCGGCGCCGTCACCGCCATCGAACACAAGCTGCTGAACGGCCCCATGAAGGGGGCGAAGACCGCCCCCCGCGTGATCCCGACCTGGCTGCATATCCTGCTGCTTTGGCCCATCCCCCTGCTGCTGGCCGCCCATGTGGCCACGGTCTATTTTTATTGAGGGCGGGGCGATGAAGAAGCGCACCCCCCTTCTCTGGCTGCTCTGGGTCTGCCTGACCCTGACGGGTGGCGGCGCCTTCGCCGCGACCATGTATTACGGCGGCGATTACCGCTC
The DNA here is from genome assembly GCA_913030825.1 of uncultured Rhodospirillaceae bacterium. Classification (GTDB taxonomy): domain Bacteria; phylum Pseudomonadota; class Alphaproteobacteria; order Rhodospirillales; family Casp-alpha2; genus UBA1479. Next base: position 85,054 of record CAJWCU010000014.1, on the reverse strand, counting down.
GATCTTTCTGATCGGCAAGACGACCGACGGCCACCATCAGATCGAAATGGCCTGCGACGCCTGCCACACCGACATGTTCGGCGGGATCGAGGGTCTGCAGAAAGGCTGCATGAACTGCCACGGGGCGGAATTGAAGGCGGCCAACGATTCCCACCCCCGGTCCAAATTCGTCGATCCGCGCAACGCCGACCGGGTGGAGAAACTGGACGCCCGGTTCTGCGTGACCTGCCACCGCGAACACCAGCCCGGCATCACCAACGCCATGGCCGTGACCATGCCGACGGATTACTGCGCGCTGTGCCACGAAGACATCGCCAAGAACCGGCCCAGCCACGAAGGTCTTGCCTTCGACACCTGCGCCAGTGCGGGGTGCCACAACTTCCATGACAACCGGGCCCTCTATGAAGACTTTCTGGAAAAGCGCCATGCCGAGCCGGACTTCAAGGATGTGCTGCTGGTCAATCTGGTGACCTGGACGCCGTCGGAAGACGCGCCGAAGAAAAAGCCGGTGGTGCTGACATCTGCCGATGCAGACGCCCCCGCCGCCCATATGGGTGCGCCCGAGCATACCGCAGACTGGGCCCTGTCCGGGCATGCCACGGGCGGAGTCAATTGCTCGGGCTGTCATCAGCCGCGCAAGCGCACGCGGCCCGACGAATGGGTCGCCGCCCCCGGCGCGGACGTCTGCGCCACCTGCCACGCGCCGGAGGTCAAGACCTTCACCGAAGGCAAGCACGGCATGCGCCAACGCGACGGCCTGTGGGTTTCCCGCGACGACGCTTTCGGTCCGTTCAAATCGGCGGACCTATCGCCCATGACCCCGGCCCTGGCCCGCCTGCCCATGAAATCGGACGCCCACGACACGGCGCTGACCTGCAACACCTGCCACGGCGCCCATAAATACGACGTCGTCTTCGCCCAGGTCGAAGCCTGCGAAAGCTGCCACGCCGACGACCACACCAAGGCCTTCCGCATGTCGCCGCACAATTCGGCGCGCGACCGGGAAATGGCCGGCGAACTGCCGAAAGGATCGGGCGTGACCTGCGCCACCTGCCATATGCCGCGCCATCTGCTGCGCGACGATTACGGCGGCGAACAGGTCATCGTCACCCATAACCAGAACGACAACCTGCGGCCCAACGAAAAGATGATCCGCTCGGTCTGCGCCGATTGTCACGGCCTCAAGTTCACCATCGACGCGCTGGCCGATCCGGCGCTGATCGCACGCAATTTCAAAGGCAAGCCCGCCCACCACATCGAAAGCATCGATTGGGTGGAAAACAGGATGCGGGAACGGGCGCGCCAAAAGCAGCAGTAATCCCGCACCGATCAGACAGGAAGACATAAGGAGAGACCTGACATGAGAAAGAAACTGAAACTGGCCGCGGCCTGCACGGGCCTGGCCTGTGCCGGCGCCCTGGCGGTCGGCATCGCAACCGCCCCCGCCCCCGCCCAAGCCGGACTGTTCGGCAGCGACGACAAGGCGGGCGTGTCCTACGAAACCTTCACCGACATGCTGCACCTGGTCATGGCGACCGACCGCGCCATCTACACCAAGAAGGTCGTCGCCCGTCTGGCGGCCAAGGAAAAGGTGATCAAGGCGTCCGAACACTTCGAGGACGACAAGGCCCTGCCCCTGCCGGCGCAGATGTTCCGCTTCGGCGCCGAAACGGTCGCCTCCAAGACCGACAAGTTCTCGTACCAGCTGCTGTCGCTCTGGCCGATCAACAAGCAGAACGGCCCGCGCACGGACGTCGAGAAGAAGGGCCTGGCCTTCATCGCCGAGAACAAGGGTGAGAAGCCCTTCTATGGCGAGGAAGAACTGGGCGGCACAAAGTACTTCACCGCCGTCTACGCCGATGTGGCCGTCGCCGGTCCCTGCGTCACCTGCCATAACGCGCACAAGGATTCGCCCCGGACGGACTTCAAGCTGGGCGAAGTGATGGGCGGCGTCGTCATCCGAGTTCCCATGAAATAAGCGGGCCGATGGGGTGGCCGCGCCCTGCGGCCGCCCCCGCGACCCATTTGTATTGTTGAAGGACCAAGTAACCCGAAAGGAATTCCAATGACCCCCGAACAGATCGCTCTTGTTCAGGACAGCTTCAAATCCGTCGCCCCCATCGCCGACACGGCCGCCGATCTTTTCTACGGCCGCCTGTTCGAGGTGGCGCCGCAGCTGCGCCCCATGTTCCCGCAGGACATGTCCGAGCAGAAAAAGAAACTGATGCAGATGATCGGCGTCGCCGTGAACAGCTTGCATCAGATCGAAACCATCGTCGAACCGGTGCAGGACCTGGGCCGTCGTCACGTCGGCTACGGCGTCAAGGACGAACACTATGAAATCGTCGGCGGCGCCCTCTTGTGGACCCTGGGCCAGGGCCTGGGCGATGCGTTCACGCCCGAGGTCGAGGAAGCCTGGGCCGAGGCCTATGGCCTGCTCGCCACCGTCATGAAGGAAGCGGCAGCGGAGGCCGCATGATCACGACCCCGGACCGGCCGCGGTTCCCGGCAGGGGCCGGCGGGCCGCGGTCGGCGCCCGGGGCGGGCCCGCAAGGACGCGGGCCGAGGAAGAAACAGGAGGCAGTGTGATGAGCAAGAAACTCGTCGTTATCGGCAACGGAATGGCGCCCGGCCGGGTGCTCGACCATTTGTTCGAAAAGGCGCCCGGCGAATACGAAGTGACGATCTTCAACGCCGAACCGCGCGTGAACTACGACCGCATCATGCTGTCGCCGGTCCTGTCGGGCGAAAAGGCCTACGAGGACATCATCATTCACGACGACGCCTGGTATGAAGAGCACGGCGTGACCCTGCTGAAAGGCAAGAAAGTCGTCGAGATCGACCGCGCCGACCGCAAGGTCATCGCCGAGGACGGCACGACCGCCGAATACGACAAGCTGCTGATCGCGACGGGCTCCTCGCCCTTCGTCATTCCGGTTCCCGGCAACGACCTGGAAGGCGTCGTTACCTACCGCGACCTGGACGACGTCGACGCCATGCTGAAGACGGCGAAAGGCGGCGGCCACGCGGTGGTCATCGGCGGCGGCCTGCTGGGCCTGGAGGCCGCCTACGGCCTGAAGCGCCAGGGCATGGAGGTCACGGTCCTGCACCTGATGCCGACCCTGATGGAACGCCAGTTGGACCCCAGTGCCGGCTACCTTCTGGAAAAGGCATTGGTCGAACGCGACATCAAGATCATCACCCGCGCCAATACCCAGGAAATCACCGGCGCCGACGGCAAGGTCACCGGCGTCACGTTGGAGGACGGCACGGAGCTTCCCGCCGACATCGTCGTCATGGCCGTCGGTATCCGGCCGAGCGCCCAGTTGGCCGACGACGCCGGGCTGGAAACCGGCCGCGGCATCCTGGTCGACGACCACATGGTGACCAGCGATCCGGACATTTTGGCGGTCGGCGAATGCGTCGAACATCGAGGCCAATGCTACGGCCTGGTCGCGCCGCTTTACGACATGGCCAAGGTCATTGCGACGAACCTGGCCGGTGACGCCAGCGCCGAATACACGGGTTCGGTCACCGCAACCAAATTGAAGGTCACGGGCATCGATCTATATTCCGCCGGCGACTTCGCCGAAGCCGACGACCGCGAGGAAATCGTTCTGCGCGACGCCACGGGCGGCATCTACAAACGCCTGGTCCTGAAGGACAACAAGATCATCGGCGCCGTGCTTTACGGCGACACCGCCGACGGCGCCTGGTTCTTCGACCTGTTGAAGAAAGAGACCGACATTTCGGAGATGCGCGAAACGCTGATCTTCGGTCAGGCCTATGCCGGAGGATCCCCGCTGGACCCTACGGCGGCCGTTGCAGCCTTACCGGATGACGCGGAAATCTGCGGCTGCAACGGCGTCTGCAAGGGCACCATCGTTCAGGCCATCACCGACAAGGGCCTGACCGGCGTTGACGACGTGCGTGCCCATACCAAGGCGTCATCCAGTTGCGGCACCTGCACCGGCTTGGTCGAACAACTGCTTGCCGTCACGCTGGGCGATGCGTTCCAGCCGGACGCCGTGCAACCGATGTGCGGCTGCACCGACATGGGGCACGACGACGTGCGGCGGATGATCGTCGCCCAGGAATTGAAATCCATTCCCGCCGTCCTGCAGGAACTGAACTGGAAGACATCCTGCGGCTGCGCCAAATGCCGGCCGGCGTTGAACTACTACCTGCTCGCCACCTGGCCCGGCGAATACGTCGACGACAAACAGTCGCGATTCATCAACGAACGGGTCCACGCCAACATTCAGAAGGACGGCACCTATTCCGTGGTGCCGCGTATGTGGGGCGGCATCACCACGCCGGACGAACTGCGTGCCATCGCCGATGTCGCCGACAAGTTTCAGATCCCGACGGTCAAGGTCACCGGCGGCCAGCGCATCGATTTGCTGGGTGTGAAGAAGGAAGACCTGCCCGCCGTCTGGGCCGATCTGAACGCCGCCGGGATGGTATCCGGCCATGCCTATGGCAAATCCCTGCGCACGGTGAAAACCTGCGTCGGGACGGACTGGTGCCGCTTCGGAACGCAGGACTCCACGGGTCTCGGGATCAAGCTGGAGAAATTCATGTGGGGCTCCTGGACGCCGCATAAGGTGAAGCTCGGCGTTTCGGGCTGCCCACGCAACTGCGCTGAAGCGACCTGTAAGGACATCGGCGTCGTCTGTGTGGATTCCGGCTACGAGATCCACTTCGCGGGTGCCGCCGGCATGCATGTGAAGGGCACGGAAGTTCTCTGCACCGTCGAAACGGAAGCCGAGGTTCTGGAATACATCGGCGCCTTGACGCAGCTCTACCGCGAACAGGGCCGCTACCTGGAGCGCATCTACAAATGGGCCGACCGGGTCGGCCTGAAGGTCGCGCAGGAACAGGTCGTCGAAGATGCCGAACGGCGCAAGGAGCTGAACGCACGCTTCGTCTATTCGCAGCAGTTCATGCAGAACGATCCCTGGGCCGAACGCGCCCAGGGCAAGGACGCGGAAGAATTCACCTCCTTCCGTTTGTCGCAATTCGGAAAAGTGGCGTGATGAACGACATGAGCGTGGAGACGAAAACTCAAGTCTGGGTCGAGGTCTGCAAGCTGGACGACATTCCGCCGCAGGGGTCCCGCGTGATCCGGGCGACGCTCGGCTGTGTCGCCTTGTTTCGCACCACCGACGACAAGGTCTTCGCCCTGGAAGACCGCTGCCCACACAAGGGCGGCCCGCTCAGCCAGGGCATCGTGCACGAGAACGGCGTGACCTGCCCCCTGCACAACTGGGTCATCGATATGGAAAGCGGCCGCGCCAAGGCGCCGGACGAAGGGCGCGTGCGCACCTTCCCGGTCGAGGTCCGGGACGGCAAGGTCCTGATCGACCGGGCGTTGTTGGCATGAGGGGGATCGCGGGATGAACGGAGGCCAGGATGAGTGACGCGGCAAGCACCGGTGAAACCTGCACCGCCACCACCTGTCCCTATTGCGGGGTCGGTTGCGGCGTCAACGCCACGCTGGCCGCCGACGGCAAAGTCACCATCGCGGGTGACAAGGAGCATCCCGCCAACTTCGGACGGCTGTGTTCCAAGGGCACGCATCTGGGCGAGACGGTCTCACTCGACGACCGCCTGCTTCACCCGGAGATCAGGGGACAGCAGGCGTCCTGGAACGATGCCCTGGACCTCGTCGCATCGAAATTCCGCGCCGCCATCGACGAACACGGGCCGGACTCGGTCGCTTTCTACGTCTCCGGGCAATTGCTGACCGAGGACTACTACGTCGCCAACAAGCTGATGAAGGGGTTCATCGGCTCGGCCAATATCGACACCAACTCGCGGCTCTGCATGGCGTCCTCGGTCGCCGGGCACAAGCGGGCCTTCGGCACGGATACGGTGCCGGGCCTGTACGAGGACTTGGAACAGGCCGACATGATCGTCCTGGTCGGCACCAACCTGGCCTGGTGCCATCCGGTGCTGTACCAGCGGATGCAGGCGGCCCGGAAAGAACGCGGCACCCGCACCGTGGTTATCGACCCCCGGCGCACGGCGACGGCGGAGACGGCGGACATGCACTTGGCGATTCAGCCCGGATCGGACGTCGCCCTGTTCAACGGGCTGCTTTCCTGGCTGGCGCAGAACGGCGGCTTTGACGGTGCCTACATCGCCGACCATACGGCGGGCGTCGCCGAAGCCCTGCGCACGGCCGAGCCTGCGACTATCGAGTGCGTGGCCGCGCGCTGCGGCCTGACGGTCGATCAGATCACCGCGTTTTATCAGATGTTCGCTCGCACGGAGCGTACGGTCACCGTCTACAGCCAGGGCGTCAATCAATCGACGGCGGGCACGGACAAAGTCAACGCCATCATCAATTGCCACCTGGCCACGGGGCGCATCGGCAGGCCGGGCATGGGCCCCTTCTCGGTCACCGGCCAGCCGAACGCCATGGGCGGGCGCGAGACCGGGGGGCTGGCCAATCAGCTGACCTGCCACCTGGAATTGGATGACCCGGCGCATCGCGACCTGGTCCAAACGTTCTGGCGGGCCCCGGCCATGCCCGACGTCGCCGGGTTGAAGGCCGTGGACCTATTCGACGCCGTCGCCGACGGCAGGATCAAGGCGTTGTGGATCATGGCGACCAACCCGGCGGTCAGCCTGCCCGACGCCGACCGGGTGCGCGATGCAATCAAGTCGTGCGATTTCGTCGCCGTCTCCGACGTGACGCGAGCGACAGACACCGCGGCCCTCGCCGACGTTCTGCTTCCGGCCCAGGCTTGGGGCGAAAAGGACGGGACGGTGACCAATTCGGAGCGCCGGATCTCACGCCAACGATCGTTCCTGCCGATCCCCGAAGACGTCCGCAGCGATTGGTGGATGATCGGACAGGTCGCCGCGCGTTTGGGGTTCGGAGACGCTTTTGCCTACGAAGGCCCCGCCGATATTTTCCGCGAATACGCGCGGCTGACTGTCGCCGCCAACGAGAACCTGGACCGAGATCTGGACCTCGGCGCATTGGCGGCGGTGACCGATGCCGAGTACGACGCCATGGCGCCCACCCTTTGGCCGCAGCGGGCGGGCACACAGGAATCCGAAGGCCGCTTCTTCGCCGAAGGCGGGTTCTTCACACCGGACCGTCGCGGCCGCTTCATCGCCGTCGAGGACCGTGCGCCTGCGGCGGCGACCGACATCGCCCATCCCTTCGTTCTCAACACCGGGCGCATCCGCGATCAATGGCACACCATGACCCGAACGGGTTTGTCGCCGTCCCTGTCGCAGCACCTGTCCGAACCGTTTCTGGAAATCGCCCCCGCCGACGCCGACCGCCTGGGTCTGTCCCCGGCGGCATTGGTCCGGGTGACCAGCCCCTACGGCGACTGTCTGGTTCGCGCCCTGATCACCGACCGGGTCCAGCCGGGCCAGGTCTTCATGCCCATGCATTGGAACGACCAATGGTCGGGGCGCGCCCGGGTCGATGCCCTGGTCGCGCCCAACGTCGACCCCGTCTCCGGCCAGCCGGAAGCCAAATACACGCCGGTCAGCGTCACCCCCTTCGCCGCCGGCTTCTATGCCTTCGCGGCCTCGACCGAACGGCCCGACACGACGGGCACGGATTACTGGACCCTGGCCCGCGCCGCCGACGGCTGGCGCGTCGAGATGGCGGGGGCCGGGCGCCCCGCCGATTGGATGGCCTGGGCCCTTGGCGTTCTCGGCCTTTCCCGAGACGCCGCCGACATCCAGATCGTCAGCAGCGAGGACCGCGCCGGCGGCGGCTACCGCATGGCCGCCTATCGGGGCGATGTTCTCATCGGCGCCGTGTTCGCCGCCGCCCAACCGGTCGCCGTCGATCGCGCCTGGCTGACCGGGCGACTGGGCGATACCGTCAAAGCCGCAGCGTCCCGCGCCGCTCTGCTGGCCGGACGACGGGGTGTCGATAAGAAAGATCCCGGCGCCATCGTCTGCACCTGCATGTTCGTCGGCGCCAACGACATCCGCCGCGCCATCGCCGAAGAAGGCTGCACCACCGTCGATGCCGTGGGGGCCTGCACCGGGGCGGGGATCACCTGCGGTTCCTGCCGCCCGGAAATCGAAGTGCTTCTTGCCGACGCCGCCCTGAAGGAGGCCAGCTGACATGCCGGACGGAACTCAGCCCCCGAAAAGCCGCTCGCCGGAGCGCCGCGCCTCCGCCGCGCTTCAGCCGCTCGCCGTGCTGCCCCTGTTCCACGATCTGAAGGGCCGCCCGGCGATCGTCCTTGGCGCGACCGATGCCGCCCAGTGGAAAGCCGACCTGCTGGCCGCCGCCGGCGCCGACGTCACCCGCATCACCCAGGACCGGGATTGGCGGGCCGATGATCTCGCGGGCCGCGCCATCGCCGTGGCCGACGCGGCGGACGAGGATCAGGCCGCCCGTCTGGCGGCTGCCGCCCGCAAGGCGGGCGTGCCCGTCAACATCGTCGATCGCCCGGCTCATTGCGATTTTTCCTTCGGATCCATCGTCAATCGCTCGCCGGTGGTCATCGGCATCTCGACCGCCGGGGCCTCGCCGGTCCTGGGCCAGGCGATCCGGCGCCGTATCGAGACGCTGCTGCCGCCGGGCATCGCCCGTTGGGCCGAGGCGGCAAGAAACCTTCGCCATCGCATCCAAACCCTGATGCCCGAGGCCGGTCGGCGGCGCGTGTATTGGCGCAAACAGGCCGAACGTGCCTTCGCCCAGCCCGACCATCCGAGCCCGGAAACCATCATGGACCCGGCGCGCCTGGCCTTTGACGCCGCCGGGGCATCGGGCCGGGTAACCTTGGTCGGCGCCGGTCCGGGAGATGCGGAACTGCTGACCTTGAAGGCCGTGCGGGCCCTGCAGGCGGCGGACGTGATCCTTTACGACGATCTGGTTTCCGACGAGGTGCTGGAGTTGGCGCGGCGCGAGGCGAAGCGTCTGTTGGTCGGCAAGCGCGGCAACCGGCCGTCCTGCCGCCAGGATGAGATCAACGACCTGATGGTCAAGCTGGCCGGTCAGGGCAAGCAAGTGGTCCGCCTGAAATCGGGGGACCCGATGATCTTCGGCCGGGCCGGCGAGGAAATCGCCCAATTGCGCGAACGGGGCATTCCCTGCGACGTGGTGCCGGGCATCACGGCGGCGCTGGGGGCGGCTGCGGCGCTGGGCGTGTCGCTGACCCACCGCGATCATGCGCGCTCCGTCCGCTTCGTCACCGGCCATGGCCAGGCGGGGGGCCTTCCCGCCGACGTGGACTGGCATGGCATGGCCGACCCGGCGACGACCTTGATGATCTATATGGGCGGGCGCACGATCAGCGACCTGGCCAAACGGTTGATTGAGAACGGCCGCGCCGCCGCGACCCCTGCCGTGGTCTTGATGAACGTCAGCCGCGCGGACGAGACGCGCATCCCCGCGACCTTGGGGTCGCTCGCCGGAAACCCGCCGCAAGTCGGCGCGGGCCCTGTCCTGATCGGATTGGGAGAGGTATTCCGGAATCAAAGAGCCGGCGCCCTTTCCGAGGCACCGGCTCTTCCTGGTTTCGCGTGAGCGGTCTACCCGGTTAGGCGCGAACGCCAGCCAGGAACTTATCCACTTCGTTTTCCAATTGGGCTGCAAGGCTCGACAGGTTATCGGCCGCAACCTTGACCTTGGACGCGGACTGTCCGGTTTCTTCCGAGGACTGGCGCACATCGGCGATGTTCTGCGTCACCTGATTGGTTCCGGTGGAGGCTTCCTGCACGTTGCGGGAAATCTCCTGGGTGGCGACACCTTGCTCCTCGATGGCGGCGGCGATGGTCGACGAGATGACGTTGATGCTTTCGATCGTCTTGCCGATGTTTTCGATAGCCGACACGGATGAACGGGTCGCCTGCTGGATGCCTGAAATCTGCTGGGAAATTTCGTCGGTCGCGCGGGCGGTCTGACTGGCCAGGTTCTTGACCTCGCTGGCGACCACGGCGAAGCCCTTGCCGGCCTCACCGGCGCGGGCGGCCTCGATGGTCGCGTTGAGGGCCAACAGGTTCGTCTGTTCCGCGATATCGGTGATCAGGGTCACGACTTCGCCGACCTTATCGGCGGCGGTGGCCAAGCCGCTGACGTTGTCGTTGGCTTCCTTGGATTCCGACACCGCCTGGGATGCGACTTCCGCCGCTTTCTGAACCTGGCGGGCGATTTCCTCGATCGAGGCGGAAAGCTGTTCCGTGGCGGACGCGACGGAGGCCGTATTGCGGCTGGCTTCTTCCGCCGCCGCGGCGACGGTGATCGCCTGATCGGAGGCCTGATTTGCGGCCCCGCTCAGGTCATTCGCGGTGCCTTCCATATCGGCAGCTGAAGAGCCGACGGCCTTGACGATTTCCCCGACCGACGCGTCGAAGGCATCTGCCAGTTGCAGCGTCGCCTGACGGCGTTCCTCATCGGCTTTTTTCTCCAACTCGTCTTTTTCCAGTTCCAACGCCCTGTTCTTCTCGAGCGCCGCGCGGAACAGTTTGACCGACTGGATCATATGGTTCACTTCGCCGACGAAGCTCTGGAAATCCAGATTGACGTCCAGGTTACCGTCGGCAAGGTCGTTCATGCGCGACGACAGCTTGTTCAGCGCACCGGCGACGTTGCGGCCGACGAAAACCCCGAACCCGACGATGACCAAGATGATCGCCAAACCGATCGCCCCCAGTTTGACCAAGCGATCCTGGAAGACATTGTCGATATCGTCGAAGTAAGCGCCCGTGCCGTAATACATGTTCAATTCGGGAATCGGATAGACGTAGGAAACCTTGTCGTAGTTGTCCCCTTCGAAGCCGGCCTTGAACGCCTTGTAGCGGTGGAACCCACCTCCGTTCTGGGCCAGTTCCTTGAAGACCTTACGCCGCGGTTTCGCATCGCAGGTACCGATCAGCTTGGCCTTGGTATGCGCCACGACGCATTGCTCGTAGGTCAAAGCGAAAATGTAGTTGTTCCCGTCGAACCGGTAGTTCTGCAGCAGGGAGACAATGCGCTCCTTGGTCGCTTCGGGCGTCTGTTCGTTCTTCTTCTGCTTTTCGATTTCGGCACGAATAAGCGAGTTCACGCCCAGAATGGTTTGCTGAACCTTATCCTGCCGGTCGTTGAGCATCGTATTGCGCATTTCGTTGGCGCTGACGAAAGCCAAGCCGGCGACGCCGATCAAGGTCACCAGGGCCGACAACAGAAAGACATGGAAGATAGAAAGATTGATTTTCATTGCTTCACCGCGTGTTAGTTTTTTCCGAATTCCGGCAGACCCAAGCCATCGACCGCGTGATCGACGCCTTCGGCAAGCCTGGCAGTTCGCTCCCCCTGCCCCCCGGAGGTGAAGTCGCCCATCCCGCGCGCGCGGGACGTTATTTGGAATAAACGGAAGGGAGACCGCCCACTACTATCCAAAAGGTGTAGGCGGGCGGAGAAAAAGGAGTGTAGCCGCGGGAACGGGCCGGACCGGCGGATCAGGTCTCGGCGTCGGAGAAGGTTCGGCTGCGCTGAAAGCGCGGCATCTCGACCTCGTCGGGGTCGATCGCTTCGGAGATGTTGTAGGAGACGATCCCACCGGTCAGGCGTTTTAATTCATCGAAGCTGACCGGGAACAGGCAATGCGGATGCCCCGCCGCCGCATAAAGCTGATCGAAGCGGCGCAGGCTGGCGTCGATGGCGATGGGCATGTCGTTGGCGAGGCCAACGGGGGCGACGCCGCCGATGGTGAAACCGGTGACGTCCTTGACCCGCTGGGCCTGCGGCTTGGTCACCTTGCCTTCCATGTCGAGGACGCGCGGCAAGGCGTCTTTCTTGCAAGTATGGTCGCCCGCGATCAGGGCCAGCACCGGCTTGTCGCCGATGCGGAACGTCAGGGATTTGACGATCTGGCCCAGTTTCGCATCGACGGCGCGGGCGGCGTCCTCGGCCGTCTTGGCCGTGGCCTTCATCTCGATGACCCGGTCGCCCAGGCCCGCGGCCTTCAGGGCCTCGCTGACCCGTTGTACCGACTTCTTCGTTTTGAACGCCATCGCCGCCTGCTTCCGTCTATGCCGATATATGCGCGCCCTGCCGTCAGTTGGCGAACGGCACCGCCATGCCTTTCTGCACGGCTTCGCGCGCCGAGATTGTATCAAACCAGCGCTTCACATTGGGAAATTCATTGAGATCGACCTGATGCCGTTCGTGGCGCGAAACCCAGGGATACACCGCGATGTCGGCGATGGAATAGAAATCGCCGGCCAGATATTCGGTCTCGTTCAGGCGCCGGTCGTTCATGACCATATACAGGCGCTTGGTTTCGTCGTGATACCGCTTCTGACCGTAGGGAACCACTTCCTTAGGATTGAACAGGAAGTGATGGGCCTGACCGAACATCGGGCCGACGCCGCCCATCTGCCACATCAGCCATTCGAAGGTCGCAACCCGTTCGCGGCCGGATTTCGGCAGAAGGTCGCTGCCGGTCTTTTCCGCGAGATAAATCAGGATCGCGCCGGTCTCGAACACGGAGATCGGCTTGCCGTCGGGACCGTCGGAGTCGACGATCGCCGGAATCCGGTTGTTCGGTGAAATCTTCAGGAACTCGGGTGCGAACTGCTCGTCCTTCGAGATGTTGATCTGAATGGTGTTGTACGCCAGGCCCACTTCCTCAAGCATGATGGACGCCTTGCGGCCATTGGGCGTAGCCCAGGTATAGAGATCGATCATCGGGGATCCTCCTCCGTGTTCAATGTTTCATCGTTGGGCTCAGCATAAGCCAACGCGACCGGCGGGCAAGGTCTTGCTGCGCGGGCTGCGGGTCGCCATCGCCCAGGGGTCGTTTCAATGGGGATACCGGCTGCGGGGATACGGGTTGTCGATCAGCCCGGCGTCGGCGGCATGGCGCCGCTGTTTTCTTCGGTCACCGGGGCCCATTCCTCGAGGTACGCCAGGATCGCGTCCCGGGCGGCCTGCGCCGGGGCGCCGACCTTTTCCGCCTTGAGATAAATGATCGCCAGCGTCAACGAAGTCAGCGCGCGCTGATCGCGGCGCTTCCGGGCTTCGTTGTGCATGCGGCTCAGGTTGTCCATGGCGCGTTTGAAGCCATAGGTCTCGTCCTTCCGGACGAAGGTTTCCAAGGTGTAATCGATATCCTTGCGCAGGTCCTGCGCCACTTCGACGCGGATCGGGCCGTAATGTTCTTCGGTCAGGGCGTTCACGATATAGGCCGCGTCACGCGTCAGGCGCCGACCTTCGGCCTCGGGTCCGACGAATCTGTTCAGTATGCTTTTGATCACCGTATTCCGCTTTGCGCTTGGGTTTCGAAGCCCGGACAATACCCCCCACGGCGGGCGCCTGACAACCGCGCAGCGGGCGGCCGCGAAACCGGAAAACCGGGTCCGCGGCCGCTGCTTCGGCGCGGTCAGCCGATCGTCATTGCGCCGAACTGTTTTTCGACCTTTTTGGGGTCGGCGAGAAGCGCCGAATGCGTGTCCGACGACATAGGATCGGGATATATGTCTTCCTCGCCCGCCATGACACCGGCAAGAACCGCCCAGGCGATTTCGCGCGGCGACGTCTTTTCCATATCAACGGTGGCGGCCATGTCCGTATCAACCGGTCCGGGATACACGCCGGCGACATGCGTCCCCTGCCCCGCGAGTTCGCCCCGGATCCCCTGCGTCAGGGAATGGAGTGCCGCTTTCGATGCACTGTAAGAGCCAATCGACGGAATGCTCGCAAGGGACACGATGGACCCCAAGTTGACGATGGCACCGCCGCCGTTGGCGGCCAATACCGGGGCGAAGGCGCGAACCATATTGAGAACCCCGAAGTAGTTGGTTTCCATCTCGTCGCGCGCGCCGTCGATGGAATCTATGCCGACCAACGGCGCGAAGGACACAAACCCTGCATTGTTGATCAGCAGATTGACGTCCTTGTTAGCGGCGGCGGCGGCGATCTGGTCCGGTTTGGTAACATCCAGGGCGACCGCGACGACGCGGCCCTGGCCGGTCTCGACCAGATCGGACAGCCCTTCCGGATTGCGGGCAGCCGCGTAAACTTTAACCGCACCGGCGGCAAGAAGCTCTTCGACAAAGGCGCGGCCTATGCCGCGATTGGCGCCCGTAACCAGGGCAACGGTATTGCTGAAGGACATGATGGTCTCCGTCTCGTGTCTGTGTTGCATGATTTTTGAACATTTGTTCAAAACTTGATTTTGGTATATTGAACGATCATTCAAAACACAAGAGGAAACTTCCCCTGACCACCGACGATGTGGATGGCGGCGGTCACGAGCATTGGTCGAGGATTTCCCGGTAGATTGGGAAGGATCGGTCAGCCCAAGAGGTCGGCGACTTTGCCTCGTGCCTCCAAGATATAGGGGTGATCAGGCGCCGCGCGGCGAATGACCTGAATGGCCACGATCATCCCGTAGATTTCGCGCGCCGCCTTGGCCGGGTCGAGATCACGGGAAATCTCTCCCGCTGCCTGACCCGCCTCGATACGCCCCCGGATGAAAGCCTCGGTAATATCCATGGCCCGCCGAACGGCGGCGGCGACCTCGGGATCGGCACCGGCCTCAAGCGCCGAATTGACCATCAGGCAACCGCGATCGGCTTCGGACAGCTTGCAATCGGCCGGTGTCTCAAACAAGGACAGGATCACCGCACGCGGCGATTGGGTTTCCGCCAATTCCGCGTATTTGTCCTGAAATTTCGCGACATAGTGATCCAAGCACTTATCGAACAAACCGCGCTTATTGGTAAAGGCGGCATAGATGCTGCCTGGATTGAGTCCGGTTTCCTCGATCAGACACTTCATCGAAGTGCCTTTGTACCCGTGGCGCCAAAACGCATCCGTAGCCTTGTCCAAGACGGCATTCGCGTCGAATTGTTTTTCCCAAGGCATACAGCCACTTAACAAGTTTTGAACAAACAATCAACAAAATCGTCCATCCCGGTTCTTTCTGCCTGGACCGAAGTATTTATGCGCCGATCCGACGGCGGCCTGTGATATTCAACACCGTCACCTATCGACTCCTCCTTGGACCACCCGCCATGCCCGACCCCCAACTGCTTGCCTTCACCGCCGTCATTTTCCTGTTCGCCGGATCGATCAAGGGCGTCATCGGCGTCGGCCTTCCGACCGTCGCCGTCGGCCTGATGACGGCCTTCGTCGGGCTCCACGAAGCGGTCCAACTGGTTGTCGTTCCAGCCTTTCTGACCAACGTCTGGCAAGGAGCCATGGGTGGACAATTCAAGATGCTGGTCCGGCGCCTCTGGCCGCTGTTGATGGCATCCTGCCTGGGGACCTGGGTCGGGGCATCGATCCTGGTCGCCATCGAACCGCGCTATCTCTCCGGCACCCTGGGCGGGCTACTGGCCGCCTATTCATTCTATTCACTGCTGACGCCGCAGATTCCCCCGCCCGGCCGCTGGGAAAAGGCGCTGAACCCGGTGATGGGCTTTCTGGCGGGCATCGCCACCGGCTGTGTCGCCTCCTTCGTCATGCCGGGGGCTCTTTATCTTCAGGCGCTGGGGCTGACCCGCGACGCCCTGGTCCAGGCCATGGGCATCGCCTTTACCGTGGTCACGGCGGCCCAGGCGGTCAGCTTGACCGGTCACGGCATGCTTGGCCCGGACATGGGTATGGCATCTGCCATGATGCTGATCCCGGCAGCGGCCGGGATGATCGGCGGGCAGATGATTCGCCGCCGATTGCCGGCGGAGACGTTCCGCCGGGTGTTCTTTTTCGGGCTATTGCTGCTCGGGGCATACCTGGTCTTCCGGTCATTCTTCTAATTGGCGAGTGATCGGCTATTTCCGCCGGTTATTGGTCCGCACACCGCCGGGAGATTGATCGATTTCTAATATTTATCTTCCAGGATCAGAACCGTATGTGGCACTCTAATGCCCTTGGGGACTCGGGGATTTGGATGCTGGCGCAAGGGAATGCGCCGTTTGGAGGTCTGACATGGTCAAAACACGTCTAATCGACGATTTCATCTGTCTTCCCGCGGCGGCGCTGATCGCGCTGGCCATCGGTACCGGCGCCGCCCAGGCGGCCGACGCCGGCGATACGACAGCCAATACACCGCCCGCCGAAATCAAAATGCAGTTCCACGCGCCCGACGCCGACGCCAAGAACGACGATCCGCTGGAGCCGATCAACCGTGTCACCTCGGAATTCAACAGCCTGTTCCGTGGCCTGATCCTCGATCCACTGATCGACGGCTACAAGGCGGTGACGCCCGAAGGCATGCAGCGGGCGATTTCGAACGCCGCCTCGAACCTGTCGGAGCCGATCACCGCGGTCTCGTCCTTCCTTCAGGGCGATACGGACAACGCGGGCAACGCCACCAAACGGTTCCTGGTCAATTCGACCTTGGGTGTGGGCGGCCTGGGTGATCCGGCCAAGGACATGGGCATCGAATCCCGCCAGGAAGATCTGGGCCAGGCCTTCGGCGCGGGCGGCATGGAAGCCGGCCCCCACATCGTCCTGCCGATCCTGGGCCCCAGCAACCTGCGCGACGCCACCGGCGATATCCTGACGACCCTGGCCAATCCCCTGCCCTTCGTCGGCAAGGCGGCCCAGGGCACGGTGACCTATTCCGACAATCAGGAAGCCATCAAGGCCGCGACGAACAACTCGCTCGATCCTTACACGACGGAGAAAGCGCTCTACGAGCAGCACCGCCAGTGGGAAGTAACCAACGGCGCGTCCTCCGCGCCGGCCGACGGCCCGACCCTGGCCGAAGAAGGCCCGTCCCTGGCGACCAAACCGGAACGCTAAGAGCGCGCCCATCTATCAAGCTAAAGCCGGCTCGGGACATGCGTCCCGGCCGGCTTTTTCTATGCCGTCCTATATGCCCGGCCGTCAGATCGGCGAGTGACCGATGCTGCCGCCACCGCAGACATACAGGGTCTGACCGTTGACGTAGGACGCCGCGGGCGACAGCAGGAAGGCGATGGGCCCCGCGATTTCCATCGGATCGGCGACACGGCGCAGCGGGATCGAGGCGAGCACCGATTCCAATTCCTTCGAGCCGTCCGGATGGTTGCCTTTGAACAGCTTGGTCGCGACCGGCCCCGGCGCGATGCAGTTCACCGTGATGTTGTCCGCGGCCAGGTCCAAGGCCCAGCTGCGGGTCAGGCCGACCAAAGCCGCCTTGGTCGCCACATAGGGCGTGCGCACGGCGCGCCCGACGACCACGCGGCTGGCGATATTGACGATCCGCCCGCCGCCCTCGGCGGCCCGCAGGCCCGGCAACATCATCTGCGTCAGTTGCACCAGGGCGCGCAGGTTCACCTGATAATGGGCGTCCATGTCCTCCATGGTCACCGTATCGATGGATCGGGCCTGCGACAGACCCGCGTTGTTGACCAGGCCGGTCACCGTATGGCGCTCCGCGATCTCGGCACCGACGGCGGCGAGATTCTCCGCATCGGCGAAGTCCACTTCATAGAACGTGCCGGGAAACGCGTCGGGCGCGGTGCGTCCGGTTCCCAAGACCTCATGACCCTGGTCCGCCAGAAGCTGCGCCGTGGCCAGCCCGATGCCCCGGTTGGCACCGGTGACGAGCGTTGTTTTTGTCATTGATGTTCTCCCAATTACTGTACCGCATAGCGGTACGACGTTCCGCATATTGACACTCCAAATTGATATGCAGTTAAATCCGCGAATGCAAACAAGAGTTCGGCCAACGGACTCGTGCCTTGGGATTGGAAATGAAAAGTGAGCGATAGCTCGACGCCAGAGGCCGGCAAGGACCGGGCCTTCGTGAACGGCTTGGCGCGTGGCCTCAAGGTCCTCGCCTCCTTTTCGCCGGATCAGATCCGCATGAGCCTGGGCGACCTGGCGCAGGCGACGGGCCTGCCCAAGTCGACGGTCGCCCGCCTTGTCCATACCCTGGTGAAGCTCGGCTATATCTACGTCTGCCGTGAAACCGGCCGTTACAGCCTGCACCCACGGGTTCTCTCTCTCGGATACCCCGTCATGGCATCGATGGACAAGCGCCTGGTGGCGCTGCCGATGATGCAGGAGTTGGCTGACTATTCCCGCGGCACCGTGTCGCTCGGCATTCGCGACGGCCTCTCCATGATCCTGATCGAACGGTCGCGCGACCGCACGGTGCGCGCGCTGCCGCTCGACGTCGGCTCGCGCATTCCCATGGAAAGCACCTCCATGGGCCATGCCTATTTCGCGGCGACCAATCCCGAGGAACAGACCGACATTCTAAAAGAATTCAAGGCTCACGACCCGGCCCGTTTCGCCGAGGTCGAGCGGACCCTGCGCGCGGCGCAGAAGGAATACGACGAGAAGGGCTTCTGCACCAGCGTCGGAACCTGGGAAGACGACGTCAATGCCGTCGGCGCCGCCGTGGAGCTGTCCAACGACGTTCTGGCCGCCTTCAACTGCGGCGGCCCGGCAACCCGAATCACCGAAGAATCCCTGCCGGACTTGGGGGTCCGGCTGGCTGACCTGGCCCGGCATTTTCAAACCGCCGACTGGGTCGGACAATTGCCGCCCCGCCCATACCGAGGCGTGCAAACCACTTAAGTTCACCCCCCAACCACAAGCCAACCATCAGGAGGAAAGATCGAATGAGAGAGATCGGACGTAGAGATTTCATGAAAATCAGTTCCAGCATGGCCCTGGGCACCGCCCTCGCCATGCCCGCCCTGTCCCGGGGCGCCAAGGCGGCGGGTGCCGCGCCGGAATACCTGACCATGACCGGCGGCGGCCAAGGCGGCGCCTGGTACCTGGGTGCCGCGGCGATCGCCGAATTGGCCAAGAAAATCTGGCCGAACGCGTCCTCCACGGTGACGCCGGGCGGCGGCATTTCCAACCTCAAGAACGTCGGTGCCAAGAAGATCGAAGTCGGCTTCGCGTTCGCCATGGACGTGACCTCCGCCTACCAGGGCACGCTGAAGTTCGAAGGCAAGCCGATCAAGAACCTGCGGGCTCTGATGTCGACCAACGGCGCATTTCTTTCGACCATCGCCAAGCCGGGCATCAACAGCTACGCCGACCTGGCCGGCAAGTCGGCCGCGCCGGGCCGGGCCGGTTTCACCGGTCTGCTCAGCTTCGAGCGGATCGTCGACAAACTCGGCATCGCCAAGGACGTCAAGATCGTCAACACGGGCTACGGTGAAATGTCCTCGCTGTTCCAGGACAACGTCGTGCAGTCGGCCACCGTTATCGGCTCGATCCCGCACCCCGTCATCGATGAAATCCTGTCCGTCGCGGAAGGCAACCTGTTGCCGATCGACGGCAAGGTCGCCGACGAGTTGGCCGCCGCCTTCAACTACGAGAAGGTCACGATCCCGGCCGGCACCTTCAAGGGCCAGGATAAGGACGTTCCGACCATCGGTTCCGTGACCCAGGTCACGACCTATTCCGATCTGCCGGACGAATGGGCCTACAACATCGTCAAGACGACCTGGGAAAACCGCAAGCGCCTGGTTCAGGCTCACAAAGCTTACGGCGAGTTCAACGAAGAAATGGCCGTCAGCGGCGTGCGTATTCCGTTCCACCCGGGCGCCGAACAGTACTGGCGTGAAATCGGCCTGCTCAAGTAAGCCGCTTTTCGCCTGCCAATCCACCAACACCCACCCTCGTCCGCCTCGGCGGGCGGGGGTGGTAGTGGGGACACGATAATAATGGAAAATCAAACTAACGCCGCAGCGGAGCGGATCGACGAAAACTCGGCCTTGCGGCAATTCTTCACCGGCCCGAACCGCGCCTGGTGGCAAATTCCCGCGATCCTGGTCGTTGCCGCGGGTACCGCCGCCAGCCTTTATCACCTCTATGTGCCCATCGTCGGCGCGTACGAAACCTTTTTCCTGCGGCCGCTGCACCTGCTGCTGATCGGCTTCGTGGGCTTGGCCGCCTTCGATATTCGCGGCGGCAAGCGGGACTTTTCCAAACCGGATTGGACCTGGCTCATCGATCTCGTGCTGATCGTCGCCCTGCTCGCATCGCTGCTTCGCGTGATGATCGAGCCGGGCCCGTTCGAAGAACGCTTCGCCTATTCCGAAGCCACCTTCGACGATACCGTCGCCGGGGTCGCCATCGTGCTTCTGGTCGTCGAATTGTCGCGCCGCTGCATCGGCCTGCCGATCGCCATCCTGGTCGCGGTTATCCTGTCGTACGGAATTTGGGGCGGCGATACCTTCTCCATCTTCCGCCACCGCCCGATCCCCACGGACGAAGTCTTCCAACAGCTTTACATGACCACCTTCGGGATTTTCGGAAGCCCCGTCGGCGCCATGGCCACCTACGTGTTCCTGTTCATTATTTTCGGGGCCTTCATCGAGAAATGTAAGACCGGCCTGCTGATCCAGCGCGCCGGCCTGAAGCTGACCGGCAATTCGCCGGGCGGCCCGGCCAAGGTCGCCGTCGTGACCAGTGCGTCGTTCGGAACGATTTCCGGCAGTGCGTTGGCCAACGTCATGGCGACGGGTTCGGTGACCATTCCCCTGATGAAGCGCATCGGTTTCCGCCGCGAAGACGCCGGCGGCATCGAAGCGGCGGCATCCTCGGGCGGGCAGCTGACGCCGCCGATCATGGGGGCCGTCGCCTTCGTCATGGCCGACATCACCGGCATCCCTTATGCCGACATCATCGTCGCCGCCGCGGTGCCGGCGCTGCTGTTCTACGTCTCGCTGTTCGTCGCCATCGACCTGACGGCGCGGCGCGACAACATGCAGGGCGTGCCCGCGGAAATGATGCCCAAGAAGGGCGAAATTCTGCAGCTCCTCCACATGGTCCTGCCGATCGTCACCTTGGTCGCGGCATTGGTCATGGGCTACTCGCCGATGATGGCCGCCCTGGTCGGCATCGCAACGGCCATCGTGGTGTCCAGCCTGCGGGCCGAGACCCGATTGAAGCTGCCTGAAATTCTCGGCTGCCTTCACACGGCGGCGAAGACCACCGT
The DNA here is from genome assembly GCA_913030825.1 of uncultured Rhodospirillaceae bacterium. GTDB lineage: Bacteria > Pseudomonadota > Alphaproteobacteria > Rhodospirillales > Casp-alpha2 > UBA1479. Next base: position 64,178 of record CAJWCU010000014.1, on the reverse strand, counting down.
GGTCGCCACCGTCGCCTGTGCGGCCGCCGGCATCGTCGTCGGCGTCCTGAACATGACCGGCTTCGGGCTGCGCCTGTCCAGCGAGCTGATCAACATCACCAACGGCCAGATGCTGCTGGCCCTGATCTTCGTGATGTTCACCTGCGTCGTGTTGGGCATGGGCATGCCGACGGTCGCCGCCTACATCATCACGATCTCGATCGGCGGTCCGGTGTTGATCGAACTGGGCGTGCCGGTTCTGTCGGCCCATATGTTCGTGCTGTACTACGCCGTGCTGTCCCTGATCACGCCACCGGTCATGGTGGCCAGTTTCGGGGCGGCCGCCTTGGCCGAAGGATCGGTCACGGGAACGGGCCTATCGGCGCTTCGCTTCGCGGGCCTGGCCTTCATCATCCCGTTCATCTTCGTCTTCAACCCGGATCTGCTGATCATCGGTAGCGAATTTCCCTGGCACGTCATCGCCATGGACATCGCGACGGCGATCGGCGGCGCGGTGCTGTTCGGCGTCGCGGTCAGCGGATATCCGGCACGTACCATGGTGGAGCGGATCCTTTATCTCGCCGCCGCCTACTGCCTCGTCGATCCGGGCCATGCCTTGGACCTGGTCGGGATCGCCATCGTCATTAGCCACCTGGGGGCACGCTGGCTGCTGTCGCGGCGGCCGCTCACCGAAAAACAATAGGAGACCATCATGTTGCAACCCGTACCCACATTGTCGAAAACCCCGGAAGGGTACCGGCACCTGGACGTGGCCCCGATCTGCGGTGCGCTCGGCGCCGAGCTTACCGGCGTCGACCTGTCCAAGGATCTGTCGGACGATGTCATGGCCGAAATTCACCGGGCGCTGAATGACTACTGCGTCATTTTCTTCCGCGATCAGGACCTGACGCCGGATCAGCAAAAGGACTTCGGCCGGCGCTTCGGCACGCTGAACATCCACCCGATCTACGAACCGCTGGAAGGTCATCCGGAGATTCTGCAGGTCGTCAAGGAAGCCGACGCCATGAACAACATCGGCGACAGCTGGCATTCCGATGCCACCTTCCTTCCGGAACCGCCGATGGGCTCGATCCTTTACGCCCGTGAAATCCCGCCCTTCGGCGGCGACACCCTGTTCGCGAATCTGTATCTCGCCTACGAAATGCTGACCGACGGCATGCGGCGGATGCTCACCGGCATGAACGCGGTCCATTCGGATGCGTTCCTGGTCCAGGGCAGCGCGGAACGCAACTCGACCCGTTCGACCAAGCTGAAGGACGGCGTTCACGAGGCCAAGGAAACCCTGCACCCGGTAATCCGCACCCACCCGGACACGGGCCGCAAATGCCTTTATATCAACGAGCCCTTCACGGACCGTTTCGAAGGCATGAGCCGCGAAGAAAGCAAACCGCTTCTCGACTACCTGCTGGCCCATATCAAGAAGCCGGAATTCACCTGCCGCTTCCGTTGGCAGGTCGGGTCCATGGCTTTCTGGGACAACCGGTGCACCCACCATTACGCCCTGAACGATTATCACGGTCATCGCCGCGAAATGCACCGCGTGACCGTGAACGGAGACCGGCCTTACTGACCTCGTCTCACCTAACGGCCCAACCACCGGGCCGAAAGAGGTCGTAGGCCGGATAGGATCAAGCTGGACCTCCCACCAGCGCCAAGATCCTGTCATATAGCGCCCCGGGAATGGCAACGCCGTCCCGGGGCGTCTTTTCTCGATTGCCGTAGCGCCGATCGCCCGGAAGCCGCACCGCCCCCGGCGCCGTCCCCGCATCCAACATCTTCTCGAACAGGGCTTCGCCCATCGCGATGCCGTCCCCGGCCCCGCCCATGCGAGCCGGATCGATGGCCAGGATCAATTCGCCGCCGCGCGACGGGCCGCCGTCGCGATTGTCCGCCTCGCCCGCCTGGAACGAAAACACCTCGCCGATCAGCGCACCCGCGAACAACTCCACCATCATGGAAATCGCCGATCCCTTGTAGCCGCCGAAGGGCAGCATCACACCGTCTTCCAGGATCGCCTTGGGATCGCGGGTCGGCTGGCCGTCGCCGTCCAGGCCGACGCCCAAGGGCACGTCGTGTCCTTCGCGCGCGGCCAGCATCACCTCGCCCCGTGCCATGGCCGTGGTCGCCATATCGACGACGACCGGATGGCCGTCCGGGCGCGGCCAGGCAAAGGCGACGGGATCGGTACCGAACAAGGCCTTAGACCCGCCGGCCGGCGCCGCGAAGGGCATCGTCGAGGTACAGGCAAAGGCGACCAGCCCTTCGCGGGCCAGGGCCTCGACCTCGGGCCAGAGGGCCGCGAAATGGAATGTCCGCACGATGCCCAGGACGGCGATGCCTTGCGCCTTCGCCTTGGCCGCCAGGGGCTTGCGCCCGACCTCGAAGGCCAGCGGCGCGAAGCCGTTCCGGGCATCCACCCGCACGACGCCGGGCGCGATGTCCTCGGCCTGGGGATTGGCCTTGCCATCGGCCTTGCCGCTTTGCAGCGAGGCGACATAGCCCGGCAGCCGGAACAGACCGTGGGATTCCGAGCCGTCCCGTTCCGCCGCCGTCATGTTGTCGGCGACGGCCTGGGCGTTGGCGTCGTCGCAGCCGTTGGCGACGAGGCAATTGAAGGCGAGGTCGTGGACTTCGCCCAGACTCAGATGCTTGAGGTCGCCCGTCCCCTCAGTCATCGGCCGCGTCCTTGGCTGCGGCGTCGATATGGGCGACGTAGACGGGGATGCTGTCTTCCATCGTCCGGTTGGGATCAATGGTTTCCCGCGTTTCCCGGCCGAACGGCGTCGCATCCAGAATGCGGTAGATTTCCGCCGAGGCGTCGTGGAAACCGCCCGGCAGGCCCGCCTCGCGGTAGGTCTGGGCGATCTCCTCCATCTCGCGGACCCAGCGGCCGGAGTCGGCGGGCAGCCGCTGCACCCGGGCGCGCATGTTCTTGAGCGCCGCCTGCTGACTGTCCTCGAACTCGGCGATCAATTCGTCGAACAGATCCATGCGTTCGGCCAGCATCAGGACCGCCGTGTAAAGCGCGTTGGTCCCCTTGGTGAGACCGGCATAGGCCATCTTGAGGCCCGACGCGCGGCCGATCGCTTCGCCCACGTCGATCACCGTGATGCCGTGGCCGTCCAGGGCACGCATGGCCGACGTATCGGGGCCGGAAACGTAGAACCGGGTCGAACGGCCCGGCTGCGGCGACAGGCCGATGATGCCGCAATCAATGAACGGTGCCTTGGCCTCGGCCATCACCGCCGCCGTCTCCAGCGCCGTGCCGGGGGCGACCGCGTTGCAATCGACATAGACCGCCGTCGTTCCCGCCGATGTCATGGCCGCCGCCATATCCTTCGCCTGGCCCAGCGCGTTGGCGGGCGGCAGGATCGACAAGATCAGATCGGCCTCGCGGACCAGGGTTTCCATATCCGGCACGTCGCGGAAATTCCCCGCCTCGGCCAGACCCTTCGTTCGGGCGCTGCGCCCGGCCAGGCAGGTGATGACATCATGGCCGTGCGCATGCAGAACCTTGCCAACGGCATGGCCCATGTCGCCGGGCGCCATGACGGCGATGCAGGAAGTGGTCATTAATGGTCTCCTAGTCTCGTGATCTTCGCTTGGCTCAACTGCCGAAGCTGCGCAGCAGTTTGCCGGGCAGTCCGGCTTCGGTCGCACCTTCGGCGTCCGCGACCTTGGTTCCGTTGACCCAGACACCGTGGACGCCGACGGCGTCAGTGGTCAGACGGGGGGCACCCCCCGGCAGGTCGAACACCCGGCGCTTCGGCCCCCGGCCCACGGTGGCCGGATCGAACAGAAGCAGGTCGGCATGATAGCCTTCTTTGATCTCGCCGCGTTCGGGAATGCGGTAGATGGCGGCGGGCTTGGCCGTCAGCTCGTGGGTTGCCGCCTCCAAGGTCAGCTTGCCTAATTCACGGCTCCAATGTCCCATCAGGTGCAGGCCGAACCCAGCGTCGCAGAAGAACGTCAGGTGTGCTCCCGCGTCGGACAGAGCGACCGAGGCGTTGGGATCGGCCATCATACGGCCGACGGCGTCCTCATCGGTATTCAGAAGCTCGGCCATGAACAATGTCTCCAGATCTTCCGATATGGCGAGGTCGAGCATCCAATCCAAGGGATGTTTGCCCGCCGCGTCGGCCAGGTCCTGCACCTTCTTCTGATCGTAGGCTTTGTTTTCCGGCTTGGCCGTCTCGGTGACTTCCAATTTATGCCATTCGCCGTTGAACAGGCGCACCCCCGCGGGCCCGGCCAGTTCGTCCTTCACGGCCTGACGGAATTCGGGCGAGGCATAGACGGCCTTGAGCGCCTCCCCCGTCGCCTCCATTGCCGGCTTCCAGGCGTTCAGCCCTTCCATCGGGTAGGCGGACTTCAGCGAGAAATCCATATAGAGCGGACAGCACGAGACCTGCCCCCAAAGCTCGCGCCCGTTGGCCCGCGCGGCGGCGACGGCGGCGAGATCGTTGAAGGTGCCTTCCGGGTTGGTCGGATTGTGCAGCAATGCCGCGATCATCACCGGACGGCCCGCCTTGGCAGCGACGGTTTCCAGATAGGGCACGTCGGTGGTGTTGCCCTTGGTCAGCATGAACACGCCCCGGCCATCCTCGCCCATGGCGGTGACCAGGCTTTCCAATTCCTCGCGGTCGGCCAGCCGCGACGGCATGGGGATGCCGCCCCAGCCATTGTGCTGGGGTGCCGTCGAGGTCGCGAAGCCGACCGCCCCGGCCTTCATCCCGGCCCGGACCAAATCGGCCATTTCCGAGATTTCGTCGTCGTTGGCGGCCCGTTCCGTGGCGGCAGCACCCATGACGTAGGTACGGATCGACGAGTGGCCCAGGAAGGCGCCGACGTTCATGACCGAGCCTTGCGCCTCCAGCATGTCGAGATACTGAGGAAAGGTCTCGAAATCCCATTTGATGCCGCCGCGCAGGACGTCCAGGGACATGCCCTCGACCTGGACCAGATTCTTCATAATCAGGTCGCGGTCGGGCTCCCGACAGGGGGCGATGGTGAACCCGCAATTGCCGATCAGCACACTGGTCACCCCCAATTCCGGCGACGGCGTGCAGCCCGGGTCCCAGGTGATCTGAGCGTCGAAATGAGTATGGCTGTCGATGATGCCGGGCATCAGAGCCAGGCCGGTGGCGTCGATTTCCTCCGCCCCCGTCTCCGCGACTTTGCCGACGGCGGCAATCCGTCCGTCCTTGACCGCGACATCCCCCTGGAAAGGTGCCCCTCCCTTGCCGTCGTAAATGGCTGCGCCGCGAATCACCAAATCCATATCGATCCTCCGTTTATCGTTGGCGTTTGTTGCCAAATTTTTCTGTCGAGAAGGCTATCAGGTCGCCAAAGGCCGGGGGAGTCCGCGATCGAACCCATATCGGGAAAACACCTTATCCTCCGGCGCCCGAATGACGGCCCGAATGGCCCAGGTCCCGGTCCGGCGCGACGATATCCCGCACCCGTTGCTTCAGAACCTTGATCTCGGGGAACCCGCCGTCGCGCTTGCGGTCCCAAACAACGGTCTCACCGACGCTGACAATGAAACGCCCGCCGACATGGTCGGGCACCAGCGAAACCTCCGCCAGATCATCCTCGAAGGTCGTGAGCAGTTCCTGCGCCATCCAGGCGGCCCGCAGCAGCCAGCGGCAGCCCGTGCAATATCGGATGGCGACGGTCGGTTTGGACATGATGATCTGCTCCTATTTCGGCTGACTGGTCAGTCGGTCCTTAATCAGGCCCCAGAACACAGGCGGGTCCTGGTCGCCGGTGTAGCGCCAACCCAGATGGTCCCCGCAGCCCCGGCAGACGGCAAAGTTCCAGGCATAACCCGGAAACCAGGTGAATTCCTCGGTTGGCGCCCCCCGGTCGGCGGCGCCGGGAGCCTCCAGAAAGCCGACCACCTGAAACATCCGACCCGCCGGGTTGGCGCAGACCCGTTCATGCCCGCCTTCGGGCCGGGCGGCCCATCCGGCGCGGGTCACCAGATGGCCGCAGCGCGCGCAAAACAGGGAATCATCCTGCTTTTCCTCTACCGCGTCCTCGGACACGGCATCTTCATCGACTTCGAACACGCGGCCTCTCCGATTATTGTCTCTATTATCTTAGACCCCTTGTATATTTATGCTCAATTTTGCACCCTGTTCGTTCGGGCGGCCAGCCCGGCCGAACGAAGCCCGTGGTCATTTCACGTCGGCGGCACAGCTGCTGCCGTGGATCGAAACCGAATACGGACCATAACAGGCGTTGACGCCGAACAAACAAACAGGCCCTCGATTTTGTACCGTTTCCTGATTGCATTGACCTTCGCGGGGCTGCTCCTTTTGGACAGCGCCCTGCCGGTCCGCGCCCAAAGTTCCGCCCCATCGCAATCGGTCAAGGTAACGCTGCAACTTAAATGGGCGCATCAGTTTCAATTCGCCGGGTACTACGCGGCGCAGGCGCGGGGCTTCTACCGCAAACGCGGTCTGGACGTCACGATCAAGCCCGCGGTACCGGGCAGCAAGCCCATGGAAGCCGTCGCCAAGGGCGAGGCTGAATTCGGTGTCGGCACGACGGATTTGTTGATGATGCGCGCGGCCGGCGATCCGGTGGTCGTGCTCGCCGTGATCTACCAGCATTCGCCGCTGGCCTTGATGCTCGACGCCAGTTCCCCGATCCACAACATCCACCAACTGGCCCGCGGCAAAATCATGATCGCGCCGCATGAAACGGAACTGATGGCCTATTTCGCCGCCGAAGGCCTGGACATCAACCATATGAATTTCGTCGAACACACGTTCGACACCGACGATCTACGCTCGGGCCACGTTGATGCCATGAGCATGTATGCCACGGACGAGTCCTTCGAATACGAACGCGAGGTCGGCCCCGTGCGCCTGTTCCGGCCGATCGACGGCGGCGTCGATTTCTACGGCGACAACCTGTTCACCACGGAAGACGTGATCGACAAGGACCCGGAAATGGTTCGGGCATTCCGGGAAGCCTCTCTGGAAGGCTGGCGGTATGCCATGGCCCATCCGGAAGAAATCGTCGATTACATCCGCGCCACCTACGGCAACCGCAAATCGCGGGAGAACCTGCTTTACGAAGCGCGCACGTCCGCCGATTTGATCCTCGCCGACGTCGTGCCGGTGGGATTCATCAATCCGTCCCGCTGGGAGCGCATCGCCCAGCATTACGCAGGGCTTGGGCTGCTGCCGAAAGACATGTCGCTCAGCGGCTTCATCTATCGGCGGGACACAATGGACGACCTGCCCGATTGGATGCCCTGGGCTCTGGTCGGCGCGTCCATCACCGCCATTCTGGCCTTGTTGGCGGGTTTGTGGCTGGCCGCCTTCAACCAACGTCTGCGCCGAGAAATGGAAGAACGGGAACGCGCCCAGGGCGCGCTGGCTCAGCGCACGGACGAATTGGAGGAAAGCAACAGCCAGAAGGACGTTCTGCTGACCGTCATCGGCCACGACATCCGCAACCTGTTCAATCCGTTGCTGATCTATGCCCAGTTACTGGCCGATCCCAACCGGCGTCTCGATCCGAAGACCGTCCATGAATACGGCGAAAAGCTCTACGAAGCCGGACGCAATGCCTCGGAGGTTCTGGAAAACCTATTGGAATGGGCACTGGTCCGCACGGGGCAGCGTCAGACCCATATGGAAACCACCGACCTGGGCGGCTTGGCGCGCGAAACGGCAGGCGTCTATTCGGCCGATGCCTCGCTGCGGGGCGTCGTCCTGAAGGTCGAGCCCGGCGCGCCGGTCAAGGTCAGCGTCGACCGCCACCAGATTTCCACGGTGATCCGCAATCTGGTCAACAACGCCCTGAAATTCACGCCGAAAGGCGGCCAGGTCTCGGTCTCTGTCAGCCACACAGGCACCGAGGCGCGGGTCACGATCACCGATACGGGCATCGGCATGGACCGGGAACTGATCGACCGCGTGCTGTCCGGGGAAAGCGCCGATCTGGCGACCGGCAGCAAGGGGGAGATCGGCACCGGTGTGGGCCTCGCCCTTTGCCGGCAACTGGTTCAGGTCAATAACGGCCGCCTGTCCATCGACCCCAACCCGTCGGGCGGCACGATCTTCACCGTGACCCTGCCCGTCCTGGAGCCGCCGTTCAGCGGCCATTGAGCATCGGTCGCCGGTCGCCCTCGGGACCGGCTAAAGATCTTTGGCGAAGTAGTACCGCATCAGGCCGGATCCGGCCGTGCGTTTGGTCTGGGTCGTCGAGACTTCCTCGCGTTCCAGGTCGTAGCCCGCAACCTCATAAAGCGCCTTGGCCTGCGGCTGCAACGCCGAGGTCGAAAGGACCATCCGCTCGAACCCCATGTCGCGGGCCTTGCCCTCGACGAAGCGCAGCAGCTTGCGGCCCAGCCCCCGGCGGCGGAATTCGGCGGCGACGTACATGCGCCGCACCTCGGCCGCCCCCTTGCCGACATCCTCTAATCCGACCATCCCGGCGACCTCGCCGTCGATCTCGGCGACCCAGAAGCCGAAGCCGGGCCGCCCATAATAATCGGGGATACAGTCGATTTCCTCGTCCAGCGCCAATTGGATGTAGGACGCGAACAGGTTCTCCATACCCGGCTGGGTGATGTGATGGTTCCAGTCGAGGAAGATTTGGCGGACCCGTTCGTGATCCGCCGGGGCATAGGGGCGGATGTGCACGGCCCCTACCCCTTCAGCTTGTCGCGCAGCAGCTGGTTGACCTGTTGCGGGTTGGCCTTGCCCTGGGTCGCCTTCATGACCTGGCCGACGAACCAGCCGATGGCCTTGTCGTTGCCGCCGCGCACTTCGTCGGCCTGGCCCGGGTTGGCGGCGATGATCTCGTCCACCGCGGCCTCGATGGCACCGGTGTCGGTGATCTGCTTCAGGCCCTTGTCCTCGACGATCTTTTCCGGATCGTCCGAGGTCTCCCACATGATTTCGAACACGTCCTTGGCGATCTTGCCGGAAATCGTGCCGTCGTCCATCAGAGTCAGCAACTTGGCCATGTGATCGGCCGAAATCGGGCTTTCGGCGATCGTGAGTCCCGCCTTGTTCAGGGCGCCGAACAGATCGTTCGTCACCCAGTTGGCGGCCTTCTTGGCGTCGTGCTTGGCGGCGACGGCTTCGAAGTATTCGGCGCTTTCGCGGTCGGCGACCAGGGTCGTCGCGTCCTTGGCGGACAAGCCCATGTCATCCATGAAGCGCTGCTTCTTGGCGTCGGGTAGTTCCGGCAGGGTCGCGCGGATGCCTTCGATGAAGTCGTCCGTCAACTCCAGGGGCAGCAGGTCCGGGTCCGGGAAATAGCGGTAGTCATGGGCGAATTCCTTGGCCCGCATGGACCGGGTCTCGCCCTTGTTGGGATCCATCAGGCGGGTTTCCTGAACGACCTCGCCGCCGCTTTCGTGCACCTCGATCTGGCGTTCGGCCTCGATCTCGATGGCCTGCATGATGAAGCGGACGGAGTTCACGTTCTTGATCTCGGCCCGGGTGCGGTATTCAGTCTCGCCCACCTTGCGGACGGAGACGTTGACGTCGGCGCGCATGGAGCCCTGCTCCATGTTGCCGTCGCAGGTCCCCAGATAGCGCAGGATCGAGCGCAGCTTGCGCACGAAGGCGCCGGCTTCCTCGGGCGACCGGATATCGGGCTTGGTGACGATTTCCATCAGGCAGACGCCGGCCCGGTTCAGGTCGATCATCGACCGTTTCGGGTCCTGGTCGTGCATGGACTTGCCGGCGTCCTGCTCCATATGCAGGCGTTCGATCCCGATGTCGCGGGTCGTCCCGTCGGCTAGGTCGACCGTCACGATGCCCTCGCCGACCACGGGGTGCAGGTATTGGGAAATCTGATAGCCCTGCGGCAGGTCGGCGTAGAAGTAGTTCTTGCGTTCGAACACACTGATCTTGTTGATCTGGGCGTTCAGGCCCAAGCCCGTCTTGACCGCCTGTTCGACGCAATAGGCGTTGATCACCGGCAGCATGCCGGGCATGGCGGCATCGACCAGCGAGACCTGGGAATTGGGCTCGGCGCCGAAGGCCGTGGGCGAGCCGGAGAACAGCTTGGCCTTTGAGGCGACCTGGGCGTGGACTTCCAGCCCGATGACGACTTCCCAGTCGCCCGTATCGCCTTGAACGATGTAGCTCATCAGCCCTGCCCTCCCAGGTATTTCGGCAGGGCGGTGAAGTCCGCCGCCTCTTCCAGCGCCTGGGCGCAACGGAACAAGGTCGCTTCGTCGAACGGCTTGCCGACCAGTTGCAGGCCCAGCGGCAGGCCATCCTTGTCCAGTCCCGCCGGCACGCTGATGCCCGGCAGACCGGCTAGGTTGGCGGGCACGGTGAACACGTCGTTCAGGTACATGGCGATGGGGTCGTCCATCTTCGCCCCCACCGGGAAGGCCGCGTTGGGCGCGGTCGGGGTCAGCAGCACGTCGACGTCCTGAAACGCCTTGGTGAAATCTTCCAGGATGCGGGTACGGACCTTCTGCGCCTTGACGTAATAGGCGTCGTAATACCCCGCGGAGAGCACATAGGTGCCGATCATCACGCGACGGCGAACCTCGGCGCCGAAGCCTTCGCCGCGGGTATTGGCGTACATCTCGTCCAAGGTGTCGCCCTCGACCCGCAGGCCGTAGCGCACGCCGTCGTAACGGGCCAGGTTCGAAGACGCCTCGGCCGGGGCCACAATGTAGTAGGCCGGCAACGCGTATTTGGTATGGGGCAGCGAGACCTGTTTGATCTCGGCACCCTGCGCCTTAAGCCATTCGGCACCTTGATCCCAGAGCGCCTGAATTTCGGCGGGCATGCCGTCCATCGTGTATTCGGCGGGAATGCCGACGCGGAGCCCTTTGACCCCGCCCGCCAGCGCCGCTTCGAAATCGGGCACCGCGTTGGGGGCCGAGGTCGTGTCCTTGGGATCGTTACCCGCCATGACGCCCAGCATCAGCGCCGCGTCCTTGACGGAACGGGCGAAGGGCCCGGCCTGGTCCAAGCTGGAGGCGAAGGCAACGATGCCCCATCGCGAACAACGCCCGTAGGTCGGCTTCATCCCGACAATGCCGCAGAGCGAGGCCGGCTGGCGGATTGAGCCGCCGGTGTCCGTGCCCAGCGCCGCCGGGCAGATCTGCGCCGCCACGGCCGTGGCCGAGCCGCCAGACGAGCCGCCCGGCACCAGATCCTCGCCGTTCGGGCCGACCCAGGGGTTCTTCACCGGCGCATAATAACTGGTCATGTTGGACGAGCCCATGGCGAATTCGTCCAGGTTGGTCTTGCCGATCATCACCGCGCCGGCGTCGCGCAGATTGCCGCTAACGGTCGATTCGTAGGCCGGCACGAAGCCGTCGAGGATGTGCGAGGCGGCGGTGGTCAGCACGCCTTCGGTGCAGAACAGGTCCTTGACCGCGACCGGCATGCCATCGAGAGGACCGAGGGCCGCCCCCTTGGCACGCCGATCATCAGATGCCTTGGCCCGCTCGCGCGCGATCTCGGGCGTCAAGGTGATGAAGGCATTGAGGTCCGACGCGGCCTCCGCGGCGGCGAGGCTCGCCTCCGTCACCTCGAGGGCGGTGAAATCGCCGGCGGCCAGGCCGTCACGAATATCGGCGACGCCAAGGGCGTTCAAACCTTTTTCGGAAGCCCCCGCCATCAGTCGACCACCTTCGGCACGGCGTAGAAATCGCCGACACGGTCGGGCGCATTACCCAGCACACGGTCCGGGTCGCCGCCGTCGGTGACCTTGTCCTCGCGCTTCGGCATGGCCATGGCCTCGACACTGGTCAAGGGCTGCACGCCGTCCGTATCGACCTCGGACAATTGTTCGACCCAGGCGATGATGTTGTTCAAATCTTCAGCCACGGGCTGCAGGTCGTCTTCTTCGACGCGGATACGGGCGAGAAAGGCGACCCGGCGGACATCGTTCTTGTCTAGGGACATATCGGTTCCAGAAAGGGCAGGTCCCGAAGGGACGGTTCAATCAAGGCGACCCCCGGTCCGCCCGTCGGCCTCATCGAAATGCGGGACAACAGACAACGAACAAGGGATCGGAGGGCGCGGAAATTACCATCCGGGCCCGGTCGCGGCAAGCGCCAGGGCCTTGCGCGGCCGACAAATTCGCTGGAATTCGGAGCCGGCTTCCGAAGGCGGACACGCGATGGGAAGCAGGCAAAAAAAGACGCAAGCAACCCCCTGCCGGTCTGTGATCCGGCAGGGGGCGGCTTGCGGCCTTGTGTTCAACCGGGTCGGACGCCGGGCAAGAAGCCCGCATCCGCCGATATCAGGCAGTCGGCCTTAGACGTCTTAGAAGGACGCCGTCAGCGAACCGATCACGACTTCGCTCGCCAGGCTGCTGCCGGAGATGTCGGTATCGATGTACTGAACGCCCATGGAGACGTTGTCGGTCAGGCCGAGGCTGGCACCGATGGACCAGGTCAGATAGTCGTTCTGGCCAAAGGTGGAATTCTTTTCGATGAGCTGCTTACCGATGCTGGCATCGAGGGTGATGCCGGCAAGGAAGTCAACCGGAACCGCATAGGAAACGTTGGCGGTCATCCAGTGACCGGTGCCGCTGCCGCCGAAGAAGTCCGGCGAGTAAGCATAGTTACCACCGATCGACAGGCCGTCCATGATGTCGTAGCTCAGACCCAGGTAGACTTCCCAGAGGTCGTAGTTCACGTCATCGGAAGCGCCCGGATAGGAATAGTAGATGAAGCCGACGTCCCAGCCGATGTCTTCAACGGAACCGGAAACACCACCGTAGTAGTCGATCTCGGCCGAAGCCTTGTCGCCGTCGCCGAAGTCAACGTTGGAGCCCCACGTGCCGAGATAGACGGACGTGCCGCCCATGCCGGTGTCGATGGACCAGTCGATACCGCCCTGCAGGGCCGGTTTCTGAGAGGACTGGTCAAGGCCACGGAAGCGATATTCGGTCACCAAGCCCGCATTGGCCGAGAAGGTTCCCGGGAACTTCATCCCTTCAGCCTGCGCCGGCAGGGACACACCCAGAACCGCCACAAAGCCGAGGGCACTCAAAAGCCGCACCACTGATGCCATTTTCTTGATCCTTTTTCACAGTTTACCCGAGGCGTACACCCCACTGAGAATGGTGGTAGCAAATTGAATGCCAGTTGCGTACAAATTATTTTATCATGTTATTACAATAACTTAGCCACCTCTTCCTGCGCAAATGTTGCAAAAATACAACAAGTCGTTGCATAAATAGGCAGCAGCAGAGTCAGATTGATTATTTTTTGTGCAAAAAATTACCGTACCCGGGGCCTAAATGGAGCTTTTTTCTGGTCATCGCCAAAATTTCAGACAGAAATCCAATCTGAGGACAAGACAGGCAATAAGACAGGCTGAGCACCAGTGCAAAAAGGTCACGCTCTGATTCTTTATAAAGAGACAGGTACGGGATGAAGAGACGGATACGGGCGCACGGGCAGGCTCGTCAGCCGCCGGAAGGTGCGCCAAGCGCTTTCCCCAGATCGCGCCAAAATGCGGAAGACCACCCTCGCACGGCGATGTCCAAGGCAGCCGCCAACGCGCCGGCGACACTTTCTACCTGATCCGTCGCCTTTTTCGCCTTTGCATTCTTATCGCCGGCATCGAGGTACTTATCGACGCTGACACTGTCCAGCCGAACCTGCCCTTTCTCCGCATCGAACAATAAGTTCGTCGAGAAGACGCGTTCGTATTCCTGCGCCAGCTCAAGCACATCCATTCCGATTTGATAGATCGACCGAGTGCCGCCGTTGTAGGGACCTTCGGTGATGAAAAGCGGCATCTCGAACGCATACGAGCGGCCGCTGCGCTGACATTCCAGAACCGTGCGATAATCTATGGAATTGAACATCTGCCCTTCGATCGGGCTTTCGCCCTCGAACACCATCCGGTACGCGCAAGTTCCGCCCTTGATGGAAACGGCCCCGACAAGCGGCTCTTTCAGAACCGCGTCGATCAAGGGCATCAGCACCGGGCCATACACAAATCCCAGATTCTTGCCCTCGGCCTTCACCGCCATCCAACTGCCTTTGGCTTTGCCGATGACGGCAATCCGCTCGCCTTCCTGGAAACTGCCGACCTTTTTGCCGGCGGTCTCCGGGGCATCCCGCACGTTGAGGTCCTTGGTCACGACGTAAACACCGCGGTCAGGCGTTATCGGGTGGCCCATGAAATCGATTTCCGCGGGCGCCTTACTTTTTTCCTGGGCGGCGGCCAGGGAGACCTGGGGCGGCAAACCCGAGGCACAAGCAGCCAGCAAAGCCGCGCAAACCGCGCGCCGGACCGGCCGGCGCACCAATTCTACGCGGTTCCGCACGTTTGTAATGACGAGAAACATCGGCCGCCTCATGGATGACCCGCCTCAATCAGCCCGCGGAGCCCCCCGCGACGAAGTAATTCAATGCCCCAAAAAGAGCATATATGGTACCTCTATCAACGAGTTAGCACCACCCACCATTTCTCGCGCCGAATACAGCCGCGGTCGCGGCGGCGGGAAACGGCGGACGGAGGATATCGCCTTGGCGATCATGGCACTGACGGATATGAAGGCGGCGCTCGGCGCCTACGGGCGGATATTGGGTCTCGATCTCGGCTCCAAGACCATCGGCCTCGCGTTGTCCGACATGATGCGCACCATCGCCACCCCCTACGACACCATTCGCCGAGCCAAATTCACCGCCGACGCCAACGCCCTGCTGGCGATCATTGATAAAGAAGAAGTCCAGGGCCTTGTCATCGGCCTGCCCGTCAGCATGGACGGCAGCGAAGGGCCACGCTGCCAATCGACCCGCCAGTTCGCGGCGAACCTTATGGAAAAACGCGACCTTCCTATTTCCTTCTGGGACGAACGCCTTTCCACCGTCGCCGTCGAACGCATGCTGGTCGACGACGTCGATATGACTCGGCGGCGGCGCGGCGAGGTCGTCGATAAGCTGGCGGCGGCTTATATATTACAAGGTGCGCTCGACGCGGTGTGACCGCACCCTATTCGGGTTCGCGGGCTCAGCGCGTGGCGGCCAGGCGATAGCCCCGCTTTCCCGAATGCTTGACCTCGTACATGGCCTTATCCGCCAATCGGATCAGTGCGTCCGCCGTTTCCGCGTTATCCGGATAAACCGCGACCCCAACGCTGGCACCGATCATCACCGTTTCCCGCTTGACCGTGAACGGCCGCGTCAATTCATCGACGATGGATTCCGCGACGCGGCCGACGTCCTGGGCGTTTGAAACCTGATTGAGGATCACCGTGAATTCGTCGCCGCCATAGCGCGCCACCGTATCCGATGCGCGAACCCGCGCCACCAGGCGCACCGCCACCTGATGCAGAATCATATCGCCCGCGTCATGGCCCATGCGATCATTAACGGCCTTGAACCCGTCGAGATCGATGAACAGAACGGCGATCCGGCTTTTTTCACGGGCACTCTGACGGAGCGACACATCGAGACGGTCGAGAAAAAGAGACCGATTGGGCAGACCCGTAACTTCATCGTGACTGGCCATGTAGGCGATCTGCTCTTCGGCGAGGCGATATTCGGTCAGATCGCTGAACGTACGAACAACCCCGCCGGACGATAAAGGTGCTTCGCGCATCAAAACGGTCCGGCCGTCGGCGAATTCGATTTCGCCTGGGCCGATAAAGGCATCGGCAAGCATTTTGCGGTCGCCGGCCTCGGCGACCAGGGAGGCGAACGCCGTGCCCGGCTGAAACGCCTCGGCCATCGGATCGAACAAACCGAGCAAAGCACCATTGGCGAATACCAGCCGGTCGTCCGAATCGAATACCGCGATTCCGTCGTGCAGCCGCTCGAGAACTTCCGGCAGGCCCGCATCAAGCTGTTGGGGGGCATCAGTTGAAAACAGAGAGGTCACCGCGAAAACCCTTATGATTGCTCACACACCGAGGGACCGGCCGACCCGCATCATGCCATCATCCGGGGGCGTTCACAAAGCACCGCAATTTTTCGTGACCCGCCCGGCGGAGCGGCCTATATTCCGGCCTCATGATTTCCGGCGACACTGCATTCAGCGATTTCCCCCATCGTCATTTGCTTGGCATCGAGGGGCTGACACCGGCCGAAATCACTTTCCTGTTGGACCGCTCCGAAACCTACGTCGAGCAGAACCGCCAGCCGGACAAGAAAAAGTCGGTGCTGCGTGGCCGAACGGTCATCAATCTGTTCTTCGAAGCCTCGACCCGGACACGCACTTCTTTCGAACTCGCGGGAAAGCGCCTGGGCGGCGACGTCATTAATATGACGGTCGACAGCAGTTCCATCAAAAAGGGTGAAACCCTGGTCGACACGGCGATGACCCTGAACGCCATGCATCCGGACGTGCTGGTCGTCCGGCACTCGGACTCGGGCGCGGTCAAGCTTTTGTCCGAAAAGGTCAACTGCGCCGTCATCAACGCCGGCGACGGCAGCCACGAACATCCGACCCAGGCGTTGTTGGACGCCCTGACGATCCGCCGCCGGCTTGGCCGCCTGGCCGGGTTGCAGGTCGCGATCTGCGGCGACATCCTGCACTCGCGGGTCGCGCGGTCGAACATTCATCTGTTGACCACCATGGGTGCCCGCGTGCGCCTGATCGCGCCCAAGACACTGATCCCCTACGGGGCCGAACGGCTAGGCGTCGAGGTCTTTCACGACATGGCCGAGGGCCTCAAGGACTGCGATATCGTGATGATGCTGCGCCTGCAGCAGGAACGCATGAAGTCCAATTATTTTCCCTCGGTGCGCGAGTATTTCACCCATTTCGGGCTGGATTACGAGATGCTGGCCCATGCCAAGCCGGACGCCCTGATTATGCATCCAGGACCGATGAACCGAGGGGTAGAGATCGATTCCGAGGTCGCCGACGACTTCTATCGCTCGGTCATCCGCGAACAGGTCGAAATGGGCGTCGCCGTGCGCATGGCGGCGCTGGAAATCCTCGCCCATAATCTGGACCCGCTGCTGGAAACGAATTTGTGACATGGCGGTAAAATTGGACGAACCCCTGGGCCGCGTGGCCTACGTCAACGCACGCATCCTGGACCCGGCCGAAGGCTGGGACGGCAAGGGCGGCGTATTGACCGACGGCGAAGCAATCGTCGATGCGGGACTGGGTTTGTTCGACGGTGGCTTGCCCGAGGACGCCAAGATCGTCGATTGCGGCGGCGCTTGCCTCGCACCCGGTCTGGTCGATATCCGCGCCCACCTGGGCGAGCCGGGCGAGGAGCAAAAGGAAACGCTGGCCACCGCCGGACGCGCGGCGACCGCGGGCGGCGTGACCTCTCTTCTCTGCCAACCCGACACCGAACCCTGCATCGACGACATGTCGGTGGTCGAATTCGTCGCCCGCCGGGCCCGTCAACTGGGCCTGACCAAGGTCTATCCCTACGGCGCCGTGACCAAGGACCTGAAGGGCAAGGAACTGGCCGAGATCGCCTTGCTGCGGGACGCCGGCGCCGTCGCCTTCACGGACGGCACCCATACGATCTCCGATCCCCAGGTCCTGCGTCAGGCGCTCAGCTACGCGGCGACCTTCGGCCTGCTGATCTGCCATCATCCGCAGGATCCGTCGCTCGCCGATGAAGGCGTCATGAACATGGGCGAAAATGCGACGCGTTTGGGCCTAGCGGGAATTCCACGCGAGGCTGAGATCATCGTCGTCGAACGGGACATCCGGCTGGTCGAACTGACCGGGGGGCGCCTGCATATCGCCAATGTCTCGACCTCGGACTCGATCGACGTGATCCGGCGCGCCAAGGAACGCGGCCTAAAGATCACCTGCGATACGGCACCGCCCTATTTCGCGTTGAACGAACACGCCATCGGCGATTACCGCACCTTCGCCAAGCTGTCGCCGCCGCTGCGCGGCGAAGACGACCGTCAGGCCGTGGTTCAGGCCATCGCCGACGGCGCGATCGATTGCATCGCCTCCGACCACACGCCGCAGGACGAGGAATCCAAACGTCTGCCCTTCGCCCAAGCGGCATCGGGCGGTGTCGGGCTGGAAACCCTGCTGCCGATCACGTTGGAGCTTTATCACAACGGGCACCTGAGCCTGCTTGCGGCGCTTGATCTGATCACCCGCAAGCCGGCCGACCTGATGGGCATGACGGCGGGCCGCCTGCAAGTCGGCGCACCGGCCGATCTGGTCGTATTCGAGCCCGACCGCAGTTGGAAGGTCGATGCCGACGCGCTCAACTCCAAATCCAAGAACTCGCCGTTCGACGGCCGCCCGGTGCAGGGCCTGGTCCTGCGGACGGTAATCGACGGGCGCACCGTCCACACACACGGGGCCTGAGGCGATGGCCGGCGGCATCGACGCCAATCTCGCGCTGGCCCTGGCCGCGGTCGGCGGGTATGTGCTGGGCTCGATCCCCTTCGGCTTGGTCTTCACGCGCCTCGCCGGGCTGGGCGACATTCGTCAAATGGGCTCCGGAAATATCGGCGCCACCAACGTTCTGCGCACGGGGCACAAGGGCCTGGCGCTGGCGACCCTGGTCTGCGATTCCGGCAAAGGAGCGGCGGCAGCCCTGGCGGCGGCCTATCTCTGGGGCCCGGAAGCAGGCATGGCGGCCGGCTTCGCCGCCGTGTTCGGGCATAACTTCCCGGTCTGGCTCGGCTTCAAAGGCGGCAAGGGCGTCGCGACGACGCTGGGCGTACTGCTCGCCGTTGATTTCATGGTGGGATTGGCGGTCAGCGCGACCTGGTTGCTGGTCGCCGGCGCCTTCCGGTATTCGTCGCTGGCGGCGCTGGGCGCGCTCGCCGCGGCACCGTTCTACGCCTATTGGATCAACGGGCAATCCATGACCTGGATGGCCGGCGGTCTCGCCGTCCTCGCCTTTATCCGGCACAAGGACAACATCCGCCGCCTGATCGCCCGCGAGGAATCCAAGATCGGGCAGAAGTCCAAGCCGGCGGAAAAGGACGACGACGCCTAATCCGGCGCCGCCGCCTTCAGGCCGCTACGCGGCTTCGTTCAACATCTGAGAACATTCGGTCACGACCAAGGGGTCGGGCCCGTCCTGTCCCGGCAGAGCGACCGCATATTTCTGTGCCAGTTCGTTCCGCGCTTCTCGGGCATCGGGGGTGTAGCCCGCAAGGTCGACGGTGCTGTTCGTCTTTTCCCGATACGCGGTCGCACGGGCGGCACAAACGGCGGCCTGCGCTTCGTACCAGGCGTCTTGCACCTCGATATTCTTGGCCTGAGTGCTGACAACCCAATTATTGCCGATCGACAAGGCGCTTAGAACGGCAGCACCGGCGACGGCGCCGAACAGGAACGGAGCTGTGGATTTCGGAAGGGACATAGAGCTTCTCTTTCGTTCGTTTTTCTACATGAACCAACCCACCACGTAATGATCCGTGAAGAGACTTCAACCGCTGAAGTCTCTTTAAATACAAACCTACCGAAGCGGGTCACGCTCCCCGTGGTCACCTGGCAATCAGACGGCCATTCTGTTCGTTGAAATCAGGGACCGGCCGAAGTGAACATCTCCGAAGGAGGTCGAGACCGACCTGCCAAGCCCTTTTCCCAGAGACGGGAATCCAGGGCTCCACAGATTTCCGGTATGCGGAAGGCGGGAGACCTCGTGGCCCCCGCCGTCATCTTATGTCCGCCGCATGACAGCTTGAGAGGAAACAAACTCAAGCAGGCGCCAAACACGACGGAGCAACAAAAAGCAGCAACCTCCCCGCAAACAGGGAACGCTGCCGGCGAGGGCATTACGTAGTATTCTTAGAGGGGTTTGTTCAACAACCTGGAACACTCGGCAATGACGAGCGATGCGGGCTTGTCTTGCCCCAACAGGGCGGTCGCATAGGTTTGCGCGAGTTCATCCCGCGCCTTGCGGGCATCGGATTGATAGCCCTCCAGATCTACAGTGCTGTTCGTCTGTTTACGATATTCGGTTGCCCTGGCGGCGCAAACAGCGGCCTGAGCACCGAGCCAGGCATCCTGGACCTCAACGTCCTTGGCCTTCGCGCTGACCACCCAACCGTTGCCGAGCGATAGCCCGCCGAGAATAATGACGCCGGCGGCCGCGCCGATCAGAAAAGGGGTAGTCGTCTTAGGAAGTGACATAAAAATTCTCTTTCATCTAATCATAATATTAATAACAATTAATACTATATTGTTAAAATGAAAAAACTTCAACATACCAATGTGTTTTATTTTTTATTTCATTATTAAATATCATGATTTTTATATAGTAATTTGAAATTGAATTTTGACATCGTGCTATTGGAATGATCATCGGCATCGCCCCCTACCCGACAGTCATATAGGCACCTGACCGTCACGAAGGCTCTGATTACCCGGCGGCAGCGAGGCCGACCTGAAGTCAGGTGGCGGAAAAATCCACCGCATTGAGGGGCAGACTGACTGTCACGGTCGTCCCTTGATCGAGTTGGCTTTCGATTTCGAACAATCCACCGTGCAGATCGATCAAGGATTTGGAGATCGACAGGCCGAGCCCCCATCCCCGGTCCGAGGTATAGGGATTTCGGGAATCGCTGGTGAACGGATTGACGACATGCGGCAGGCGCGCGGCCTCGATGCCGATCCCCGTATCGCTGACCGCGATCACCAGATATTCGTCCGCAACCCGGGCCGTGACCCGGATTTCCCCGCCTTCCGGCGTGAACTTGGCGGCGTTGGACAGCAGATTGAGAAGGACCTGTTTGATCGCCCGCCTATCGGCGATCAGCGACGGAAGGCCGTCGGCCAGATCGACGACCAGCGCGATCCTTCCCTCGGCCGCACGCTCGCGAACCGTATGAACGCTCTCATCGACCAGCTTTTCGACTTCCACGGCCTCCATCACCAATGCCGTCTTCCCCGCCTCGATGGCGGAAATGTCGAGAACGTCATTGACCAGATCGAGCAGATGCACCGCGCTGGAATTAATATCGCCCGCGTATTCGCGATATTTCCCGGCACCCGGCGGGCCGAAATACTGGTGATAGAGAATGTCGGAAAAGCCGATGATCGCGTTCAGCGGGGTTCGCAATTCATGGCTCATGGCGGCCAGAAATTCCGACTTTGCACGGTTTGCCTTCTGGGCCGTGTCCTTGGCCGCTTCGGCCTCCAGGCGGGCGCGCTCCAGAAGCGCCGTCGTACGTTCGGTCTCCAAATCGTAGCGCAGATTCGAATAAATGATCACCGTGCCGAGGACGAACATGATCACGGCCCCGGCGATATTGATCAGTAACAGATCGGAATGTTCGGCCCAGCCGCCCCGGGGCAGCCCAGCGACGGTCCAATGGCCGCTCACCAGATTGACATCCAGGTAGACGGGCTTGTCTTTCCGGACCTCCGGCTCTCCCCGGAACACATCGCCTTCGCGCCCTTCGCCGTCGCGCCCGATCAAGGCGATCCGGTATTTTTCCGCATACCGCGCCAACGCCACATCCCGAATAAAGGCGTCGAAATCAATGACGCTGGAGACGATGCCCCATAACCGCCCCTTCCCCGCACCTTCGGGGTGGAGGAACACGGGAAACCGCGCGATCAGACCGGCGCCACCCTGCACCAGGTTGAGGGGACCGGCGATGACGAGTTCGTTGTTGTCGATGGCTTGTTTGACCTGCGGCCATTGCGCGGGCGTGGTCCGATAATCCAGGCCGATCGCCTTTTCGTTGCCCGCGACGGGGTACATGTGACTGATCACAAGATCCCGGGCGAGCGCCAGATTGCGGATCCGGCCGCCTGCCGTGGACCAAAGATCGCCTGCTATCCGGGTGAATTCCTCCTGATCCAGATCCGGGCGCGACTTGACGTAGCTGATCAGCCCGCGGATCAGTTGAATGTCCGCATTGACGAGGCTTTCCATGCGGGCGCGGAGTTTGCCCAGCTCCTCTGCAGTCTCCAGGCGTTCCTCGGTCAAGGTCGCGCGCAAGGCAAAATGCTCGGCGAAATAGGCGCCCAGACCGCAGACCACGGCCAGGACGGCAACTTTCACGAAGGTCGATAGGTATAGCGTGCGCATCACTCTGCCTTTGGGAAGCTTTAGAAAGACTATATCCAAGCGGGTCTGCCAAGCACCCCATTTTCTCGCACATGCAGCATTCGCGAAAGCACGGACCCCGGATTTCCGGGGCGCCGAGCCGCCGAAAGCCCCCCATCACCGATCAATACGAGTCGAACGCCTCACTTTCCAATTGTATACAATTTCTGTAAGGTTTATTGCTGTCGTTTAAGGAGAAAAGGAAACATCCATGCCCGACACCACGGATATCGATCCGCGGTCAGACGCCAACGCGTCATCCCCACAGGATGCCGCCGCCGAAGACGCCAAGCGGTTGAAGGCGCGCAAGCGCCGTTTTGTCATCGCTGTCGTGATCGGCGTCGTCGGCACGCTGTTCGGCGGACTCGAGATCCATGACCGGGTCACCAATATCCACGAAGTCGACGCCCGCATCGGCGGCGACCTGATCACCGTGTCGTCCCGTGTCGCCGGCTGGGTCACCGAAATCGCCGTGACCGAGGGCGACAACGTCGAACCCGGATCGGTCCTGGTCGCCATCGACGATCGGGAATCCAAATTGAAGGCGCGCGAACTGGAGGCCCAGATCGCCAGCCTGCGCGCGGAGAAAGATCGCACCATCGCCGAACGCCGGCTGGTCGATAAGGAAACGGCGGCGAAATTGAAGTCGGAACAGGCCATTCTGGCCGCCGCACAGGTCACCGTGTCCTCCCTGCAGCCGCAACTGGCACTGGCGCAGCGCGAACACGAGCGGGCGCAATCCCTGTTCGAGAAACGCGTCGCCTCGCGCCGTCAGCTCGATCAGGCGGAAACCGAATTGACCAAGATTCAGCGCGAACACCGCATCGCCGTCGCCGACCTGCATTCCGCGGAAGCCAAAGTCGCCGAGGTCGAGGCCGAACGCGAGCGTCTACGCGTCCTGGAAAGCGCCATCTTGGTCTACGGCCATAAGGAACAGGAACTGCAGGCCAAACTCGAGGAACAGCGCCTCGATATGTCCGACCGGACAATCCGCAGCGCCATTAAGGGGGTCGTCGACAAGACCTTCGTCGAAGTCGGCGAATACGTCACCCCGGGCCAGCGTCTGGCCCTGATCCACGACCCCGAAGTCATCTGGGTCGATGCCAACATCAAGGAAACCGACATCCGCAAGACCAAGGTCGGCGACAAGGTACATGTTTCCGTCGATGCCTACCCGGATCGCGAATTTACCGGCACCGTAGAGGTCATCGGTAACGCGACCACGGCGGAATTCGCCCTGCTGCCCAGCCCCAATCCGTCCGGCAACTTCACCAAGATCACGCAGCGCCTGCCGGTGCGGATCGCCATCGATCAGCAGGAGCGCCTGCTGCGTCCGGGGATGATGGTCGAGATCAAGATCGACATTGACCAGTAACGTCGCCGCAGGCCCAGTAGACCCCCATTCCATCAGCGAGTTCCGCCGCTGGCTCGTGACGTTGTCCGGCCTTTTGGGCGCGGTTTCGATGATCCTGTCGGCGACCGTCGTCAACGTCGCGGTGCCGTCGATCATGGGCACCTTCGGGGTCGATCAGACCGTTGCCCAGTGGGCCTCGACCGCGTTTATCACGACCATGGTCGCGAGCCAGTTGATGAGCGTTTGGGTCGTTTCCCATCTGGGACAACGCGTGACTTATGCCATGACCCTGGTCCTGTTTGCGGCGGGGGCCGTCGTCTGCACCTGGTCGCCGAATATCGACACCCTGATCGCAGGGCGGATCATGCAGGGCATTTCGGCCGGCGTGGTACAGCCCCTGGTGCTGTCGACGATCATTTCCGTGTTTCCTATGGAGCGGCGGGCCTTCGCCGTCAGCATGTATTCCGTGGGCGTCACCTTGGCCCCCAGCTTCGGCCCCGTCGTCGGCGGAACGATCCTCGATGCCCTGACCTGGCGCCATATCTTCCTGGTCCCCATGCCGCTCGCGTTCATCGCCTTTCTGCTGGGGCTCAGCTTCATGCCCCAGGAACGCAAGAAAGGCCGCAAGCCCCCGTTCGACTGGACCGGTCTGGTCCTGGTCGTCACCTTTGCGTTCTGCACCATGTCGGGCCTGGCAAACGGTCAGCGATGGGGATGGCACTCCAACGATACGCTCGCCTTGCTGGTCGGCGGACTGGCCGCCGGGATCGTTTTCCTCGCACATCAGATGCGCACGGCCAATCCCATGCTCGACGTATCCTTATTCAAGGATCCGTCCTATGCCTCGGCCATGGTCATCGCCTTTCTGTTCGGCGCCGGTAATTTCGCGACGAATTACGCCATTCCCGTGTTCACCCAACAGGTTCAGGGCTTCACCGCGACGGCGGCCGGCATGGTCCTGGTGCCGGCGGGAATCTTCTTGTTCTTGATCACCCCCCTGGCTGGGCGGGTGAACGACCATGTATCCCCGCGCTATCCCATCACCGCGGGCGTCATGATTTTCGTCGTCGCGGCCTGGCTGATCGCCAAGTCCGACGTCAACACGGCCTTCTTCGTCATGGCCATGTTGACCGTGTTGTCGCGCTTGGCGATTGGGTTGGTTATGCCCGCCATGGGGGCGGCGGCGATTCGTGCCGTGCCGGAAAACAAAATCAACGCGGGGGCGGCGACCTACAACTTCGTCCGCCAACTGGGCGGTGCCTTCGGGACCCTGGTTTTCGTGGTCATCACCGAACAGCGAACCGCCTATCACGCCGACGCCATGGCGGCGACGCAGACCTCTGGCAATCCGGTCAGCCGCGAATTCCTGGCGCAGGTCGGCAAGGTATTGAGCGAGAGCGGCCTGCCCGATACCCAACAAACCGCCGGCGCGCTGAACTTCCTTTCCAAGGTGATCCATGCCCAGGCGACGACCCTGGGATTCCAGGATGCCTTCATCGTCTCGGCCATCGTGTTCTCGACGGCGATCATCCCCGCCTGGATTCTCGGGCGCACAACCAAAACGGGCGCCTGAGTATTGTATTTTCTCTTTTATAGATTTTCCGCCTCGGATATTCTCGCCTAGAGAGAGATCCCGGAGGCTCCGCCATGCCGGACAGAATGGCGGATCACCGCCGACGCACACTCAACGACGAGGAGCGCCTTGATTGGCTCCGCCTGATCCGTTCGACGAACGTCGGGCCGGGAACCTTCTTTCGCCTGCTCGAACGGTTCGGCACGGCGGCCAAGGCACTTGACGCGATTCCCGAACTGGCCCGCCGGGGTGGCGGGCGAGAAAGCGGCCTGCGCGTCGCCACGGCGGCGGAGGCGACGCGTGAAATGGAAGTGGCGGCGCGCCTTCAGGCGGATATCGTGGCCTGGGGCGAACCCGCCTATCCCCCGCTGCTCGCGCAAATTCATGACCCGCCGCCACTGATCTACGCCAAGGGGCGGGTGGAGCTTTTGCAAAAAAAGACCATCGGCGTGGTCGGGGCCAGAAATGCTTCCGTCAACGGCCGGCGGTTCGCGAAGAAACTATCGGCGGATTTGGGTGCCGGTGGCTTGATGGTCGCCTCGGGCCTGGCCCGGGGGATCGACGCGGCAGCCCATGAAGGCGCCATCGCGACCGGCACGGCGGCGGTTCTGGGCGGTGGCATCGACATTTCCTATCCGGCGGAGAACGCCGATCTTCAGTCCCGGATCGCCGGCGAAGGCGTGCTGGTCGCCGAGGCCCCGCCCGGCACCAAACCCCAGGCCCGCCATTTCCCCCGGCGCAACCGCATCATCTCGGGCCTGGCCCGGGGCGTCGTGGTGGTCGAGGCCAGCCCCCGGTCCGGGTCGCTGATCACGGCACGCATGGCCTTGGAGCAGGGGCGCGAGGTTTTCGCCGTACCAGGGGCCGCGATGGACCCAAGGGCGCGCGGCACCAACGAATTGATCCGCCAGGGCGCCACCCTGACCGAAACAGCAGAAGATGTTTTTGCCGTGCTTGCCCAGCAACGCCCGACGGCGAATACGGAATCTTTCCTTGAAAATCAGACCATTAACCCGGAGCTGACCGATGTCGACGACATCGATACGGCGCGTCAGGAAATCCTTTCCGCGCTGGGTCCGGCACCGACGACGGTTGACGAACTGGTCCGCGTTTGCCAATTCTCCCAAGCCGTGGTCTCTACGGTTTTGCTTGAACTTGAACTGGCAGGCCGGTTAGAGAGGCACCCCGGCAGCAAAGTATCGCTGCTCATGGACCAGTAGCCGGCCCGGGGGGCGTACCGAGGCCGGCCGAGAAAAGGCAAGTCTTGTATGACCGACGTTGTCGTCGTTGAAAGCCCGGCCAAGGCAAAGACCATTAATAAGTACCTGGGCCCCGGATATACGGTTTTGGCCAGCTACGGCCATATCCGCGACCTGCCGTCGAAAGACGGCTCGGTCCGGCCCGATTCCGATTTCGAAATGGACTGGGAAGTCGACGCCCGGTCGGAAAAACACATCAAGGCCATCGCCGATGCGGTGAAGGGCGCCGATAAACTGTATCTGGCGACCGACCCCGACCGCGAGGGCGAGGCGATTTCTTGGCATGTCCAGGAAGTCCTGAACAAAAAGAACCTGCTGGGCGGCGTCGACGTCAAACGCGTGGTGTTCAACGAAATCACCAAGGACGCGGTCAGGAACGCCTTCGACCATCCCCGCGACCTGGACAAGGAACTGGTCGACGCCTATCTGGCGCGCCGGGCACTCGACTATTTGGTCGGCTTCAATCTGTCGCCGGTCCTGTGGCGCAAGCTGCCGGGCTCGCGGTCGGCGGGCCGTGTGCAATCGGTGGCGCTGCGCCTGATCTGCGAACGCGAAGCCGAGATCGAGGTCTTCAAGAAACAGGAATTCTGGTCCGTCAAGGCGACCTTCGCCGCCGATGGCGGGCACAAGCTGTCGGCCAACCTGACCCATCTGGACGGCAAGAAGCTGGGCAAGATGGACCTGGGCTCGGCCGAGGACGCCGAACGCGCCAAGAAGACGGTCGAGGCCGGCACCTTCTCCGTCGCCGACGTTCAACGCAAACAGACCCGCCGCAACCCGGCCCCGCCGTTCACCACCTCGACGCTGCAGCAAGAGGCGGCGCGCAAGCTCTATTTCGGCGCCAAGCGGACCATGCAGGTCGCCCAGCGTCTGTACGAAGGCGTCAACATCGGCGGCGAGACCGTCGGCCTGATCACCTATATGCGGACCGACGGCGTGACCATGGCCAACGAGGCCATGGATGCCTGCCGCAACCTAATCAAGGACAGCTACGGCGCGCCCTACCTGCCGGACGCGCCGCGCATTTATAAGAGCAAGGCCAAGAACGCCCAGGAAGCGCACGAAGCGATTCGCCCGACGGATGTCTCCAAGCGGCCGGAAGACGTCGCCCAATACTTGGACGACGATCAGCGCAAACTCTACGACCTGATCTGGAAGCGCACCGTCGCCTGCCAGATGGAAAACGCCGTTCTCGACCAGGTCGCGGTCGACATCGCCGCCGCCGACAACTCCGCCGTGCTGCGGGCGACCGGCTCGGTCATTGCCTTCGACGGTTTTCTCAAGGTCTACCAGGAAGGCAAGGACGAAGACGCCGGCGACGATGACGACGACAAGCTGCGCATCCTGCCCGACGTCAAGGAAGGCGCGCACCTGGCCCGCCAGGACGTTGCGGCCGACCAGCATTTCACCCAGCCGCCGCCCCGCTATACCGAAGCCAGCCTGGTCAAGCGGCTGGAGGAGTTGGGCATCGGCCGTCCCTCGACCTATGCCTCGATCATTTCCGTGCTGCAGGACCGCAATTACGTGCAGCTGGAAAGCCGCCGCTTCATGCCGGAAGACCGCGGCCGTCTGGTCACGGCCTTCCTCTCCAGCTTCTTCGAACGCTACGTCGAATACGGCTTCACGGCGGAACTGGAAGAACGGCTCGACGATATTTCCGGCGGACGGCGCGAATGGAAACAGGTGCTGCGCGATTTCTGGGAAGCCTTCTCCCACGCGGTCGACGGCACCAAGGACCTGCGCGTGCGCGAAGTTCTGGACGCGCTGGACGAATTGCTCGGCCCGCATTTCTTCCCGGACCGGCCCGACGGCAGCAATCCGCGCAAATGCCCGACTTGCGGCGACGGCCGCCTGGGCTTGAAGCTTGGCAAGTTCGGCGCCTTCATCGGCTGTTCCAACTATCCCGAATGCAAGCATACCCAGGCCCTCGCCGTGCCGAACACGGACGGCGAAGACGGGGCCGAGGCCGTGCCCGAGGTCTATCCCCGGATGCTCGGCAACGATCCCGATACGGGCCTGCCGGTGACCGTGCGCAAGGGCCCCTACGGCGCCTATGTGCAATTGGGCGAGGCGGAAGAAGGCGGCCCCAAGCCCAAGCGCGCCTCGCTGCCCAAGGGCGTCGGCCCGATGACCATCGATCTGGAGGCCGCACTCGGCCTGCTGGCCCTGCCGCGCGAGGTCGGCCTGCATCCGGAAACCGGCGACATGATCACCGCCGGCCTCGGCCGCTTCGGCCCGTTCCTCAAGATGGGCGGCACCTATGTCTCGCTGAAGGGCGACGACGACGTGCTGACCGTCGGCCTTAACCGCGCCGTCGTGCTGTTCGCCGACAAGCCGCGCAAGGATCCGCCCAAGGAACTGGGCAAGCACCCCAAGGACGGCAAGCCGGTTGTGCAGAAGGAAGGTCGCTGGGGCCCCTTCGTCCAGCACGGCAAGGTGATGGCCTCCCTGCCCAAGGACATGGACAAGACGTCGGTGACGCTGGAAACGGCGCTTGAGCTGATCGCCGCCAAGGCCGGCAAGAAGGGCCCCGCCGAGAAAAAGACGGCGGAGAAGAAGCCCGCCAAGAAGGCCGCGCCGAAGAAGAAAGCGGCGGCCAAGAAGACCACCGCCAAAAAGAAGACGACCAAGACGGCAGCGAAGAAGACCGCTTCGGAGGACGAAACCACGCCCTCCTCCTCCGACGCCTGATCCCGCGGGATACGCCCCTTGGCCAAGCGCCCCTCATCCAAGCCGCCCTTCCCGACCAAGGAAGAACTGCTTGAGTTCATCCAGTCGAGCCCCAAACGGGTCGGCAAACGCGAAATCGCGCGCGCCTTCAAGCTGGGCTCGGAAGGCAAGGTCATGCTGCGCGAGATGCTGAAGGAACTTGAAGCCGACGGCTCGCTGCAACGTGGCCGGGGCAAGCGCTTCGCCGAACCGGGGGCGCTGCCCGAGGTCACGGTCCTACATATCACCGGCGTCGACAGCGACGGCGAACTGATGGCCCGCCCGGAATCCTGGGACGAAGACGCCGCCGGGCCGCCGCCCGCCATCTACATGGCGCCGGAACGCAAGGGCCAGCCGGCGTTGGGCACCGGCGACCGGGTTCTGGCGCGCTTGGAACGCACCGGGCGCGGCCAGTATCAGGGCCGCACGATCCGCCGCCTGCCCTCGGCCCCGGCCGCGATCATGGGCGTCTACCGCGAGGTCGGCGGCGAAGGCCGCATCGAAAGCACCGACCGCCGTGCAAAGGCCGATTTCATCGTTCCGGCGGGACAGTCGAAAGGTGCGAAGCCGGGCGACCTGGTCCGCGCCCATGTCCTGCCCGGCAAGGAACTGGGCCTGCGCAAGGCCAAGGTTTCCGACGTTCTGGGCGGCATGGACGACCCCAAATCGGTCAGCCTGATATCCATCCACGAACACGAAATTCCGTCGGAATTTCCGCCCCAGGCGCTGGATCAGGCCAAGGCGGCGGGCCCCGCCCCCTTGGGCCAGCGGGTCGATCTGCGCGATCTGCCGCTGATCACCATCGACGGCGCCGACGCCCGCGATTTCGACGACGCCGTGTTCGCCGAGAAGGACAAGGACCGCGACGGCGGCTGGCACCTGGTGGTCGCGATCGCCGACGTGTCCTGGTACGTGCGGCCCGGCGACGCGCTGGACCGCAGCGCCTACGACCGGGGCAACAGCGTCTATTTCCCCGACCGCGTGGTGCCCATGCTGCCGCATGAATTGTCGACCGGCTGGTGTTCCCTGAACCCCAAGGAAGATCGCCCCTGCCTCGTCGCCCATCTGTGGATCGACGGCGACGGCGAATTAAAACGGCATAAGTTCGAACGGGCCCTGATGCGCTCGGCCGCGCGATTGACCTACGAGCAGGTTCAGGCGGCCCAGGACGGCCGTACGGACGATACGACGGATGTCCTGGCCAAGGACGTCATCGCGCCGCTCTACGGGGCCTATGAAGCCCTGGCGCGCAATCGTCACAAGCGCGGCGTGCTGGAGTTGGACCTGGCCGAACGCAAGGTCATCCTGGGCGACGACGGCAAGGTCGCCGAGATCGCCGAACGCGAACGATTGGACAGCCACCGCCTGATCGAGGAATTCATGATCACCGCCAACGTGGCGGCGGCGGAAAACCTTGAACAAAAAGGCCTGCCCTGCATGTACCGCATCCACGACCAGCCGAGCCCGACCAAGATCGCGGCCCTGTCGGAAGCGGTCGCCACGGTCGGCCTGTCGTTCGCCAAGGGCCAGGTCGTGCAGCCCCGGCATTTCAATCAGATGTTGGCCAAGGCCAAGACCACGCCGAACGACCGGATGGTTCAGGAACTGGTCCTGCGGTCCCAGGCCCAGGCCGAATATTCGCCCGACAACATCGGCCACTTCGGCCTGGCACTGCGCCGCTACTGCCATTTCACCTCGCCCATTCGGCGGTATTCGGACCTGCTGGTTCACCGCGCGCTGATCCGGGGGAACAAGCTGGGCGACGGCGGGTTGGAGCCCGACCACAAGGATTTCGCCGAGATGGGTCAGCACCTGTCGTTCACGGAACGGCGCGCGGCGGCGGCGGAACGCACGGCGGTGGACCGCTTCACGACGCAGTATCTGGCCGACCGGGTGGGGGCGACCTTCACCGGGCGGATCAACGGCGTCACCCGCTTCGGCCTGTTCATCACATTGAACGACACGGGCGCCGACGGCCTGATCCCGATCCGCTCCCTGCCCGACGATTATTACATCCACGACGAAGCCCATAACCGCCTGCGTGGCCGGTCCAACGGCAAGACCTATGTCCTGGGCGAAACGGTCGAGGTTCTGCTGGTCGAGGCCCGGCCTTTGACCGGCGGTATGATTTTCCAATTGCTGGACGGCGGCGGACGGCCCGGCGGCGGATCGGGTCGGGGTGCGCGCGGACGTCTCAATACGGGCGGGCGGCCGTCGGGCGGCGGGCGCAAAGGGCGCGGCCGGACGGGCGGCAAGACGAAGAAACCGGCCAAGCGCAAACGCGGCTGAAACGCCCGCATCCCCCGGCCTGCCGCGTTTTCCAGATGACGACGGCCCGAAAATGGCCGACAATCCAATACCATGACCGGAATGCGATGCCATTTGCGTGGAGGTTGGGCGGCTGCCGTGGCGGCGCTGCTGCTGACCGGCTGCGCCAGCCAGACACCGCCTCAGACCGATAAGGCGGCAGCGGATCCGGCGTTTTCGCTTCCCGCAGCGACCGAGGTCATTGCCGCCGGATACGAAAACATCGCCGACAAGTACCTGGTGTCGCTGCCCGTCGAAACGATCGGCATGGAGGGCTTGCGGGGCCTGGGCGCGATCGACGCGGCCATTTCCATCGAACAATCCGACGACGAGGTGCAGATCAACGGCAACGGCCGGGAATTCGCCCATGAACCCCTGCCCAAAACCGGCGACTCCTATGGCTGGGCGCGGCTGACGGCGCGGGCGGCCTTGGCGGCGCGTGGCTGGTCCGAGGAAATCGGCCGGGCCAGCACGGAAAAGATCTACGAGGCCGTGTTCGACGGCATGCTGTCGGAACTGGACATCTATTCCCGCTATTCCGGGCGCGACGAGGCCCGGCGCAACCGAGCCCGGCGCGACGGGTTCGGTGGCATCGGCATTCGCTTCCGCCTGCGCGACGACGATGTCCATGTCTACCGAATCACGCCGGAAACCCCGGCCGCCGCCGCCGGTCTTCGTGAAGGCGATATTCTGGTCTCCGCCGACGGCGTCGAATTGAGGGGCCTGCCGTCGCGCAAGATCGTGCGCCTGTTACGCGGCCCCGTGGATACGTCCGTCAAATTGGTGGTGCGGCGCGAGGGACGGCCCGATCCCTGGCAGGTCGAACTATACCGCCGCCACATCGTGCCCGTCACGGTGACCCAGGTCTTCAAGGACGGCATTCTTTACCTCGCCGTCAGCAGCTTCAATCAGCAGACGGCGGCATCGGTCCGCAAGGCGATCATGGAGGTCCAGGCCGATCCGGCGAACGCGCTGAAGGGCTTGGTCATGGACCTGCGCGGCAATCCCGGCGGGCTTCTGCGGCAATCGATCAAGCTGGCCAATCTGTTCCTGACCCAGGGCCATATCATCACGACGCGCGGCCGCCATCCGGACAGCGTCCATCACTACAACGCCGACGGCGACGACATCCTGAACGGCCAGCCGCTGGTCATCCTGGTCGACGGGAAATCGGCGTCGGCCGCGGAAATCACGGCGGCGGCGCTGCAGGACCGAGGCCGCGCGGTGGTGCTGGGCACTTCTTCCTACGGCAAGGGCAGTGTTCAGACGGTCATCCGTCTGCCCAACGACGGCGAATTGACCATCACCTGGTCGCGCCTCATCACGCCGACCGGCTACACCCTGCACGGCCTGGGCGTCCATCCGGTGGTCTGCACCTCGTCCAAGGCGTCGATCCCGGCGGTCCAGGGGGCCGACGGCGCCCATCCCAACCCGATCCTCGCGGCCATGGGCGGGCGTGACTTTCAGGCCGATATCTTCGCCCGCTGGCGGCGCGGCGGCCCGTTGGACGAAGACGAACGCACGCGTCTTCGGGAAACCTGCCCGCCGGAGCCTCACAGCGGCACTCAGGACCGCGATCTGGCCCGCCGGATCATCGAGGACCGCACCCTGTATGCCCGCGCCCTGGTGATCACCCAGGCGACGGCACGGGCGTCCCTCGACCGCGACAGCGCGGCGGCGGAATAGCCCCGCCCCCGCCGGGCCTCCGCCGTCCCGGCACAAAGTGCAAAAAACCCCATGCCGAAAGCCTTGACTTGCCTGATGGGCACTGTATGTTTCGCGCCTTCCTTATTTCTGAACATCTGAGCGGAAAAGCGAGTCATGGCAAAACCGGCCACAATTCTGGTGAAAATGGTCAGCACCGCTGACACGGGCTTCTTCTACGTGAAGAAGAAAAATCCGCGCAACACGACTGAAAAGTTCGAGATGCGCAAATACGATCCCGTGGCCCGCAAGCACGTGGCGTTCAAGGAAGAGAAGATCAAGTAAGCGGCCCGCCGCTTTTCTTCTCGTCTCTGCGGCGCGTAGTCGCCGCCTCGACGCCCCGATCCTTCCGACCTGCTTTTGAAATCATCGTTGCGACGGCTGTGGCCGGCGGCTTCGGCTGTCCGGCCATTGAGCGTTTATCTTGGGTGTTTATCGCATACCGCCCCGATTGGACGGCCTGCGCCCGGCGATCGTCAGGCGGCGCCGTTCCCGTCCGCCTCGGCACCGGGCGGCGGCGGGGCCTTGATCACCATGTCGCGGCCCTCGTGTTTGGCGATGTAGAGCGCCTTGTCCGCCCGTTCGATCAAATCGGCGGTGGTGTCGCCCTTGGGATCGGACTCCGCGACACCGGCGCTGAGCGTCACCGAAATCGGGCTGCCGTCGGGCAAGGTCACGGGTTCTTCGGCGACCTTCACCCGAATACGGTCTGCAACGGTAAAGGCGACGTCCAGCGGTGTGTCCGGCATGGCGACGACGAATTCCTCGCCGCCGAACCGCGCCGCCGTGTCGAAGCCGCGAATGTTACGCAGAATCCGTTTGGCGACGATCTTCAGAACTTCATCCCCGGCCGCATGGCCATAGGTATCGTTGACCCGCTTGAAATGGTCCAGGTCGATCAACATCAGCGACACGCCCTTGGTCCCGTCACCGGTCCGCCGCACGATCCCGTCAATGTGCGATTCCAGATAGCGCCGGTTGTGCAGCCCCGTCAGGCCGTCCGTCAGAGCCATGGAGAGGTGTTGCTGGAAATTCGCCTGTAGAAGTTCCTGGTAGCGCTTGCGGCGCACCTGGGTCCGCACACGGGCGACGATCTCCTGTTCGTCGACGGGCCGGACGACGCAGTCGTTGACCCCCAGTTCCAGGCCCTTGATCAGATTGATTTCATCCTCGGCGTCGCCGATCAGCAGAATCGGCACCTGGCGGGTCACTTCGGTCGACCGCAAGCGCGACGCCAGGCGCAGCGGCTCGTCGCCTTCGAAATCCATGGAGATCACCACCACATCGGGCAAATCGTCGGCAATCGTTTTGGATGCGTCCTCATAGGTCTTGAGGACCGTGACCTTGTGGTCGTCGCGGGACAGCAGGTCGCGGATATTGCCGCCTTGGATTTCGCTGGCGTCGACAACGGTGACCACGGCGCCGCTGCCGTCGACCTGGCTCAGATCCGGATTGGCGTCGAAGCCCAGATCGCGGGAGGTCTGTTGGTGCAGGTACCACTGATCGAACGTCCGCTTCATACGCACCAGCGAGCGCACACGGGCGAACAGCATGGTGTCGTTCACCGGCTTGGTCAGGAAATCGTCGGCCCCGGCCTGCAGGCCGTTGACCCGGTCGCGCATGTCGTTCAGCGCGGTCACCATGACGACGGGAATATGCGCCGTGCCGGGCGAGCCCTTGATCCGGCGGCAAACCTCGAAACCGTCCATGCCCGGCATCATGACGTCGAGCAGGACCAGATCTGGCTTCTCCCGTTCGACTGTTTCCAAGGCCGTCGGGCCGTCATGGGCCGTGATGACGTCGTAATATTCGCTTGTCAGCTTGGCCGCCAGGACCTTCACGCTGGTCGGCAGATCATCGACGATGAGAATGCGTGCCGACATAATCCGTTACCGCCCAAATGCGGCGATCAATCAAGAAACTTCGCGACCGTCTCCAGGAACGTGGGCACGGAAATCGGTTTGGCGATATAGCCCTCGCAGCCACCCTCGCGGATTTTTTCCTCGTCGCCCTTCATGGCGAAGGCCGTGACGGCGATGACCGGGATTTCCTTCAACGAATCATCGGCCTTGAGCATCTTTGTGACCTCGAGACCCGAAATCTCCGGCAATTGGATATCCATCAAAATCAAATCAGGGCGGTGTTCCTGGGCAAGTTGGATGGCGTCACGGCCGTCCATGGTCTGGATCGTATTGTAGCCGTTCGCCTGCAACAGGTCGTTGAACAACTTCATGTTGAGATCGTTGTCCTCAACAATCAAAATCGTTTTCGCCATATTTCATTCTTCCGATCAATTTTCAGCCACGAAGCGGGCTTTTACGGACTGCGAAAGTCAGTCTTGCCGGGCCTTTGACCCTGGCAGGAATCACCGTAACCTCTGCTCGAGATACTGTCCGAAACGCCCCATCAAGTCAAACGGCTGGACGGCCGGAAACTATTCGCCGCGAACCTCTTCGACCATGTCTTCGAGATGGTCGACATCGTCGATCACCAAGCGGTCCTTAAGGCGTTCGACGACGCCTTGACGGGACAGGTCACTGAGGACCCGCGCGACCGTCTCACGGGTCGTCGAAACCCGGCTGGCGATGTCGCCGTGTACCGGGATCGGGACAAGTTCGGCGCGATTTTCACCGACCATGTTGTTGCGCGCCAGGCGGAGCAGATCCGCCTGTACCCGGTTGTTGGCCGCCAGGGTGCTGAGATCCATGATCCGATCCGTCGATGTGCGCACGATCCGCGCCAATGATTTCATCAGGCGCAGGGTCACATCGAAGTTTTCGGACAGGAGTTGCAGGAAGCGTTCCTGCGACAGGGATGCGATGGTCGTGTCCTTCAAGGCCATGACACTGGCCGACCGGGGCGCCCCGTCGATCGCCGCCAAGTCGCCGAAATGACCGCCGGCATTGACGTCGTCCAGGGTGATTTCCCGCCCGGACAGGGAATAGATGACGACCCGCGCAGCACCCGAGACGACGAAGAAGACGTCCCGCGTTTCGCTTTGACGGTCGATGATCTGTTCCTGAGCGTCGTAGGTCTTCCACGAACAGGCTTGTTCCAGCCGTTCGAGTTCCTGCTCATTCAAGTCCGACAACAGATGTATCTGCGCCAGTGATCGCGCATTCCCATCCGACACGCTATTCCCCCTCGCCATTTCCAAGAGCAAAATTCTACACACAATCTTATTAGATTGATCTTAGGCAAGTTGGACCGGCAACTCCATCCGAAATGACCCGGGAGCCGGTGCGCCGTGGCGCCTGCCGTCATCCCTCAAGGACGATGGCGCACCCGGCCCGCCGACCGTCTCCCGCCGCCGCCATGCCGCCAATCGCCTCGCCGCCGCCGGTTTCCAGAGCGGCCATGTGAACGCCGCCGAAAAACAGATTGCGCTCTGGCCAGACGCGATGATCCGGAAAATCATCGAAAACCGCCGTGGCCTCGGGCCAGCCGGGCTCCATATCCAGATGTCCCCGCTCGACATGAATGCGCGGCGCGGCGACGGCCTCGGACGCCGTCATATCGAAGGCCAGCAGATTGACGATCACCTGAAGCACCGCCGTGCGAATGCGGTTGGATCCGCCGGAGCCCAGGACGATCAGCCGCTCCGCCGTCTCGACCGCGGTGGGCGCCATCATCGAGCCCAGGCGCACATCCAGCGGCCAACGATCGAAGCCTTGCGGATTGATGTCTTCCTCGCCCAGCATGTTGTTCATCATCACACCGGTGCCGGGCACGACATAGCCCGCGCCTTCGCCGTTGGAGAGGGTCAAGGCACAGGCATTATCCATGCCGTCGATGACGCTGATATGGGTCGTGCCGCGGCGGACCTGAGGATGGTCGAGGAAAGCCTTGCGAAAACCGTCCATCGCCGCCGGGTCGAGCAATCCGGCCAAGTCGCCGCCGCCGCCGCCATTCGATAAATCCCGGCGCGCGCCGTCGGTTACCGCCATCGCCCGCGCCAATGCCGTCAGGTGGGCTTGGTCGCCCCAAGCGCCGCGCAGGCCCTCGGCACCCTCCAACAGTTTGAGCGCAAAAGCGATCAACAGGCCGCCAGACGACGGCGGCGCGTTCGTGAGAACCGTCGCCCGGCCGAAATCGACGGCAAGCGGTGCGCGCACCTCCGTCCGGTAGCCCGCCAAGTCCTCTGCCGTCAGGCTCCCGCCTCCGGCGACGCAGTCTTCGACGATCCGCCGCGCCACGTCGCCTTCGTAAAACAGGCGCGGCCCTTCACGCACCAGGGCGTCGAGAAAATCCGCCGTCTCCGGATTTCGGAACCGGTCGCCGGCGGCAAGCAGCCGCCCGGAAGGACCCTGCGTCGCGAAGAGCGCCCGCGCCCCCTCGGTCGCCGTGTAGATCGGCCCGACGACGCTGAACAGGTATTCCTGGAACGGGGTCAGGTCGTATCCGTCGCGGGCCACGGCCAAGGCTGGTTCGATCAACCGGTTGAGCGGCATATGGCCGAGCTCGCCATGAACCCGAAACAAACCATGGGGCAGACCGGGAACGGCCATGGACCCGAGGCCGATGTGAAATTCCTGCTGCGCCGCGCCGAAGTCGGCGACGATCGGATAGAAATCGCGGCCGTCCGGCGACGGCCCCTGTTTCGGCGTCTGGGCGAAGAAATCGAAAAGGCGGGGGGCTTCATCGGCGGGCCGCGCCAGGAGAAATCCGCCACCACCGAACGACGCCAGCACCGGTTCGGCCACGGTCGCGGCGCACATGGCGCCAAGGGCGGCATCGAAGGCATTGCCACCGTCGCGCAAAATATCCGCCGCAGCCTGTGCGGTCAGCGAATCTCCCGCCGCGACGGCGCCCTTTCCACGCCCGAGGTTCGCCGTTCCCGTCACCACCCGTTCGCTCTCCTGCTCATCCGCACTTGGATTCCGGCTCTGCCCGGCTTATATCCGTTTTAACTTTTCTATGCTCTAATCGAGCGTTAACAAGACCGTCAACCGCCGCATCGGCCCTGATTTCAGGGCTTATCGGGGAAAACGGCAAAGCCTGCGGTGGAAAATTCGCGGCAGTTTAGTGGAAATGCCACGACGGATGCCCGTCCGGACACGGCGGCGTGTTCGAAAAACGGTGTGACGGAACGGAATCGAAGATGATCAAAGCCCAATTGACCTGCTTGGCCCTGTTGACCGGCATTTTTATGTCGGGCGCCGTGTTGGCCGCCGAAGGGCACGTGAACGCGATTTCCCAAAAACCCATTCCCGCCGGGAAGGTTTTGTCCGTGCGCGCCCTCGACGATTCGGATGAATCGCTGACCCTCAAGGATCAGTTCGTGCGCGAATTGACGAACCGTGGCTATCGCGTGGAGCCGAAGGCGGATTTGGTGCTGACCTTTGAAATCCAGGATGAGCTCGGTGCCTATACCTTCACGGACAAGCGCTACATCCTCGATCTGCAGACCAGTCGAGGCACCAATCAGGGAATCGACGACGACTCCCATGCCAAATTCAACGTCTTCAATTCCAAGACCGGCGGCATTCTGAATAAGGGTCAAGGCGGAACGAAGATCGTCACGCCGACCAAATACCGCCTTAAGGTCACCGTCGACGGCCCGGCTGAGGCCGGGCGCATCGAACGCTACTGGCAGGGTTGGGCGACCGGCAAATTGGGCGCCGCCACAAACGAAGCGTTGATCGGCGCCATGGTCGCCCCCCTGGTCGAAATCGTCGGCGAGACGGTCAAGGACCGCACCATTACCCTGCCCGACTGACTTTTTCCCCGGAATCCACATCCTTTGCCGGCCACGGCGCGCATCGCGGCCGCCGATCGTACCGCCACGGCGCTTGCCCCCCAGGGGCAAACCGTTTAGGAAACGGGGCCGTGGGCCGCGATCATCCCGCCGGCCCCGCGTTAACGCATTAACTTGGCTCCCGCGATGGAAAATTTCTCCAATCCAGGTCTGCTGCCCGCCGGCTTATCCGACCTCCTGCCCCCTGATGCGGGTTTCGAGGCTTCGGTCACCGAACGCCTGATCGACGCCTGCCATGCGCGCGGGTACGAGCGCGTGAAGCCGCCGTTGATGGAATTCGAGGACAGCCTGCTGTCCGGCACCGGTGCGGCCATGGACCGCCAGGTCTTCCGTCTGATGGATCCGGTCTCGCAGCGCATGATGGGCCTGCGCGCCGACATCACGCCGCAGATCGCGCGGATTGCCGCCAGCCGCCTGAAATCCGCCCCCCGGCCGCTCCGCCTTTGCTATGCGGGCCAGGTGCTGCGCGTGCGCGGCGACCAGATTCGCCCGGAACGGCAGTTCGCCCAGATCGGCGCGGAACTGATCGGCAGCGCCGCCCCGGCCGCCGATGCGGAAATCATCGCCATGGCCGCCGACGCCGTCGGCTACATCGGCGTCACCGGCGTTTCCATCGACCTTGCCCTGCCGTCCCTGGTTTCGGCGATCCTCGGGGACCGCGCCGAAGCCCCCGTCATCCGGCCTCTTCGTGAAGCCCTGGACCACAAGGACACGGGCGCCCTGGACGATCTTGCGAAGCAATTGGGCGATGATCTGACGAATACCCTGAAACGCCTTGTCCTGGCCGCCGGTCCGGCCGACGACACGCTGGC
This sequence comes from uncultured Rhodospirillaceae bacterium, assembly GCA_913030825.1. Taxonomy (GTDB): domain Bacteria; phylum Pseudomonadota; class Alphaproteobacteria; order Rhodospirillales; family Casp-alpha2; genus UBA1479. The sequence continues at coordinate 24,724 of CAJWCU010000014.1, read as the reverse complement.
CGCGGTCGACGCCATCGATCTGCCGCCCGCCGCCGCCGCCGAATGGGCGGGTCTGAAGGCGATCGTCGAACAGGTGCGCCGAATGGCGCCGGACCTGACCTTGACCATCGACCCGGTCGAACACCGGGGCTTCGAATACCACGGCGGCGTGACCTTCACGCTTTATGCCGCCGGGGTGCGCGGCGAATTGGGGTCGGGCGGACGCTACCTCGCCGGAAACGGCGCCGGAAACGGCGGCACCGAAGGCGAGCCGGCGACCGGCTTTACCCTGTTCACCGATACCCTGCTGCGTGCGCTGCCGCGCCCGGCAACGGGCCGCCGGCTGTTCGTGCCGGCAGGCACGGATCGTGCCCGCCTGGACGCCTTGCGCGCCGAAGGCTGGATCACCGTCTCCGGGCTGGAAGACGCGTCGGACCCCGCCGCCGAAGCAGCCCGCCTGCATTGCGGCCATTGGCTGAAGGACGGCCAACCTGTTGCCGCCGAAGACTGAAGTACCGGTAACCCGAACTAGGACATGATCGGAACAGCAATATGACGAACGTGGTTGTCGTCGGCTCGCAGTGGGGCGACGAAGGCAAAGGCAAGATCGTTGACTGGCTTTCGGAACGGGCCGACGTGGTCGTCCGTTTCCAGGGTGGGCACAACGCGGGCCATACGCTCGTCATCGACGGCGTGACCTACAAGCTGTCGTTGCTGCCGTCCGGCATCGTGCGCAAGGGCAAGCTGTCGGTCATCGGCAACGGCGTGGTCGTCGACCCCTGGGCGCTGATCTCCGAAATCGAGAAAATTCAGGAACAGGGCGTCGCCGTGACGCCGGAAAGCCTGCGTCTTTCGGAAGGCTGCCCGCTGATCCTGCCGCTTCACCGCAATCTGGACCTGGCCCGCGAACAGGCCGCCGGCAAGGCCAAGATCGGAACCACCGGACGCGGCATCGGCCCGGCCTACGAGGATAAGACCGCGCGCCGGGCGATCCGCGTCGGCGACCTGCGCGACCGAGACCTCTTGAAGGACAAGATCGAAGGCCTGCTGTTCCACCACAACGCGCTGTTGCGCGGGCTCGGCATGCCCGAAGTGGACGGCGACGAGTTGCTGACCGAACTGATCGAGATCGCCCCCAAGGTCCTGCCCTATGCCGCCACGGTCTGGCAGGAACTGGATCAGGCCCGGAGCCGTGGCAAACGCATCCTGTTCGAAGGCGCCCAAGGCGCCATGCTCGACCTGGATCACGGAACCTACCCCTACGTGACCTCGTCCAACACGGTCGCCGGTCAGGCCGCCACCGGGTCCGGCCAGGGGCCGGGTGCCGTGGGCTTCGTGCTGGGCATCACCAAGGCCTATACGACGCGCGTCGGCTCGGGTCCGTTCCCGACGGAACTGGACGACGACGTCGGCCGCGAATTGGGTGAACGCGGGCGCGAATTCGGCACCGTCACCGGCCGGGCGCGGCGCTGCGGCTGGTTCGACGCGGTGATGGTCCGCCAGGCGATCAAGGTCAACGGCATTCACGGCATTGCTCTGACCAAGCTGGACGTGCTGGACGGCCAGAAGGTTCTGAAGGTCTGCACCGGCTATCGACTGGACGGCAAAGTGCTCGACCACCTGCCGGCGGCGCAGCGCGAACAGGCGCGGGTCGAACCGATCTTCGAGGAAATGGAAGGCTGGTCCGAAAGCACCTACGGGGCGCGGTCCTGGGCCGACCTGCCGGCGACGGCGATCAAGTACATCCGCCGTATCGAGGAACTGATCGAAGCGCCGGTCGCCCTGCTGTCGACCAGCCCGGAACGCGAAGACACGATTCTCGTCCACGACCCTTTCGCCGACTGACCCGAACCGAAGCCGAAACCGGCCGATTTCGCCGCCCCGTACCGGCACGCTCGGACCTGCCCGAATGCCCGCCGTCCATTAATTGTCTATCAAGGGAATGGCGGGTACCATCAGAGCGTGAAAATGTGGGGATTTGTGGGCACGCGCCCTGGAGGGGACAGGGATGCGCGCCGTTTCCGCAGGCGAAGGATGGGGCACGAAACGACGAGCCATGGCTGAAACCGCCACCCAAGCACCTGAGGCCGCCGCTGAGGCGCCGCCGCAGGACGCCCCCCCGCAAGGGGGCGGAGACCCGAACGCCGACGCCGCGGCGGCGGGAGCTCTGCGCCCGCTCCTAATCAAGGAGCGCTTCGCCGTCGATCCGACGACCCCCCTACCCGATTTGGATTCACCTTCCGCCAAGGCATTCATGGCCGAGGACCGGCGCGACATCGACCGGCCTGTCTTCGCCTTGATCTGCAATCCGGGCCTGCCGACCCGCATGGGCGCGATGACCTCGCTGCGCGGGGCCGGCATCAAGGCTCTGGTCGGCATCCTTGAATGGGATGTCGCGTATTGGCCCCAGATTCGCCAGCGCACCATGATTCTCATTCTGGAACGCCCCCTGGGCGGGCGGGTGCTGCAGGACGGCAAGTTCCGGATTTCCGAATACGATCTGCCGCGCAAGGTCATCGAACCCTTGGCCGGCGCGTTGCAGGAAATGGCGTCGATCGGCGTCGCCCATCGGGCGATCCGGCGCGACAACCTGTTCTTCATGGATGCCGCCCGCCAATTGATCGCGTTCGGCGAATGCTATTCCTCGCCGCCGGGATACGACCAGCCGCCCGTGTACGAGCCGGCGGAACGCGCCATGACGCCACCGGCGGGGCGCGGCGTCGGCAATTCCCGCGACGACGCCTATGCTTTTGCCGTATCGATCGTCGGCTTGGTTCTCGACAAGGAACCGGGCAGCCATCTGGATCATGAACAGCTGCAGGCGCAAAAGCTGGAGACCGGCTCCTACGCGGCGATCACCGGCAACGAAAACCTGCCTTTGTCCTTGCTGGAACCTTTGCGCGGCATGATGGGCGACGATCCGGCGCAGCGTTGGGGACCGGAAGAGATCGATCTCTGGCTGTCCGGGCGCAAGATGTCGCCGCAACAGAAGAAGGCCGGCAAACGGGGGCAGAACCCGTTCACCTTCATGGGCCGCCAATATCACAGCGTGCGCCAACTCGCCGATGCTTTCTGCAAGCATATCCCCGAAGGCGCCCAGGCCATGCGGGACGACACGTTCGACACCTGGCTCCGCCGGTCGGTCGAGGACCCCAACCTGGCCAACGCCATCAAGAACGTTCTGGACGTCGCCAAGGCACAGACCGGCACCTTCGCGGGATCGGACGAGATGACGGTGACCCGCGTCTCGATCCTCATGGATCCAATGGGGCCCATTCGCTACAAGGGCTTTTCCTTCATGGTGGATGGCTTCGGGCCCGCCTTCGCCATGGATTTGCTGCGTACGGGCGACCCGCAAATTCCGGCGGAGATCATCGCCAAGGACATTCCCGACGTCTGGTTCCAGGCGCAGTTGGCCTATGCCCCCGAGGCCTCGATCCACCAAAAGAATTTCTCGCAGCTCAAGATCGTCCTGAACAACAAGGATCCGGGCTTTGGGATCGAGCGCTGCCTTTACGAAAGCAATCCGTCCCTGCCCTGCCAGAGCACGCTGCTGCTGCAGGAATACGTGCTGGAGATCGAACACCTGCTGCCGGCGCTCGATCGTGCGGCCAACACGCAGGATATCAAGTCGAAGCCCCTGGATCGCCATATGGCGGCGTTCATCACGGCGCGGTTCAAGGAAGACATTTCCCCGCATATGCGGGCGCTGGCGTCCGAGAATCCGGACACCCAAACCATCGGCATGTTGTCGTTGCTGGCCTTCATTCAGTGGAAATTGCGGGTCGAGCCGGTCTATGGCCTGGCCAGTTGGGTCGGCGGGCATCTGGGCCCGGCGATCAACGCCTATCATTCCCGGACCACGCGCAAGGAGATCGAGCGCGAAATTCCACGTCTGGTGCGGCGCGGCTCGTTGCCCGAACTGTTCGACCTGATGGACAACGCCGACCGTCGGCGCGAAGACATTGAAGGCTTCGAAGACGCGGTCGCCGAATTCGCGGCGGCGGAACTGGAAATTCAGGATATCGAAGGCCGCGGCGAGGAACAGTTGACCAAGGCCGAACGTACCGGTCAGCAGGCCGCCGCCATGGGCGCCATTCTGGTCACCATGTCCATCGTATTGATCCTGTTCATGGTTCGGGTGTTCTAGCGATGGCAAGGGCACCCATGGGGGCACCGGCACCCCGGCGCGGCAAGTTTTGGCTCTATTTCCTGCTGATCGCGGTAACGCTGATCGCCGTCGCGCTGCCGACGATCATGGTGATCGGTGTCGGAATGATCTTCTCCATCACCTCGTTCTTCACCGACCGGACGGATCAGAAGTACGGTTTCTTCTGTATCAGTTCTCTGAATTTCGCGGGTTTGTTCCCCTATTTGATGGACCTGTGGTCGGGCAATCACAACATGCAGGGCGCCCTGGATATCATCACCGACGTCTTCGCCTTGGCCATCATGTACGGCTCGGCGGCGGGCGGTTGGATCATCTACAACGTCATTCCGCCGGTCATCACGTCGTTCATGACCGTCTTGACCGAACGGCGCCTGTCGGCCCTGCGGTCCAATCAGCGGCGGATCATCGATGAATGGGGGGACGAGGTCACCATGGGCATTCGTGCTCCGGGCGCCGACGCCCCGGGCCCGCCGTCCGCCGCGCCGCAACCGGGCGGCGCCGAGCCCAGCGTTCAGGCCGGGGGCGGGGTCCAGGCCGCCATGGAAGCCATGGAAGCGATCGAAGCCAAGGAAGAGCCCGACGGCGGCGACTCACCGCCCCAGGCGGCCGGCGCGCAGTAGGCGCGACAGGCGCCGGGCCGCCCGGCGAGACAGGTCTCCATGGTTTCACGAAAAAGGGCGGCCCTTTAGGGACCGCCCTGAATTTTCCGAAGACTACCGCGCCTAGTGGCTGATATGCCGCTCGATGACCGCATTTTTCACGGATTTCTGCAGTTTCTCAAACGCCCGAACTTCAATCTGGCGAACCCGTTCGCGGGAAATGCCGTACTCGGCGGACAAATCCTGCAACGTCGCGGGGCTTTCCTTCAGCCGCCGTTCGGAAATGATGTGCCGTTCCCGGTCCGACAACGACTGCAACGCCGCATCCAGCATATCGCGGCGTTCGCTGAACTCCTGGGTATCGGCCAGCCGCGATTCCTGATCTTCCGTTTCCTCGACCAGCCAATCCTGCCATTCACCGTCCGCATCCTGGCGGAGCGGCGCATTGAGGGATTGGTCCGAACCTGAAAGCCGCCGGTTCATGTTGACGACCTCGGTCTCGGAAACGTCCAGGCGGTCGGCGATCTGCGTCACTTGTTCCGGGTGCAGGTCGCCTTCGTCGATGGCCTGCATCTGGGCCTTGATCTTGCGCAGGTTGAAGAACAGCTTCTTCTGCGCCGCAGTGGTGCCCATTTTGACCAGCGACCAGGACCGCAGAATGTATTCCTGGATCGCCGCCCTGATCCACCACATGGCATAGGTCGCCAGACGGAAACCCCGTTCCGGGTCGAACCGTTTGACGGCCTGCATCATGCCGACGTTGCCTTCGGAAATCAGTTCACCCACAGGCAGGCCGTAGCCGCGATAGCCCATGGCAATCTTGGCGACCAGGCGCAGGTGACTGGTCACCATGCGGCGTGCCGCCTCTTCGTCTTGATTTTCCTGCCAGCGCCGGGCGAGGTCGAGTTCCTCTTCCGGTTCCAGCATGGGGTATTCCCGGATGCGATAGAGATAGCGCGACAGATTGTCTTCCGGGGAGAAACTCAGGTCCTTCGTACTGGGGGCCATGTAACCCATGATGATTACGTCCCTTGTATCCGAACGCAGCGGTTCCGCCGCTATGTGGCGGCCGAAATGGATATTTCCGGGCTGCGTTAAACTATACCGATTTAGTCGGATATTAACCTGCGAAAGGGCTGCCGGACAAGACTTTTTAGACCGAACGGAAAATGTCGCATAACATATTAATATAGTTCAATTTTTTTGATTTAAATTGCAATCTTTCCCCAGACGCAGGATGGGTGAAGCCGAGAATATATGCGTGAAGCGCTTGGCCTTTACCGTCCACCAGGGTCTTTTTCACGTCCTCCGGCAACGCGCCCGTGGGACCGGCCTGCCGGCCGTGGCGCCCGGCATAGAGCGGATCGCCGACCACCGGATGGCCGAGAGACGCCATATGCACCCGGATCTGATGGGTTCGCCCGGTCGCCAGGCGGCATTCGACCAAGGCCGTCCGCGTCCCCAGGCGTTCGACGACGGAATAGTATGTCTTGGCATATTTGCCGCGGCCTTCGCCGACCACAGCCATCTTTTTCCGGTTCTTGGGGTCGCGGCCGATGTTGCCTTCGACCTCGCCTTCCGTCGGGCGTGGCACGCCCCAGACCACCGCCAGATAGGCCCGGTCGATGCTGTGGTCCTCGAACTGCTTGGCGAGTCCCCGGTGCGCGGCATCGGTCTTGGCCGCAACCATGAGACCCGAGGTGTCCTTGTCCAGCCGATGGACGATGCCAGGCCGCTCGACCCCGCCGATCCCTGAAAGCGAGCCCTTGCAATGGGCCAGCAGGGCGTTGACCAGGGTGCCGTCCGCATTGCCCGCCGCCGGATGCACGACCAGCCCCGCCGGTTTATCGATGACGATCAGGTCGTCGTCCTCGTAGACCACGTCGAGCGGAATGTCCTGGCCTTCCGGCTCGGCCGGCGTGGGCGGCGGAATCCGCACGGTGAAGACTTCGCCTTGGTACACCTTCCCCTTGCCACCGGTGACCGCGCGGCCCTTGGCGTCGGTCACGCAGCCCTCGGCCAGCAACGCCTGCAGCCGGGCACGCGAGAATTCCGGCAGCAAGGCCGCGAGCGCCTTGTCCAGGCGACCGCCTGACAAGGTATCCGGAATTTGAACCTCTATTCGATTTTCCATATCAACCAACGATAGCCGGAAGGCGATACGCCTCACATTACGCCGGGCTTTGGGTGGGATGAACAGTCAGGACAACAAAACAATCACCCCGGCGACGGCCTGAACGGCGATGACGCCCCATGCGGCGGCGTGAGCGCGGCCATGGGCCCGCACCCACAATGCCTGCCAGAGAACGAAACATGCCAGAATGCTGAGGACCGGACCAAGATAGCAGAGAAACAGAACGAAATACCCGGCGCCCTGCTCTGGCTGTCCCGTGAGAAGCATCGGTGCGAAACTGCCGAGTAAAATCCAGAACGGCAGGCCGGCAAGAAACGCGAGATGGGCGACTATGATAAGTGGCTTTGACAACATTCTGTTCGATTTCAATGATGTGCATGCGGCCAAACATGTGCGCCCACAGGCCATCGCATTCAGGAGAGACGATTGCGTACCACACCATTAATCATCTTTTCGGTCCTGTTGTCAGCCTGTGCGGCGAACTCCAATATCGACGAACCGGCGGACACTATCGTCATGGAAACCTGGACACCTGCCGTTCCACCCGGCAAGGCGACGCTGGTGGTCGTGAACCCCTTCGTATCCGAGTGCTGTGGCGCGACCGCGGGATATGAGGTGACCGTTCGGGGAAGCGGCGCCGCCTTCCGCAACGATGATCTGTTCCCGGTCGACGATTTTTACTGTCTGCACCTTTCGCCCGGCGAATACACGGCATCCCTGCGTTTCAAATACAAAGACAGGGCGGAACAGGAAATTCCGGTCGCCCTGGCTCCGGGGCAAGTTGCCTTTGCCGCCGCGGAGGTCGACGTTCGCAGGCGAAAGACCGGCCCTGTCGGAAAGATGTATCTCCTTCCGTCGAAGAAGGGCATGAATTACGTCAATCGCGCCCTGAACAGATGGCAAAGAACCGGCCTATCACCGGGCTTCATTCAACGCCGGCTCTCCTGCCCGGCTCCGAAACCGTAAGGCCGCCTTCCCTGGGGCGCTGCATGACAGTGATCGAAACGCCCTGCCAGCGGCTTGACAGCCTCGGCCCCACGATGCACTTAAAGCGCCATGCATGCGCTTCTCAAATTCATCGTCATCGGCCTGGGCGTTCTGATCGCCCTGGCGCTCGGCCTGCTGGTCTACGGTCTCATCAAGACCTCGGAAAATCCCGACTGGCGGCTGTTCGGCAACGCCAAGACCGCGAAGGCCCCGACGACGGCCGCCGCACCGCCTCCGGCGCAGCTCGCGCCGCCCGTGTCCGTTTCCGGCGATATCGAGCTGAACCTGCCGACGGGCTGCGAGATCACGGATGTCCGCCCGGCGGGCGCGCAAGTCTTCATCCTGACCGGGCCGGTCGGGGTCTGCGGCCAGGTGCTGATTATCGATGCGCGAACCGGCGCCGTCTCGGGCCGTATCAAGCCGTGACGGCCGACGGCGTATTGTGGCCGTGTTGATCCTTCCCCAGACGCTTCTGGACGACATTTCCCGCGCGGCGGAAGCCGCCTTTCCCCATGAATGCTGCGGCCTGCTGGCCGGGCGCGCCGACGGTCGCGGCGGCCAGACGGCGGTCACCCGCGTCGTGCCCTCGGCAAACGTGACCGAGGGACGGGCCGAAGACAGCTTCGAGATCGACCCTCAGGTCCGCTTCGACCTGATGCGCGCCCTGGAAGGGACCGACGAGGCCATCGTCGGTCACTACCATTCCCATCCGGGGGGCCCGGCCGAGCCCAGCGCCACGGACCTGCGCATGGCCTATGAAACGAATTTGATTTGGGTCATCGTCGCGGTTGCCGAGGGCAAGGTAATCGACATCCGCGCCCATGGCGTGGACGACGACCGCAACGCCTTTCATCCGATCCCCCTGCGCCCGACCGGCTGACAATTCACCCAACTGACGTTTTACAAGGAGTCCCGCCCCATGAACTTCGCATCCGACAACACCGCGGGCGCCCATCCGGATATTCTCGCCGCGATCGTCGCCGCCAACGAAGGCCGGACCATGCCCTACGGCCACGACGAAGGCACGGCGCGGGCCCGCGACAAAGTCTGCGAAGTGTTCGATACGGATGCCAAGGTCTTCTTCGTGCCGTCGGGCACGGCGGCCAACGGCCTCGCCGTCTCCTGCATCACGCCGCCCTGGGGTGCCGTGGTCTGTCACGAGCACGCGCATATCAACGAACACGAATGCAACGGCCCGGTGATGTATTCTGGGGGCGCCAAGCTGCTGGGCCTGCCGGGCGATCAAGGCAAGGTTCGGCCGGACGCGGTCGAGACCGCGACCCTGCAGGGCCGGGGTGACGAGCATTGGTCGCAGGTCCGTGCCGTCTCGGTCACGCAATTGACGGAAAAAGGCACGGCCTACCGCCCGGACGAGATCGCGGCCATCGGCGATGTCTGCCGCAAGCACGACCTTTATCTGCATATGGATGGCTCGCGCTTCGCCAACGCCTTGGCGGGGCAGAACTGTTCGCCCGCCGACATGACCTGGAAGGCCGGGGTCGACGTCCTGAGCTTCGGCGGATCGAAGAACGGCGCGCTGGCGCTGGAGGCCGTGATCTTCTTCAACCCGTCGCTTGGCGACGATTTCATCTACCGCCAGAAGCGGTCGGGCCATGTGTTGTCGAAGATGCGCCTGATGACGGCACAGATGGAGGCCTATCTGGCGGACGGCCTTTGGGTGAACAATGCGCGCCAGGCCAATGCCATGGCCAAACGCCTGGCCGACGGCCTGGCCGCACTGGACGTCGAAACCGCCGACCCGGTCGACGGCAATCAGGTCTTTCCCTTGATGCCCCAGGCCATGGCGGCGGCCCTGCAGGCCGCCGGGTTCCTGTTCTACGACCGGGGGCCGGTCAGCGCCGAGGACGACCGCCGCCGGGTGCGGCTGGTCTGCGCGTTCAATTCAACGGAAGCCGAGATCGACGCCTTCCTGGACGCCGCCGGATCGGCCGCCGGATAAACCCGGCGGCCTTACCAAGCAGGGTTCAGCCCATTTGCCGCGCCGTCAGGTCCGGCCAGAGGTTTTCCGCCCCCCGGCCCAATACGCGGCGGCCGATTTCCTCGGCCCATTCCGTCTCGGCTCCGAACTCGCCCCGCCAGGCCCAAAGCCGGCGGGTCGTGAAGTGCAGTTCGTGTTCGTAGGTAAAGCCGATGGCGCCGTGGGTCTGGTGGGCCGCGTCATAGACGATTTCCGCCGCTTCCCCGGTCACCACCTTGGCCGCGGCAACATCCATTTCCGCATTGGCCCAGGCTTCGGCCGTATCCTTCGCCACCGCACGGTCCAGCGCGATGAAAGCAACCTCGGCGGCCACGCGGGCCTGCGCGGCACGGGCGGCGGCGCGGGACAGCATCTGTTGGATCGCTTGGAACTTGGCGATGGGCCGGCCGAACTGCTGACGGTCCTTGGCGTGCAGCACGGCAAGGCTGATCGCCTTCTCACAGGCCCCAGCCATCTGGGCCGCGCGCATGGCGGCCCCGACGACGCGAACGGCGGCTAGATCGCCACCTTCGCCCAGAACGCCGCTGGCCACCGGCTCGACGTTATCGAACGCGACCGTGTCACGGGGTTCGGCCGCCATGTTGGTGTCTGGCGTGATCTGGACGGTATCCGTCGGGATCAGCCGAACGGTGCCATCGACCTCGGCGACCAGATGGGTGGATCTGGCCGCCCAGGGCACGCCCTTGACCGCGCCCGAAAGGGCACCGTCATCGACGCTCAGACCCGACGCGCCGTCGATCAGGCCGAGCGGCCCCGACGGCACCTCGATCCCGGCCCGGCCGAGAAGCCAGCCCGCCGTCATGGTCTCAACCAAAGGCACCGGGGCACGGCCGCTGCCGGCGGCGAAGGCGATGACGAAAGCTTCGGCGAAGCCCGCGCCGAGACCGCCCAATTCTTCCGGCGCCAAGGGTTGGGTCAGGCCGTTTTCCTCCAGCTGTTGCCAGAGGTCGGCGGGCCAGGTCCCCTGCTCCGCCGCATCCAGAGAATCGCGGGTCACGTGGTCGGTGAATAGGCGCCCGGCGGTTTCCGCCAGAATGTTGGTCAGTTCGCTTGTCTCGTTCATTAGCGCAATCCCAGTCCGCGGGCGATCATGCCGCGCATGATTTCCCGTGTGCCGCCGCGCAGTGAGAACGACCGCGAGGCCATGGTGAGGTAACCCATCACCTGATCGAAGCCGTCGCCCCCCGTAAGCGGCGAGCGGCCCAGGACGTCATGTACCTTGCCGGGCATGTCCTGTTCGTAGGCGACACCCAGTTCCTTGACGAAGGCCGCCGCCAGATTGGGGCTTTCGCCGCGTTCCAGCATCGTCGCGATGGAAGTCGACATCTGACGCAAGGTCTGCATATGGGCGACCATGCGGCCGATTCCGGCGGCGCTGCCGCCTTTGGTCAGGGCGTCCGGGTCGTCTTCAAGGGCGCGGACCAGTTCGAACAGCAATTGGAAGCTGGAGATATAGCGTTCGGGGCCGCTGCGTTCGAACGCCAGTTCGGTCGTGACCTGGCCCCAACCGCCGCCTTCCGTGCCGAGCAATGCCTCTTCGGGCACTTCCGCGTCTTCGAAGAACACTTCGTTGAACATCTGCTCGCCCGCCATGTTGCGGATCGGGCGGACGGTGATCCCCTTGGTCTTCTTCATGTCGATCAGGAATTGCGACATGCCCGCGTGGCGGTCGCTGGGGTCCTGCGGGCTGGTCCGGACCAGAGCGATCATGTAGTGAGCCATATGGGCCTTGGAGGTCCAAATCTTCTGGCCGTTGATCACCCAACCGTTCGACGAACGTTCAGCCTTCGTGCGGATGGACGCCAGGTCCGATCCGGAATTGGGCTCGCTCATGCCGATGCAGAAGTAGCATTCGCCGCGCACGATGGCGGGAATGATCTCGCGGCGCTGCTCTTCCGTGCCGAAACGCATCAGCAAGGGACCGCTTTGCCGGTCGGCGATCCAATGGGCCGCGACAGGCGCGCCCGCCGACAGCATTTCTTCCAGCACGACATAGCGTTCCAGGGCCGAACGGCCGTGACCGCCGACCTCTTTCGGCCAGGTCATGCCGATCCAGCCCTGGGCCCCCATCTTCTTTGAAAATTCAGGATCGGAGCCGGCCCAGGTCTTGGCGCGTTTGACGCCGGGATAGCCTTTCAGGTGCTCTGCGATGAAGCCGCGAACCTCGCCGCGAAGCTCTTCGGCTTCGGGCGGCAACAGGCCCGGCGTGAAGCGGATATCCTCCAAGATTTTAGTCCTATTTTCCTGAGAAATATTGTATACAATCGTTTTATAGCGCTTCGTAATGCGTTACAACAAGACCCAACGGAAACAGCCGGGAAAGAAAAATGGACGATTTTCTCATCTACGAGCAACAGGGCCCCGTGGTCACTTTGACCATGAATGACCCGGAAAAGCGCAATTCCCTGTCGGGAAAAAACCAATCACAAGGTTTTGTCGATGCCTGCGCGCGCGTCAACGCCGACATGGACGTGAAAGTCGTCATTTTGACGGGCGCCGGAAAAGCCTTCAGCGCCGGTGGGAATATTTTCGCTATGCGAAACAAGCAGGGGCTCAATCAGGGCAACCCCGCGGAGGTCCGTCGCAACTATCTGAACGGCATTCAACGCATTCCCAAGGCGTTCTACAACATCGAAGTGCCGACCATCGCCGCCGTCAACGGGGCGGCCATCGGCGCGGGCTGCGATCTGGCGACCATGTGCGACATCCGCATCGCCTCGGAATACGCCAAGTTCGCCGAAAGCTTCGTCAAGCTGGGAATCATCCCGGGTGACGGCGGGGCCTATTTCCTGCCGCGCGCCGTGGGCTTTTCCAAGGCTTATGAAATGGCGTTCACCGGCGACACCATCGACGCCGCCGAGGCCCTGGCCTGCGGCCTGGTGTCCAAGGTCGTCCCGGCGGACCAATTGATGGAGGCCGCCAACGAACTGGCCGGGCGCATCGCCTGCAACCCGGGCCAGGCCCTGCGCCTGACCAAGCGGCTGCTCAGGGAAAGTGCCCACGTCCGCATGGAAACCCTGTTGGAAATGTCGGCGGCGTTTCAGGCACTGGCCCATACCACGCCGGAGCACGAGGAAGCCGTCAACGCGATGGCCGAGATGCTGGAATCCAAATCCAAGACCAAAGACGGCAAGAAAGACTGACCTTCCATGCTCGATGCCATGATCCGGGCGCGTTCGATCGCCGTCATCGGCGCGTCCCAAACCAAGAACGCCGCCGGCGGCGACAAGTTGGGCACGGTCGCGCTGAACTACCTGCTGGCCCACCGCTATCCGGGCAAGGTCTATCCGGTTAATCCGAAGGAAGCGGAAATTCGGGGCATGCCCTGCTTCGCGTCCGTCGCCGATGTTCCGGACGAGATCGACCTGGCCCTGATCGCCGTCCCGGCCAAGGCCAGCGTCGCGGTCATGAAGGATTGCGCCGCCAAGGGCGTGAAGACCGCGGTGGTCCTGGCATCGGGCTTCGGCGAGGCCGGGGAGCCGGAATTGGAGGCCGACCTGATCGCCGCCGCCAAGGAAGGCGGCGTGCGGTTCTGCGGACCCAACACGAACGGCCTGATTTCCATCGCCAACGACATGGTCTGCTGTACCTCCATGGTCTGCGCCATGGACGACTTCAAGAAAGGCGACATCGCCTTCCTGACCCAATCGGGCGCCGTCGGCGGCTCCATGTTGGGCACCGGGACCGAGGAACAAGGCGGGTTCAGCCATTGGGTTTCCGTCGGCAACGAGGCCGACCTGCAGGTCGCAGACTATATGGATTACCTTGTGGACGATCCGCAGACCCGTGTTCTGGCCCTGTTCATCGAAGGCATCCGCGATCCGGATAAATTCACTGCCGCCCTCGCCAAGGCCGCCAAGGCCGGCAAGCCCGTGGTCGTCTACAAAATCGGCCTGTCCGAGGTTTCGGCCGCCGCCGCCGCCTCCCATACCGGGGCCATGGTCGGCTCCGACGCGGTGTTCGACGCGGTTTGCCGCAAGTACGGCGTCGTGCGGGTCGACGACGCCTCTGACCTGTTGCCGACGGCGATTACCTTCTCCCGCCTCCTGAACAAACTGCCCCAGGGGACGCGCATGGGCGTGATCGGGCCGTCCGGCGGCATCTGCGGCGTCTGCGCCGACGAATGCCACCGCTTCGGCCTGGATGTGCCGGAACTCTCCTCCGCCGCCCAGGAAACGTTGAAGCAGTTCATTCCCCCGTTCGGCGCGCTGCGCAATCCGGTCGACGTGACGCAGCAGATCCGCGCCACCCCTACCGGTTATCAGGACACCATCCGCACGGTCCTGGAGCAGGACAACATCGACGGGGTGTTCTTGTTGGTCACCATGGTGGGCGAACCGCGCGCCAGTTTCTATTGCGACATCTTCACAGAGGCCGCGCGCGCCACGGACAAACCCGTCATCATCGGCTGGACCGGGGCGCAATCCCTCGCCGCCCAGGCCATCCCCCAATTGAAGAAGAACCAGATGCCGATCTATTTCTCGGCGCGCGGCGCCGTGAAGGCCATGCGCGCCCTGTTGGATTACCGCCGTTTCCTGGATGCGCGGGCGGAGGACGGCCAATGACCGGCTCTCTCGATACCGCCCGCCGGATCATCGCCGATGCCCGCGCCCAAGGGGCGCGGACCCTCTCGGAATACGATTCCAAACAGGTTCTGGCCGCCCATGGCGTACCGGTCACGGCGGAACATCTCGCCGACGATGCCGACGGCGCGGCCCGGGCCGCGGAAAAGATCGGCTATCCGGTCGTCCTCAAGGGCAACGCGCCCGACCTCGCCCATAAGACCGAGGCCGGATTGGTCGAAGTTGGCCTGGCCGACGAAGCCGCCCTGCGGGACGCGGCGGCGCGCCTGTTGTCCAAACTCCCTGCGGGCGGCGGCCTGCTGGTCCAGGAAATGGCGTCCGGCAAGCGGGAATTCCTGTTGGGCATGACGCGGGACGCGCAATACGGCCCCTGCGTCACCTTCGGCCTGGGCGGGATCTTCGCCGAAGCCTTGAAGGACACGGTCCTGCGCCTGACCCCGGTCAGCGAAACCGAAGCGCTTTCGATGATGGATGAAATCCGCGCCGCGGCCCTGTTGGGCCCCTACCGCGGCATGCCGGAAGCCGACCGCGACGCCTTGGCCCGCGCCATCGCGGGCGTGAGCGCGGCAGCCGTTGCCCATCCGGAAATCGCCGAGATCGACGTCAATCCGGTGATCGTCGCCGACGGTGGCCGTCCGGTCGCCGTCGACGCCTTGGTGGTGCTAACGTCCGACTGAAAACTAGCGGATGAACTGCTTGACGAAGTCTTCGCCGAGGCCGACCTCGATGAAGTGCTTGCGGCAGGCATCGACCCGGTCGAAGACGTCCGTGGTGCCCGTGGTGTTGCCGTCTTCGTCGCAATAGATCAACGCGCCCGAGTTATGGAACAGCGTGATCATTTCCTCGCAATCCGGCTCCACGACCAGGGTATGGATATCGCCCGGCGGCTCGTAGAGATAGGAGCCCGCTTCGGCGATCCAGTCGCGTTCCAGATAGCGCCATTTGCCCTTGATGACGAAGCCGTGCACAGGCGCCGGATGGCGGTGGCGCGACAGCATGCCGCCGCCGACCACCTTGGTCAGGTGCACCCAATAGCCGTTCGAGACGTTGAGGCAGAGCGGGCGCGACCAGCGGCCGGGCGCCAGCGGCACCCAAAGGCGCGGGTCGTCGTTGCTGTAGCCGTCCTGAATGAACAACTCGGCCAGCGCGTCCCGCGGCGCCGGGCCGCTGTAGGGTGCCGGCAGGTCTTGGACCGCGACGCGGCCCTGGGCATCGGCATGGTCCAACGGGCTGTCTTCGGTTTGGGGGTCCGGCGAATGGGTGCTGTCGGGGGTCATATCAATCTCGTTTCGTCTGGTGGATGTTTCGTCGTCAATCTTGGAAATAGGCCTTCGCCTTTAACAACGAACGTTCGATGGTCAGCGGCATCATACCGGCGAAGGTATCGAGGGCGGCCAGCCAGTTCAGTTCCGTAAATACCTGGGCCTGACGCAGGCGGTTCGCCATCCCTTTGTTGACCTCTTGCGCGTTCTTGTAGATCGCGATCAGCCCGTCGAAACTGGTGTCCCAGTCGGGCTTCTCTTTGTCCTTGAAGTACTGACCGACCAGATAGAACGACATGGCGCGCAGGATCGTCAGTTCCATATCCGCAAGCGGCACGTGATACCGCGCCAGCGGGCGGAAGAACGACATATGCGGACAGCCGCTGGTCGCCATGACCAACCCGAGGACCGAGCGCAGCGCTTCCTGGGCCGAGACCTTGGCCGTGGTTTTGGTCGCCCCCTGCTCCACGGTCAGGTCGACCTGGGCATAGGAGACCATGCGGCCCGTGCGCTGGCCGTAATCGACCAAAAGCGCCGCCACTGGACAATGGGGATGGGTTTCCTTGGTCAGCGGGCAATGCTGACACTTGTGGTATTCAAGCTCCGCCCATTCGGGAAGGGTCGACGGGTCCGGTTGTTTGATCGCAACCTGCGGCAGATCGATATCCAGCTCGAACACCTCACGCGAGCCGTCCTCGCTCTCGATGGTGTAGCGAACGAGCATATGTTCGGCGTCTGCGGGCATTTGCCTCGGCTTTCCTTTCCATCCCCGGAACCATATTCGGGATGATTGGACCCAGTTTATGCCATCGCGCGCGCGCTGCCTACACAGCGATCAACCGGAGGCAGCGCGCGGCTGATAACGCCCCCTTGGGGACGGCTAGACGACGGGGGAAAACCCGCCATCCACGTTGATCGCTGTGCCGCAGATGTAGGATCCGGCGTCCGACGCCAGGAAACAGGCGGCGGCGGCGAATTCCTCGGCCTTGCCGATACGGCCCATGGGCAGTTCCTTGCCCATGTCGGCATAGACCTCTTCGATCGGGCGGCCTTCCTTGGCGGCCCGGCGCACCCATTGATCGCTTTCGATCTTGCCGACGTGCAGGGAATTAACCAGCACGTTGTGGGGGGCACCCTCACCGGCCAAAACCTTGGTCAACGCCATGCCGGCGGCGCGGCTGACGGCGGTCGGCGCACCCGTGGGCGGCGGTGCCTTGGCGCCGGTATTCAGGATATTGATGATGCGGCCCCATTTCCGCCCGGTCATCCCGGGGAAGGCCAGACGGCAAAGCCGGATCGCGGCGAACAGCTTAAGGTCCAGATCGGCCTGCCATTCGGCGTCGGTGACTTCGACGAAGGGGGCGCGGTGGGACGATCCGGCGTTGTTGACCAGCACATCGACCTGGCCCATGGCGCCGATGGCCGCATCCCAGACGGCCTGACAGCCGTCGGCGGTGGAGACGTCGCCCGCGATGGTGTGAATGGTACCGCCCGTCGCGGCCTCGATCGTCGCTTTGGCTTCGTCCAGCACTTCCTGGCGGCGGGCGACGATCGCGACCTCCGCGCCCGAGCCGGAGAAAGCCTCGGCGATGGCCCGGCCGATGCCCAGACTGCCGCCCGTTACCACGGCCTTGCGGCCGGTCATTTTCAGTTCCATGGATGTCCTCCCGGAGGATTGGTTAGAGAATTTTGCCAACCGTAATATCAACCATCAGCGTCCCCGCCAAGATTTCCAGGCTGTCGCGCAGGTCGTCGTCACTCAGCCCGGCGGGAGCCCGAAGGCGCGCATGGGCGTGAAACAGGGTCCCGCCGGCATGGGGGGCGTCGCGGATATCGGTCTCCATATCCTCGACGCTGACGCCCCGTTCGGCCAGGCAATGGGAAATGTCGCGGACGATCCCCGGATGGTCGGGGCCCAGCAATTCGATCTCGAACACGGCACCGTCCGGTGCCGCATCGTCGCCCGCTTCCTCGACCACCAAATGGAACCCGTCGGAGGACAGGTCATCCAGTTGCGCCTGCAATCCGGCGATCCCATCGTCTTCGATTTCGATTTCGGCGATGCCGGCGAACTTGGCGGCCAGATGGGCCATCCGGCTGTCCAGCCAGTTGCCGCCCGCGTCGGCGACGCTCTGAGCGAGGCGCTCGACCAAGCCCGGCCGGTCGTCGGCGATGAATGTCAGAATCAGTCTCTTGGCCATGACCCGTGGTCTCCCCATGGCATACGCTATGCAAACCGCGCGCGGGCAGGGGTGTCCCCTGCCCGCGCGTCCGCCTACTCTATCAATCTTCGCGGGGGGCGAGCCAGGATTTCCAATTCCCCGCCGAAAACGCGTGGATTTCCAGGCGATAGCCACCCCATTGTCGAAACGGCTCCCTGGCCCCCAAGTGTCCGGCTAGGAATTTTCCGGTCATTGAAAAAGATCAAAGTCTTGTTCCGGCCCTCGCATTTTCGAGAGTAATATGGAATGCGAAAAAAGGAACCGGGTGGATGAGCGGGCGAAAATTCGCGGGATACAAGGACGACAACAAACGCCGGGACGTGCGCCTGACCGTCAAGGGCGTGAAATTCGTCGTCGGCAATCAGGAGTTCCCCGTCGCCGACATGAGTGTCGCCGGGTTCCGTCTGGGCCATGCCATCGGCAAGATGCGCCCGGGCCAGAAATTCACCGTCAGCCATGTGATAACCGAAGACGACGGTCGCGTGCCGCTGGGTGCGCCGGGCGAAGTCGTGAGAACGGACTATGCCGAAACCAGCCTGGGATGCCGGTTCGGCAAACTGACCGGCGGCCAGTTTCGAATCATCGAAGCTATTGCCATGCGCCGCCCGCTGAGTACCCTGGGCACGACCGCCAAGCGTAAGGGCTTTTTCGGCCTGTTCGGCGGTTGACCGCCGAAACGCCGCCCACCGATCAAAGCGGCGAGCAAATGACCCTTGGGGGCGAAATCCAGGAAAGGAACGGTGCCGTCCATGCACGATCTGGGAGAATACGATTACATCGTCGTCGGGGCCGGCTCGGCCGGCTGCGTGTTGGCCAACCGCCTGTCGGCGGACAAGAGCAAGCGCGTGCTGTTGCTGGAAGCCGGCGGCAAGGACAATTACCACTGGATTCACATCCCCGTCGGCTACCTCTTTTGCATGGGCAATCCGCGCACGGATTGGAATTTCAAGACCGAAAGCGTCGACGGCCTGGGCGGCCGGGCGCTCAACTATCCGCGCGGCAAGGTGCTGGGCGGCTGTTCGTCGATCAACGGCATGATCTACATGCGCGGCCAGGCCCGCGATTACGACCAATGGTCCCAGATGGGCAACCGGGGCTGGTCCTGGGACGACGTCCTGCCGTATTTCAAGAAATCCGAAGACCAGGCCGCCATTCCCGTCGATGAATTCCACGCCGAAGGCGGCGAATGGCGGGTCGAAAAGGTGCGCACGACCTGGGAAATCATGGACGCCTTCCGCGATGCCGCCGCCGAGGCCGGTATCCCCAAGGTCGACGACTTCAACAAGGGCAACAACGAAGGCTGCGGCTATTTCCACGTCAATCAACGCTCGGGCATTCGCTGGAATACCTCGAAAGCCTTCCTCGGCCCGGCCAAGGACCGCGACAACTTGGATATCGTCACCCATGCCCATGTGAAGAAACTGCGCCTGACCGGCAAGACGGTGACGGGGCTGGACCTGCGGGTCGACGGCAAGGACGCGGGCGTCACCTGTCGGGGCGAGGTCATCCTATCCGCCGGTTCGATCGGCTCGCCGCAGATACTCGAGATTTCCGGCATTGGCCGGGGCGACCTGCTGCAGGGGCTCGGCATGGACGTTCATCACGACTTGCGGGGCGTCGGCGGCAACCTGCAGGACCATCTGCAGGTCCGCCCCGTCTACCGCGTCGAAGGCACCAAGACCCTGAACCAGCGGGCCGGATCGCTGATCGGCAAAATGGGTATCGCCATGGAATACGCGTTGTTCCGCACGGGCCCCATGTCCATGGCGCCGTCGACCTTGGGCGCCTTCGCCAAGTCCGATCCGTCGCGCGAGACGCCGAACCTGCAATACCATATCCAGGCGCTCAGCCTGGATTCCTGGGACCAGCCGCTGCACCCCTTCCCGGCCTTCACCGCCAGTGTCTGCAACGTGCGCCCGGAAAGCCGCGGGACGATCCATATCACTTCGCCCGACCCGTTCACTCAACCGGCGATCCAGCCAAATTACCTCTCAACCGCCGGCGACCGAAAAGTTGCGGCGGACGCCCTGCGCCTGACCCGGCACATCGTCTCGCAACCGGCCCTCGCCCGCTTCAACCCGGAAGAATACAAACCGGGCGCGCATCTGACGTCGGACGACGAACTGGCCGACGCTTCCGGCCAGATCGGCACGACCATTTTCCACCCCGTCGGCACCTGCAAGATGGGCCAGGATGCGGAAGCCGTGGTCGATGACCGCCTGCGCGTTCACGGAATGACGGGCCTTCGGGTCGTCGATGCCTCGATCATGCCGACGATCACCTCGGGCAATACCAACGCGCCCGCGATCATGATCGCCGAGAAAGCCAGCGACATGATCCTGGAGGACGCCAGGGCAAAGTCCCGGGCGGCTGCTTGAGGCCACCGAACAACGTCGCCGCCTGAGAACACATTCCCAGTTGAATCAACCGTTTAACCCCTTATTTACCGTAAATCGGCCATAGTCGTCGGGTTGGATTCGGGGAAATGGCTCCGGGCTCCCGAAGGGGGCCGAGGCCGTGGTAAACTCTTGAGAACGGCACCGGCGGCGACGGCTGGCCGGGCCGGATAATTGGGCGATAGACATGGCGAAATGCCAGTCAAATCAATTTGTTACATTCAAGCGCCGCTTGCGGAGCGCAGCCCTTGCGGGCTGCCTGTCCTTGGCCGCCTTGGTGTCCGCGCCGATCGCTCAGGCCCAGGATGCAGGCTCCGGCGCCCTGTTCAACGCCATCCGCGACAACGACCTGGGCGCCGTGAAACAGATCGTCACCTCCGGTGCCGACCCCCGCGCGCGCGACGAAAACGGCGTCTCCGCCCCCCAAGCCGCCGTGCGTCTGGGCCACCACACCATCGCCCACTTCCTGCTTGCCTACCGGCGGCCCAAGGTCGAAACGGCGCCCCAGGACGCCATCGACGCGGCCCTGGACCGCGCCGTCGCGGAAACGGAAAAGCCCGCCGAACCGGCACAGGATGCCAACGAGGCATCGGCGCCCGTGCCGGACCCCGCCCCCGCACCGGTGGAAGATATCGCCGATCTGCGCGACAGCCCCGCCGTGCCGCCGCAAGACGCCGCGACACCCGTGATCGAGCCGGTGATTGAAACGTCGCAAGACACCCAATCTTCCGGCGGGCCGACCGTTATGGCCCCCACGTCGCTGAACCCGAAGCACATGACCGCCGACGTCATGCCGGGCGGCAACAGTGCCCTGCCCCCGCCCGTCGGGGTCGCGGCAGATACCCCCGACGCACCGGCCGAGGCCGCCACCCGGAATACTCCGACGCCGACACCGGACACAGCGCCCAAGACTGAAGACACGCCTGCTGAAAAACCCGGCATGCTGGCCCGGGCGAAGGGCTGGCTCGGCGGATTGCTCGGCTTCGGTGACGACAGCGAACCGGAACAGACTGCCCAAGTGGACGCGCGCCCCGGCGCCTTGACGCCGCCCCCGTCCGCCGACGCAGACGCAGACGCACCCGACGCGGCCCCCAACGCCGCAAAAGATAACGTGCCGTTGGACACCCCCGGCGGCACCCCGGCGGACTTGGATCGTCTCGCCGCTCAGAATGATTCCGCCCTCGACGGGGCCGATCCGAACTTGCCGGAAGCCGACCTGCCGGCGGCCATTGCCGATGCCCCCACGCCCGCCGACCCGCTGGCCGAAGCCCTCGCCATGCCGGACGGCGATGGGAGCACGCAGACCGCGGCCCCCGACGGCGCCGATCCGCTGCTGTCCCTGCTGGGCGACCCGATGGACGCCAAGCCCCCCCAGGACACCGCCAAGGCGGCGCCCGGGCGCGACGAGCGGAATTTGGACCTGATGGCGATGGCGCCCAAGGACCGCCTGGCCTGGCTGGATAAATTGTTGTCCAAGCCCGTATCGCGCGACGCCGAAGACACCTTGGCCGACAGCAAGGACGAAGCGCTCAGCCACCTGCGCGAGCGGGCGCGGCGCAAGGCCGCTGAAATCGAGGCGGCACAGGCCGCCTTGTCGGCCGAGGAAAAGGCCAACCTCAAGACCGACACCTCCGCCGTCGAAGGCCCGCCGCCCGGCACCAACACGGCACGCCGATTGAAAATTCCCCTACCGCCGCCCAACCCGGAAGGCCGCAAGAACTTCGCCCGCGACCCTTGGTTCCGCGACGTCTCGCCGGACGAACCGGACGTGCGCGCCGCCCACCGGTCGCTCAAGGCGGCGCCGCCGGAACGCGGCACCCCGCCGGATGCGACGCCCAAAGTGCCGCAGTTGAACAACCTTCCGAAGGACCTGGATGAACACGGCGGGGACCGCGTCGCCGCCGCCATCCCGGCGCCGCCGCCGATCCGCGACACCTCACCCCCGCCGGGCGCCGCCGCGGCGGCAACACCGTCGCCGATCCTCCCCGGGCCGAGCGGCCGCAACGATCCGCTGGAACAGCAACTCAGCGCGCTGGAAGATCAATTCCGCGACAAACCCGCCGCGCCCCCCGCAACGCGCGGCGAGAAGGTCCCCAACCCCCTGGCCGCCGATCCGTTGGCCGCCGAACTGGGTTTGGACAACCCGTCGCCCGCCCCCGCATCGGACGATCCCTTGGCCGCTGAATTGGGATTGGACAACCAAGCCCCGGCACCGGCGCCGGCCGATCCGCTGGCCGCCGAATTGGGACTGGACAGCCCCGCCGCGCCCGCTGGCGCCGCCGCATCCGACGACCCCCTAGCCGCCGAACTGGGCCTCGACGCACCCGCCGGCGACACCCCCGGCGGCGCCTCGGCCAACGACCCCCTGGCGCAGGCGTTGGGCGATTTGTTGGGCTCCGCGACCCCGAACCCGGCCGAGGCCGAGCCGCCGAAAGCAACGCCATCGGAAATCCTGGCGGCCCTGCCCCAGGGCTCGGAAGTCCGCCTGGACGCGGAAGGCCGCCCGGTCCTGCCCGCCGCCTGGACACTGCCGGTGGTTCTCCCGGGCCAGGCGCCGCCGGTCCAGGATCTGGCCAGTGCCTACATCACCCCGGCCAGTTTCCGCGCCGATTTCGACCGCCGGTCGGCGTCCGCCACTGAACTGGGGCCGCTGCCGCCCGGCGCCAACGCGGCGTCGGCCTGGCCGGTGACGAAGATTCAAATGGCCGACGGCAAGGTCGTTCAGGCACCGGAGCCGACCCTGGCGCCCGCCAATTCAGGACCCCGATCGGCGCTGGCCAATCAGGGCCAGCCGCTCGAGGGCGTGACCCTGTCGCTGGGCGCCGGAACCAGCCTTTACAACACCTTCGTTCCCGCCAATGCGGCAGGCAGCGAAGGCGTGGCGCCGGAATGTATCGACAAGGCCGAGGGCCGGACCAAATTCTGCATCAAGGAATTGCAGTGGCCCGCCTATCTGGAGCCAAGCTTCCTGGTCTCGACGATCCTCTATACGGGCACCGGGTCCGTCGTCCGCTTCGACGATGGCGCTCCGACCCGCATGCAGGTGGTGTTCAACGCCGACGGCTTCGATGAAATCGCCGATTGGCTGATCCGCCGCTTCGGCCCGCCGACGGCGACGGTCACCCGATCCGTCGCCCCCTTCGGCCAGACGCGGCGCGACAACCCGACGATGATCTGGCGCGCCCTAGACCGCATGACGCAGAAGACCGTCTCGCTGGAAATCCGTCATTTCGACGATACCCGGGACGGCTTCCCGGATATCCGCAACGGCGTGATGATGCTGTACCGCGAAGGTACGCCCGGCATCTTCCCGCAGGTCTCCGTCCACGAACTGATGCGGTTGAAGCGGACGGGCTGACCCTGTCCTACGCTACTCTGCAGCCGTATCCATCTTAGGCCGGTCCAAGGTGAAGACCGTGTCCACCCGCGCGTAATCCATATAGCCCAGGCGGGCGATGGGCTGAACCTTCGCCATGTCGACGAAGCCGTCGGTCAGGACGCCGTCGTCGATATGCAGGCCGACGACCCGGCCGAAAACGACCCGGTTGCCTTCCTCGCGTTCGTTGTGCGGCATCACCACGGTCTGGTGATAGACGCATTCGATATGGATCGGCGACGCCTTGATGCGGGGCGGTTTGACCAGTTGCGACGGTTCCGTCTCCAATCCGGCGAAGGCGGCTTCGTCCTCACCGGCTGGCAACGCCAGGCTGGACAGGTTCATTTCCTCGCGCAGCGCCCAGGTCGACATGTTGCACACGAATTCGCCCTGTTTCTCGCAATTCGCGACCGTGTCCTTGGCCGGGCCTTCCGGTCGCGGGCCGCCGGAGAACATGACCATCGGCGGGTTCTCGCCGCAGGCGTTGAAATAGCTGTAGGGCGCCAGATTGACCGCGCCGTCGGCGTTGATCGTGGTGATCCAGCCGATCGGACGCGGCGCCACACAGGCTTTCCACGGATTGCGCGGCAGGCCGTGGTCCTTGGTCTTCATATCCCAGAACATGGACGGTTTCCTTTTTTGTCGATAGGTCGCGGCGCCGCCGAACGGGCGCCCGGATGGCCTGAGCCTGCCTCATCCCCGGCAGGCCCGTCAACGGGACGGAACCGCAGGGCAGCCGGAGGCGACAAACCGGGCGGATCAGGCGGGAGTCAGCGCCTCACCCGCTTCAAAAGCGCGGCGCAGCTCTTCGGGGACCTGACGGCTTTTGTTGGCGGCATAGTCGAAGAACACCAGCACGGCTTCGGAGGTCGCGACGACCGTGTCGCCCGCGAACAGGCCCTGGCCCAACCCGTAGGAACTGTTGCCGAGACGCAGCAATCGCGTGCCGACACGCACGAAGCCGGGATAGTGGAGCTGATTGACGTAGCTGATCTGCACGCTGACGATGGCCGAGC
>CAJWCU010000013.1 GCA_913030825.1 uncultured Rhodospirillaceae bacterium | reverse complement strand
GCCTCGGCGACGCATCGACTGTCGGCGAGGCCCTGATGCATTTCGCCGGGCGGCGTAAACGCCATGAGTTCGGGCAGGTCGGAGCTGTTCGGAACCTCGGTGACGCCCAGCAAATCCATGATCAGGTTGCGGACGTCGGTGCATCGATGTTGGGCCAGCGGATAGGAAAGGCCATAGAGCTGGCAGTTATGGATGAAATGAGAAAGCTCGTCGCCGAATCCCAGGAAGGTATCCGACGGTCCGACGAAGTTCACGAAATCGGCCAGGGCGTCCTTTAGGTCGATCCCTTCGCGATCGAGGCGATCCTGAGTGATGCCGGTTAGCCGCGTGAAATACCCGTCCAGCGTCGAATTGATCCGTGGGCGGACGAGAATCTCGAACGCCCCCAGTTCTTCCAGGTCGGCCGTATCCGCAAGTTTCACGGCGCCGATCTGAACAATCTCCATCTCCTCGCCGGGGCCGGACCACATTCGTTGGCGCGCCCCTTCCCAGGCGGTCCATTCCAGGTCCATCACGATCAAGGGTGCCATGGGGCCGGTCATTCCGAGTCGTCCGTCCGCGCCGCCCGGATCAAACGGTCGTTGATCGCGCGGCCGAGTCCGCGGTCGGGGATCGGCATCACGGCGATCGCCGGCGTGGGCCCGGCATCCAAATCATGGAGATAGGCGAACAGGTTGGCGGCGGCTTCGGTTGTATCGCCCGTGGCGCTGAGATTAAGTGCCTCCGCCGGGACATCCGGGCCGAAGCCGAGCAAGGCTTCACCGTTCTCAGCCGCCGCCGCATTCAGGCGCAGCGGCTTGCCGGGCGCATAATGCCGCGCCAGCATGCCCGGCGAACGCGGCCCACCAGGGCCAATCTCGTGCGCTTCGGCGACCGGGCCGTAGGCGCCGCCCAGCGCCGTTTCGATATCCTCTCGGGACAGACCGCCGGGCCGCAAGATCACGGCCTGATCTCCCGTCGCATCGACCACCGTCGATTCCAAGCCGACCGCGCAGGCCCCGGCATCCAGAATGACCGCCGGGCCGCCGTGGTCCGGGCCGGGCAGGGAGGTCGCGACATGCGCCGCCTGGGTCGGGCTCATGCGGCCGGAACGATTGGCGCTGGGGGCCGCCACGGGCAGGTGGGATGCCTTCAAAAGGGCTTGGCCGACGTCATGGGCGGGGGCGCGCAGGGCGACCGTATCCAGCCCGGCGGAGACGAGCCGCGACAAGGTGCAATCGGCCCGGCGCGGCAAGACGATGCTCAACGGCCCAGGCCAGAACCGCTCCATCAGCAACCGGCCGAGGGGCGTGATCTCGGCATAAGTCGTCGCCGCGTCGGCATCCGGTATGTGGACGATCAACGGATTGAAATCGGGGCGGCCCTTGACGGCGTAGATCTCGGCGACGGCGGTGTCGTTGGTCGCGTCCGCGCCCAGGCCGTAAACCGTTTCCGTTGGGAAGGCGACCAGCTTTCCGGACTGTAACGCACGGGCGGCGCGCGCGATCCCGGCGTCGTCAGCCAAGTGGATCGCCGATCCGGCCGCAGAGGCCCCGCTACCCATCAAGGCCGATCCCCCTGCCCAGCACGATGAAATTCGGATTGTCGAGACCTGGCTTGCTGTAGGTCAACGGAATGCCGTCGGTTTTGACGACACGTCCGCCGGCGGCATTGACCACCGCATGGCCCGCCGCCGTATCCCATTCCATGGTCCGCCCGAAGCGGGGATAAATATCCGCAGCCCCTTCGGCCACGCGGCAGAATTTGAGGGAACTGCCCGCGCCGATCCTTTGCGCGACGGTGTATCGTTCGAGGAACGCATCCGCTTCCTCCGCGCCGTGGGATTTGCTGACCACGGCGGTAAGGCCCGCTGGCGGGGCCTCGCGAGAGGCGATTGGAAGTGGGGCGCCGTCGCCCTTTTGTTTAAAGGCGCCAAGCCCTTCGGCGGCCATGAAGGTTTCGTTCAGAACCGGCAGGTGAACCACGCCGAGGATCGGCACGCCGTCCTTGATCAGGGCGATATTGACGGTAAATTCGCCGGACCGTTTGACGAATTCCTTGGTCCCGTCCAACGGATCGACCAGCCAGAACTGGGGCGCCGTCGGCTGGGTCATGCCTTCGGCATCGACCGCTTCCTCGCCGATGATGGGGTCGGCGTCCGACACCTCGGCCTTGAGCGCGGCGGTGATCAGGTCTTCGGCCAATCTGTCGGCGGCGGTGACGGGGGATTGATCGCCCTTGGTCTCGACGTCGAAATCGGTCTCATAGACGGTCAGAATCTGCCCGCCCGCGCGCTTGGCGATATCCGCCACCTGGTGAAGCAGGCTCTGTCCGATATCCAGCATGTCGGTTCCGGCGCGTTATGGGCAAGCGGGGCGGGTGCCCCTGTCCCCGGTTTTTGGCCGAGGCCCGCGCGGGAGTCAACCGGAACGGCTGTGTTACTCGGCGGGCAGGGACCAAAGCGGGCGGTCCGGCGGCAGGTCGCCGGAGGATGCTTCCTCGGCAACGAAGCGCCGCGCCTGGAAGCCGTCCGACCAATGGTCCGCCGCCAAACCGGCCTTGCGCTTCAGATGCTGCAGGAACGCGGATTTATCCGGCAACTGTTCCCAGACCGACGGCAGGAACAAGGCGCGTCTGGCGCCGTCTTCGATGACCAAGCCATCGATGCCGGGCCGCAACTGGGCCAGCAGGTCGGCCTCGTCCTTGATCGTCATGGGGACCTGCGGGCTGAGCACGGAAATGGACAGCGAGACCTCGGGTAATTCCGCTTGGCTCAGGTTCGGGAAACGCGGATCGCGGAACGCCGCCGCATAGCCGTTGGCGGCGACGTCGGCAATCAGCGGGCGGTGGGCCTCCGGCGATCCGATACAGCCGCGCAACCGGCCGTTCTTTTTCAACGTCACGAAGCAGGCGCCCGGCCGGGCGAGATCGGTGGGCGCCGAGGCAAGGTCCGGCATCGCCGGCTGGCCCGTCGCGAGCCCGTTTTCGATGGAGGCAGCGGCAAGGCGGATCAGGCTTTCGCCGTGACGGGCCAGCAGCGCCTTGGTCTCGGCGGCGAAGTCGGTGTCGCCGGTTTCGCTCTTGCCGTCATTCGCGGCGGACCGGGAACCGGAGCCTTCGGTGAACAGCCAGGAGCCGTAGCCGACGACCCGGTCGCGCGGCCCAGCCGTGTCGCCGGAATTGCGCAGGTCCACGGTCTCGACAGCCATGCCTTTGGCCTTGGCCAGTTTCAACAAGCCGCCGACGGGAAACCGGCCGCAGGCGCCGTCGCGTTCGATGGCTGCCGGATCCAAGGTTTCAATGGCGTGGCAGGTCCGCCGGTCGATGGCCTGGGCGTCGTCGTAATCCAGATAATGGCTCAGGTCCGACGAGACGACGATCAGCGTTTCCGGCCCGCCCCAGAGGCGCTCCAGGACCTGGGCCACCTGATCCGGCGTCGCCTGGCCGACGACGATGGGCAGCAGTTTGAAATCGTCGATCACCGACATCAGGAAGGGCAGGTGCACTTCCAGGGAATGTTCCTGGGCGTGGGTGGCGTCGAAGACCTGAACCTGCGGCAGATCGGAAATCAGCGCCGCCGCGTCCTTGTCGATCTCGACCGAGCCCAGCGGCGTTTCGAAGGCGTCCGCCCCGGACAGCGCCAGGCCGTTGACCGCGACCCGGTGACAGGGGCCCAGCAGCACGACCCGCTTGATCCGCGCGTGGGCGGGTTTGATCCGGGCGTAAGCGCTGGCCGCGACGGCGCCGGAATACACGTATCCCGCATGGGGCGCGATGATCGCCTTGGGCACGGGGCCGACGGTGATCTTGGCGTCGTCCCAGCACCGGGCAAGCATGGCCTGAAGCTCGGGGGCACTGCCGGGATAGAAGGCGCCGGCGACGGCGGCGGGGCGGATGGTACTGGAAGCGCTGACGGGCATTGGCGTTCACCGGGTTGCATGACTACATGATGATATAGGTCCGTTCAGGGCCGATCCACAGGTCAGAGAGCGAAATTCATGTCCGCCGACCCCGCCGTTGAGACATTTCCCGGCGCCGTGCCCGGCCGGTATTGGCACCGGCTGGAGGATGGGCGCATTCAATGCGACGTCTGCCCCCGGTTCTGCAAGATGCGGGCGGGGCAGCGGGGGTTGTGCTTCGTCCGCGCGTCGGACGGCGATCAGGTGGTGCTGACGACCTATGGGCGGTCGTCCGGGTTCTGCATCGATCCCATCGAAAAGAAGCCGCTGAACCATTTCTATCCGGGCACGCCGATCCTCAGCTTCGGCACGGCGGGCTGCAACCTGACCTGCAAGTTCTGCCAGAACTACGACATTTCGAAATCCCGTGAATTCGACAAGCTGCAAAGCCAGGCGACACCCGAGATGATCGCCGAGGCGGCGGTGAAGAGCGGCTGCAAGTCGGTCGCCTATACCTACAACGATCCGGTGATCTTCCTGGAATATGCCGTCGATACGGCCAAGGAATGCCGCAAGCGCGGGATCAAGAACGTCGCCGTCACGGCGGGCTACATCACGCCGGATGCCCGCAAGGAATTCTTCGACCACATGGATGCGGCGAATGTGGACCTCAAGGCCTTCACACCCGATTTCTACCGGGAACTCTGCTCCGCCGATCTGGACGCCGTGCTGGATACGCTGAAGTATATCAAGCACGAGACCGACTGCTGGCTGGAAATCACCGATTTGGTCATCCCCGGCCATAACGACAGCGAAGAAGAGATTGAACGGATGAGCCGTTGGATCGTCGAGAACCTGGGCCCCGACGTGCCGGTCCATTTCACGGCGTTCCATCCAGACTGGAAGATGATGGACGTGCCGAACACGCCGCCGGAAACCCTGGTCCGGGCCCGTGAAATCGCCATGAAGGCGGGCATCCGATATGCCTACACCGGCAACGTCCACGACAAGGAACATCAGTCGACCTATTGCCATGAATGCGGCGAAGTGCTGATCGGCCGCGACTGGTACGAACTGTCGGACTTCAACGTGACGACCGAGGGCAATTATCCCGGCAACTGCAAATCCTGCGGCGCCGAAATCCCCGGCCGTTTCGACGGCCCGGCGGGGGACTGGGGGCGCAAGCGCATGCCGCTACGGTTTCAACGGCGCAGCACCTGATAATCGATCCCGTGGCGGCTGACTGTTGGGCTTGCGCTTGGCCAGTGATTGTATACAATCCGGCGCTAATCAAAATTCATATTTGGGAGAGGACCCCGATCATGGCCCCCGACGCATCCGCCCTCGCATCCGACGCCAACCGCCCCGACCACATCTCGCCCGAGGAATGGGACGTTCGCGTCAACCTCGCCGCTGCTTATCGGCTGGTCGATCTGTTCGGTTGGTCCGATCTTCTGGGGACGCACCTTTCCGCCCGTGTGCCGGGGCCGGATGAACACTTCCTGATCAATCCCTTCGGCGTGCTGTTCGAGGAAATGACCGCCTCGGCCCTGATCAAGGTCGACGAGCACGGCACCTGCTTGACCGATTCCGATTACAGCATCAACCCGGCGGCCTTCGTCATCCATTCCGCGGTGCACCTGGCGGTGCCGGAGCTGACCTGCGTCATGCATACGCATACGCGCGACGGCGTCGGCGTCGCCTGCCAGGAAGACGGCATCCTGCCGATCTCCCAGCAGGCGCTGTCGATTTACGCCCATACGGCCTATCACGATTACGAAGGTTTGGCCTTCAACCTGGAAGAACGCGACCGCCTGGTCAACGACCTGGGCGACAACCGGGTGATGGTGTTGCGCAATCACGGTCTGCTGACCGTCGGCCGCAGCATCGGCGAAGCCTTCATGTGGATGTACCGGGCCGAACGCGCCTGCCGCTATCAGCTGTCGTTCCAGCAGGCCGGCGCCAAGCTGACGCCGATCCCGCAGGACGTCATCGACCGCACGGTCGAGCAGGGCAAGATCGCCAACTCACCGAACGGCCACCGCCCGATCGGGCAGAAAGAATGGCCGGCGCTGCTGCGCAAGCTCGACCGCGCCAATCCCGGCTACGACGCCTGATCCGCTCGATCCGCTTGATTCCTGGGTGCGCCCGGCAGAAACCCCTTCACCCGGGGCCGCCGGGCACCCTATATATTGGGTTCCATCACAGGTGCGGGCGGTCTCGTCCGCATGCCTTTGCCGCCTAGCGGCCCAGCCCCGACGCAGGGGCGCCGACGGCGGCTTCCATAGATATTCCTCAGGAATCAGTCCAAGGACAGATAGATGAAAATCACCTTCGCCAATCCCTCGCTCCCCGCCCAAGGCATCGTCGTCGTCACCGCGACGGACGGTGGCAAACTGTCGAAAAGCGCCCAGGCGCTGGACGCCAAGCTTTCGGGTGCGCTGAGCCGCGCCGCCAAGGCCGGCAAGTTCGCGGGCAAGGCGGGCGAGACCGTCGACCTGATGGCCCCCGACGCCAAGTACGAGCGCGTCGTGATGATCGGCCTGGGCAAGGCGGCGGACCTTAAGGACCTGTCGCTGCAGGAAGCGGGCGGGCGCATTTATGCGGCGCTGGCCGGGCAGGGTGCAACGGCGACCGTGGTTCTCGACGCCATCGAAGGCGCCGACATGACCGGATCGGACATGGGCGCCAATCTGGGCTTCGGCGCGTTGCTGCGCTCCTATCGGTTCGACAAGTACCGGACCAAGGAGCCGAAAGAGAAGAAACCCGTGCTCAAGACCGTCAAGGTCATGTGCCCGACCTCGGCCAAGGCCCGCACGGCCTTCGCCGATATGGAAAAGGTCGCCGACGGCGTGTTCTTCACCCGCGATCTGGTGTCCGAACCGTCGAACGTGCTCTATCCCGCGACCCTCGCCAAGGAAGCCCAGGCGCTGAAGAAGCTGGGCGTCAAGGTCACGGTCCTGGGCGAGAAGGAAATGAAGAAGCTGGGCATGGGCGCACTTCTGGGTGTCGGTCAGGGCTCGGCCCGCGAAAGCAAGATGGTCATCATGGAATGGACCGGCGTGCCCAAGTCCAAAAGCGCCAAGGCCCAGCAGCCCGTCGCCTTCGTCGGCAAGGGCGTGACCTTCGATACCGGCGGCATTTCAATCAAGCCGGCCGGCGGCATGGAAGACATGAAATGGGACATGGGCGGCTCCGGCGTTGTCATCGGCCTGATGAAGGCGCTGGCCGGTCGCAAGGCCAAGGTCAACGCCGTCGGCGTGGTCGGCCTGGTCGAAAACATGCCCGACGGCAATGCCCAGCGCCCGGGCGACATCGTCAAATCCATGTCGGGCCAGACCATCGAGGTTCTGAACACCGACGCCGAAGGCCGCCTCGTGCTGGCCGATGCGCTTTGGTACACGCAGACCAAGTACAAGCCGAAGTTCGTCGTCGACCTGGCGACCTTGACTGGCGCCATCATCGTGGCGCTGGGTAACGAACGGGCCGGGATGTATGCCAACGACGACACCCTGGCGGAACAGATTTCCGCCGCCGGCGATGCCGTGGACGAACTGGTCTGGCGCATGCCGCTGGGCAAGGCGTACGACGAGCTGATCAATTGCGATGCCGCCGACATGCAGAACATCGGCGGCCGCTGGGGCGGCTCCATCACGGCGGCGCAGTTCCTGCAGCGGTTCATCAAGGAGGGCACGCCCTGGGTCCACTTGGATATCGCGGGCACGACCTGGTCGAAGAAGGTCAAGCCGGTCGTTCCCAAGGGCGGTACCGGATACGGCGTGCGCCTGTTGGACCGCGTGGTCGCCGACCATTACGAAACTAAGTAGGGCCGGGCGACGGCGACAGGGCCTAAGCGGGGAGCGGGACGGTGACCGAGATATCCTTCTATCACCTGGAACGCTCGCCGCTTGAGGCAGCCCTGCCGAAGCTTTTGGAAAAGACGCTTGCCGCCGGCAAGCGGGCCTTGGTCCTGGCCTCAAGCGAGGACCGTGTTGAAAGCCTGGCCCAGGTGCTCTGGACCTACGACCCCGGCTCCTGGCTGCCGCACGGCACGGTCAAGGACGGCAACCCGGAAGACCAGCCGATCTGGCTTTCGACCGAACCGGAAAGCGCCAACAAGGCGACCTTCCTTTTTCTGACCGACGGCGCAACCAGCGACTGGGTTGATTCCTTCGAGCGATGTTTCGAGCTGTTCGACGGCCGCGATGCGGACGCCGTGCAGGCCGCGCGCGGCCGCTGGAAGGCCTACAAGGACGCCGGTCACGATTTATCCTATTTGCAGCAGACGCCCCAGGGGGGCTGGGAGAAGAAGGCCTGACCCTGGATGCCTGCCTGGACACCTGAACGAACGCCGACACGCCCATAGAAGGCGGCGGTAACAACAAACGATACGACACGGAGGAAACACATGACCAACCCGCGCTGGGTCCATCGGCCCGAGGGCTCCAACTGGGGCGACTTCGGTCCCGACGATGAAAAAGGCCGCATGAACCTGTTGACGCCGGAGGTGGTGCTGAAGGGCGTCGCCGAGGTCAAGGAAGGGCTGTCGTTCTGCCTTTCCATGCCGCTGGACATGCCGGGCGGTAACTCCGTCAATCCGAAACGCCATCCGCCGGTTCTGCACCCGACCAAGCAGGACGGCGCCGATTACTACAACTTTGTCTGGGACCGCCATTCCCGGCCCGGTTCCACCGACGTCAGCGCGGATGATCTGGTCGTTCTGCACACCCAGTATTCAACCCAATGGGACAGCCTTGCCCATTTCGGTCAGCTGTTCGACGCCGACGGCGACGGCGTGCCGGAGCCGCTCTACTACAACGGCTGGAAGGCCGGAGTGGACGTTCCCGACCCGCATGCGCCAAATCCCAAAGCAGGCGACGGCGACGGCCGCCCGGTCGTCAAGACGCCGCGCCTGGGCATCGAGAAGATGGCCGAAAGCTGCGTCCAGGGCCGGGGCGTGATGATCGACCTGCACGGCCATTACGGGAACGAGCGCGTCAACGTGAATTACGCCATGCTGCGCGAGGTCATGGACAAGGACGGCGTCGAGGTCGAGGAAGGGGACATGGTCCTGATCCATACCGGCTGGGACGACATGATCCTCTCCATGAACGGCGAGCCGGACGCCAAGAAGCTGCATTCCTCCTGCGCCGTGCTCGACGGCTGGGACGATGCGATGATCCAATGGATCACCGATTCCGGCCTGACCATTCTGGTCTCCGACAATATGGCGGTGGAGAACACCGATTATCCGGGACACCCGGAAGACGACAATTGCCGCCTGCCGATCCACCGGCACTGCCTGTTCAAGATCGGCGTGCACCTGGGCGAGATTTGGTATCTGTCCGAATTGAAGAAGGCGCTGAAGGAACGGGGGCGGTCGCGCTTTCTTTTGACGGCGCCGCCGCTACGCCTGCCGGGCAGTGTCGGATCGCCCGCCACGCCCATCGCGACGATCTGACGGGGGCGACGGCAGATGCCTGACGATACCGCGAAACCCGGCCCGACACGGGCCGACGCCAACAAGGTCGACATGTCGCAGTTCGGCCTGCACCGCAAAGAATACCAGCGGGACGCTACCGGGCCGCTGACCGGCGTGCGGGTGGTCGATATGTCGCGTCTGGTCTGCGGCAATCTGTTGACCTTCAACATGGGCGACATGGGGGCCGAGGTCATCAAGATCGAACCGGCGGGGAAGGGCGATCCCCTGCGGTCCTGGGGCGACGGCGGGATCGAGGCGCAATGGAAGGTCTATGCACGTAACAAGAAAAGCCTGGCGTTGAACCTGCGCGATCCGAAGGCGTTGGACATCATTCGCCAACTGGTCGAAAGCGCCCAGGTCCTGGTCGAAGGTTTTCGCCCAGGCCGGCTGGAGGAAATGGGCCTGGCGCCGGAAGACCTTTGGAAGATCAATCCCAAGTTGGTCATCACCCGCATCTCCGGCTACGGCCAGTCTGGGCCCTATAAGGAACGCCCCGGGTTCGGCTCGGTCGTCGAAAGCATGTCCGGCTTTGCGTCGCGCAACGGCTTCGCCGACCGCGAGCCGGTCTTGCCGCCGATGGCGCTGGCCGATTCCGTGGCCGGATTGCAGGGCGCCTTCGCCACCGTCGTCGCACTCCGCGAGGCGGAGAAAGAGGGCGGCAAGGGCCAGGTCGTGGATCTGGCGCTGCTGGAGCCGCTCTACGGCATCATGGGGCCCGAAGCCCTGGTCTATCAGTTGACGGGGCGCAGCCGTCCGCGCACGGGGTCGTCCTCGACCACGGCGTCACCGCGCAATGTCTATGAGACCAAGGACGGCAAGTTCATCGGCATGTCTGCGTCGATCCAGACCATGGCCGAACGGGTGTTCCGCATGATCGGCCGTGAGGATTTGCTGACCCAGGAAGGGTTCCGGACCAACATGGAGCGCGTCTACAACCGCGAGGAAGTGGACAGGCTGGTCGGCGGCTGGATCAAGACGCAGACCCTGGCCGAGGCGAGCAAAGCCTTCGAGGAACAGAACATCACGGCGTCCGCGATCTACGAGCAGGCGGACATCCTGCGCGATCCGCATTTCCGCGAACGCGAGGTGATCATCGAACTGCCCGACGACGAACTGGGCACCGTGCCCATGCAAAACGTCAGCCCCCGCCTCAGCGGCACGCCGGGCACGATCCGCACGCCCGCCCCGAAACGGGGCGAGCATTCGCGGGCGCTATTGGAAGAACTCGGCTATGGCGCCGACGATATCGAACAACTGAAGGAAAAGGGAGTGGTCGAAGGATGACCCAAGAAACCAAAACCGGCGCGGATACGCCCATTGTCTGGCGCTCGCTGCTTTATGTGCCGGGCAACAACGAGAAATTCATTTCCAAGGCCCATACCCGGGGCGCCGACGCGATCATCCTGGACCTGGAAGACAGCGTTCCCGAGGCCCAACGCCAGACCGCCCGCGACATGCTGCCCGATGCCGTCAAATCGGTGACGCAGGCCGGCGCCGATCCGGTCGTCCGCATCAACCGGCCGATCCGTCATATGGTCAAGGACGTCGAGGCCGCCGTGAAGGCGGGGGCTTGTTGCCTGTTCGTGACCAAGGTCGACGGGGCCGGGCATCTGAAGCTGGTCGCCGAACTGGTCGAGGAATGCGAGCGCGAGGCCGGACGGCCCCACGGCTCGGTCAAGCTGGCTGCAATGGTCGAGACGGCGGATGCCTATTTCCGTGCCCATGCCATCGCCCGCGCGTCGTCGCGCCTGATCGGGATGAGCCTGGGCGGCGAGGACTTCGCCATGGATATCGGCTGCCTGCCGGATACGGATACGCTGCTGGTCCCCAAACAGACCGTCATGATCGCCGCCAAGGCGGCGGGCCTGATGGCCATGGGCTTCATCGGAACGGTCGCCGACTACAACGACACGGAAGGCTTCCGCGCCGCCATTCGCAAATCGGTGAAATTCGGCTTCGATTGTGCCAGTGTCATCCATCCCTCCGGCATCCCCATCCTGAACGAGGAGTTCACGCCGACGAAGGAATCGTTCGATCACGCACGGCGGGTCATCGAGGCCTATGAGGCCGCGCGCCTTGCCGGCAAAGGGGCCATCACGGTCGACGGCAAGATGATCGACGTGCCGATCGTGATCCGGGCCGAGCGCCTGCTGGCGCGCTACGAAGCGATCCGTGCCCGCGCCGGGAATTGATGGAAGAACGAGTCGGCGGGGAAGCGGCTAGAGCATCCCCGCCGTGGCTTCCATGACCTGGTGCGAACCGCGCCAGATCATTTCCAATGCCACATAGGCGACGACGGCAAGGCCCGCGTAGGCCAGCCATTTGTGCTTTTCCAGCAGTGAAGCGACCCAGTTGGCGGCGAAGGCCATCAACAGGATCGACAGCACAAGGCCGAACACCAGCATCCCCGGCGCGTCGTGGGCGGCGCCCGCGACGGCCAGCACGTTATCCAGGGACATGGTGACGTCGGCGATGATGATCGCCGTCACGGCGCTGCGCAGTGTCTTCCCTTCGCCCGCTTCGCCTTCGGCGTTCGGGTCGGGCATTTCCAGATTTCCGGCCTTGATTTCCCGCCACATCTGGAATGCCACCCAGAGCAGCAGCAATCCGCCCGCCAGGGTCAGGCCGATGATCGACAGCAATTGGTATGTCACCGAAGCGAAGACGATGCGCAGCACCGTTGCGACCAGAATGCCGATGGCGATGGCCTTGCGCCGAAGCGCCACGGGCAGGCCCGCCGCCGCCATGCCGATGATGATGGCGTTGTCGCCCGACATCACCAGATCGATGAAGACGATCGAGGCGAAAGCCTTGAAATTGAAATGCAGCAGGGGTTCGAGGAATTCCACGGCGCGGGGTCTTTCGTTTCTTTTGGCTGGCGTTTCTTTTGGCTCGTCGTCCGGCGGCGCGGGCGGCAGCCGAAGAATAGAGGCGGGTGGCGGCCAAGCCTAGCCTTATGCAGCCTAGCGGTTGTCTTCAGCGATCATGTCGGAGGCTTTCTCGCCGATCATGATGGCGGGCGCGTTCGTATTGCCCGAGGTGATGGTCGGCATGATCGAGGCATCGACGATGCGCAGGCCCTTGATGCCCCTGACGCGCAGCCGGTCGTCGACCACGGCTGCCGGGTCCGATCCCATTTTGCAGGTGCCGACCGGGTGGTAGATCGTCTGGGCGATTCGCCGCGCCCCCTCCAAAAGCTCTTCGTCGGTCTGGGCGTCGGCGCCCGGACGGACTTCCTCAGCCACATAGGGGGCGAGGGCCGGGCTTTCGACCATACGGCGGGTGAGTTTCAAGGAATCGATGGCCGTGCGCCGGTCGACCTCGGTCGCGAGGTAATTGGGCGTGATGACCGGATGGGCGGTCGGGTCATTTGAAGCGAGCCTGATTTGGCCCCGGCTTTCCGGGCGCAGCTGGCAGACCGATAGGGTGAAAGCGGAGAACCGGTGGGTGCCTTCGCCGGGGCTGTCCGCACTCCAGGGCTGGACATGATACTGGATGTCCGGCGTTTCCAATTCGGGACGGGTGCGCGTGAAGATGGCGACCTGGCTGGCGCCCATGGTCAGGGGCCCCGATCGCGTGAACATGAACTCCAGGCCCATCTTGATCTTTTCGATGGGGTTGCGGGCCTGGTCGTTCAGGGTGATCGGTTTATGCGTGCGATAGACCGTGCGCAGTTGCAAATGATCCTGCAAGTTGCCGCCGACCCCGGGCAGGTCGAGAACCACCGGCAGGCCCTTGTCGGTCAGGTGCTGGCCCGGGCCGATACCGGACAGCATGAGAATCTGCGGTGAGCCGATGGCGCCGGCCGATAGGATGACCTCGCCCCGGCAGGTGGCTTTGCGGGGCGATCCCTTCACGTCGTATTGGACGCCGGTACAACGCCCGTCCTCGACGATCAGGCGATGCACCTGAGCATGGGTCTGAATTTCCAGATTCTTGCGATGCTTGACCGGGTTCAAATACCCGACGGCGGTCGAACAGCGCAGGCCGTTCTTCGTCGTCAGTTGGAAATAACCCGCCCCTTCCTGGTCTTCCCGGTTGAAATCGTCCCGTTCCGGGATGCCCAATTCGCCCGCCGCCTTGATGACGGCATCGCAGATTTCCCGGCGCACCCGCATGTTGGAGACGGCGAGGGGGCCGTCTTTGCCGTGGAAGTCGTCGGCACCGCGTTCCTGGTTCTCGGCCCTTTTGAAGTAGGGAAGGACGTCGGCGAACGACCAACCCGCGTTGCCCAATTGGCGCCAGTGGTCGAAATCCTGTGGCTGGCCACGCACGTAGAGCAGGCCGTTGATCGAACTGGAGCCGCCCAGCACCTTGCCGCGCGGCCAGTTCAGGCTGCGCCCGCCCAGGCCCGGATCGGCCTCGGTCTTGAAACACCAGTCGGTGGCCGGATTGTTGATCGTCTTGAAGTAGCCGACCGGGACGTGGATCCAGGGGTTCGTGTCCTTGCCGCCGGCTTCCAGCAGCAACACCCGCTTGTTCGGATTGGCACTCAACCGGTTGGCGACGACGCAGCCGGCGGAGCCGGCGCCGATGACGATGTAGTCATAGGCCGTCGTATCGTTGGGTGAATAAATGGGTGTGTCGGTCATCGTTCTGGTCTCGGTCGGGGGGGCGGATCACCGTCTCGGAAACCGGCGGATTCCCGCCAAAGGAGCGGTGAGGGGTGGGCTCTTCACGAAATCATCGTTGCAGATATAGGTGTTCTTTGCAATAATGATACTAAGAAGTCTCAATAATGATAATTTTAATGATCGTGCGCCAAAGTACGACATGGGCTTCAAGAATGATCCTGGCGGCAATGGTGCGCGGCAGGACACATGTTTGGGAGTGGAAACATGAACAAGTTGAAATCACTGTTTGCCGTTTGCGCCGTCCTGGCGTTTGCGGCGGCGGCGGTCTTCGCGCCTGCCACGGCCGAGGCCAAGAAAGTCAAAATCCGTGTCCAATCGGTGATCCCGGCCAAGGCCGATGAAGTCACCATGTTGAAGGACTACGCGGCCAACGTTTCGGCGCTGACCAACGGCGAAGTCGAGATCGAGGTTCTTCCGGCCGGCGCTGTCGTCGGCGTGAAGGAAACCCTGGAAGCCGTCGACAAGGGCCTGATCGAAGGCGGGTTCGCCTGGACCCACTACTGGTCGGGCTATCACCCGGCGGCCATGCTGTTCGGCTCCCCCGTCGCGGGTGCGGGCGTCGGCATGGACAACATCGCCTGGGTCAGCTGGTACCAGTACGGCGGTGGCCGGGAGCTGTACGAGCAGCTCTGGAAAGAAATGGGCATGAACGTGAAGGGCTTCATCCTGCAGCCCGTGGGCCCCGAAGCCCTCGGCTGGTTCAAGGAGCCCATCAATTCCATGGCCGATTTCCGCAAATATCGCTTCCGCACACCTCCGGGCATCCCGGGTCAAACCTACAAGGACATCGGCGTGGCGTCGGTCGCCATGGGTGGCGGCGACATCCTG
Organism: uncultured Rhodospirillaceae bacterium; assembly: GCA_913030825.1. Lineage (GTDB taxonomy): Bacteria > Pseudomonadota > Alphaproteobacteria > Rhodospirillales > Casp-alpha2 > UBA1479. Next base: position 88,681 of record CAJWCU010000013.1, on the reverse strand, counting down.
CCGGCCCTTGAAAAAGGCGTCATCGATGCCGCCGAATGGTGTTGCCCGAAACCGGACATGGTGTTCGGTTTCCAGAAGGTGCTGAAGCACTACTACCTGCAGGGCCTGCATCAGGTCGTCGTCAACGCCGACATGTACCTGAACGGCGACGTCTGGAAGAGCCTGACCCCGCATCAGCAGAAAGCCATGGAACTTGCCGCCGACGCGTCCCTGTCGCGGGCCATGAGCTGGCGCATCTATGAAAACGGCAAGGCGCTGAAGGAACTGACGGAAAAGCATGGCGTGCAGCTGCACGACACGCCGTCCGACTACTTCACCGAATACATGGAAGCCGCCAAGAAATCCCTGGAGAAGAACGCAGCCGAAAACCCGTTCTTCAAGAAGGTCTGGGATTCGCAGAAGGCTTTCGCCGAAGTCGCGGTGCCGTTCTGGGCCGGGGCGCAAATGTCGAACGCCAAGCTCGGCATGGCCTACGCCAAGGGCAAGAAGTAGGCCCGACCACCATACCTAAGACAGCCGGATGACTTGAGGGTGCGGGCGGATACATCCGTCCGCACCTGACTTCCTCCCGCTTATCGTGTCGGTGCGGCTCCGGTCGGCACCGCAAGAATGAATTGTCTCCGCATATCGGCCGGCAGTGACCGGCGGCGGCGGAGCCGTCAACGGACTTGAGGGTGATCGCATGGCGGACCACGAACCCCATCCCGGTGAATTGGACATCACGGACGAATTGATCGCGGAACGCCGCGGCGACCCGTATGGCCGAATGCCGGACGACATGCCGAATTGGATGGCGAAGACGATCGGCCTGATCGACCGGTTCAGCCTGATCATCGGTCAGCTCGTGTGCTGGCTGACCGTGCCGCTGTTTGTCGCCATGGTTTATGAAGTCGTCGCACGCTACGTCTTCGTCGCCCCCACGATGTGGGCTTACGACGTCTCGCGCATGCTCTATGGCGCCTTGTTCATGTTGGGGGCAGGCTACGCGCTGTCCAAGGGCGTACACATCCGGGCGGATTTTCTGTATCGCCTGTGGCCGGAGAAGCTCCAGGGCCGCATCGATCTGGTTCTCTACATCCTGCTCTATTTCCCGGGCATGCTGGTGTTTCTCTACATGGCCACCGATTACGCCTCGCTGGCCTGGATCCGGGGCGAGAAGGGCATGGACACCGCATGGATGCCCCATATGGGCCCGATCAAGACGGCGCTGCCCGTGGGCATTCTCTTCCTCATCATCCAGGGCATTTCCGAGACCCTGAAAAGCTATTACGCCGCGACGCGCGGCCGTTGGCCCTGAGAGGACAATAAACAATGGAAAACGAAATCCTCGGCCTCATCCTGATCGGGGTCATGCTGCTGGCGATCTTCGTCGGCTTCCCGATCTCCTTCACCCTGATCTTCCTCGGCTTCGTGTTCGGCTACATCGGCTTCGGCAAGGTCGTGTTCTATCTGATGACGTTCCAATTCTCGAACGTCATGCTGGAACAGACATTGGCGGCCGTCCCCTTATTCATATTCATGGGGATATTGATGGAGCAGGCGGGCCTGATGGAACGCCTGTTCGCCGCCGTGCAGTTGATGCTGTCGCGCGTGCGGGGCTCGCTCTATATCGCCGTGCTGTTCGTCTCGACGATCTTCGCCGCCGCCACGGGCATTGTCGGCGCTTCGGTCACAATCCTCGGCATCATGGCCGCCAAGACCATGAACAAGTCGGGCTACGATGTGCGGCTGGCGGCCGGCACGATCACCGCCGGCGGCACGCTGGGCATTCTCATTCCGCCGTCGATCATGCTGGTCGTCATGGGCCCGGTGCTGGAAGTGCCGGTCACCGACCTGTTCGCCGCCGCGATCATCCCCGGCGTGATGATGGCCTTCCTCTATGCCTGCTACGCCATCGGCCGCTGCATGATCAACCCGGCCCTCGGTCCGGCGTTGCCGGTCGAAGACCGGGCCGAGAGCATGGGGCATATCGTACAGGAATTCATCCTGGGTCTGGTGCCGCCGGCCTTGTTGGTGTTCTCGGCGCTGGGCTCGATCATGTTCGGCCTGGCGACGCCGACAGAAGGGGCGGGCTGTGGTGCTGCGGGGGCCTTGCTGCTGACGCTCGCCTACCGTCGCATGACCTGGACCAAGTTCAAGGACGCTCTGATCAAGACCCTGGAAATCTCGGCGTTGATCCTGATCCTGGTCGCGGCGTCGAACTTCTTCGGCGCCGTGTTCTCGCGTCTCGGCACGCCGACCATGCTGACGGAACTGCTGCTCGGCCTGGACCTGCCTCCGATGGTCTTGCTGATCATGATCATGGCCCTGATCTTCCTGTTGGGTTGGCCCTTGGAATGGGTGCCGATCGTTCTGATCATCGTGCCGATCCTGCTGCCGCTGATCGAGCAACTGGGCTTCAACCTGGTCTGGTTCGGTATCCTTGTTGCGGTTAACCTGCAAACGGCCTGGCTATCGCCACCGGTCGCGTTATCGGCCTACTTCCTGAAAGGCGTCGTACCGGAATGGGATCTCAAGGACATCTACATCGGCATGATGCAGTTCATGGTCATTCAATTGATCGGCCTGATCCTGATCATGATCTTTCCGCAGATCGCTCTTTGGCTTCCGGAGTACATCTACGGGAACTAAACTCCGCGCGGGGCAGCCGACGGACTGTCCCGAACCCGTGTCGATAACGAAGGCGGTCATGGCGAATAACGGAGATGAGAAAGGCTCGCGGTCGATCCGTGCGTTGGAAATCGTCGAGGCAATGGTGGCCGAAGGACGGCCCATGAGCGCCGCCCGCATCGCCGAGGCCACGGGATTGCCCAAGGCGACCGTGCATCGGCTGTGTTCGCTGTTGACGGAGACCGGTTTCGTGTCGCCCGCGCCGGGCGGCGAGGGGTTGAGCGTCGGCCCGCGCCTGCGCGAAATGGCCATGGCGACCATCGCCGTCGACATCGAACATGGTCAGCGCCATCGCATCCTGACCGACCTGTCGCAGGAGATCGGCGAGACCTGCAACTTCAACATCCCGATTGGCGGGGAGATGTGTTACATCGACCGCGTCGAGACCAAATGGCCGCTGCGCACGCAATTGCCCATCGGCTCGCGCGTGCCGCTGCATTGTACGGCCTCGGGCAAGCTCTGGCTGGCCTCGCTGCCGGCGGCCCGGCGGCGTCAGGTTATTTCCGGGCTCGATCTCGTCCCCCATACGGCGGGCACGATCACCGACACGGATGCTTTGCTGAACAATCTGGAAGACATCCGCCGTCAAAAGGTCGGCACCGACAATCAGGAATTCATCGAAGGCATGGTCGCCGTCGCCGTGCCGGTAACAGACACCAAAGGACGCCTAGCAGGCACGCTTGCCTGTCATGGCCCGACCGTGCGCATGTCCATGGAAACGGCCTGGTCGTTCGTTCCGGCGCTGCGCCGGGCGGCGGCCAAATTATCGGAAGTCGGCGACGCGCCCGACGCGGATTGAGCCGGAGCCGTCAGCTTTCCGCGCGGCGCCGTTTGACCGTTGCCTGATAGCCGCGTTTGCCTTTGGCGGTGACCGATGAGCGTTGCGCGGCGGCTTCCTTCGACTCTTTCGTCTCTTCCCGAATCTTGTCGCGCATCTTCTTGTGCTTGGCGTAGCGTTTGTTGGCCACCATGTCGCGGTAGGCTTTCTTGTTCTTGGCGATCTTCGCCCAGAACAGCACCTGCGTCAGCGTCGACCCGATGAACCAGAGCACCGGCATGGCCAGCATGGTTGTGACCCAGAAGATAGCCTGAACGGCCGAGACCTTCCCGGTCACGTTGAAGTGGTAATAGAAGATCATCGCGATCAGGCAGATCTCGAATAGGAGCAAGACCCGGAAACCGTTGGTTTCCTTAAAGGCGATGGGTTTCAGCGGGCCGCCGAATGCCTTGAAGATGCTGGACAGCATGCCGCCGATCACGCTGGAAAGCAGCAACACCAAACAGGTTGCCGCGACCAAGTCCGTATCTTTCGTGAATTTGAAGAACGAAAGAAGTGGATCCAGATATCCCACCTTTAGTCTCCTTGCCCCGAGCGGTTCTGATGAGAACCGCCTTAATCTTATGATTCTTTGTTTAAGAGTTCACTTATAAAACCGAATTCCATTTTTATGGAACAGGTTCTTCAAGCGATTTCTCAAGAATACGATCCGGAATGATCCGGCCAGCCGGCAGATCGACTAGGTCCCGATGGAGCTGACGCGGGCCGAAATGTAAGAGAATCCGGCGAACACCAAGCCGGCGAGGGACAGGGCCGACATGGCGATAAACGACCCGCCGCCCATTGAGGCGAACAATAGCCCGGCACCGTAGGACGCCATGCTCATGCCGAACCCCAGTGCCATGGCGTACAGGCTCTGTGCCGAGGCGGACAGGGACGGTTCCACCCGTTCGGTGATCAAATGGATGATCCCGAGGTGCGTGGCGCCGTAGCTGATTCCATGCAGGGCCTGCAGCACGACCAGCCAGGCGAGGTCCGTGGTCGCCGCCGTCCCGGCCCAGCGGACCAGCCCGGCAAGGGCGCCTAGGACGATCATCTGAAATGCGCCGACGCGGCGCACCGCGGCGGCGGCGAAGCCGAACAGGACGATCTCGACGATGACGCCTTCGGCCCAAAGCGCGCCGATGACGTCCGACCCGTGACCCGCTGCCAGCCAATGGATGGTGCCGAAATTGTAATAGACGGCGTGGGACGCCTGGATGCAGGTCGCGGCGAGCATCGCCGTCCATAGGCCCGGCAGGCGCAGAATTTCCCGGAACGGCCGCCGGTCGCGGGGGGCCGCGGGAATGCGCGTATCGGGCAGGGCCAGGGCGCAAAAGAAGGTCAGCACGACGGCGGCCAGGATCGACCAGTGGATCCAATCGGTCGGGGCGCCGGTCAACACCAGCCCCATGCCCCAGGCGCCGATGATGAAGGTGATCGACCCCCACAACCGCACCCGCCCGTAATCGAAGCGGACCCGTTCGCGGGTCAGCATGGTCAGGCTTTCCATCAACGGCAGGACCGGTCCGCGGCTGGCAAAGAAGGCCAGGGTGATCAGGGTGATCGGCCAGAACCCATCGGCCCAGCGAAAGGCCAGGAACGTGACCGTGCCCAGCAGCGTCAACAGGATCAGGATGCGTTTGCGTTCACCGGCCCGGTCGGCGGCGCGCGCGACGAAGGGGGTGACGGCCAGACGCGCCAGGGTGCCCAACGCGAAGATCATGCCGATCTCTTCCGGGCCCAGGCCTCGGTCCTGCAGCCAGAGCGGCCAGAACGGCCCCAGGATGCCTAGGGCCAGGAACGTGCCCCCATAGAACAGGGCCAGGCGCATGGTGGCGAAGCGCGGCGCCGGGTCCGCCGCTGGCGCCTCCGCCGTCGGCGTCATCGGGAGGTCTCCGCCGATCCGGCGGCGGGCGGTGTCACGAGGCTTCGTCCAGGGCGGCGTCGATGGCTTCCTGCGCCGAAAGCCAGCTCTGCTCGGTCTCTTCCAAGGTGTCCTTGGCGTTCTTGTGGGCGACCTGCAGATCCATCAGTTTGGCCGTCGGGCCGTTGTAGATTTCCGGGTCGGCCAATTTGGCTTCCAGTGCCGCGATCTCCTGGGCCAGCCGTTCCATCTTCTTTTCGGCCGCCGCCACGGATTTGCGCAGCGCCGCCGTCTCTTCGCGCTGGCGCGCGCGTTCGCGGCGGGCTTCCTTCTTGTCGACGGCGGGAGCGGCACCATCGCGAGTCTTGTCGGCCTGGGCGTCGCGGCGGGCGGCGCGGCGCTGTTCCAGAAGCAACGACGTATAGCTTTCCAGGTCGCCGTCGTAATTGGCGCAGCCGCCGTCGGCGACCAACCACAAGCGGTCACATACAAGATCGATCAAATGCGCGTCGTGGGTCACCAGGACGATCGCGCCGTCGTATTCGTTCAATGCCTGGACCAGGGCTTCCCGGGCGTCGACGTCCAGATGGTTGGTCGGTTCGTCCAGGAACAGGATATGCGGCGCCTCGATGCTCATCAGTGCGAACAGCAGGCGCGATTTCTCACCACCGGACAGAACGTCGACCTTGCTGTCGGCCAGGTCGCCGGAGAACCCGAAGCGGCCCAGATGAGATCGCACCTTGGTTTCCGTCGCCATCGGCAGGGCCCGGGCCATGTGCTGGAACGGGCTTTCGTTCAGATTCAATTCTTCCTGCTGATGCTGGGCGAAATAGCCGACCTTCAGCTTCGACGATTTGACGACCTTGCCGGCCATGGGTTTCAGGCGGTCGACCAGCATCTTGATCAGGGTCGATTTGCCGTTGCCGTTGGCGCCGACCAGCCCGATGCGGTCGTCCATGTCGATGCGCAGGTCCAGGTCCTTCAATACCGGTTTGTCGCCGTATCCGACGCTGACTTCGTCCAGGGCGATCAGCGGCGGCGACAGGGGGGCAGGGTCGGGGAAATTGAAGGTCGTCGTTTTCTCGTCGATGACCGAGGCGATGGGCTCCATGCGGGCCAGCATCTTCAACCGGCTTTGCGCCTGGCTGGCCTTCGACGCCTTGGCCTTGAAGCGGTCGACGAAGGCCTGGATGCGGCGTTGTTCGGAAAGCTGCTTGGCCTGCAACTTGGCCTGCTGGGCCTGGCGTTCGCGGCGGGTGCGTTCGAACCGGTCGTAGTTTCCGGCGTAGCGGGTCAGCTTCTGTTCCGAGAGATGCGCGATCTCGTCCACCACCGTGTTCAGCAAGGTGCGGTCGTGGCTGATGACCAACAGGGTCCCCGGCCAGGACGCCAGGTAGCCTTCCAGCCAGAGGGCGGCCTCCAGGTCCAGGTGGTTGGTCGGTTCGTCCAGCAACAGGAAATCGGGCCGCGCGAAGAGCGTCGCCGCGAGCGCCACGCGCATGCGCCAGCCGCCGGAAAACTCGGAACAGGGGCGGGCCTGGGCCTCTTCATCGAAACCGAGACCGGCCAGAATGCGCGCCGCGCGGGCGGGCGCCGTTTGGGCGTCGATATCGGCCAGACGGTTGTGGATATCTGCGATGCGGCCCGGGTCCGTCGCGGTTTCGGCCTCGGCCAGCAATTGGGCGCGTTCCGTGTCGGCGGCGAGGACCGTGTCGATCAGGCTGGTCGGTCCCGAGGGCGCTTCCTGCGCCACGGTTCCGATTCGTGCGGTGGGCCGCACACGTACGGCCCCGGCATCCGTATGAAGGTCGCCCAGGATCATCCGGAACAGGGTGGTCTTGCCCGTGCCGTTGCGCCCGACCAGGCCCATCTTCTTGCCCTTGGGCAGGTGCAAGGTGGCCTTGTCGAACAGCACCCGGCCGCCGAGGCGGAATGTCATGTCGTTGACGTGCAGCATAGGCGGGGTGATAGCACGCGGCGCGCCCGGGGGGAACGGCGTGTTGGGCCCTAGGCAGAGAAGTGGAGAAGGGGAGGGAGCGACCCGGAAATCAGGAAATAAAATGCCGGGCCGCGGTTGGTGGGGGGAGGAGGAGCCGCGGCCCGGCAAACCGAAAGACGTGACTATGGGGGGAGAGGAGGATCAGCCTTCCGGTTGTCTTAGAAACGGTGGCCGGGAGGACGTCAATCGTGCGGAACGCGTCCGCCCTTGGCCGTTTCCATATCCCAATTTCCGTGTAAATGAGGTTTCGGTCAATAAGTCTAAAGGCTAGGTCCGTGCAAGGCGCGCTGGGCGCTTTAAGTCCGGAGAGACGGCCCGGAGTTATTGTTCCGGGGCCAGGGCCTGTGTCGGTTTTTCTCGTTTTTCGTGCGTGAATGCAGGTTTGAATTTGGATATTTTGTAATCTAAAAAATAACTAAAAAGACTTGAATTGATCGAATTGGGCGATTATGTGTGAGTCATGAGCACTCATTTACCAACCCTGCGACAGTTGCAGTACCTGATCGCGGTCGCCGAGGAAGGCCATTTCGGCCGTGCCGCACAGAACTGTTTCGTCACGCAATCGACCCTCAGCGCCGGTATTCAGGAACTGGAAGCGATTCTCGGTATTACGGTGATTGAGCGCACCAAGCGCAGGGTTGCGATCACGCCGCTGGGCCAGGAACTGGTCGATCGCGCCCGCCGCGTCCTGGCCGAGGTCGAGGATATGACTGTGACCGCGAAGGCGAGCACCCGTCCGCTGACCGGCCTGTTGCGTCTCGGCGCGATTCCGACCATCGGGCCCTACGTGCTGCCGAAGGTTTTGCCGCCGCTACGTGATGCCTATCCGGAACTGCGGTTGTTTCTGTGCGAAGAACGGACGGCGCGCCTAGTCGATCAATTGGCCGGGGGGGACTTGGATGCCGCCCTGATCGCGCTGCCGTATGATCTGGGCGATCTCGATCACATGGTGCTCGCCAACGATCCGTTTGAATTGGCGGTGCCGCCGGATCACCCCCTGGCCGCGGGCGACGGGCCGGTTTCGACCCAGGCCCTGGAATCCGAAGATCTTTTGTTGCTGGAAGATGGCCATTGTCTGCGGGATCACGCGCTGGCGGCCTGCCGCCGTCAGCCGGCGCCGGGACGTTCAGGCGCCTTTCAGGCGACCAGCCTCTATACCCTGGTTGAATTGGTCGCGGGCGGTTTCGGGACCACGCTGCTGCCGGATGTGGCCTTGCAGTCCGATCATGTGCGCGGTGCGAATATCGTCCTCAGGCCGCTGGAAGGCGGGGCGGGACGCGAGATTGCCCTGGTCTGGCGGCGCAATTCTGCCCGTCGGTCCGAATATAAGCTTTTGGGACAATTCCTTAAAAATCAGATGTCTCCGGCCGGCGGGGACTGAGGCCGGAACCTGCCGGCGAAATGTCACGGCCCTTTTCCTTGCATGGCAGGTCGGGAGGGACTATAACCCGCGCCGTCTTCGGGACGCCCCCGGGGAATGCCATATTTGGACAGCCCGTAAGGGGGCGTGCCTGAACAACACGACGCCGATCACCCGGCCCAAGGATGCCGCGGACGGCCGAACACTAATAACCGACATCAGAAACCCAGCCGAACGACCAACCATACAAGGGGATCGACCATGGCTCTTGAGCGTACGCTCTCCATCATCAAACCCGACGCGACCCGCCGTAACCTGACCGGAAAGATCAATGCCCGGTTCGAGGAACAGGGCCTGCGCATCGTTGCCCAGCGCCGCGTGCAGCTGACCAAGGAACAGGCCGAGGGTTTCTATGACGTGCACCGCGAACGCGCCTTCTTCGACGAATTGGTGGCCTTCATGATTTCCGGCCCCGTCGTCGTCCAGGTGCTTGAAGGCGAGAATGCCGTGACCCGCAACCGCGAGATCATGGGCGCCACCAACCCGGCCAACGCCGACGAAGGCACGATCCGCAAGGATTTCGCCGAAAGCATCGAAGCCAATTCGGTGCATGGCTCCGATTCCGCCGAGAACGCGGACAAGGAAATCCGTTACTTCTTCTCGGATCTGGATATCGTCGGCTAACCCTCTGGGTTGACGACCGACCTTTCGGGAGAGACCGCGCCGGCGATGACGGCGCGGTCTTTTTCGTCGATGGAGACGCGTCCCTCGGCGATCAGGCGCACGGCCAGCGGATAAATCTCGTGCTCGCGGACGAGAATCCGCGCGGCCAGGTCATCCGGCGTATCGTCCGCCAGCACGGGCACCACGGCCTGCACGATGATCGGGCCCGTATCCATTTCCTTTCGCACGTAATGGACGGTACAGCCGGCGAACCGCGCGCCCCGTTCCAGCACCCGTTCCTGGACGTCCAGCCCCTTGAAGGCCGGCAGCAGCGACGGGTGGATATTGATCATCCGATCCCGCCAATGATCGACGAATTCGTCGGACAGCAGGCGCATGAACCCGGCCAGGCAAACCAGGTCCGTGCCCGCCGCCTCCATGGCCGCCGTCATTTCCGCATCGAACGTCGTGCGGTCGGCGAAATTCTTATGGTCGACGACCTTGGTCGGAATGCCCGCCTCGGCGGCGCGGTCCAGACCCTGGGCGCCCGGCCGGTTCGACAGCACGAGGATGATCTCGGCGGGAAAGCCCGGGGTGGCGCAGGCATCTATCAGGGCCTGCAGGTTGGACCCGCGGCCGGAAATCATGACGGCGAGCTTCAGCTTGCTCATTTCCGGGACCAGGCGAGATCCGGCGCAATGATGCGGACGGGCTCGTCGTCGTCGGACTCGACGACCCGGCCGATGAGGAAGGTCTGCTCGCCGGTTTCCAGGAATTGGTTGCTGAGGTCTGCGACCTTGTCCGCCGCGACGATGACGACCATGCCGATGCCGCAGTTGAACGTCCGCATCATCTCTTCCGAGGCGATGCCGCCGGCTTCCTTGAGCCACGAAAACACCGGGGGCATGGGCCAGGATCCGGCTTCGAGTTCGACGCCCAGACCTTGGGGCAGGACGCGGGGAATGTTTTCCAGCAGGCCGCCGCCGGTGATATGGGCCAGCGCCTTGACGCCACCCGAACGGATCGCGGCGAGGCAGGATTTTACATAGATGCGCGTCGGCGTCAGCAGGGCATCGGCCAGAGTCGCGCCGTCTTGGAACGGGGCGGGGTCGCCATATGTCACGCCCGCACGTTCGGCGACCTTGCGGACCAGCGAGAAGCCGTTGGAATGAACCCCGGACGATCCCAGGCCCAAAACCACGTCTCCGGCGGCGACGCCGGTTCCGGTAAGTTCCTGGCCGCGTTCGACGGCACCTACGGAAAAGCCCGCGAGGTCGTAGTCACCGTCCTTGTACATGCCCGGCATTTCCGCCGTCTCGCCGCCGATCAGGGCGCATCCAGCCTGACGACAACCTTCGGCGATACCGGCGACGATTCGCGCCGCCGCGTCGGGGGCGAGCTTGCCGGTTGCGAAGTAATCCAGGAAGAACAGCGGCTCCGCGCCCTGAACCACCAGATCGTTGACGCACATGGCGACCAGGTCGATCCCGACCCCGTCGTGGCTGTCGGCGTCGATGGCGATCTTCAGCTTCGTGCCGACGCCGTCCGTGGCAGCCACCAGGATGGGGTCGGTGTAGCCCGCCGCGCGCGGGTCGAAGAACCCGCCGAAGCCGCCCAGGCCGCCCATCACACCGGACCGGTGGGTCGATTTGGCAAGCGGCCCGATGGCGTCCACCAGGGCATTGCCGGCGTCGATGTCGACGCCCGCGTCGCGATAGCTGAGCCCTTGGCCTTCGGCCGGGGGCGCGCCGTTTTTATCCGTGTCGCTAATCCCTTCCTCCCTCGGTCGGGTGTGCTAGATTGTGCGCCGTTCAAGGCCCGTCGGCTTCGCGGCCGGCCCAACGCGTCGATGGAGGCGAAGATACTTAATCCCCGCCGGTTTGCAACGCAGGAATGGTCCCCGCGCCGGGCCGCCATGGCCGTATTGGCGGCCGGGCTGCTTTGTCTCGCTGGCCTGCCCGCCCGGGCGCAGGTCGAGAACCCCTACGAAGTCAGGGGCGTGGCCGTCGATGTAACCGCCGAGACCGCCGCCGCCGCCCGCCAGCAGGCGCTCAACGAAGGCCAGCAGAAGGCCATGACGATCCTGTTGGAACGCATGACCCTGAAATCCGATTATGCCCGCCTGCCGGGGCTGTCGCCGGAAGAGATCACCGAATACATCCAGGATTTCTCGATCGCCGAGGAGAAGTCGTCGTCGGTGCGCTATCTCGCGCGGCTGAACTACCGATTCCGTCCGGGGGAGGTGCGCGATTTGCTGCGGGCGTTCAACATTCCGTTCGCCGAGACGCCGTCGAAGCCCGTATTGGTCCTGCCGGTCCTGCGCCGTGCGGGCGCGCTGTTGTTGTGGGATGACCCCAACCCCTGGCGCGCCGCCTGGCAACAACGCTCATCCCAGGTCAGCCTTGTGCCGACGATCCTGCCGCTGGGCGATCTCGCCGATGTCGCCGCCATCGGCGTCGATCAGGTCGTCTCCGGCGATCAGCAGCGCCTCCGGGCCATGGCCAAGCGCTATGACGCCGGCAGCGTCGCCGTGGCCTTCGCGTCGATCCGCCACGATCCGGCGCGCTCGCTTTGGGTGCTCGACGTGACTTTGACCCGATACAACCTGACCATCGATCCGCAGACCACGGTGGTGACCTACGTCTCCGAATTCGGCGAAACGGCGGAATCCCTGATGTCGCGGGCGGCAGGGCAGGTGACCCAGTTGATCGAGGACAATTGGAAGCGCGACAACCTGCTGCAGTCGGCGCGTCAGGAAGCCATCGCCGTACGCGTGCCTATTACCGGCCTGCGCCAATGGATCGAGTTGAAGAAACAGATCGGTCAGGTCGCGGTCGTCCGCGAGACGGAATTGGTGCAGCTGTCGCGGGCCGAGGCCCAGGTCATCCTGCATTACATCGGCGATATCGGACAGCTGATCATCGCGCTCGAGCAGGCCGACATGGCTCTGCGCGGCCAGGGCGATTTCTGGACGCTGGAGCCGCTGCGCGGCGGGACCAAAGCCGGATGAGCCGCGATCGGCGCATGCTCTACTGGCTCGGCGGTCTGGCGGTTGCCGGTGTTCTCGTGCATTTGCTGTCTGCCATCCTGCTGCCCTTCGTGGCGGGCATGGCGGTGGCTTATTTCCTCGACCCGGTTGCCGACCGGTTGGAGGAGAAGGGCTTCTCCCGGGCGCTCGCGACGACGGTCATCACCATCGGGTTCTTCGCCGCCGTGGTCGGCGTCATCGCCGTCCTGCTGCCCTTGCTGCAGCATCAGGTGGTCGGTCTGATCAAGCTGGCGCCGGAGGCGTTCTCTCAGTTCAGGATTTGGCTGCAACCTTTCCTGGCCGATCTGCAACTCCACTTTCCAAGCGCCGACAGCGGCGAATTGAAGGAAGCCGCAGGCAAGTACGGCTCCAAGGTCATCCAATGGATCAGCAATCTGCTGGGCGAAATCCTGTCCGGCGGCCTGGCCTTCCTGAACGTCATGTCGTTGATCCTGATCACGCCCATCGTGTCGTTCTACCTGCTGCGCGAATGGGACGAGATCGTCGCCTGGGTGGATTCCTACCTGCCGCGCGACGCGGCCCCGGAAATCCGCGAGCAAGCACGTTTGATCGATGAGACCATGGCGGGCTTCATTCGGGGCCAGGCGAGTGTCTGTCTGACCCTGGGGGCGTTCTACGGTATCGCGCTGACGCTGCTGGGCCTGAATTCGGGCTTGCTGGTCGGGCTGGCCGCCGGGTTCATTTCCTTCGTGCCCTATGTCGGCGCGACGGTGGGTATGCTCGTCGGTTTGGGTATCGCCTTCTTCCAATTCGGCATGGAAGGCTGGGGCTATATCGCCGCCGTCGCCGGGGTCTTCCTGGTCGGCCAGACCTTGGAAAGCTATGTCCTGACGCCACGCCTCGTCGGCGACCGGGTCGGGCTGCATCCGCTTTGGATCATCTTCGCGTTGATGGCGGGCGGGGCGCTGTTCGGTTTCACCGGGGTGCTGCTGGCCGTGCCCGCGGCGGCGGTCATCGGCGTGCTGATCCGCTACGCGCTCGGGCGCTACAAGAAAAGCTCCCTTTACGATCAAGGCTCCGGGGGCGGTTCTTGAGCGGGCCCAAACAGCTTCCGATCCTCTTCGAACACCGGCCGGCCCTGCAACGCGACGATTATCTGGTTACTTCCGCCAACGCCGCCGCCGTCGATTGGATCGACCGCTGGCCCGATTGGCCGGGCCCCTTGCTTTGTGTCTGGGGTCCCGAGGATTGCGGTAAATCGCATTTGGCGCAGGTCTTTCTCGCCAAATCCGGCGGCCGCCTGTTGGTGGCGCCCGAGGCCGAAGCCGCCGACCGGCCTGGCCCCTTCGTGATCGAGGACCTGGATCGCCCCGGCGCCGATTGGGATGAAGAAGCCTTGTTCCACATGTTCAACGGCCTCAAGTCGGCGGGCGGGCATGTGTTGCTGACGGCGCGGACCCCGCCGGCCCGCTGGAATATCGGTCTTGCCGATCTGGCCTCGCGGCTGAAAGGATCACCGGTGGCCGAGATCACCGCGCCCGACGACGCCTTGCTGGCGGCCTTGTTGGTCAAGCATTTCTCGGATCGGCAGATGAAGGTCGATGCCGAAGTCGTCGCCTATCTGGTGCCGCGCATGGACCGCACCTTCCGGGCCGCCGCCGATCTGGCGGCGGCGATCGACACCGAGGCCCTGGCCCTCAAGCGGGGGGTTACTGTGCCGCTTGCACGGGCGGTTCTTGAACGGGGCTGAACGGCTCCAGGTAGTCCAGAAACTCGCTGACCACGGCGTCCCAGGAGAATTTCAGGGCATGCTCCCGGCAGGCCGCGGGGTCGATGGCGCGGGCCTTTACCGCGGCGGCGGCGAGGTCCATGTCCAGAATGCCGACACCCGAAGTGCCGATCACATCCCTCGGGCCGGTCACCGGGAAGGCCGCGACGGGCACGCCGCAGGCCAACGCCTCCAACATCACCAGACCGAAGGTATCGGTCAGCGACGGAAACACGAAGACGTCGGCGGCGTTGTAGTACTTCACCAGTTCCCGGTCGCCGTCGGCGACGAAGAACGGCACATCGGGATAGCGGGCCATCAGGCCTTCGCGGGCCGGGCCGCTGCCGATCACGACCTTCGATCCCGGCAGGTCCAGATTGAGGAACGCCGGCAGATTCTTTTCCACCGTCACCCGGCCGAGGAACATATGGACGGGGCGGGGCAGGTCCAGGTGATCCAGATAGTCCTTGGGCCCCGGTTTGAAGATTTCCGTATCGACGCCGTGGGACCAGGGCCGCACGTTGGTGAATCCCTTGTCGACCAGTTCGTCATGGACGGAATGGGACGGCACCATGACCCGTGCCGACGGCGCGTGAAAGCCCCTGATCCAGCGGTACAGCAGGCTGAGCGGTACCACGGGTGCCCGGGCGTGGATGTATTCCGGGAACTTGGAATGATAGGCCGTGGTGAACGGCAGGCCGCGCGATCGGCAGTATCGCCGGGCGGCGGCGCCCAGCGGCCCTTCGGTCGCGATATGGATCGCGTCGGGGGCGAATTCGGTCAACATCCTTGCGACCGTCCGGCCCGGCATCAGCGACAGGCGGATTTCCGGATAGGTCGGGCAGGGCAGGGTGGTGAACAGGTTGGGCGAGATCACCTGGACCTCGTGTCCCTGGTCCTTCAGGCGGTCGACCACCGTGCTCATGACACGGACGACGCCGTTCGGTTGCGGGTACCAGGCATCGGTGACGACCGAGATGCGCATTGCGGATCGGGTCACGTGACGGCTCCTTACGGCCCGTTTCAAACGGTTTCTTCTGGGTTCCGGTCCTGTGGAAGTAAAGTGACGTTCTGGTGACAGGAATGCCGGTCCGTGGCCTCTTGACCGACGGGGGCTTTCCCTTGTCCTATGGCGGGCAATGATCGGCGGCTTCACGCCGCCGCTAGCGAAAAAAGGAGACATCACATGGATTTAGGGATCGCCGGTAAAAAGGCGTTGGTTTGTGCTGCGTCCAAGGGACTGGGCCGGGGTTGTGCCTTCTCGTTGGCGCGCGAAGGCGTCGACGTCACCATTCTGGCCCGCACGCCGGGCCCGTTGGAGGCGACGGCGGAGGAGATTCGCAAGGAAACAGGCGTCACGGTGAATACCGTGGCCTGCGACATTTCGACCGAGGAAGGCCGCAACATGGCGCTCGCCGCCTGTCCGGAGCCGGACATTCTGGTCAACAACGCGGGCGGCCCGCCCCCGGGCGACTTCCGCGATTGGGACCGCGACGATTGGATCAAGGCGCTGGACGCCAACATGCTGACGCCGATCTTCCTGATCAAGGCGACCGTCGACGGCATGATCGAACGCAAGTTCGGCCGGGTCGTCAACATCACGTCGGCCGCCGTGAAGTCGCCGATCGAAATCCTGGGTTTGTCCAATGGGGCCCGCGCCGGCCTGACCGGGTTCATTGCCGGTTTGTCGCGCAAGACCGTGCGCCACAACGTGACGATCAACAACCTGCTGCCGGGGCCGTTCGAAACGGACCGTCTACGTGCCAACATGAAGGTGAAAGCCGATCAGGCTGGCATCAGCGTCGAGGAAATGCGGGCCAAGCGTTCCGCGGAAAACCCGGCGGGCCGGTTCGGAACCGCCCATGAATTCGGCGAAATGTGCGCGTTCATCTGTTCGGACCAGGCCGGGTTCATGACCGGGCAGAATTTCCTCATGGACGGCGGCGCCTATCCTGGGACATTGTAATCGGATCGGGGGTGAGGTCGGTAAGGCGGGAGACTTGCCATGGCGGCCATTCTGGTTCTGGATGACGACGAAGATGTCCGAGATTTCATCTCTATGACCTTGACGCGCGCGGGCCACGAAGTCGCGCTCGCCGAGAATGGGGATGAAGGCATGGCCGCCGTTCGACTGCGGACCGACCCACCGTTCGATCTGATCATCAGCGACGTATTCATGCCGGGGACGGACGGGATCGAATTCCTGTCCGGCCTGCGGCGGGAATTTCCGGACGTGCCAGTGATCGCGGTGACCGGCGGGTTCACCGGCGTCGCACAGCCTTATGCGGATTCCATGGAAGCCTTCGGTGCCGTGCAAAGCCTGTTGAAACCTTTCAGCCCGACGGATCTGCTGTCGGCGGTGGACGCGGTGTTGGGAGGAGCGTCCGGTGGCTGACTGACCGCCCCGGCGCCCTTAACTCGCCATAAAGACTGTCATGGTAGAGTAACAATCGCCCCCGGTGACTTCGCCGGGGCGGAGGGATATGATTCGCACCATGGATGACGTGTTCGTAAACGGATCGGGCAAGGCCGAGGAAACCGGCAAGGGCAGCGGCAAGACGCCGCGCGCCCCGCAACGCCGTGCGCGTACGCAACAGCTGCGCGAACGCTATATCAACCGGGAAATTTCCTGGCTGGCCTTCAACTTCCGTGTCCTGGAAGAAGCCAACAACCCGAACCATCCGCTGTTAGAGCGTCTGCGTTTCCTGTCGATCTCGGCATCCAACCTGGACGAGTTCTACATGGTCCGTGTTGCCGGTCTGAAGGGCCAGGTGCGGGCCGGTGTCGGCACGCCGTCGGAAGACGGCCAGACGCCCGCCGAACAGTTGCAGGCCATCCACCAGGAAGTCGGCCGCCTGATGCAGGCCCAACATTCCTGTTGGAGCAATCTGGTTCAGGAGTTGCGGGGCGAAGGCATCGCCGTCGTCCGCCCCGACGAACTGACCCAGCGCGAGAAGACCTGGCTGCGCAAATATGTCGACGGCATCATGCCGGTGTTGACGCCGCTTGCCATCGACCCGGCGCACCCGTTCCCCTTCATGCCGAACATGGGCTTCTCCTTGGTCCTGTCGCTGACCCAGCCGGGGATGGAGGAGCCGCTGAGGGCGCTCCTGCCCGTGCCGACCCAGTTGGACCGCTTCATCCGCCTGCCGGGCGAGGCGACGCGATTCATTCCGTTGGAAGACGTCATCGCGTTGTTCCTCGATCTTTGGTTTCCCAATTTCGAGGTTCTGCAAAAGGCGACCTTCCGCGTCATCCGCGACAGCGAAATGGAAATCGACGAAGAGGCCGAAGACCTGGTGCGGACGTTCGAATCCGCGCTCAAGCGCCGCCGCCGCGGCACGGTCATCCGCCTGACCTTCAACGCCGACGCACCATCGGAACTGCGCGACTTCGTGATTGCCGAGACCGATGCCTCGCCCGAAGACGTCATGCCTAACCCGGGCCTGCTCGGCCTTGTCGATACCAAGCAATTGATCCTGTCCGAACGGCCGGACCTGTTGTTCACGCCGTTCAACGCGCGGTTCCCCGAACGCATCCGCGATTTCGGCGGCGACATCTTCGCGGCGATCCGCCAGAAGGACATCATTGTCCACCACCCCTATGAAAGCTTTGACGTGGTGGTGCAGTTCGTGCGCCAGGCGGCGCGCGATCCCAATGTGGTGGCGATCAAGCAGACGCTGTATCGCACGTCCAACGATTCCCCGATCGTCGCGGCCCTGATCGAGGCGGCGGAGGCGGGCAAGTCCGTCACCGCCCTGGTCGAATTGAAGGCCCGGTTCGACGAAGAAGCCAACATCCGTTGGGCGCGCGATCTGGAACGTGCCGGGGTGCAGGTGGTCTACGGCTTCGTCGATATGAAGACCCATGCCAAGGTCAACATGATCGTCCGCCGCGAAGGATCGGACCTGCGCCCGTACTGCCATTTCGGGACCGGCAACTACCACCCGATCACGGCCAAGATCTACACGGACCTGAGCTTCTTCACCTGCGATCCGCTGTTGGCGCAGGACGCTTCCAAACTATTCAATTACATGACCGGCTACGCCAAGCCGACGGCGATGCAGAAGCTGACGTTCTCGCCGCTGACCCTGCGCGACCGGCTGGTCGATCTGATCGAGGCCGAAGCCGCCAATGCCAAGGCCGGCAAGCCGGCGGGGATCTGGGCCAAGATGAATTCCGTGGTCGATCCGGTGATGATCGAGGCGCTTTACAAGGCGTCGCAAGCCGGCGTGAAGATCGAGCTGATCGTGCGCGGCATTTGCTGTCTGCGGCCGGGGGTCGAGGGGCTGTCGGAAAATATCCGGGTCAAAAGCATCGTCGGCCGGTTTTTGGAACATTCGCGGATCGTCTGCTTCGGCAACGGCGCCGACCTGCCGTCGCGCCAGGCTAAGGTTTATATTTCCTCGGCCGACTGGATGCCGCGAAATCTCTACCGGCGAATCGAAACCCTGGTCCCCATCGAGAACGAGACCGTGCATGCGCAGGTCCTGGACGAAATCATGGGCGCCAACCTCAAGGACACGGCGCAAAGCTGGGTGCTGGACGGCGAGGGCGGGTTCTCGCGGTTGGATTCAGACGGCTTTTCCGCGCATAATTACTTCATGACGAACCCCTCCCTGTCGGGCCGCGGAAGCGCCCTGGACAAGAAGGCGGGGAAGAAGGGGCAGAACGGCAAATAGGTGCCGGCATATCCGGATCAATCCGAGAGAACATCGGAATAGCATGAGCCTTCTGAGAGACACCGGCGCGACGGACGGCGCGTCCAAGTCCGCCTTGCGTACCGACGACCAGGCCCATGGCCGCGTCGCCGTGGTTGATATCGGCTCGTCCTCCGTGCGTCTCGTGGTCTACGACACACCGGCACGTCTGCCCGTTCCCATCTTCAATGAAAAGGCCGATTGCGGTCTGGTTCGTGGCCTCGCCAAGACCGGCAAGCTAAACAAGAAAGGCGTGGTCAGGGCCCAGGCGGCACTTGCCCGTTTTATCCGGCTGGCCAAGGTCATGGGAGTGGAGCGCTTGGAACTGGTCGCCACCGCGGCCGTGCGCGATGCCGCCGACGGCCTGCATTTCGTCGAGGACATCGAGAACACCTTCAAGGTCGAGGTGCAGATCCCATCCGGCGCCGAGGAAGCGCGCCTGTCGGCGCTCGGCCTGTTGATCGGCGTGCCCAAGGCCGATGGCTTGCTGGGCGACCTGGGCGGCGGCTCGCTCGACCTGATCACCCTGGACAAGGGGCAGTTCGGGGCCAACGGTACTTTGCCGCTGGGCCACCTTCGTCTCCCCGACGCGGTCGGCGGCGATATCCAGAAGGCGGGGCCATTGGTCGAGGAACAGTTCGCCCATCACGAATGGTTGAAGGACATTCGGGGCCGGACGTTGTTTGCGGTCGGCGGATCCTGGCGGACGCTTGCCCGCATCTTCATTGAACAAACCCATTACCCGATCCACATCATCGACGGCTTCACGATAGGGTATTCCGACCTGCGCCATCTTTGTCAGGTGCTGTCGGGCCTGGGCAAGGAATCCCTGCACCAGATGCCGGTGCCGCGCCGGCGCATGGAAACTCTGCCGTTCGCGGCCCTGACCATGGACAGGTTGTTGAACATCGCGCGCCCGGAAAAGATCGTGTTCTCCGGCTTCGGCATGCGCGAAGGCCAGATGATCAAGGGCCTGCCGAAGGAAATCCGCACCCAGGACCCGTTGATCGCCGGTTGTGAGACGCTGGCCGAGAAGACGGGTCGCTTCACCTTGTCGGGGACGGAAATGCGGGACTGGATGTCGCCGCTGTTCGCCGAGGAAAATGCCCGGTATGCCCGCCTGCGCTACGCCGCTTGCCTGCTGTCGGATATCGGCTGGACCGAGCACCCGGACTACCGGGCCGAACATGCTTTCTATCGGGTGTTGCGTCTGCCCTATGCAGGGATGACGCATATGGACCGGGCCTTTTTGGCGATGGCCGTCTTCGTCCGCTACAACGGCGACCCGGAAGCCTCCTTTGCCGCCCCGGTTCTGCACCTGATGGAAGAAAGCGATCACCGCGCCGCCAATGCGGTCGGCCTGGCCTTGCGGCTGGCCCATACGATTTCCGGGTCGGCCCCGGGGCTGATCAGCCGCACGGAATTGAAGCCGTCGGCCGGCAAACTGCTGCTACGTTTGCCGACGCGGGACCGGTCCGTGTTCGCGGGGGACGCCGTCGAGAGGCGGCTGAAGACCCTGGCCTCGGTCCTCGGTTTCGAAGGCTCCGGCTTCGGCAAGCTACCCGACCGGGACGACTGACCGGGGATGGCCGCCGGGTGACCGCAGGGCCTCAGCCCTCCATCAACGGCACGGCCTTGAAGCAATCGAGCGCCGTGGCACGGTCGTAGATCGCCTTCAATTTCGGATGGTTGTCCCAATCCAGTTCCCGTTCGTGGCGGAATCCGACATGATCCAACGCCGCCGCGACGGTAATGTCGGCTTGGGTCATCTTGTCGCCGAAGAACCAGGGGCCGTCCGCATCGGCGGCGTCTTCCAGCCATTCCAGACACAGCTTGATCTGCAGCCGCACCCGGTGGCGCCACTGCAGGGACGGGGCATTGGCGTGCATGTTCTTGTCGATGGACAGCGCCACGCTTTTCTCCGCCAATCCCCAACCGATGGTGACGGCCCGCAGGACGGCCCGCCGTTCCGCCCCCTTGGCCGGGGTCAGGGATTTCTCCGGTCCGGCTTCTTCGTCCAGGTAGTCCAGGATCATCTGGCTGTCGAAGACCTTCTCCCCATTCGGTAGGATCAGCACCGGCACCTTGATCAAGGGATTGATCTCGGCGACCTGGTCGGCGTTGCGGAAGACCGACAGCACGTCCCGTTCATAGGGAATGCCGTAGCAATGCATCGTCACGGCGACGCGCCGGAGGAAGGGGGAGTCGTATTGGCCGACAAGGCGGTGCATGGGGGTGGGCTCCTGAACTAGGCCTCTTGGTTGAGCGTGGTCATGTCGTGTCGGGCAGGTCGATCACGGTGACGCTGCGGTCCTTGATGGCGAGCGCCATGCGCCCGTCGCGGACCTTCAACGCGGCATCCCCGAACAGTTCCCGCCGCCATCCCGACAACGCCGGAATGTTCGCGTCCTCGCCGAAAGCGGCCAGGTTGTCGATGTCTTCCGAATTGGCGATCAGCCGCTGGGCGACTTCCGATTCCTCGGCGCACATCTTCAAGAATACCTTCAACAGGTCCGCGACCGGGCCGATACCGCGCGGCAGTTGCGGTTTCTCGACCGGTTTCGGGCAGTCGGCGTCAGGCAGGGCGCGGCCGCGTTCGACCGCTTCCATGATCTGGCGGCCCTGCCAGCCTTCGGCCATCTTCTGCGACAGGCCACGGATGCGGGCCAGGTTCTCGACCGACTTGGGTGGGTGGTGGGCGATTTCGACTAGGGATTCATCCCGCAAGATGCGGTTGCGCGGCACGTCGGCGCGTTGTGCCTCGGTCTCGCGCCAGGCCGCGATCTCGCGCAGGATCGCCAACAGGCGCGCCGTCGGGCGCCGCGTCTTGAGCCGCTGATAGGCTTCCTGTGGATCGGTCATGTAGAAACTGCGGTCCTGCAACGCCTCCATTTCCGAGGCGACCCAGGGCGTGCGATTGTTCCGCTCCAGCTTGGCCTGGAGCTTTTCATAGACCGTGCGCAGGTAGGTGACGTCCGACAGGGCGTATTTGATCTGCTTTTCCGACAACGGCCGGGCCGACCAATCGGTGAAACGCGAGCTTTTGTCGATCGACGCCTTGCACAGCTTCGAGACCAGGGTCTCGTAGCCCACGGAATCGCCGAAGCCGCAGACCATGGCCGCGACCTGGGTGTCGAACACCGGGGCCGGGCAATCGTCCATGGCGCGGCAGAAGATTTCCATGTCCTGGCGGGCGGCATGGAAGACCTTCAGCACGTTCCGGTTGGCCAGCAAGTCGAAGACCGGTGTCAGATCGATACCGGGCGCCAGGGCGTCGACCGCGGCGGCGTCGTCCGGGCCGCCGATCTGCAACAGGCAGAGCACGGGCCAATAGGTCCGCTCTCGGATGAATTCCGTGTCGACGGTGACGAATTCCGCCGAGGCGAGCGGCGCGCAGAAGGCTTTCAGTTCGTCGTTATCGGTGATCAGCTTCATTTATTTTATGGGCGAGAAGCCGGTGGGGGTGATGATCTTGTTTTCCTGCATGAGAATCATGCCTTTGCTTTTCTTCAGGTAGGCCGTCCAATCCGGGTCGGCGTCCCGCGCGGCGCGGCGTTTTTCCATATCGGCGAAATCGTCATAGCGCCACAGGTGGATGATCTGGTTCAGCGGCCCCACGGTCGATTGGAAAAACCCGACCAGATTGAGGTGGCGAAGCTGTACGGGAAGGCCTTCGGCTTCGAACAGGGCCATGTACTCTTTGGACATACCATGCTGAACGGTATAGGTGCGGTGGTCGATAATCATGTCTTGGAATCCTCCTTGGGCGAGACGGTCCTTTTGCAAGAGCCTTTCCGCCGTTATACGTGACCCTTGCCGGAGGAACAACGGAACGCATCATCCGAGCCGACGGTGAAACGCATTTCCCGAGGAGACCAGACCGTGACGACCCCCGAAAATACCGACCCGAACGCAACCATCCTGCAGGAAGACAAAGGGGGCGTGACCTGGCTGACCGTCAGCCGGCCGCACAAGCTGAACGTTCTCAACAGCGATCTGATGACGGATTTGTCGAATCGCCTGCGGGCGCTCGCCGACGATCAGTCGTTGCGCGCCGTGGTCATCACCGGGGCGGGCGACCGGTCCTTCGTCGGCGGTGCCGACATCGGCGAGATGGCGGCGCTCAACCCGACGTCAGCGCGCGCCTTCATCACGCGTTTGCACGGCGTCATGGCGGCGATCCGCGACCTGCCGGTGCCGGTGATCGCCCGAATCAACGGTTTCTGCCTGGGCGGCGGCATGGAATTGGCGGCGGCTTGCGATTTCCGTATCTGCGCCGACAACGCCAAATTCGGCATGCCGGAGGTCCGCGTCGGTCTTCCCAGCGTGATCGAGGCCGTGCTGCTGCCGCATCTGGTCGGTTGGGGGCGCACCCGCTGGCTGTTGATGACCGGCGAAATGATCGACGCCAAGACGGCCCATGATTGGGGCTTCGTCGAATTCCTGACCACGCCCGACGAATTGGACGCCTTGCTCGACCGGTCGGTTCAGGCCATCGTCGCCTCGGGCCCGCATGCGATCCGCACCCAGAAGATGTTGGTCCGGTCCTGGGAACGGCTGGAGCCGGCCGAAGCCATCGCCGAGACGATCCCGATCTTCGGCGACAGCTTCGAAACCGGTGAGCCGCAGGAGATGCTCGGGGGCTTCCTCGCCGGCAAGGCAAAAGGCTAAACTGGCGGCCTTAGGGGCTTTTCGCGCCGGAACCGGTATCGGGGTCAGCATTAGGGGGTGCCATGGGGGATAGGTCGGAAGTCGTATTCAGCATCATGATGGCGGCCTTCGTCGTCATCCTGGTGTTGACCAACGTCATCGCCGGAAAGCTGTTCCTGGCCTTCCCCGAAACTTTTCCCGACGGCATCTTCGGCGAAGCGGTCACCTTGACCGCCGGGCTGATCACCTATCCGCTGACGTTTCTTCTGACCGACGTGGTCTGCGAGGTCTATGGACAGCGACGGGCCAACCTGATGGTGGTGACCGGTTTTGTCATGAGCATCCTGATGCTGGGCATTGTCCAGATCGCCCTGGTCGTGCCCGGCTCACCGGTCTGGCCAGCCGGAAATCCCAACTACGACACCGTGGCCCAGATTCAGCAGGCCTACGAAAGCGTGTTCACCCTGCCGGGTATGCTGCTGCTGGGCTCCATGACCGCCTATCTGGCGGCGCAGTTGCTGGATGTGAAGTTGTTCCATTTCTGGAAACGGGTGACCCGTGGCAAGCATCTCTGGCTGCGCAACAATGCCTCGACCATGACCAGCCAACTGGTCGATACGATCATCGTCAATTCGATCTTCCTGGGGTGGGGATTGGGCCTGTCTTGGGAGATCGTCGGCAAGATCATCGTCGCTAGCTACATCGCGAAGGTGATCCTGGCGCTGGCCGATACGCCTTTCATCTATCTGGGCGTCGCCGTGGTGCGCCGGGTCGCGCGTCTGCCCGACCCGGGCGATGGGGTCGATATCCTGGTCTAACCACGCCGGTGTGATGCGCCGCACAGCCGCCGGTGTGGGCGGCGCATAGACTCGGTCCCGGAGATCGTCGGGCGGTCGGGAGAAACACCATGACCGCCATCAAACCCATGCGTGCCGCCCCGCGCGGCGCGGACCCGCGACCGGATGCCTCGTCTGACGTTGAGACAGGCCCAAACGGCGCCCCGAAAGCCTTGCCGTCCTTTCTGTGCGGCCAATCCGACGCTTCCGGCCACCCCTTCACCGATGCCGCCTTTCAGGCCGAAACGGCGCTGGCCCGCCGTCTCGACGGGATACCGGCGGTCGACATGGCCAAGGAAATGGCCCACGCCGTCAAGGCCGGCGGCCGCAAGCAGATGGCCCTGTTGGCCGATATTTGGCGAATGGCCCGCGGCCCCGGGCGCATCAGCCCGCCGGAGTACATGTATTACCGGCTGTGGGACCCGGCCCTGGACGCGGCCGCCAAGGCGCGGTTCGTCGGCAAGCGGACGCAGACGGCGCTGCATCATGCGTGCAATCCGTCGGCCTGGTACATGCTGGCCCATGACAAGCTGATCTTTCAGGCGACGGCGTCGGGTATGGGCCTGCCGGTGCCGAAACTGCTGGCGGTTTATCATCCGACCCGCACGGCGGGGCAGGTGCCGGCGATCCGCGACCGCGACGGGCTCGCCGAATTTCTGGAGAACGGTTTGGATGGCCCCGTCTTCGCCAAGCCCATCGACGGCATGTACTCAATCGGCGGGATGGCCCTGGACCGGTTGCCGGGCGGCGACATCCGCGCCAACGGCTGTGACGTGCCGGTCGACGATCTGGTTCGTTACATGGGCTTCCGCGACGATCGGGGATATCTGTTCCAGGAACGCCTGGCGCCCCACGACCGTATCCGCGAGATGATCGGCGACCGTTTGCCGACCATGCGGGTTTTGGTCTTGGTGGACGGTTTGGGCCGGGGCAAGCCGGTCAGCGCCGTGGTCAAACTGCCGGCGGGCGATCAGATCGCCGACAATTACTGGCGCGGCGACAATCTTTTGGGCGCGCTGGAGTTGGAGACGGGCACCCTCAAGCGGGCGATCAATGGTTGGGGCCATCGTCTGACCACGGTCGAGACCCATCCCGATACGGGCACGCGCCTGGCGGGGACGACCTTGCCGCAGTTCGAAGATGCGATGGCGCTGTGCCAACGCGCGGCGGCGGCCTTGCCGGGCATCCGCACTCAATCCTGGGACATTGCACTGACCGACCGCGGGCCGGTGATCATGGAATTGAACTTCGGCGGCGACCTGAACCTGCACCAATTGGCGCATGGCCAGGGCGTCATGGATGACGTCTACCGTGACCATGTCGCCGTTTGCCGGGACAAGGCGAAGCGCAAGGGCTGACGCGGATGCGGCCCGAAAATGAAGAAGGCGGGCCTCTCCGGGCCCGCCTTCAAGCATTCGGTCGAATGGGAACGGTTTACCAGGCGCGCTGGGCCGTTTCCGATGAGCCGTCGATGAAGCCCTGAAGCTGAGCCAGTTCCGAGCAACCCTGCGGACACAGGCGCTGCAGCTTGGCCAGCAGGTCGAGGGCTGTGTCCTTCTGGCCCATCTCGACGTAAAGCTCGCCCATGTATTCAAGGGCACCCTTGTGGTTCGGTTCGATCGCGAGGGCGCGTTCGTAGTAGCCGAACGCGACGTCGTAATGGCCCAGCTTGCGGGACGTATAGCCCAGCAGGTTCCAGCCGTCGGCGTCGTCCGGATTGGCTTCGGTATAGGGCAGCAAGGCGGCGAGCGCGGGCTCGAACTGCGCCTTCTTCAACAGGTCCTGGATCTCCTGGTAGGCCTTGCCTTCCTTCTTATCCTTGTCTTTGTCGTCGGTCGTGGGGGTATCGCTGCCGGCGGCATGGGCCTGCTGTGCGGCATATAGCGGCGTCAGGGCCAAAACGGCGCCGAGCGCCAGAACGGGGAGGAGGGAACGCCAAGTCATGGTCATGGGTAAAGTCTCCGATGGGGCCGATGGGGATAGGTGTCTCTGGTCGGCGCTGACCGTCTTCGCAAGTGCAGTATAACACCGGCCCTGGGAATTCCGTTATCACAGATTCTCGATCAAACTCGGCGCGGTCAGGGGAGGGGGCGATCAAACCCCTCCGGCAAATTCTCTCTGGATTTTCGCCCTCCGAGCGCCTAGAAACCCCGGACGTTTTGCCTCTCCCGGACATCGGCGACATGCAATTGAAGGGCGCGCGATTGCCAGACCGGGCCATCCCAGACGCGCGCGAACCACGAGATTTGATCTGATGCACGCTTATCGTACTCATACCTGCGGCCAACTGCGCGAAGACAACGTCGGCGAGACCGTCCGCCTGTCGGGCTGGGTCCACCGCAAACGCGACCACGGCAATCTGCTGTTCGTCGATCTGCGCGACCATTACGGTCTGACGCAATGCGTGATCGACGTGTCCGGCGATCTGTTCCCGGCGGTCGAAGGTGTGCGGCCCGAAAGCGTCGTCACCATCACCGGCCCGGTGGTCAAGCGGTCCGAGGAAACCATCAACGCCGCGATCCCGACCGGCCATATCGAAGTCCGCATCGACGAATTCCACGTCGAAAGCGCCGCCGAAATGCTGCCGCTGCAGGTCTTCGGCGATGCCGACCTGGGCGAGGAAACGCGCCTGCGCTACCGCTTCCTGGATCTGCGCCGCGAACAGCCGCATGCCAACATCATCCTGCGCTCCAAGGTCATCTCGTCGATCCGCCGCCGCATGGTCGATCAGGGCTTCCTGGAAATCCAGACGCCCATCCTGACCGCCTCGTCGCCGGAAGGGGCCCGCGACTATCTGGTCCCGGCGCGTAACCATCCGGGCCATTTCTACGCCCTGCCGCAGGCGCCGCAGCAGTTCAAACAGCTGCTGATGGTTTCGGGCTTCGACAAATACTTCCAGATCGCGCCTTGCTTCCGTGACGAAGACGCGCGGGCCGACCGCTCGCCCGGCGAGTTCTATCAGCTCGACCTGGAAATGGCCTATGTCACCCAGGACGACGTGTTCGCGGCGTTGGAGCCCGTTCTGGCGGGTGTGTTCGAGGAATTTGCCGACGGCCGCGCCGTGACTCAGGGCGCTTTCCCGCGCATTCCCTACAAGGAATCCATGCTCAAGTACGGCAACGACAAGCCGGACCTGCGCAATCCGATCGAAATGTGCGACGTGACGGAAACGTTCCGGGGGTCCGGCTTCAAGGTCTTCGCCGGGATGATCGAAAAGAATGACAAGGTCCGCGTCCATGCCATTCCGGCCAAGACCGGCGGCAGCCGCGCCTTCTGCGACCGGATGAACTCCTGGGCGCAGGGCGAGGGCCAGCCGGGCCTGGGCTATATCTTCTTCCGCGACGGCGAAGGCGCCGGTCCGATCGCCAAGAACATCGGCGAAGACCGGACGATGGCGCTCAAGGCCGAATTGGGTCTGGAAGACGGCGACGCCGTATTCTTCGTTGCAGGCGTGCCGTCGGAGTTCGCCTCCTTCGCCTCTGCCGCGCGGACAAAGGCCGGCGAAGACCTGGACCTGATCGCCAAGGACCGCTTCGATTTCTGCTGGATCGTCGACTATCCGATGTTCGAATTGAACGAAGAAACCGGCCGCGTCGATTTCTCGCATAACCCGTTCTCCATGCCGCAGGGCGGCCTGGAAGCCCTGGAAACCAAGGACCCGCTGGATGTCCTGGCCTTCCAGTACGACATCGTTTGCAACGGCGTCGAACTGTCCTCGGGCGCGATCCGGAACCACAAGCCGGAAATCATGGTCAAGGCCTTCGAGATCGCCGGCTATTCCAAGGAAACGGTCGAAGAGGAATTCGGCGGCATGTACCGGGCGTTCCAGTTCGGCGCCCCGCCGCACGGCGGCTCGGCCCCCGGCATCGACCGCATCGTCATGATGCTGGCCGACGAGCCGAACATCCGCGAGGTCATCGCCTTCCCGATGAACCAGCAGGCCCAGGACCTGTTGATGGGGGCACCCTCCATGGTGCCCGATTCGCGGCTTAAGGAACTGCATCTGCGCCTTGCCCTGCCTAAAAAGGCGACAGCCGGGCAGGGGAATGAATCGCAGGAGTAGTATTTCTCCCTCCGTCAACCCACCCATGATTCCATTAGGAATAAAAAAGGCTTAGCTTTTTAGAAAAAGCTGGCCCCCGATTCGCGCGATCAGGTATAACCGAATCGGTAGTATAGTTAACAAACAACAACCGTTTCGGTTGGCCGCAACGGCCGGGGAGCGAAACGGAATCAGGGTGAACCATTTTACGGGGTGAAATTACCGGTGCGGCTGCCGGTGACCCAACTGGGGGTTTCAAAATGCGGAAGTCGATTCTCGTGGTCGGTGCGTGCGCGCTTCTGGGCGGTTGCGCTCTACCGGTCCCCATCCAGGTCGCGTCCTGGGCCATCGACGTATTCTCTATGGTCACCACGGAAAAATCGCTGACCGATCACGGTATTTCCGCCCTTACCCACAAAGATTGCGCCCTCCACCGGGCGATTACCGACGACGAAAACACGATTTGCCGCGATGCGGACGACAGCGGCGTTTTGGTCGCCGCCGCCGGCACCGATCAATCCGGCGACGATATTGCTCCGTCGGCCAAAGGGGCGGCTCTGTCCCGTACACCGGGGCGTCCGGGCGCCATTCGGTTCGCAGCCATCGAGGCGCAAGTCGCGGAATCCCCCGTCGAGCCGGCGAAATTGCCCGCCGAACCCGAGATCGCCGAATTCCAGACCGCAGGCGGAACCGAGGCGTCGCCGAATTCTTCTGTGGAATTGCCGGTCATGGTCAGCGTCGATATGGCAGCCCTGCAACCGAGTACCGAGCGTGCCGACCGGCCCTTCGTCAAATTCGCCCGGTTGGGTGAAATCCCGCTCGAGGCGTCCGCGACCCAGGTGGCGGCGGTTCTGCCGGAAGGTGTGAAGCCGACGGCATCGGCCAAGCCCCTGTCAGGCTTCTACTACGTGATCGGCAGTTTCCGGGCCGGCGACCGGGCCAAGCGTCATATGCAGACCCACTATCGGCTGTCCCCGGCGGTTCTGCACGGCAAGATCGGGCGCGAGGCGCGCGACGTCTTCCGCGTCGTGATCGGGCCGCTGAAGTCCGAGGAACGGGCTGGAATTTTCCATCGCATCAAACGCGCGGGTATCGCCGATACCTGGGCGATCCGTGTGACGCCCGAAGATTGGTCCGTGGCGGCCAAGTCGGCGCCGCTTGAGCAAGCGGATGCGGGGGCGGTGCTGCGGGCCCGCGATTGGCCGGGCCTGGCGTCCTTGACGATGACGCGCTGATCGCCGGTTACCCCGGTTTAACGATTTAAGGGAAATCCCGGACGCGTCTTGCGTCCGGGATTTTTCATGTCCGGAGACTGTCGGAAACCTCAGGCAGCCAAGGTCCGCCCGGAGCCGTCCGGCGGGCCGTCGAGGGTCTGAAGCAGCGTCACGATGCGCTCGGTCTCCCGGACCAGACGGGTGTTCTGCGGATTGTAGCGCTGTTCGAAGTGCAGCCGCTCCTCCCATTGCGAGACGAAGTCGCGCGCCCGGTCGGGCCCTGCGGGCTCGCCGGTTAGGGCACCGATCGTGTCGTTGTATTGGGGATGCAGTTCGGGTTGAAACGCCAGGAGTTCGTAATCTTCATAGGCCAGGACGCCGGCGGCATAGAGGTCCAGGCTGACCTCCGCCATCTGGCGCGGCGACAGGTCGCGAAGCGACAGCCCACCGGTCAGCTTTCCGAACAGGGTCGGGGTTTCTTCCGGCGGCGTTTCCGCGCCTTCGCAATCGACGGCGTCCGGTGGGGGGGCAGGGGTGAGGGGGACAAGTTCCCGCGACGACAGGCCGGTGCTGGTCATCGGTGCCTCGATAGCCGGCGATTGCGAGTGAATATCCAGATATGAAACAGGTTGGTGTTCTGCTCCCATGAGCAAGGCTCCTTCTTCGTCCGAACGCGATCCGTTCGAGAAACAGAAGGTGCCGAGACCCTTACATGCCAGGGGCACTGGATCCCGCAATGAAAATGAACGCGATCAGGCCACCCTTCGGGCCGGGGCCCGGTCGGGAGGTGTCGCGCGATTATTCGTTGCGGGCATCGGGGTCTGTTCTATCGCCGTCATGGGTGCCTCCAAATCGTCGGCATGTGGGCTTCGCCACATCCATTTTCTCAAGAATTTCAGACGCAAGACCCGGGCCAAACGGCAACTTCCGGTTTTTCATATGCTTAACGGAACATGACCGGCATCTTGGCCCCCGTAACCCGGCAATTTCTGCCGCCTCGCGGGCAATTTATGCCGGGGAACACCGATCCGCGGGCGATGGACAGGGGCTCTGTTCAGGCCTATCTTTCGTGAATACGCGTGCTTGAGAGGCGATCCTTCACATGCCGATTTCCCGGATATTTCGGGCCGTGGTTCTGGCTGCGGCGATCTCCGTCCTGACGCTGCCTTCGTTTGTTCAGGCGGCCGGCGCACCGGCGATCCGGGCGGTCGATTTGGTGGCCCATCGGGCGGTTTATGAAATCACCCTGAATCAGAGCCGCGAAGGTGTGGGGCCGACGGCGGCCCGCGGGCTGATGGCGTATTCGTTCTCGGACGCTTGCGAAAGCTGGATCGTCAACAACCGCATCGTCATGGACGTTCTGTTCGGCGAGGAAACGCCCGTGCGCACGGATTGGACATTCAATAGTTGGGAGTCCAAGGACAGCCGTGAATACGGCTACAAGCTGGTGCACAAGCGCAACGGTCATCTGGCCGAAGAACTGATGGGCAAGGCCAACCTGGACGCCAAGGGCGGCACGGCGGAATTCACCGGTGAGACCGCCCGGACGATGACCTTGCCGAAAGGCACGCTGTTTCCGACGGCGCACCTTCTGGCCAGCCTCAACGCCGCCCATGCCGGCAAGAAGACCTTCGCCCAGCCTTTGTTCGACGGCGGCAGTTTGGACAATCCTTACGACACCAGCGTCTATTTCGTCGCGGCCAAGAATCGCGACACCGAAGCGGAGAAACTGTTGGCCGACAACGGGTTCGCGTCCGACGTGCCGGTGGTGCGCTATCAGGCGGCGTTCTTTTCCAAGGAAAGCGGTGAGGGCACGCCTGTCTTCGAACTCCAGGTCGATTACCGTGAGGACGGCATTGCAGAGAAGATCATCCAGTTCTTCAGTGATTTTTCGATCCTCATGACGCCGGTCAAGATCGAGTCCCTCAAGGGCGGCTGTTGATCCCGGGCGCCTGACGTCAGAAGTAATTTATCCAGGCCCAACGGCCCATGAGGGCCAGCAGGAGGACGCTGCCCAATCCCAGCGCCTCGAGCGCCAGCCCCTGTGTGACGTCGCCCGCCCGAAGCCGCCGGACGCCGGCCCCCGTCGAGATCAGCGCCATGACCGCAAGCGGCAGGCCCGTCCCCAGAAGCACCGCGAACGCGGGCCCCAGGTGATGCAAACCGGCGGCCCCCAGAAGGACCAGAGAAACAACGATCACCAACCAAGCCATGACGCATGACCTTCTACGGTTGACTGCCCAGGCTCTCAGTATTGCCTTCGTGCATTACTTCCGTAAATTGAATTAATTGATTGTATTTTATGGATAAAACCTGGAATTACGGGGCGGTGTCCGATTTCATTGTCCAGAGCCAGGCCGCGCCGCGGACGCCCGATGCATCGCCGTGCCGGTTCTGCACCAGACGTGTCGCCACCGTATCTGAGAACACCCAGCGGTCGAGCTGTCCCGGAACGTTGTGGTAGAGCCGATCCAAGTTCGATAGGCCGCCGCCGAGCACGATGACCTCGGGGTCGACAATGTTGATGACCGAGGCCAGTGCCCGTGCCAGGCGGCCTTCGTACCGAGCCATGGTTGTTTCGGCGGCGGCGTTGCCGTTCGCGGCACGGGCAGCGATTTCCGGCGGGCTTAGGTCCTCGCCCGTCGCCGCGCGGTGATCGCGGGCCAGGCCGGGGCCGGACAGATATGTCTCGATGCAGCCCGTCAGGCCGCAATAACACTGGACGCCGGGCGTGTCCTCGTCGGTGGGCCAGGGCAGGGGATTGTGCCCCCATTCTCCGGCGATGGCGTTGATGCCGGTGAGCGGCTTGCCGTCCAGGACCAACCCACCGCCCGTGCCCGTGCCCAGGATCACACCGAACACGCTGGCCGCGCCCGCCGCGGCACCGTCGGCAGCCTCGGACAGGGCGAAGCAATTGGCGTCGTTGGCCAGGCGGACGGGCCGGCCGAGGACCGTCTCCAGGTCCTTGTCGAAAGGATGACCGATGAGCCAGGTCGAGTTGGCGTTCTTCACCAGACCGGTGGCCGGAGAGATCGTTCCCGGGATACCCACACCGACAAGACTGATGGCGCCGCTGTCCGCTTCCAGATCGGCGATCAGGCCGTGGATCGCCGAAATCGTCGCCCTGTAGTCGCCGCGTGGGGCGGCGATCCGGCGGCGCGCGATTTCGGTGCCCGCGGTGTCGAGGACGATGCCTTCGATCTTGGTCCCGCCGAGGTCAATACCCGCGCGCAATTCCCATTCCCCATTTCGGTGTTCGGGCGGTGAAAAGATTAATCGTCATCCTGTGACCGTCGTCATGTTCAAAAGTAAACGAGGTTAATACTTTTTTACCGTTCGGACCTTAGAACTGGGTCAACCATAGGCCTAATCGCTAGGAGCCGAACAGATGACCATCATCGCCGAAAGCACGACCGAGAATAGGGATGTTTATCCGGTGTTTCGAGGATTGACGGAATTGGGACTGTCCACCGCTGATCTGGCGCGCGCTTTGGGCGCCTCGCCGGCCGCGGTCGCGGCCTGGCGTTGCGGCGACGACCGCATGCCCGCCCGTCTGATCGCGTTTCTGACGCTGGTTCTCGACGCTCTGGTGGACCGCAAGGGCAGCGAAGCGGTGGTCGCCACGTCGATGTTTCCCAACATGGACCTGCCGGGCCAGATCCGCACCGTTCGGGCGCGCGACAATCTGCAGCAGCAGCAGGCGTTCAATTTGGGGTTCGACCGTGGGCATATGGAAGAAGGGCTTCGCTTGTTCCTGAATTGGCGAAACCGTAAACTGTTCAACGACAATCGGATGCTGGGCGTGGCCCGCGGCCGGTCTGTCGACAACGACCGCCTGGGACTGGCTGTTTCCTGATTGCGGAGATCACGGCTGGGGGGCCGTGCCGCAGGATAGCCGTTACGGGGCGTTAAAGACCCGGGCAAGGGGTAGACGAGGGACGAATGAGTCAGAAACTCTTCGGTTTGACGGAAGACGGCGTCAAGACGGCGCTGGATATCAAGACGCGGTACAAGAAGCGTGAGCCGCTGATCGTACCGTCGGGCGGCGACAAGTTCCTGGCGCCGGAAAACTTCCTGAATTCGACGATCGACCTGGGCGGGCTTGAAGACCCGTTGCCGCTGGCGCTGGTCTCGGCCCGCGACCCGGAAGCGCCGATGGCGCTGGCCGCCGCCGCGCGCCTGTCGCCGCTCGGCCGCAAAACGCCGCTGATCACCGGCATGTTCGAAATCGTCGGCGACATTACCAAGCATGCGGCGGTCAAGGACGCGGTGTCGCTGATCACCGAAAGCGCCTTCGATCCCAATGCCATCGCCAAGCTGCGGCGTGAGACCTCGCGGTTCATCGTCCGCACCCGCGCCGAATACACGACGGCGCTGCGTCAGAACCTGCACAACCTGATGGACGGCAGCGTCTCGCCGCGTCACTTCGTGCAGGAATTCTTCCAACTGACCGAAGCCGGCAACATGCGGAATGATATCCGCAAGAAATTGGTCATCAGCCTGCTGATGTCGGAAACCGTACGGCCCAGCGTGAAGTTCCTGATGCTGGAAAACTTCCACGAGATGCC
The DNA here is from genome assembly GCA_913030825.1 of uncultured Rhodospirillaceae bacterium. Taxonomy (GTDB): domain Bacteria; phylum Pseudomonadota; class Alphaproteobacteria; order Rhodospirillales; family Casp-alpha2; genus UBA1479. The sequence goes on along the minus strand of CAJWCU010000013.1, from coordinate 54,538 downwards.
GGCCCCCGTGCAGACGGCGATCATTCAGGCGCTGCTGCGGGCCGACTCGTCGCGTCACGTCGATCTGATGAAGGAAGAGCTGCGTTGGATCGTGGCCCAGGGCACCGAATACAGCAAGGCCCACTGATTTCTCGGTAGCCCCGCCTTTCGGCGCGGAAATCCGGCGATTTTCACCCCATACTTTTGAACCGCCCGGCTTCTCCCTGTGGTCAATATCAGGGAAGCGTCATGTCGCTTAGACTCCTCCTCAGGATCAGGATTCCCCTGACTCGATCAAGAGGAGACCGACCATGATTGCGCACCTCGTTCACGCCCGCGACATCGTCATCGCCCCCACCGACCGCCGACATTCCCATTCGCGGGGCTCGGCCGTCGTTCCCTCCGAATGGGCGGCTTTCAACCGGGCGCTCTATCAAAAAGCGGCCCCCCTATCGCCGGTTTGCCTGGTCAATAACTAGGAGACCGACTGCCGCGTCGGCTTCGGTCGATGGGGCCAAAGCCATCACCTGCCTCTCCTTAAAAAAACATCCGCAAGGAAGATTAGGAGCCCAAACCCATGCATCGCCAATTGCTTGTCTACGTTTCCAGTCTGGACCCCGATTATTTCGTGGTCACGCCCCCGCACCTGGCCCATCAGGCCCATGTGGATTTCTACTGGAGCGCGTCGGACGACCATCTGACGCAAGTCCCGAAAGGGCGCGCCCGAGAAATTCTGGCGCAGGTCCGATCCGACGACGCCGATCCGGCGCTCGACTGGTCCGAGACCTGCTATCATGCCGCGTAGGCCCACGCGCCCCGTTTCCAAATCGACCGGCGGAAAGCGCCGGGGAAAGTCCGGCCGGCGTGGTTTCCCGTTCAAGACGGCCGCGATCATCGCCGGCTCGGCGGCGTTCCTGTCGTTCGGCTGCATCACCATCGGCATGGCCTTGGAAGTCGGCCCCGGACAAATGGCGCCGGGGCGGCTCTTCCAGCGACTTTCACCGCCGTCGCCCCGGGCCGTCGTCACCGCGCCGATCGCCGTTGACCTGAGCGGCTACAGCCTCGATCCGAACAAGCGGGACCGGATGGTCTATGTCACGGTCGCCATGATGGTCGGCGACGACCGGCAAGAGGCGTCGCTGTGCCGAAACATGCCGAGGCTGCGTGCCGCGGTGATCCAGAACCTGGGCGCCAAGCTGCGCGACGAAGGGGATGCGGGCGGCGCCGCCGCCCCGTCGATGGTTGCCTATGCGCGTGATTTGGTCGGCGCCGCCGTGGATACCGACATCGGGCGGGAGTTTGGCCTGATGATCGCCGAGGACTGGCGCCAAGCGCCGCCGCCGACCTGTCCGGAAGGGCCGGGCGAGGAATTTTGAGAAGGGTACGTCGAGCCCCTATGGGGCGTCGAGGTGCTTGAGTATGAAATTTATCCCTACTCCCGTTATGGTGATTGCCTGGGACGCGGGATTCACTAATATCTCCTCGCGCTTCCCGTTCAGACGGGGGAGGGGGGCGTTTTACATAGGGACAAAATGGGTAGACCCGAAGATCCATTCGGCCCCACGGTCAGGCAACCCAGGTATTTCTGGCAGCCGATCGTCTTTTCCGCGGTGTTCTTTGCTCTCGCTCTTGGAGCCGTCATCTATTTCCTGAGCATCGCCGCCGACCGCGAAAACGAACAGGCGCGGAACAGCACGAATCACCTTGCTCGGACCGCCATCGACACGCTGCGCCGTGACCTGACGGGACGCCTCGTCGATTATGCCTGGTGGAACGATATGGCGAGCCAGGTGGCGCGGGGCATCGATCCCGCATGGGCAGACAGCAATATCGGCTCCTACCTCCAGGAAGAGTTCGACTACTCCGGCACGTTCTTATTGGGAACGAATAACGAAACCCTCTATGCCTCGGCTGTCGACCCGGCCCTGCCTGCCGACGGTATGCGGTTTCTGGGGTCGGACGCCGCAGCGTTCATGGCGCCCTTGCGCGCCGTCCCCGCCATGCGATCAGAGGTGGCATCGACCTTTGTCCGCTGGCAGGACAAGGTCTATATGGTCGCCGCCGGATCCGTGACGTTCGAGGAGCCGACGCCGGATCAGCAGATGCAGGAAAATCGGCCGGTGTTGGTTTTCTTCCGGCTGCTCGATGGCGAGGTGCTGTCCGACTTGGGCGGCCGGTTCCTGTTTCACAACTTTCGCCTGGCCGAGGGCGAGCCCACGGATGTCGGCAAGGCATTGGTCGGTTTGAACGGCAAAACGATTATGCAGGTAACCTGGGATCAGGAACGTCCTGGCGATACCTTGTTGGCGGAGTTAGGGGTCAAGATCGGTTTAGTGACCTTGATCCTCGCCGTTGCCGCGGTCGCGCTGTCTTATGTCTGGGCGCGCACGGCGATCACGGCGAATGTGGCCAAGTCCCGGTTTCTCGCGAAAATGAGCCACGAACTGCTGACGCCGCTGAACCCGATCATCGGTTTCGCGCAGATCATGAGCTCGGAAATGTTCGGGCCTTTGAGTACGCGCTACCGCGAATACGCGGATGACATTCTGCGCAGCGGACGGCATTTGCAGGCCGTCGTCCGCGACGTGCTCGATTTCTCGCGCATCGAGACCGGGGAACTGGGATTGGAGGAATCGACCATTGAGTTGGCGAAGTTGATCCAGGACTTGCCGCCGATCACGATCTCACGTCCCGACCCGGCGGGCGGCAGCAACGATCTGCATGCGTTGCCGCTTAGGACAGAAATCGACGAGCGTCTGCCATTGTTCGTGGGGGACGAACGCCGCATTCGTCAGGTTCTGATCAACGTGTTGTTCAACGCCGCCAAGTTCTCCGACGGCCAGGAAGTCACGCTGCGCGCCGGGATCTCGGACGGCGGTGCGATCCGGGTCGAGATCGAAGACCAAGGGATCGGAATTGCGGCGCAAGACATTCCGAAGGCGTTCGAGCCGTTTGTCCAATTGAATCCCACCGGCGGGCGCACGCGGAACCGGGTCGGTACCGGGATCGGTTTGTCGATCTCGCGCGAACTGATGCATATGCATGGCGGAACATTGGACATGGAAAGCGAGCTTGGGAAAGGAACCCGGGTGATTATGACATTCCCGGCCGACCGCGTTCGCTCGGCCGTATCGGCAACGGCTCGGGCGATCGAAGAAAGCCGGGCAGGAGGGCGCTCGGAGTAGGCCACCCGGCCTGAAACGGTGGTCCAGAGGGACCGGAGACCGCCCGCCCGCTTGCTCTCCCGCCAAAAGCCGTGCTAACGGTCAACTCCCGCCCCACTCCGCAACCGGAGTCCATCAGCCGGAGCCCCCCGTCCTTGGCCTTTCAACCCGACTATGTTTTCGATGGCGAACCGCCAATCGGTGAAACCTGGGAAGTCGCCCCGGGTGTTTATTGGTTGCGCATGCCGCTGCCCTTCAAATTGGATCATATCAACCTGTGGATGCTGGAGGACGGCGACGGCTGGACCCTGGTCGATACGGGCATCAACACGGATGAGACCCGGGCCGCCTGGGACCGCGTGTTCGACGGCAGGCTCGGCGGCAAGCCGGTCAAGCGGGTCATCGTCACCCATTTCCATCCCGACCACGTCGGGTTGGCCGGCTGGTTGTGCGAACGCTTCGATGTGCCGCTCTGGATGCCTTATTCGGAATGGGCGACGGGCCGCATGCTCAGCCGTGACACGGTCGAGATCGCGGGCCCGATCTTTCACGCGTTCTACAAGGCGGCGGGCTTCGGCGATGACCGCCTGTCCATCATCGATCAGCGGGTCGGTCGCTACGGCAACAATATCTCGCCGATCCCTGCCGCCGTGCGCCGCATCGCCCATGGCGAGGAGATCGAGATCGGCGGCCGTGCGTGGCGCGTGATTGAAGGCAACGGCCATTCGCCGGAGCATGCCTGTCTGTTCTGCGCCGATCTGAAGGTGCTGATTTCAGGCGACCAGATTTTGCCGAAGATCAGCCCCAACGTTTCCGTCTGGCCGCAGGAACCTCATGCGGATCCCCTGGGAATTTTCCTGGACTCCCTGAAGCGATTCACGGACCTGCCGGCCGATACATTGGTTTTGCCGTCGCACAACTGGCCGTTTCGCGGCTTGTTGGAACGCCTGGACGATCTGGCGTCCCATCATGTGGAGCGCCTGGACGAAAGTGTCGCGGCCTGCGTCTCGCACGAGGCCGAAGGCGGGGCCACCGGCGCCGACGTGCTTGGGCATTTGTTCAAGCGTGAATTGGATACGCATCAGATGTTCTTCGCCTTGGGCGAGAGCGTCGCCCACCTGCACCATCTGATGACCTTGGGACGTGTGCTGCGAGAAATCGACGCAGACGGCGTTTACCGCTTTCGCAGTACTGCGGGAGCCGCTTAAATAGATCAAACACCTATTGGGAGGACCGGCCATGAGCCAAAAAACCATTATTACCTGCGCCGTTACAGGCGGCGCTCCGACCCCGGAAAAAACCAAGGCGACCCCGATCACGCCGGAACAGATCGCCAATTCGTCCCTCGATGCGGCCAAGGCCGGCGCCGCGGTTTGCCATATTCACGTGCGCGAACCCGACGGCACGCCGAGCATGAAGTTCGAGTACTACGAAGAAGTGGTGAAGCGTATCAAAGACGCCGGCTCGGACATGATCATCAACCTGACGACCGGCCCGGGTGCGCGCTACATGCCGTCCGACGAAGATCCGCTGATCCCCGGTCCGGGCACCGAATACGTCGGGCCCGAAGCGCGGACCTCCCACGTCGTGAAGCTGAAGCCGGAAATCTGCTCGCTCGACGTGGCGACCATGAACTTCGGCGAGCGTGCCTTCATGAACGTGCCGCGCCACATGCGTCAGATGTCCGACCTCATCAAAGGCGCCGGCGTGAAGCCGGAACTGGAAGTCTTCGACACGGGCCATATCGAGCTCTGCAAGCAGCTCATCAAGGAAGGCCACATCGACGAGCCGCCGTATTTTCAGCTCTGCCTGGGTATTTCCTATGGTGCCAAGGCGACGCCGGAATCGATGATGCACATGCGCAACTGCCTGCCCGAGGGCGCGCCCTGGTCCGCGTTCGGCATCTCGCGTCAGCAATTCCCGATGGTCGCGCAGGCCGTTCTGCTGGGCGGTAACGTGCGCGTCGGCCTCGAGGACAACATCTATCTCGGCCCGGGTGAACTGGCCCCGTCGAACGCCGCCTTGGTCGAACGGGCGGCGACGATCATCGAAAACATGGGCTCCAGTGTCGCGACGCCGGACGAAGCCCGTGAGATGCTCGGATTGAAGTAACGATACATGGGATCGGTCGGGGGCGGCCTTAGGGCCTTCCTGCCGGACCGATCTCCGGTTCAGACATGCGAAAGGGCGCGGCCGAGCCGCGCCCTTTCCATTTTCTCAAGAGCTTTTATCGTTGCCTTGGCAGGCGACGGGCGGCGCCTTAGGAACAGGCGGCAAGCCGGTCGTCGGCGACGGGGATGTCGGCTTCGAACATTCCGGCCAAGGTGTTGATGATGGTCTGGGCCTTGTCGCCGCGCAGGGAATAGAAAATGGTCTGGGCGTCGCGGCGGGTCTTGACCAGGCCGTCATGGCGAAGACGGGCCAGGTGCTGAGACAGGGCGGACTGGCTGAGTCCGACCAGGGCTTCCAGGTCGCCCACGCATTTCTCGCCACGGGTCAGATGACACAGCACGAGAAGTCGGTGGGGGTTGCTCATTGCCTTGAGCAGGACACTTGCCTGCTCGTAGTTTTGTTCAACGGTAAAGCTCGGCATTTCGGTTCGTATTTCCGTGTTGTTATTGACGATCACGCCGGCCTGACGGGGCAGGGGCGCGTATGGGCATGTTGCGGATGTGTATAAGTGAAATCTTCGATGGATTAAACCGGACAAAAGGCCAGGGAACCCCATACTTTAGAACATATCGACATACGGGTATTCGAATTGGGAAAAGCGCGGAAATCTGCCTATTCCGCCGCTTCTCGGCTATCCTCGCGGGCGGCTCCGCTGCCACCTGCGGCGCGCCGATGACGCTCACCGACCCCGATAACAAGGGTCAATAGCGGCGGAATGATGGCAAGGGTCAGAACGGCGGACAGGGACAACCCACCCAGGACGACGGAGCCGAGCCCGCGATAGAGCTCCGATCCGGCACCGGGGAACACGACCAAGGGCATCATCCCGAACACGCTGGTCAAGGTCGACATGAAGATCGGGCGAATGCGGTTGGTCGTCGCCTCGCGGATCGCCTCGGCGGGCAGCATGCCGTCCTCGCGGATATGCACCAGGGTCTGATGGACCAGCAGGATGGCGTTGTTGACGACGATGCCGATCAAGATCACGAAACCGAGCAGCGTCAGCATGTCCAGCGGTTGGAACGTGAACTGGTTCAACAGCGACAGCCCGACCACCCCGCCCGCCGTGGCCAGTGGTACGGACAGCATGATGATCAGCGGGTAGAGGAAGCTTTCAAACAGCACCGCCATGACCAGATAGACGATGATCACGGCGATCCCCAGGTCCAGTTTCATGGCCTGCCAGGTCTGGGCCAGCTTGTCCGCCGTGCCGGTCAGGCGCAGCGACACGCCGGGCGGCATGCCTTCGGCGTACATCGGGTCGATGATCTTGGTGCGGATGATGTCGAGCGCTTCCTCCAGCGGTACGTCGTCGCGCGGCAGGATCGACAAGGTCACCGCGCGTTGACGTTCGAAATGGTTGATCTGGGTCGGGCCGGTCGTCATCTCGATCTGGGCCAGGGACGAGGCGGGGATGATCAGACCGGCCGATGTGACGACGGGCAGGGTGCTGATGCCCTGGGTCTCGGTGACCTGATCCAACGGGCCCTTGATCATCAGGTCGATCAGCTTATTGCCAACCGTGATCTCTGCGATCCGCAGGCCGTCGTTGAACGCGTCGATGGTGTCGGACAGTTGCCGCGCGGTGACGCCGTTGTCGGCCAGCTTGACCCGGTCCGGGCGGATGCGTAGCTCAGGTGCGCCCAGGACCAATTCGGGCTGCGGGCGGACCTGATTGCCTTCCTTGCGGGGAAACTCGCCCGCGACCTTCAGATAGGCCTTCAGCGCCGTCTGCATCAACGGTTCCAGGTCCGGGCCCAGAATGTTCAGGTCGATCGCCCGCGTGCCGGTGACGCCGCGCCCGAACAGGGAGCGCTGGGTGATCTGGCCCAGGGTGCCCGGTTCCTTGAAAGCGGCTTCCGATAGGATCGGGATCAGGTCCTTGACCCGCGACGGGTCGTGCGCGGCGGCCCCCATGATCGTGCGCCCGCGGAAGGTGACGAAGAAGAAACGGTTCAGCTTCGGCCGCCCATGGGCGTCCGGCTCGGGTCCGGAAACCTCGCTCAGCAGGGGGTAGACCTCTTTTTCATAGCCCCGCGCGATCTGCTCCATGGTGTCCAGGTTGTAGCCCGGCGGCGGTACGATATAGCCGATGATCAGATTACGGTTGCCCGACGGCAGGTATTCCAGCTTCGGCAGCAGCAGCCAGGTGACGCTGGTGCAGACGGTGCAGAGCACGGCGACCACGGCGATGGAGCGCAGGCGCGATTGCGTTACCCAATGGGTCAGGCCGGTGATCGATCGCATGAACAGGGCCGCGAAATCATCGACCACAGGCACGCGGCGGCGGACGATGCTGTCCTCGCCGGGCGAGCCCAGGATCCGGTTGGCGAGGGCAGGGATCAGCGTCACCGCGACCAGCAGGGAAATCAGCACTGAAACCGACAAGGCGACGGCGATGTCGCGGAACAGCTGGCCCGCCTCCAGATCCATGACCAGGATCGGGATGAATACCATGACCGTGGTCAGGGCCGAGACCAGGACCGCGACCCATACCTGCTTGGCGCCGCGGTAGGCGGCCTCGGCCCGTGAGCGGCCCAGTTCGCGGTGGCGGAAGATGTTTTCCAAGACGACGATGGCGGCGTCGACGACCATGCCGACGGCGAAGGCGATCCCGGCCAGCGATATGACGTTCAGCGACCGGCCCATCGCCGCCATCGCGACGAAGGCGCCGATGACCGAGACCGGAATGGCCATGGAGACGATCAACGTCGCCCCGCCCGAGCGCAGGAACAGCAGGAGCATGGCGGCGGCCAGCGCGCCGCCGACGATGATGTTCTGCTGCACCAGGTCGATGGAGGAATTGATGTAGATGGTTTCGTCGTAGACTTGGCGCAGTTCCAACGCCTGTGACGGCAGCGCGTATTGGTTCAGCTCCTTCACCGCCTCGCGAATGCCGCGCATGACCTCGATGACGTTGGCGCCGCCTTCGCGCACAGCGTTGAAAGCCATGGCCGGTTGGCCGTTGAACCGGATGCGTTCGGTCGGTTTCGAATTGTCCCAGGCGACGGTTGCGATATCGCCCACGGTGACGCGGGCGAAGCGGCCGGTCGCCGGATCGCGGTCGGAGCGCAGGATGACGTCCGCGACATCTTCGAGGGTCGAAAATTCGCCTTCCGTGCGGACGACATAGCGGCGCTTGCCCTCGTCCACGTCGCCGGCCGAGACCGATGAATTGGCGGCGCGAAGTCGCTCGACCACGTCGGTCACCGTCAGGCCGTAGCGCGCCATGCGGTCCGGTTCAACAAAGACCGTCATCTCCTTGCGCGCGGCGCCGTACAGATTGACCCGGGCCACCCCGGCGACGCGTTCGATGCGGTCTTGAATGACCTCCTCGGCGAAATCGCCGAAGCGATGGATTTCCTCGTTGTTGCCGGGTTTGCGCAGGATCACGAACCAGGCAATGGGATTGTCCTCGGCGCTGGCCGTCTGGATCGACGGTTCGTCCGCTTCCTCGGGATAGCTGTTAACCCGGTCAAGCCGGTTGGAGGCCAGCAACAGGGCCTTGTCCATATTGGTGCCGATGGCGAATTCAAGGGTAATGCGGCCGCGGCCGTCCTGGGATTCGGACCGGATTTCCTCCAGGCCTTCAATGCCTTTCAGGACCTCTTCCTGTTCGACGATGATCTCGCGTTCGACCTCGGCCGGGGCGGCGCCGGGCCAGACGGTTTCGACGCTGATGATCGGCTTGCGGATATCCGGTGTCAGCTGAATGGGAATCGCCAGCAAGGCGACAACACCGAACAGGATCAACATCAGCACCGCCGCCATGACGGCGATGGGGCGTTGAATGGAAAGCCGGATCAGGTCCATGGGGGCGATCTCCGGCGGCTAGGATTTGGGTTCGGGCGGCGGCGTGAAGGAAATCGCCTGGCCGGGGCGCAGGCGTTCGTTGCCGCGCACGACCACCAGATCGCCTGCCGCCAGGCCGGAGACAACGATCAGGCGGCTGCCCACCGCTTCGCCCAGGCGCACGGGTCGGACCACGGCCTTGCCGTCCTCGTGCAGGAACACGACGGTCTTGCCCATGCGATTGAGAACCGCGTCCTTGTGTACCGTCGTGACGGTTTCCTTGCGCGTCGCTGGGATGCTCAAGGTGACGCTCTGATTGGCGGCGATGCCGTCGGACCCGGACGCTGTGGCGACCGTGAAGCGCACCGTACGTGTGCGAGTCTGCGGATTCTCGTCGGGAACCACGGCGCGGACTTTCGCGGACATCGTGTTGCCGAGAGACAGAGTGGCGTTGACCTGCACGCCGGGTGTCAGGCCGGAGACGTTGCGCGCCGGCACGTCGGCCTCGATCTCCAGGTTTCCGTCGTCGATCAGCGTGACCAGCGGGTCGCCCAGATTGACGAAGGCGCCGGCCTCCGTATGGCGGCGCGACACGACACCGTCGTAGGGCGCGATGACGTCGGCATAGGACAGATTGATTTCGGCCAGGCTGAGGCTCGCCTTGGCGCTTTCGGCCTGGCCTCGGGCGACGGCGATTTCCGCCTTGGCGACGGCGACTTCCTGACGCTTGTCGTCCAGCCGGGCCTGGGAAAACGCGGCTGATTTACGGAGACCTTCCAGGCGCGCCAGTTCCTGCTGGCGAAGCTTCAGCGTCTCCGCGGCCGTTTCCAGGCCCGCCTGATAGCGGCGCAATTCGGCGACGCGCAATTCGCGTTCCCATTTCAGGCTGTCTTTGACCAGAACGGCGAGGATATCGCCCTTGGCCACACGATCACCGACTTCGACCTTGAACTCGGAAATCGGACCGCTGATGCGGGCTGCAACGGGACCGGATTGGCGGGCAACGAACCGGCCGATGACGGGGACGTGTTGATGGCTGGTTTCGGCAATCACGCGATCGACGACGACGTCCATGGCCTGCTGGGCACGGGCGGTGCCGGCGGCGAAGACCGTGATGGCGGCGGCGATGAAGAACGACGTGCGTGCGACGGGCCGGACAATAGGCATGTTTGGGCGGTCCTGTGCGTTTGCCCAAGGATCGGCGGGCGGGCGGGTGCGGTCGGCGAAAGGGACTGGCCGGGCCCAACTTCGGCGGATTTCCGCCGAACGGACGGGGGCAGTTTAGGCGCGGTCGAGACCTCCCGCAATTGGTATTGCAAGCAGTTTTGCGGGCAAATTGATCGACCCTTGCGATTTGCACGATCCGAAAAGCCGGTTGGCAAAGGCCGGGAATTTCCACCAGAATATCGTCATGCCAATCCAGGTTTCCTTACCGATACAGGCTCGGGCCATCGCTTTGGCGAGTATCCTGTTTCTGACCGGCATGGTCGGGGCAAGCCTGCCCCTGCGCGCCGATCTGATCGGTCATGGCGGAATGGTGCGGGCCGTCGACGTCTCGTCGGACGGGGCGTTGGTGATCACCGCCAGTTTCGATTTCACGGCACGGATTTGGGATTTCGGAACCCAGGCAGAGGTCGCGGTTCTGGATGCGCACGAAGGCCCGGTCACGGGTGCGGTGTTCTCACCGGACGGCAAACGCGCCATAACGACCAGCGACGACAAGACAGCAATCATTTGGGATCTTGCGACGGCCAAGGTCCTGCACCGCTTGATCGGCCATGGGCATAAGGTCATGGCGGCATCCGTATCCGAGGACGGCACTTTGGCCGCGACCGGATCGTGGGATAAGACGGTGCGTCTTTGGGACATGGCGACGGGCGCGCCCGTGGCGGTGATCGAGCAGCCGTCGCCGGTCAACGACGTCGCCTTCGTGCGGGGCGGCGAATGGATCGCCGCCGGCGGGCATGACGGCAAGGTCTCCCTCTGGTCCATCGCCGACGGTTCCTTCCAGGGAACGCTGGAGGGCCACCTGCAAGGGATCACGAAGATGGTGGCGGCACCGGGTGGCGAGCGTCTGCTGACCGCCAGCATCGACCGCACCCTGCGGCTCTGGGATATCGCGCGCCGGGATGCCCTGAAGGTGCTTTATCACAGCGATACGCGCGCGGGGCAGGTCTTTGCCGCCGCGCTGTCGCCGGACGGCGCGCGGGCGTTATCCGCCGGGCGGGACGGCCGCCTGGTCGAATGGGACTTGGCGTCAGGCGAAATCGTGCGCACCATCCCGGTCCACGACAAAATTGTCTGGGCGACCCGATACACGCCGAACGGACAATTCGCCCTGACCGCAAGCGCGGATGAAAGCACGGCGGTCTGGCATCTGGAAACCGGGGACCGCATCGGTCTCCGGGCCGAGGACAACAAAGGGCCGCAGCCTTGGTTGACGAGCGAACATCCGGGGGCCCATCTGTTCACCAAATGCGCCAATTGCCATGCGCTGGATGCTCGTTCGGCATCGCGGTCCGGGCCGCATTTCGAAGGCCTTTGGGGGCGCCGTGTCGGGGCGGTTCAGGGCTACAAGTATTCCGGGGCGCTTCAGAACAAGAGCTTTACCTGGAACGAGAAGACCTTATTTGATCTATTCGACAAAGGGCCTGACAAATTCCTGCCGGGTACCAAAATGCCGGTGCAGCGGGTGCCGGATAAAGATCAACTGGCCAACCTGGTGGACTATCTCCGGGTGCTGACGACCGAGAAACATTGAGCGACTAGATCGCATTCAGGGCGTCCGGCACAGGCGGCGGGCCCCGGGAAGGGAAGAAACGCCGATGACGACGCAGCTTTATTACCACCAATCCTGCGAGGAACATGATCCCGGCCGCGGGCATCCCGAATGCCCCGAACGGCTGCGCGCGGTCATGCAGGTTTTGGAAGCGGAACCCTTCGCCGACCTGCAGCGCATTCAAGCACCGCAAGTCGATCTCAAGATGGTCGCCAACACCCATCGCCAGGAATACGTCGATACGGTCATGGACAACGTGCCGACCGAAGGTCGGGTCTACCTGGACCCGGATACCAGCATGTCGCCGAAATCCGCCGAGGCTGCGCTGCGCGCCGCCGGTGGGGCTTGTGCCGCCGTCGATTCCGTCTTGTCGGGTGAAGCGCGTAATGCCTTTTGCGCCGTGCGCCCGCCGGGTCATCATGCCGAAGCCGCGCAGGCCATGGGGTTCTGCCTGTTCAACACGGTCGCCGTCGCCGCCCGTCATGCACAGGAAGCCACCGGCGTCGAAAAGGTCGCCGTGGTCGATTTCGACGTTCACCACGGCAACGGCACGCAGCATTCGTTCGAAAAAGACCCGAACCTGTTCTATGCCTCGTCCCATCAATGGCCGGCCTATCCCGGCACGGGCAGGGTCAGCGATACGGGCGTCGCCGACAATATCTGCAATCTGCCGCTCAATCCCGGCGACGGCACGGATGCCTTCCGGCGCGGTTATCGGGACCAAATTCTTCCGGCTTTGCGGGCGTTCAACCCGGACCTGCTGATTATTTCCGCCGGTTTCGACGCCCATGCCCGCGACCCGCTGGCCTCATTGACCTTGTCTACCGAAGACTTCGTCTGGGTTACGGTCGAATTGCTGCGGGTCGCCCGCGATTGCTGCGACAACCGGGTCGTATCCTGCCTCGAGGGCGGCTATGACCTGAATGCCCTGGCGGAAAGCGCCGCCGGGCACGTTCGTGCCTTGATGACCCAATAGACCGCCCGAGACCCGCCGAAATCGGGGTGTTCGCACTTGCGACAGTTGGGCATCGGGCCTAAACTCCCGCGCCTTGCCGAAATGGGGATTCCATGGCCAAACAGAAAACCGCAGAAACGGAGATTCCGGAGGACATTCGCGCCCTGAGTTTCGAGGACGCGATGACCGAACTGGAAGACATCGTGCGTGGGTTGGAGCAGGGGTCCGGATCCCTCGATCAGGCGATCGACGCCTATTCCAGGGGCGTCGCGCTGAAAACCCATTGCGAGGCCAAGTTGAAGGAAGCGCAATTGCGCGTCGATAAGATCGTCGTCGGGGCCGGCGGCAACCTGTCCACTGAACCCGCCGATCAATAATATTCCCGGAACAAGACGTAGATGAACGATTCCAAATCGGATTTCAAATCCGCCCTCAGCGAGAATGCCGCCGAGGTCACAAAGATGCTCGACGACCTGTTGCCGGTGATCGATACGCCCGAGGCACGGGTGATCGAGGCGATGCGGTATTCGTCGCTCGAAGGCGGCAAGCGGGTGCGTCCGTTCCTGGTGACGCAAAGTGCGGCATTGTTCGGCGTTGACCGAGTGTCTGCGCTGCGCGCGGCGGCGGCGGTCGAAATGGTACATTGTTATTCCTTGGTCCACGATGACCTTCCGGCGATGGATGACGACGACCTGCGCCGGGGGCAACCGACCTGCCATATCAAATTCGACGACGCGACGGCGATCCTGGCGGGCGATGCCCTGTTGACCATGGCGTTTCAGGTGTTGGCCGACCCGGCGACCCATACGGATCCTTCGGTTCGCGCCGATCTGGTGCTGGCGCTGTCGAAGGCGGCCGGTGCCCACGGTATGGTCGGTGGCCAAATGATGGACATTTGGGCCGAGGAAAACGAATTGAACGTGGCTCAGATCACGCGCCTCCAGCGCATGAAGACGGGCGAATTGATCGCCGTTTCGGCCGAGGCCGGGGCGATCCTGGGTAAGGCGTCGGAGGATGCCCGCGCGGCGCTTCATGCCTACGCGCACGATATCGGGCTGGCGTTCCAGATCGCCGACGATTTGTTGGACGTCGAGGGCGATGCCGCCACCGTCGGAAAGGCCACCGGTAAGGATGCCGGTGCGGGCAAGGCGACCTTCGTGTCCCTGCTGGGCATTGAAAAAGCCCGGCAACAAGCCGACATGTTGAGCGAGCAGGCGGCCGGACATCTTGAAATCTTTGGAGAAAAAGGTGACCTTCTGAAGCAGATGGCGCGTTTCATCGTCGAACGCCGCGCCTGACCCACATGCTGAAGCATCACTGACTGTTCAAATTAGCTCGGGCCTGGCGTCCGAAAAGCAAACGAGGGTTTGAGACTTGGATAAAGAAAGTGCCACGCCGCTGCTGGATCGGATCAACGACCCCAAAGACCTGCGGGGGCTTTCGGTCGATGAACTGAAGCAACTGGTTGTCGAACTGCGTGAGGATACCGTCCGCAGTGTGTCGTTCACCGGCGGGCATCTTGGCGCCTCTCTCGGCGTGGTTGAATTGACCGCCGCCATCCATCACGTCTTCAATACGCCGGACGACCGGCTGATCTGGGACGTCGGTCATCAATGCTATCCGCACAAGATTTTGACCGGTCGCCGCGACCGTATGCATACCCTGCGTCAGGGCGGCGGGCTTTCGGGCTTTACCAAGCGCACGGAAAGCGATTACGACCCGTTCGGTGCGGCCCATAGCTCGACCTCGATCTCCTCGGGCCTCGGCATGGCCGTTGCGAGCAAGCTGGCGGGTAAGGAAAAGAACGTCATCGCCGTAATCGGCGATGGGGCCATGACCGCCGGCATGGCCTATGAAGCCATGAACAACGCCGGGTCCATGGATGCCAAGCTGATTGTCGTCCTGAACGACAACGACATGTCCATCGCGCCGCCGGTCGGCGCACTTTCGGCTTATCTGTCGCAATTGATTTCGTCGAAGCAATTTCGCTCGGCCCGCCATTTCGCCAAGGAATTGGCGAAGAAGTTCCCGCGTTCGTTGGAGCAGGCGGCGGCCAAGGTCGACGAATATGCCCGCGGCATGGTCACGGGCGGCACTCTGTTCGAGGAACTGGGCTTTTATTACGTCGGTCCCATTGACGGGCACAATCTGGACCACCTGTTGCCCGTGCTGAAGAATCTTCGGGACGACAAGGAACCGGGGCCCGTGCTGTTGCACGTCGTCACGGAAAAGGGTCACGGCTACAAACCGGCCGAGGAATCCGCCGACAAGTACCATGGCGTCTCCAAATTCGATGTCGTGACGGGCAAGCAGCACAAGGCCATTGCAAATGCCCCGAGCTATACCTCGGTTTTCGCCAAGGCGTTAATCGCCGAAGCCAAGGACGACGACAAGATCGTCGCCATCACCGCCGCCATGCCGGGTGGCACGGGTGTCGACAAGTTCGGTGCTGAGTTCCCCGAACGCTCCTTCGATGTGGGTATCGCCGAACAGCATGGTGTGACCTTCGCCGCCGGGATGGCGGTCGAGGGCTACAAGCCGTTCTGCGCGATCTATTCGACCTTCCTGCAGCGCGCCTACGATCAGGTCGTCCACGACGTGGCGATCCAATCGCTGCCCGTGCGCTTCGCCATCGACCGCGCCGGCTATGTCGGTGCCGACGGCTCGACCCATTGCGGCGCCTTCGATCTGGCCTATCTCTGCACGCTGCCGGGATTCGTCGTCATGGCGCCCGCGGACGAGGCCGAATTGATGCATATGACGGCGACCGCCGTTTCCATCGACGACCGACCGTCGGCGATCCGCTATCCGCGCGGCGAAGGCGTTGGTGTCGAATTGCCGGCCAAGGGCAGCGTTCTGGAAATCGGCAAGGGACGCGTCGTTCGCGAAGGTTCCACGGTCGCGATTTTGTCCCTGGGCTCGCGTCTTCAAGAATCGCTTAAAGCAGCGGAAGATCTGGCAGCTCGCGGTCTATCGACCACGGTCGCCGATGCCCGCTTCGCCAAGCCGATCGACGAGGAGCTGATCCGCAAGTTGGCCGCCGACCACGAAGTTCTGGTCACGGTCGAGGAAGCCTCGATCGGCGGCTTCTCGTCCCAGGTTTTGCAGTTCATGGCCAACGAAGGGCTGCTGGAAAACGGCCTGAAGGTGCGCGCCGTGACCATGCCCGACGTCTTCCTGGAGCAGGACAAGCCCGAAGCCCAGTGCGAGCAGGCGGGGATCAACGCTTCGGGCATCGTCGCCACGGTACTGTCCGCCCTTGGGCGCAGCGGCGAAGTGACCGAACCGGCCCGCGCCTGAGTTTGCGGGCGGCATGTCGAAGCCGTCGAAAATCCGCATTGATCAATTGCTGGTCGATCGTGGCTTGGCCGAGAACCGGACCAAGGCCCAGGCTTTAATCATGGCCGGTCTGGTCCACACCGAGGACCGCCGTATCGACAAGCCGGGGCAGCAGGTCGCAGACTCCACACCTATATCGGTCAAGGGGAAGGACCATCCCTGGGTCTCTCGCGGCGGGCTCAAGCTCGCCAAGGGGCTTGACCATTTCGCCGTCGATCCGACGGGGGCGGTCTGTGTCGATCTTGGGGCCTCGACCGGTGGTTTCACGGACGTACTGCTGACGAACGGGGCGGCCAAAGTTTATGCCGTCGACGTTGGCCACGGCCAGTTGGATTGGAAACTGCGCAGCGACGACCGGGTCGTGGTCCTGGAGAAGACCAACGCGCGCCATCTGACTGCGGAGAAAATTCCCGAACCCCTGGATATCGTCGTCTGCGATGCCAGTTTCATCGGCCTGGAAAAAATCCTGCCCGCGTCCATGGCCCTGGCCAAACCCGGGGCGTATCTCATCGCGCTCATCAAACCGCAATTCCAGGCCGGGCGAGAACATGTGGGGAAGGGTGGCGTGGTCCGCGACACCGCGGTTCACGAACAGGTCTGTACCGAGGTCGAGGCTTTCGTCCGCGACGATTGCGGCTGGGGCGTCCTGGGGATCACGGAAAGCCCCATCAAAGGGCCGGAAGGGAATGTGGAATTCCTGATTGGTGCTCGGAAGCCTGCGGCGGAATAGGGTTCAGCCCGTTTCCAATGCCCCGCCTGCCATGGCCCAGGCTTGAATGCCGCCGCCGAGGTTATAAGCCTCGTCGATCATGTCGTTCTGCAAAAGATAGGTCCCAACCTGCAAGGACCGCATGCCTTTGGCGCACATGAAGACGAGTTTTTTGCCGTCGTGCCCGGCGATCAGGTTCGGATCGAACGCCGACATGGGGTCGTGGATCGCACCGGGCACCCGGGCCTGGGCCAATTCGTCTGCTTCGCGCACATCAATAATAACGGCGCTGCCGTCGTCGACCCATTCCTTGACCTGGGCCGCGTCGGTTTCGATCATTTGCTTCATAAGGTCTCCTTGAGGGGTTGGGGCTCGGCGTTCGCCGGGGCTGCGCCTCTGCTGTCGCCTGTGGACCAGAGATAGTGTAGGTTTTTCGTACTCACAACAAAGAAGAGACATCCGCCGGACCATGCCGACCTTCCAAGACGAACGCGAGCTTTCCCTGACCGCTGCCGGCCAGGATGCCATCGATGCCTATAACCATACCATTCGCGGCTATCTTTGCATGGCGCCCGATACGGGCGACCGCATGAAAGCGATCTTCGCCGCCGATCCCGACATGATCATGGCGCATTGTCTGAAGGGTTATTTCATGATGCTCATGGCAATGGGTGGATTGGTGCCGAAGGCGCAAGGGGCGGCGGCCAAAGCGATGGAACTGGCGCCGGGTGCGACGCCACGCGAAGCGCTTCACGCGCGCGCGGTCAGCCATTGGGCCAACCGGGACTTGGATGGCGCCGCCCGGGTCTGGGAAGAAATCCTGCTGGATTATCCGCACGATATTCTGGCGGCCCGCTTGGCGCATTTCGGCCATTTCTATTGCGGCGACGATCGGCGGTTGCGGGATTCAGTGAACCGTATTCTGCCCTATTGGACCGAGAACATGCCGGGGTATTCCTACCTCAAGGGTATGCAGGCCTTCGGGTTCGAGGAATTCGGGGAGTACACCCGCGCCCAGGCGGCGGCGGAAAAGGCCATCGAGTTGGAGCCCAACGACCCCTGGGCGACCCATGCCTATGCCCATGTCATGGAGATGCAGGACCGCCAGGACGAGGGCCTGGCCTGGATCGAGCGTCTGCGCCCCCATTGGACCCAGGCCAACAACTTCCAGAACCACATCTGGTGGCACGAAGCCCTGATGATGATGGACCAGGGCCGCATGGACGACGTCATGGCGCAATACGACGCTCATGTGTTCGAACCGGACAGTGAGGAATACCTCGATATCTGCAACGCGACCTCGCTGTTGCAACGGTTGGAGATCATGGGGCTGGACGTCGGCGGCCGCTGGGCGCCGTTGGCAGATAAGGTGCGCGAGCGGACCGAGGAACACATCCTGACCTTCGTCGACATGCACTACCTGTTGGCGCTCGCCGCCGTCGGCGACGGCAAGGCCCATGAGATGCGGGAATTCCTCGCCGCCTACGAAGGCGACGAAGCCGACAGCAACCTGCCGATCATGAAGGCGTTGGGGGTACCTATGGCCGACGCCATCATCGCCTACCGCGAAGGGCGCTATGACGACGCGACGGCGGCGATGATGCCCGTGCGCTACGAGGTCTGGCAGGTCGGCGGCAGCCATGCCCAACGCGATCTGTTCGAACTGATTCTGATCGACGCCGCCATGAAAGGCTGCAACGCCGCCCTGGCGCGCGGCCTGCTTGCCGAACGCCGGGCGGCCAAGCCGGGCGATCATTGGACGGAAAAGACCTACGCGGGCTTGTTGGCGGCCTGAGGAAAGAAGGAGGACCTCGGGATGACCAAGCCGACTGCCAAAGCCACGCCGCTCGTCGATGACGAGAAAGTCCGCGCCACCCGGTTCGATTTCGAGCCCGGCGCCGAAACGGGCTGGCACCGACACGAATACGACTACGTCGTCACCACGCTGACGCCCTGCACGATGCTGTTGCAGGAACCGGGCGGGGGTGAGCGGACGGTCACCTTCGGCGCGGGCGAAGCCTATCACCGGCCGGAAGGCGTGGAACATAACGTCATTAACGCAGGTGACGCGCCGATGGCATTCGTCGAAGTGGAGATGAAGACCGGGGTCTGAGGCTCAGTCCGTTTCCAGGGGCAGGGTCGGGTCGGCGATCCATTCGCTCATCGACGCGTCGTAGACCGCGACGTTCTCGTATCCCAATTGATACAGCAGAAAGGCATCCAAGCTGGCGGCGATGCCGCCGCCGCAATAAACGATGACCTTCTTATCGGGCGTCGCACCGACGGCGTCGAACAGGCGCTGTGCCTGATCGGCGGGCAGGTGGGTCATGTCGCCGTTGACCAGGGACGCCGCCGGGACGTTGACGCTGCCTGGAATGCGGCCCGCGCGGCCGTACCGGTCATCCTCCCCGCTATGTAGTTTTTCGCCCAACGCGTTGACGGTGCAGACGCCCGCGTCGTTCATCGCCGATACCACCGCATCCTTGCCGACGAAGATGTCCGGGCGAGGGCGGACGGTCAGGCCGTTGGTTGGCGCATAGGTGCAGGGGGCACCGGAGACGGGGCGGCCGTCGGCTTCCCATTTGTCCATTCCGCCGTCCAGCACCGCTGCGTTGTCAAAGCCGAGCCAGCGCAGCATCCACCAAAACCGCGCGGCGCGCTGCATGCTGGCGCGGCCATAGAGGATCACCCGGCTATCGTCCCCGACGCCATGGCGGGCGAAGGCGGCAGCCAGGGCCTCGGGTGCCGGAAGCATGAAGCGATAGGGGCTCGTGAGGTCGGAGAAATCCGCCTGCAGGTCCAGGAATCCGGCGCCCGGGATATGCGCCTTCTCGTATTCGGGCCGGCCGGTCACGACGCGAAACGGATCGCCGTCGCCGCCCTGATATTCCAGCGAAAAGGTACAATCGAAAATGCGCAGGGACGGGTCGTCCAGATGCGCTTCCAGCCATTCACCGGTGACGATGGCTTCGGGATGGAGATAGGTGCCTTGGGTCATTGTGCTACTCCGCGAGGGCCCGCATTTCGGTGATCAGGTCCGACTTGCCTTCGAAGCCGATGCCCGGCAGGTCCGGCATGACGATATGGCCGTCTTCGACCTGCACCGTATCGGGGAAGCCGCCGTAGGGCTGGAACAGATCGGGATAGCTTTCGTTACCGCCAAGACCCAGGCCTGCCGCGATGTTCAAGGACATCTGATGCCCGCCGTGGGGGATGCAGCGGGCAGGGGACCATCCCGCGATTTCCAATTCGTCCAGGGTCCGCAGGTATTCGACCAGGCCGTAGGCGAGGGCGCAATCGAACTGCAGCCAATCGCGATCCGGCCGCATGCCGCCGTAGCGCAGCAGGTTGCGGGCGTCCTGATGGGAAAACAGGTTTTCCCCCGTCGCCATGGGGCCGGGATAGAACTCGGCCAATGCGGCCTGCAGGGCGTAGTCCAACGGGTCGCCCGCTTCTTCGTACCAGAACAGCGGATAATCCCGCAGCATCTTGGCGTAGGCGATGGCGGTCTCCAGGTCTAACCGACCGTTGGCGTCGACGGCCAATTGGGCTTCGCCGTCGATTTCGTCCAGCACGGCCTCGATGCGGCGGCGGTCCTCGTCGATGGCGGCCCCGCCGATCTTCATCTTCACGACGTTGTAGCCGCGGTTGAGATAACCGCGCATTTCGGCGCGCAGTTGTGTGTCGTCCTTGCCGGGGTAGTAATAGCCGCCGGCGGCATAGACGAAGACGCGCGGGTCGGCCTCGCGGCTCTTCATCTGGGCCAGCAGGCGGAACAGGGGCAGGCCCGCGATTTTCGCCGTGGCGTCCCAGACGGCCATGTCGATGGTGCCGACGGCGACCGAACGCTCGCCATGCCCGCCCGGCTTTTCATTGGTCATCATGGCGGCCCAGATTTTTTCCGGATCCAGGTTGTCGCCTGCGTCGTTCAACAGGCTTTTCGGATCGGCCTCCAGCACGCGGTCGCGGAACCTCTCGCGGATCAACCCGCCCTGGCCATAGCGCCCGTTGGAATTGAAGCCGTAGCCGACCACGCGGCGGCCGTCGCGTTCGACATCGGTCACCACGGCGACCAGGCTGGTCGTCATCTTGGTGAAATCGATATAGGCGTTGCGGATCGGCGATGAGATCGGTTTCGTCACCTCGCAGATGTCGATGATACGCATGGAGGCTCCCTTGTCGGTTTCTTGCCGGCGAACGCCCGGGGGCGGGAAGGGCGGCCCGTTCAGGTCCGCCTTAGCCGCATTGCGCCTTGTGGCGCAGCAGATGGTCGGCCAGGACGCAGGCCATCATGGCCTCGCCGATGGGCACGGCGCGGATGCCGACACAGGGGTCGTGGCGCCCTTTGGTGACGATTTCCGTATCCTCGCCGGATTTGGTCACGGTCTTGCGCGGCGTCAGGATCGACGAGGTCGGCTTGACGGCGAACCGGCAGACCACGTCCTGCCCCGTCGAGATGCCGCCCAGGACGCCGCCCGCGTTGTTCGATAGGAATTCCACGTCGTTGCCGTGGGCGCGCAGCTCGTCGGCATTGGCCTCGCCGGTGATGCGGGCGGCCTCGAAGCCGTTGCCGATCTCCACGCCCTTGACGGCATTGATGCTCATCATCGCCGACGCCAGGTCTTGGTCCAGCTTGCCGTAGACAGGCGCGCCCAGGCCCGCCGGCACGCCCGAGGCGACGACTTCTACCACACCGCCGACGGACGATCCGGACTTGCGGACGCCGTCCAGATAGTCGGCGAATTCCTCGGCGGCCGTGGCATCCGGGCAGAAGAAGGGGTTGTTGTTCACCTCGTCCCAGTCCAGGCGCGAGCGGTCGATTTCCTTCTCGCCCATGATGACCAGGCCGGCCTTAATCGTTACGCCCGGGCCCAGCACTTTGCGCGCGACCGCGCCCGCCGCGACGCGCATGGCGGTTTCGCGGGCGGACGATCGTCCGCCGCCCCGGTAATCGCGGATGCCGTACTTTTTCCAATAGGTGTAATCGGCATGGCCCGGCCGGAATTTCTCGGAAATCTCGGAATAGTCCTTGGACCGCTGGTCGACGTTTTCGATCAGCAGGCCGATGGAGGTGCCGGTGGTTACGCCTTCGAACACGCCGGACAGGATCTTGATCTGGTCCGGTTCCTGGCGCTGGGTCGTGTATTTGCTTTGGCCCGGACGGCGGCGGTCCAGATGAACCTGGATATCTTCTTCCGACAGGCTCAGGCCCGGCGGGCAGCCGTCGACCACGCAGCCGAGCGCGGGCCCATGGCTTTCGCCGAAGGTCGTGAAGCGGAACAGATGGCCGAACGAGTTGTGTGACATGCCGAAACCCTTACGTGGGCGGCTCTTTTACCACATCGGGGATTACCGGGGAGTAAAAGTGCGGCGATCAGACGACGGAAATATCCGGCGCGTCCACGGCCTTCATGCCGACGATGTTGTAGCCGCAATCCACATGGTGGTTTTCGCCCGTCACGCCCGAGGACATGCCGGAAACCAGATACAGACCGGCACCGCCGACGTCTTCCAACGTCACGTTCCGGCGCAGCGGCGAATTGTATTCGTTCCACTTCAGGATATAGCGGAAATCGCCGATGCCGGAGGCCGCCAGGGTTTTCATTGGCCCGGCCGACAAGGAATTGACGCGAATGCCGTCCTTGCCCAGGTCCTCGGCGAGGTAGCGCACGCTGGCTTCAAGTGCCGCCTTGGCGACACCCATGACGTTGTAATGCGGCATCACGCGCTCGGCCCCGAAATAGGTGAGGGTGAGCAACGCGCCGCCGTCGGTCATCAGCTTGCGCGCGCGCTGCGCGATGGCCGTGAAGGAGTAGCAGGAGATGTTCATGGTTTTCAGGAAGTTATCCAGGGTGGTGTCGATATACCCTCCCTTGAGTTCTTCCTTATCCGAATAGGCGATGGCGTGGATGATGAAATCCAGCTTGCCCCATTTCGCTTCGATCTCTTCGAACACCGCATCGACAGAGGCCATGTCGGTCACGTCGCAGGCGAGGACCATGTCCGAGCCGACGCTTTCGGCCAGCGGCGCCACGCGTTTCTGCAGGGCTTCGCCCTGATAGGTGAAGGCCAGTTCGGCGCCTTGGTCGAAGGCGGCCTTGGCGATACCCCAGGCGATGGAGCGGTCATTGGCCACTCCCATGACCAAGCCTTTTTTGCCGGACATCAGAGGCGCTGCAGAAGCCATGTGTCTCCTCGATTTTTTCTTTTAAACAAGGTCGTGTTCAGGCCGTCGGCCGACTGGTGTCCGGGCGAATTCTTGAGGTTTGACCGAACCCCCATGCCATATAGTATGGGGCCCGGAACGTCAACGACAGCTTCCCCCCGGGAGGGGCGCAGACATGGAAAACCGCGGTTTTGCGCGGCAGGCAAAAGTGTATTGGCGTCTCTGGCGCGGCGTGTTGGGAATCGCGGTCAAGCGGTTCCAGGGCGATCAGTGCCTGCGCATGGCGGCGTCCCTTAGTTATACCTCGCTGCTGGCCGCAGTGCCGCTGACGGCCATTGCCTTCGCCATGCTGGCTGCGTTCCCGGTGTTCGAAGGGGTGCGCGACAACTTCCAGGACGTGCTGTTCGCCAATTTCCTGCCCGATGCCGCCGAATCCATGCGCGAGCATTTCGATAAATTCGTGCGCAATACAACGACGCTGTCCGCTGTCGGGATCGTCGCCCTGGCGTTGACGGCGGTGTTGCTGCTGGGGACCATCGAATCGGCGTTGAACACGATTTTTCGTGTGACGCGGCCCCGGCGCCTGGGCCCGCGGCTTTTGGTGTTCTGGGCAATCATCACGTTGGGGCCGTTGCTGTTGGGCGCGAGTTTCTCGCTCTCGGCCTATTTCTTCGCGGCGACGCAATGGATTGGCGTCGATCCGGCGACCGGCAGCCTGGGTGAGCTGGCCAAGCTGCTGCCGACGACCATCATGATGCTCTTGCTGACCATGTTCTACGTGACCATCCCGAACCGGCCGGTCTCCTATGCGGGGGCGATCATCGGCGCGGTCGTTGCGGGGCTGTTGATCGCCGTGCTGCGCAAGGGCTTCGGCTTCTACGTCACCCATTTCCCGACCTACCAGAACATCTACGGCGCCTTATCGGCGGTGCCGATCTTCCTGATCTGGATGTATCTGTCCTGGGCGGTCGTGTTGCTGGGCGCCACCATGGCGGCGACCATTTCCGAATGGCGCGAGGCCGGTGGACGGCCTCAGCATCTGGCCATGACCTCGGCTTCGAAGCTGTCCGTCGCCATGGGCGTTCTCGCCTGTCTGTACGAAAAGGCCAGATCCGGCGGCGGGGCCAACCGGCGCGAGTTGGTCCGCACGGCGCGGGTCTCGCTGGCCGTGTTGGAGCCGTTGCTGGAAGAATTGCGCGGGCGCGGGTATATCGAGCGCACGTCGCGCAACACCTGGGTGCTGGCCCGCGATCTGACGCGGGTAACGCTATACGGTCTCTACCGCGATCTGGGGCTCGGCGTGAACGACGACGACGATGGCTCCATGGGGGCGGGCGGCTGGCAGAAGGCGATGGCGGGGTATCTGGAAAACCTGCGCGAAAGAAATGCCGAGGCGATGGCCGTTTCGGTCGCGGAAATTCTCTCGGCGGACGACGACGGCGATGATGCGGACGAGGGCGGAGCGACCTTGAAAAGCGTTTCCTGATGCGGCCTCAGGGCACCTTGGCGCCGGTCTTTTTCGCCCAATCCTCGACCAACTTGCGCAATTCAGGGTCCGGCTTCTTGGGGAGCACGACTTTCAAGGTCACGAACTGATCGCCCGGCGTGCCCCCGGCTTCGTCCTTCAAACCCTTGCCCTTGAGACGCAGGACCGTGCCCGTGTTGGAATTTTCCGGCACGGTCATGCTGACCTCGCCGTTCAGGGTCGGGGCGGTGACCTTGCCGCCCAGGACGGCCTCGGCCAGACCGACCGGGACCTCGACATGAACGTCGCGGCCGTCATAGCGGAACCGCGCGTCCTGATCGACGCTGACGACGACCAGGGCGTCGCCCGGCGTTCCGCCGCCCATGCCGGGCATGCCCTGGCTCTTAAGGCGCAGGACCTGGCCGTCCTTGGTGCCCCTGGGGATGGCGACCTTCAGACGTTTGCCGTTGGTCATGCTGATGTATTTGGTGCCGCCTTCTAGGGCTTCGGCGGCGGTCAGCTTCAGGGAATAATTGACGTTGGCGCCGTCGACGGTGACCGTCTTTTCCTGGCGTTTTTTCTGGCGGAAGGTCTCAAACGGGTCCTTCTTCCAGCGCCGGGTCTTGGCCTTGCCCTTGGCGTCGTAGCCCGAGGTGCGCTCCTGCGCGCGGGGCTGGCCGGTGGCGTCGATTTCGCCGTCGTCGTAGCGTTTGCGCTGCTCCGCATTGGACAGCACTTCGTAGGCGGCGGTCAGTTCCTTGAAATCGTCCTCGGCCCAGGGGTTGCCGGGATCCAGGTCGGGATGCCGTTCGCGCGCCGCCTTTCGGTAGGCACTTTTGATCTGTTCGGCGTTGGCCGATTTGGCCACGCCCAGGATCTTGTACGCATCCTTCATGTTTTCCCAACCCCCGCCCGGCCGAGTTCGTGACGATTGGCGTCAGTTGGCGACGCGCCAGGTGCCGTCGGGCTGGCGGCAGGCCGTGCCCGTGGCTTTCTCGGTCTTGCCGTCGATGACCACGGTAGTCTCGTACTCGCGGCAGTTGGTGCCGTCCGCCGTCTGATAGGTGCGGGTCGGTGTGACGGTGCCGGAAGCTTTCGAATCGGGGTTGTTCCAGGATGCCGTCTGATTGACTTTGTTGTATTCCAGGGCGTCCTGGGCCGTCCGCTGCGCATAGGCTTTATCGGCTTTGTCCAGCGATTTGCCCGCTTCGCCACCCATCCAGGCACCGGCCAGGGCACCAACGGCGACCGCCGCCAACTGGCCCTTGCCGCCGCCGAATTGCGATCCCGCGAGCGCGCCCAGGCCGGCGCCCAATAGGGTGCCGACGGTCTGCTTTTCGCCGGAATCGGTGTTGCTGCACGCGGTCAGAGCCAAAGCCAGGACGGCGACGCCCATGAATTTCACGATGTTCATCTTTATGACCTTTTGTCCGTCTAAAACTGTCCGTTCCCGGCATCCATGGTCCCCACCCTTGGACTCCGGGCCTGCGAGGACCATTTTATACCTGGAATCCATTAAAATCCCGTATCCCCCATCATGGACAATATCCTTTCAAAGGATTATGGCAGACGTTTGACGATGATTTGGACCCAATCCCCATGACCGACGACACCCAGGCCGCCGAACACATCCCCATGACTCCGGCGACGGACGACCCGATTGAGAAATTCCGGGGCTGGCTGACTGAGGCGGAAGCCAAGGAAATCAACAATCACAATGCCATGTCTTTGGCGACGGCGACGGCGGATGGTCGCCCGTCCGTGCGCATGGTGTTGTTGAAGGACGTCGATGAGCGCGGGTTCGTGTTCTACACCAACCTGGAAAGCCGCAAGGGCGGGGAATTGGCCGGAAACCCTCATGCCGCCCTTTGCTTTCATTGGAAAAGCTTGGACCGTCAGGTTCGCGTCGAAGGGGCGGTGCAACCCGTCGATCCGGCCGAGGCCGACGCGTATTATGAAAGCCGCCACCGGTCGTCGCGCATCGGCGCCTGGGCGTCGCGCCAGTCGCGGCCCATGAAAACGCGGTTCGACCTGGAAAAGCGGGTTGCCGAGTTCACAGCCAAGTTCCACGTCGGCGCGATCCCCCGGCCGGATTTCTGGTCGGGATTCCGGATCGTGCCCTCGCGCATCGAATTTTGGACCGAAGGCGCCTTCCGCCTGCATGAACGGCTCGTCTATCATCAGGTCGATGGCGGGTGGGAGGTCGAACGGCTGTTCCCGTGAGCGATTCCAAGGATATTCCCGAGGACGGCTCCGAGCCGGCCCCTGAACTGGCTGGTGCCGCGACCGCGACCCAGGCGGCGACGGTCGCCGCCACGGGTGGGCTGGACGGCCAGGCGGCGCGGCTCATGCGGTTCGCCACCTATGCCTCGGTCACGGTCGCCTTGGTTCTGATCGGGGTCAAGTTCGCGGCTTGGACCATGACCGAGTCCGTCAGCCTGCTGTCCACCTTGATCGACAGTATGCTCGACGCCGTGGCCTCGATCATCAACCTGATCGCCGTGCATCATGCCTTGCAGCCCGCCGACCGGGAGCATCGCTTCGGCCACGGCAAGGCCGAACCTCTGGCGGGTCTCGCCCAGGCGGCGTTCATTTGCGGCTCGGCCGCCTTTCTGCTGCTCGAAGCGGTCGACCGCCTGATCCATCCCAAGACCGTCGGCAATACGGATGTCGGCTACATCGTGATGGTGATCTCCATGGTCCTGACCATCGGGCTCGTGCTGTTCCAGCGTTATGTCGTCAGGCGTTCGGGCTCGCTCGCGGTCAGTGCGGACAGTCTACATTACCAGACCGACGTGATGATCAACGCCAGCGTCATCGCCTCGCTCTATATTTCATCGGAACTGGGCTTTCCGCTCGCTGATCCGCTCTTCGCCGTTGCGATCGCCGCCTACATCGTGATCGGTGCCCTGTCCATCGGGCGGCAAGCGTTGGATATTCTGATGGACAAGGAATTGGCGGACGAGGAACGGGCCCGCATCCGCGAAATCGTCACCCGCCATGCGGATGTCATCGGGATGCACGATTTGCGCACGCGGTCGTCCGGGGCTCATGTGTTCATTCAGATGCATCTGGAAATGGACCCGGAGATGACGCTGCTGCACGCCCATGAAGTGACGGATGCCGTGACGGCCGATTTGATGGCGGTCTATCCGAATGCGGAGATCATCATCCACGAAGACCCGGACGGTCTGGAAGAAGACCGCCAGGAGTTCAAATGACCCGGACAGCGACGCGCGGCGATCATGAATAATCAGCAGCACGTCATCGACTTTCTGGCCGATCCCGCCACCCATGGTCTTGAGTCCGGAGAGACGGTCGCGCGGCAGGAGACCCACGTCTCCCATATCTTCCTCGCCGGTGACCGGGTCTACAAACTCAAGAAGCAGGTTCGTTTTCCCTATCTGGATTTCTCGACCCTGGAAGACCGCCGCCGGGCTTGCGAGACCGAGATCGCCATCAACCGGCGCACCGCCCCCGATATCTACCTGGGAACGGTGGCCGTCACGGATGAAGGTGATGGCTGCCTCGCACTGGGTGGTGAGGGAGAGCCCGTGGAGTGGCTGGTCGAGATGCGGCGGTTTGCCGACGGCGATCTGTTCACCCATCTGGCCGATGCGGGGGCGCTCAACCGTCGGCTGATGGAGGGCCTGGCCGAAAGCATTCACGCCTTCCACGACGGGGCCGAGGTGACGCCTGAATTCGGCGGTGCCGCCGGCACGCTGACGATCATCGACAACAACGACGCGAGCTTCCGCGCAGCCCAGGGCGATCTGTTCGCCGCCTCCGATATCGACGAGCTGACGGACGGCTCGCGGGCCCTGCATGCGCGCCTCGCCGAACACCTGGACGCGCGGCGTGCGGGTGGGCGGGTGCGGCATTGTCACGGTGATCTGCATCTCGCCAACATCTGTCTCTACGAAGGGCAGGCGACCCTGTTCGACGCCATCGAATTCAACGAAGCGTTTTCGCGCATCGACGTGCTTTATGACCTGGCCTTTCTGTTGATGGATTTGGACCTGCGCGGTCACCGGCGGCTCGCGTCGTTCGTGCTCAACCGGTATCTCGATTGCGTGCCGACGATGGAGAACGCGGGTCCGCCGGGTGACTTGGCGGGGCTGGCGCTGATGCCGCTGTTCCTGTCCATGCGGGCGGCGGTGCGCGCCCATGTCGGGGCATCGCAAGCGGCGGCGCTGACCGACCGGACGGAGGCCCACCGCCGGGCCGCCCGGGCCCGCGACTATTTCTTCCGCGCCATCGACTACCTTCGTCCGCCGCCGCCGGTGCTGGTCGCCGTCGGGGGGCTGTCCGGTAGTGGCAAAAGCCGCCTGGCGCGGGAGATCGCGCCGCACCTGGGTGCTGCGCCCGGCGCGCGGGTGGTGCGCACGGACGCGCAGCGCAAGCGCCTGGCGGGGATCGGTCTGCTCGACCGCTTGCCGCCGGAAAGTTATACGCCGGAAGCTTCCGCCAAGACCTATGCCGCCTGCCACGACGAAGCGCGGGCGGCGCTCGCGGCCGGACAGTCGGTGGTCTTCGATGCCGTGTCCGCGCGCCCAGAGGAGCGGGCCGCGATCGAGGCGCTGGCCGGTGAGATGAACGTGCCCTTCCTGGGGCTCTGGGTCGATGCCCCCCTGGCCGTGCGGCTGGAGCGGGTCGAAACCCGCAAGAACAATGTTTCCGACGCCGGGGCCGAGGTCGCCCGCCGCCAGGAAGAGATGGACATCGGCGAAATCGGCTGGACGGTCATCGACAGTTCGGGCGCGCGGAAGAACACGGTCGCCGGTGCCCTGGCCTTGATCCGCGACCAAGGATTGGCGTGACGCAGCCGGAGGTCGTGACCGGCGCTGTCCACGTGTTAGGCTAAGCCCCCCGAAGCCGCAGACGAACCGGACGCCACGTACATATGTCTCAGGTCCATCGCCGAATTCTCAATGCCGCGCTGGGCGGCCTGGAAAAGGAACAGGCCGTCTATTTCACCGACGTCGCGGAAAAGCTGGGGGAGGATCCGCGGACCGAGCGGATGCCCAATCTGGTCTATCTGGTGCTGGCCGATACGGTCGCCGTCCTGCCGACCTACCTGGCGAAAAAGGAATTCATCAACCGCCTGTTTCGCTTCGTCGACGTCAACCACCAACGCCTGGCGCGGATCATCTACGATCCGGAGTTCCTGACCGATAAAACCATGTTGGCGCCGGTCACCGCCGATTTCGTCGCCGAGGTCGTCTCGGCGACATTGGTCCATTACGAGGACGGCGAGATCGATGCAGGCGAAAAGATCGTCCATCGCATGTCGTTCGACGGGAGTGGGGGGGACGGCGAGGGCGCGTTGGACTTTCCGTATCTCGACGATTCCGACGAAGACGAGGACGATCTCTAGAACAGTTCGCCTTGAACGCGCTGTGGAATTTCTTCCTCGTAGGCCAGTGCCTCTTGAAAGGGATGCAGCAGCGGGGCGACTTCGGAGAAGGGCTTTGCCTTGTCCGCCCATGCCGCCGCCGCGTCGCCGGTCAGGATCACCGGCATGCGGTTGTGGATATGGGAGATGGTCCCGGCAGGAGGGCAGGTGACGATCGTGAAGGCATCGCCGTCGGTCAGCCCGGCGAAGGCCGCCGGTGCGCCTTCGGCCGGCGCGATGCGGTTCTTCCGCTTCGAGCCGTCCTCGGCCTTGCGCCATTCCAGATAGGCGGTCATCGGCACAAGGCAGCGTTGTGCCAACAAAGGCCGGAAGGTCGGCTTTTCCGCGAGGGTCTCCGCCCGCGCGTTGATCAACGGTTTCTTGTCCCAAGAAACGGCAAGGCCCCAGCGCTGCAGGCGCGGGCCGCCTGCGTCGATGATCAATGCCTGGTCCGTCGGCCGCATGTCGTCCGTGTTGGGTACGGGCGGCGGTTCGTCCAGGTCGAACCGCTCCATGATGGTCCGGGGACTTGCCGACATTTCGTATCGCGCGCACATGGCGGGTATTCTATGCGTTGCAGCGGCGGATGAAAGCCGCAAGATGATGGTGACGGGTGAACGGAGATTTCCTGAATGACTGACGAACGATGCACCGAACCGGACGCGCCGGAGTTGCGCCACCGGGTCATGGCCGGGTTCATCGGAAACGTCGTCGAATGGTACGACTTCGCGCTTTACGGCTATCTGGCGGGGATTATCGCCCCGGTGTTTTTTCCGGCAGAAGATCCGACCGCGGGCCTGATCGCGACCTACGGTATTTTCGCGGCGGGCTTCCTGATGCGTCCCCTGGGGGCCGCGGTCTTCGGATGGTTCGGCGACCGCTACGGCCGGGCCCGGACGATGCAGATATCCGTCGCCATGATGGCCCTGCCGACGCTGCTGTTGGGTTTGCTGCCGACCTATGCCCAGGTTGGCGTTCTGGCACCGGCAATGCTTGTATTGGTGCGCATCGTTCAAGGGCTGTCCGTAGGCGGGGAATTTTCGTCGTCGGCGACCTATCTGGTCGAAACCGCGCCAGATGGAAAGCGGGGCGTGATCGGCAGTTGGGCCAATATCGGTTCCATGGTCGGCTCACTCCTGGGGGTCGGCGCGGCAGCCCTGGTAACCAATCTGTTCGATCCGGAAACCCTGTCCGGCTGGGCTTGGCGGCTGCCGTTCCTGGGCGGCGCGCTCCTCGGCACCTTGGCCATCCTGATGCGGCGCAATTTGCACCGATCGCAACGGTTCCAGGAACATCATGAAGCCCGCGATGATACCTCGCCGCTGCTGGAGGCCTTCACGGTCGACCGGCGGGAGACCTTCCTGGCGCTCGCCTTCGCCGCCAGTTACGGGGTCTGTTATTACATCGCCTTCGTCTACTTACCGGAATGGCTGGCCGGGCAGGGGTTGATGGCCCGTCATACGGCGCTGACCATCAGTACGGCGATGATGCTGATCGTCATTCCGGCGATGCCGCTCGCTGCCGTGGTCGGCGACCGCTGGCTCGCACGGCGGACTTGGATCGCCCTGGCGGTTCTGGGGCTGGCGCTCGCCGCTTGGCCGCTGCATTGGTGGATGTTGACATCGGGCGGCTCCATGACTTCGGTGTTGGTGACCCATGGCGTGATGTTCCTGCTGCTGGCCGTGCCCTTGGGCTCGGGGCCGGCGCTATTCGCCGAGATGTTTCCGGAACGGGACCGCCTGTCCGGCTATTCCGTGGCCTTCAATATCGGGATGGGCGTGTTCGGCGGGTTGACGCCGATGATCGCGACCAGCCTGATCGCGGCCACCGGCATCGTCACCGCCCCGGCGGGGTACATGGCTGCCGCCGCCTTGATCGCCGTGGTGGCGCTGGCGATGACGCCGGATCGTAGCCGCAGTCCACTGCGGTGAATTCGGGCTGAAAGGCATCTGGAAACCCCGGCGCGATTGCCGTAACGTCCAGCCCATGACAGGGAGCGGAGACAAACAGCAGCCGGACGACCGCTTGCGCACGGTGGTCATCACCGGCGCCAGCCGTGGCATCGGTCATGCCACGGCGCGGTTCTTCCTCGCGCGCGGCTGGCACATCATCACCTGTTCGCGCGAGGACACGCCCGAGGAATGCAAGCGGGACCCGCAATGGACCTGCCACATCCCGACCGACCTGTCCGACGTCGACAGCGTCGAAAACTTCATCAAGGAAGCCAACGCAGCCCTGCCCGAAGGGCGGCTGGAGGCCCTGGTCAATAACGCCGGGATGTCGCCCAAGACGCCGTTCAAGGAACGGTTGGGCTGCCTGAACGGCGACCTGGGCGCCTGGCAGGAGGTCTTCGACCTGAACTTCCTGGCCCCTCTGCGGCTTTCACGGGGCTTTGCATCGGCCCTGCACAAAGGGGAGGGCGCGATTGTCAACGTGACCTCCATCGCCGGGCATATGATCCACCCCTTTGCCGGATCGGCCTATTCGATTTCCAAGGCAGCTCTGTCGGCCCTGACCCGCGAAATGGCCAACGAATTCGCGGCCTTGGGCGTGCGGGTCAACGCCGTCGCCCCCGGCGAGATCGAAACGGAAATGATCCAGCCGGAATACGAAGCCCTGATCCCGCGTATCCCGTTGGATAAGATGGGCTCGCCGACCGACGTCGCGGGGGCGATCCACTATCTTTGCTCCGAAGATGCACGCTACGTCACCGGCACGGAAATCTGGGTTACCGGCGGCCAGCACATGTTCTGATCGTTGGTTGAAAACCGGCATCAATCCCAATCGGTTAGGCCGCGTCCTTCATCCGATTTTTAACTCCGGCTTAACCACGTTTCCCATAATGTAATCCTGCCGCGAAAGGCGTTTTGCCCCCGTCCGGCGGGGGTGTACCATTATTTCTGCGCGGCATGCCCCTGAAGGAGGGCGGAAACAATGGCGAAGCAGGTAGTCCAGAAAGGCGCGGCCGAAGCGGCCGCCGAGGCCCGGGACGGGCAGGTTTCCGGCGGTGACGAGACGGCGGCGAAAACCCGCGCGGCCCTGCCCGAGGTCAATGACCTGACGGCACCGGATGATTGGAAAGCACCGTTCTACGTTCGCTGGAAGCTGCATATCGTCGCCGGGGGTGTGCTGACGGTTCTGTGGTTCGCCCTGGTTCTGGATTTCATCGAACGGTCGTTCGGTTTGTCCAATCTGGATGAATTGCTGCCGCACGAAGTCGGTGGGTTCGCGGCCGGCGCCTTCACGCCCGTCGCCTTCCTGTGGATGATCATCGCCTTTTTCGAACGCGGCCAGCAGCTGCGCCACGAAACCGCCGTGCTGCGCGCGCATCTGAAACAACTCATCTATCCGTCCGACCGCGCCAATGCGCGGATGGACGAAATCACCAATTCCCTGCGCCGCCAGACCAAGGAACTGTTGTCCGCATCGGAAGAGGCGGCGCGGCGGGGCCAGGCCCTGGGCGATCTGATCCGTGAGCGGACCCGCGACCTCTCGCAGGTGTCGGAAGACGCCGACCTGCGCGCCCATGCCGTGGCCGACGCCCTGAAACGCCAGACCGAGGATCTGTCCTCGGCGACCGAACGGGCCGCCGACCGGGCGAAGGGCGCGGGAGAAGATTTGTTCGAACAGGCCCACGGTCTGACTGTCTCCGCCGACCGTGCCTCAGCCCGGGCCGAGGATATGATCACCGCGCTCAAACGCCGTTCGGAAGAACTGGACGGCGTTGCCGAGGAAACCTCCAACCGGACGCTCAAGGCCGTCGAAGCCTTCGACCGCCGGGCCGAACGCCTGGACAGCGTTTCCCGCGAGGCTTTGGCCCGTGGGGTGCAGGCCGACAGCTTGCTGGAGCGCCGCATCGGTGAGATCGAGGACGCGGCGGGCAAAGCCAATGCCAGCGTCAACGAAGCGGCGGGTATTCTCGGTCAAAGCGCCGAGGACCTGAGCCAACGGGCCGAACGGGCCAAGGACGCGGCGGCGGAACTGGAATTGGGGCTGGGCCGTCAGGCAGATGTTCTGGACGGCATGGGCCAGCGCGTGTCCGACCGGATTTCGATCATCTCGACCGAACTGCGCGACAATGCGGAATCACTCTCCATCGTGACCGAACAGGCAGTCTCGCAGGCCACGGAAGCAGGGTCGCGCCTCAGCCGTCAGGCCGCTGCGATCACTGAAACCGTCGACCGGGCGGTCGGCCGCCTGAGCCAATCCGGCGACGGCCTGTCGGCGCAGGTCGATAACCTGCACGGTCAGGCACAGCGCATGGCCGATCAGGCCGATGCAGCCGCCGACAATCTTCGCCGTGCGACTGGCGAACTGGGCGACAACGCGGAAAACGTCATTGCCCGTGCCGAACAGGCGGGCGGCGAATTGCGCGGCCGTTCGGAAGAACTTCTGGGCACCTCGGGTCAGGCCATCGAACGGTTGTCCGAATACGGACGGGAAATGGCCCAACGCCGCAACGAACTGTCCCAGGCCGCCGACACGGCGGCCAATCGTTTGGCCGCCGTGGGTGCCGACCTGTCTCGCCGTCAGGGCGATATCGCAGCTGCCGCCGATCTGGCGGACGGCCGCGTGACGGGGCTGATCGAGGGCCTGCGTGAAACGGAAACGGTGCTGGCCCGCACAGTGGACAAAGGGGCGTCCGATGTCGCGTCGGTCACCCGCGCGATGCTCCATAGTGCCGATCGGGTGCAGGCCTCGACCCAGCAGGCCGGGACGATCGCGCAATCCCTGCAGGAAACATTGGTCGCCTTGACCGATGCCAGCGCTCAGGCCGTCGAACGCCTGGGTCAGCTGGGCGGGCAGATTTCAGGGCAGTCGGATTCCATTGGTTATTCCGCCGGTCTTGCCGTAACCAACTTGGAAAAAGTCTCGGCATTGCTGCGCTTCCATTCCGACCGTCTGCGCGAGATTTCGCAGCGCGCGGTCGAACAGATCGGCAATGCCGGCGGCGCCGTCGAAGGGGCCGGCGACAAGGTCAATACCTCGGTCGGCGAAACGGGCAACCAGTTGCGCGCGCTCGACGCGGAAATGAGGGCACGTCTGGAACAGATCGTCGCGGCCTCCGGGCAGACGACCTCCGCCATCGGCACGACGCTCGACGCGGTCAAGCGCGGCACGGCGGGTCTACAGATTTCCGGCGCAGAAGCCATCGGCGAAATGACCAAGTTTGGCGGTGAACTCGAAGGCCAGTCGCGCGCTCTCCGCGAGGTTTCCGATCAGGCGGCGAACCTGCTGTCCATGGTGACGGAGACCTTGTTCCGCCAGGGCGAAGCGGTCAACGAAACGTCGGACCAGGCCGCACGCAAGATGGGTGCGTTGCGCGATGCGATGGAACTGCGCACGGTCGAATTGGAGCGCGTATCGACCTTGACCGACGAGCGCATCACCAATGCGCGGCGGTTCCTCAAGGACGCCGCCAGCGATTTGGACGAAGCGACGGCGCGGGCATCCGGTCGGGTCGAAGAGGCGACGGGTGCCCTTACGACCGGCCGGGACAAAGTCGAGGAAGTTGTCGATCACGCGGTCTCGCGCCTGGGCACCATTGGCGATGTGGTCAAGGACGTGGTTCAGGAGGCGGTCTCCGATTCCGACCGCACGACGGCGCGCCTGGCCGGTATCCGCAACGGCCTGACCCAGTACCGGGGCGAGTTGGAACAGGCGGTAACGGACGCCCGTGAACGTCTGACCAGCCTGACGACCCTGATGCGGTCCAGCGCCGGCGACCTGACCAAGGCGTC
Source organism: uncultured Rhodospirillaceae bacterium (assembly GCA_913030825.1). GTDB lineage: Bacteria > Pseudomonadota > Alphaproteobacteria > Rhodospirillales > Casp-alpha2 > UBA1479. Next base: position 18,882 of record CAJWCU010000013.1, on the reverse strand, counting down.
GGAAACGGCAGGCACGGATTTGAACACCTTCTCCGAACACCTGCAGGAACAGGCGGTCAACGTGACGCGTCTCGCCAACGATGCGGCGGCGCGCCTGATGCGGGTCAGCGAAGGTTTGCAAGGCCGGGCCAACGAGGTCGCCCAGACCGTCGACAAATCGTCGAGCATGGTGACCCTGATTTCCGACTCCCTGCATTCCTCGTCGCAGCAATTGACCGGTGCGGTCGAGCGTGCCTCCGGCCAGGTCGAAGGCATCGGCGCCATGCTGCGTCAGCGCACGGTGGAACTGGAAGGCATGTCCGACAGCACGTTGACCGGCCTGCGCGATCTGGGCCGTGAGTTCCGTGCCCGACTGGACGAACTGGATACGGTTTCGCGCGACCTGACGTCTCGGGTCGATGAGGCGTCGCAGTCTTTGGACAGCCGGGCGGCGCAGCTCGACCGCGTTTCGGAACAGGCCGTCGATCGGCTGGACCGGGCCGGGCAGGCGGTCGCCCGGACCTCGTCGGAGGCAGATGGGCTGTGGCGGGAGTCCTCGGAAAAGATCGACCGTCTGGCCGACAGCTTGCGGTCGCACACGGACGAAGCCTCGGGCCTGGCCGACAAGGTCCTATCGAAGATGGACGGGGCCGCCGAAACCCTGCGCCGTCAGATGGACCATTTGTCTTCCAACTACCGTCAGGCGGAGCAGAGCATCTCGGCCCTCGGCCAATCGATCAGCGAACGTGGCCGCCAGTTGGGCAAAGCCTCGGACGAGGCGATCTCCAAGGTCGGCCTGTGGGATTCGGCGCTGCGCAACCAGGCGGAAAACATCAACCGGTCGCTCGGCGAATTCTCGCGCCGGGCTCAGGAAACCAGCACCAACCTGGAAGCTCAATCGCGCCAGCTGCATTTCGCGGCGGACGAGGCGCGCTCGATCCTGGATACACTCACCACCCGCAAGGCGGATGTGCAGACCTCCGACTTCCTGCAGCAGATGAGTTATGTGACGGAGCGTCTGCAATCGGTCGCGGTCGATCTCAACCGGTCCTTGGAAGTTCCCATTTCGGAAGACGAATGGCGGCGCTTCAACCAGGGCGACAAGGGCGTCTTCGTCCGCAAGATGCTGGGGTTCCGCGAGAAGGCCAAGCTGGAAGCGATTTCCAAGATGTACCGGGAAAATTCCGAGTTCCGCGATTACGCGGGCCGCTACGTCTCGGAATTCGAACGGGTCCTACAGGACGCCGGCAAGCGCGATCCCGACAACGTACTGCGCACGACCTTCCTGTCGTCGGACGTTGGCAAGGTCTACATGATCCTGGCACGGGCGCTCGGCCGAAATATTTGATGAGGGGACGCAGACGGGCAGAGGGCTCAGTCGCCGCTGCCGGTCTCGTCGTCGATATCAACCTGTTCCGGTAGGAACCAATCCAGTTCCGGGGCGAGGCTCACAACCTTGCCGATCACCAGCAACGTCGCGCCGACGAGGTCGGCCGCTTCCACCGCCGCAGCCAGACCGCTGAGCGGCGCCTGTACGGTGCGCTGATCCGGGCGGGTGCCCTGATTGATGGCGGCGGCCGGAGTTTCAGGGCTCAGGCCATGGCGGATCAGTTGGTCGCAGATGGTCTCCAGATTGGTCAGGCCCATGTAGACGACCAACGTGGTCTCAGGATCGGCGAGACCGTCCCAATCCAAATCCAACGACCCTTCCTTGGCCAAGTGGCCGGTGATGAAGCGCACGCTATGGGCCAGGCCCCGATGGGTCAGCGGAATACCCGCATAGGCCGTACAGGCCGCCGACGATGTGATACCCGGAACGATTTCGAAGGGAATGTTCTCAGCCGCAAGGTGCAGTGCTTCCTCGCCGCCGCGCCCGAAAACGAACGGATCGCCGCCCTTGAGCCGCACCACCCGCCGACCGGACCGGGCCAGGCGGACCAGCAGGGAATTGATGTCTTCCTGCGGCATGTGATGGTTGCGCGCCTGCTTGCCGGCGAAGATGCGGCTTGCTCCGGTGGGAATCAGGTCCAATATCTGGTCGGAAACCAATTTGTCGTATACCACGACGTCCGCCCCCATGAGCCGGCGCAGACCCTTGACCGTCATCAGGTCGGGGTCGCCGGGACCGGCGCCGACGATGGCGACGGGCGTGATGGCGGGGCGGGAATTGCGGTTCATGTGGTTGGCTTCGTCCGGTGTTTTGGGATATGACCCCTGGGCGCGGGGCGACGGGGGTCATCTTTTCGCCCCAAGCTTTGAGCAAAACAACCTTTGAATCAATGGCCGCCCGATTAAGCGGCACCTGAAACGGGATATCGCAGCCTTGGCTTTGACCAACATGACTGAGACCCGAACCGGCGGCGCGGCGCGGACCGGCGGTACAGATCCGGTGGCGGCTTGGCTGTTCGTGATCTGCGCCATGGTCTTCGCCATGGTCGTATTGGGCGGGGTGACGCGTCTGACGGAATCCGGGTTGTCCATGGTCAATTGGCGCCCGGTGACGGGCTGGCTTCCGCCGATGGGGCAGGCCGAATGGCAGGCGGCTTTCGACGCCTATCGGCAAAGTCCCGAATATCATCACATCAACCGCGGCATGAGCCTGGAGAGTTTTCAGGGGATTTTCTGGCTGGAATACCTGCACCGGCTGTTCGGGCGCATCATCGGGATCGCGTTTTTCGTGCCTTTCGTCTGGTTCCTGGCGATCGGGCGGCTACGGGGCATGTTGTTGGTCAAATGCGCGGCGTTGTTCGTGCTGGGCGGGCTTCAGGGCGTTCTCGGCTGGTACATGGTGAAAAGCGGCCTGATCGACGAGCCGTCGGTCAGCCAATACCGCCTGGCGGCGCATCTGGGGCTGGCGCTGGCGATCTATCTGTTCGCGCTTTGGGTTGCCTGGGGCATCGTGCAGCCACGCCCGGCGGCCATTCCGGCGGCGCAAGTGCCGGTTGCCAAAGCGGCGGCGGGATTGCTCGCCTTTATCTCATTGACCGTGTTCTCGGGCGCCCTGGTCGCGGGGCTGGATGCCGGGTTGCTGTACAACACCTTTCCTTTGATGGACGGGGCTTTGTTCCCCGCCGACGGCTTCGATCTGCGGCCGTTCTACCTGAATTTCTTCGAAGATCGGGCGACGGTCCAATTCGATCACCGGGTGCTGGCGATGATCACCGTTTGTCTGGTTGCGGCCTTCGGTGTCCGGGTTCGCCAAAGCGCCGCGCCGGAGGGCCTTAAACGGGCCGTCGGGCTGTTGACGGCGGCCGTGTTGATGCAGGCGTTCCTTGGCATCGCAACTTTGCTGACTGTCGTGCCGGTAACCCTGGGGGCGTTGCATCAGGCCGGTGCGGTCCTATTGCTGACCGCGGCATTATGGTGTCTGCATCATGCCCGGCGGTGAGAGATTTGGGTTTCATAATCCCGTGATTCCCGGCAAACTGCCGCCTGACGTCAGCCCAAATCAATATAGGATCGCCCATTCGACAGGGGATCCGGAATGGCCCAGAAACGGGGGAAGACCTGGTTATGAGTGACAAGTTCCGCCTGATTACCCGCAGTGACTTCGATGGACTGGTCTGCGCCGTCCTTTTGAAGGAACTTGATATGATCGACGATATCAAGTTCGTCCATCCCAAGGACATGCAAGACGGCACCATCCTGGTGTCGGAGCGCGATATTTCCACGAACCTGCCGTACGTCCCCGGCATTCATCTGGCCTTCGACCACCATCTCAGCGAGACGCTGCGCATGGAAGACAAGCCGGACAATCACATCATCAATCCGGATGCGCCCTCGGCGGCCCGCGTCGTCTATGAATACTACGGCGGCAAGGAAGGATTCCCCAACGTCGCCGACGACATGATGGAAGCGGTGGACAAGGGCGATGCCGCCCAGTTCAACAAGAACGAAGTCCTCGACCCGCAGGGGTGGGACCTGATGAACTTCCTGATGGATGCCCGCACCGGCCTGGGCCGGTTCCGCGAATTCCGGGTTTCCAACTATCAATTGATGATGGACCTGATCGACTATTGCCGGGGCCATTCCATCGCCGAAATTCTGGAACTGCCCGACGTCAAGGAACGCGTCGAGCTGTACAACGAACACCGGGAAAAGCAGATCGAACAGATCAAGCGTTGTTCCACGGTGCACGGCAACCTGGTCGTTCTGGACCTGCGCGAGGAAGAAACGATCTTCGCCGGCAACCGTTTCATGATCTATGCCCTCTATCCCGAGACCAACATCTCGATCCATGTGATGTGGGGCATGCAGAAGATGAACACGGTCTTCGCCACCGGTAAGTCCATCCTCAATCGCACGTCGAACACCAACGTCGGTGAGCTGATGCTGAAATACGGCGGGGGCGGGCATCTGAACGCCGGAACCTGTCAGGTCGAAAACGACGAAGCCGAGAAAGTTCTGGGGGAACTGGTCGAGCAGATTAACGCGGACGGATAATGTTGCCATCGAGCGCACCCAAACGGGCAGCCACGCCAACCGGTAAATCGCGCCGCGCATCCATCGCGCGGCGCGGTGTGGCGGCCTTAGGGATTGCGCTGGCCGCCGCGATCGCCGGTTGCTCGGCCCAGGAAAACAACGTCACCCGGGTCATGGAAGCCCTGGGGGTCGACAGCCTGGCCCTTAGCGACGAGACCCGGCGTGAACTCGATCGTTTCAATTCCATCTATGACCGCTACGTCAGCGTGCAGGACGCGGAAGAGCGCCTGGATTATTTCCGGTTCGCCTTTCGCCGCGTGCGCGCATCCTACGTACGCGCGGTCACGGATGCCGAATTGATCGACGCCGCCATCAAGGGGGTCGAAAAGGACAAGCCCGAACCGGCCAGTCTGGCGCCCAACGAGTTGGTCGAGAAGGCGTTGGACTCCATGCTGCAATCCCTCGATCCGCATTCCGATTACATGAACGCGCGCGAGTTCGAGGAAACCTACATCACGACCCGCGGCGAATTCGGCGGCCTGGGCATCGAAGTCACCATGGACGAGGGCTTGGTGAAGGTGGTCTCGCCCATCGAGGATACGCCGGCCGAACGCGCGGGCCTGCAGCCCGGCGACAAGATCACCGCCGTCGACGGCGATCCGGTCAAAGGCAAGAGCCTGAGCGAGGCAGTGTCCAAAATGCGGGGCGCGCCCGGTACGCCGATCGTTCTGCGCATCCTGCGCGGCGCGGCGCCCGAATTCGATGTCACCATCGTGCGTGCCGTGATCAAGGTCCGGTCGGTGCGCTGGCGGATCGACGACGACATCGGCTATGTCCGCGTGACCCGGTTCTCGGAACGGGTCGAAAGCGGGATCGCCAAGGCCATGGCCGAATTGCGGACCCAACCGGAGGCCGATTTACGCGGCATCGTCCTTGATCTGCGCTCCAACCCCGGCGGCCTGCTGGATCAATCGTTGATCCTGGCCGACAGCTTTCTCGACCAGGGCGGCATCGTTTCCGTGCGCGGCCGCACGGCTGACAACAAACGAGAATACGATGCGCGGCCGGGTGACTTGGCGCGCAACCTGCCGATCGTGGTGCTGATCAATGGCGGCTCGGCGTCAGCTTCGGAAATTGTCGCCAGCGCGCTTCAATATCATCACCGGGCGACAATTATGGGTACCCGGTCGTTCGGCAAGGGTTCGGTTCAGACGATCATGCCGTTACCGGTGGACGGGGCGCTGCGCCTGACCACGGCGCTGTACTATTCCCCGTCGGGCCGCACGATCCAGGCCGAAGGCGTGCATCCCGATATCGTCATTCAGCCGGAAGCGACGGACGAAAGCCAACGTGAACGGGATCTGCCCGGGGCGCTTCCCGGGGAGGACGAAGCGGAAGCCGACAGCCATCCGCGTATTCCGGAGAAGACTTGTCCCGAAGAGGGCGAGCGGAAGGATCGTATGCTCGGATGCGCTTATTCGTTCCTGAGGGCCGGATCGACGGAGAGCTTCCTGGCCGAGATGGCCGCGCGCGGCAAACGCGCCAGCTGATCCGTCCGTTTGATGGTGGTCCTGCCGCCTATTCGTCTTTGGGGAGTCGGAACGCGCGAAGCGCGTATTCCGCCAATCGATGAACACAATGCTCGATGTCCAGGTCTCCGGTGTCGAGTGTCAATTCCGGGGCGTAGGGAGCTTCGTAGGGCGCTGAAACGCCGGTAAAATCGGGGATTTCGCCGGCCCGTGCTTTCTTGTACAGCCCCTTGGGATCCCGTGCCTCGCAGACGGCAAGATCAGCCGCGACATGAATTTCATGGAACATGTCGCCGGCCCGTGCGCGGACGCCGTCCCGGTCGGTCCGGTAGGGCGAGATGAAGGCGGTCAGAACAATGAACCCGGCCTGGGCAAGTATCTGAGCCAACTCGCCGACCCGGCGGATATTTTCCTGGCGGTCTTCCGGTGAGAACCCGAGATCGGCGCAAAGCCCATGGCGCACATTGTCGCCGTCCAAAACGAAGGCCTGAATGCCGCGGCGAAAGAGTTCTTCCTCCAAAGCCAGGGCGAGGGTCGATTTTCCGGAACCGGAAAGGCCCGTGAACCAGAGGATGCCACTGGCATGGCCGTTGGCATGCCAACGTTCGGTCGGGTCCACACGATGTTCGACCTGCAGGATGTTCGCGGATTTGGGGGTATCCTTGCGGCTTTCATCGGCGAAGCCTTCGAGATCGATCAACCCGCAGCCGACGATGCGGTGGCCGTCGACCAAGGCAAACCTGCCGGTTCCGCGTAAATCTGCCTGGTCATCGACGGCCAATTGACCGCGGGTACGGAAGACGACGTCGGCGATCTGATTGCGGGCGACGGTGCCGGCGGCTGATTTCGACAGGTCTCCGGTATCTAGAACGTGTTCGATTTCTTCGGCGAAACAGACGTATTCGCCAGCGTTCACTTTCATTTTGTAGCGCTTGCCGGGGGTCAAGGGGGCATTCGCAAACCAGACGATGCGTCCGCGAAAGGCACTGACTAGATTGGGTTGATCATTTGAATGGCTGCCTACAGCGCCACGTTCGATGAACGATTGCTGGTTCAAGGTGATGCCGATTGACTGTCCCGCCACGGCCCGCTGCGGTGCTTGATCCGGGGCGGCGGGCTTGGGCCAGGTCTCGATGCTTTCGACCAAGCCGAGCCGGTTTCCCGGCGAGAACCGCAACTCATCGCCGACGCGCAGTTGTCCGGACAACACGCGCCCGGCAAGAATGCGCCGTTCATCGAACTTGTAGACGCCTTGGACGATGAAACGCAGCGGCGCGTCCGAATTCCATGCCGTGCCGGCGCCGGGGGTCAGGCGGTTCAGGCAATTGATCAGGGACGGTCCCGAATACCAAGGCATCGCGTCGCCGGGGCCGAGAATATTCTGACCGTCACGGGCCGCAATGGGGATCGCCTGGATATTTTCCAAGTCGAAGCCGAGCGAGCCCAGATAGACCGATGCGTCCTGGGCCAAAGCATCGAAGCGTGCCTGGTCAAAATCGACCAAGTCCATCTTGGTGACGGCGATGATGATGTCGCGGATACCCAGAATACCCAGCAGAAAGGCATGACGGCGCGTTTCGTCCTGAATGCCTTCCTTGGCATCGATCAACAGCACGGCTGCGTCCGCCTGGGCGGCGCCGGTGACCATGTTCTTGATGAATTCTTGATGGCCCGGTACGTCGATGAAGATGAAACGGCGGTCGGCCGTGGCGGCTTGGACCTGGGTCGAATCGATGGTGATGCCTTGGTCTCTTTCAGCCTTCAGCGCATCCAGCAAAAAAGCCCACTCGAAGGTCACGCCCCGGCGTTTGCAGGTTTCGGAGATCATCTCCATCTTGCCGTCGGGAAGAGCGCCGAGATCGGCCAGCAAGTGTCCCAGGAGTGTCGACTTCCCGTGATCAACATGGCCGGCGAAGACGACCTTGACGATCGGATTGGACGTGATTCCGTCGCCTGGGGTCATCACATGTAACCTTCGGTCCGTAGACGTTCGAAGGAGTCTTCTTGCTCGTGGTCCATGGCGCGGCCCGATCGTTCGGCAACGGCGGTCTGTTCCAGCTCGGTGATGATTTCCGCGACCGTTGCGGCGTTGCTGGCGACGGGATGGGTAATGTCCTGGTCGCCGAGAGACCGATATCGTTTGCCGTCCTTGGTGAAATACAGATCGACCACGGGAATGCTCTCGCGCTCGATATACCGCCAGATGTCGATCTCCGACCAATGCAGGATCGGATGGACCCGGACATGAGTGCCCGGCGGGAAGTCTGTGTTGTAAAGGCCCCAAAGCTCCGGCGGCTGATCGCGCACGTCCCATCCCGCGTCCAGGTTTCGCGGGCTGAACACACGTTCCTTGGCGCGGGTTCCTTCTTCGTCGCGTCGAATCCCGGCGCAGATGCCGTCGAACTTCTCTCGTTCGAGCAACTCTCTCAGACCTTTGGTCTTGCGCGCGGCGCGGCGGGTTGCCGGCGGCAGGGCGGTATCCACCTCCTCAAGTGGCGGGCAGGCGCCGACGATCAACTCGACCCCCCATTCGACGGCGTAGCGGTCGCGGAATTCGTACATTTCCGGGAACTTGTTCCCCGTATCGACATGGATCAGGGGGAAGGGGACGTGGCCGAAGAACGCCTTTTTGGCGAGCCACACCATGACGTTCGAATCTTTGCCTAACGACCACAACATGCCGAGACGCGCAAAGGCATGATGGGCCTCGCGCAGGATCGAGATGCTTTCGCTTTCGAGTTGGTCCAGATCGTTCATGGGATTGCCAACCGACTCCAAGCGCAAGGAAGGGCGATGAGTCGGCCTTGTAGCTCAAAAACATGGGTTCGGGAACAGGTCTGCGTCCTGGAAATCGAGGTTCGGCTGGCTCTTGGCCCCACCTAATTCGCTCGGTTGGCCAGTCCTTGGTGTCTTCGCACCGCGTATTATGCAATTCTGGACAAATGATGGGGGCGCGGCGTTCGCGGGCAGATTGACAGCCCGAGGGTGGACCGCTAGCAATCACGCCAGAAAAAACGATGAGGCTCCACGGGCCTCCAATGGGATGAAATCAATGGCGGCAGACAATCAAATCAAATCCTCCAATGGGCACACGGAAAGCCAAGTCGATACCTCGCCGGAGGTCGCGGACGAGGTCAAGTGCACCACGTGTTACATGTGCGCCTGCCGCTGCGGCATCAAGGTTCACCTGAAGGACGGCGAGATCCGGTATATCCAGGGCAACCCGGACCACCCCGTTAACAAGGGTGTGCTCTGCGCCAAGGGCTCGGCCGGGATCATGACCCAGAATTCGCCGGCCAAGCTGACCAAGCCGCTGAAGCGTGTCGGGCCGCGCGGCTCGGGCGAGTTCGAGGAAATCGAATGGGAAGAGGCGCTGGAAACGGCGACCGACTGGCTCTCGCGCATCCGCGCCACCGACCCCCGCAAGCTCGCCTTCTTCACCGGCCGCGACCAGAGCCAGGCCCTGACCGGCTGGTGGGCGTCGCAATTCGGCACGCCCAACTTCGCCGCGCACGGTGGGTTCTGTTCCGTCAACATGGCGGCGGCGGGGCTGTACACCATCGGCGGCAGCTTCTGGGAATTCGGCGAGCCCGATTGGGACAAGACCAAATACTTCATGATGTTCGGCGTCGCCGAAGACCATGATTCGAACCCGATCAAGATCGGCCTCGGCAAGATCAAGACGCGCGGCGCGAAGTTCGTTTCCGTGAACCCGGTGCGGTCCGGTTACTCGGCGATCGCCGACGAATGGGTCGGTATCCGCCCCGGCACGGACGGCCTGTTCATCATGTCGCTGATCCACGAATTGCTGAAGGCGGGCAAGATCGACGACGAGTACCTGGCCCGCTATTCCAACGCCCATTGGCTGGTGATCCGCGATCCGGGTGCGGCCGACGACGGCCTGTTCGCGCGCGACGCCGACGGCAATACCTTGGCCTGGGACGTCGAAAAGAAAGCCCTTGCCGACGCCGATTCCATCGACACCAAACCGGCCCTGGTCGCCGAGGCCAAACTGGCCGACGGACGCACGGCCGTTCCAGCGTTCCAGATCATGGCCGAGCGCTATCTCGATCAGAAATACGCCCCCGAGGCCGTGGCCGAGGAAACCGGCATCGATGCCGCGACGATCCGCCGCATCGCAGCCGAGTTGGCCCAGGTCGCCTTCGAAGAAACCATCGAGATCGATCAGCCCTGGACCGACTGGGCAGGGCGCAAGCACGACAAGATGATCGGCCGTCCGGTCAGCTTCCACGCCATGCGCGGTATCTCGGCCCATTCCAACGGTTTCCACACCTGCCGGGCGCTGCATGTGCTGCAGATGATCCTGGGCACCGTCGATTGTCCGGGCGGTTTCCGCTACAAGCCGCCGTTCCCCAAGCCGTGCCCGCCGCCCTTGAAAGCCGCCGGCAAGCCGGGCGAAGTGGCACCCTCGACGCCGCTACCCGGACCGCCCCTCGGCTTCCCCACGGGTCCGGAAGATTTGATCGTCGAAGAAGACGGCTCGCCCCGGCGCATCGACAAGGCGTTTTCCTGGGAATATCCGGTCTCCGTCCACGGCATGATGCACATGGTCATCACCAATGCCGCCATGGGCGATCCGTATCCGGTCGACACGCTATTCATGTTCATGGCGAACATGAGCTGGAATTCGACCATGAACTCGTCCGGCGTGATGGACATGTTGACCGCCCAGGACGAAGAGACCGGCGAATACAAGATTCCCCGCATCATCTATTCCGACGCCTATTTCTCGGAAATGGTGCCCTATGCCGATTTGATCCTGCCCGATACGACCTATCTTGAGCGCTGGGATTGCATCTCCCTGTTGGACCGTCCGATCAGTAGCGCCGAGGCGGCGCAGGACGCCATTCGCCAGCCGGTGATCGAGCCCGACCGCGATGTGCGGCCGTTCCAGACGGTGCTGCTCGACCTGGGCGCGCGTCTGGGCCTGCCGGGCATGACCAATACGGACGGCACGGCCAAGTTCCCGGGCGGCTATGCCGACTACATCGTCAATCACGAACGGGCTCCCGGAGTCGGGCCGCTGATCGGTTGGCGCGGCGAGAACGGCGACAAGGCCTGCAAGGGCGAGCCCAACCCGGACCAGTTGGACCGCTATATCGAGAACGGCTGCTTCTTCACCCACGAAATCCCGGAAGAGGCCCATTACTTCAAGTTCGCCAACAAGGCTTACCTGGAATGGGCGGTCGAGGCGGGCTTCATGGGCCATGCCAATCAGGTCGTGTTTCACCTGTATTCCGAGCCGCTGCAGAAGTTCCGTCTGGCCGCCCGCGGCCATGGCGAGATCCAGCCGCCGGAGAAAGACCGGGCCCGCATCGAAGCCTATTTCGACCCGATCCCGATCTGGTATCCGCCGTTCGAAGGCACGATGGTCGACACGGAGGATTTCCCGCTCCACGCGCTCAGCCAGCGGCCCATGCAGATGTACCATTCCTGGGGCTCGCAAAACGCCTGGCTGCGCCAGATCACCGGATCGAACAAGCTCTACGTCGGCATGGAGGTTGCCCAGCAGAAGGGCATCGAGGACGGCGATTGGGTCTGGATCGAAAGCCACCACGGCAGGGTCAAGGCACAGGTTGCGCTGATGGACGGCGTCAACAAACATACCGTCTGGACCTGGAACGCCATCGGCAAGCGGGCCGGGGCCTGGAACCTGGACAAGGACGCCGGCGAGGCGACCAAGGGCTTCCTTCTGAACCACATCATTTCCGAACTGCTGCCGGAACGGAACGGTTACCGCTATTCCAATTCGGACCCGATCACCGGGCAGGCGGCCTGGTACGACCTGCGCGTCAAGATCGAGAAGGCCAAGCCGGAAGAGGCGGGCGAGACCTGGCCCAAGCCGGCCCCGCTGACGCCGCCCGAAGGTATGCGCAAGCGGCCGGACATCCTGCGCTACGGCGCGGACTTCCATAAGAAGCCGGGCGGGGGAGCGCACTAAGATGACAACCCTTCCCGAACAGACACAAAAGAAACTCGGCCTCGTCATCGACTTGGACATCTGCGTCGGCTGTCACGCCTGCGCCGTTAACTGCAAGGAATGGAACACCGGCGGCCATATGGCGCCGCTGACGGACCTCAATCCCTATGGCGCCAAGCAGCAGGGCGTGTGGTTCAACCGCATTCATGCGTTTGAGACCCAGCGCAACGACGGCAAGCCGAACCAGACGGTTCATTTCCCGAAGTCCTGCCTGCATTGCGAGAAAGCGGCCTGCGTCACCGTTTGCCCGACGGGCGCCAGCTTCAAACGCTCGGCCGACGGCATCGTCCTGGTCGACGAAAGCAAATGCATCGGTTGCAAGCTGTGTTCCTGGGCCTGCCCCTATGGTGCCCGCGAATTCGACAGCGACGCCGGCGTGATGAAGAAATGCACGCTCTGCATCGACCGCATCTACAACGAAAACATCCCGGAACGTGAACGCGTGCCGGCCTGTGTTTCGACCTGCCCGGCGGGGGCCCGCCATTACGGGGACCTGGGAGACGCCAATTCGGACGTCTCCAAGCTGGTCGCCGAACGCGGCGGTTACGACCTGATGCCGGAAATGGCCTACAAGCCGACCAACAAATACCTGCCGCCGCGTCCGCGCCGGGCCGAGGCCGCCGAAGGCGGTCCGACCGAGCTGGCCGCCGAGCCGGGCCCCGAGAACCCGATCCTTCGTTGGGTCGATAAGGTTCTCTCCCGCTAGGGCATAAGAAGAAACGAGGAAACGCGACATGCATCCGGCATTTTCGGTCATTTTCTTCACGGTTTCGTCGGGCGCGGGCTATGGCCTGCTGGCCCTGATCGGGGCCTTGGGCGCACTCGGCATGCTGCCCGCCGACAAAGTCTTTGGTCTGACGGCCATCGTCCTGGCCCTGGCCGCGGTGACGGCGGGGCTGCTGTCCTCGACATTCCACCTGGGCCATCCGGAGCGTGCCTGGCGGGCGTTCTCGCAATGGCGCTCTTCCTGGCTGTCCCGCGAAGGCGTTGCCTCGGTCATCGCCTACGGCCCCGCCGTGGCACTGGCCGCGATCTGGATGTGGCCGGAGAAGTTCGGCCAGTGGGGCGTTGCCGCCGGTTGGGCCACGGCCGTCATGGCCATCGTCACCGTTTTCTGCACGGCGATGATCTACCGCTCGCTTCGGACCATTCATCAATGGGCCAACGGCTGGGTCGTGCCGAGCTATCTCGTCCTTGGTATTGCGACGGGTCTGGTCTGGCTGAATGCGCTGTTGGCGCTGTTCGGCGCGGAGACCTACGGTATTTCGGTCGCTACGATGTGGGGGCTTGTGGCCGCCGTCGTGGTCAAGATCCTCTATTGGCGGTTTATCGATACGACCCGCCATGCCGCGACACCGGAAAGCGCCACCGGGCTGGGGAATATCGGCAAGGTCCGCATGCTCGAAGGGCCGCATACGGAAGAAAACTATCTCATGAACGAGATGGGGTTCCGGGTCGCCCGCAAGCATGCCTTGAAGTTGCGCCGCATCGCCTTGATCGGCGGGTTTCTGGCCGCGATCTGTGCGACGGGCATCGGTCTGTCGGTTGAAGGCCCGGCGGAAGGTCCCCTGGCTCTGCTGGGGGCGGTTCTGGCGACGGCGGGGACGCTGGTCGAACGCTGGCTGTTCTTCGCCGAGGCCCGCCACGTCGTGACGCTGTATTACGGCGCCGACCGCGTTTGATCCGTTCGGTTCCAGGGGGAGCCCCCCCGGCCCGAACCATCCTCGACAGGTGTGATTTAGATCACAGCAACCTTGATCCCTTTGACATAGGGTGAGGGTGAGCGTATATCTTCGCTCACTGATAAAAAGAAAAATAACAACGCATTGGGCTCCGTGACGGCATGTTGGAGCAGCCGTCCGTAAGGAGTTCTACAAATGGCTGAGACCACTCAGACCCCTGGTGGTGAACCCCAGACGATCGCGATGTCGGCGTCTGGCGCTGATGTATTGACCCTTCCCGAAGGGCTTTCCGTATCCGAAGCAGAATTCGCGGTCGACGGTTCCGACCTTGTGCTGACCTTCCCTGACGGGTCGAAGGTCACGGTCGAGAACTATTACGATCAACCGAACCCCCCGCAGATCGCATCCGCCGATGGCGCCAACCTTTCCGGCGACATGGTGGTGCAGCTGACGGGCACGCCCGAATCCACCAATGCGGAAGCGATCCAGCAGTTCGCCGACGCCAGCACCCAGGTCATCGGCGGTACGGACGGTGCGCCGATCGGTACGGTCAAAACGCTGTCCGGCGAGGTCTGGGTGACCCGCGCCGACGGTACCCGCATCCAGCTCAAGGCCGGGGATCAGGTTTTCCAGGGTGACAACATCGAAACCGGGCCCGATGGGGCGATCGGCGTGCTCCTCGCCGATGAAACGACCTTCTCCATGGGCGAAGAAAGCCAGATGGTCCTGGACGAGATGGTCTACGACCCGGCGACCCAGGACGGCTCGCTGAACGTTTCCGTTGTCCAGGGCGTGTTCACCTTCGTGTCCGGCCAAGTCGCCAAGACCGACCCCGACGCGATGAAGATCGATACGCCGGTCGCCACCATCGGTATTCGCGGCACCCAGGTCGGTATTGAAATCCCGCCCGACGGCGAGATGCAGGTCGTCCTGATGGAGGAAGCCGACGGCTTCGTCGGTGAGGTCGTGATCGAAAACAACACCGGCCAGGTCGTGATGAACCAGGGCGGCGACTACGTCTCGATCCCGAGCTATGATTCCGAAGCGAGCGATCGTGGCACCATGGACGACGACACGATCGTCGAACGCCATGCCACCACCCTGAAATACCTGCCGGTCGAAAGCACGGACGGCGACCGGACCTCGGGCAACCACTTCGGCCTGCAGGAAGAAATCGAACAGGGTGCAGGCGATCAGCAGGATCAGTCCCTGGAAGGCGAGCCCTCGGCCGAGGATTTGGCCAATATGGAAACCGCCGCCGGTCAGGAAGAAGACACCAGCGGGCAGCCGGACGTCGAAGGCGAGGCCGAAATCCTCGACCAGCCGTCGGCAGAAGACTTGCAGGACTTCCAGACCGATGCGGGCGGCCCGCAGTTCGAAGAAGATTTCACCAACGTCACGGATGAGGTCGATCCCTTCGCCGGCCAGACGCCGGAAGAGAACGTCGTGTTCCAGGATGTCGAGGGCCCGCCCCCGACGGAACAGCAGCAAACGACGAATACGCAAGACGAATTCGACGATAGCGCTGACCAGGCCGCCATTCAGGCCGCGCGCGCGGCGGCTCAGGCCGCCTACGACCGGGCTCAGACGGCGGCGGACAATGCCCGTCAGGCTGCGAACGAGGCGCAGACGCTGGCGGATAACGAGCCGGACGCGCAAGGCGCCGCCGACGCTGCCGATGCTGCTGCGGATGCTGCCGAAGCCGCCGCCGCTGCCGCCAAAGCCGCCCTGGACGCCGCCAATGCGGCGACGACGCCCGCCGAGGCGGAAGCCGCGCAGCAACAGGCCGAAAACGCCGCGAACACCGCCGAGCAACAGGAAACGACGGCCGAAACCTCGCAGGACGAGGCGCAGGACATCGTCGATGCCGCGAACGATGCCGAAGGCGCCCAGGTGGGCGATGTCACGGCGGGCGGTGACGAAGACTCGGCCATCGACCTGAACCTGAACATCACCAAAAACGACTCCGATGAAGACATGGAAGTGACCCTGTCGGGCATTCCCGAGGGTGCAGTCCTGTCCAATACCGACGGCGAAATCACCGTCAACCCGGACGGCTCGGTCACTCTGACCGAAGCGCAGCTTTCCGGCCTGCAGATCACGCCGCCGGCCGATAGCGATGTCGATTTCGATCTCGGCGTTTCCGTCGTCACCATCGATGGTGAAAATACGTCCAGCCCGGCGACCGGCACGATCACTGTCGGCGTCGACGGCGTGGCCGACGTGCCGACGCTTGAGGTCGGTTCTGCCGTCGAGGGCGAAGGTTATCGCGGCGCTGATATTCCGCTCGACATCACCGCGTCCCTGACTGATGTGGACGGCTCGGAATCTCTCTCTGTCTCCGTTTCCGGCGTTCCCGAAGGTGCCACGCTCTCCGCCGGTACCTATGACGAGGCGACCGACACCTGGACTCTGTCTTCCGCCGACTTGGACGGCCTGACCGTCAGCGTGCCCGACGATTACGATACGGACTTCCAGCTTTCCGTCACCGCGACCTCGACGGAAGCCGACGGCGGCGATGCCGCCTCGCAGACCGCGACCATCGATGTCGACGTCAACCGCGACGTGCTGACCGACGGCGACGATACTTTCCAAATGGACGATGATGCCGTCGTTTATGCGGGTGAAGGTAGCGACACCGTCACCGGTACCGAAAACGACGACGTCGTGTATGGCGAAGAAGGCGACGATACCTTCATCGGCGGGCAGGGCGGCTCCGACGCCTTCATCGGCGGCGAAGGCACGGATACGGTGGATTATTCCGCCCTGGATCCGGATTCCCCGATCTACGTGAATTTGACCGACGAAGCCGGCGAGTCCGGTGTCGCGGTGCCGCTGTTCGACTTCGACGGCGATGGCGATATCGACGCCGACGACGCGGCCGGTGCGGCCGCCAGCGGCGATTACGATTACGACCTGCTGAACGGCATCGAAGGCGTCGTCGGCGGCGCCGGCGACGACATCATCGTCGGCTCCGACGGCGACAACGTCCTGGCCGGCGGCCTGGGCGACGACATCCTGACCGGCGGCGGCGGTGACGATACGATCATCGGCGGCGAGGGCACGGATACCGCCGTGTTCGAGGACGATTTCGAAGAATTCACCGTCAACCTGGATAGCGACAGCGGCGAGTTGAGCGTCGGCGGCAGCGATGTCGACGGCGACGATACCCTGATCGATGTCGAGGTCCTTCAGTTCGGCGACATTACCATCACGGCCGAAGACCTGTTGAACGCCGCCATGCCCGACCTGGATGTCTCGGCGGTCGATACCTCCACGGTCGAAGACGTCGCCGTGGCGCTGCCGATCGGCGCGTCTCTGGCCGACGGCGTGGCCGACGGCACCGAAACCCTTAGCGTGACTCTGTCCGGAATTCCGGAAGGGGCCGTGCTGAGCGTCGATGGCGAGCCGCTTGAGGTCGTTGACGGTTCCTACACCTTTGCCGACGGCGTCGTGCCCGAAGGCCTGACCATCCTGCCGCCGGCCGACAGCGCCGAAGATTTCGACATCACCGTGACCGCGACCTCACAGTCCGTCGCGACCGTCGATGGCGAAGCCCGGACCACGGACAACGTGCAGACGCTCAGCGTCACCGTGACGCCCGATGCCGAAGCGCCGGAAATCACCGCCGCCGATGCGGCCGATCTGACCTTTAACGAAGACGGCGGCGCAATCGACGTCGGCGCCCTGTTCGACGCGGCGCCGGTTGAAGAGGGCGAAGTCGTCGCTTCCTTCACCATCGGCGGTCTGCCCGAGGGCGCGACCCTCAGCGGTGCGGTCACCGACAACGGCGACGGCACCTTCACCATCGCCGCCGAAGACCTGGGCGACGTGCAGCTGACGCTGCCGGAAGACTACGACCAGGACTTCGCGCTGGAAGTCTCCGCGACCTCGCTGCAGGTCGATCCGGACGATCCGGACAACCAGGACCTGTGGTCCTACGAGACCTCGGAAGCCATTGAAGTTCCGCTGGAAATCGTTGCTCAGGCGGATGCGCCGGACCTGACGGTCGCCGATGTCTCCGGCACGGAAGATCAGCCCATCGCGCTGGATATCACCGCCGGTCTGACGGACGATTCGGAAGTCCTGTCGGTCAGCATCTCCGGTGTGCCCGCGGGTGCCACGCTGTCCGCCGGTACCTATGATGCGGATACCGACACCTGGACCGTCGATCCAGGCGACCTGGCCGGTCTGACCGTGACCCCGGCCGCTGATTCGGACGAAGACTTCACCCTGACGGTCACCGCGACCTCGACGGAAACCGACCCGGATACGGGAGCCGAGACGACCGCGACGACGACCGGTTCGATGACCGTCTCCGTCGATCCCGATGCCGACGCGCCGACTTTGGAAGTGTCCGACGTGACGGGTGCCGAAGACACCGCGATCCCGCTGACGATCTCCTCCGACCTGACCGATGTGGATGGCTCGGAAACCCTGTCGCTGACCATCTCGGGCGTGCCCGAGGGGGCGACCCTGTCCGCTGGCTCCTACGATGAGGACACCGGCGACTGGACCCTGACCCCGGATCAGCTGGACGGCCTGACGGTCACCCCGGCGGCCAACGATTCCGACAATTTCCAGCTGACCGTGACCGCGACGACGACCGACGGCACGGACACGGCGACCGTTTCCGAAACCCTGGACGTTACGGTTCAGGGCGTGGCCGATGCGCCGACCCTCGACGTTTCCGACGCCGCGGGAACCGAAGACACGGCAATCCCGCTGGATATCCAGTCCGGCCTGACCGACGACAGCGAAGTTCTCTCGGTCACGATTTCTGGGGTGCCGGAAGGTGCCACGCTTTCCGCCGGTACTTACGATGAAGAAACCGGTGACTGGACGCTGACCCCGGCCGACCTGGAAGGCCTGACGGTCACCCCGGCCCCGAACTCGGACGACGATTTTAACCTGACCGTCACCGCGACCTCGACCGAGACCGATCCGGACACGGGCGAGCAGGGCACCGCGACGACGACCGGCACTATCGCCGTTTCCGTCGATCCGGAAGCCGACGCGCCGACCCTGGTGGTCGACGACGCGACCGGCAATGAAGATACGGCCATTCCGTTGAATGTGTCGGCCGAACTGACCGATGCGGGCGAAACGCTCGGCCTGAGCATCTCCGGCATTCCCGATGGGGCGGTGCTGACCGTCACCAACCCGGCCGGCGAGCCGGTCGAGGTCTCCGTCGTCGACGGCGTCGCCGAGATTCCGCCGGGCCTGATCGGCGGCGATCTGGCGATCACCCCGCCGCCGAACAGCGACG
>CAJWCU010000012.1 GCA_913030825.1 uncultured Rhodospirillaceae bacterium | reverse complement strand
CAGCTATTTCGCCCGCATCAAAAGCGGCGAGATCCAGAAGTTCAAGTAACCGTACGAACGCCGGCGGACCACCCGCCGCATACGACGACACCCCGCCCATTGGGCGGGGTGTTTTCGTTTCAGGATCGGGCTGACGAAAGGCCCGGGCCGATTACTTCTTGCCCGCCGCCTTCAATGCCGCCTCGCGGTAGGCGGTGATGCGGTCCTTCAGGCCGGGGACCGAGGCCGTACGCGCGATATCCGCCATGTCGGCGTCCCGCGTGTCGGTCACGGTGACGCGGAACAGATCGGCCGTGGCCGTGGGCGTCAGGGTATGGGCGGCCGCGCGGGCCGCCTCGATCTCGCCGTCCCAGCCGTCTTGATCGATGACGCCGGTGGCGAAGCCGAGGTCGAGCGCTTCCTCGGCCTTGAAGGTCAGGCCGGAATTCTGGATACGCCGGGCCTGGTCCTCGCCGACCCGAACCTTGAGCCGCCGCGTGCCGAGCACGATGCCGAAGCCCAGCCCCGGCATGCGGAACGAGGTGCCGGGGGCCGCGATGCGCGAACTGCAGGCGCAGAACAGATCCGCCCCCGCCCCGAACACCCGGCCATGCGCCAAGGCCACCGTCGGCATGGGCGCGTGGTAGACGGCCTGCAACAGGGTTTCGATGCGGATCAGCCGGTTGACCAGATCGCCGTCGGTGACCTCGGCCAGGTCCGAAAGGTCGAAGCCGGAACAGAAGCTCTTGCCCTCGCCCTTCAAGACCAGCAGCCGCGTGCCGTCGGTGGACGCCGCCGTAACGGCGTCCAACAGGGCCTCGACCAATTCCGGGCCAAGCGCGTTGGCCCGGTCCATCTTGTTCAGGGTGACGACGGTCGCCCCACCGTCCTTGGTGGTGATCAGCGTTTCGGTCATCGGGTCAGGCGGCCGACAGGCCGGCCCGAACGGTCGCCGAGCGGTCCCAAAGGTTCGGCACCTTGGCCGAGGAATAACCCGAGACGAAGGGAACGACCTCGTTCGTGTCCGGTTTGAACACGTGGCGCGAAACCGCCCCGATGTTGGCGCCGTAAACATGGATGCTGATCGACGGTTTGTCGTCGAAGGAATTGGCAACGACGTGAATATCGCCGATGGTCGGTGACACGGCCTCGACCTGACCCGGCTTCAATTCGGCTTCGCCGCCGACCTGGGTCAGCTTGCCGTCGGCGTCCTGTTCGAAGCGGACTTCCTTTTCCGCACCGCGCAGCATGCCGATCAGCCCCCAGACCATATGGTCGTGGACGGGCGTCTTCTGGCCCGGGCCCCAGACGAAGCTGACGACCGAGAACCGTTCCAGCGGATCGGCGTGCAAAAGGTACTGCTGATAATATTCGGGATGTGGCTGGGCGAATTCCTCGGGCAGCCAGTCGTCGCGCGAGACCAGGGTGCCCAGAAGCTTGCGGCCCTCGGCGATCAGGGTGGGTTCGTCGTCGGTCTTGGAAACAAGGTTCGTCATGCCGATGACGAAGTCGCGCAGCGGCGCGATGGTGTCGGTGGAAGCGGTCATTCGGATGCCCTCCGTTTTTCTTCCTGTTGGGGGTGAGGGGTGGGACGGCCGGGAGCCGGTGACAGAGATGCGCCGCCGGAACCGATGGCGCAAGGATCGAAAGGAGCGGCGGCCGTATCGGCGTCACCCGCCAGGGCGCGTTCGACCGCGTCGGCGGCGGCGACGACCTCGCTGCCCAGGGCCTTGAACCGGCCGGGCCGCAGGCGTTCTGCCGGGCCCGAAACGCCGATGGCGGCGATCACGCCGCCCGCCGGATCATGGATCGGCGCCGCGACGCCGCAAACCGTTTCCTGCCATTCGCCGGCGTTGGTGGCGTAGCCGCGCGTGCGGATGCCCGCCATTTCCTGAAGAAAGGCGTCGGCATCTGTGATGCTCTTGGGCGTGAACCCGTGCAGGGTTTCGGCCAAGCCCTTAAGCGCCGCCTCACCCTGGGCCGCCAACAGGGCCTTGCCCGTGGCGACGCAGCGCGCGGGCGCGCGGCCACCGATTTTCGAATAGGCGCGCACTGGCTCGGGGCTTTCCAGCTTATGCAGGTAGACGACCTCGTCCCCGTCGAGAACCGAAAGATGGACGCTTTCCCGCGTCCGCGCGAGCAATGCCTCCATGGCCGGAAGCGCCAGTTGGCGCAGGTCCAGGTGGTCGATCATCGCCGTGCCCAATTCCCACAGGCGGATCGCCGCGGCATAGGTTCCGGTCGCCGCGTCGCGCCGGACGTAGCCCAGTTCGGTCAGGGTCTGCAGCAGACGATGAGCGTTGCTTTTGCCCAGATCGACCCGCGCCGCCAATTCCGACACGCCGAGCGCGCGGTCGCTATGGGCGAGGACTTCCAAAAGCGCCATGCCGTTGACCAACGTGTTGTTCATGCCACCACGCCCCCGGCCCGCCAGCCGGCGATCTCGTCGGCGCTGAACCCGGCCTCGGCCAGGATCTCGTCGGAATGTTCGCCGACCTGGGGCGGGGCGCTGTCGATGCCGCCCGACCCGTGGGCCAGCTTGAACCCCGGACCGACCAGGCGCAGCGGGCCATGGGCCGAGTCCACTTCCTGCAGCAGGTCGCGCGCCGCGACCTGGGGGTGTTCGGCGACTTCGTCGATGCCCTTGACCGTGGCGCAGGGCACGTCGGCCTCGGTCAGACGTTTTTCCCAGGTTTCGGGATCGCCGTCGCGCATGGCGCCCTCGATCACATCCCGCAGGGCGCCCGCGTTCTCCGTCCGCGTCGTCCAATCGGCGAAGCGGGGGTCGTCCAGCGCGTCCTCGCGGCCCAACGCTTTCATCAGGTTGACGAACTGCTTTTCCAACAGGATCGCCAGGATGATGTAGCCGTTGCCGCAGCGGAAGCGGTCGGCCGTAACCTTGCGGGTCACCGAAAGGTTGCCGTATTGCCGCTGCACGAAGCCGGCGACAGTGTATTCCGTGACGTGCTGAGCCAGGAAATTAAGGGTCGAATCCAGCATCGCGACGTCGACGAACTGACCCTCGCCGGTCATCGTCCGCTGATGCAGGGCGGCGGAGACGGCGAAGGCGCCGGTCATCCCGCCGATCATGTCGCAGGCGGCGAAGCCCGCGCGCATGGGCCCGCCCTCGGGCTCGCCGGTGATCGACATGATGCCGGACATGGCCTGGATCTTGCCGTCGAAAGCGGCCTGGGCACTTTCCGGCCCTGAATGGCCGAAGCCGGAAACGGCGCAATAGATCAGTTTCGGATTGATCGTCTTCAGCGTCTCATACCCCAGACCGAAGCGGTCCATGACGCCCGGGCGGAAATTTTCCCAGACGATGTCGGCGTCTTCGACCAGGCGTTTGACAATTTCCTGGGCCTCGGGCTTTTTCAAATCCAGCGTCAGGCTGCGCTTGTTGGCGTTGATCGACATGAAGGCCGGCGCCATGTTGCGGTCGACCCATTCCTGGCTGAGCTGCGCACGCCGGTTGTCCTCGCCGCCGATGGGTTCGATCTTGACGACGTCGGCGCCCAACAGGGCGAACTGATAGGTCCCGAACGGCCCGGCGAAGAAGCGGGTGAAGTCGAGAACCTTGATCCCCTCGAACGGGCGTGGGCCGGTGCCGGTCATGCCCCACCTCCGGCGGCGGCCTTTTTCTTCAATTCCTTCTCGCGCAGTTCCTTGGCGACGATACGGGCGTTTTCCGCCTCGGCGCGAAGGGCTTCGACCTCTTCCGGCGAGCGGCGGTCGATGTTGCAGTAATCGCCCTTCCAGTCCGGATCGTCGGACCAGCGCAGCGGCGATTGCACCGTGGTGCGCGGGCCAATGGCGCTTTCCAGAACGCGCAGGCCCAGTTCCAGGGTTTCGGCCTGGGACGCGGGGTCATGCGGCCGGCCGGCGGCGTTGCCCAGGGGAAAATCGCTGAACAGGAAACGCGGGACACCGCAATATTCGACGATGTCCTTGGCGCAGCCCATGACGACCGTCGGAATGCCGTTGGCTTCCAGATGGCGCGCGATCAGGCAGAGGGTCTGATGACAGATCGGACAGTTGGGGATCAGGATTGCCACCTCGGCGCCGTCCTCGCGGCAGCGCTTGAAGATCTCCGGGCAATCGATGTCCAACGTATGCTGCTGGCTGCGATTGGTCGGTGCGCCGTGGAAGCGCGGCGTCAGCCCACCGATCCGCCCGGCCGCCACGGCGTCGCGAAGGGCGGCCAGCGGGAACCAGGCGCGGGCATCTTCCATCGAGGTATGAATGCGGTCGATCCCGACATGGGAGATGCGCAAATCGTGCTCTTCCGACGTGTCACCGGAATAGACCTGATAGAACTTGGCGGCGGAGTTATAGGGTGCGCCGGGTCCCTGCGGGCCCTTGTCCGGCTGATAGGGCGCGGCCGTGGTGATGAAGGTCACCTTCGATTCAGCGAGCGGCTTTTTCAGAGGCGTGAAAGGCACGTCGATGTAATGGGCCCAGACGTAGGGGTTGTCGTAACCGAGCGCGAGATACCATTCGCGGGTCCGGCGCATATAAGGAACGGGCTGATCCAATTCCGGCGCGAAGATCGCGCCGCGACCGGGCTTGCCGCCGGTCGGGGCTTTACTCGATGTCATCCTCTGACCTCGTGGTTTTGAGAAGGTCGTCTATTCTTGTTGGTTCCAGTATATAGAACATAAATTCCGAAAAACAGAACAATCTCTCCATGGGCTTGCCCCGGGGCGCGATTGTGTGATTGCATGACAATCTCATAATAAACCAGCGCATCAAGCGCCGGACAAGAACAACAACCGGCACCGGCGTGTCGGGCAAAGGGAGGCATCCTGGGAACGGTCGGCGCCGCCGCGCGCCGAACCATGCCCGCCGCCCCGCATCCGCCCCGCCAGAAGCCGGCCACGATCACGACAGGCCGCCTCTCGGCCGTAACAGAACGGGTTGGGATGAAACTGCACAACGAATTCACGGTCCCCCTGCCGCCGGTGGCGGCCTGGGACCTTCTTCTGCAGGTGGAGCGTGTCGCCCCCTGCTTCCCCGGCGCAAAACTTCTCGAGGTCAAGGACGACGGCAGCTTCGTCGGCACGGTCTCATTGCGTCTCGGGCCGGTGGCTCTGACGTTCAAGGGCACCGCCTCCTACGTCGAGGTCGACAACGACAATCACAAACTGCGCGCCCAGGCCAAGGGCAACGAGGCCCGCAACCGCGGCACCGCCAGCGCCGACGTCGATTTCCGCATCGAAGCGGAAGACGTCGACGGGGCGCCGGGATCGCGCGTCCTGATCGACACGGATTTGACCCTTGCCGGTTCCATCGCGCAATACGCGCGGGGCGGCGGCATGATCGAAGCGACGGCCCAGGTGATGATCGACGACTTCGCCGAAACGCTGAAGGGCCTGCTCGACCGGGACCGCGTCGCCGAGACCAAGGCCGAGGCCACCCCCGCCGTGCCGCCGCAGACGACGGAAACGCCGCGCCCCGAACCGGAGGCCAAGACAGAAGCCCCCGCGCCCGCCCCGGCGAGCAAGCCGCCATCCCTGTTCGCCATTCTCTGGCGCGCCTTCAAACGCTGGATCTCCGGGGGCACGTCGTGAAGGCGGCGGCATTCGATTACCACCGCCCGGCGAACCGGGCCGAGGCCCTGGACATGGCGGGCAGCCTGGACAACGCCAAGTTTCTGGCGGGCGGCCAATCCCTGGTCGCCATGTTGAACATGCGCTACGCCATCGTCGATCACCTGATCGACCTGAACCATGTCTCGGACCTTGCCGGGATCGAGATGACCGGCGACCGCCTGCGCCTGGGTGCGATGACCCGCCAGCGCGCGGTCAAGGACGATACGGCGCTCGCCGCCCGCGCGCCGATCTTCGCCGCCGCCCTGGACTACGTCGGCCATTTCCAGACCCGCAACCGGGGCACGGTCGGCGGCAGCCTGGGCCATATGGACCCGTCGGCGGAATTGATGGCACTGGCCACCCTGATGGATGCCGAGGTCGAGGTGCAGTCCAAGGCTCGGACCCGCACTCTTTCCATCGCCGATTACCCCATGGCCTATATGACCCCGGCGATCGAAATGGATGAAATGATCACCGGCGTCACCTTCGCCCTTCCCGCCGAAGGGCACGGCTGGGGCTTTCATGAACACGCCCAGCGCCATGGCGATTTCGCCGTCTGCGGCGTCGCGGCCTTGATGGAACTCGCGGGCGGGACGGTTTCCCGCACGGCGATCACCGTCTTCGGCATCGGCATGGCGCCGCAGCGCGCCCGCGCCGCCGAAGACCTGCTGGCCGGGCAGACGCCGGGCGACGATCTCTACCGCGCCGCAGGCGACGCTTTGGACGACCTCGACTACACCACCGACGCCATGGCGAGCGCGGCCTATCGCCGCCGCCTTGCCGGCGTGCTGACCCGCCGGGCGCTGGCCGACGCGGCGACGCGCGCGGGAGGAGACCGCAGATGACCACGAAATCCATTTCCCTCACCGTCAACGGCAAGACCGTCGAACAAGAGGTCGAACCGCGCACGCATCTCGCCGATTTCCTGCGCCACGGGATCGGCCTGACCGGCACGCACCTGGGTTGCGAGCACGGCGTCTGCGGCGCCTGCACCGTTCTGGTCGACGGCCAGGCGGTACGCAGTTGTTTGATGCTGGCGGTCCAGGCCGATGGCGCGGAGGTCGTGACCGTCGAGGGCCTGGCCCCAGAGACCGGCGGGGACGACGGCCTGTCGCCGATTCAGGCGGCGTTCCGTGAATTTCACGGTCTGCAATGCGGCTACTGCACGCCGGGCTTCCTGACGTCATTGACCCAGTTGTTGATGGAAAACCCGGATATCGGCGAGGAAGACCTGCGCAAGGAATTGTCGGGTAACCTTTGCCGCTGTACCGGCTACGCCGGGATCGTCCGCGCCGCCCTGGCCGCCGCCCAGGCATATAAAGAAGCCGCCGCGAGCGGGATGGGAGGCAGCCGATGACGACGCAAATGGTCGGCAAGCCGATCCAGCGGGTCGAGGACAAGGACCTTCTCACCGGCAAGGGCAGTTTCACCGACGACATCAAATTGCCGGGCACCCTGCATGTGGCTTTCGTCCGCGCCCCCTTCGCCCATGCCCGCATCACGGGCATCGACCTGGACGCAGCCCGCGAGCTGCCGGGCGTGCATCTGGTGATGGCGGCGGCGGACCTGCCCGCCCCCGCCAAGGGCAAACGCATCCTGTTGCAGGTGCCGAACCCGGCGATCGTCGATCCGATCACCCAGGAACCCCTAGTCAGCGAACGCGTCGCCTTCGCCGGCGAGGCCGTCGCGGTCGTCGTCGCCGACAGCCGCGCCATCGCCGAGGACGCGGCGGAGATGGTCATGGTCGATTACGACCCCCTGCCCACCGTCGCCAACCTGGCCCAGGCCACGGCGCCCGGCGCCGACAAGGTCCACCCCCATCTGGCCGACAACGTCGCGGCCCGCATCCATGTCGGCTACGGCGATATCGAAAGCGCGTTCCGCGATGCCGCCCATACGGTGTCGGTGACGCTCGACCAGCATCGCGGCACCGGCAATCCCATGGAAGGCCGCGCCGTGCTGTCGGCGCCCAACGCGCTGGACGGCGGCATCACCGTCTGGTCCGCGACCCAGGCGCCGCACATCCTGCGCCGCGCCCTGGTCGACATGCTGGAAATGGCGGAAACGGATATCCGCGTCATCGCGCCGGACGTCGGCGGCGGCTTCGGCCCCAAGGTTCAAGCCTATCCCGAGGAATTCGTCATTCCGATCTGCGCCCAGATGCTGGGCGTGCCCGTGAAATGGATCGAGGATCGGCGCGAACATCTTCTGTGCACCGTGCAGGAACGGGATCAGACCTGGTCCGTCGAAATGGCGTTGGATGCCGAGGGCAAATTGCTGGGCGTGCGCGGGCGGATGCGGCACGATCAGGGCGCCTATCTGCCCTGGGGCGTGATCGCGCCCTATATCTCCACCGTCACCATGCCGGGACCCTACGTCCTGCCGGCCTATGACCTGGAAACCCAGGTGATGTTCACCAACAAGGTGCCGACAGCACCCCTCCGCGGGGCCGGTCGGCCGCAGGCCGTATTCGCCATGGAACGCCTGTTCGACCTGGCCGCCGACAGAATGGGGTTGGACCGGGCGGATCTGCGCCGCCGCAACCTGATCCCGGCGGAAGCCATGCCCTATTCCGTGGGCCTGATCTTCCGCGACGGCCAGCCCCTGATCTACGACAGCGGCGATTACCCCCGTTGCCAGCAGATCGCCGAGGAAAAATCCGGTTGGGCCGATTTCCCGGCCCGGCGCGAGGCCGCGTTGCGCGAAGGGCGCTACATCGGGCTGGGCATCGCCAATTACGTCGAAGGCACGGGCCTGGGCCCGTTCGAGGGGGCGACCACGCAGGTTCTGCCGTCGGGCCGTATCCTGATCAAAACGGGTGCCGCCGGTCAGGGCCAGGGCAACCGCACGGTCTATGCCCAGGTCGCAGCCGAAGCCTTCAACGTCGACATCTCCCAGGTCGATGTGGAACTGGGCGACACGGGCAAGATCCCCATCGGCGTCGGCGCCTTCGCCAGCCGCCTGATGGTCAACGCCGGGTCGGCGATCAACGTCTCGGCGGGCACCGTGGTGACCAAAATGAAGAAGATCGCCGCCGCGGCCTTCGAGGTTTCCGAGGACGATCTGGAACTGGTCGACGGCACCGTCCGGGTGACCGGCGACCAGGGCCCGTCCCTGACCTTCGGCGAGATGGCTCAGATGGCTAGCGGCATGCCCGGCTACGTCCTGCCGGGCGGCCAGGAACCGGGCCTGTTCGCGACGCATTATTTCTCCCCGCCGCAGGCCGCCTATGCAAACGGCAGCCACGCCGTGGAGGTCGAGGTCGATCCGGAAACCGGGATCGTCCGCATCGCCCGCTACATCGTCGTCCACGACTGCGGGCGGATGGTCAATCCGCTGCTGGTCGAAGGCCAGATTCAAGGCGGCCTCGCCCATGGCATCGGCAATGCGTTCCTGGAAAAGATGCGTTACGACGACGACGCCAACCCGGTGACGACGACCCTGGCCGACTATCTGTTGCCCGATGCGGACAACGTGCCGACGGCCGAGATTTATCACGTGGAATCCCCGGCCCCGCACAACCCGCTGGGCGTCAAAGGGGCCGGCGAAGGCGGCACCATTCCCGCCGCCGCCGCCGTCGTCTCGGCGGTGGAGGATGCGTTGCGCCCCTTCGGCGTGCAGATCGACGAAGCGCCGATCCTGCCCGAACGTATTTGTGAATTGATCGACGCGGCCCGCCAAAACACTCAGGAGGCTTCATGACCCGCACCCCCTTCATGATCGAAACGGAAATGGGGGGCGCCGCCCCCACCATCTGGCTGACAAATTCGGCGGACGGCAACCGGTTGACCGGTGACGACATCACGGCCCTGGGCCATGCGGTCCGCGCCGCCGGCGAGGACGCCGCCGCCCGCGTCGTCGTGATCCGCGCCGAAGGCGACGATTTCTGCCTGGGCCGCATCCCGACGCCGAAGAAGGACACCCCGCCCTCGGCCCTGACGCTGCAGGAAAAAGTCACCGGCCCGATCATGGGCCTTTATGCCAACGTGCGGGCGACGCCCGTGCCCGTGCTGGCCGTGGTTCAGGGCGAGGCCCGGGGCTTCGGCTGTGCCTTCACCGGGCAATGCGATCTTGCGATCGCATCGTCGAACGCGACCTTCTCGATGCCGGAAATGGATGTGAACCTGCCGCCGACCTTGGCGATCTCGGCCGTTCTGGGCAAGGTTCCGATCAAGAAGCTGACCCATCTGGTCTATACGCGGGAAAAGATTTCCGCCCAGGAAGCCTTGATGTTCGGCTTGGTCGGCGAGGTCTGCGAGCCGGAGGATTTGAACGCCCGCACCGACCACATCATCGGCCAATTGGTCGACCGCCGCCGCCCGGCACTGGAGACCATCAAGCAATACCTTGCGACGGCGCCCCATGTGGATACCGCCGCCGCCGCGACAATGGCGGAAGCCATGCTGCCCGTCGTGCTATCGTCGCCGGACGAATAAACCAGACCACCACCAGACCAACAGGAGTACCCTTCCATGCCCACCATCGACGCCAACGGCGAAACCCTGGCTTACGAGCGCGCCGGCAGCGGCCCGGCCCTGGTCCTGATCCACAGCCTGGGCACCAATTCCTGGCTTTGGGCGGACCAGATCACGCGCTGGAAATCCGATTTCGACGTCATCGCCTTCGACGCCCGCGGGCACGGCGGATCGACCAACAACGGCGGCGTGACCATGAAAAACGTGGCGGCCGATATCCTGGCCGCGTTGGACGCCTTGGGCGTCGGCGAGGCGACCTTCCTCGGCATTTCCATGGGCGGGCTGATTTCCGCCCATATCAACGCCGCCGCGCCCGAACGCGTCAAAAGCATCGTCATCGCCGACAGCTTCTCGGCCCTGGGCGCCGCCGGGCCAGAAAAGGTCGCGGCCATGGAAGGCCGGATCGTGCCGATGAGCATGGAGGACTGGGGCGCCGCCTACGCGGGCGAGACCCTGCTGCCGACGACCGGCGACGATCTTCGCAAGAAGCTTGCGGGCGGCATCGCGGCCATGGAGAAAGAAAACTATCTGCAGACCACGCGGTCGGTCTTCACCTCCGACGTCAGCGCCGAAATGGCCGCCATCACCGCACCGGTGCTGGTCGTCTGCGGCGACAAGGACGACCGCACGCCACCGGCGGCCTCGGAAAAGATCGCCGAGATCATCCCGGGTGCCGAGTTGAAGATGATCCCCGATGCGGCTCACCTGTCGAACCTGGACAATCCGTCCGGCTTCCACGCCGCCGTCGATCCCTTCCTCGCGGCCAAGGCCGCCGGATAACGGCGGGGGCGGATCATGGCGGAACCCCAGGCCCAAACCTCCGGCGTGCTGACGCCGGTCGCCCTGGAAAACGCGCCGCTTCGGCGGCGCGTTGCCGCCGCGATCCGCGATGCCATCGAGGTCGGCAAACTGCCGCCGGGCGCGCGTCTGGTCGAAAAAGACCTTTGCACCGATCTGAACGTCAGCCGCACGTCGCTGCGCGAGGCGCTCCGCGAACTTGAGGCCGAGGGCCTGGTCACCCATCAGGCGCACAAGGGTCTGGTGGTCTCGCGCATCACCCGGGCCGAGGCGGAGAACGTTTATCGCGTGCGTGCGGCCCTGGAAGCCCTAATCGTCGAACAATTCGCCCAGGGGGCGAATGCCGAAGCACTCGCCGACCTGAAAGCGCGGGCGGAGACCCTGCGCCGGGCCTATTCGTCGAACGACCTGCGCACGATCCTGAATGCCAAGAAGGATTTCTACGACGGGCTTTGCACCGGGGCCGGCAACCCCCTGGTTCTGGATCTGCTGACCCGCCTCAATTCCCAGGTCACGCAGCTGCGCGGCCGGTCCCTGATGACCGAGGCGCGGCGGACCTCCTCGATCGCCGAGATCGACGCCCTGATCCGGGCCCTGGCCAAGCGCGACGCGGCGGGGGCGCGCAAAGCGGTCCTGCGGCATGTCGAGAACGCCGCCAAGGCCGCCATGGCGACCCTGCCGGCATGCGACGACGCGGCGGATTGACGGTTAGCTGAAGCTGACGACGCCCAATACGTCCTGGAACAGAACCAGGAAAAAGAACACGGCGGCGATGGAGCCGAACAGCAGACGGACGAAATCCTGCTTGCCGTCCTCATCCCGATAGCGGATGCCGTGTAGGGCGATGAACCCCGTCACCGCGAGAAACACGATGTTGACGATGGGCTCCAATTCGGCGGGCAGTCCGAGATCCAAGAACATGGCGAAAAGGTAGCCGCCCGCCCGCCCGGTGGCAAGCGGTCAACCTGCCTTACGGCAGGCCGTCAGGGCAGGACCGAGCGGCTCGCCTTCAAGACGATCTCGTCCGGCGTCGCGTTGGCCTGCAGGTCCTCTTGCGAGACGTAGGGCGGGAACTGGGTCGCCGCTTCGCCGGTCGACATGACGGCCCCCATCACGCCGCTGCCGACCACCAACACCACGATCCCCGTCGCGACGAGAAACCGGCGGAGCCCATGGGGCGGCGCCGATGGGCCGTAATCGTCGTCGTAGCGATGATAATGCGGCGCCGTATCGGCGACCCGCCCGGCGTCGTTCAGGCGGATGATCTGGCGTGCGTAATGGCGCGCCCAATGGGGCACACTGCTGTCGATCATGTAATGGTGGAACAGGCGGTCGACTTGGTCTTCCGGCAGGTCCGCGCCATGCCATTCGCGGTAGGCAAGCTGCAGAAGCTGAAATTCGCCGACCTGGAGAATATTGGCGGCCTGGCCGACTTCGCGCCGGTCCATGTTTTCGACTTCGTCCTTGTCCGGGCGAAGAAGGGTTTCGAAGAATCCGGTCATTTGTTGGGGCGTCTCCTTATAGAAAGAAGTGATCGTCCCCACCCAACGTCTTTATGGTCATAGCTTGTGACCTATTTTCACCCAATGCAATAGGAAGCACCTCACATTTCAGGGAGCGATCGGGTAGGCTCCCCGTCTCGGACGCCTCGCCGTCATATTTTCCTGATTAAGAGCATGCCATGACCGATCCCGCCCCCGCCTTCGACCTGACCGGCCGCACCGCCCTGGTGACCGGGGCCAGCCGTGGCCTGGGCCTGGAGATCGCCAAGTCTTTGGGCGCCGGGGGTGCCACGGTCTATCTCGGCGGGCGTGACCTGCCGGCGCTGGACGATGCCTGCAACGAGATCACCCAGGCGGGCGGCCGGGCCCGGCCCCTGCCTTTCGACGCGACGGACGAGGCCCAGACCCTGGCCGCCGTGGAAGATTTGGAAGATGCGCCGGGTGGGGGCCTGGACATTCTGGTCAACGCCGTGGGCGGACGCCTGCGCGGACCGCAGGACGGTTTCGACGCCGCCGGCCTGCGCGCCCTG
Source organism: uncultured Rhodospirillaceae bacterium (assembly GCA_913030825.1). Lineage (GTDB taxonomy): Bacteria > Pseudomonadota > Alphaproteobacteria > Rhodospirillales > Casp-alpha2 > UBA1479. Next base: position 113,131 of record CAJWCU010000012.1, on the reverse strand, counting down.
ATGGAAACCAACCTGATTTCCGCCTTCACCCTGTCCCGCGCGGCGGCGGCGCAGATGCGCGCCAAGGGCAAGGGACGGATCGTCCATATCACCTCGATCGCGGGCCATGTGGCGCGGGCGAACGATGCCGCCTATACGGCGTCGAAGGCCGGGCTGACCGGCCTGGTCCGGGCCCTCGCCGCCGAACTGGGCGTGGACGGAATCACCGTCAACGCCGTCGCCCCCGGCTATTTCGCGACCGAAGCCAATCGTGCGATGGCGGAAGACGCCGACACCAACGCCTGGCTGGCGCAACGGACCTCGCTCGGCCGCTGGGGACAGCCGCCGGAGATCGCGGGGGCGGTGCGGTTCCTGGTGTCGGACGAAGCGTCCTATGTGACGGGACAGGTGATCGCCGTGGACGGCGGGTTCTTGGCCCGCTTCTAGAAGAGAACTCAGCAAGCGGTGAGATTGACCGCCAACCCGCCTTCCGATGTCTCCTTGTACTTCGACAGCATATCCTGCCCGGTCTGGCGCATGGTCTCGATGCAATTGTCGAGCGGCACGAAATGCGTGCCGTCGCCCTTCAACGCCAGACTGGCCGCGTTGATCGCCTTGACCGCCCCCATGGCGTTACGCTCGATGCAGGGGACCTGAACCAGCCCCCCGACCGGGTCGCAGGTCATGCCCAGGTGGTGTTCCATGGCGATCTCGGCGGCGTTTTCGATCTGCGCGTTGGTGCCGCCCAGAACGGCGGCCAGACCCGCCGCCGCCATGGCGCTGGCCGATCCGACCTCGCCCTGGCAGCCGACCTCGGCGCCGGAGATCGAGGCATTGGCCTTGATGATCCCGCCGATTCCGGCGGCGGTCAGCAGGTAGTCGCGGATGCCCTCCATGGAGGCATCCGGACAAAAATCCAAATAGTACCGCCCGACCGCCGGCACGATCCCCGCCGCACCGTTGGTGGGTGCGGTGACGACGCGCCCGCCGCCGGCGTTTTCTTCGTTCACCGCCAGGGCATAGACGCTGATCCAATCCATCACCGTATGTTCCAGGCGGAAATTGTTCTGCTTGTCCTTTTGCAGGCCGTCCCAGATCTGCTTGGCCCGGCGTTTGACCTGCAGGCCGCCCGGAAGCTCGCCGCCCTGGGTCACGCCGCGTTCGATGCAGGCGTTCATGGCAGCCCAGATGCGGTCCAGCCCGGCATCCAGATCGGCCCGGTCCATGCGGGTTTCCTCATTGGTCCGCTTCATGGCCGCGATGCCCAGACCGGACGCCCCGCCCATCTCCAGCATCTCGGCGGCGCTGGCGAAGGGATAGGGCACTTTGTCCGGTTCTTCCGATCCGGCGATATCCGCCGTTTCCTCGGCGGCCGCGAATTCGTCGTCCGTCGCGATGAAGCCCCCGCCGATGGAATAGTATGCGCGTTCCTTGTCCGGCGGGCGCGAGGGGTCGCCCTCGCCCATCCAGGCCGCCATGACCATGCCGTTGGCATGCTGCGGCAGGGCCGGGCCGTAGTCGAAAACGATATCGGCCTCGGGCTCGAAGGCGATCTCCGGCCCGCCGCCCAGCTTCAGCCGGTGGCTTTTGGTCACGCCCGCGATCAGGCCCGGCACGGCATCGGGGTCGATGCCGTCGGGCGTTTCGCCCAACAGGCCCAGGATCACCGCCTGGTCCGTCGCATGGCCCTTGCCGGTGAAGGCGAGGGAGCCGTAAAGCGTCGCCCGCATGCGGGTGACCTGCATCAACGTGCCCTGGCGTTCCATGCGGCGCACAAAGCGATTGGCGGCCAGCATGGGGCCGACCGTATGGCTCGACGACGGGCCGATGCCGATCTTGAAAATGTCGAAGACGCTCAGGAACATTCTCTTCCCCCAATGACCGATCTTACGGGGCCGGCCGCATGCCCGGATTGCGCCCCTCGGCAAGCGCCGCCGACGCGACCGCGCGGATCGTTTCCGCGACCAGATCGCGGGCCGGTGTCGAAGGTACGGCATGGGGCGTACAAAGCGCCACCGTCCGTTTCAGCTTGGCGTCGGAAAAGCCGGCGACGGTCAGAAGGCCCGCCTCCGCCTCTTCGGCGACGGCGGGCCAGGACAGGATGGTGTAGCCCATGCCCCGCTGCACCGCTTTCTTGAGCGTGACCAGGGAATCCGCCTGGACCGACAGATTGGCCGTGACGCCGCGTTCGGCCAAGGCGCGGTCGAGGACGATCCGCGCACTGTTCGCCTTGCCAGGAACCATCATCGGCAGGCCCGCGACCGTGTCCAGCGGAACCGCGCCCCCCAAGCCCGCGCCGGGCGGACCGACCAGCAGCAGGTCTTCCTCCCATAAGGAAATCGCGTCCATGCCCGGCGGCGCCGTTTCCTGGTACAGGACGGCGATATCCAACTGCCCCCGGCCGGTCATATCCGTCAGGTTGGCGCTGTAGCCTTCGACGATCTGCAGATCGATCTGCGGATGGGCGGACGTCAGCCGTTCGATCAACGGCAGACAGAGGATCGCCGCCGCCCCGTTGGGGAACCCCACGGAAACCGTGCCCGCCAGGCTTTCCTCGGCGGCCCGGACCAGGGCGCGGGCTTCCTCGACCTGACGCAGGATCACGCGGGCCTGGCGGTAGAACTGGCGGCCCGCCGCCGTCGGCGCAACGCCTTGGCGCGAACGGTGCAGCAGGGTCGCCTTCACGTCCTGTTCGATGATCGCCAGTTGCTGGCTCAGCGCCGGCTGCGCCAGGCCCAGGTCCTGGGCGGCGCGGGAAATGCTGCCGGCATCGACGATCCGCACGAAATACTCCAACCGCCGGGTTTCCAAGACCGCCTCCGCCCTTTCATTCCACGCTCTTCCATAAGGAAATCCTATATTTCCATCCCGAGAGACTGTTTTCCAGGATTTCCGGCGCCTGATAGCAGGAAGGGAACGGGCGTGGTCAACGCCGCCCGACGCAACTTCATCCCGGGAGGACACCATGCCCCAAGGCCCCCGCCGCACATTCCTTTTGCTGCCCGGCCACGAGCCGCGCAAGACCGCCAAGGCCGCGACCCTGGCCGTCGACGCCGTGATCTTCGATATCGAGGACGGCGTGCCGCCAACCCACAAACAGGCCGCCCGCGACGGCATCCGCGAAGCACTCGCCACCGTCGATTACGGCGGGCGCGAACGCATGGTGCGGATCAACGGCATCGACACGGACCTGTGGAAGGACGACCTGGCGGCGTTGAACGGCCTGCCGGTTGAGGGCCTCTACATCCCCAAGGTCGAAAGCGCCGACCAGATCGCCGAGTTGATGGATCATTTGGCGGGAACCGCCAGGGGCCTTTCGGGGACTGCGATCTACGCGACCATCGAAACGGCGCTGGGCCTGACCAAGGTCGAGGAGATCGCGGCGGCCCAGGGCCTTGCGGGCCTGTTCTTCGGCTCGGGCGATTACAAGCTCTCGACCGGGATCGAGATTTCCTCGGAAACGCTGCTTTATCCCCGCTCGCGGATTGCCGTGGCGGCGGCGGCCAACGGTCTGCAATCGGTCGACGTCGCCTATTTCAAGGATGTGAAGGACCCGGACCTCGCCCGCCAGGACGCCAAGGACGCCCGCGCGCTGGGCTTCACCGGCAAGGTCGTATTCCATCCCAATCAGATCGGTCCGGTGAACGACGTCTTCACCCCCTCGGCCGAGGAAATCGCCCATGCCCGGAAAATCCTGGATGCCTACGAAGCATCCAAGGGAACGGGACAGGGCGTGTTCATGGTCGACGGCGATTTCGTCGCGGTCGATATCGCCCTGATGGCGGAGCAGGTTCTCGCCCGCGCCGGGCAAATGACCGGAGGCAGCGACAATGACTAAGCCCGGAACGGCCAACCCCCGCGCGGGCATGCCCCTTTCGAACGTGCGGGTCCTCGACATCGCGACCATGGGCGCGGGGCCGTTGGCCGCGACCTTCCTCGCCGATTTCGGGGCCGACGTGATCAAGGTCGAACATCCGGAAAACGGCGACCACATCCGCGCCTTCGGCATGAAGAAGGACGGTATCTCCCTGTTCTGGAAGACCATCAGCCGCAACAAGCGGGCGGTCACCCTGAACCTTAAAAGTGCCGAGGGGCAGGAGGTCTTGAAGGAACTGGTCAAGACCGCCGACGTGGTGGTTGAGAACTTCCGCCCCGGCACCCTGGAGAAATGGAACATCGGCTACGACGAACTGGCCAAGGTCAATCCGGGCCTGGTCATGCTGCGGACCACGGGCTTCGGGCAGACCGGACCCTATTCGTCGCTGCCCGGCTTCGGCACCCTGGCCGAAGCGATGAGCGGCTTCGCCTCGATCACCGGCACACCGGACACCCCGCCCCTGTTGCCGCAACTGGCGCTGGCCGACGGCGTCTGCGGCGCCTTCGGCGCCTACGGTGTGATGGTCGCGCTGCACGCCCGCGACGCCGACCCGGAGGGCCGCGGCCAGGTGGTGGACGCCAGCATCTGCGAAAGCATGTCGCGGCTTCTGGAAAGCGTCTATCTGGAATACGACCAGTTGGGCGCGGTACGCCAACGCCATGGCAACCGCCTGCCCGACGCCGCCCCCCGCGGCGCCTATGAAAGTGCGGAGAAAGGCAAGTACGTCGCCCTTTCCGGCAGCGCCCAGCCCGTCGCCATGCGTTTGCTGGAGGTCATCGGCGGGCCGGAGCTGGCGGGCGATCCGCGCTTCGCCACCAACGCCGACCGGGTCGCCAACATCGAAGACCTGGACAATCTGATCGCCGATTGGATGAAACAACACCCCCGCGACGAGGCCGTCGAAATCCTGCGCGCCAACCATGTCGCCGCCGGGCCGGTCTACGATGTCGCCGACCTGTTCGCCGACCCGCATTACAAGGCGCGCCAGGCCCTGGTCTCCGTTCCCGATCCGGACCTGGGCAACCTGACGGTGCACAACGTCATGCCCCGGCTGTCCCGGACGGACGGCAAGGTGCTGTTCACCGGCCGCGACAAGGGGGCCGACAATGCCGAGATTTTCGGCGATGAAATGGGGTTGGACGCCGGGCGCCTGGACGCACTGCGTAAATCGGGCGCGATTTAACCGGGCGGCACTTAGAAAATGGCGGAGATCGAGATCGAGCCGAACTGGCTCGGTACCCGCTGCCCCTGGAATTCCCGGGTCCGGTAGATTTGGGTGAAGGAGATGCGCGTCACGCCCAGGGTGAATTCGATACCGCCCTGGATATCCAGGACGAAGTTGTTCTTTTCCACGCTGCGGCTGTCGCCGAAGGTATTACCGTCGAGAAAGATGTTGCGTCCGACGGCCCGGCCCTCGATCGCGGCGAACAGGTTCCAGCCGAACTCCCCGCGTTTGCGCACGATGGCGGCGGCGGGCAGCGACGGGCGGATGAACGGCGGGCCGTAGGTCAAGTCCAGGTGCTGGCCCAACCGGATCGAGGCGCCGACCGTGCCCTGGGTCAGAACGTTGCCGACGGCAACCCCCATGGACGGCGAGACGTCCAGTTCCAGGAAGTTCCCGGCCCCGATCAATTCGAACCGGCGGCGCGCCTGATAGGACAGAACGATGCCCGGCTCATTATGCAATTGCTTGCCCCAGCCGCGCGGCAGGCCGACGCCGATCAAAGAATGCCAGCGCCGCTGGGTATAACCGCCGAGCGACGCCGGGCCGACCATGCCCACATCCAGCGAGACGTTGCGCAGCACATTGGTCTCTGGCTTTTCGACGATGGCCCCGACCGTCGCGAACAACCAACCCGCATAAGGCCGGTCCGTCGGGTCCGGGTTCGTCAGGGTCGTGTCCTCGGGCGTGAACATCTGTTGGCCCAAGGCGACCACGTAGGTCGATTCCCCGTCCATGTCGACACCGGGCACCATGCCCATCAATTCCTTGAACCAGACCGGTTCCCATTCGTCCTTGGGCACGAAGGTCAGCTGAATGCCCTGGGTGTAGTACTGGTCGGTGCCGGCGCCGAACAGATCGTTCTCGACCTGTAGGACGAATGTCCCGGGGCGCTTGTCGGCATAGTCTTCCACCGGGGTGTTCTGGGCCGTCTCCGCATCGTCCGACCGGGCGCCGGATACGGGCGCAAAGGCGAACGCCGCCGCAACGGCGACGGCGAAAAACCGAGACCCTGATCCTGATCGAACCCTCATGCCCGCAAGATTAGCAGAGCCTTCATGGCAAACCGAAGGCGGATTGTTAAAAAATCCGATGGCATGTCCCGCGCCGTTTCCCTGAGCCGGGCGGCGGGCTAGGATGCGCCATGGTCGAGATTTACGTCGATGCCGACGCCTGCCCCGTGAAGGAGGAAGTCCTGCGGGTCGCCGGGCGCCACGGCCTGAAAACCCGCATGGTCACCGACGGCGGCCTGCGTCCGGTGCGCGATCCGATGGTCGACGTGATCATCGTCGCCCAGGGGGCCGACGCCGCCGACGATTGGATCGCCGAACACATCACGGGCGCGGACGTCTGCGTGACGAACGATATCCCGCTGGCCGCGCGCTGCCTGGAAAAGGGGGCGGCGGCGATCCGCCCCAACGGCGAGGAATTTACCGAGGATGGCATCGGCATGGCCCTGGCGGGCCGCGAGTTGATGCAGGGTCTGCGCGAAACCGGCGAGATCACCGGCGGCCCGCGCCCCTTTTCCAAGGCCGACCGATCGCGCTTTCTCGATCGGATGGAAACCGTGGTTCAGGCGGCCAAGCGGCGCGCCTGAACCACGTTCCTTTTCTTCCTTAGTGCGCGGAGCCCGCCGGGGCCGGTAGGCCGTCGATCATGGCGACGACGCAGGCCGCCTTGCCGCTGTCGTCGGCACGCTTGAGGGCGGCATCCAGTTCCTTCGGGTCGGTCACGTATTCGCCGTGACAACCGAACCCGGCGGCGGCCAGGTCGTAGCGGGTTTCATCCAATTCGCACTCGTACGTGCGCTGGGCGCCGTATTCGCGAAGCTGGATCTGATATTCCGCGTTCCACCGGGCGTCATGGGCGATGACGGCGGTGAAGTCGGCGCCGTAGCGGTTGGCCGTTTCGAACTCGGCGAAATGGAAGCCCGCCGTGCCGTCGCCCATGACCACGACGACCGTGGCGTCGGGCCGCGCGACCTTGACCGCCACCGCATAGCAGAGACAGCCGCCGATGGCGCCGCCCGGGCCGTTGATGATGCGCGTCGGCACGTTGATCCCGGCCTGGGCCCATTGCCCGCTCTCGCCGCCGTCGATGATTGCGATGGGGTCATCGGCCCCCTCCAGCAACCGGTTGACGGCGTCGGCCAGGACGCTCGGATGGATCGGTTTCTGCCCCGGGTCGGTGGCCAGGGTGCGCTTGGCCGCTGCCGCTGCAACCTCTTCCCGCCATGTGGCGCGGGCATTGCCGCCCGGCCCCTTGGCGATCATTGCCGTCAGGGCCGCCGGTGCGTCGGCCTGATGAACCAGCGCCACGCGCTCGCCCATGGCCCGTTCGGCACGGGCCAGGATATCGGCCTCGGGATCGACCATCAGGAATTTACAATCGGCCGGGAAGGATTGGCCGAACCCAGTGGTGAAATCCATGTTCTTGCCCAGGCTGACCACCAGATCGGCCTTCGGCAGGACCTCGGCGATATCGCCCAGAGACGGATCCTTCAGGCCGCGCGGGCTTTCCATGGGAACGACCGGCGCGTCCAGCGCATCGGCCAGCTTGGCCAGGCCGCCCTGGGCGCGCGTCGGGTTCAGGCGCGGACCGGTCAATATCACCGGACGCTCGGCACCGGCGACGGCATCCAGGATCGTGGTGATCGCATCGCCCGACGGTTCGGCGACCGCGGGGGCGAGATCGGCCGCCGACGGGACCGGTGCGCCGTCGGTGTCGCCCTCCAGCGCATCGAAGGCGAGCGCCAGATGCGCCGGACCCGGGCGCCCCGACAGGGCGGTGCGGATCGCCTCGGCGGCAACGGGACCCATTTCCGCCGGGGTCTTCGGCCGGGCCGAGAACTTGGTTAGCGGGCTGGACACGGCGACCTGGTCCAATTCCTGAAAGGCGCCCATGCCGTCCTGGCCCACCGGAGAATCGCCGCTAAGCAACAGGATCGGGCTTTCCGACATGCGGGACATGTAAAGCGGGCCGACGCCGCTGGTATACCCGGGCGCCGCTGTAATCAGCGCGACGCCCAACTTGCCCGTCAGCTGCGCATAGGCTTCCGCCATATAGGTCGCGGCCCCCTCGTGGCGCACGTGGATCAGCCGAATTCCGGCGTCAAGGCAGGCGTCGAACACCGGCATGATCTGGTTGCCCGACAGGGTGAAGATGACCTCGACCCCCGCCTGATGCAGGGTTTTCACTAACAGGTCTGCGCCTCGCATGTATTCAAGTCCTCCTGGTATTCAGTCGAAATGCGGCATCGCCGCCGTTAAATTGCGCTCCGCTCACCACGCTGCGAGCCGGATGCCTTCTTTCTCTTGTTCGATGCGGATCAGCTCGTTCAGCTTGATGATCCGTCCGCCGCCGCGAATGCCGGCCTTGATCCCCACCGTACCCCAGGCGACGCCCAGATGCGCGATGGAACAATCCACGGTCTCGCCCGACCGGTTGGAAATGATCGGCCGGATGCCGTTGGCCCGCGCCAAGTCCGCCGTGCGCCGGGCCCCGGTCAGGGTGCCGACCTGGTTCGGCTTGACGATCATCAGGCGGGCGGCGTTCTTGCCGATTCCGACCTGAGTCCGCGACACGTTGCTGGCGAAGACGTCGTCGGCGGAGATCAGGCAGCGTTCGGGTGCGGCCGCATTCAATTCGGCGAAGGCGTCGTAATCGTTCGAGTCGAAGGCATCCTCGACATAGGCCATGTCGAACCGGTCGATCAGGCCGAGCACGAATTCGAGTTGTTCCGCGCGGCTTCGCGAGACGCCTTCGCGGTCGTAGACGTAGACGTCTTTTTCCTTGTCGTAGAGCCGGTCGGCGGCAAGGTCCGTGCCGATGCGGATTTCAACGCCGGTGCGGTCCTCGATGGTCTTCTTGGCTTGCTCGACGACCTCGAAGGCCTCGAAATCGGTCAGATCGGCGGCCCAAGCGTCTTCATCGTCCATGCCGCCGGCGAAGCCGCGGCCCTTGCGCTCCAGAATACGCCCGGCCTCGGCATGAACCGCGAGATTGACTTCGATCGCTTCCCGCACGGTCTTCGCCCCGACGGGCACGACCAGATGTTCCTGCATATCGGGCGCCGGGCCCAGGCTATGCGCCCCGCCACCGACAACGTTGCCCAGCGGCACCGGCAGGGTCCAGCCGTCGACGGCATGAAGATGTTCGTACAACGGCTTGCCCAGGGCCTGGGCGGCGGCGTTGGCCGCCGCCAACGACAGGATGGTCGAGGTATTGCCGCCGATGCGTTCAAAATTGGCGGTGCCGTCGATTTCGATCAGGCGCTCGTCGATGGCTTCCTGGTCGGCGGCGTCCATACCGATCAGGGCCGGGATGAGTTCGTCGTCGAGAAGCTTCCTGGTCGCTTCGATCCCCGCCGGGGCATAGGCCGGGGCCTCGAACTCGCCGCGGCTGCCGGGGGCGCCGAAAGGGGCCGCCATGCGCGAAAAGCCGGCCTCCAACTGCATATCGATTTCCAGGGTTTCAACACCGCGGCTGTCGAAAACAGTACGGTGACGGATGGCCGTGATGGCGCTTCCGGAATTGGGCATGGTCGATCCTCCGCTGTCGGTTTTCTTGCCTTTATATCTTTTATTGGCCATGCCCCCCGATTGGCCCTGTCAATGAACAGGACCGGCACCCCGGCGTCAAGCGGGCAAAGGCGGAAGGCCCACCGGTCGGCGGGAATTGGCCCTGGGAGAACGGTCTTCTCCTTGCCAAGATCATGGAAACGAAAAGAAATTCCCCGCTATGATGGGGACGAAACATCAAAGGAATAGGACAGGCATGAACAACGACTTGGGCCCCCGGCTTTTTACCTATGCGGTCATCACCGACACCCACCTGAACCAGGGCGAGACAGAATGCAATTCGCCGTTCGAGGCCAATAAGATGGCCAACGGGCGGATGCGGCATGTGATCCGCGATCTGAACACCCGCGAGGTCGATTTCGTGCTGCATCTGGGCGACCTTCTGCACCCCGTGCCCGCCATCCCGCATCTTTATGAGCAGGCCGCCCAGAACTTCAAGGATCAGGTCAAGGACCTGCGCCACAAGCTCTACGTCATTCCCGGCAACCACGACGTCGGCGACAAGCCCGTCGACTGGTGCCCGGCCGGCATGGTCCGCGACGATTTCCTGGCACTCTGGGACGAACACTTCGGGCCGCATTACCAGGCCTTCGATCACAATGGCATCCGCTTCATCCTGATCGACGCGCAGATCGTCAATTCGGGCCTGGCCGCCGAGACAGAACAAAAGGAATGGCTGGAAGCCCAATTGGCCGATGCCGAAGCGAAGGGCCTGCGGGTCTTCCTGAACACCCATTATCCGCCCTACCTGACCTTCCGCGACGAGGACGAGCATTACGACAACATGGGCGAGCCGGGCCGGACCTGGCTGCTGGAGCTTCTGGAAAAGCACAAGGTCGAGGCGATGTTCGCCGGGCACGTCCATAACTTCTGGTACCACCGCCACGGGCCGACGCAATGCTGGCTGCTGCCGTCCACGGCCTTCGTGCGTCAGGACTATTCGGAAATGTATCGCGCGGCCCCGCCGGCCGAATTCGAATACGGCCGCAACGATTGGAACAAGCTGGGCTACTTCGTCGTCCACGTGCACGAAAATGGCCATCTGTGCGAGGTCGTCCGCACCTACGGCCGGGTGGCGGAGCCGGGATCGCCGGTCGCCAACACGCCGGACACCATCCCGCCTGTCCACCCGAAGGAAAGCCCCGTCACCCGGTTCGGCTTCGACATGCGCCAGAACTGGCTGGAAGTCATCGAAATCCCGCCGTCGGGCGGCCTGGACGAATTCGACCGCAAACGGACGCGCAACGACTATGCCCTGATGGCCTTGATGGAAATGGGGATCAAGCGCCTGCGCATTCCGGGGCGCGATCTGCTCGACCCCGCGCACCGCGCGCGGCTGGACGAATTGTCGGGCCTCGGCTTCCTGTTCACCCTGTTTTCCTTCGATGTGCCGGACGATGAAATGATCGCCGCCGTGAAGGGCGCCAAGGGGCTGATCGATTCCTGGGAAATCGCCCAGAATCTCGCCGACCTGCCCGCCGTCGTGGCCGCCGCGAAACCGGCGGCGGAGGCCGCGGGCGCAGCGCTTTATATCTCCAAGCTGCGGTCCAAGGACGAAATGGAGAAAGGCGGCGAGAAGTACTATCACATGATCAACCACGGCTTCACGCCGGACGAAGGCGACCAGATCGCCCAGGCCGCCGCCATCGACGGCGTCGCGGGACTGGTCTTCCGCGTCGCCGGTGAAACCCCGCCGGGCGAAGCCGCCGCCGGGGCACTGGCCGCCGTCAAGGATCATGGGCTGAAGGCGTCGCTGCACATCCGCATGTCGATCGGCAGCCCGGGCGCAGGCCAGGCCGACGACGATTGGGTCGCCGCCCGCGCCGCCCAGGCCCTGGCCACGGCGCAATCCGCCGAAGGCCTGCATGTCTTCTGCGATACCTTTTCCGACGTCGACCGCGGTTACTTCCCGCGCCAGGGCGTGGTCGACCGGCTCTATAACCCGCGCCGGGGCTTCCATGTCCTGCGCCACCTGACGGGGGCCTTGATGCAGGCCGGTGACGCGGGTTGGGCCCTGGCCGCCGGGGACGGCGGTGCCGTTTCCGGAGAGGCGTCGGGCGACGGCACGATCATCGACCTGACGACCGGCGAACGTCGGCCGGGTGCACGTGATGCCCTGAACGCCGGCGACGGCCCCGCCATCTGGATCGCCGGAGCCTGATCATGGCCGGTCTGCCGCTCGACGGCGTGCGCGTGCTGGACGCCAGCCATGTCCTCGCCGGTCCCTACGCCACCTATCAACTCTGTCTCATGGGTGCGCAGGCGACCCGCATCGAACGCATCGGCGGCGACGATTTCGTGCGCCGCCATGGGGGCTCGGACGACCTGCGGGCCGCCGGAATGGGCGGATCGTTCTCGGCCCAGAACGCGGGCAAGGCCTGCATCCTCATGGACCTGAAGGCGCCAGGCGGGCGCGAGACGTTTTTGCGCCTGGCCCAGCAATCGGACGTGGTCATGGAGAACTACCGCCCAGGGGCGATGGACAGGCTGGGCTGCGGGTACGAAGATGTCCGGGCCGTGAAGCCCGACATCATCTATTGCTCGCTGACCGGCTACGGGCCCGAGGGGCCGCTTTCCGGCGCTCCTGCCTACGACCATATCGTCCAGGGGATGTCGGGGTTGATGAGCATGACCGGCACGCCCGACCAGGGGCCGCAGCGCGTCGGCCTGCCGATCACCGATTACATCGCTGGACTGACCGGGGCGCTCGCCATTTCCGGCGCCCTGCATCAGTTGCGCCAGACCGGCCAGGGTCAGCACCTGATCGTGCCCATGCTGTCGTCGGTATTGTCGATGATGGGGGTCTTCGCCATCGACCAGCAGACGGCGGGCCGCGAACGGGGCCTGCAGGGCAACATGCCGTTTTCCGGCAGCCCCTTCGCCGGACGGTTCGATACCTCGGACGGCTACATCGTCGTCACCGCCAATACGGCGGCCCAGGCCGCCCGCATGGTCGCCGCCCTGGGCCTGGACGATCTGGCCGGGATGGCGGGCGATACCGCGCCCGATGCCTTGAACGACGATCAGAAAGCCGAGGTCGCGGCGGCGCTGGACCGTGTGTTCCGCACCAAGGCCGCGACGGAATGGGAAGAGATTTTAGCCGAAGCCAATGTGCCGGCGGGCAAGGTGCGGAACCTGGGCGAAATCCTCGCTCATCCGCAGACCGCGGCGACGGGATGCCTGGACGACCTGCCCCTGCCGGGGCTGGATGGTCCGGTGAAGATCCCGGGCCTGGGCTTTACCTCCGATGCTTGGGACCGACGCCCCCTGCCGCAGCCGGAAAACCCCGGCGACAGCACGCGCCGCGTGTTGACCGACGCCGGTTTCGGCGCGGACGAGATCGACGCCCTGGCCCGCGCCGGGGCCATCGCGGGGCCGGACCTGCCGCCCCGCGATTAGAAGCTACGCCCGCAAAGATACCTAGCCGTTGTTGATGTCGCGTTTGGTGCGCAACAGCCGCATCAGGCCTTCGTCCCGCCAGGCACCGCGTTCTTCCCATTTATCCAGCGGCAGGATCGCGCGCCGCGCGGCGACGACCTTTTCCACCAGGTCGGGGGTCCAGGGATCGTGCTGGCCGCGTTCGGCCCCCTGACGTTCGTAGGACGGGCCCATGCGTTCCGCGTGGCCGGCGATGCCGCCGCGTGTGCCTAGATCGACGCTTTCGAACGGGCCGATCAAGGACCAGCGGAAGCCCAAGCCGTCGCGCACGATGCGGTCGATATCCTCGACCGAGGTCACGCCGTCGCGGACCAGGCAATAGGCCTCGCGCAGCAAGGCTCCCTGCAGACGGTTGAGCACAAAGCCTTCGACTTCCTTGTTCACATGGACCGGCGTCATCCCGGCGCGGGCCATCAGTCCGGCGCCGATATCGACCGCTTCCTGAGACGTGAATGGGGCGGGCACGACCTCGACCACGCGGATCAGGAACGGCGGGTTGCCCGGGTGCAGAACCAGGCAGCGTTCGCGGCCCTTCACATGATCGAAGATGCGCGACGGTTCAATGAACGAGGTCGAACTGGCGATGGCGCAATTCTCCGGTGCCAATTCGGCGACCTGGGCCAGCAGGTCGCGCTTCAGGTCGACGAATTCGGGCACGTTTTCCTGGATCAGGCTGGCGCCGTCCAGGGCTTCGCCCAGATCGGTGACCGGCTCGATCAGGGCCATGGCGTCCTCGACCCCGCCGTCCTGCGGGATCAGGCCGTGACGGGCCAGATCGCCCAGCCGCGCGCGCGCCTTGGCCAAGGTCGTTTCCAAGGCGCCCGGCTGGCTGTCGTATAACTTCACCCGCATGCCGCCGGTGGAAAACACCACGGCCCAGGCCATGCCGATGGTGCCCGCGCCGACCAGGGAAATGATGGGGTCGTCAGGTAATTGGACGGTTGTCGTCATTCTTGGATTCCTCTTTTTCTTTGTTTTTCAGATCGCGTGATCAGACGTAGCACGGGCCGTCGATCAGCGGATGGGCGGCGATGAAATCTTCGTCCACGTCGATCCCGATGCCGGGGCCTTCCAGGGGGGCGACCCGGCCGTCGGCGTTCAACTCGTACGGCTTGCCGCCCAGATGATCGCGGAACGGGTTGTGATGGGCGACGTCGCCTTCGAAATATCCCGGGTTATCGACCGCCGCCAGTACATGGATACAGGCGGCCATATTGATGCCGGTCAGCAGAGTGTGCGGATTTACCGTGACTTTCCAGGCCGAACACATGGCGGCGATGCGCATGATTTCCGTCACGCCACCGGTCTTGGAAACATCGGGCTGGGCGAAGCGCACAGCGTTGTCTTCCAACAGGCGGGTAAACTCGAACCGGGTGAAATGGTTTTCCCCGGCGGCCAGCGGCACGCGGGCGAACCCGGCGGCGATTTTGTAATCGCGGTAGTCCTGGGCCGGGAACGGTTCTTCCAGCCAGCCGACGCCGCATTCCTCGAACGCGGGCATGACGCGGCGCGCGTCGTCCAGGCTGTATCCCGTATTGGCGTCGGTCAGGATTTCGATCTCGTCGCCAAGTGCCTTGCGCACGGCGCGCACGCGGGCGATGTCGTTGGCGGGCGTGTCGCCGACCCGCAGCTTGACCGCGCGGTAGCCCTGATCGACGTATTGCTGCGCTTCCTCGGCCAGGGACGACGGTTCCTGATAACCCAGCGAAATACCGCCGGCATAGGCCTTGGCCGCGCGCGGCCCGCCGCCCAGAAGACGGTAGAGCGGCATGTTCTGCGCCTTGCCGCGAATATCCCAAAGCGCCATGTCCAATCCGCTGAGCGCCATCACGGCGGCGTAGCCCATGCCGTGGCTGGACAACTGCATGCGGTAGATTTTCTGCCACACACCGACGGTATCCAGCGCATCCATGCCGAGCGCCAATTCGGAAATGGTGCTGTCGATCAGGCGGGCGACGGCGCCGGGGGCGCGGCCGTGATGGGCCTCGCCCCAGCCGGTGATGCCTTCGTCGGTTTCGACACGGACCAGGACGGCGTCGCGTTTCACGGCGCGGCCGATGCCCAGCGTCACGTTCTGGCCTTCCGGCACGCGGAAGGACAGCGGCACGGCCTGAATACGGGTGATCTTCATGGGGTGGATGCTCCTAGGTCTTTTCGTTCGTTGCGTCCCGGTATTCCGGGTTCGCGAGGTTTTCAGGGTTTTCGCCGCGCAGGATGCGCAGCAGGTCCTCCGCCGCGCGGATCCCCGTGATGTGCGCGCTGGTCGCGGTGATCCCGGCCAGATGCGGCGTCAGCAGAACGTTGGGGCAGGTCATCAGCGGATGATCCGGAGCCAGGGGATGGGTGTCGTAGACGTCCGTCGCCGCTCCCGCGATCACGCCGTCCTTGAGTGCCGCGATCAGGTCGTCCGTGACCACCACGGCGCCCCGGGAGACGTTGACCAGGACAGAGGTCCGTTTCATCAGCGCCAACCGCCGCGCATCGACCAGGCCCCGCGTTTCCTCGGTCAGGGGACAGCAGAGCACGACCGCGTCGGCGCGTCGGAACAATTCGTCCAACGGCGTTTCCTCGACCCCATCCGGCATGCGCCCGGACCGGCGCGACGCGCCCAGCACGGTCATGCCGAAGCCCTGCCCCGCGATCTGCGCCAGGGCACGGCCGATGCTGCCGACGCCGACGATGCCGATCGTCGCCTCGCCCATTTCGGCGTAGTCCGACGCAACGGCACGGGCGGCCTCCCAGCCATCGGACTTCAAATCCCGGTCGGCATGGACGATCGGGCGGCGCAGGTGCTGGACTGCGGCGATGCAGTATTCGGCGACGGTCCGCGCGTTGACCCCCGGAAGATTCGCAACGGGAATGCCCCGCGCCGTCGCCGCCGCGACGGGAATGAAATCCAACCCAACGCCGTGGCGGACGATGCCGCGCAGGCGCGGTGCGTGGTCGCAGATATCGTCGGGCAACTTGTTGCGCACCAGAATGCCGTCCACGTCGCCGGCGAGTGCGTTCAGCGTCGCGCCGGACGTATCGGGAGCGACAACCGTTTCGGCGTGCCGGTCCAACAACGCCTGAGCGTCGGGATGCACGGGGCTGGTCAACAGGATTTTCGGGCGCTCGGCCATGGCGGTTGGGTGTCCTCCGGCGCCGGGCGATTAAGGCGGCCCGGTCGTTCCACGACCTTTCTAGCCCGGCTTTCGCCGCCTGGGGAAGCCGGGAAATGCAGAGAATCCGCCACGTCCCGCTATGCGGCTCACTTTTGGACCGGATAGCAACGCGCCGTCAGGAGTCCGCCAGGTCTTCCAAAGTGTCGGATTGGCGGATGACGATCATGCGTCCACGGATCAGGATGATCTCGTCTTTCTGCCAGCGGTCCAGGGTCGTCGTGACCCATTGCCGCGTCGAGCCGACGATGTCCGCCAATTGGTCATGGGTGACCCGCCGGTCGATCAGAAGGCCGTCGTCGTCGGGCGTGCCGTGGACTTCGCCCATGATCTTCAGCAATTGCGCCAGGCGCTGGCTGACCGATCGGGTGCCCAGCATCTGAACCAGTTGGGAATAACATTTTCCCTTGGCGACCAGACCGTCGATCAGGCAGAGCGCGAAGATCGGCATGCGTTCGATCAGGTCGCGGACGACCGTGCCCGACAGCGCCATGACCCGGGAATCCTCCATCGCCTCGCCGGACCACAAATGGGTCCCGCCAAAGACCTCGGGCCCGCCGATGAAATGGCCGGGCGTCCAATAGGCGAGCGTCAGTTCGCGCCCCGACGGCCCGGTGCAGAAGGTTCGCACGCGCCCACTTTCAATCAGGAAGATGCCTTCGTGGGGGTCGCCTTGGTGAAAGATGCCTTCGCCCCGCGATGCCTTGATGGTGGAACCGCGCGACCGGATGAAGGTGACCTCTTCCATGCTGAGACGGTCGAGGAAGGTCGCGCCCTCGTTCAAATCCGCCATGCTTTCCGACAGGAACAGCGCGGAAAGGGGTTCGTCCGTCGTCATATCCGCGTTTCCTGCCGTCCTGTCCGCGACCAGCCGCAATTTGCCCCTGACATCCGCCATGAGCCGACGTTATTTCCGTTCCTGGGCGGCGATGAAGCCGCCGACGGCCCGGATATCCGCGTCCGTCAACTTCGCCGCGACGGCGGACATGACGCCCTTCGGATCGTTGGCCCGCGCCCCCGACCGGAAGTCCGTCACCTGCTTTATAACATAGTCCGCGTGCTGTGCCTCCAACCGGGCCGCCCCGGAGGATGCGACCTTGTCCTTGCCGTGACAGGAAACACAGGCGGGCAGGTCCCGTGCCGGATCGCCCTTCAGGAACAGGGATGCGCCCAATTCGGCCTCGGCCGGGGGCGGCATTTCGGCGGGCGGCGGCGGCGGCAGGCCGCCGAAATATTTGGCGACGATGGGAATGTCTTTCTCGGCAATCAGCCCGGCCATGGCCTGCATCTGTTCGCCGTCGTTGGTGCGGCGGCCTTCGCGAAAATCATGGATCTGCTTTTCGATATAGGCCGGCACCTGGGCCGCCAACTTGGGAAACTTGGCCATGCGCGAGACGCCGTCCAGGGAATGGCACAGCGCACAATTCTCCCAAGGTTGCAGGCCGCTTTCGTCGATCATGCCGGCGCGCGCGGGCATTGCCGCGACCAGGACCGCCAAGACGACCAGGGCCGCCCAAGCGGCCCAGGCGATCCAAGTCGCTTGCGGCAGGACGAACTGTCGGGAGGATTGCTCGGTCAAGGCGGTGCGGTCACATGCCTTTGTGGCCATGGCCCATGGCACCGTGATCCATGGGGGCCGGGGCGTCCGCCCGCTTCATCACCTTGGCCGCGACCTCAAGCGTCGATCCGTCGTCCAGGGTGAAGGACAGATCCACGGTGTCGCCCTCGGCCTGCGGACCTTTGGGGCCCATCAGCATGATGTGCAGGCCGTGAGGTTCGAACGCCACCTTGCCGCCGGCCGGGATATCGACCTGGGCCAGATGCTGCATCATGGCGACGCCGTCCTTCATGGAACTGAGGTGCAGCATCGCGGATTTGTACTGTGGGCTGGAGACCGCCGTAACGGCGCGGGCCTCGGTCCCATGGTTCATCAGAATCAGATAGGCCGCATGCGCCTTCAGCCCGGGAGGTGCCAGCGGCACCCAAGCGTCCATCGCCATGACGGCGCTCTCGGCTTCGGCCAATTCGGTCTTATACGCGGCGTGCGCTTCGCAAGCCTGGGCAGGGGCCAACGGCACTGTGGCAAGAACGGCCAGCGCGGCACCGGCGAGGCACCCCAGGCAGGAGTTGGAAACGGAGCGGGTCATTCAGTTGGTCCTTTGTTCCCGAGCGAAGAGGATGCGCTTTTGCGCGATGTACTCGGCGACTTCGCCGGGCGGCAACGGCGGCGACAACTTGGCGTGAATGCGGGCGTCGGGGCCGATGACGATCACGCTGGCGCTATGCTGGACCTCGTAGTCGCCGTCCTTGTCCGGCTTTCCGATGCGGTAGAAGCCGTCGATACCGACGACGAATTTCTTCAATTCGTCGTGACTGCCGGTGACGCCCAGATAGTCGTCGTTGAAATGACGCACGTATTCGCCCAACACCGGCGCGTCCCGCTTCGGGTCGACGGCAACGAAGATCACCTGGGGCAGGTTGTCGGGGCGAACCCGGGTCGATAACTGGGTGACGACCGCGTCCAGGTTCGACAGCACGAACGGACAGACGTCCGGGCAGGACGTGAAACCGATGGCCAGAAGCGTCCATTTGCCCTTGAACCGCTCCGCCGTGAAGGGCTTGCCCCGGTGATCCTTCAAGGCGAATTCCGGCAGGGCCGCGGGCGGGTCCGGCTCGACCACGCGAAGCGCGCCCGCTTGCGCGCCTGCCGCCCCCCAACTCATGCCGAAGCCGACGACGGCGATCAGGACGAAGACGAAGGAAAGCGGGCGGATCATGGCGGGGCCTTTGGGTCTATGAGGGCTGGAGCGTATGGCTTTCGGATCAGTGGTTCTGTTGTTCGAAGGCGCGCAGGCTTTCGCTGCGGATCCGGTCCATGCAGCGGCGCTTGAGCTGGATGTAGGTATCGTCGGTGGTGATGTCGGTCGTCCGGGGGCGTGGAATATCGACGCGGAAATCGTCGATGATCCGGCCGGGGGCGGCCGACATGATGACCACGCGATCGGCCAGGAACACGGCCTCGTCCACGTCGTGGGTCACGAACATCACGGTGGTGCCGAAGTCTTCCCAGATGCGCAGAAGGTTTTCCTGCATCATCAGGCGCGTCTGGGCGTCGAGCGCGCCGAACGGCTCGTCCATCAACAGGACCGACGGATAGTTGGCCAGCGCCCGGGCGATGCCGACGCGCTGCTGCATGCCGCCGGAAAGCTCCGCCGGGTAGTGCTTGGCGAAGCGCGTCAGGCCGACCATGTTGAGGAAGGTATAGGCGATGGATTGCGCCTCGCTTTTCGACTGGCCGGCGAGCAGCGGACCGAAGGCGACGTTGTCGCGCACGGTCTTCCACGGCATCAGGGAATATTGCTGGAACACCATGCCCCGTTCCGGGCCCGGCCCGGTGACCGGCGCGCCATCGACGGCGACCGTGCCCGAGGACGGCTGCACGAAACCGGCGACCGAGTTCAGCAAGGTCGATTTGCCGCAACCCGACGGGCCCAGGATGCAAAGGAATTCGCCCGGCTGAACCTCCAACTGCGTGCTCTCGACCGCCGTATGGGCATCGGCCCCGGCGCCGAAGACGACGGAGACATCCTCGATGGTGACGTGGCCCTTGCCCTCGCTGGACAGGTTCTTACCGGCCTGAACGGCGGCGGCCGACGCGTCCTTGTCGCGCGACAGGTTGATGATATTGGCGATCATCGGGAGGCTCCCATGGCTGTATTCGGATAATGGTGATCATCGTGGCCACCGGCACTGTCCGCCGGTTTGCCGCCGGGGGCCTTCGGCTCGCCGGACAAGACATAGAGCGAGGCCAGCAACAGGCCGAAGCCGGCGTATTCGATCCACCAGCCGAACTGTTCCAGCCACAGCGAAGTGGAAACGCCGAGACCCAGGATCGCCAAGCCGACGACCCAGTTGGGCGTCGCGCAACAGACGACCCAGGCAAGGGTCACGTTGGTCATGCCGACCAGAGCGGCACCCAGGCCGCCGGCGGCGGCGCCACCATTCAGGCGCGAGGCCGAACAGGCCGCGCGGCGGGCCAGCATCAGATTAAAGGCCGTCGCCGTCAGGCCGCCCAGGATCAGGATCAGGCCGAACTTGGTCGGATTGATGTAGAGACTCCATTCGGAAATCCCGGCGCCGTAGTCGTAATTCATGCGCCCGACCTCGAACAACCATTCCTGGCCGATGATCGGCCAGATGTCGGACCAGTCGGGGGTCGATCGGACGATCTCCGCGACGTTGCCGAACCAATCGAAGGTTTCCGTGTAATTGGGCAGCGCCTGGAACCGGATCAACAGGGCCGCGAACATGCCCAGGTAATAGACCACGGGAAAACCAAGCGTCACCGCCAGCCAGAGACGCGGCCGAGCGGCGACGGCCTCGCGGATGCGATGCAGGCGGGGCGAATTCAAGACGGCGGCGGTCATCGCGATCTCCTCTGCCAACTCAGCAGCGGCCGGGTGGCCAGGCGCACGGCATAGGTCGAGAGCGTACCCAGACCGCCGATCATCAGCATCCCGACGACGATGTCGGGATAGTTGATCAGGGAGTAGGCGTTCCAGGTGAAGTAGCCGATACCGTACTGGCCCGAAATGATTTCGCCGGCCAGTAGCGAGAACCAAGAAACCCCCA
Organism: uncultured Rhodospirillaceae bacterium; assembly: GCA_913030825.1. Classification (GTDB taxonomy): domain Bacteria; phylum Pseudomonadota; class Alphaproteobacteria; order Rhodospirillales; family Casp-alpha2; genus UBA1479. Next base: position 92,242 of record CAJWCU010000012.1, on the reverse strand, counting down.
TGCCGATGGCGAGGCCCGCCGTGATCGACGGCAGAGCCGCCGGAATGACGACGTGCCAGAAAATCTCGCGCCGGTTGGCGCCCAGCGACTTGGCGGCGCGGATCAGGACGTCCGGCGTCAGCTCCGCCCCATGGGCGGTGTTCAGGATGATCGGGAACAGGGCGCCCAGGAACGTGATGTAGATGATCGAGCTTTCCTCGGTCGGCCACATCAGGATGGCCAGCGGGATCCAGGCGACGGCCGGGATCGGGCGAAGAATTTCGATATAGGGCGAGATCACATCGCGGGCCAGGCGCGAGCGGCCGATCACCAGGCCGAGCAGAATGCCCAGGCCGACGGCGCTCATGTAGCCGATGAAGATGCGCTGCATCGACACCGCGATGTGAATGTAGAACTCGGTCGATTGAACATGCGCGACGAAGGCCGTCCAGACCTTCACCGGCGACGGGATGTTCTCGAAATTGATGAAGTAGTTGAAGTTGATCGCGGTCGCCCATTGCCAGATCAGGACCCCGACGGCCAAGGCGGTCAGGCGGATCGACCAGGATTTGGCGAAGGCTTTGACCGCCTTCGGTTTCAAGGCGGCGGCGATCAGGACCGAGACGGCCTCGCGCGGGGTCACCGGACGATCGGCTTCGCCTTCGGCGGCATCCATGGCTTCGGGCGCGCCGTCGGGCGCAGCCGTGGCGACGGCACCTGCGGTCGCCTGCGTATCGGGGGGGGAAGCATTCATTGCGCCATGGCTCCTTGGAATTCGGTTTTCTTCGTTTTTGGCTGCGCCGGACTTGGGGCCGGCGGGTTGCAAGCGTCACCGCCTGCGCAGGTTAGAGGTCTTGGTCGTCGGTCGGCCCGTGGGGGCGATTCGTTCGGTCGGCTGCCGGGATTTCCGGTCTTTCCGCGAACCGTGCCGCCCGTTTCCGGGCGGCGCGGCAAGCGGTTAGGAAAAAGCGGCGGGGCGACGGTCGGATAATCGCCGCCCCGCCATTCTGGCGTGTGATTAGCTCGACTTCATCGCGATGGCTTCGTCGAAGTCGATGACCTTGCCACCCGACGAGGCCGCGAACTTTTCGGCTTCGCCACGGCGCAGGAAGGTCGAAAACTCACCCTTCGGCGTGACGACCCAGAAGGCGGTCTTACCGAACAGCTTGAGGCCCGTTTCGACGTCGTAGACGTAGGTCGAATTGATCTTGGCGCCCGTCGCACGGAACTTGGCGACCGCGGTCAGGAATTCGGGAAGGGTTTTGAATTCCTTGATCCCGTCACGCGCGTGCCAGATCTGGTTCGGCAGGCCCGCATTGGCGACCTTGGGATCGACGATCGCGGCTTTGTCGGCCTCGTAGTCGACGCCCATGTCCTTGTAGGCGGCCTTGATGTACTTCTCGTCGATCCAGTCGTCGAAATCCAACGGCGGGATGGCCTTTTCCTTGACCAGGACCGTGTGGTCGAACTTCAACGCTTCCGTCCACTTGGGCTTGATCGTCGGATCGAGGGTCAGGTGACCGCCTTCGGAGAAGTAGATGAACAGCACCTCTTTCTCGACGCCGGTCCACTTTTCCATCAGGTCGGTGGCCCGCATGGGGTCTTCCTTGATCCACTTGCCGGCGGCGTAGACGGCCTTGATGAAGGCCTGAACGACTTCCGGATAATCGTCGGCGAGATCCTTGCGCACGACGACGCCGTGCAGATAGGGAACGCCGGCTTCCGAGCCGTCGTAGATCTTGCGGCCGGTGCCGCGGAATTCCATGATTTCGGACCAGGGGCAGAAATCCGAGTGGGCGTCGATCTTGCCGGCGGCAATGTTCGCCGCACCCACGGCCGGGCTCTGGTTCTTCAACTGGAACTTGATGTTGTTGTCCTGCGCGGCCTTGAGCAGCATGCCCCAGGCGGCGGAGCCGACGGGGGTCGACACGGCCTTACCTTCGAGGTCGCCGATCTTATAGAGATCGGATTTCACGGGAACCACGATGGCGTTGCCCGAGCCCTTGAGGTTGTAGCCGGTGCCCGCGACGTAATAGGTGCGCAGGCTGTCGGTGGCCTGGAACTTGGCACCGTTGACGATCAGCGGATAATCGCCCATCACGCCGATGTTCAGCTTGTTGGCCATCATCTGGTTGGTGATCGGGCCGCCCGAGGAATAGTCGGCCCAGCTGATGTCGTATTCGACGTCCTTGTACTTGCCGTCTTTCGGCAGGTACTTCTCAAGAAGCTTGAGCTCCTTGACCACGATACCCGCGGTATAGGTATCCGTGCACATGCTTTGGTGGCCGATGGCGACCTTGATGGTCTTCGCCTGGGCCGGCGCCATTGCCGTGAGCGCCAGTACGGCCCCCAACGCGAGTCCCTGAGTAATGTGCCTGAGCATTGTTAAATTCTCCTTTGCTCTGCATCAAAGTTGTCTCGTTTCACCCTATATAACTGCAATTAGCTTGCCAGTTTTCGCATCTGCGAAGTAATTTTAAGTTATTGTTTTTAAAGAAGAAAAATAGGTTTTTTGTGGATTTTTGTTGCATCGCGCATAGCAAGTGGTGATTTTTTAATCTCCGCCATATTTCTGTATAATTTTTAGTCACAGAGTCCGCCGGCTCGAAGATACAAGTTGCCTTTACGGCAGCGGTGCGATCGGCTGAAAATGCCCCGCGCCGGCGTATCGGATCGGTGCCCGAACACGGCTGAAAATGCCGTCCGGCCATCATTGCCCGGCCCCTTTCGGCGCCGACGCGAGGATATTCTCAAACCAGGAAACGGTCGCATCATCCGCCCATTCCCGCGCGCCGAGCGCGGCATGGGTGATCTCGCCCGTCGGCCCGACCAGATACGTCGCGGGCAGGCCGCCGACGTGCCAATCGCGTCCTGCCACGCCGTCGGCGTCGAGCAGAATGGTCAAATCGCCGACATCGACTTGTTTCAAGAAACGGTCGATCCCGGACCTTTTGTCGCCCAGGTTCACGGCGACCACGCGCAACCCCCTGGGCGCCAGCCGCGCCTGCAATTTTCCAAGCGCCGGCATCTCGATCCGGCAAGGCGCACACCACAAGGCCCAGAAATTCACCAGGGTGAATCGTCCCTTCCGGTCGTGCAGCGAAAAGGCGGCAGCCTCGAGATCGGGCAGGTTCAGGTCCGGGGCCGAAATGGATTGCGGCGCCTGGGCCATTGGCTCGTGCCCGGCGGCAACACATTCGGCACCGGCGGCACCGATCAGAAGAGCAGCGGATAAAACGGAATTCCGAAGAAAGATGAGAGTTTGGCGGCGGGGCGGGCGGCGCATCGCCGACGCCCTACCAACGGCCGATGCGGGTGCGGTAACGGAACGCCTCGGCGACCGCGTGGCGAATGCAGAAATCGATGGCGACGCCGTTGACGTCGAAGTTCACCTGTTCGGTGCGGACGACGGTGTCGCCCGGTTCGATGTCGAGCATCGCCGCCATCCGGGGGGCGGCCTTGACCATATCCATGATCACGTCACCGAAAGCGATCGGCACGCCGCGCGACCGTTCAAGCAAGGTGCAGACGTCGCTGGATTCCAGATCGCGGTCGGTCAGGGGGCTGGTGACTTCGTTCAGAAGAAACCGCTCTTCGTGGCAGACCGGCGCGCCGTTCGCGAGACGCAGGCGGCGGACCGCGGTCACCGCCGTTCCCGCCGCAAGGCCGAGGGCCTGGCGAACCTGGGTATTGGCTTTGACCTCGGTCCGTTCGATCAGCCGCGCCGTCGCGGCGATGCCGTTCGGGCCGAGCGCTTCGCCCAAACCCTGAAGCCGGCGCATGTCCAACTCCGCCTTGACCCCGCGCACGAAATGGCCCTGGCCCTGATGACTTTCGACCATGCCGGATTTCTTGAGGGCGTCGAGCGCGTGACGCACCGTGACCCGCGAGACCCCGAACTTGGCCACCAGCGAATGTTCCGACGGCAGGCGCGAGCCCGGCTGAATCTCCCCGGCGTTGATCCGCCGCGCCAGCCAATCGCGAACCACGACGTATTTCGGAAGGGTCTCTCTTTCCTGGGTCACGATATTCTGGATCACGTGGTTCATAACGGGGAACGGGTCGAATGTTTCGGGGTATCGGCGGTGAAGTGGCTCCGCTTATTCGCTGCGGATCCGGCCGAGCGCCCAGCGGATGTTCTTGCGGACGTCGGGATCGGGATCGTCGAGATGGGCTTCCAGCGCCGGAATGGCTTCGGGGGCTTCGATCTCGCCGAGAGCCGCCGCCGCTTCCTTGCGCAGGTTGGAAATGTCGTGGTCGAGCGACGGGATGATTTCAGGCACCGCCTCGGCCACGCCCAGCTTGCCGAGCGAGCGGATCGCCTTCTGGCGGACCTGCCAGTATTCGTCGGTCAAGGCGGCGCGAAGGGCCGGGGCCGCGACCGTCGACTGCACCTTGCACAGCGTTTCGGCGGCAATTTCGCGAACCTGCCAATCGCTGTCGGTCAGCGACTGAGCCAGCGCCTCGGCGGCGGCCGTCGTCACGGAAAATCCGAGCGCGCCGGCGGCGGTCCGCCGCACGGCAGGCTCCACGTCCTTCAACATGGACATCAGGGCCGGCAGGGCGTCTTCGGTCTTGAGATAGCCGACGACGCTGATCGCTTCGGAGCGAACCGTCGCGTCGACATCACCGAAGGCGTCGAGTGCCGGCTTCAGGCTTTCGGTCCGCTTCAATTCGCGAAGGGCCCGCAGCGAAGCGGCGCGAACGAACGCACTTTCGTGGGTCACGAAGGGCAAGATCGGATCGGCGGCGGCCGGGTCTTTCAATTCGGCCATGGAATCGGCGGCCGCCTGGGCGACTCCCGCGTCCTCGTCGACCACGGCAACGACCAAGGCGTCGGCCGTTTCCGGGCCGTCGAATTCGGCCAGCGCCAAGGCGACCTGAAGCCGCACTTCGCGGGCTTCGTCACCAAGCGCCTTTTTCAGATAGGTCACGGCCGAAGGGTCGGCGCTGTCGGCCAGATCCATGACGGCGACCCGGCGGGTCCCCGGATCGGGATCGTCCAGACGGTCAACGATATCTTCGACTTCGTCGAACTGCTCGAAGGGCTCGAATGCGGACATGGTCTCGGGCTCCTTATCGATTAGCGCAGCAGGAAGGGGATATGCACGGACACGGCACCCGTCGGGCAATCGGCCTCGCAGGGCATGCAGTACCAGCATTCGTCGTACTTCATGAACGCCTTGCCGGTCTGATCCGAGATGCGCAGCACGTCCAGCGGGCAGACATCGACGCAGACGGTGCAGCCCTTGTCGGCGATGCACTTGTCGTCATCGACGACGACCGGGACGGAAGAGGATTGTTGTGCGAGAGGCATGGGAATTCTCCTGGTGTTATCTGTCTACGACGGGGTGGATCAGGCCTGGGCCTTGATGCGCTGTTTGTCGTAGGCGTCCTTTTCGTCTTCATCGATGGGGATGACGTAGGGATCGACTTCCTTCTTGCGGATCGTCATCTGACCGGCGTCGTCCTTGGACAGGATCGAGTGGCAGAACCAATTCTCGTTGTCCCGTTCCGGATAATCGGCGCGGTTGTGATAAAGACCCCAGCGGCTTTCCGTGCGGAACAGCGAGGCGAAGGCCGCCATGTCGGCGCAGTCCATGATCGACGCGACCTCGAGAGAGCGCATCAGTTCGTGGGCGTTGGTCACGGCCATTTCGTTTTCCATGGCCTCGCGCGTTTCAGCGAAGCGATCCTGGGCCAGCTGCATCTTGCGGGTGACCTTGGGCGGCTGCAGGTAGTCGTTGACCAGGCGGCGGGTCTTGTACTCGATCTGGTTCGGCGGAATGCCGTCGTCGCGCAGGGTCGGCGCCAGAACGCGCTTCTTCTCGGCGGCGATGAAATCCTCGTCGATGTCGGCGAAATCGACCTCGTTCACGAAGTCGACGGCGTGTTCACCGGCGACCGCACCGTTGGTGAAGGCCCCCAGCATGTAGTTATGCGGCACGCTGGCCATGTCGCCGGCGGCATACAGGCCCGGCACCGTGGTGCAGGCGTTGTCGTCGACATAGACGCCGGACGCCGAATGGCCCGAGCAGAAGCCGATTTCCGAAATATGCATCTCGATCATGCCGTGGCGGTAATCGTTGTGGCGATTGACCTGGAACCGGCCACGGGTCGGGCGTTCGACCTCGTGCAGGATGGTTTCGATTTCCGAGATCGTCTCGTCGGCCAGGTGGTTGAGCTTCAGGAAGACCGGCCCCTTGCCCGACTGCAGTTCGTTGTAGAACTCCTGCATCATCTGGCCGGACCAGTAATCGCATTCGATGAAGCGCATGCCTTCGTTGTTGGCCGTATAGCCACCGAAGGGCCCGGCCACATAGGCACAGGCGGGCCCGTTGTAGTCCTTGATCAGCGGATTGATCTGGAAGCATTCCAGGTTCGCCAGGCCCGCACCCGCATGATACGCCATGGCGTAACCGTCCCCCGAGTTGGCGGCGTTCTCATACGTGCCGTAGAGGTATCCGGAGGTCGGCAGGCCCAAACGCCCGGCGGCCCCCATGCAGAGGATCACGGCCTTGGCGCGAACGACCAGGAATTCGGCGTTGCGCGTGTTGACGGCGATGGCGCCGGCGATGCGGCCGTCCTTACCGGTCAGCAGGCGGGTCGCCATGTAGCGGTTGGAGATCAGCAGACGCGCCCGCTTGAGCTGGCGATAAAGCGCCTTCTTCACGGTGTCGCCGTTCGGCATGGGCAGGACGTAGGTGCCGATGTGGTGCACCTTCTTGACGTCGAAGTCGCCGTTCTCGTCCTTCTGGAAACGGATGCCGAAGTTATCCAGCTCCTGAATGATTTCGTAGCAGTTCTCGGCGTATTTCAGGACCGCCGCCTGATCGACGATGCCGTCGTTGGCGACGGTGATTTCCTTCACATACTGCTCGGGCGTGGAATGGCCGGGGATGACGGCGTTGTTCAGGCCGTCCATACCCATGGAGATGGCGCCGGAGCGCTTCACATTGGCCTTTTCCAAGAGGATGACCTTGGCGTCGGGATTTTTCTTCTTGGCTTTATAGGCGGCCATCGGGCCGGCCGTGCCGCCGCCGATGACGAGGATGTCGCAATCGACTTGCGAGGTGCCTTCGGTGATTTCGTCCATGGGTCGGTCCTTTCGGTCTTTGGCGCCTCCCCTGGGTCACATATGTCTTGAAGTACAATGCGACGCGGGGGGACGTCTGGTCGGTCTTGTCTGCCTTTGGCGCGGCGGGTGCCTTCACCTCAGGTAACTTGTTTCTATCGTCATGGTGCACCGCACCATGACCGGCTGTCTGTCAACTAATTGCCAATGCCGTCGATGGCCCCATCGATTGCGTTGACGACGGCCGTATCGATGCCTTTGAAGGCGAGCGCGCCGATGGCGCCGCGCAGCATTTCCCAGGGGTAGATGCCTTTCGCGTATCCGTCCGAGAAGACGATGTTGATGGCGTAGACGCCGACGGCCTCGACGCCCGTGATGGTCAGATCCTCGTCGGCGGGAACGTCCCAGCCTTTCAGGCGCGCACCTTCTGATCGGGCGGAGCGGCTCATCTGACGCAGGGTGGGCGCGCTCAGGCTCTGGCGCAGGCCGTCGGGCCAGGTGATTTCCAGCGACGAACGGTCGGCGGGAACGGTGATACCGGTGGGCTGCATGGTCGGGCTCCTCAAAACGTATGGGGGGATGGGCTCCCGCAATTCCAGCCTCCATCCAAGACCCGCACCCTGTTTCGGAAAAGCAATTCGTTGACAGAACCGACTTTATTTTTCCCCGGCAATTAATTGACGGAACGGAGGGCGGCCGCGCGGGCATAGTCCGGCCAACCTCGCCGAAGCCCGATTCCGGCCCCCGGCGATCTCCGTTTCAAGACCGGCGCACAGCACCGGCAATTGCAAAGGACCTCGGCCATGCTCGACCAACCTTTCGCTTCCGATCTTCCCGCCACCGGCACGGCGGCCGCGGTCGTCCGCTTCGCCGGCGATTCCGGCGACGGCATCCAGACGCTGGGATCGGAATTCACCAAATCCTCCGCCCTGGCCGGACATGGTTTCATGACCTTCCCCGATTTCCCGGCGGAAATCCGCGCCCCCGCCGGCACGACCTTCGGCGTCTCGGCCTTTCAGATTCAGATCGGCGGCGACGCGGTGAAGACCCACGGCGATACGGTCGACGTGCTGGTCGCCCTGAACCCGGCGGCGCTGAAGACCAACCTTCCCTCCCTGCGCCCGGGCGGCTTGCTGCTCATCGACACCGACGCGTTCAACAAGCGCGGCTTGGAAAAAGCGGGCTACGAGACGAACCCGCTGGAAGACGGCAGCCTGGACGATTACCGCGTCGAAGCCATCGAGATTTCCCGCCTGACCCGCGAGGCGGCGCTGGCCGACGGCCGCGCCGAGGCCGGCGTGACCAAGAAGGACGCCGACAAGGCCCGCAACTTCTGGGCGCTCGGTCTGGTCTATTGGATGTTCGAACAGGACCGGTCGGCGACGGCGGCCTGGCTCGGCACGAAGTTCGGCAAGCGGCCCGAGATTGCGGCGGCCAACGTCGCGGCGCTGGATGCCGGGCATACCTACGGCGACGTCACCGACATGGCCCCGCCGACGCGCCTGCGCACCCTTGCGGCGGCCCAGCCCAAGCCCGGCACCTACAAGACACTGACCGGCATCGACGGTATCGTACTGGGCCTCACGGCGGCATCCGCCCTGTCGGGCCTGCGCCTGCATTATTGCTCCTACCCCATCACCCCTGCGTCGGCGATCCTCCACGGCCTCGCCAAGCTGGAAGGCGAAGGCGTCGCAACCTTCCAGGCGGAAGACGAGATCGCCGCCGCCACCGCCGCCATCGGCGCGTCCTTCGCGGGCGGCCTGGGCGTGACCGGCACGTCGGGCCCCGGCATGGCGTTGAAGGCCGAGGCCCTGGGCCTAGCCGCCGCCGCCGAACTGCCGCTGATCGTCGTCGATGTGCAGCGCGCCGGGCCGTCGACCGGCATGCCGACCAAGGTCGAACAGGCCGATCTGAACATGGCCCTGAAGGGCCGCCACGGCGAAGCCCCCCTGCCCGTCTTCGCCGCCGCCGGCCCCGGCGATTCGTTCGATACAGTCCTGGAAGCCGCCCGCGTGGCGACCACCTTCATGACGCCGGTGATCCTGCTGTCCGATGCCTATACGGCCAACGCGGCGGAACCATGGCGCCTGCCGGACGTCGACGCGATGGCCGATATCGCGATCAACCGCGACATCGATCCGGAAGGCTTCCACCCCTTCCGCCGTGACCAAGACACCCTGGCCCGCGCCTGGGCCGTGCCCGGCATGCCCGGCCTGGCCCATCGCCTGGGCGGCATCGAACGGTCGGCCGGATCGGGGCATATTTCCTACGATCCCGACAACCACCAGGAAATGACCGACCTGCGCGCCGCCAAGCTGGACCGCATCCGCGACTTCCTGCCCGCGGCCAAGATCGAAACCGGCGACGACGCGGGCCGCGTCCTGGTCGTCGGCTGGGGATCGACGCGCGGCGTGCTCAAGTCCACGGTCGAGGAGTTGAACGCCGAAGGCCATGCCGTCGGCCATATGCACCTGCGCAACTTGTCGCCGTTACCGCGCGGGCTGGAGGAAACTTTCGGCCTGTTCGACAGCATTGTGGTCGCCGAATTGAATTCGGGACAGTTGCTGGACGAACTGCGCGCCCGTTTCCCGCACATCCCGTTCCGGGGCCTGAACAAGGTCACCGGCCAGCCCTTCACCGTGGCGGAGATCGATGCCGCCCTTCGCGAAGACTTCTAAGGGAGCCCCCGCCATGAACGTCATGAATCCCGACATCGTCGCCCCCGAGGCCGATACCACTACCCCGCTGACCGCCCGCGACTTCACCTCGGACCAGGAAGTTCGTTGGTGCCCCGGCTGCGGCGATTACGCGATCCTGAAGGCCGTCCGCGCGACCCTGGCCGACGTCGGCCGCCGGCCCGAGGACGTCGTCTTCGTGTCCGGCATCGGCTGCGCCGCGCGGTTCCCCTATTACCTCGCCTCCTACGGCTTCCACACCATCCATGGCCGCGCCCCCGCCGTCGCGACGGGCGTCAAGATGGCCAATCCGGACCTGGACGTCTGGGTCGTCGGCGGCGACGGGGATTTCCTGTCGATCGGCGGCAATCATCTGATGCACGCGCTTCGCCGCAACGTCGATCTCAATCTCCTGATGCCGAACAACGCGGTCTACGGCCTGACCAAGGGCCAGTATTCGCCGGCGTCGGCGACGGGCATGCGCTCGCCCTCGTCGCCGGGCGGCTCGGTCGAAGCACCCGTCAACGCGGCCATGTTGGCCCTGGGGGCGGGTGCCCGCTTCGTCGCGCGGTCTGCCGATACCCTGCAGGACCACCTGCCGGGCGTGCTCAAGGCCGCCCATGCCAACCGGGGGACCTCGTTCGTCGAGATCCTGCAGAACTGCGTGGTGTTCAACGACGGCGCCTTCGACGCGGTCAAGGACAAGGCCACGGGGGCCGAGCGGACGATCCGCGTCGAACACGGCAAGCCGCTGATCTTCGGCGCGAACGCCGACAAGGGCATCCATGTCGATTGGGCCACGGGTACGGCCCGCGTCGTGCCGGTGGGCGACGGCGCCGCTGCCGATGAGGTCACCGTCCACGATCAGACCAACCTTGCGCTGGCGACCATTCTCGCCCGCATGGAAGGCCCGGACCTGCCGGTCGCCCTGGGCGTGGTCTATCACGCGCCGGGCGCAAGCTTCACCGACCTGCGTGAAGACGATCCCACCCGGACCATGGACCGCGCGGGTCTTTCCCGCCTGCTGTCGGCCGGCAAGACCTGGACCGTGTCCTAAGGCAGCTGCCGCCGCTTAAAGCGTTGCCTCTCCGGCGATGGCCCGCCCCGATTCGTTCGGCGGCGGGCCATTTAACGATTGCATGCAATCAGGGATTAATGTGATTTTGTATGCATCTAACCGACCGAGAGGGGCGCCCTTGTCCGACCGCAAAACCCGCACCGAGCGCATCCGTGACGAACTCGCCGACGAGATCGCGCGGGGCCGATTGGGGCCGGGCGCGGCGCTGGACGAGGTCACCCTGGCCGACCGGTTCGGCGTATCCCGCACCCCGATCCGCGAAGCCATCCGCCAATTGGAAGCCTTCGGATTCGCCGACGCGCGGCCCCGCCGGGGCGCCGTCGTCGCCACCATCACGGACGAACGCCTGGACGAAATGTTCCTGGTCATGGCCGAGATGGAGGGCCTGTGTTCGCGCATCGCCGCCGACAACATGACGCCCGCCGATCACGAGGGCCTGTTGCAAATTCACGAAGGATCGCGCCTGGCGGCGGAAGCGGACGACGTGGAGCGGTATTACGAACTCAACACCCAATTCCACGCCTGCATCTATTCGGGGACCCATAACTCGTTCCTTGAGGAGCTGACCCTGCACGTGCGGCGCCGCGTGGCGCCCTATCGACGGGCTCAATTCCGCGTCACCGGCCGCCTGGACCTGTCCTACCGGGAACACGACGCCGTGGTGCAGGCGATCCTGCGCGGCGACGGCGAAGGTGCGCAGCAGGCCATGAACGGCCATCTGAAATTGGTGCGCGGCGCGGTCCACGACATCACCGAGCCCTGAGCGGACCCGCCTCTGGAACGGGCCCGCGCCGGGATCAGCCGAGAATTTCCAATTCGTAGGGCGTCTCGGGAACGACGATCGTCTGATAGGAGATCGGCGCATCGCGGAAGGTGAAACCGAGCGCTTTGATCAGCAATCCGTGCGAGCCCGGCTGGACATCGATCAAGGGGGCGATATCGGCATCGACGACGGTCGACCGCACCCGGTGGATGCCCCGAAAGGTCGGCGCGTTATAGCGTTCGTGCAGGAACACACGAATGTTCTTCTGCGCCAGCAAATCCAAGGGCACGTCCAGCAGCGGGCGAAACCGCGATCCGTCCAGGTGCATTTCCGAATAGACCTTGAATTCGCCCAGGTCGTTGATCCGGCGGACGCGGATGTAGGTCGGCGCGAAACCGAGAAATTCCGACCAGGGTCCCTGATCGTCGACTTCGTCGATGGATAGGACCTTGCTGCCCCAGGGCAATAGGTTCTTGCCGTCGAGCGTGCGAAAGCGGAAATGCCAGATGCTGGAGCCCAGTTCCTTGGCGTCGGCGACGAAGGTCCCCGCCCCCCGGCGCCGTTCCAGAAGCTGCGCGTTGACGAGCTCGCGAAGGGCAGCCTGCACCGTGCCGAGGCTCAATTCCAGGACGAGGCTGAGCTCTTTCTCCCCCGGCAGTTTGTCGCCCGGCCGCCAAAAACCCCGTTCGATCAGGTTGAACAGGGCGTCGCTCAGGGTATGGATTTTCGATTCGCCCCGCTGCGCCACCGCCCGCGTCAAGGCGTCCCGCAGGGTTTGAATACGTTCGTCCTGGGCCAACCGGTCCAGGTCCGACGGCACCGACGGTTTGGCGGCGGCGCGCCGCACGGAACCGGCCGACAGATCAGGGTCCGGATCGGAAGCGGCGGCAGATGCCGTATCGGGATCGGTCAAGGGTTCGGCCTCGCCTCGGGCCATCGGTGGAGCTCCCTGCTGATATCAATTCTTGTGGTCTCGCGGCCTCTCCGGGCCTGCGGCGACCACTATAACGCGAAACGACGGCAGGAACACCGTCCGACGAAGCGGGCGAAATCCGATGCCCTTCCTCTTGCGGCGCGGTCAGCTTCCGCCCGCCCACAAGAGGGCGTCAATCAGGCGGCCCGTCGGCAGGGACAGCTTGAAGCCCAGGTCGAACAGCAGATAACTGACGACCAATGATCCGGCCGTCCAGAGAACGATCCGGACCGGCTGACGGATGCCCAGCAGAAGGAAGGAGATCGACACGGCCAGGCCGCCGCTGATGTAGAACCCGATGTAGGTCAGGCCGACGACGAACAGGCCCCAAACCGCCGCCAGAAGGATCAGGCGCGGCGGTTCTGCCTCGCCCCCGATATCGAGAAACGGGTCGTCCTCGGCCGCCGTCGCTGAGGCGCTGGGAATGCCCAGGGCCGCCAACAGAATCAACAACGCCGAGAGCGATCCGATCACGATGGCGGCGATTTCCGCCAGGGTCGTATGGTCGCCGTGCCCCCCGGCATACAGCGGGATAAGCACGAACCAAAGGGCGAGCGAGAAGGCGAGAAGCGTGACGCCGGCACCGGCGTCACGCAATCTCTCCGACCGGGTGGCCGTGGGCGTCATTTGCCCAGATACGCCTTCAGTTCCTTGGCCTCGGTGGTCAGGCCGGTGAGGTACTTCATGTATTCGTCACCGGGGCTCCAACCGGGAATCAGGTCGCGGGCCTTGAACTTTTTCTGTGAATCCGGATCGGCCAGGGCCTTTTCCACGGCGGCGGCCAGGATCTTCATACGGTCCGCCGGCGTGCCGGCCTTGGCGGCGTAGCCGTAGGTCATTTCAACCAGATGCTTGGCGCCGACCTCGGAAATGCTCTTCACGCCAGGCTGGCCGACTTCGTCCAAGTTGCCGGGGCTGAGCACGCCCAGGATGTTCAACTTGCCTTCGCGGGTCGCACCCAGCCAGGCACCCGTGCCGACGCCGGTTTCGGCGGTCGCGACATGGCCGCCCAGGATGGCGGCGGAGCCTTCGGCGCCGCTGCGGAAGGGCACCAGGCGGATTTTCAGGTCGAACTGCTTGGCAAAGGCCTCGACCGAACGGGCCGCCCAATAGGCGCCACCGTCGGCGAAGGTCACCGGCTTGTCCTTGGCATAGGCCATCATGTCTTCAAGCGTTTTGAAGGGCATGTCCTTGCGCGCGAACAGCACGCGCTGCTGCACCATGAAGCGGCCGATGGGGGAGAAATCGTCCAGGCCGATCTTGCGGTCGAGCATGACCGCCGTGACGTAGGCGGAAGACCCGAAGCTGGTGATCGTGTAGCCGTCGGCGGGACGTTCCAGCAGTGCCGCCCAGGCGAGCGTGCCGCCGGCACCCGGCTTATTTTCAACGATGATGTCGACGCCCAGGATCTTCTCCAGCTTTTCGGCGAGGACCCGCGTCGAGACGTCGGTCATGCCGCCCGCGCCGTAGCCGACCAGGATGGTGATGGGTTTTTCAGGGAAGGCCGCTTGGGCCGGGGCGGGATTGAGGGAAGCCGCAAGGCCCATGGCGGCGACGGCCATGGCGCCGAAAAGGCGGCGGAAACGCGTGGAAGCCATATTCGAAACTCTCCGAGTAAGGGTTGCTTTTTTTAACAAAGGAGCCCCTGGCGGCCGCCGCGTTGCGTCACCGCATCTGTCGATTGAATAGAGGTGTATTCGCCCGAAGACGCTCTCCTGTCGGTTTGTATGGAGGTTTCCGCGGCGTATTGGCGCCGATCCATGGGTCGTTCAACGACCTTCTGATGGCGAATTACACCATAGTTTTTTTGATTGTCAAGCCGTCCCGAAATCCGTAATCATGTCGCCAGGATTTACGGCGGGCATCGCGGCCCGCCCCGGCCAGCGGCGGACGAGAATCCGGACAAACATTCGAAAACGGATGACAGATTCGACGTAATATACTGATATTACGCGATTAAATAATAGATCGGAAAACGGTCAGGTCGAACGGCGCCGCCAAAGAACGCCGACGGCATGGTTGGAGGAAAGCTTCAGAACAAAAAGATGAAGAGGCTTCCTTGCTCGAAAATTTCGCCGCAGCTATAGAGTTAGTTGCCACCGTTCAAAACCTGATTTTCGCCTGTCTGGGCATCGTCCTGGGCTTTTTGTTCGGCGCCTTGCCGGGCATCGGCGGCAACGTGGCCATCGGCCTGTTGATCCCCTTCACCTACTACCTGGACCCGGTAGTCGGCATCGTCTGCCTGCTGGCGATCGGTAAAGGCACCAGTTTCGGCGGCAGCATCCCGGCGATCCTGTTGAACATGCCCGGCACCTCGCAGGCGAGCTTCACCGCTATCGACGGCCATCAGCTGACCCAGCAGGGCAAGCCGAAAAAAGCGCTGCACACGGCGCTTTATGCCTCGGTGATCGGCGACTTGTTCTCCGATATCGTGCTGCTGCTGGTCGCCGCCCCGATCGCCGCCGTAGCGTTGAAGGTCGGGCCGCCCGAATACGCCGCGATCGTCCTGTTCGCGCTGCTGATCATCGGCGCGATGGTCGGATCGTCCCCCATCAAGGGTATGATCTCGACCGGATTCGGCCTGTTGATCGGCACCGTCGGGCGCGATCTGTTCACCGCCAAGGCGCGGTTCACTTTCGATATCCCCAACCTGGACGACGGTTTCGCCATCGTGCCGATCCTGTTGGGTCTTCTCGTGTTCTCCGAAGCCTTCGTGCAATTGCGCAAGGAAGTCGCCGGCGGGCACGAGGAAATCGCCCTGACCGGGATGGACCGCGCCCAGGGGGGCGAGCGCCTGAAATTGTCCGAGGTCTGGGAACTTCTACCGACCATTCTTCGCTCCGGCGCCATCGGCACCTTCGTCGGCGCGACGCCGGGATTGGGGGCGACGGTCGGCGCGTTCCTGTCCTATCTGACGGCGAAGCGTCTCTCGAAACCGGAAGACAAGATCGGCCAAGGCGGCCTGAAAGGCATCGCCGCCGCCGAGGCCGGCAATAGTGCCGGCACCGGCGCCAACCTGATCCCCCTGGTCACCCTGGGTATCCCCGGCAATATCGAGGCCGCCCTGGTCCTGGGGGCGTTCATGATCCACGGCCTGACGCCGGGGCCGTTCCTGATGGAACAGCAGGGCCCGCTGCTCTACGCGATTTTCATGAGCCTGATCGTCGCCAACCTGTTGCTGATCTCCATGGGCTTCGGCTTCATCCATATCGCGCGCTATGCGCTGGCCATCGATAAACGGGTTCTGTTCCCGGTGATCCTTCTGGTCGCGACCATCGGCGTTTATGCGACGACGCGCCAGATCTTCGACGTCGGCGTGATGTACGCCTTCGGGGTGCTGGGCTACGTCATGCGCCGGGCCGGGTTCTCGCCCCTGCCCATGCTGATCGCATTCCTGTTAGGGCCGTTGCTGGAAGACGGCGTACGCCGCGCCATGATCATGTCGGGCGGCAGTCCGATGATCTTCGTCGAACGCCCGATCTCGCTGGTCTTCGTGTTGCTGGCGGCGCTGACCCTGGCGGCGATGATCTGGCGCGGGGTCAAGAACCGGAAACAGGCCGCGCAGGAGGCGGCGAACCCGGCCGGCGATTAGACCGCCCGAAAAGCGCCGTCAAGCGACGGCCCCTTTCCGGGTCGCGTCCGAACCGCCCGCCTGAGCGATGTAATTGCGCCAACCGCCGAAGGATGAAATATCGCGGGCGTCCTTGATGCCTTCGTTTTCGACGATGAACCCCTTGGTCGCCGTGCCGTCGTCCAGGCGCAGCGTTCCCATGCCCAGAGGGGCCGGAATGGCCGCGACGAATTTCCCGAAGGCATCGGGCGTGAGCGACCATACCTCGACCTCGATGGCGTGGCCCTGGCCTTCCGCGACGCGGAGCAGGCCCGGTTTGCGCGGGGCCGAGCCCGGCAATTCATAGAGCCGGTAGTCGGCCCGCGTACGCGCCGATCGCAGGTACTGCGCCCCCAGGGCCGTCAGTTCGCCGTTCAGTGGCAGGCCCTTCAGATGCGCGCCCACGACGGCGATTTCGATGCCGCCGCCGTCGCCACTTTTCGATTGAACAGGTGCGGCACCGCCGCCGAAGGCCGCCCCCGATCGAAACGTCTCGCCGACGCCGGCCAGGAAATGATCGCCGCCGTCGGGGGCGAGGAAGGTGACGCTGGCGGGCCGCCCGTTAGATTGCTGCCCGGTCGGCAGGGTCAGGCCGCACATCCCCATCAGGTTGACGAAGTTTGTATAGGTGCCGAGCCGCGAATTGGTGCCGATGGGGTCGGCGAGGTTTTCCGCGACCGTGTACCAGGTCGGCGCCGTCGGCACGCAAAGCATGTCCACCCCCTCGATCAACATGCCGCAGCGGCGCTTGAGATCGGCCAGCTTGTAGATCGCCTTGAAAGTGTCCGTCGCCGAAAAATTCCGCGCCTTGATCGTGATCTCGCGCGTCACCGGATGCAGGTCGGCCTCGTTCGTTTCGATGAAGGCGTCGATGGCGGCGTAGCGTTCGGCGACCCAGGGGCCTTCGTACAGCAAAAGGGCGATATCGTAGAACGGCTGGAACGGCACCTCGACGATTTCCGCCCCTCGTTCTTTGAGGTCCGCCAGCGTCGCCTCATAAGACGCCTGGGCCGCCCCGTCGCCGAAGAACTTGCGGTCCTGCGCGGCGGGCACGCCGATGCGGGGTGCCGCCCCATCCCAGTCCGCGCGCCCCTCGCCTGCCCAGGGCCGGGAATAGGCGTCCTGGGCATCGAAGGCGCGGGCGACATCGAACACGCGCTTGGCGTCGCCGATGGAATGGGCGAAGACGGACACACAATCGAGCGTCCGGCAGGCCGGGACAACGCCCCGCGTCGACATCGCGCCCAGCGACGGTTTCCAGCCGACCAAACCGTTCAATCCTGCCGGCACCCGACCCGAGCCCGCCGTGTCCGTGCCGAGCGCGAAAGGAACGATCCCCTGCGCCACCGCGACGGCGGAACCGGAGGACGATCCCCCCGGCACCAGGTCCGCGTCCAACGAATTGCGCGGGACCGGATAGGGCGTGCGCGTGCCGACCAGGCCCGTCGCGAACTGATCCAGGTTGGCCTTGCCGATGACGATGGCCCCCGCATCGCGCAGGCGGCGCACAACCTGGGCATCTTCATCGGGTATGTATTCGAAGGCCGGACAGGCCGCCGTGGTCGGCATGCCGCGAACGTCGATGTTGTCCTTCGCCGCGAAGGGAACGCCCCAAAGCGGCTTCGCCACGGGGTCGTATGCCCCCAACGCTTCGGCCTCGGCCAGGACCGATGCGATTTCCGGCAGATGAATGAAGATGCCCGGATCATCCACCGCTGCGATGCGCCGGAAGACCTCTTCGATCACCTCGGCGGCGGTCATACCGTCCGCATAGGCCCGGTGAAGGTCGTCGATGGTCAGGGCGTCGGGGAGGCTTGTCATGGAGAAAGTATCCTTCGGCATTGAGGAAGAGGCGTCATTGGGTAATGGGCCGGGAGTATTAGGCCGGGATCAGGCGGCCATTTCCGGCGGATGGGGAATGGCGCTGAGCAGCATGCGGGTGTACTCGGTTTGCGGGTTCGACATCAGGGCTTCGGTCTCGCCGGTTTCTTCGATCCTGCCGCCGCGCATGACCACGACCTTTTCGCAGAGCAGGCGCACCACGTTCAGGTCATGGGAGACGAACAAGTAGCTCATGTCCAGTTCGTCCTTGAGGTCGAGCAGCAGGTTGAGGACCACCGCCTGGACCGAAACGTCGAGCGCCGCCGTCGGTTCGTCCAGGATCAGCAGCTTGGGGTCCAAAGCGATGGCGCGGGCGATGCCGACGCGGGCCTTTTGCCCGCCGGAGAGTTGGTGCGGAAACCTCTCCAGCAGGCTCTTGGGCAGGCCGACCATGTCGGCCAGCCTGGCCACCCGTCTGTCGGCATCGCGCCGCACCTCCGGCCCGCCCAAGCGGAAGAGCGGGTCGGCAATGGATTGCCGGGCCGTGAACCGGGGGTTCAGGGAATCCGTCGGATCCTGGAACACCATCTGCAATTTGGAGCGGTATTCCGAGGTCGCGAAGTCCTTGGCCGGCATGGCGCCGATATCGACGCCGTCGAAGACGATCGAGCCCGATGTCGGGTCCAGCAGCCGCATGACCATCGACGACGTCGTCGACTTCCCGCAGCCGGATTCGCCCACCAAACCGACGCTTTCGCCGTAGTCGATGGTCATGTTCAGGGTGTCGACGGCACGGAACACCGTGGGTTCGTCGTCGGGGGCCTTGGCGGTCTTGAACATGTCGCGCAGCTTCTTGACCGGGGCCTTCAGGGGGAAGTCCTTGACCAGATCCGTGACCTGCAGCAAGGGCTGACCTTCGGGATGGACCGCCGGGGCCTTGGGCTCGGACGGGGTGCGCGGCTCTGCGTCCTCGGGCAGCAGGTCGCGGATATCGGCGCCCAGGCGTGGCGTCGCGCGGATCAGTTTCTGGGTATAGGGATGGGCCGGGCGGGCGAACATGTCGGCCGCCCCCGCACTTTCCACGACGCGGCCCTTTTCCATGACGATCAGGCGGTCGCAATAGGCCGATGCCAGGCCCAGGTCGTGGGTGATCAGAATAGTCGACATGCCCTGCGCCTTGGTCAGTTCCCCGACCAAGTCGAGCACCGCCTTCTGCGTCGTCACGTCCAGGCCCGTCGTCGGCTCGTCCGCGATCAGCAGGCGCGGCTGGCAGGCGATGGCGACGGCGATGACGATGCGCTGGCACATGCCGCCGGACAATTCATGCGGATAGGAATGGTAGCGGTCTTCCGGATTGTTGATGCGGACCATCTTCAAAAGCTCGATGGCTTTCGCCTTGGCGTTTTGGCGCGTCGCGAAGCCGTGCTGGCGCATGACGTCTTCCAGCTGCTTGCCGACCTTGCGGATCGGGTTCAAGGCCGCGCGCGGGTTCTGGAAAATCATCGAGATTTCCCGCCCGCGGATTTCCCGCATGGTCGAATTGGAAGCGTTCTTCAGATCGATGCCGCCGTAGACCATGTCGCCCGAAGCGATCATGCCGTTGGCCTCTAAGATGCGCATCAGGGCGTAGGAGGTCACGGATTTGCCCGACCCCGACTCGCCGACGATGCCCAGGGTCTCGCCCTTGGCGATGTGGAAGCTGACGTCGCTGACGGCCTGGACGATACCGTTTCGGGTGGTGAATTCGACGGTCAGGTTGTCGACCTCGACCAGGTTCTTCGACGTCTTCTTGTCCGGTTCCATGATCGTCTTTCCGAAGTTGGTTGCATCGGGGGACATGGCTTATTCCTCCCCTTCTAAGTGCGCTGGCGCGGGTCGACGATATCGCGCAGACCGTCGCCCAGCAGGTTGAAGGTGAACACGGCGAGCATCAGCGCCGCCCCCGGGAAGATCGCCATCCACCATTCGCCGGAGACGATGAAGTTCGCCCCCTCGGCGACCATGATGCCCCATTCCGGGGTCGGCGGCCGGACGCCCAGGCCGATGAACGACAGGCCGGCGGCGTTCAGGATCGCCCAACCCATGTTCAGGGAAATCTGCACCATCATCGGCGGCAGGGCGTTGGGGAAGATGTGACAGGCCAGCACGCGGGCATCCGAATTGCCGGAAAGCTTAGCCGCCTGGACGAAGCCCGCATTGCGCCGGATGTTGACCTCGGCCCGGGCGACGCGGGCGTAGAACGGCAGGTTGATGATCGCCGTGGCGTAGACGATGTTTTCGACCGTATTGCCCAGCGCCGCAACAATACCCATGGCCAGGACGAACAGCGGAAAGGCCATGATGGTGTCGATGAAGCGGCCCGAGATCTTGTCGAACCAGCCGCCGTAGTACCCCGCGATGGAGCCGACGACCGATCCGGCGACGAAGGAGATCGCGACGGCGCAGACCGAGATCAGCAAATCCAGCCGCGTCGCCACGATGACCCGCGACAGCACGTCGCGGCCCAACTGGTCCGTGCCGAACCAATGGGACCAGCTGGGCGGCTGGAGGGCGATGGAGGCGTTTGTCGCCAATGGATCGTAGGGCGCGATCCAGGGCCCGAAGATGCCCAGGATGACGATCATCACGAACAGGGTGAAGGCCAGCAGCGTCACCGGGTTGGAGGTCAGCACATAGCGGATGTGCTTGACCTGGGTCTTGATCCGCATGCCGAGAGATCGTTCGTCGATCTCCGGCAATCCGGCGGCGGCGTTCAGGGTTGTCTCGGTCATGGTTGCGTTCTTTCGTCGTTCAGGTGAACGGTCGCCGTTGACCATCCCGCAAAGGGATTCCCGGGGGTCAGTCGTCCAACTGAATTCGGGGATCGATGAGGGTGTAGAGAATGTCGATGACCAGGTTGAGCGCCACGAACAGCACCGCCATGGACAGCACGAAGCCCTGCACGGCGGCGTAGTCCGAAACGACCAGCGCCTCCACCGCGTAAGAGCCGATGCCCGGCCAGGCGAAGACCTTTTCGACCAGCACGTTGGCGCCGAGCGTGAAGGAGAACACCATCCCCAGCGTCGTGATGACCGGCAGGACCGCATTCCGGAAGGCATAGGTGCCGAGAACCGTCGCCCCCGACAGCCCCGCCGCCCGCGCCGTCCGGATGAATTCGCTGGAGAGGACCTGCAGCATCGAGGCCCGCGTCATCCGCGCCAGCGGCGCCAGGGTGAACAATGCCAAGGTGATCGCCGGCAATGTGAGCTGTGCAAGCGCCGCCCAGGCCGTTTCGAGATCGCCGATCAGCAAGGCGTCGATGACGTAGAAGCCGGTGACCGTCGGCGGCGAGACATAGGCGAAATCCAACCGGCCCAGGGGCGACGGCGCCCAACCGAGCAGGTAATAGAAGACGAAGACCAAGGCCAGGCCGGTGAAGAAGGTCGGCAGGGAGACCCCGGCCGTGACGATAAACCGGCAGATATGATCGATGGGCTTGCCGGGGTGGGTCGCCGCCAGCACACCCATCGGAACGGCGATGGCCAGCGACAGCAGGAGCGCGAAGAACGTGAGCTCCAACGACGCCGGCAGGCGGCGAATCAATTCTTCCGCCACCGGCTGGCCGGTCGAGATGGAGTTCCCCATTTCCCCCCGGGCCAGGTCCTTCAGGTACAAAAGGAACTGTTCAGGAAGCGGCCGGTCGAGGCCGAGCGACTCCCGGATCTGGGCGATCGATTTGGCGTCCGCCGCCGGCCCGGCGAAATAGGCCGCCGGGTCGCCGGGCAAGGCCCGCGTCAAAAGGAACGTGACGACAATCACGCCGAACAACGCGGGCAATGCCTGGCCCAGGCGGCGGGCGATCGTGCTCAGACGGGATGTCGGGGCGGCCATGGGATTACGCCCCGACCTTGCCGAGCTTGCGGGCGTCGAGCTGGCGATGGAACCAGTACTCGTACCCGGTCAGCTTGCTCGACATGGCCGAATTCAACGTCGGCTGCCACAGCGGGATGCGCGGCACGTCGTCGAAGGCGATTTCCAGAAGGCGTTTGATCTTGGGCGCGTAGGCCGGATCGGAGACCTCCATGTGCAGGGTCTCATCGACCAGCTTGGCGACTTCCGGGTTGTCGTAGTTGGACGAGTTGAACAGGTGGCCCTTCAAATAGGCCCAGAAGAAGTAGTAGTCGGGGTAGTTCAGCCAGCCGCCGAAGTTTTCCAAGTGCAGTGGCAGTTTCTTTTCGACCAGGGCCTGCGAACGCCAGTTCGCACCCGGAATTTTCTCGATGGTCGTCTTGATGCCGACCTTGGCGAGACCTTCCTGAATCAGAAGGGCCGCCGGTTCCATCCAACTGGCGAGCGACAGGTTGATCGACAGCGGCACTTCGAAACCGTCCTTGTATTTGGTTTCGGCGAGCAGCGCCTTGGCCTTTTCGATATTGGTCGAATAGGGGAACGGCTGCGGCCAGGAGATATCGGTCGGGCTCGCGGCCTTGCCGCCCCACATGGGAACACCCTGACCGTAGGCCGCGACCTTGAAAATTTCTTCGTACGGCACGGTGAAGGCGACGGCCTGGCGGACCTTCTTGTCCTGGAACGGTTCGAAACCCAAGTTCGGGCAGAGGCAGTAGATGCAGTTTTCGATGGGCGTGGCGACCACCGAAACGCCCTTCTTCTCGGCCAGTTCCTTGGCGTCCTTGTCCGAGACGCCGAACGACATGTCGACGTCTCCGCGTTCGATCAGGGCCCGGCGGGTCGCACCCGACGGCACTTCGC
The DNA here is from genome assembly GCA_913030825.1 of uncultured Rhodospirillaceae bacterium. Classification (GTDB taxonomy): domain Bacteria; phylum Pseudomonadota; class Alphaproteobacteria; order Rhodospirillales; family Casp-alpha2; genus UBA1479. The sequence goes on along the minus strand of CAJWCU010000012.1, from coordinate 69,519 downwards.
GGACGATCACGCGCTTGACGCCCGGCAGCGGGCCGCTGGTCCATTTCTCGTTGCGTTCGTACACCAGCTGTTGGCCCGGATCCCAACGGGTGACCTTGTAGGCGCCGGAGCCGGCGACGTTGCGGTGCAGATATTCCGTGGCCCAGGGATCGTCCTTGGTCGCGTGTTCCTTGGCGACCTTTGAGTTGATGATGAAAGGCACCGGCACGGCGAGGTCGGGCAGGGTCAGCTTGGACGGGCGAATCAGGTCGATCTTGAAGGTCTTCTCGTCCACGGCGACGAACTGTTCCGGTTTGATCAGCGAGCCCGCCTTCATCTGGACCGCCGGGAAACCGCCGAGCGAAACCGCGCGGTCGAGCGACCATTTGACATCGGCCGCGGTGACCGGCGAGCCGTCGGAGAACACGGCGTCGGCGCGCAGCTTGAAGATCAGGGACTTGCCGTCGGCGGTCTGCTCCCAGCTTTCGGCCAGGTCCGGCTTGAGCACCGAATAATCGTAGGACAGCGAGCCGTCCGGCATCTTCTTGGTGCCAAAGGAAACCAGCCGGTCGTAACAGTTGACGGAGATCTGGTAGCTCGGCCGGTTGGTGCCCTTGCGGTGCAGGTCGAGGGAGTTGAGCGTCTGCCCGATCACCACGACGGCAGTCCCTGCGGGAGCGGCTTCGGCGGTCGAGAACTTCAGGAACGGAAGAACGTTTGCACTGAGCGCCGTTGCTCCAGCGGTTTTGATGAATTTTCTGCGGTCCATGGTGAACACCTCCTGGAAAATAATTGTGCAATCGTCGGCCAACTGAGATTGCATGCAAGATTGTATGCAAGGAGAATGCCAGAAAATTTCCCGTTATATTTCAATACAATAAGGAAATGCACCGAGGCGTCGCCCGGACATTTCGCATAAATTTTAAGCGGAAAATGTGCTCAGTCTATTTTTTGTGCAATCACATCCCCGGGCACCCGGGGAAATACCCGATATCGGTGCCTTATGGCTTGTGCATGCGCTGCAGGTCGTCTTTCTCGGGCAGGCGCAGAAGGCGCTGATCCTCTGGAAGCTGCAGTTGCTTGTAGAGGTATTCTGCGCGATCGCGGATCGAGGACGGCTTTTCGTCGTGGTACAGCAGACGTTCGACCACGCCGGGGCCTTCGACGGATTCGGCGTCGGTTTTGAGCGATTCGATATAGTCGGCGAGCGCCTGTTCATATCGCCCTTGGCGGTCGTTGACGATCCCGCGGTTGCCGTAGGCCGCCGCCAGGGCGCCGCGCCCGGTCGGATCGTCCGGGTCCAGATTGGCCTTGAGGAAACCGATGGCCGAGGTCAGAACCCGTTCGGCCTCGTCATAGCGTTCCAGTTGGATCAACGCCGCCGCCTTGCCCAACAGCGCACCGCGATGATTGGGCTGCGCCGCCAGGGCGTTGTCGAAATCCTCGATCGCTTCTTCGTATTCGCCGCCGGACAGATGAATGTCGCCGGCGCGGACCTCGAAATCGCCCGCCGGCGTTTCGACGAAAGTGCCCCAGAACGACCAGACCCCGAACATCACGAAGGTCAGCATCGCGAGATAAATGATAAAGCGCTTGAGGACGCGGGGATCGGAAATGCCTGCCATCGGGAGCCTATTGGAACCAGGTCTGGACGTAGAAATAAGAAAACACGAAACACAGCAGCACCGCGGTGAAACCGGCCCGGCGCTTGAGGCGCTGCTGCTCGGCGTCGTCGACGTTTTCCTGCCCGCCCTTTTCAATGGCGCGCCGCACCGTCAGCACCCAGATCAGATGCCGCACGGGCAGGAACAGCGCAAGCATCAGCGCGATGGTCCAGAGCCAGCGGTATTCGGGCGTGAAAAGGCTTTGCATGGGTTATGAGACGCTTTGGATGTTGCCGTTTTTATCGTTTTCGACTTGGCCGGGATCATACCAAGGATCGCCTTGGATCATCCAAGGTTTTTGCGGCGAGAATTTGACGCCGAACCGGAGCGGCCGGCAAAAAAAGATCGGGGGAAGGACCTAAGCCCTTCCCCCGACCGGGTTCCGATTGGTTAGACCGGCTTAGTCGCCACCGCTTTGGGCGGGGGCGGCATCGCCGATATCGTCCACCAGGGATTCGATCTCGCGATCGGGAACCGTGGACATCTCCATTTTGTAGGCCAAGAACCACATCATGAAGACGCCGATGGCCCACCACAGGATCTGCCAGGCCCAGATGGACGGGATGCCGAAGGTCCAGTTCTCCATACCGGCATTCGGAGCACCGAAGATATCGTTGCCGATAACGGCGCCCGGGCCGATGCCGAAGAACAGCCAGATGAGCGTGATCCCCCAAGCGACGGGGACCAGACCCTTCTTGGATTCCGGCAGCGAGGCATGTTCACGCAGGAAGTTGTGATACTTCATGCGATGCTGAGTTGCCCCTTCGTCTTGCGTCATGGCCGAAACGACCAGACAGACGGTGAGGTTGAAGATCATCCCCCACCCGGCCGAATGGATCGTCCAGGGCCACCGGCCCCAGCCAAGCTCGATACCGAAGAAGCCGGCGATCGAGGCGCCGAAGTTTTCGGTAAAGATAACGGCGATCAGACCGGCCGCCAGGCCCAGCGTCGCACCCTGACGGGTGATCCACGGGAACCAGCAGATGGCCGCCAGCGACGGCCACATCTGGAAGCCGAAGGCAACCGCAAGGCCACCCAACAGCACCAGCGCGTCCTTCGCCGTGGTCGCCACCACAAGGGCGGAGAGCACGATGACCAGAACGCCGATACGGCCGAACAGTTTCTGCGTGGCATGGTCGGCGCTGGGGTTGAGGTAGCGCTTGTACAAGTCACGCGTCAGCATACCGCCGGCGGTGGACATATAGGCCGCACCGGTGGACTGCATCGCCGCCAAGGCGCAGACGGCCAGAAGGCCGACCAGCCAGGGTGCGGCATCGCCCACCGTGTTGATGTAGTGCGGCACAAGGCCACCCTGCTTGTTGGCCGTCAGGTCCGGCATCATGTTGGCCCCGTTCACCAACGCCGTCGCTTCCGGCGTGGCGCCCAGGAAGTGGGCGCCCATGCCTTGGGCGGCGGTGAAGAAGAACAGGATCAGGCCGATGCCGAAGCTCGACGCCCAGACCTGCTGGGGTGCGAACGGGCGCGGGTTGGCGTTGGAAAACGACCACATGGTGAACGCCGGGGCGGAATGGATGCCCATGAGCGCGAACATGTAGGTCAACACCATGATGCCGGTCCAGAGACCGCCGACTGGCGTTTCCTTGCCGAGACCGGCGGTGAACTGGATGACGCCCGGAATGGCGAGGTAGGCGTTGTAATCGCCGCCGCCCCATCCTTGGGTTGTCTTCCATTTACCGATGCCGGTCTGGCCGAGCGCGGCCAATTTCTCGCCGAACGCCGTCCAGCCGCCCAACTCCGCATAGGCGATGATGCCGATGGCGACGATGCCGAAGGCCAACATCAGGCACTGAACGGTGTCGACGTAAGCGACGGCGCGCAGACCGCCGGACGCCACATAGACGAAGACGACCGCGGACAGCACCCACATGCCGACTTCGACGGACAGCAGGTTGTCGGTCAAGACGTTGAACAGGAAGCCCGATGCGCGAAGCTGCAATCCGAGATACGGGATCGAGAACAGCAAGGCCACGAGAACGACCAAAAGGCGGATGCCGTCACCTTGGAAATAGGTGGCAAGCATTTCACCCGGCGTCACGAAGCCGAAGCGTTTCCCGAGCATCCATTGCCGCTTCAGGAACATAACGCCCGTGAACGGAATGGTGATCGCGTAGAACGACGCATAGGCATACTGGAAACCGTCACGGTAAATCAGACCCGGGTGACCCATGAAGGTCCATCCCGAGAAGGATGTCGCCGTGGCGGCCAGCACGAAGACCCACATCGCGAGCGAGCGGCCCGAGATGAAGTAATCGCTGGCGGTTTTCGACATCCGCGCGCCTTTGATGCCCCAGTAGATGCAGTAGGCCCAATAAAGCGCAACGAATACGAACAGCCACACAACTTTAGCTGACAAGATTCATTTCTCCCCTTCTGTTCGGTGTCTTGGCGCCGTGCGGTCGTTAACCCGAAATCCGGCACCGGTCGAAACACCGAAACAGGCGACACCCGGAGACCACCCCCGCATGCCGCATGTGGTGAAACGATCGAAGACCAGGAACCTCCGGAACCCTTGGGCCCCCTGTCCTCTTATAAGAAAGGCGCCGCCGTCAGGCTTTCGAGAAAACCATAGGCCGGGCGAGCGGAAACCCCCTCGACAGGCCGGACACACAAACACTGGAGATATGGAACAGGATGGTACGCCTCCCACGCCGTTTCAGGCGCTCGTGCATCCTTGGCGGAACGTTTCTTATTATCGTTTCCGTTTCCTTCGCAGACCGAAAACACTCTCCTCGTCCGGTATACGAAGTTGCGAATCTAATAACATTTTCCGCAATTTCGCACAACTATCAGAGACAAGGGGAAATCGGCACAAATAAAGCCCCCCATAACACCCTCACTTTTGCTGCAGCGCACACAAAGAAAAACTCAGTAAAAATGGGCCGATTAATTCTTTCACAAATTTTTCTATTTCATATTTATCGCTTGTGAAAAATTTGACACTCGGCTGAGGGAGATAGCCGCATCCGTTTCTTGCACCGCCCTTTTCCGACGGATTCGATGGAGTCGCCCCCAATACGGGCGGCGAGACGTTTGTTTCGCCCGGCGCCCTACGCTAGGTTTTCCACACATGCCGCCGCCCGGCGCGGTCATATGCGAATACCAAGAACTCGCATTCCAAGGGCTAGGAATAACGACGGGGACGAGCAAGGAGGTTTGACCCTGGGGATGGAACCGAGAACCGCCATATTCCGCCTGCGGGTGCGGGACGCCATGGGCGCCGCGCCGCCCCATGTCGGGCCCGCGACGCCACTCGGCGAAATCGTCGGCCTGATGGTGCGGGCCCAGGCGTCGGGCGTGGTGATCGTGGACGGCGACGGGCGGCCGCTGGGCATCGTCACAGAACACGACATCGCGCGGAAGGCCGCCTTCCGCCTGCCCCCCGAAACGCCCGTATCGGAGGTCATGACCCAGCCGCCGATGACGACCCGTGACGACGATTACGTCTATCAAGCCATCGCCCGCATGCGCCGCACGGGCCTGCGTCACATGCCGGTGGTCGACAGCGCCGGGTTGCTGGTCGGATTATTGACCCTGCACGACACCCTGGGCACGGCGACCCGAACGCTGATGGAACAGATCGACAGCCTGACCCGGGACGACGACATCGCGGGCCTGGCCGAGATCAAGCGGGCGCAGATCGACCTCGCCGACCAGTTGTTCCATGACAACGCCCGGGCGACCGAAATCCAGGCACTGCTGAGCCATATCAATCTCGATCTCTATCACCGCGTGGTCGATCGCAACGTCAAGGCCCTGGCCGACGCCGGCAAAGGCCCGCCGCCGGTCGGTTTTTCGGTCATCGTCATGGGCTCGGGCGGGCGCGGTGAAAGCTTCCTGTTCCCCGACCAGGACAATGGCTTCATCCTCGAAGACTACCCCGACGACCGGCACGGGGAGATCGACGCCTGGTTCATCGCCCTGGCCGAACGCATGGTCGCCGACCTGGACGCCATCGGATTGCCGCTGTGCAAGGGCTATGTCATGGCGACCAATCCGCTGTGGCGCAAGACGATCAGCCAATGGAAGGAACAGATCCGCCTGTGGTCGCGCAAGCGCGGCACGACCATGCTGCGGCTGTGCGACATCTTCTTCGACTTCCGTTCCGCCTGGGGACAGGACAACCTGGCCGACGACCTGCGCCGGCACGTCACCCAAACGGCCCAGGGCAATCATGCCTTCCTCCGCGAAATGTATGAGGACGACAAGGACCACGGCCCGGCCCTCGGCTGGTTCCGCCGCTTCATCACCATGAAGGAGAGCGACGCCGCCGGCTACAAGGGCTATCTCAACCTGAAGCATTCCGGCACCCTTCCCTTGGTCGAGGCCATGCGTCTGCTCAGTCTGCGCGAAGGTCTGACGATCAACCCGACCCTGGACCGTATGGCCGCACTCCGCGAACGCGGCATCCTGGACGCCGACGAAGCCGACTATCTGGAAGGGGCCTATCACCATATTTCCCGTCTGCTGCTGCGCCGGCAGATCGCCGATTTCAAATCCGGCAAACCGGTCACCAACTACGTCCACCCAAGCAGCCTGACGCGGCGCGAGACCGACATTTTGAAGGACGGTTTCGAAGCGATCCGAAGGCTGCAGGACCGCCTGCGCGGCGAGTTCACGGGCGACGTGATGTAGACCCGGCCACACCCCCGCTCCCGAGGATGTGAGATGATCGCCCGCGCGGTTTGAGGTACAGTCCGACCATGCCGACACGCCGCCGTTTCCTGATCGCCACGGGCGCCGCCGGCCTTACCGCCGCCTTGCCGCGCCTTGCCCATGCGGCACCGCGGCCGCGCACCAAGGCCGTGCCCTCGACGAACCTGCGCATCCCCGTCATCGGCATGGGCAGTTGGCTGACCTTCGACATCGGCGACGATGCGGCGGCCCAGACGCAACGCAACGAGGTTCTCAAGACCTTCTTCGCCATGGGCGGCGGCCTGATCGATTCCTCGCCCATGTACGGCACGTCGGAGGACGTCATCGGCCGCGGCCTCGCCGCCTTGGGACAGCCGCCCGGCCTGATCTCCGCGACCAAGGTCTGGACGCCGGGCCAGGACCACGGCATCCGCCAGATGGAAGCCTCGCGCCGCAAATGGGGGATCGACCGGTTCGATGTCCTGCAGATCCACAATCTGCTCGGCTGGGAAAGGCATCTGGAAACGCTCAAGGCCTGGCGCGCCGAAGGCCGCGTCCGCCAGATCGGCATCACCACCTCGCACGGGCGGCGCCACGGCGACCTGGCCGAGATCATGGACCGGGAGCCCATCGACTTCGTGCAGCTGACCTACAACATCGCCGACCGCGAGGCCGAGGATCACCTACTGCCGCTGGCCCGTGAACGGGGCATCGCCGTGATCGTCAACCGGCCGTTCCAGCGCGGCGCCCTGATCGACCATTTCCAGGGCCGGCCCCTGCCGCCCTTCGCAGCCGACATCGGCGCCAAGAACTGGGCACAGGTTTTGCTGAAATTCATCGTCTCCCACCCGGCCGTGACCTGCGCCATTCCGGCGACCACGCGGGTCGATCATATGAAAGAGAACATGGGGGCGGCCTTCGGGGCGATGCCGGACGAGGACATGCGGCGGAAGTTGGTTGAGTATGTGGAGAGTCTTTGAGTCCTCTAAGGACGCCCACTTGGCCGACCCGGCCAACCCCAAGTGGGCTAGAATTGGCGTTGCATCTCCCGCACATGCTCCATCTTGATCGAGGCATCGACCGCCTGGCGCAGGGTGGTGATGCCGCGGGCTTCCAGCATGTCGAGCATGCGCAGGAAGACCTTGGCCGTGACGATGCTGTCACCCAGCGCCGTATGGCGGCCTTCGATTTCGATCTCCATGCGCGCCGCGATGGCGTCCAGCGAATGATTGCGGTTCTCGGCGTCCAGAAAGACCGACAATAAGAGCGAGTCCAAAACCAGATTGTCGAAGACGACGCCGGTGGCGGCTTCTTTCAATTTCAGAAACCGCATGTCGAAGGCCGCGTTATGGGCGACCAGAACACCGTCGCCGACGAAGTCCTTGAACGCGGGCAGCACGTCGGCGACCGGCGGGGCGCCCGCGCACATATCGTCGGTGATGCCGTGAAACCGGATCGACGCCTTGGGGATTGGCATGCCGGGATGGACCAGGCGTTCGAACGCGGCCTCCCGGTCGATGCGCCCGCCGGCGATGCGCACCCCGGCAATGGAGATGATCTCATCCCCTTCCGACGGCTTAAGGCCCGTGGTCTCCGTGTCGAAGACGACGAAGGTCAGGTCCTTCAGGCATTTGCCGCCCAGTTCCTCGAGATGCATGGGCGGATTCAACTGGTCGAAATCGTAAAGTTCGGGCCGCGCCGGCAAGGCGTTCTTATCAAACTCGCGGGCCCGCAGCTGGCTATCCAGCAGCGACCAGACCAGACCGAAGACGAAAGCCAGCACCGCCGCCCCGATGCCCCAGGCGAAAGCCACCCGGGCCAGATCACCGCCGCCGAGATGCCACGCGACGGCCGCCGACACGCCAAGCGCCGCCCCACCCGTCAGGCCGAGCGCCCAAGTGGCCAGCCGCCGGATGCTCATGGCGCGAATGAATTCGAGACGATCCACAGGAACCGAAGCCTCCCAACTCAGTTCTCGAATCATCCTACCACGCCATCGCCGAGGCAGGATTGCGTTATGTCACGTTGCCAGCCCCGCCATGATCCGCTAAACAGCGCGCAAACCTGACACGCCCATAAAGCAACGGAACCCCTCGCCAATGGCCAGCTACCAGTATTCCTATGTCATGAAAGACGTCCGCAAGGTCTATCCCGGCGGGCGCGAAATCCTCAAGGGCCTGACGCTGTCGTTCCTGCCGACCGCCAAGATCGGCGTGCTGGGCGTCAACGGCGCCGGGAAATCGACCCTGCTGAAGATCATCGCCGGCAAGGACACCGATTATTCCGGCGAGGCCTGGGCCGCCGAAGGTGCCCGCGTCGGCTACCTGGAACAGGAACCGCACCTCGACCCGGACAAGACGGTCGAGGAAAACGTCATGGCCGGCCTGGGCGAGGTCAAGGACCTGGTCGACCGGTTCAACGAGATTTCCGCCAAGTTCGCCGAGCCCATGGACGACGACGAGATGACGGCCCTGCTGACCGAACAGGGCGAGCTTCAGGAAAAGATCGACGCCTGCGACGGCTGGGAGCTTGAGCGCACCATCGAGATCGCCATGGACGCGCTGCGCTGCCCGCCCGCCGACGCCGACGTGACCAAGCTGTCGGGCGGTGAGCGACGCCGTGTCGCCCTCTGCCGTCTGCTGCTGCAGAAGCCGGAAATCCTGCTGCTGGACGAACCGACCAACCACCTGGACGCCGAAAGCGTGGCCTGGCTGGAACGTTTCCTCGCCGATTACGACGGCACGGTGATGATCGTCACCCACGACCGCTACTTCCTGGACAACGTCACCGGCTGGATTCTGGAACTCGACCGCGGCCAGGGCATTCCCTACGAAGGCAACTATTCCAGCTGGCTGGAACAGAAGCAGAAGCGCCTGGCCCAGGAGGAGCGCGAGGAATCTGCCCGTCAGCGCACCTTGAAACAGGAATTGGAATGGATTCGCCAGTCGCCGCGCGCCCGCCAGGACAAGTCCAAGGCGCGTATCGCGCGGTATGAAGACCTGGTCGCCAAGTCCGAAGAAAAGGTCATGGGCACGGCGTCGATCATCATCCCGCCGGCCCCGCGCCTGGGCGATCTGGTCATCGAGGCCGAACACCTGCGCAAGGGCTACGGCAACCGCCTGTTGGTCGAGGACCTGTCGTTCAAGGTGCCGCCGGGCGCCATCGTCGGCATCGTCGGCGCCAACGGTGCCGGTAAGACGACCCTGTTCCGCATGATCACCGATCAGGAAAAGCCCGACGGCGGCTCCGTCCGCATCGGAGACACGGTCGTGCTCGGCTACGTCGACCAAAGCCGCGACGCGCTTTCCGACACCAAGACCGTCTGGGAGGAAATTTCCGGCGGCAACGACGAGATCGAATTGGGCAAGCGGGCCATGCAGTCCCGCGCCTATGTGGCCCAATTCAATTTCAAGGGCGGCGACCAGCAGAAGAAAGTCGGCCAGCTGTCGGGCGGGGAGCGCAACCGCGTCCACCTGGCCAAGATGCTGCTGTCCGGCGCCAATGTGCTGCTGCTGGACGAACCGACCAACGATCTGGACGTCGACACCCTGATGGCGCTGGAAGAAAGCCTGGGCGATTTCGCCGGCTGCGTGCTGATCACCTCGCACGACCGCTGGTTCCTCGACCGTCTGGCGACCCACATCATCGCCTTCGAAGGCGACAGCCAGGTCGTCTGGTTCGAAGGCAACTACGAAGCCTACGAAGAAGACAAGAAACGCCGGCTCGGCGACGACGCCCTGAAACCCCACCGCATCAAGTATAAGCCGCTGACGCGGTAAATCAGGGCAAGCTCGCTATTCCGCCGGCGGCTGTGCCTTCGCCTTCTGCGCCAACACCAACGCGACGCCGCCCAGCATGGCGGCGGAGGCGACGATCAGGCGCGGCGTCAGGTCTTCGCCCAGCAGCACGACGCCGCCCAAGGCGGCGATGGCCGGGGCGGAGAGTTGCAGGATCGCCGCCCGGGCCGCCGGAATGTATTTCAGCAGCGCATACCAAAGAACGTAGCCGCCGCCCGACGCCAAGCCTCCCGAGGCGACGGCGAGGGCGAGGCCCAGGGGTGTCCAATGGGCGTCGGCCAGGAAGATCAGGCTGACCATCATGGCCAGCGGCACGCAAAGCGCGAAGTTGGCGGCATTGGCCTCGACCGGATGATCCGCTCCCCGCGCCAGCAGCGAGACCAGCCCCCAAGCCACACCGGACAATGCCATCAGGGCGGCGCCCAGAGGATCGGGCGCTGTCAGGCCCGGCAGGACCAGCCAGACCAGCCCGCCCAGGGCCAGGGCCGAGCCGACCCAGGCGAGCGGCGGGAAATGTTCCCGTTCGTGAAAGGCGCGGGCGAACATCGTCAACTGCACCGCGCCGAACAGGATCAACGCCCCCGTGCCCGCGCTGAGCGAAACATAGGCGAAGGAAAAGAACACGGCATAGGCGAACAGCATCAGGGCAAGGCGCCAATCCGCATACCGGCCGGACGGCAGATGGCGGCGGCGCGCCAGCACGACGCAGGCGAGAACCACGGCCGCCGAAGTCACCCGCACGGTGGTGAACGTCGCCGGGTCGATCAAGTTCGGCCCCAAGGCGGCGCGGCAAAGGATCGAGTTAGCGGCGAAGGCCGTCATGGCGATCCCCGCCATCGAGACGATACGAAGGGCCGACGGACGGGGATTGCCGGCATCGGCGGCGGAGGCTGGCGGGTCGGCTGAGATGGCGGGCTCCTGCGTTCGCCCCGCCACCTGATGGGCGGGGCCGGTCCCCCATCAAACGCCCCCAGCCGCCACGGCGCAAGGTGAAAGCGGGCTCAAGACCTTTCGGCGATGAACGAAGCGATCTTCGCCGCTTCGCCGTCGTCGAGATCAAGACGCACGTGGGTGTTGTCCTCGGTCTTGGCGACGATCATCGCCTCGAAATCACCGAGGCCCGGCAGGGCGATGGTGAACCCGGAGCCTTCCCGAACGCCCAGACCGCGGTCGAGGATCGCCACACCGCCCTTGGACAACGCCTGCATCAAGACGTCCTTTGCCGCCCCATCGACCGTGACCTTGACCGCCATGTTGATGGTATGGCGTTTGGATAGGTCCGGATCCTGGCTTTCGCGGATGATCTCCAGCAGCCGCTCGTTCATATGGTCGATGCCGGACTTGACCTGTGCGGCGGCCTCCAACTGTTGGCTTGCCGCCTCGCCCGATTGTCCGGCGACGTCGGTGACCTGAATGATGTTGGACGAAACCTCTTGCGTTCCGGCGGCGGCCTGCTCGACGTTGCGGGCGATCTCCTGCGTCGCCACGCCCTGCTCCTCGACGGCGGCGGCGACGGAGGAGGCGATCTCGTTGATATCGCCGATGGTCTTGGTGATCGTCCCGATGGCTTCGACCGAATCCTGGGTCGCCGATTGGATACCGCCGATCTGCTTGCCGATTTCCTCGGTCGCCTTTGCCGTCTGGTTGGCCAGGTTCTTGACCTCGGACGCGACGACGGCGAAGCCCTTGCCGGCCTCGCCCGCGCGGGCGGCCTCGATCGTCGCGTTGAGGGCCAGCAGGTTGGTCTGCTCGGCGATGTCGGTGATCAGGTCGACGACCTCGCCGATTTTCTGCGCGGCCTCGGCCAGACCCTGGATCTGGGCGTTGGTGCGGTCGGCGTCCTCGGTCGCCTGGCGGGCGATCTGCGACGACCGGCCGACCTGCGACGAGATTTCGTTGATCGAGGACGATAGCTCTTCCGCCGCGCTGGCCACGGTCTGCACGTTGATGGTGGCTTCCTCGGCCGCACTGGCGACGGTCGTCGCCTGGGCATGGGCCGATTGTGACAGGTCGGCGACGGCCTTGGCCGAACCCTCGACCGCGTCGGCGCGTTCCTTGACCATATCGACGGCCTTGGCGACTTCCTCTTCCAAGGCGTTGTTCAGCGCAAGCACCTCGCTTTGCAGTTTGCGCTGATTGCGGCGTTGTTCGGTTTCCCGTTCGGCCGACATGCGTTTGACCTCCAGGGCGTTTTCCTTGAACACCTGGACGGCGGCGGCCATTTCGCCGACTTCGGTCTGGTCGCCGTTGAACGGTATGTCGGTTTCCAACGCCCCCCCGGCAAGGTCGTTCATGGACTGGGTGATCGCCTTGATCGGGTTGCGCACCCGGTAGTTCAGCATCCAGAAGCTGAACACGATCAAGGCGGTCAGCAGGCAAACCGTTACCCAGACTGCGAGTTGCACCAGATCGTTGACGTCGCCCAGGGAATCGTCGACCGCGTCGGACTTGGCCGCGAGTTGCATCTTGACCTCGTTCTTCAGCCCATCAAGAGCCGCCAACAGAGGCTTGTTGTCGATGATCAGATTCTGGTCGATCTCGCGCGCGCCCTGACCCCAATTCGCCATGGCGAGGACCTGATCGGCGCCCGCGACGTACAGTTCGATGACCTTGGTCATATCGCCGAGCAGCTTCGCCTCGACTTCCGACGGCTTCAATTGGCCGTAGGCCGCGACCTCGGACAGGATAGCGGCCAGGTTGGCCTTGAGCTTTTCCGCCAGCGCTTCTTCGCGGCGGATTTCCAGGTCCTTGAAGGTATGGATCATACCGCCGAAACCGATTTGCCCATGGATACGGTTCAGGATCGCCGACTTGCTGGGCTTACCCTTCTTTTGCCCGGACTTGTCCTTGATCTCCGCTTCGTCGCCCAGGGTCTTGAGGGCATCCAACGCGGGCGCCGGGTCGATGACGATCTGTTTGTCGATTTCTTCCGCCGGTGCGGCGTCGTAGGTCAGGTTTTCCACTTCGCCGGCCGCCGCCTGATATCGGCGAACCGTCTCCTCCAGGGTTTTGACCGCGGCCTGTTCGGCTTCGTTCAGGCTCAAACCGCCGTATGAATTCAGCACCGTCAACGCCTTGTCGGCGGACTTGCGGATATCCTGGAGATTCTTGTCTTCCTGACGGATCGTATAGGTCTTGTAGTGGTCGATCAGACCCCCGACACCCATGTAGGATCGGAATTCACCGAGCAACCGAACCTTTTCATTCTGGGCTGCCTGGAATTCATCCCATGCATCGCCGATGGTTTCGACATTCTTGCTGATGCTCAGAACATTGACGATCTGGATGGCGCCCACCACCGCAATGGCGATAAGCAGCATGCGGCTGGCCGTGCTGATCCGCAGGTTCTGCATGTTTCCCCCTGTATGATGTTTCCGTGCTTTGGTCTGTTCTGCTTATTCCTGTTTTTTTGTTTTACGGTTTTTTTCTGTGTAACCGGTCGATCGGCATTTGAATACCTGGGCAAATGGCCAGGGTCCTGCGAACCGGCGCAATAGAAGTGGGAGCGAAGAAAGGTTGGCCCATCAGGATCACGGACACGAAAACGGCACCCGGTGATAGACCGAGCGCGCACGGCGGATCGCTTTTGGAAACCGCTTGTCCTCCCAGAACAAAGCCCTCCCAAGGCTATATCGCATTCTGAATGCGGAACGCCCGCGTATCCTCGCGGGTCGCCTGCATCCCCGCAACTATACCAAAGGCGGCTCCTCGCCGCCTAACAAAGAGTGCAGCGGTCCGACGGCGCCCGGCGCCGGATAAATTCTCGCCAATCCGCCATTTTTCTATAGACATAAAGATATGTTTATATGTATATGACTGACTATGAGATCACTCGACGACACCATGGCCGGGATGCGGGCGGCGGCGGAGCCGACCCGCCTTCGTATTCTGGCCCTTTGCGCCGATGGCGATTTGACCGTTTCGGAGCTGGTCCGGATTCTGGGCCAGAGCCAACCGCGCGTGTCGCGTCACCTGAAGGTTCTGACCGCCGCCGGGCTACTCGCCCGCGTGCCGGAAGGCAGCTGGGTCTTCCACCGTTTGGCCCAAGACGGCGCGCAGACCGACCTGGCGGCGCGTCTGGTCGATTTGGCGCCGCTCGACGACGAGACCCTGGCCCAGGACCGCGAACGCCTGGTCCAGATCAAACGCGAGCGGGCCGAGGCGGCCGCCGCATACTTCCGCGAAAACGCCGACCGCTGGGACGAACTGCGCTCGCTTCATGTTGACGACGCGGTGGTCGAAAAGAAAATTCTGGACCTCGTCCCCGAGCGGGTCGAACGGCATCTGGACCTGGGCACCGGCACCGGACGGGTGTTGGAGCTGTTGGCCGACCGCACCGAGTTCGGACAGGGCATCGACATGTCGCACGAAATGCTGTCCGTGGCGCGGGCCAATCTGGATGCCCGCGGCCTGACCCATTGCCAGGTCCGTCAGGCCGACATCACGCAACCGCCCTTCGCTTCCGAATCCTTCGATCTGGTCACCGTGCATCAGGTCCTGCATTACCTTGCCGACCCGGACCGCGCCATCGAGGCCGCGTCCCGCATGCTGCGTCCCGGCGGCACGCTGTTGGTCGTCGACTTCGCGCCGCATGAAGAAGAAAACCTGCGCCGCAACCATCAACACCGGCGCCTCGGGTTTTCCGACGCCGAGGCCGAGGCCTGGCTCAAGGCCGCCGGCCTGACCCCGCGGGCGATCCATCATCTCGCCGGCGATCCCCTGACCGTGACGCTCTGGGCAGCGGATAAGACCGCCGCCAGGAACGCCGATCCCGAACCCACCACGCCGCCCCTCGCCCGCCCCGACGCGGGCGCGCAGGCCGGCCGGACCCTGGAGACAACTCCCTAATGCCTAACGTACCGACCGACAATCTTCACCAGGTCGCGGCTTTCGGCCGCGCCGCCATCTCCGGAACCTCCGTCGCCGCCCCGCTGCCGGACGACGTCGAGGTTTCGTTCGAATTCTTTCCGCCGGCCACGGACGGCGCCGAGGACCGGCTATGGAACTCGATCCAGCGCCTGGCGCCGCTGAACCCGAAATACGTTTCCGTGACCTACGGCGCCGGCGGCTCAACCCGCGAGCGCACCCATTCCACCGTCAAGCGCCTGCTGAACGAAACCGACCTGCTGCCGGCCGCCCACCTGACCTGCGTCGACGCCACCACCAGCGAGATCGACAAGGTCGCCCAGGATTATTGGGACATGGGCGTGCGTCATATCGTGGCGCTGCGCGGCGATCCCCAGGACACCTCGGGCGTCTACAAACCGCATCCCGGCGGCTATGCCTTTGCCTGTGATCTGGTGTCCGGCCTGCGCCAGATCGGCGATTTCAACATCTCCGTCGGCGCCTATCCGGAAGTCCACCCGGAAGCGCGCAGCGCCAAGGCCGACATGGACAACCTGAAACGCAAGATCGACGCCGGCGCCGACCAGGCGATCACCCAGTACTTCTTCGATACCGACGTCTACCTTCGCTTCGTCGATCAGGCGCGGGCCGCCGGCATCTGGGTGCCGATCATCCCGGGCATCATGCCGATCCACAATTTCAAGAAGGTCGCCAATTTCTCCAAGCGCTGCGGAGCGACGATCCCGCGCTGGCTGATCGACCTGTTCGACGGCCTGGAGAATGACCCGGAAACCCACAAGCTGGTCGCGGCCTCCCTGGTCGCCGAACAGTGCCGGACCCTGCATGCCTTCGGCGACAAGCAGTTCCATTTCTATACCCTGAACCAGGCGGATCTGACTTACGCCATTTGCCACATGCTGGGGGTGCGGCCCAAGCCGACGGCGGGAGACGACGACCGTGCCGAACCCGACAATCAGCAATCCAAGAAGCAAAAAGCGATCTGAGATCATGAACGACATGTCCGACCGATTTCCTGCCCGTCAGGCGCAGGACTGCAACGACGAATTGCGTGAGATCCTGGATGAACGGATCCTGGTGCTCGACGGCGCCTGGGGCACGATGATCCAACAGCATAAGCTGGAGGAAGAGGACTTCCGCGGCGAGCGCTTCAAGGATCACGGCCACGACCTGAAGGGCAATAACGATCTTCTGACCCTGACGCGCCCCGACGTGATCGGCGAAATCCACGACCAGTTCCTGGCCGCCGGCGCCGACGTGACGGAAACCAACACCTTCAACTCGACCTCGATCGCCCAGGCCGATTACGGCATGGAATCCCTGGTCTACGAGCTGAACTACGAAGGCGCCGTGCTCGCCCGCAAACACGTCGACGAATGGACGGCCAAGACGCCGGATAAGCCGCGCTTCGTCGCGGGTGCCCTCGGGCCGACCAACCGGACGGCCTCGATCTCGCCGGACGTCAACGATCCCGGCTTCCGCAACGTCACCTTCGACGAACTGGTCGAAGCCTATACGGAGGCCGTGCGCGGCCTGACCGACGGCGGCTGTGACGTGCTGTTGCTGGAAACGATCTTCGATACGCTGAACGCCAAGGCCGCGATCTACGCGATCCTTAAATATTTCGACGATGTCGGCCGGCGCTGGCCGTTGATGATCTCGGGCACCATCACCGATGCCTCGGGCCGGACCCTGTCGGGCCAAACGGCGGAGGCCTTCTACAATTCGATCGCCCACGCCGATCCGGTCTCCATCGGCTTCAACTGTGCCTTGGGCGTCGAGGAACTGCGCCCGCACGTGCAGGCCGTGTCGACCGCCGCGTCGACCTATGTCTCGGTCTATCCCAACGCGGGCCTTCCGAACGAATTCGGCGAATACGACGACACACCCGAACACATGGCCAAGCATCTGGCCGATTTCGCCCGCTCGGGCCTGATCAACATCGTCGGCGGCTGCTGCGGCACGCAGCCCGAGCACATCCAGGCCATCGCCGAGGCGGTCCAGGGCATCACGCCGCGCAAGCCCGTCGAAGACGACCACATGCTGCGTCTGTCGGGGCTGGAGCCGCTGACCTTCGACGACACCACCGGTTTCGTGAACGTCGGCGAGCGCACCAACGTCGCGGGCTCCGCCAAGTTCGCGGGCCTGATCCGTGACGGCAATTACGCCGACGCGCTGGAGGTCGGCCGCCAACAGGTCATGAACGGCGCCCAGGTCATCGACGTCAATATGGACGACGCCATGCTGGACGGCGAAAAGGCCATGGCGACATTCCTCAACCTGATCGCCGCCGAGCCCGATATTTCGCGCGTGCCGATCATGGTCGACAGCTCCAAATGGTCGATCCTGCAGGCCGGCCTACGCTGCATGCAGGGAAAGGGCGTGGTCAATTCGATCAGCCTGAAGGAAGGACCCGAGCCGTTCATCGAACAGGCCAAGGAAATCATGCGCTTCGGCGCCGCCGTCGTGGTCATGGCCTTCGACGAGACGGGACAGGCGGAAAACTACGACCGCATGGTCGAAATCTGCACCCGGTCCTACAAGATCCTGACGGAGGAAGTCGGCTTCCCGGCGGCGGACATCATCTTCGACGCCAACATCTTCCCGATCGCCACCGGGATCGATGAGCACGACAATTTTTCGAAGGACTACATCGCCGCCGTCAAGACGATCAAGGAGACGCTGCCTTTCGTCCATACCTCGGGCGGGCTGTCGAACATGTCGTTCTCGTTCCGCGGCAACAACGCCGTGCGCGAAGCCATGCATTCGGTCTTCCTTTATCACGCGATCAAGGCGGGCCTGGACATGGCCATCGTCAATGCCGGCCAGCTCACCGTCTATGCCGACATTCCGGAAGACCTGCGCGAACTGGTCGAGGACGTGGTTCTCAACCGCCGCAAGGAGGCGCAGGAAGAACTGGTCGACAAGGCCGATTCCGTCAAAGGCCAGGCCAAGACCAAGAAGGAAGACCTGTCCTGGCGCGAGAAGCCGGTCGCCGACCGCCTCGCCCATGCCCTGGTCAACGGCATCGCCGATTACATCGACGAAGACACCGAAGAAGCCCGCCAGCAGTTCGACAAGCCGCTTGAGGTCATCGAAGGCCCGCTAATGGACGGCATGAACGTGGTCGGCGACCTGTTCGGGTCGGGCCAGATGTTCCTGCCCCAGGTCGTCAAATCGGCCCGCGTGATGAAAAAGGCCGTGGCCTATCTGATGCCGTATCTGGAAAAGGAAAAGGCCGCCTCCGGCGACAACCGGGCCAAGGGCAAGATCGTCATGGCGACGGTCAAGGGCGATGTCCACGACATCGGCAAGAACATCGTCGGCGTGGTGCTTCAGTGCAACAATTACGACGTCGTCGACCTGGGCGTCATGGTGCCCTACCAGAAGATTCTGGAAGTCGCCAAGGAAGAGAAAGCGGACATCATCGGCCTGTCGGGCCTGATCACGCCGTCCTTGGAAGAAATGGTCACCGTGGCCCGTGAGATGAAGCGTCTGGACTTGAACCTGCCGCTGCTGATCGGCGGCGCCACGACGTCCAAGGTCCACACGGCGGTCAAGGTCGCGCCCAATTACGACGGGCCCGTCGTCCACGTGTTGGATGCGTCGCGCGCCGTCGGTGTCGCGTCGAACCTGCTGTCGGACAGCCTCAAGGACAATTACGTCACCCAAGTCGCCAACGACTACAACGACATTCGCGAAAAGCACGCGGGCCGGTCCAAGGCCGACAACCAGACGACCGTCGATGCCGCCCGGGCGAATGCGTTCCAGGCCGATTGGGACGACTACACCCCGCCCGCTCCGGCCTTCACCGGGATCAAGGTCTTCGAAGATTACGACCTGGCGGAACTGACGACGCGGATCGACTGGACGCCGTTCTTCCGTACCTGGGAGCTGTCGGGCACTTATCCGGCGATCCTCGAGGACGAGACCGTCGGCGAAGCAGCGCGGAACCTGAAAAAGGACGCCGACGCTATGCTGCAGCAGATCGTCGGGGAACAATGGGTCTCGGCCCGTGCCGCGATCGGGTTCTTCCCGGCCAACAGCGTCGGCGACGACGTCGAGATTTACACTGACGACACCCGCAAGGAGGTTCTGACGACGCTCAGCTTCCTGCGCCAACAGATGAAGAAGGATGCCAAGCGGCCGAATTTCTGCCTGGCTGACTTCATCGCGCCCAAGGCCAGCGGAAAGGCGGACTATATCGGGGGTTTCGCCGTGACCGCTGGCCTTGGCATCGAATCCAAACTGGCCGAGTTCAAGGCCGTCCACGACGACTATTCGGACATCCTGTTGAAGGCCCTGGCCGACCGTCTGGCGGAAGCCTTCGCCGAACGCATGCATGAACGCGTGCGCAAGGAATTCTGGGGCTACGCGACCGAGGAAGAACTCGCCAACGACGAGCTGATCCGCGAAAAATACCGCGGCATCCGCCCGGCCCCAGGCTACCCCGCCTGCCCCGACCATACGGAAAAGCGCAAGCTGTTCGACCTGTTGGACGCCGAGAACAACACCGGTATCAACCTGACCGACAGCTTCGCCATGATGCCGGCGTCCAGCGTTTCGGGCTTCTACTTCGCCCATCCGCAAAGCCAGTATTTCGGCCTGGGCAAGATCTCCAAGGACCAGGTCGAGGACTATGCTCAGCGCAAGGGCATGGACCTCGAGATCATGGAACGCTGGCTGGCGCCGAACCTGTCCTACGACCGGTAAGGTTCGGCCCTGAAACCGGCCTTCGCCCGCTTGGCATTCGGGGGGCCCTGGCGCATCATGTCGTCATGATTCGCAGGCCCCCCATTTTTGCCGCCCGGCCCCTGGGCGCGCCCCTGCCGTGACCACGGCGGGAACCCCCTTTCCGCAGCTTCGCGACGTGCCCGCCTTGGTGGCGGGCGTGCGTCATTGCGCATGGTTGAGCGGCGAAGGAGAGATCGAGAATTTGGACCCGGCGGAGGCCGCGCGGCGCGTCCGCGCCTCCGGCCCGGTCCTGGTCTGCCATGCCAAGTCGACGGCCCGTCGCCTGCATCTGCAGGGCATGCGGGCCTTGGACGTGCTGGAGCTGTTCGCCTTCTGCCGCCCGGCCAAGTTCTGCCTGCCGACACCGCGCGGTCTGGCCGAGGCCATGAACCTGCCTTTGCCGTCGACCCACGAGGCCGAGGCCGAAACCCTGATCTTGGCGACCGATCGGCTGCTGGCCGAATTGGGCCAGGAAGGGCGCGGCGACAGCGCCGCCATCGCCTGGTCCATGGGCCGGGGCGGCTGGCCCTGGGCGCCGGTCGTGCTGGCAGCACTTGGCGCCGGGGAGGAGCCCCATTCGACCTCTACCCGGCGCGGCCTGATGATCTGGCAGCGCCTGCCTGAATGGGAGGACGAGGCCCCGCCGCCGCCGCCCGGCAACGCCGCGGTTTCCGCCCAGGAGGCGCGCGGACAACTGGCCGTGCTTTTGGGCCGTGCATCGGAACAACGCCCGCAGCAGGCCGATTACGCCGCCGGGACCGCCGCCGCCTTCCTACCCCGCGACCGGGCGGGGGAGCCACGCTTTGTATTGGCCGAGGCCGGCACGGGCGTCGGTAAGACGCTGGGCTATATCGCGCCCGCCAGCGTCTGGGCCCAGAAGAACCAGGGTACCGTCTGGATTTCGACCTTCACCCGCAACCTGCAACGCCAGTTGGACGCCGAACTGGACCGGCTCTATCCCGATGCGGTGGAGAAGGAACAAAAAGTCGTCGTCCGCAAAGGGCGGGAGAACTATTTCTGCATCCTGAATTACGAGGAAGCCCTGAACCGATCCCTGCAGAATCCGGGGCGCGATGCCATCGCGCTGGGCCTGCTGGCGCGCTGGGCATTGGCGACCCGCGACGGCGACATGGTCGGCGGCGATTTCCCGGCCTGGCTTGCCGACCTGATGGGCACGGGCCTGACCACGGACCTGACCGACACCCGGGGCGAATGCGTCTACGCCGCCTGCGCGCATTACGGAAAATGCTTCATCGAACGCTCCCAGCGCCGCGCCAAGCATGCCGAAATCGTCGTCGCCAACCATGCCCTGGTGATGATCCAGGCCGCCTTGGGCGGGATCGGGTCGGACGACATGGGCGGCCTGCCCCTGCGCTATGTCTTCGACGAAGGCCACCATATCTTCAGCGCCGCCGACGGCGCGTTCTCCGCCCACCTGTCGGGTTTCGAGACGGCGGACCTGCGGCGCTGGCTGGTCGGCGCCGAGGAAGGCCAACGGTCGCGGTCGCGCGGCCTGAAGGCACGGATCGAAGACCTGATCTCCGACGACGACAAGGCGCAGGAATCGCTGGACGCCGTGCTGGCCGCCGCCCGCGCCCTGCCCGGGCCCGGCTGGCGTCAGCGGATCGAGGGCGCGCCCCGTGGCCCGGCCGAGGATTTCCTGGCCCGCCTGCGGTCCCAGGTATTGGCGCGGGCCGAGGACGCGGACGCGGGATATTCCATCGAATGCGAGCCGCATCCGGCAACCGACGGCCTGATCGCCGCTGCCGGAGAATTGGAATCCGCCCTCGCCAAACTGGGCAAGCCCATGGGCGACCTGGTGCAGCGCCTGGCGGCCAAGCTGGACGACGAGGCCGACAACCTGGACACCCAGACCCGCAACCGCGTCGAGGCCGTGGCCCGGTCGCTGGAGCGCCGGGGCCTGACCCAGATCGCCGCCTGGCGCGACATGCTGAAGGCATTGAATTCGGAAACGCCGGAGACCTTCGTCGATTGGTTCGCGGTCGAACGCTCCTTCGGGCGCGAGGTCGATGTCGCCTTTCACCGCCATTACGTGGACCCGACGGAACCCTTCGCCGAACAGGTCGCCTCCGAAGCGCACGGTGTGCTGGTGACCTCGGCGACGCTGCGCGACATCACCAACGACGACCGCGACCCGGACGGTGACGGCTGGCCCCAGGCATCGGCCCGCACAGGCGCCGTCCACATGACCCGCCCGGCACAGCATGTCGCCGTGCCCTCGCCCTTCGATTACGGCAAGCAGACCCGCGTGCTGGTGGTCGGCGACGTCAACCGCAACTCGCCGGATCAGGTTTCGGCCGCCTACCGGGAATTGTTCCTGGCCTCGGGCGGCGGAGCGCTTGGGCTGTTCACGGCGATCAACCGCCTGCGCGCCGTGCACCAACGCATCGCCGGTCCGCTGGAGGACCGGGACATTCCCCTTTACGCACAGCATGTCGACGCGTTGGACACCGGCACCCTGATCGATATCTTCCGGGCGGAAGAAGACGCCTGCCTGCTGGGCACCGACGCGGTCCGGGACGGTGTTGACGTGCCCGGCCGGTCGCTAAGATTGATCGTCTTCGACCGGGTGCCCTGGCCGCGCCCGGACATCCTGCACAAGGCGCGCCGCAATGCCTTCGGCGGGCGCGAATTCGACGAGGCATTGACCCGCCTGAAACTGAAACAGGCGTTCGGGCGGCTGATCCGCCGGGCGGGCGACCGGGGGGTCTTCGTGATGTTGGACCGGGCCCTGCCGACGCGTTTGGCCGCCGCCTTCCCGGAAGACGTGGAAATCCAGCGCCTGGGGCTCGGCGAGGCGGTCGCTCAGGTCAAGGCCTTCCTGACGGAAGGCCCGGAGCAGGACTAGGGCTGCAGCGCGTCCGCGACCTGTGGCAGGGCGAAAAACGCGCCGATGGTCAGCACTGCGATCAGGGTCGAGAACAAGGTCACCGACGACGTGCGACGGATATAAATGTTCTGCTGCTGCGCCAGGACGAAGCAACTGGCCCCCGTCGGCAGGGCCGCCAGCATGACCAGCACGACCAACCAGTCGAGCCGCACGTCGAAGACATAGGCGCCCAGCACCCAAGTCACTGCCGGATGGATCAAGAGCTTGATCGCGACCATCACCGAGACCTCGCCGATGCCTTCGGAAATCGGCTTGCCGACCAGGAACAGACCCAGCGCGAACAGCGCCCCCGGCCCGGCCGCCGCCCCCAGCACCTTGGCGTAGGTATCGACCGGCACCGGCAGCTCGAGCCCGCCCAGCGACCAGCCCATGCCCAACGCGCAGCCGATGAACAGAGGGCTCTTGAGCAGGCCCCAGAGGGAATCGACGGCAACCTTGGCCAGCGCCTGGCCGGTGCCGGAGCTTCGCCCGGCGGAAATCAGAACTTCGGTGACGGAGATGAAGACCAGTGTCTGGAAAACGGTCGCGATGGCGGCGGGCAGCGCCGTGTCGGCCCCGAAGGCGACGATCGCCAGCGGAATGCCCATGTAGCCCGTATTGGCGAAGATCGAGACCATGGCGAACAGGGACGATTGCGCCATGTCGTTCTTGAACGCCAGGCGCGACAGGAAATAGGCCGCGGCGAAGGTCACGCCGCAACCGCCCAGGTAGGCGAAGATGAAGGGCAAATCGAAAATCGTCGCGGCATCGACCCGCGCCATGGAATGGCCCAGCAGCACCGGCAGCGCGACATAATAGACGAAGCGGTTGAGGGCGTCGGTCGAGGCCGGGCCCATGACGCCCGCGCGCCCGGCGATATACCCCGACAGGATGATGGCGAAAACGGGCAGGACGACGTTGATGACCGGTTCCATGAACTCTCCGAACAAAAAGGAACGCCGTGTTCGCTTAACGGAACTTGACCGGCGTCGTGCCGCCCTCCCATAACGGGTGCGCTGACAATATAAAAGGGAGTTATCCGGATGACCAACCTTGCGGGCACGACCGTCGGATTTATCGGCTTGGGATTGATGGGCAAGCCCATGGCGCGCAACCTGAAAGCCGCAGGCGCGGCGCTTGTCGTCCATAACCGGTCGCAAGGGGCCGTCGAGGAATTGGCGGGCGAAGGCATGACGCCGGCAGCCAGCCCGAAGGACGCGGCGGAGAAATCAGACGTCGTCATCTGCATGTTGTCCGACACGCCCGCCCTGGAGAAAGTCCTGTCCGGCGAGGACGGTGTGTTCGCCGCCAACGTCCAGGGCAAGCTGATCATCGACATGGGCACCTCGAAGCTGTTGGTCACCCGCATGCTGGCCGCCAAGGCCGAGGAACTGGGCGCCGATTACGTCGATGCCCCCGTCTCCGGCGGCACCCTGGGCGCCGAGGCCGGGAACCTGACGATCATGGCGGGCGGGTCGGATACCGCGTTCGAACGCGCCCAGCCGATCCTCGACGTCCTGGGCGGCAAGATCACCCATGTCGGGCCGACCGGCGCGGGCCAGGTCGCCAAGGCCGCCAATCAGGTCATCGTCGGCCTGAACATCGGCGCGGTCGCCGAGGCCCTGTCCCTGGCCCAGGCCGCCGGGGTCGATCCCGGCAAGGTGCGCGAAGCGCTGGGCGGCGGATTCGCCGACAGCCGCATTCTGGAGGTTCACGGGCTCCGCATGATCGAGGGCAAGTTCACGCCTGGTGCCCGCTGCCCGATCCAGCGCAAGGACATGGACCAAGCCATGGAACTGGCCGAGCACTTGGGCATCGAATTGCCGGCGACGGCGCTGTCCCGCGATCTTTACGACCGGGTGATCGAGGCCGGCGACGGTGACCTGGATCATTCCGGCCTGATCCGCGCGATCCGCCCGGACTGGCCGGTGAACGAATCCTGATAATCCCGGCCTAGGCCGATTGCGCCACCTGAGCGGGGCCCGCGAGGGGAAGCGTGAAGGTCACGGTCGTTCCCGCACCCGGGACACTTTCGATGCCGATCGTCCCCCCCTGCATTTCGATCAGGGATTTCGAGATCGACAGCCCCAGCCCCCAACCCTTTTCCGTGGTGAAGGGATCTTTGGTGCGCTTTGAGAACGGCTCGAGAAGGCGGTCGATCAAGTCGGGCGGGATGCCGGGACCGTTATCGGCGACCGAGGCCACTATCATGTCCCCGGCCTGTTCGACGGCGATGTGGATTTGCCCCGAAGACGGTGTGAACTTGATGGCATTGACCAGCAGGTTCAGGAATACCTGCTTGACCGCGCGCGCGTCGGCAAAGGCGGGCGGCAACGGATCGGCCAGGACCACGTCGATTTCGATGTCTTTTTCATAAGCGCGAACGCGGGCCGCATCGGCGCAATCTTCCGCGATCTCGCCGACCGCCACAATCGCCGGCTCATGCATCGCGCCACCGGCTTCGATGGCCGAAATGTCGAGAAGGTCCTCGACCAAGGACAACAAATAAGACGCACTGGAATGAATGTCCTTGGCGTATTCCCGGTATTTCCCCTGGCCGGGCGGACCGAAATATTGGCGGTGCAGGATTTCCGAGAACCCGATGATCGCATTCAGCGGGGTTCGCAACTCATGGCTCATGGTCGCCAGGAATTGGGTTTTGGCCTGGTTCGCTTCCTCGGCAAGGCCCAGGGCGGTGCGAAGGTCCTGCTGGATCGATTTCTCCTCGGTGATGTCGACGATGATGGTCAGCAGCGCCTTGTCCCGGCCCGCCCCGACGACGATGGGGATCTTGTGGTTTCGGAGAACCTTGATCCCGGCCTTCGGGAAAGTCCGCGTGGCTTCGCTGATGTCCAGCTTGCCGCTGTCCATGACCGCGCGTTCCTTCTCCGCCACCTCGCGGGCATCGGCTGCGGGAAAGATGTCCCAGATGGTCTTGCCGACCAGGGCGTCGGGGCTGGCGCCGACCCAGTCGGCGAACGTCGGATTGACCAGAAGGATCCGGCCATCCGGATCCTTGAGCGTCATGCCGTTGGGCGTATTGTCGATGACTGCCTGCAGCCGCGCCTGACTTACGGCCAGGGCCTCGCGGGTTTCGATGCGGTCGTCCACATAGGCCAGGATCATGCCCAGCACCATGGTCGCCGGCGTAAAGGTAATGACGAAAGGCAGGGCGATCGTCCGCATCACCTTTTCCGCCACGGGGGCGGGTAGCTGCGCGAAGAGCGCGATCACCACTAGGTGCACGACCAACCCGAATGCCAATAAAGTGGCCCAATTCAGGGGAACCCGGCCGGACCGGCAAGCCATGCGATAAGCAAGGCCCAGGGCGACGCAGGCCACGACCACGGCGACACCGACAGGGGCGCCGCCGCCGCCCAGGTACAATCGGTATCCGGCCGCGATCAATCCGGCGACGACCCCGGCGATGGGCCCGCCGAAGACGCCGGACAGGCTGATAATGACCGATCGGGGATCGAAGATGACGCCGGGCGCCACGGTGACCGGAGATTCCATGCCGATCACGCAGATCACGCCGAACAGCAGACCGGCCAAGATACGGCCGGTCAGTTCCTCGTATGGCCATCGTTGCGCGATGAATGCATAGAGCAAGCAGAGGGAAAGCAACAACGACGCCGCTTTGGCGAATTCCGCGATCATCAGGACACCAGCCTAACCGAACGGGGATAGATTATTAAGCATACCGAAAGTGCAGGTTGCACCGGCGCGTCCGGCCCCGCCAGGCCGACAGCCGGTGGTGGCATACCCGAAAGGCGGATGCACCATTTTCGAGCACCGCCCCGGGCATTCCCAACGTCACTCAATGCACAAATTTTTATCAATACTAAAATTTAGCCTGTTTTTTGGTCATTTTTTGCGTATTTGCTGCATCGCATGCATGTGCATAAATGCAGCTAATCTATTGGACATAAATGAGAATTTATCGCAAAGGCGGGTTGGCACAGGACTTGCTTTTTGCATTTGCGAAGTGCGGGCTTAAAGACCCGCCCAGCCCTGACACAAACAACAACATACAGAGGCAACCAAGAAAACGACGATGCGTGTGATGCTGATAACGGATATCCCGAACGCGGTTGAGGCCTTTCAGGCCCACGCAGCGGGCACCAACGGCGGGATGCATGAGGTGGTTTCCTTCTGCGCGCCGAACGGTGAGATGGTCGACAAGGCCCGCGAGGCCGCGCCCGACATGATCGTGGTGCATGTCGCCGACCCCAACGAATTCCCCTTCACCGAGTTGCAGAGCCTGAACGAGACGGCGCCTTTACCCGTGATGTTCCTGGCCGACGACGAACGGCCGGAAATGATGACACAGGCATCACGCGCCGGTGTCGTCGCCTATCTGCCGGTGACGGCGGGCCTGCAGGCGTTCCCGAGCCTCGCCGAATGGACCCGAACCCAATTCCTTGCCATGCGCGAATTGAAAACGCGCCTGAAGGAAAAGGAAGACAAACTGGCCGACCGCATCACTATCGAACGCGCCAAGGGCATCGTCATGAAGCTCAAGGGGCTTGAGGAAGACACGGCCTATCACGAGATTCGCAAGCTGGCGATGAAACGCTCGCAGCCCATGCGGGTCGTCGCCGAACAGATCATCGACACGGAGAGCCTCGTTCTCTGCAAGGGGTGACGCCACGGACCACCCCCGGCCCGGCCACCGCAGGCGGCCCGGCGAAAAATTTCAACGAACACTAAGTCCTCTCCTCCCAAGACGGACTTAGGGAAGGCGGCGGGTCGTTATCGACAGCCACTCTCCTCGGGACCTGCCGCCTTCCTCCCCTTTTTCCCGTAGACCGACATGCCGCCGCGCGCCGCCGAAGGGGATGCGCCCCACAAATAGCGATGCCGTCGCGGCAAATCACCGGACCGCGTCGTGATCAGTTGACGTCAGGAAAGAAAAGCCGCGCCGTTCACGCCCCGGCGGCTTGGGGGATCATCAGGCTTTGGATATCGCCTTCGCCGACCTCGGTCATCGGCTTGGCGATCTTCCAGGTCATCTTGTCCCGATCGGCGTTCATCACGGCGATCACCGTTTCCACATCCGGGCAGCCGTCTTCGTGGCAATGCAGTTCGGAGACCATAAGAGTCGTCTCCTCGCCGATGCCCAACCGTTCGCGCATCATGTCCTTGATCCGCGCGGCGCTGCCGTCCGGCTTGGCCCGTGACAATCCGAGAATATCGTCCATCGTCGTCTCTCCCGTTCGCGTCCCGTGGCGCGGGGCCGGCCCACCCAGCCGGCCACCGGCTTACGAGACCAAGGCTTCCTTCATGCGCATCACGGCAATGGCGCCCTGTTCGTCGGCGGCGACCAAGGTCGTGCCGTCGGCGGTCCAGGCGAGGCCGGAAATGGCACTACCGCTGGACGGGCGAGCGATCATCGCGGTTTCCTGTTCGACGGTCCCGATCATCACCGTACCGTCGGAATAACCGCCGGCGACGACCCCGTCCGTCGGATGGGCCGCAACCTGCATGACAATGCCGTTATAGACATAGCCGAATTCCAACGGGGGCTTGCCCGACGGCCCCTTGCCCGAACAATCCCAGGACGTGACCGTATCCGCGCCCGAAGCCGCGACGTAGCCGCCATCGGCGGTCCAGGTCAGGGCCCGGATCTTCGACGGATAGCCCGACATCCGCATGCCGGTCTTATCCTTCCACCGCCAGCAATGCATTTCCTTATCCTGCATGGCGGTGACGATGAACTTACCGTTGGGCGACCAGGCGACGGCGGTGTGAGAGCCGTGCCAGTCCAGGCGAACGGGCTTCTGCTTGGCATCGGTCAGGGTATAGACGGTCACGCCGTCATAATGAGCCGCGGCGATCTTGGTTCCATCCGGCGAAAACGACAGTCCCGCGACGGTCGACGGATGATCGTCGGAGGTCAGCACCACCGATCCTTCGCCGTCCAGAACGGTCATCGACTTTCCGGCGGCGAAGGCACGCAAGCCCGCCTCGCCCGACTTGTCCGTATGCACGGCGATCTGGCCGATCCAGGCACCGTCGGTCGATGCCAGGGTCGTCACGTCCGATCCGTCGAGACGTAGCAGCGTCCCGCCGTCCGTACCGATCAGCACCCCCTTGCCGCCGATATCCGCCACCCCCGCAATAGGCGTCGCGTCCACATCGGCGACGACTTGCGGCTGCGCGCCGTCCAAAGCAAGGGACAGGCCGCGCAGGCGCTTGTCGCCGAAGCCGATGACGGCCCGGGCCTGGCCCGGTTCGATGACGACGAAGGTCGGATGGGCCCCAACCGCCGGCGTTTCGGAAAGACCCACCGCCGGGGACACCAAGCGCGCGCCGGCGTCCGGGTTAAAGCCCGGCACGCCGCCGGCCTGGGGATTGATCAAGGCGTCTGCTGTCATGCTCATCTCCCTCAGGCCGCGACCGTGCAGGCCTGGAAGGCCGAGTTCAGTTCGGTCTCGTCCAGGTTACGGCCGATGAAGACCAGGCGCGACGACCGGCTGGCGCTGTCCCAGGGCGCGCCCCAGGCACTGTCCATGACCATGTGAACACCCTGGAAGACGTATCGGTTGTCCTGACCGGAAAGGTTCAGGATGCCCTTGGTCCGCAACACATCGACGCCGCGTTCCATAATGAATCCACGGATCCAGTTGGAGAACTTTTCGGGTTCGATCGGCGTATCGGTCGTCAGGCTGACCGAGATGATGTCTTCGTCGTGTTCGTGGTCGTCTTCTTCATCAAGAAGTCCCGGCTCGAACTCGAGAACCCGCGAAAGGTCGAACGCACCGCGGTCGAGGACTTCCTCGATGGGGGCCCCGCTGTTCACCGTCTCAATTATTTTCGCCATCTTGTTCAGGCCGGTGATCTTGGCCTTCACCGCGTTGAGCTTGTCGGCGTCGACCAGGTCAGTCTTGTTAAGAAGGATGATGTCGGCGAAGGCGACCTGTTCGGCCAGTTCGTGTTCCTCGTCGACGGCGTCCAAGAAATGACAGGCGTCGACCACCGTGACGACGGCGTCGAGCGAAACCTTCGCCTGGACGTCCTCGTCCACGAAGAAGGTCTGCACCACCGGCGCCGGATCGGCCAGGCCCGTGGTCTCGATAATCATGCCGTCGAAGGCGTCGGCGCGTTTCATGAGGGTGGAGATGATGCGGATCAGATCGCCGCGCACGGTGCAGCAGATGCAGCCGTTGTTCATCTCGAAAATCTCTTCGTCGGCGTCGACGACCAATTCGTTGTCGATGCCTTCCTCGCCGAATTCGTTGACGATGACGGCGTACTTCTTGCCGTGCTGTTCGGTGAGGATACGGTTGAGCAATGTGGTCTTGCCAGCACCCAGATATCCGGTGATCAGCGTGACGGGCACCTTTGCCGCTTCCATGGTGATTACTCTCCCTTGAGTTGGCGGTCCACCCACCCTTGGGCGGACCGCATCGTCAGTGTGTGGGACCAAAACCGGTAGGTTATGTCGGGGGCGGCGCGTTGTCCCGGCACGCCGCACCCCGGCGTGGGGGCCGTTCGGCCCGGGTATTACAGAATGGCGCCGAGAACGATGCCTTCCAGGTTTTCCAGCGTCAGGAACATGCCGACACCGGCGACCACGGCACCCGCCAGACGGGTTTCCATGGCCGTCGATTCCGTGGCCTTCCACAGCTTCAGGGCGACCGTGCCGGCGGCGACGGCGATGGCGTACTGCAGAACGCCCAGGCCCAGCAGGTAGCCGACCAGAACCGGCGCACCGAAGCCCGCTTCCTGAGCGGCCATCGAGTCACCGAAAGCAGAGCCGTGGAACATACCGAAGGCGGCGAAGACGATGACGGCGGGCAGGATGCTCATGGCCCGGCCGGACAACACGACCGCACCCAGGGCCAGAAGCGACAGACCGATGACGATTTCCTTGGCCGGCAGGCCGACGCCCAGGCTCATCATCAGGCAACCCGCCAGCATGGCGACGATATAGGCGGCCGGGGCGGTGAAGCGGTGGCCGGTGTAGAGCGCGGCCAGGCCGACGGCCAGCACGAAGAACAGGTGATCAAAGCCCAGCAGCGGGTGGCCGATGCCGGACAGCACGCCGTGGGCGAAGGTTTCCATCGGAGCCCCCCCGAGCGGATGGTGGGCGAGCGCCGGTTCGGCGGCGGCGACGGCAACGGCGCCGACGGCCAGCGCGGGAACCAACTTGGTGAGTTTGCGAGCGTTCATTTGAAGATACCTCTCTGTCTCAATGAGTTTGATTACCGGGCCACCGCCTTTGATGGTCATCCGGAAGGTTGGTCCTTAATAGGATTTGTAGGGCAGGAACTTGCCACTCAGGGTGACCTGGCAACGGTCGCCCTTGGGATCGGGAATGCGTTCGATCTGCATGTCGAAGTCGATGGCCGACATGATCCCGTCGCCGAATTCTTCCTCGATCAGCGACTTGATCGACATGCCGAACACCTGGGTGATTTCGTAGAACCGGTAGATCAGCGGATCGGTCGGGATCTGCGTGTCCAGCGAGCCGCGATAGGGCACCGACATCAGGAGCGCCATCTCGTCGTCGGAGAAGTTCAGCCCCATCGCGTTGCCGGCGGCCTCGGCCTGTTCCTTCGACAGAGACAACTGCCCCATGCAGGCGCAGGCCGTCCACTCCTTGGATTTGCCGACTTTTTCGGCGACGTCGGACCACGTAAAGCCGGTCAGGACCTTGTGGGCCAGGATCTTCTCAGTCAATTCTGCACGGGTCATGTAAGTGTCTCCTTCGTTGATGACGTATGCGGATTGTCGGTTCAGGCCTGGGCGCGCAGGACGCCCGTGCCGGTCTCGCCGGCTTCGTCGGTGACCACGGTGGGGCCGACGACCGGCGGATGTCTGGGGTCGTAATCGGGGGACGCCAATTCGTCCTTGAACCCGACCGAGCGGTTGACCAGGAATTCGATCAGGTGGTTGCGGACGGGGTAGTAGTTGGCTTGGGTATGCATGTTGTTGCGCGTCCGTTCGCGCGGCAGCGTGTTCTCGACGATCTCGCAGATGCGCGCATCGGGCCCGTTCGTCATCAGGATGATCTTGTCGGCCAGCAGAATGGCCTCGTCGATGTCGTGGGTGATCATGAAGACGGTCTGTTCCGTCTCGGCGCAGATGCTCAGAAGTTCGTCCTGCAGCGAGCCGCGGGTCAGCGCGTCGAGCGCCGAGAACGGCTCATCCAGCAACATGATCTGCGGTTCGATCGCCATGGCGCGGGCGATGCCGACGCGCTGTTTCATGCCGCCGGAAAGCTGCGACGGCTTCTTGTTTTCCGATCCGGTCAGGTGGACCAGGTCGATGAACTTCTGGCAATGGGCGTGAAGGTCCTTTTTCGCCATGCGCGGCCATTTCGACGACACGGCGAAGGCGATGTTGCCCATCACGGTCATCCAGGGCATCAGGGCGTGGCTCTGGAACACCACGGCGCGGTCGAGGGACGTGCCGGTGACTTCCTGGCCGGAAACGATGACGTTGCCGGCGCTGGCCGTGGCCAGGCCCGCCAGGATGTTCAGCAATGTCGTCTTGCCGCAGCCGGAATGACCGATCAGGCAGACGAACTCACCCGGCTCCACGGAGAACCAGATGTCTTCGAAGACGGTGGTCTCGCCGTTGCCGTCCGGGGCGGGGAAACGCTGCGCCAGGCCTTCGACGCGGATACGGGGCTGGCTGGTGGCGGCTGTGTTCGCGCTCATCTTTCGGGGCTCCGTTCTTTCTTTTATTCTGCGTAGGTGACGAAACGGGTCAGGGCGGACAGGATCATGTCCAACACCATTCCGATCAGTCCGATGAAGAAGATCGAGGCGATCACGTTGGTGATCGACAGGTTGTTCCATTCGTTCCACACGAAGTAGCCGATGCCCGTGCCGCCGACGAGCATCTCGGCGGCGACGATGACCAGCCAAGCGATGCCGATGGAAATCCTCATGCCGGTCATGATCGTGGGGGCCGCCGCCGGCAGGATCACGCGGAAGGCGGTGCGCAGGTGGCCGACCTCAAGCGTCTTGGCGACGTTGAGCCATTCCTTGCGCACGCTGGCGACGCCGAAGGCCGTGTTGGTCAGCATCGGCCAGACCGAACAGATGAAGATCACGAACACGGACGAGATGATCGAATCCTTGATCGTGTAAAGCGCCAGCGGCATCCAGGCGAGCGGCGAAACCGGCTTCAGAATCTGGATGAACGGGTCGAGGGCGCGATAGAAAAGCGGCGACATGCCGATCAGGAAGCCGAGCGGAATGGCGACGATAATGGCGAAGGAAAAGCCGACCAGGACACGCAGGATCGAATACCCCAACTGGATGCCGATGCCCTTGTCGTTGGGGCCGGCGTCATAGAACGGGTTTAGGACGTGTTCCCAGATCTGCTTGGCGACCTCGAGGGGCCCCGGCATCGCCGAGGCCCCCTTGGCAGTCGCCCCCATCAAGGCGGCGTAAGCGGGGTCCATGTTCGCGGCAGAGCCCGTCCCTTCCGGCAGCATCAGTTGCCAAAGACCGGCGAACGCGAACAACAACGCGATCGACAGCACGATGGAGCGGGTTTTAAGCGACATGGACTTCATGGTTCCCTCTTACGTTCTCTTGATGGCGAAGGACTCGACGTAGTCTTCCGGCTTGGCCGGATCGAACGTCTTGCCCATGATCGTGTAGTTCTCGTAGGTCTCCTTCGGCGGGGTGCCGTAGGGACCGGTCAGGGCCATCTCGGACATCAGCTTCTGCGCGTCTGTCGCGAGATAAACGTCTTCGGCGACCTTCTTGTAGTCGACGTCGCCCTTGACGTAGCCCCAGCGCTTCATCTGGGTCAGGATCCAGACCGCCATGGAATGCCACGGGAACGGATCGAAATCGATCCGGTCCGGGACCTTCTTGACGTTGCCCAGACCATCCGCGTAGGTGCCGACGAGCACCTGTTCCAGAACCGTGACCGGCTGGTTCAGGTAGTTCTTCGGCGAGATCGCCTTGGAGATCTCCTTGCGGTTGGACTTGACCGACGCAAAGTCGGTGGCGTCCAGGATCGACTTCCACAACGCCATGAAGGTGTTGGGGTTTTCGTCGATGAAGCCCTGCGAGGCGGCGAAGGCGCAGCAGGGATGCTTTTCCCAGATGTCCTTCGTCAGCTTGTGGATGAAGCCGACGCCGTCATAGACCGCCCGCTGGTTGAACGGATCCGGCGACAGGTAGCCGTCGACGTTGTCCGCCCGCAGGTTGGCGACCATTTCTGGCGGCGGCAGGACGCGGATCTGGATGTCCTTGTCGGGATCCAGCCCGTGTTCGGCCACGTAGTAGCGCAGCAGGAAGTTGTGCATGGAGTATTCGAAAGGCACTGCGAACTTGAAGCCTTTCCACATCTTCGGATCGTTCTTGTCCATGTGCTTCTTCGACAGCACGATGGCCTGACCGTTGATGTTCTCCACCGCCGGCATGGTCCAGGGCACCTTGGTCGAACCGGCACCCATGGAGATCGCGAGCGGCATCGGCGTGAGCATGTGCGCCGCGTCGTATTCGCCGGAAAGCGATTTGTCGCGGGACACGGCCCAACCGGCCGTCTTGATCACGGAAACGTCCAGGCCGTACTTCTTATAAAAACCCATCGGATGGGCCATGATGATCGGCGTCGCACAGGTGATGGGCACGAAACCGACGTTCAGCTTGGACTTCTCGAGCGGCCCACCCTTCATGGCCATCTCGACCGCCATGGCTTTGGCTTCTTCGAGAGGGAACATGGAGGCAATGGCCGCATAGGCCGTACCGGCGCCGACCGCTTTCAGGAACGAACGGCGATGCATGTCGCCCCCGAACATTCCCTTCATGACGGCCGATTCAACGGCGCGGGACATGGTGCTTTCCAGATCCGAAGCCTCGGGCTCCGCTTCCAGATCGGCCATTTCCTGCTGATGCTTCTGCGCGGCGCGCACCATGTCGCCCTGGCCGTTGGCTTCGGCGGCCTGACGCATGGAAACGCAAGCGGCTTCCTGGCAGGACGGATCGAAGCAATTGGCGGGGCTGTGGCCGGTGCCTTCGGCGGACGTGGCTTCCGCCGCGTCTACGTCTTCGCACTGGAACCGGGACGCATCCTTACCCTGCGCCGCGGCCATGGCCATATTGTGCTCGATGATGGATCGGTGCTGCCCGCAGGGACAGCCGTTCCACAAGAGCTTGTCGGGATCAAACGGGTTTGCAAAGGCTCCCATTGATTTACTCCTGATAATAAAAAACGCCCAACGCGGCGGCCGCTCTTCGCGGTCCCGTCGATGGACGTCGTGGTCCTTTTTCGGGGGCCGTCATCGTCCCCCTGTATGAACCCGACGACCCCGTCGTCGCCCGGCCCGGTTCTTCGGCGGATCGGGCGTCATCGTCCGCCCGCCAAACTGTGCTGCCGCCGTCGCCGTGATCCAGGCGCCCGGGCGGCGAAATTCTATAGCTGCATGACCTCCGCCGCCTCGACCACCATCTCGGCGACGGCGACCAGGCGCACGCCGCGCTGCATGGCGCGGGTCCGCAGCATGGTATAGGCGGCCTCTTCATCGAGGCCGCGTTCACGCATAATGATGCCCTTGGCCCGCTCGATGACCTTACGGTCGCGCAATGCGTTGCGCGCCTCGTCCAGTTCCTCGCGCAGGCCGGCGGTATTGGAGAAATTCGCTTTCGCCAGATCGATGGCGGACCGGATGCGGTTGCCGTTGACGCCGACGACGACGCAGGCATTGACCCCGGCGGCGACGGCGGCGTGGATGGCGTCGGTCGAGCCGTTCTCGGTAATCAGGATCGTCGGCCGGCGCTGTTCCGTCGGCAGGGCGCGCAACTGGTCGAGCAACGCGCGGTCCGGCTCGGTCGCGTAAATCATGATGCAGTCGGCGGTGGTTTTGGCGGCGGTTTCGCCGAAGGCGTCCAGGTCGGTCAGCAGACCGGTCACCGTATAGCCCTGTTCGACGAGCAGACGTTTGGTCGCCTCGGCGCGCGATGCATCCCGTTCCACGACGAGAACGCTGGTACCGACAGGCGTCATCAAACGAATTTGCATGTGGTTGTCGCCCCTTAAAACCCGAAACCGGGCCCAAACCATGGCCGCCATACGTCGGCGGTGTTAGCTACCAATCCCGGCACATGCCGGCATTCCAGCCCGTCATGGGGCAAATGGCCTTCGATGTTCCGCCCGCCATTGGACGCGAAGGATGCCGGGCGGCAGGTCGCCCGGCGCTATGACAATCGCAAAGGCCGTGCCAGTTTTTAATCAGGCCTCACCCCGTTGATAAACAACAATTTCTTTCGATATTTCCGGAGTCACCGCCGAAAGCATACGCATAAAAATTAATCACCGTTGCGGGTGCAGCATATTTTTTGTGCAGTTGCGAGGCCGTCGAACATGAGCCGACGTCATGGCCGCGCCGCCGGGTGAAAACGGCCGAGGACATCATCGAATTTCCGATTCGCGGCAACGCCGGATCGCGAACGCCATCGCCCGTCCGCAACCAATTCCTCAATTTACCAATACGTTATCTCCGGCCCCGACCGTCGGGCTTGCGCACCGTCGCCGTCTCCGTGCTAACATTTCGCAACCAAGCGCCAGGGAGGCCGTCCGACCGTGACACCAAGGAGTTGTCGCCATGACATGGACTCTTATTACCCTCTCGCTGATCGCCGGCGCCCTTGACGCCAAAATCCATTCCACTCACGGCACCATGATCGGCTGTTTCGAACAGCGCGAATTGGTCATCAGCGCCGTCGACCAGGCCGTCTGCATCCGAGCGAAGCAGCTCAACAATCCGGCGAGCCTGACCGACCGGAACTGACGCCCCCGGCCCAAGCCCCTAGGCGAGCAGCACTGCCGGCGCATCTCCCGGATTGCGTCCCGCTGTCACGCACCCTATGTCTCTGGGATCATGGTGAAACGCATGCTCCTCGCCGCCGCGTTCAGCGCGGCACTCGCCACCGAGGCCGGGCCCGCCCGCGCCCAGACGGTCGATACCGACATGACCGCGGCCGCGACGGCTTGGCTCGACGCGCTGGGCGACCGGCGGGACGACGGCAGCTTCCCTTTCGACGACGGCGAGCGGACCGACTGGCACTACATTCCCGGTCATCGCAGCGGCATCCGGTTCGGCGATATGACCGATGCCCAACGACAGGCGTCCCTGGCCCTGATGCGGAGCACCCTTTCGGCGGGCGGCATTCAGAAGGCCGTGGCGATCATGGCGCTGGAGGCCGTCCTGGCCGAGGTCGAGGGATCGTCCCTCAGCTACCGCGATCCGGAAAAATACTTCATCTCCGTATTCGGCACGCCGGGCACGCATCCCTGGGGCTGGCGCCTGGAAGGCCATCATCTGTCGATCAACGTCACCGCCGCCGCGCCGGGCGCGGTTTCGGTCACGCCGACCTTCCTCGGCACCAACCCGGCCCGCATTCCGGGCGGCCCACGCCTCGGCGAACGGGTCCAGCGGGACGAATACGTCCTGGCCTTACGGTTGGCGAGAAGCCTCGATCCGGCGCAGTTGGAAGAAGCCCAGTTGCGCGGCCGGTCGCTGGGCAACATCGTCGCCGGCCCGGGCCGGGGCGATGCCTTCGAAGCTCCCGTGGGCCTGCCCGTCGGGGCCCTCACCGCCGATCAACAGGTTCTACTAACCACCCTGATCCGGACCTATGTCGGCTTGGCGCGCGACGAAGTCGGACGGCCCTACATGGATTTGGTCCGGGCCGGATGGGGCCGCACCCGCCTGGCCTGGGCCGGACCGACGACGGGAGCTGGGCCGTTTTACTACCGGATTCACGGACCGCGCCTGCTTATCGAATTCGACAACACCCAGGACGGCGGCAACCACATCCACAGCCTGTGGCGCGATCCGGCCAACGATTTCGGCCGTGACGATCTGCATCACCACTACCGCACCGCGCCGGACGGCCACGGACACCGGCCCTAGACGGCACGCCAGACAGCCACGGACATTTGACTGAAAAAAACGGGAAGCGGCGCCGCGCGCCTAGATACCCAGCGCCTGGGCGGTCAGCAGGCTTTCCGCGACCTCGACCATGCGCTTGCCCTTGGCCCGCGCCATATGGCGGATCGCTTCGTAGGCGTCCGGTTCGGTCATTGCGCGTTTTTCCATCAACAGAGCCTTGGCCCGTTCGATGGTTTTGCGTTCGGCCAGTTGCAGTTCGGCGTCCGTCGCCCGCTGTTCCAACTCGCGGTAGGATTCGAACCGCGAAATCGCGACGTCGACCACCGGCTGAATACGGTCGCGGCGCAGGCCGTCGATGATATAGGCGCTAACCCCGGCGCGGATCGCCGACTTGGTGGTTTCCGGATCGCTTTCGTCGACGAACATGGCGATCGGGCGTTTGACCTCGCGCGAAACGCGGAACATCTGCTCGATGGTGTCGCGGTTGGGGTTTTCCAGGTCGATCAGGATCACGTCCGGATCGATCGCCGCGATGCGCGGCACCAGATCGGACATATCGCGCAGGTATTGGACGTGGTGATACCCCGCGTCCTCCAGGCCTGCGAGCAGCACCTGGGCGCGTTCGTCACTTTCGTCAATCACCAGAATCTTCAGGCCAACGGCCGACATCTTCCCACTCCAAGCGAAAAGGCGTTGGTCGCAACTTCCCTGCTTGGATGCGTCCCCCGGGTTCGAACGGTGTTGTTTCCGTCCTTGGTTAACCATGACGTTAGAATCAGTTCGCCAACCTTTCAAGATGCATTCGCGGGTGGCGTTTATATTCGAGTCCGGTGAAATGTCCGCCCGGAGGTTCAGACCTCGCCGTCGAACAACACGTCGGCCAGAAGTTCCGGGCATACGAGGAAAGGCGAATGGCCGCAGTCCAGGTCCCAGGTCCGGCGCGCCGGCAAGGCGTCCAGCATGTCGTCCTGCAGGTCCGCCGTGATCGCCAGATCCTGGCGGCAGGAAATGTAATCGCGGGGCACCCGTCCGAAGTTGGCGTCGCTGAGGGCAAGCCCCTGTCGGAAAATCGCCAGGGGCTCGGGCCGCAATTTGGGATAGACCCAATCCAGGTCTTCCTCGGGCGCGTCCTGATAAAACGCGTCCCAGGTCGTCTCGCGGTCGACCGTCAGGCAAGGCACACCGTCGTAATCGACCTTACGCGCGCCCGCGCGGGTGTCGCCGTCGCGCCGCGCCCAATCGACGATGCTTTCGCCGTCGCCGGGCATATAGGCCGTCAGATAGAGCAGCCGGGAGATCAGGTCGGGTACGCGTTCCGCGACCTCTGCGATCACCGCGCCTGCCATGGAATGACCGACCAGGGTCACGGGTCCGCCCTGGGCGCGGACGACTGCGGCGACATGTTCGGCGTAAAGGGCCAGGGACAGATCGGCGCTTGGCGTTGTGTCCACGCCGTGGCCGGGCAGGTCTGGTGCCGCGACCTCGCCCCCCCGGGCCGTCAGCAGCGGGATCAGGCGTTCCCAGCACCAGGCGCCGTGATAGGCACCGTGGATCAGGACGAAGCGGGGCGTCGGCATGGCGGCGGCGGCCCCTGCCTAAAGCGCGACCAGGTCGAAGGCGACGCTGATGCGCGTGCCGTCGCCGACGAACGGGATGGTGCGGTGGAAATAGGCCGACGGGAACAGATACATCACCCCTTCCTCGGGCGGGAACAGTTGCAGGCGCGGCGGGTGGTGAAGCTTGAACTGATCCGGTGCTTGGAAGAATTCGATGAAGCCGTCGGTGTCGTCCGGGTCCGTCACCTGCTGCGGCAGTTGCGGGTAATAGACACCCGAGAGAAAGCCCGACGGATGGATATGCGGCATCTGATGGCCGCCGGCGTTCATTTCGACGGCCCAGACGGTCAGGGAATATTCGTCGGACCATCGGGTGAACAGAGGATGGTCGCTGTTCCGGTGGCGGCGGCGATAGACCCGCGCAGCCTCGGCGATCATCTCCTTGAAATGGGTCATCGGCCCCCAGGGATCGCAAACCAGGCTGCCGGTATGGCGGCCCGCGACCGTGGCGTGCTGCGGCGGCGACGGCACCAGGGAGGGATGGTCCAGGATATGGCTGACCATCGCCTTGTTGAAATCGGCCATGGAGGCAAAACCATCCGGCGGCATCGGCCGGTGGCCCATGATCAGGTCCGGCGGAAGAAAGGCCTCGGCCTCGGCGACCGCGCCCCGGTCGACCATGACGATATGCCGGTAGGCGAGCATTTCCGGATCACCCGGGACCTCGGCCAGGCGCGCATCGCAGACCGCCAGGGCCTTGTCCGCCTCGCCAACCTGCAACAGGGCGTCGATCAGATTGACCCGGGCCAGGCGGTGCCCCGGTTCGGCGGCGAGGATCGCTTCATATCCGGCGACCGCCCCGGCGGGGTCGCCGGCGTCCAGCTTCAACGTTGCGGCCAGTTGATCCAGATCGGCGGAAGCCGCCCCCTGGGCCGAGGCCCGGGCGAGGATTTCCGCCGCCTCGTCGGCGCGGCCGTCCTGGATGACTGCCGCCGCCAGACCGCCCCAGATCTCGGCGACGTCGGGCAACTGTTCCGTCAACCAGCGGAACGCCGCCTCGGCCCCGTCATGGTCGCCCATGCTCATCAAGGCTTCGGCCCGCTTTACGTGGAAATAGGCATTGTCCGGGAACCGCTTCATGCAGTCCTCGAGG
This sequence comes from uncultured Rhodospirillaceae bacterium, assembly GCA_913030825.1. Classification (GTDB taxonomy): domain Bacteria; phylum Pseudomonadota; class Alphaproteobacteria; order Rhodospirillales; family Casp-alpha2; genus UBA1479. Next base: position 29,361 of record CAJWCU010000012.1, on the reverse strand, counting down.
AACGGCACGATCGCTTCGTAATGTTCGGTGCCGAGCATGGCCTGGGCCAGGTTTTCCCAGGCCGCCTGCCAGTCGGGTTTGCCGTCGCAGGCGGCTTTCAGATGAGCGATCGCCTCGGACCATTGATGACGCCGCAGATAGATGGAGCCCAGGTTGTAATGCACAGGCGGGGATTGCGGCTGCAATTCCAGGGACCGGCGGTAGGCCGGGATCGCCACCCGGTTGACGCCGAGCCGTTCCGCCGCGTGGCCCATCATCGCCCATTGCTGGGCATCCATGCCGCCCCGCGCATCCAGGCGCGAGAACAACTCCAAGGCCAGATCGTCGGCCCCCGCCTGATAGGCCGCCGCGCCCCCCAGGGCCAGGACCTCGGCATCGGCGCGGCCGGTCACCGCGGCGTCATAGGTCCGCTGCCCGGCTTCGGCCAATTGGCCGCGGCCGATCAAGGCGCGAATGTCGTCGGCGAGGGCGGGAATGGTCATTCGTTGGAATCCGACCTGGATGGTGTTTGGCATGTCGCTGTCTCCCGCCCCTGGGTGATGGCCAAGGTCCGCGAGCGCAGGCGGACGTTAGCAAACTTTCGCATCCCACCCTATAGCCGAAGGCCGGCCGGCTGCCGTTGATCCGGATCAACGGCGCTGGGCGCTGGCCAAAGAACGAAGGGCGCCGGCCAAAAGAAAAGGGCCGCACCTTGCGGTGCGGCCCTTTCCGAACTTTACGACAGGAGGCTGGATTAGAAACCCATGCCGCCCATGTCGGGCATACCGCCACCCGGGGGCATGCCACCGGCTTCTTTCTTCTCCGGCTTCTCGGCGACCATGGCTTCGGTCGTGATCAGCAGGCCGGCGACCGAGGAGGCATCCTGCAGAGCCGTACGCACGACCTTGGTCGGGTCGATGATGCCGGCTTTCAGCATGTCCACGTATTCGCCAGACTGGGCGTTGAAGCCCTGGGTCTTGGTCTTGCCTTCCAGCAGCTTGCCGGCGACCACCGCACCGTCGAAGCCGGCGTTTTCGGCGATCTGACGGACCGGGGCCTGCAGGGCGCGACGAACGATGTTGATGCCGACCTGCTGGTCGTTGTTTTCCGGCTGAAGCTTCTTCAGGGAGTTCACGGCATAGAGCAGGGCCGTGCCACCGCCCGGAACCACGCCTTCTTCGACCGCGGCGCGGGTGGCGTGCAGGGCGTCGTCGACGCGGTCACGCTTTTCCTTAACCTCGATCTCGGTGGCGCCGCCGACGTTGATGACGGCAACACCGCCGGCCAGCTTGGCCAGGCGTTCCTGCAGCTTTTCACGGTCGTAGTCCGAGGAGGTTTCCTCGATCTGCGCACGGATCTGGCTGCAGCGGGCTTCGATGTCTTTCTTCTTGCCGGCGCCGTCGACGACCGTGGTGTCGTCCTTGGTGATGACGACCTTCTTGGCCGTGCCCAGCATTTCCAGACCGACGTTTTCCAGCTTGATGCCGATGTCTTCGGAAATCACCTGGCCGTTGGTCAGGATGGCGATGTCTTCCAGCATGGCCTTGCGGCGGTCGCCGAAGCCCGGGGCCTTGACGGCGGCAACCTTGAGGCCGCCACGCAGCTTGTTGACCACCAGGGTGGCCAGGGCTTCGCCTTCGATGTCTTCCGCGATGATGATCAGCGGGCGGGACGCCTGAACGACCGATTCAAGAACCGGCAGCAGCGGCTGCAGGGTGGAGAGCTTCTTCTCGTGGATGAGAATGAAGGGGTTCTCCATGTCGCAGGTCATCTTGTCGGCGTTGGTGATGAAGTACGGCGAGGTGTAACCCCGGTCGAACTGCATGCCTTCGACGACGGTGACGTCCGTATCCAGGCCTTTGGCTTCTTCGACTTCGATGACGCCTTCGTTGCCGACTTTCTGCATCGCTTCGGCAATCATCTTGCCGATGGAGGCGTCGCCGTTGGCGGAAATGGTGCCGACCTGGGCGATTTCGTCGGAGGTCTTGACCTTCTTGGAGGCCGATTTGACGTCGGCGATCACGGCTTCGACAGCCATGTCGACGCCGCGCTTCAGATCCATCGGGTTCATGCCCGCGGCGACGGCCTTGGTGCCTTCGCGCACGATGCACTGAGCCAGAACCGTGGCGGTCGTGGTGCCGTCACCGGCTTCGTCGTTGGTCTTGGAAGCGACTTCCTTGACCATCTGGGCGCCCATGTTTTCGAACTTGTCGGTCAGTTCGATTTCCTTGGCGACGGTGACGCCGTCCTTGGTGATGCGCGGCGCGCCGAAGGCCTTGTCGATGACGACGTTGCGGCCCTTCGGGCCCAGCGTCACCTTGACGGCGTCGGCGAGAATGTCGACACCCTTGAGCATACGGTCGCGGGCGTCGGTCGAAAATTTAACTTCCTTAGCAGCCATCTTCTCTATCCTCTTGGTTTCTCTTGCGGTCTCTCGTCAGGCTTCGAACCGGCGTTAGCCGATGATGCCCAGGAGGTCCGATTCCTTCATGATGATCAGTTCGTCACCTTCGATGGTGACTTCCGTGCCCGACCACTTGCCGAACAGAACCGCGTCACCCTTCTTAACGTCGAGCGGCGTGATGGAGCCGTCTTCGTTGCGGGTGCCGGAACCGACGGCAACGATCTTGCCTTCCATGGGCTTTTCCTTGGCGGTGTCGGGAATGATGATGCCGCCCTTGGTCTTCTCGTCCTGCTCGATGCGCTTGACCAGAACCCGGTCATGCAGAGGCCTGAACTTCATTGTCTGCTCTCCGTCAAATAATGGATAAGTAAGGGTTTTTTCGTGTTTGTTAGCACTCGACCCCAGTGAGTGCCAGCGATGTAGTCCGCTGGGCCCTGGCTGTCAAGGGAATCCGGAAATTTTCATGGAACGGTCATCGCGACGCCCCCCGGAATTCGGGGCGCGGCGCCGTCGCAAGGCGTGGGATCAGGTGCGGCGCGTGAAGATCACGTTGACGTCGGTGTTTTCCCGCTGAACCCCGCGCCTGGCCTCGGAAAACCCGGCTTCGGCCAACAGCGCCGGAATTTCCGCATCGTCCGGCGCGATTTCGATCAGCACGGATTTGACCTGCCCGCTTTTCAACACGCCCATGGCGCCTTTCAGAATCTGCGGCTCGATGCTGTCGACGTCGATCTTGATATGGTTTGGGGCCGGAAACCCATAGGTCTCGACCAGGGCGTCGGCCCGCAGCGCGAAGGCGTCGACGGCGATCTCGGCCTTGGCGAAGCCCAGACGCGACAGGCCGCTGTCGTAAAGCGACGAGCCGGAGGTTCCGGCCTCGAACGACGGCATGTAGAAGCGGCCGCGCCCGTCCTGGTCGCTGAGCCCCAGGCAATGGGCCTGGACGACCTCGCCGACGCCGTTTTCGGCGACGTTGCGGGCGAGGCAGTAGAACGAAAAGGGGTTGGGTTCGAACGCGACCGTCGGGATGCCGCGCATCCCCGCATAGACCGTGTAAGGCCCGACGCTGGCGCCGATATCCCAGAAGACCTCGTCCTTGGCGAACCCATCGATCCATTCCAGGGTCTCCGGCTCGCGAGTGAAGGCATTGCGCGCGAAATAAAGCGCATCCTTGCCGGGGGTATAGAGGGTCATCGTGCCCATCGGCGTATCCAGCGGCACGCGCGGCGTCACCGCGTTGCCCAGTCGCGCCAGCGTGGCGTAGCGCGGCCAGCGCGACATGGGCGCCGCCAGGCCGCGAACCAACCCCGCCAGGATCGCCGAATAAGTCTTACTCATGTTGTCCCCGTTTCGTTTGAACCGCCGAGGGCCGCAGCGTAAATATTTTCCAATTCCCCGACCACGGCCTTTTCGCCGTAGCGGGCCAGGCATCCGCGGCGCAGCTCCTGGCCATCGAACTCACCGGCTGCCGCCCGCGCCCGAATTTCGGCAAGAGCCCGCATCAGGGCCGCATCGTCGCCGGGCGGAATAAGAATGCCGCTTTCCGGCGTCAGGATGCCTTCGGGCCCGCCGGAGATCGTCGCGACCACGGGCGTGCCCTGCGACAGCGCCTCGATAACGACGACGCCAAAGGTTTCCACGTAACTCGCCAGCACCACCGCACCGGCGGATGCCATGCGGCCACGCACGTCCTCAGGCGGACAAACACCCAAAACCTTGACCCTGCCGGCGACGCCCATCTCGCGCGCCAATCTCTCCAACTCCGCGGCTTCGCCGGACCCGATGAAATGCAGTTCCTCATCGCCCTCGGGGAAGGCTTGCGCGAAGGCCCGGATCAGCCCGTCCTGATTCTTTTCAGCAGAGATGCGGGCGACGCAGAGAAAGATAAAAGGCCCCGGCATCTCGTCGGTTGGCGGTGGGTTCGCCTCGAACGCGGGCGTCAGGATATTGGGCACGACCTCGAGCGGCCGCGCCGCACCGGCATATTGGTCGATCAGAATGTCGTGCAATTGGGGGCTGACCGCGAGGCGCGCGCGGGCATCCCTCAGCGCCCGGCGGATCAGCCGCTTCTGCCACCATCGGTGCTTGCCCTGGGCATAATCGGTCGAATGTTCCGTCAACACAGCGGGAACACCGGTGCGCCGAGACAAATCCGCCGCCAGGACGCCACCGTAAAGCGCCGCATGACCGTGCAACACATCGGGCTGTCCTTCCGCCGCTGCATAAGCATCGTACAGGCGCCGACCCGCGGCGCAGAACGCCCGGGAATCACGGTAAGGCATGCGCGGCAGACGATGCAGGGTATTGAGACGCCAGACACGCACGAAGCCTTCATCCTCCGCCGCGATCAGGTTCATGTCCGGCAACGGCCCGGCGCGGTAGTCCCGCACGCCCCAGACCTTGGGCGCCAGGATGCCGACCTTGTGCCCGGCACGGGCCAGGGCCTGGGCCTGATCGCGGAAGAACGATCCGCCGCCCGGCGAACGTAGATGGGAGTACCAGGAAGGAACGATCAGAACATGCAATGGCGTCTCCCCGCCGCCGCGCCCGGCCATAGGGGTCAGCGGACGGTCATTCCGCCGCGGACGGATCGGCCTCGCCGATTTCCGCTTCCAATTCCTCGTCCAGCACCTTGCCATGGCGATGCCGGCGATAGAGATAGACGCCCAAGATACCGGACAAGACGAACAGCCCGGCGGCAAGCCCGATATTGGCCATCGGATCGACCTTCATGCCGGTGCCGATCAACGCGAATATCAGCGTCTGCGGCAAATAACCGACCGCCGAGGCCGCGAAATAGGGAAGACCCGGAACCGTCGAGACCCCTGCCGCGAGATTGGTGATCAAGTTGGATCCGAACGGCAGGAAGCGGATCAGCAGGGTCATGGAAAACGGGTTCTCGGCCAGAAAGGCATCGATCTGTTTGACCTTGCCCGGGAACCGGCCGGCGATCAGGTCACGACCCAGGAACCGCGCGTAATAGAATGACGCGATACAGCCCGCGAGGGTTGCCAGAATGGCCAGGCCCGTGCCTTCGACGATGCCGAAGGCATAGCCGCCGAGGAAGGCGAACAACTGGCGCGGCAGGCCGACCCCGGTAACCAGGCCGCCGGCGGCGACGAAGACAAGAATGCCGGCAATCCCCTGGCCCCGCACATAGGTGTCGATCCAGGTTTCATCGAGATGGGCGTCCAGGCCGGTCAGGCGGACTAGGATGACCACCCCGATCAGCGACAGCAGCAACGTGCCGCCGCGCAATATCAGCTTGGCGCTCATTTTGCCTGGGCGCCCGGCGTCTCTTCGACGACCTCGGGCTTGGAGCCACGGCTTTGCAACCACATCACTCCGAACAGATCGACGATGCCGACCCAGAGCCGGTTCCACACGCCGTATTTCGAGGTGCCGCGTTCCCGTGGCCGGTGATTGACCGGCACGGACATCACCCGCCCACCGAGCCGGATCATCAGGGCGGGCATGAAGCGGTGCATGTGATCGAAGCGGGGGAAATCGAGAAAAGCCTGGCGCGGAAAAACCTTGAGCCCGCAACCGGTATCGGGCGTGTCGTCCTTCAACAGACTGGACCGGATGCCGTTGGCGACGCGCGACGACAGGCGGCGGATCGCCGTATCCCGCCGCTTGGCACGCAGACCGGCGATCATCAAACGCTCGCCCCCGCCTTCGGCATTGTACTTCTCGACCAGGGCAGGAATGTCGGCGGGATCGTTCTGGCCGTCACCGTCAAGCGTCGCGATGAGTGAGGCATGTGCGTTCCGTACACCCGTATGGATCGCCGCCGACTGACCACAGCAATTGACGTGGCGCAGGACGCGCAGCTCCGGCGTCTCGTTCGCGATCTCGATCAGCTTGGCCAAGGTCTCGTCCGTCGAGCCGTCGTCGACGTAAACGATTTCAAAGGCCGGGCCGCTCGCCAAGGCGGCGCGGATCTCGCCGATCAGAGGCGCCAGATTCTCGGTCTCGTTGTGCACGGGGACAACGACGGCCAAAGCCGGTGAGGTATGTTTTGAAGAGGTCGCGTTCATGGGGAAACTTTGCGCTTTTTTCGCGTTTTTCCGTCGTCGGCGTGCCCGCCGACCGCCATGACCGGATCGAATGTCGCGGACGGGCGGCAGAGCGCGCCCGCTTATCGCACCCGCACCGGGAAAGGTCAAATGTCTTGCAATCCGCCGATCGACCCCCAAGGCTTAGGCGCGAATACCGATATGCATCTAGACGACGGAGATTTCGATGACCAGCGACGACGCCGGCGCCCTGCCGATCCTGCACCGGGCGACCGTGCAGAAGGATTGGATCGACTACAACGGCCACATGAACCTGGCCTATTACGTATTGGTTTTCGACCAGACGACGGATGCGCTGCAGGATGTCGTCGGGCTGGACGCGGCGTACCGGGAGGCCAGCGGATGTTCGATTTTCGTCGTCGAGGCGCACGTCACCTATGACAACGAGGTCGGCCTGGGCGAAGAGATGCGCATCCGCACGCGCGTCCTGGACGTCGATGAAAAGCGACTGCACATCTTCCACGAAATGTATGCGGGCGAAGACGACCGGCCGGCCGCAACCAACGAACTGATGATCCTTCATGTCGATCTGAATACGCGGCGAACCGCACCGTTCCCCGACACCGTGCGGACGGAATTGGAACGCCTGAAAGACCTTCATTCCCGCCTACCGCGACCGCCGCAAGCGGGCCGTCACATCGAAATAAAGAAAAAGCTGTAAACCCCTCCATCGGGTTATGTTAGAAAATGGACTCTATCAATCCTTCGGCGCCAAATGATCGAAGGGCGAAAAGAAGGTGAGAACGGCGTCCTGTAACCACTAGGAAGGCATGCCCGTTGTCCAGCGATCAAGAGTCCCGGAGCAACCCGACCGAATACGCCAAAGCGGCGCTCCAGATGATGGAGAAAAAGGGGATTCCGCCCAAACCGAACAATTTCGCGGTTTGGTATCGGTATTTCTCGGGCGCTTACCCTGAGCTTTCGCGCACCCTGGACGTGATCCTGGAGGCCGGCCTGCCGTTCACGGAAGAACGCAACGCCGAAATCTATGACCGCTTCTTGGGCGTGACGCTCGACGAGGATTTCCTCAACGATGCGACGCTCCGGGTCGAGACCGAACTCAAAAAATTGATGTCCTATCTGGAAGAGGCCGGCGACGACGCCCAGGCCTACGGCGACACCCTGTCCGTGGTCTCGGGCGAACTGGCCGCCGGTGACGGGCGCCAGGATATTCGCGCCGTGCTGGAACAGGTGATCGCCGCGACCCGCCATATGGAGGACCGCAATCAGGTTCTGGAAGCGCGCCTGAAGGAATCGGCGCACGAGATCGAAAGCCTGAAGGAAGACGTCGAATCGCTGCGTCACGAAGCGATGACCGACGCCCTGACCGGTGTCGCCAACCGCAAGCTATTCGACGAAGAAATCCGCATCGCCGCCGCCGAGGCTCTTGACCGCAAGGCGCCGCTGACCTTGTTGATGATCGATATCGACCATTTCAAATCGTTCAACGACACCCATGGGCATCAGGTCGGCGATCAGGTTCTGCGTTTCGTCGCGCGGATTTTGAAAAGCTGCGTGCGCGGCGAGGACCTGACCGCGCGTTACGGCGGTGAGGAGTTTTCCATCGTTTTGCGCGACACCAATCTGGTGAACGGCGCAAAAGTCGGCGAGCACGTACGCAATCAGGTCTGCAAGAAGGCCGTCGTCAACCGCGCCACGGGCAAGAGCCTGGGCACCATCACGATTTCCGTCGGCGCCGCCGAGTTCACCCCCGGCGAAAGCATCGAAAACCTGATCGAGCGCGCGGACGAAGCGCTGTATCTGGCCAAGCACAACGGCCGCAATCGGGTTGAAATGGGTGTTTCCGGGACCGCGTCCCAGACCGAAGCACAGCAGGCGCATACCTGAACAACCCGCGGAATGCCGCCGATTGTCGTAAAACGGTTTCTTGACTTTTTTCGCCCGCCCAGCCATCAGGCCCGGGAACCCGGCGCGCAGATCGGCATACCCTCCACCTAGCGCCTGGGTTTCGCAGATCGGGAAAACAGATGGGGCACCAGACGATGGTCCCGTTGACCGACCGTATTCTCGACCACTTTCCCGATCCAACGATCCTGTTGGACGGGCGGCGCGCCGTGGTTTATGCCAACGGCGCGGCGCGCGACCTGTTGGATATCTCCGGCGTCGGCCAGGACTTGGCCATGTCGTTGCGCCACCCCCGGGTTCTCGACGCCGTCGACGAAGTGTTGGGGCGCAACGAGAACCGCACGGTCGAAGTAACCCTACCCGGAAATACGACCCGCAATTTCGAAATGCACGTCTCCGGCGTGCCGCCGGCCCCGGACACCAAAAGTATCGGCGCCGTTTTGGTTCTGCGCGACCAGACCACGGCGCGCCGCGCGGAACAGATGCGCGCCGACTTCGTGGCCAACGCGTCGCACGAACTGCGCTCGCCGCTGGCGGCGCTGCTCGGGTTCATCGAAACCTTGGAAGGCCCCGCCGGCGGGGATGAAGACACCCGCGTGCGGTTCCTGGGCATCATGCTCCGCGAGGCCAAGCGCATGGCCGGCCTGATCGACGACCTGCTGACCCTGTCCCGGGTCGAGATCAATGAACACGTCCGGCCGACCGCGCCCGTCGATATCGCGGGCGTCCTGTTGAACGTGACCGAAGCGTTGAGCGTGCAGGCCAAGGCCAGCAACATGCCGATCCGGGTCAACTACGGCACCGGCCTGCCGACGGTCCACGGCGAGGCCGATCAACTGTTCCAGGTCTTCCGCAACTTGATCGAAAACGCCATCCGCTACGGCGGCAAGGGCGAAGCCATCGACATCCGGGTCGAACCCGCCGACCGCATCCCCGGGACCGGCCGGTCGGGTATCGCGGTCAAGGTGACGGACCACGGCGACGGCATCCCCGCAGACGCCATCCCGCGCCTGACGGAACGGTTCTACCGGGTCGACAAGGCGCGGTCGAAAAGCGTCGGCGGCACGGGCCTGGGCCTGGCCATCGTCAAACACATCATCAACCGCCACCGCGGTCATCTGGGCGTAGAAAGTCAGATCGGCAAGGGATCGACCTTCACGGTCTACCTGCCCGCCGAAGCCCCGCGCCAGGGCATGCTGACAAGCGGCGAGCCGGTCGCCCTGCCGTCTTCCGGCAAGTCCTGACGCCCCGCCGGCCGCCGCGGGGCCGACCCGCGGGCGTCCCCTCGCCCCCTTGTGCGGCCGGGCATCCGGGCATTGGCGTCGGGCGTCATAAAATTGTAACAAACTGATTGCCTTCGGGGGTTCCGAGCGCGTATCCCCTGAGGAGCCGGAGCGCCTGCCGCGAAAGCGGCACGCCCGGGCCCTGCATTATCCGGCCCGCCGCCCGCCATAGACAATGCCGACAGAGCCGAAGAGCCTCCATGTATAAAGAGACCCTGAACAAGGACCTGACCAAACTGGCCGCGGTCGAGCACGCGACCCAGTCCCTGGGCCGTGAATTTTCGCGCATCGGCTGGGCGCTGCTGTTCCTGGCCATCACGTCGAACGTGGCGATGATCGCGACCGTCGGCATGGATCATCAGATGTTCATCGTCGCCGCCGGGGTGATCGGCGGCTACATGGCGTTGAACATCGGGGCCAACGACGTCGCCAACAACGTCGGCCCGGCGGTCGGCTCGCGCGCCCTTTCGATGACCGGCGCGCTGGTGATCGCCGCCGTATTCGAATCGATGGGCGCGATCGTCGCCGGGGGCGACGTGGTCAAGACGATTTCCAAGGGCATCGTCGATCCGCATCAGATCGGCGATCCGGACGTTTTCATCTGGGCCATGATGTCGGCCCTGTTGGCGGCCGCGCTTTGGGTCAATCTGGCGACCTGGCTGAGCGCGCCGGTCTCGACCACCCATGCGGTGGTCGGCGGGGTCATGGGGGCGGGTATCGCCGCCGCCGGGTTTGGCGTGGTCGACTGGCCGGTGATGGGCGCGATCGCCGCCAGCTGGGTCATCTCGCCCTTGCTGGGCGGCGTGATCGCGGCCCTGTTCCTCGCCTTCATCAAGTTCAACATCATCTACCGGGCGGACAAGATCGCGGGCGCCAAGCGCTGGGTCCCGGTTCTGGTCGCACTGATGGCCGGAGTGTTTTCCGCCTATCTGATGATGAAGGGCCTGAAGAAAGTCTGGCGGCCCGGCCCGGAAATGATCGTGGCGGCCGGCTTTGGGGTCTACCTGGTGACTTATTTGATCGTGCGGCCCCTGATCCACCGCAAGGCGGCGGGCATGGAAAACCGCAATAAATCGGTGCGCACGCTGTTCACCCTGCCGCTGATTTGCGCGGCGGCACTGCTGTCGTTCGCGCATGGCGCCAACGATGTCGCCAACGCGGTCGGCCCGCTGGCCGCCGTCGTCGACACGGCGGCAACCGGAGGTGCTCACGGCAAGGTCGGCATTCCCAGTTGGGTGTTGTTCGTCGGCGCCGCCGGGATCACCATGGGGTTGTTGCTGTTCGGGCCCAAGCTGATCCGGACGGTCGGCGCGGAAATCACCAAGATGAACCCCATGCGCGCCTATTGCGTGGCGCTGGCCGCCGCGATCACGGTCATCATCGCCTCGGCCCTGGGCCTTCCGGTGTCGTCGACGCATATCGCCGTCGGCGCCGTGTTCGGCGTCGGCTTCTTCCGGGAATGGTTTACCGGACGGAATACCCACATCACCCGGGGCCGCGAGTCCGGCGAAGACACCCCCGCCCCGCAGGCCCGGGAAAACGCCGAGCGCAGCCGCCGGCGCAAGTTGGTCCGGCGCCAGCATTTCACGACCATCGTGGCCGCCTGGATCGTAACCGTGCCTTGCGCCGCACTGATGGGCGGCGGTCTGTTCCTGGCGATTGCCTGGGCCTTCGACTAAGCCCGGCCGCGCCGCCGCGCCCAACCCCCGACTTCACGTCCATCCCGCCCGCGCGCCCTCGGCGCCGGGTCGGCCCGCCGACGGCGGGTCAGCGGACAACGATTCCCGCGCAGGTTTGTGCGGGTGCAAAATGTATAGACATATTTTTTGTTACATCCGCATGCGGTGTCATTTTCGAAAATCGCAAAAAACCTTGGATTTCCGCCGTTTTTCACAAGTTGATGTCATAAAAGTGCAACATACACGTCATAAATACGACGTGTGACGGTCCTAGGTTGTCGGCGATGACATTCGGGGGCGGGAGCTTTCCGAACGAATGAACGAACAACTCAGTTTTCCCTTAAAGATACGTAGGAGCAACCCATGATTCGCAAGTCTCTTGCAATCGCCGCCGTTGCCGGCATGGCCCTCTCGATGGCCAACGCCGCCGAAGCGCGCGACCAGATCCGGATCGTCGGCTCGTCGACGGTGTTTCCGTTCTCGACCGCCGTCGCCGAACAGTTCGGCAAAACCACCAAATTCAAAACCCCGGTCGTCGAAAGCACCGGTTCCGGCGGCGGCCTGAAGCTGTTCTGCGCCGGCATCGGCGCCCAGCACCCGGACATGACCAACGCCTCGCGCCGGATCAAGAAATCCGAAGTCGAGCGTTGCGCCAAGAACGGCGTCGCCGACGTCGTCGAGATCAAAGTCGGTTACGACGGCATCGTCATGGCCAACTCCAAAGCTTCCCCGCAGATGAAGATCTCCCGTCAGCAGATCTTCATGGCCCTGGCCAAGGACGTTCCGGCCGGCGAAGGCAAGCTGATCCCGAACCCGAACAAGACCTGGAAAGACGTCGATCCGTCCCTCCCCGACGTCAAGATCGAAGTCCTGGGCCCGCCCCCGACCTCCGGCACCCGTGACGCCTTCGCCGAACTGGCGATGGAAGGCGGCTGCAAGAAGATCGGCTGGATCAAGGCCATGAAGAAGACGGACAAGAAGAAGTACAAGGCGATCTGCCACTCGATCCGTGAAGACGGCGCCTATGTCGAAGCCGGCGAAAACGACGTGCTGATCGTCCGCAAGCTGGAAGCCAACCCGAAAGCCTTCGGTGTCTTCGGCTACAGCTTCCTCGATCAGAACGCCGACAAGATCCAGGGCTCCCTGATCGACGGCAAGGCCCCGACCTTCGAAGCGATCTCGGACGGCTCCTATGCCGTGTCCCGCCCGCTGTACTTCTACGTCAAGAAGGCACACGTCGGCTCGATCCCGGGCATGAAAGAATTCGTCGCCGAATTCACCGCGGATAAAGCCTTCGGCCCCGACGGCTACCTCACCGACAAGGGTCTGATCCCGATGGGTGATGCCGAGCGCACCAAGTTCCGTGAAGACGGCGCCAACCTGCGCAACAACATCGACCTCTAAGTTACCCCGGTCACGTTCCCGGAAGGCCTCGGCCTTCCGGGAACACCCGGCCCTTCCTGAGCTTCTCGACTGCAATTACGGCTTCTTTTTTCAGAACCTTCATTTCCACGATCCGTCATTTTCGACATCCCCGATTTTTGTTTTTCTCTTTCGTTTAGTCCTTTCGTTTTTCGATATCAGACCCCTGCCCGAATTTCGGGTACGCGAACCAAAGGAATTGAAGCGCCATGAGCTTCCCCGTCTTGTTCGGCGTCCTCGCCCTTCTGACAATCTTCGGATACTTCCTCGGCCGGTCCCGCGCCCTCGCGACGGCCGGCGGTCATGTCCGCAACCTGCACTCGCTGCCCAATTACTATGGCTATTACATCGGCCTGTGGTGCGCGGTACCCGGCTTTCTTCTGCTGCTCGCCTGGATGGGGTTCGAAACCTCGATCCTCGACGGCATGCTGGTGGCCTCGCTGCCGGCCGATAAGCAGAACCTGCCCGCGGCGGAACTCTCGCTGCTGATCAACGACGTCAAGAACCTGTCCCACGGCGACGTGACGTCGCGCGAGGTCGTCGACGTCGCCTTGCAGGACGCCGCCGACTTCTATGCCCACATCAAGTCGATGTCGAAGATGCTGCTGACCGGCATCCTCGTGGTTCTCGCCTGCGGTGGCATTCTTTTGGCCCGCCAGCGCATCGCGCCGGAACTGCGGGCGCGCAACAGCGTCGAAAAGGCGGCCATGGTCATCATGATCATCTGTTCGACCATCGCCGTTCTGACGACGCTGGGCATCATCCTGTCGCTGCTGTTCGAATCGCTGCGGTTCTTCGAAAAAGTCCACCCGCTGGACTTCGTCTTCGGCCTGGAATGGAGCCCGCAGACCGCCATCCGCAAGGATCAGGTCGGCGCCACCGGCCTGTTCGGCGCGATCCCGCTGCTGGCCGGCACCATGCTGATCTCGCTGATCGCCATGTGCGTCGCCGCCCCCGTCGGGCTGATGGCGGCGATCTACATGTCCGAATACGCGCCGTCCAAGGTACGCGGCACGGTCAAGCCGATGCTGGAAATCCTGGCCGGCATCCCGACCGTCGTCTACGGCTTCTTTGCGGCCTTGACCGTGGCCCCGTTCTTCCGCGACTGGGGTCTTGATTTCGGCCTGACCATCTCATCGGAAAGCGCGCTGGCCGCGGGCATGGTCATGGGCATCATGATCATCCCCTTCGTTTCGTCCCTGTCGGACGACGTGATGTCGGCGGTGCCGCAATCGCTGCGCGAAGGCTCCTACGGCCTGGGTGCGACCAAGTCGGAGACCATCCGCCAGGTGATCCTGCCGGCGGCGTTGCCAGGCATCGTCGGCTCGCTGCTGCTGGCCGTATCGCGCGCGATCGGTGAAACCATGATCGTCGTCATGGCCGCCGGCCTGGCCGCCAATCTGACGGCCAACCCCTTCGAAGCGGTGACCACCGTCACGGTGCAGATCGTCACGCTCCTGGTCGGCGACCAGGAATTCGACAGCGCCAAGACGCTGGCCGCCTTCGCCCTCGGCCTCATCCTGTTCTGCGTCACGCTGGTGCTGAACATCATCGCCCTGACCATCGTCAACAAATATCGAGAGCAATATGACTGACGCGGCCACCACCATGAACGGCAACACCGGCGGGGGTCTCACGACCCGTAATTCCGGCGAGGCCGTGCGCAAGAGCCTGAAACGCCGCTACGCGGCCGAGAAACGGTTCCAAATGTACGGCATCCTGGCGATCTTCTTCGCCATCTGCATGCTGGGCCTGTTGTTCACGACCATCATCGGCAAGGCGGTCCCCGCCTTCACCCAGACGATGATCAACCTGGAAGTCACGCTGTACCCGCAGGACATCGATCCCGACGGCACGCGCGACCCGCAGGTTCTGTCGCGGGCCAATTACCGCACGATCATCCGCCAGGCTTTCTTCGACCTGTTCCCGGACGTCACGTCGCGCCGCGACAAGCGCCAGTTGTTCGAAATGATCAGCCCCGGCGCCGTGTTCGAAATCCGCGACCAGGTTCTCAAGAACCCGGACCTGATCGGCGAACGGGTGACCATTCAGATGCCGCTGTCGGACGATATCGACCAGTTGAATAAAGGCCAGATCGACCGCAACCTGCCCGAGGCCGAACGCCGGGTGAAGGACAAGCAGATCGCCTGGTTCGAACGGCTGGAAAACCGGGGCCTGGTGGAAACGGTGTTCAACACCACCTTCTTCACCGCCGGCGACAGCCGCGAACCGGAACTGGCGGGTATCCGCGGGGCGGCCATGGGCTCGCTGTTCACCATGCTGGTGACGCTGCTGGTGTCCTTCCCGCTGGCCGTCTCGGCGGCGATCTATCTGGAAGAATTCGCCCCGGTCAACAAATGGACCCAGACCATCGAGGTCAACATCAACAACCTGGCGGCGGTTCCGTCCATCGTGTTCGGCCTGCTGGGTCTGGCGGTGTTCATCAACTTCTTCGGCATGCCCCGCTCGGCCCCCGTGGTCGGCGGCCTGGTGCTCGCCTTGATGACCTTGCCGACAATCATCATCGCCGCCCGCTCGGCCTTGAAATCGGTGCCGCCGTCGATCCGCGAGGCCGCTTACGGTCTCGGCGCTTCGCCGCTGCAGGTCATCACCCACCACGTCCTGCCGCTCGCCATGCCGGGCATCCTGACCGGAACCATCATCGGCATGGCCCAGGCACTGGGCGAAACGGCGCCGCTTCTGATGATCGGCATGGTCGCCTTCATCGTCGACATTCCGCAGGGCCCGTTGGATCCCTCCACGGTTCTGCCGGTGCAAATCTACATCTGGGCCGATTCTCCGGAACGCGCCTTCGTCGAACGGACCTCGGCGGCCATCTGCGTGCTGTTGGCCTTCTTGGTCTTCATGAATGTGAGCGCGGTTTTCCTGCGCAAACGTTTCGAAAGAAAATGGTAAGGATGGCATAGCCATGAATCAGAGCATTTCCCAGGACACGACCGGAGCGACCCCCGTGACCCAGAGCGACGCCGCCCCCGGCATCAAAATCAAGGCCGACAAGGTCAAAGTCTTCTACGGCGAGAAACAGGCCCTGTTCGATGTCGACCTGGACATCAATGAAAACGAGGTCACCTCGCTGATCGGCCCGTCGGGCTGCGGCAAGTCGACCTTCCTCAGGTCGCTGAACCGCATGAACGACACCATCGACATCTGCCGCGTCGAAGGCAGCATCGCGCTCGACGGTGAAGACATCTACGACAAGAACGTCGATGTCGTGCACCTGCGGGCCCGGGTCGGCATGGTGTTTCAGAAACCGAACCCCTTCCCCAAGTCGATCTTCGACAACGTCGCCTACGGCCCGCGCATCCACGGCCTGGTCGACAACAAGTCGGACCTGGATCAGATCGTTCAGACCTCGCTTGAGAAAGCCGGCCTGTGGAACGAGGTCAAGGACCGCCTGGATCAGCCGGGCACCGGTCTTTCCGGTGGGCAGCAACAGCGTCTGTGCATCGCCCGCGCCGTCGCCGTGTCGCCGGAAGTGATCCTGATGGACGAGCCCTGCTCGGCCCTGGACCCCATCGCCACGGCGAAGATCGAGGAACTGATCGACGAGCTGCGCTCCAACTTCACCATCGTCATCGTCACCCACTCGATGCAGCAGGCTGCCCGCGTGTCTCAGAAAACCGCGTTTTTCCACCTGGGTTATCTGGTCGAGGTCGACGAAACCGAGAAAATGTTCACCAATCCTACGGATGAACGCACCCAGGGCTATATCACCGGCCGCTTCGGCTGAGCCGACCCAACGGCGAGCCATCGGGAGAAAGTTACAAATGAATACGGAACATATCGTCAAATCCTTCGACGAAGATCTCAAGAAGCTGGACAACACCATCGCCGAGATGGGCGGACTGGCCGAGGTTCAATTGGCCGACGCGATCGAAGCCTTGATCAAGCGGGATACCGAACTGGCCGACCGCGTGATCGCCGGCGACAAGAAGATCGACATGCTCGAGGCCGACATGGACACCCATGCGACCACGACCCTGGCCCTGCGTCAGCCGATGGCGGACGACCTGCGCGTCACCATCACGGCGCTGCGCACGGCCAGCCTGATCGAACGCATCGGCGACTACGCCAAGAACATCGCCAAGCGTTCGGTGGTGCTGTCCCAGTCGCCGCCCCTGGGCCCGGCCAAAAGCATCAACCGCATGGCGACCCTGGTTCAGGGCATGATCAAGGACGTTCTGGACGCCTATGTCGCGCGCGACGTGGACAAGGCCGAAGCCGTTCGTGCCCGCGACGCCGACGCCGATCTGCTGCACACCAGCCTGTTCCGGGAAATCCTGACCTACATGATGGAAGACCCGCGGACCATCACCTCCTGCACGCATCTGCTGTTCGTGGCGAAGAATCTGGAGCGCATCGGCGACCATGCCACCAACATCGCAGAAAACGTGTATTATCTGGTCAACGGCGAGCCTCCGGTCGACGAGCGCGAAAAAAGCGACGCGTCGAGCTTCACCGTCGTCGAACATGAAGCGGAATAACTCCGGGACATGGGGATCATGAGCAAGAACATCCTCATCGTGGAGGACGACCCGTCGCTGGCGGAACTCGTTCGCTACAATCTGTCGAAGGAAGGCTTCAACGCCGTCGTCGTCGGCGACGGCGAAACCGCCGTCGTCGCGGTCGAGGAAGAAGACCCCTCGCTGGTCATCCTGGACTGGATGCTGCCCAACCTGTCGGGCATCGAAGTTTGCCGCCAGTTGCGGCGCAAACCCGAGAACAAGGGATTGCCGATCATCATGCTGACGGCCCGGGGCGAGGAAGCGGACCGCATCCGCGGCCTGGATTCCGGCGCCGACGACTACGTCGTCAAGCCGTTCTCGCCGAACGAGTTGATCGCCCGGGTCCGCGCCGTGCTGCGCCGGGCCCATCCGGAACGGGTCGACGACGTCCTGAGCTACGCCGATCTGACCATGGACTTGGAGGAACACCGGGTTTACCGGGGGGACGAGTTGGTCCGCCTGGGCCCGACGGAATTCCGCCTGCTGCGCGTGTTCCTGGAAAAGCCGGGCCGGGTCTATTCCCGCGAACAGCTGCTCGACCGGGTCTGGGGCCGTGACATCTACGTCGAATCGCGGACCGTGGATGTCCATATCCGGCGCCTGCGAAAGGCGTTGAACACCGAAGGCCGCCCCGACCTGATCCGCACCGTGCGGTCGGCGGGCTACGCCCTGGATTCCTCGCCCGATTGACGCCTGACCGGCGGGTCGGCCCCGGCCGACCCGAACCGGGCGCCCGTCAAATCTTCCTCCGCGCTTTCAAGTTTTCGTTATAAGGCATTGAGGTAGAGACCTGATTAACCTTCTCGTCCTATCATGCGGGCGGGAAGACGATGGTAAATCCACAATTCAAATTCGCGCAGCTTCTGCTGGCGCTCCGACGTGTGATCCGCAACGACCATCTGGTCTTGATGGTCCTCGCGTTGGTTGTCGGCTGCGCGTCGGGTGCCGCCGTCGTCCTTTTCCGCGAAGCCATCGACCTGGTCCAGATGGCGGTCTACGGCACCGACCACGACCGCCTGTCCATGCACGTCGCGCGCCTGCCCTGGTGGCAGGTCCTGCTGGCGCCTGCCGCCGGTGGCCTGGTTGTCGGCCTGTTCATTTATTTTTTCCTGCCGGGTCGACGCTCCCAGGGGGTCGCCGACGTGATCGAGGCGGAACAGATTCACGGCGGTTGGATGTCGTCCCGCGTCGGCCTCCTGTCGGCGATCGCCAGCGCCCTGTCCATCGGGGCCGGCGCTTCGGTCGGGCGGGAAGGCCCCGCCGTTCACTTGGGTGCGTCGTTGGGCGCATGGCTGGCCCGGCGCCTGCACCTGACCCGGTCGCTGAACCGAACGCTGCTGGGCTGCGGCGTGGCGGCGGCGGTCGCGGGATCGTTCAACGCGCCGCTGGCCGGGGCCTTGTTCGCCAACGAAGTCGTCATCGGTCATTACGCGTTGAAGGCCTTCGCGCCGGTCGTCGTCGCCTCGGTCGCGGGAACGGCGATCTCACGCTACTACTTCGGCGATTTTCCGGCCTTCGCCCTGGTCAATAATCCGCTCGCCTCGTTCTGGGAGTTTCCGGCATTCGTCGGGTTGGGCGTCGCCTGTGCCGTCTGCGCCATCCTGCTGATGCATTCCATCGTCGTCGCGACGGAGTTGTCGAAACGCACGCCGATCCCGTCCTGGACCAAACCGGCGGTCGCGGGCCTGGCGATCGGCGCCATGGCCTTGGTGATGCCGCAGGTCCTGGGCGTCGGTTACGGCGTGACCGAGGACGCCATGCTGCACGCCTACGGTTTCGGCACCTTGCTGATCATCCTGGCGGCCAAGATCATCGCCACGGCGATATCGCTGGGCTGGGGATTTTCCGGCGGCGTGTTCTCGCCGGCCCTGGTCGTCGGCGCGGTCTGCGGCGGGGCCTACGGCATCGTCGCGACCAGCATCTTCCCCGACCTGTCCGCGGGCGTGCCCGCCTATACGGTTGTCGGCATGGGGGCGGTCGCGGCGGCGGTCCTGGGGGCGCCAATCTCGACCACCCTGATCATCTTCGAGATGACCTCCGATTACACCCTGACCCTGGCGGTCATGGTCGCCGTCGTCGTCGCGTCCGAGTTCTCCCACCATTTCTACGACCGGTCGTTCTTCGTCCGGCAGCTTCGCGAACGGGGTATGGACCTGAAGCAAGGCATCGAATCGGAAGTGATGCAGACCATCGCCATCAACGCGGTGATGCGCAGCAATCTGTCGACCGTCACCATGAGCACGGATCTGGAGACGCTGCGCCATCTTCTGCAGGATTCGTCCGTCGGCGAATTGTTCGTGGTGCGCGACAACGGTGAGTTGCACGGCACCATCACGTTGTCCGATCTCAGCGATTTCGCCTTCGATCACGACCTGGACGGCCTAGTCAACGCCAGCGACGTGGCCCGGCCCCATCCGCCCATGCTGTCCCGGCACGACGACATCGGGGCGGCGGTCCAGTTGATGGACCGGTCCGGGGAAAGCATCATTCCGGTGACGGAAAGCGATCTGGACCGGACCCTGGTGGGTGCCGTCACCCATGACGACGTGATGACCGAGTTCAACCGGGTATTGATGGAACGCCGCCGCGAGGAACTGGGGCACGAATAGGCCCTTATTCCGCCGGGCGAAAAGGACCGGTTTATCGGCTGCCTCGCGATGGCATCCCGGGCGCGACCGGTTTATAAGTCGGTATGTCCGATTCCTCCCAATTCGTTCCGGCGCCGCCACCGCCGCCATCTTCTGTCGCGGCGCCCGCACCCTATCTGCAGGGCCTCAACGAGACCCAAACCGAAGCCGTGCAGGCCGTCGACGGCCCGGTACTTGTCCTGGCGGGTGCCGGCACGGGCAAGACCCGCGTGCTGACCACGCGCCTCGCCCATATCCTGATGCAGCGCAAGGCACGGCCGTGGGAAGTTCTCGCTGTCACCTTCACCAACAAGGCGGCGCGCGAGATGAAGGAACGGGTCGGGAATTTGGTGGGCGCGCCGGTCGAGGGATGGTGGGTCGGCACCTTCCATGCCATCGGGGCGCGGATCCTGCGGGCCAACGCCGAACTGGTCGGCCGCCAGCCCAATTTTACGATCCTCGACGCCGACGATCAGGTCCGCCTGGTCAAACAGCACCTGTCGGCCATGGAAATCGACGAGAAACGCTGGCCGCCGCGCGTCGTCTCAGGCGCCATCCAGCGCTTCAAGGACCGCGGCCTGACGCCGGACAAACTGCCGGAAGAAGACGCCCAGGCGCTTTGCGACGGGCGCGGCCTGGAAATCTATCAGGCCTATCAGGATCGGCTGGAGGCGCTGAACGCCTGCGATTTCGGCGATCTGTTGCTGCTTTGCCTGGAGTTGCTGAACAACAACCCCCAGGTCCTGGCCAAGTATCAGAACCAGTTCCGATACATCATGGTCGACGAGTACCAAGATACCAACGTGGCGCAATACCTGTGGCTGCGCCTGCTGGCCCAATCGCACAAGAACATCTGCTGCGTCGGCGACGATGATCAATCGATCTATTCCTGGCGCGGCGCCGAGGTCGGCAACATCCTGCGGTTTGAGAAGGATTTTCCGGGCGCCACGGTGGTGCGGCTGGAACGCAACTACCGGTCGACCTCGCATATCCTGGCCGCCGCCTCGGGCCTGATCGCCCATAACGACGGGCGCCTCGGCAAGACGCTCTGGACCGAAGAGAACGACGGCGACCCAGTCATCGTGCGCGGTGTGTGGGATGGCGACGAGGAAGCCCGCGTGATCGGCGACGAGATCGAAAGTCTGCACGGCTCCGGCCACAAACTGAACGAAATCGCCGTCCTGGTCCGCGCCGGGTTCCAGACCCGCGAATTCGAAGAACGGCTGATCACGCTGGGTGTGCCTTACCGGGTGGTTGGCGGCCAGCGGTTCTACGAACGCCAGGAAATCCGCGACGCCATCGCCTATCTGCGGGTCATCGCGCAACCGGCCGACGACCTGGCGTTCGAGCGTATCTTCAACCTGCCCAAACGCGGCCTGGGCGACGCCACCTTGCAGGCCATGCATCTGCATGCCCGGTCGCGGGGCCTCGCGCTGACCGCCGCCGCGCGTGAATTGTGTGGTACGGACGAGTTGAAGCCCAAGGCACGCCAGACCCTGACCCAATTGCTGGATGATTTCGACCGTTGGCGGGCCCTGGTTTCGGTCACCGACCATATCGACGTGGTCAAAACCGTGCTGGACGAAAGCGGCTACACCGGCATGTGGCGCGAAAGCAAGGCGCCGGAGGCCCAGGGACGGCTGGAGAACCTCAAGGAAATGGTCGTGGCGTTGGAGGATTTCGACAATCTGGCGGGCTTCCTGGAACACGTCAGCCTGGTCATGGAGAACGAAGAAAACGCCACGGACGACAAGGTCTCCTTGATGACGCTCCACGGCGCCAAGGGCCTGGAATTCGAGACCGTGTTCCTGCCCGGCTGGGAAGAAGGCCTGTTCCCCCATCAGCGCGCTTTGGACGAAGGCGGCCTGCCGGCGTTGGAGGAAGAACGCCGTCTCGCCTATGTCGGGCTGACCCGGGCGCGCAAGCGCGCCGCCGTTTCCTTCGCCGCCAACCGGCGGGTCTACGGCCAATGGCAAACGGCGCTGCCGTCGCGCTTCGTCGACGAATTGCCCGCCGCCAATATCGACCGCCAGCAGGAACAGGGGCTTTATACCGGCAACGGCTACGGCGGATTGAGCGACGGCGGCTATGGCGGCGGCGGTTTCGGCGGTGGCACGTCCTTCCCGGGCGCCATGCGGCGGCGCGGCCCGCGCACCCAGCGTTTCGCCGGGACCGGCGGTGCCGGCGGCGATTGGCGGGTCGCCGAACGCGCGGGCGATACCGATGGCCTGTCCGTCGGAACCCGCGTGTTCCATCAGAAATTCGGCTACGGCCGGATCACCGCCAAGGACGGCGACAAACTGGAAATCGATTTCGAGAAAGCCGGGCGCAAAAAGGTCATGGGCAGTTTCGTCGAGACCGTGTCGTGACCGGCGGCCGCTTTCAATGGTCCATCGCTTTCAGCGTGAAGATGGAAGCCGTGCCCTTTCTGGAAGCCTGCCTGGAGCCGGTCTGCCTGGCCGTCACCGCCTTCGGCGATTCCGATACGGACGATGACTGGCGGGTCGAAGGCATCGCCGCCGACGAACCGGATCGCGCGCAACTCAAGGCCGCGCTCAACGCCGCCTTTCCCGACGGTGACGCGCCGACGCCGGTGATCGACCTGATCCCGCCCAAGGATTGGCTGACGGAAAACCTGTTCGAATTTCCGCCGCTGACGGTGGGCCGTTTCTTTGTCCACGGCAGCCACGTTGAAGACACACCGCCGCTGGGCATGGTGCCGATCATGCTGGACGCGGGTACGGCCTTCGGATCGGGAGAGCACGGCTCGACCGCGGGTTGCCTGACCCTGTTGGAAAAATCCGCCCCCCGGCTGAAGCCCCGGCGGGTGCTGGACATGGGCTGTGGCTCCGGCATTCTGGGCATCGCGGCGGCGAAGCTGTTCCGTTGTCCCGTCGTCGCCACGGACATCGACGACGAAGCCGCCCGCGTCACCGCCTTCAACGCGGATCGTAACGATGTCGGCCATCTGGTCTCCGCCGTCTCGGGGCCGGGCTATGCCTCGCCCGTCGTGCGGGCGGCCAAGCCCTACGACCTGATCTTCGAAAACATCCTGGCCCGGCCGATCCGCAAGCTGTCCAAGGACCTGGCGCGGCACCTCGCCCCCGGCGGCACGGCGATCCTGTCGGGCCTATTGGTCCGCGACACGCCGCTGGTCATCACCGCCCATCGCCGCCAGGGCCTGCGCCTGGTCCGTCACATGACGATCAACGGCTGGCGGTCGTTGGTGATGAAGAAGCCGGGCTAAGCCCGTCGCATCCTATTCCCGCTTGAGCGATTTGAAGGCCACCAATGCCCGTTCCCGCGCGATCTTGTGATCGACGATGGGATCGGGGTAGCCGCCTTCGGTCAACTCCGGTATCCAGCGCCGCAGATAGGCGCCGTCGGCATCGAACTTATCGGCCTGCAGGGTCGGATTGAAGATGCGGAAATAGGGTGCCGCGTCGGCGCCGCAGCCCGCGACCCATTGCCAGTTGAACGGGTTCGACGCCGGGTCGGCATCGACCAGGGTATCCCAGAACCAGGCCTCGCCCGCCTGCCAGGGCTGCATCAGATGTTTGACCAGGAACGAGGCCGCGACCATGCGCACCCGGTTGTGCATGGTACCGGTCGCCCAAAGCTCGCGCATCCCGGCATCGACCATGGGATAGCCGGTACGGCCCTGTTGCCAGACGGCCAGTAGGTCGTCATCCGGTTCCCACGGAAAATCGCGGAACTTCGCATCCATGGGAACGGTCGCCATGTCCGGCTGATGGAACGTCACGTGATGGGCGAACTCGCGCCAGACAAGTTCCTTCAGGAAGGTCTCCCGCCCGGCCCCGGCGGGCGCCCCGGCCATCGCCGCCTGCCAGACCTGACGCGGGCCGATATCGCCCCAGGCCAGATGGGGGGACAGACCCGAGGTCGCGGGCGTGGCCGGAAAATCCCGGTCGTCGGCATAGGCGTCGACCGCGTCTGACAAAAAATGCTCGAGCCGGGCCAATGCCCCCGCCGCCCCCGGCGTCCAATGGTCGTGAAACCCGGCGGCCCAATCGGGCGCCTGTGGCAACAGGGCCCAGGCCTCCAGATCGTCGCTTTCAGGCCAGGCACCCGGCGCAGGCATCGCCGTGGGTGTATCGATCGGCGGCGGCGGGTCGCCCGCCGCGCGGCAAGCCTGCCAGAACCGGGTATAGACCTTGAACCAGCTGCCGGCCTTGGTCTTGATCTCCCACGGTTCGAACAACAGCGATCCGTTGAAGCTTTCCGCCGCGATCCCGCGGTCCTTCAGGGACGATTTGATCTCCTTGTCACGGGAAATGCCGCCGGCGTCGTAAAGGCGGTTCCAATGGACCGCCGTGGCGCCGGTTTCCGCGATCAGATCGTCGAGTACCCGGCCCGCCGCCCCCCGTCGCAGAATCAAACACGACCCGGCGGCGGTCAGGTCCTCCGCCAAAGCGGCCAAGGCACCATGCAGCCACCACCGGGATGCGCCTCCAGCTGCCCGGAGCCCCGGCGTTTCGTCATCCAGGATGAAGACGGGAATGATCGGACGGCCCGTCGATGCCGCGGCAGCAAGGGCCGGATTGTCACCCACACGAAGATCGCGGCGAAACCAGACGAGAATGGGTGCGGCGGAAGCATCCATTGGTGGAGAGCCTTTTCAAAACAATACGTTGGCGTATAGAATTCAACTTGGTCCTTCAGTATAGTCTGATCAAGTCCGAAGGCGGCATCGCCGTCTGGGACCGCTTACGGGGCAGGATGCCCGGCGATACCGGCACCTGGCCGAGGGGGAAATTTTGGCTCGCCACGACGACTTAGGCGAAGATCCGCGCAGGCAGCACCGCCGACCGCTACCGGTTTTGAGCGTCGCTGTCGGGTTGTGCCTGCTTACCGCCTGTCAGACGGCAAGCGTTTCGGGCATCGAAAGCAGATCCGTCGCCGAAGCCATTCCCCAGGAAAAAATCAATACCGAACCCCGCCGCCTGGCGGCGGAAGGCATCCGCCATCTGGACGACGGCGATCTGGAACGCGCGCTGGAT
This sequence comes from uncultured Rhodospirillaceae bacterium, assembly GCA_913030825.1. Lineage (GTDB taxonomy): Bacteria > Pseudomonadota > Alphaproteobacteria > Rhodospirillales > Casp-alpha2 > UBA1479. The sequence continues at coordinate 4,475 of CAJWCU010000012.1, read as the reverse complement.
GCGTTCAACAAAGCGCTTCGTATCGACGGCGGCAATTCGAGCCTGAATTTCCTGGCGGGCCTGACCTATCACCTGATGGCCCTGGCCGGGGCCGACGCCAAATACGATCTGGCGCGTCAGGGTTACGACCGGGCGGTACGGTTGGACGCATCGAACTGGATCGCCCACTACCACGCCGGGTTGCTGGAATTGGACCTGCGGAATTTTCGCGGCGCCCAAACACGTTTCGCCGAGGCGCTGATCCTCCATCCGCGCGATCCGGACCTTCTCTATTACATGGCGGCGGCGTCCTATTACGCGGGTGACCTGCCGACGGCGGAAGGCGTGTTGCGCAAACTTCGCGAGGTCGAGCCCGACAGTGCGCGCGTGCAGCAGGCATCGGCGATCACGTTGGCCGCCTTGAATCAACCGAACACGGCGCTCGATTTCGCCGACCGCCTGAAAACCATCAATCCGGCCCCCTCGACCAACAGCCACCTGCGCGACCGGTTGACCGACTGGACCCGGTTCCACGTTCGCAACCCGGTCCTGCTGGCCCAAGGCGTGCCCAGCCCGGAACCGGACTCCGATGCGGTCACGCCCTACCGGAACGCCCGTTCACCCTGGGCGGACACCGTGACCCCGGACCCGGGCGCCCCGGCGCCGGCGCCGGTGACCTCGGTTCAGGAAGGCGGCGATGCGACGGGCCAATCCGATCAGGCAGGCGACGCGGCCCAGGCCGAGGCGCCGACGCCGGACGCGAACCAGATGGTCATCGTCGACGTCGTCATCATCCGCACGGAAGAAGAAACGACCACCGCCAAGGGCGTCAACCTGCTGTCGAACCTGACCCTGCAATTCGGCAGCACCGATTTATCGACAGCCGGGTTTTCGTTGTCCGACACACGAACGACCACCGGCGATTTCACGCGCACGATCACCCGGGCGCTGAACATCCCATCGATCACCTACTCGTTGAACATCGCCAATTCCACGGACGAACGCAGCGAAATCCTGGCGCGCCCGACCCTGACGGCGATGAACGGCCAGGCATCGGAATTCTTTTCCGGCGTTTCGATCAAGGCCCAGACCCTGCCATCCACCGCCGGCGGTACGGGCGAGGCGGTTTCGATCGAGGAAGATGTCGGCGTGAAGCTGAACATCACGCCGGAGATGCTGGACGATGGGCGCGTCAAGATGGCCGTGGTCGCCGAACGCACGTTCCTCAATACGCCGAATGCCAAGGTCACGGGGTTCACGTCGAAGATCGAGACCTCGCGCACGACGGTCAACGCGAACGTCACCATGAATTATAACGAGACGCTAATCCTGTCGGGCCTGAGCGAGAAGGAAACGGAGCTGACGCGTGACGGCGTGCCGCTGCTGCAGGAAATTCCCCTGGTGCAATACTTCTTCAGCCGCCAGACGACGACGGATTTCAACAAATCCGTCCTGTTGCTGATCACCCCGCGGCTGCCGGAATACGTCTACCGTCAGCCGAGCAAGTCCAAGAACGGCACGCCCGAGGAATCCGCCGTCGATGAATTTCGCGCACGGCATGCGGATTGGTTCCGCTCCTACCCCAACTGGGCCTCGGTGTTCAGCCATATGCAAGACAACGCGCTCTACCGCGAATTCCGCACCGGCGACGTCGTGCTGGACCGTTGGGAAAACAACCAATCCCTGTCCTCGCGCCTGAAACGGGCGCTCGGTTTCCTGTTCTATTGACGAAGGCCGTCCGATGCCGTCGATACACTCCCTGCCCTCCCGCCCCGTCTCGCGCCGACCGGCCGCGCTGATGTCGGTGGCCGTCGGCGCGGCGGTGGCCCTGTCGGTATTGGCGGCTCCGGCGACGGTCGGGACCGCGCGGGCCGCCGATCCGGAAGCCGCCAAGGCCGTCGAAGCCGGAGCGTCCTGCCGGTTCTGCGACCTGCGGTACCTCAAATTGGAACGCTGCGACCTGTCGGACCAGGACCTGAGCGGCGCTTTCATCTTCAGCGCCGATTTTCTCGGTTGCCGGATGCGGAACACCAATCTGGACAGCAGCAACCTGGCCCTCGCCGACTTTCGTGACTCGGACTTGAAAGGCGCCAAACTGGCACGTGCCCAGATCGAGAACGCCGCATTCACAGACAGCGACTTGAGCGATACGGACATGTCCTTCGTCTTCGCGCCCGGCGCGGAATTCGATCGGGTCGATCTAAGCGGCGCCACCCTGTCCGCCGGGGAATTCGCGGGGGTACGGTTCGTCAAGGTCAATGCGGCCTGGACCGATTTCCGCAGCGCCGACCTGCGCGGTGCCTGGATGGCGGATATCTCGTTGTCCAACGCCAACCTGGATGGGGCCGATCTTAGCGGCGCCAACATGCGTGGCGTCGATCTGACCGGCGCCAGTCTTTCGGGCGCCAACCTGAGCGGCGCGGACCTGAGCGGCTCGCTCCTGCAATCGACGGATTTAAGCGACGCCAATCTGACCGGCGTGAAATGCCTGCGCTGTAAGTTCATTCTGACCGATGTCCGGCACGCCGATTTCACCGGCGCCGACCTGTCGGGGGCGAGCTTCGAAAGCGTCATCGATCAGGAAACCAATATCTGCGGCGCCAAAATGCCCGACGGCAGCCTCGGCGAATGCGCCGGGCAGAATGTCCAACCGAAACCGGACAACTGACCCTCCCCTGCCGTCTTCCTCCATGTCCTACTGGCCCGGCTGCGGGATTCGGTCATTATGGCCGTCCCGTGTTATACCCGGGAACAACCTGCGTGACTGGGGGGGGCCCACCAAGGGACTTTGAGGAACCTACGATGACCACTGCCACAATGAAAACCGATACCGGTGCCACCACCTACACGCCGAAAGGTATGCTGATCGACGGCAAATGGGTGGAAAGCGTCTCCGGCGCCCGGATCGACGTTGAAAACCCCGCCAACCGCACGAAGATCGCCGAGGTGCCGCGCGGCGGCGCCGCCGACGTCGAGGCCGCCGTGGCCGCGGCGACCAAGGTCTTCCCCGAATGGGCGCGCACCAACCCGCGCGTGCGCGGCCGGGCCTTGTTGAAAATCGCCGACGCTTTGGAAGCCCGGGCCGAGGAAATGGCCCGCCTGATCGCCCTGGAAACGGGCAACGCGCTGCGTACCCAGGCGCGCCCCGAAGCCAATATCACGGCCGAAATCTTCCGTTATTACGGCGGGCTTTCCGGCGAATTGAAAGGCGAGACCATCCCGCTCGGCGAAAACATGCTGAGCTATACCCGGCGTGAGCCGCTGGGCGTGGTCGGCGCCGTCATTCCGTGGAACGCGCCGGTCCTGCTGGGCGCGCTGAAGATCGCCGCCGGCGTCGTCGCCGGGAACACGGTGGTCCTCAAGGCCGCCGAGGACGCGCCCCTGGGCGTGATGCTGATGGCCGAGATCTGCCAGGAGTTCCTTCCGGGCGGCGTGCTCAATCTGCTGACCGGTTATGGCGAGGAATGCGGCGGGCCGCTGGCGACCCATCCCGGTATCGCCAAGCTGTCGTTCACCGGGTCGACCGAGGTCGGCAAGATCATGATGCGCGCGGCAGCCGAACGGATCGTGCCCGTGTCGTTGGAACTGGGCGGCAAGAGCCCGTCCATCGTCTATCCGGACGCCAACGAAGACTGGGTCGTCGACGGCATCATCGCCGCCATGCGGTTCACGCGGCAGAGCCAGTCCTGCACGGCGGGATCGCGCCTGTTCCTGCATGCCGACATTTTCGACTCGTTCCTCGATAAGTTGGCCGACAAAACGTCGAAGCTGAAACTCGGCGATCCGCTGGACGAAGAAACGGACATCGGCACCGTCATCAACGAAAAACAGTTCCGCCGGGTCTGCGGCTATGTCGAGGACGGCCTGAAACGCGAGGACGCGCGGCTGGTGATGGGCGGCATGCCGCCGGAATCCGGACCGTTGTCCGAGGGTTACTTCACCATGCCGACCCTGTTCGCGGACGCATCCAACGATTGGCGCCTGGCGCGCGAAGAAATCTTCGGCCCGGTCCTGGTGGCGATCCGCTGGACCGACGAGGACGAGGTCATCCGCATGGCCAACGACAGCCATTACGGCCTCGCCGCCTATGTCTGGACCCACGACATCGGCGCCGGCCTGCGGGCGGCGCATGCGATCGAAAGCGGCTGGGTTCAGGTCAACCAGGGCGGCGGGCAGTTGCCGGGCCATTCCTACGGCGGCTACAAGCAAAGTGGCCTGGGCCGGGAGTTCTCCCTGGAAGGCATGCTGGAAAGCTTCACCCAACGCAAGAACGTGACCGTCAATCTGGAGACGCCCCGGGCCTGATCCGCGGGCAACCGGAAATGCGAAAGGCGCCTCCTGCCGGGAGGCGCCTTTTTCATGCCGCCCCGAATTCGGCGGCGGGCCACGCGGGGCCTAGCCTGCCTTTTTGCTGGGCTGGCGCGCCATCAGAATCAGCGGGATCGCCACCGCCGAGGCGACGGCCAGCATGCCGAAGGCGTTGAGATAACTGATCA
>CAJWCU010000011.1 GCA_913030825.1 uncultured Rhodospirillaceae bacterium | reverse complement strand
CCAAGGGCCTGGCCGACAGCGGCGAAATCGTCATCGCGACCGGCGACGAAGAAGGCGAACTCGTCTTCTAAACCGCTTTCGCCCCACTTTTCTCTATCCCCTGCCCCGGCTGGCCATCCGTGCGGATCACCGCGCCAACAAGACGTCCCACATCGGCCCCTTGACGACCGGCGGACCGTCGCGGCCCTCGAACACGGGCGACGGTTTAAAGCGAACCGTCAATTCTCCTGACGGCATATCCCAACTCAGTCCGGCTTCCGTATGGCCGACCTCGAAATCCAGCAGGACCGCGTCGCTGGCCATCAGGCCGCCTTCGACCGTGAAATCCATGGAGGCCCGGCTGAGACCGATCGAGCGTTTCTCCGTATCCACGGCTTTTTGCAGGGCCGAGCCGAAGATCCGGCCTTCCGACAAGGTCATGCGTCCGCCGCCGCCGACGGCGGCCAGCAGTTCCTCGGGCGTCGCGCCGACCGCCAGCACATCGGCGCTGCCATGCAGTCGCCCGCCGACGCCATGCCCGCCCAATAGACTGGCGGTCATCAAGGCGGCATCCAGGTCGCTTCCCGACAAGGCCAGGGACAAGGCCGTCTTGCCTTCGTTGGCGGTGGCCTCGGCGCGGGCGCTGACCGTACCGCCGAAAAGCGACATGGCGCCGGCCTCGACCGCCAGGTTCGGCTCGCCGGTCCGCCAGGACAGACCGAGCGCCCCGGCACCCAATTCGATTCCAGGGGCGGTCAATCGTGCCCATTTGAGGCGCCCCCGCCCGCCCAAGGCGAAACGTCGTGTCTTCGCCGCCTGACCGTCCGTCGCAAATAGCCCGGCCATGCGCAGCGCCGCCGCCGCATGGCGCAAATCCAAACTGCCGGCCTCCAGGTCCAATTCCAGTTGCGGCAGCTTGTCGTCGAAATCAGCCTCGAGCTTGCCGGCCAGATCCGTCGACCCCATCACCAGAGTCCGCAGGGTCACCCCCAGACGCCCGCCCTTCAGGTCGGCCCGCACCCGCGCCGACGCGCGGCCCAACAGATCGACCGGCGCGGGCGGCCAGGCGGCAGCCACGGCCTGCGGATCGTCGAGGTCCAGATCGATATCCACCCCGAAGGCCCAACGTCCCCGATGAGCAACGCTACCGCGCATGGCCAGGCTGCCGGGAGCCGCGTCCAGGGTCATCTGGAACGGCACGCGGATGCCATCGCGGAAGTCCTCCAGACGGCGCAGTTCGGCCTCCATGTACACGGGCTCGCTGCGCAGGCTGCCGTCGCCCCGCAACCGCAGAACCTTCCCGTCCGCCGACGGCGCGGCGGCGGCATCCAGGGAAATGGCATCCAGGGTGATATCCCGGTCGAGGCGCGCATCAGTATAGCGGATCACACCGCCGTCGATCCGCAGCGCCGAAATCTCCGCGCCCGGCCAGGACGGGAGGCTGAACGCGGGCGTTCCGGGCCGGGATGGCACCTCGCCGTTCAGGCTGGGTTTTCCCCGGAGGCTCCAATTATCGCTGCCGTCCGTGCCACGATCGAGGCGCAGGCTGGGCCGGACAAGGACGAGCCGGCGCGCCTCGACGGCGCCGTGCAGTAAAGCCCAAAGGTTGAGATCCGCCTCCAATCTGGCGATCCGCAGGACCGGCGGGCTGTCGACGGGCACGAAGCGGTCGCTCGGCAATCGCAGGACAATGTCGTCGGCGTCAACCCCCGGGATATCCCAGAACCGCAGATCGGCGCTGCCCTTGACCTCGACCTCATAGCCGGTGACCCAGCCGCCCAGCCAGGCGACCATCCGCTCGGCACCAACCAGAATCGGCACCGCCGTGGCTGCCACGGTCAGTGCCGCAGCGACCGCAAGCGCCCAGGTCAGACGGACGAGCGGACGGCCGCCGTCGTCGGGCACCGCACCGCTGTCGTCAATAATGCCGCCGGTATCCGCCAAGGGCCCTCGCTGGATCAATCGGTATTCGGTCGCTCACGTCTTGCGCAGAACGATGACGAAGTCGTCGCCGTCGGTCCGATTCTCCAGCAATTCATAGCCCGTTGCGCCGCAAAATTCTTGGAAATCCTTGGGCGCGCTGGGATCGGTCGCCAAAACGGTCAGGCTGTCGCCGACCGCCAGCGGTTTCATGGCCTTTTTCGCCTTGAGCACGGGCAGCGGACATTTGAGACCGCGCGCATCCAGAGTTTCCGCCATGTGGTCACCTGTGACTGATTGCAGGGTTGAAGTTCGGGACGCCGTCATTTTTCGGGATGGCGAAGGCCACCGCAAGGCCAATCGGGCCTAACAACACATAGATTCACGGAAAATTCCCGGTTGGGGGGCTTCCCAAGGCCACGCGACGGGTCTACAACGGCCCCCGTTCCGCCGCGCAACGCCTGCGCCTGACGGGGCCACACATCCGCTATTCCGTGTCATTCGATCCGTCAGGACCCTGATTTGGATATCTACATGCCCATCGCCGAGATGTCGGTGAACGTCCTCCTCATTTTCGCGGTGGGCGGCGGCGTCGGATTCCTGTCCGGACTGTTCGGCGTCGGCGGTGGCTTTCTGATGACGCCGCTGCTGTTCTTCATCGGCATTCCCTCGGCCGTCGCGGTGGCCACCGGCGCGCCGCTGATCGTCGCCTCCTCCATCTCCGGCGTTCTCGCCCATTGGAAACGCGGCAACGTGGACTTCCGCATGGGCGGGTTCCTGTTGGTCGGCGGCGTCGTCGGATCGACCCTGGGGGTCTGGGTTTTCACCTTGCTGCGCGGCGAGGGTCACATCGATCTGGTGATCCGCATCAGTTACGTGTTCTTCCTTGCCGTCATCGGCGGCCTGATGCTGACGGAAAGCGTCCGCGCCATCATGCAGCGGAAGAAGAACCAATCGAAACGGGATCATTCCCACAACTGGATGCACGGCCTGCCGTTCAAGGTCAGATTCCGCACCTCGCGCCTTTACATCAGCGCGCTGCCCCCACTGGGCGTCGGCCTGTTCGTCGGGTTTTTGGCCGGGATCATGGGGGTCGGCGGCGGCTTCGTCATGGTGCCGGCGATGATTTACCTCCTGGGCATGCCGACCTCGGTCGTCGTCGGAACCTCCCTGTTCCAGATCATTTTCGTCTCGGCCAATGTGACGATCCTGCAATCGGCGACCAACCAGACAGTCGATATCGTGTTGGCGCTGATCCTGTTGTTCGGCGGTGTCATGGGCGCCCAATTCGGCGCCAAAGCCGGCGCCAAGATGCAGGGCGAGCAACTGCGCGGGATGCTGGCGCTGATCGTTCTCGGGGTTTGCGTGAAGCTGACCTACGACCTGGTTTTGACACCATCGGAATTATTCACGATCACGGAAATCGCGCGGTATTGACCGACCGAGACGCCGAAAAAGACGAAATATGTCTCATTTTCCCGAAAATCGCGGAAATTCAGTGAAATAAAGGTTTTACAGTGACCGGCGCTATATTATTACATTCGGAAGGGGTTGGGGATTTCCTTGTAATTTCACACGGTTACCGACCTGCCCCATCGCCCTGCGCCGATCAGCCCACCGGGACACAGAGTTGGATATCTACCTGCCCATCGCCGAGATGTCGGTCAACGTATTCGCGATCTTTGGCATGGGCGCGGGCGTGGGGTTTCTCTCCGGGTTATTCGGTGTCGGGGGGGGCTTCCTGATGACACCGCTGCTGATTTTCACCGGCATTCCGCCGGCCGTCGCCGTTGCGACCGAGGCCAACCAGATCGTCGCCGCCTCCGTTTCCGGCGTGCTCGCCCATTGGAAACGCGGCAACGTCGATATCAAGATGGGCATGGTGCTGCTGGTTGGCGGCGTCATTGGCTCATCCGCCGGGGTTTGGCTGTTCACGCTCCTGCGCGAACTGGGCCAGGTCGATCTGGTCATTAAACTTTCCTACGTGATCTTCCTTTCGATCATCGGCTTCCTGATGTTGATCGAAAGCGCGCGCGCCATCATGGCCAAGAAACGCGACGTGCCGCGACGTCAACACACGCACAACTGGCTGCACGGCCTGCCGTTCAAGATGCGGTTCCGCCGTTCGCGCCTGTACATCAGCGCCTTGCTGCCGCTGGGGATCGGCGTCTTCGTCGGCTTGCTGGCCGCGATCATGGGCGTCGGCGGCGGCTTCGTCATGGTCCCGGCGATGATCTATCTTCTGGGCATGCCGACCTCTGTGGTCGTCGGCACCTCGCTGTTCCAGATTATTTTCGTCACCGCCAACGTGACGGTGCTGCAATCGGTGACCAACTACACGGTCGACGTCGTACTGGCGCTGATCCTGCTGTTCGGCGGGGTCATCGGGGCCCAGATCGGCGCCCGCTTCGGCGGCCGCATCCAGGGCGAACAATTGCGCGGCATGTTGGCGCTGATCGTTCTCGCGGTCTGCTCCAAGCTGACCTACGACCTGGTGGCGACGCCGATCGATCTGTTCTCCATCGGATCGGGGGGACATTGATCATGCCGCGTCTCCTCCCCCGCTTCGCCGCCCTGTGCACCTTCGTCCTGGCGCTCTGCGCGCCGGACCGCGACGCCCAGGCGCGCGACATCACCATTGACCTGACGGACCCGATCGTCTCGATCACCACGGGTTTCACCGGCACGGACCTGTTGCTTTACGGCGCCGTGCGCGAGCCGGGCGACCTCGTCGTCGTCGTCCGCGGCCCGGCCCGGGACGAGATCGTGCGGCGCAAGGAAAAGGTCTTCGGCGTCTGGGTCAACCGGGACGAGCTGACCTTCGACAAGGTACCGTCCTATTACCGGATCGCCAGCAACCGGCCGCTCGAGGAATTCATGAATTCGGCGGACGCGGACCGGCTGCAGATCGGTCTCGGCAACTTGGATCTTCGGGCCAAGGTTTCCGGCAAGCTACTGCCCGAAGCGCCCTACGAATTCCGCCAGGGCCTGGTCCGCAACCTGCAGCGCCTGGGCCTTTATATGACCCAGCCGGACAATGTCGTGTTCCTATCCGAACAATTGTTCCGCACACGCCTGCGGTTCCCCGCCAACGTTTCCGTCGGCACCTTCACCATCGAAGTCTACCTGTTCCAGCGTGGCGCCCTGAAAAGCACGGCGACGACCTTGCTGACCGTGCGCAAGTTCGGGATCGAGGCCCAGGTCTACGATCTCGCCCATCGCTACTCCTTGGCCTACGGCGTGCTTGCCGTGATCATCGCCGTGGTGGCAGGATGGGCGGCGAACGCGGCATTCCGGAAGGGATAATCGAATGAGCGACGAAGCTTCCGCACCCGGCGATGCCGGGGGCGCCCCCGAGCATGACGACCAGCTGACGTTTCTCTGCGTCGTCGACCGGACCGAGGAAATGTCACGGGCGGTTCGTTTCGCCTGCCTGCGCGCGCGCAATGCCAATCGTCGCGTCGCCTTGCTTTATGTCACCGAACCGGCGGAATTCCAGCATTGGATGGCCGTCGGCGAGCGCATGCGCGAGGAAGCCCGCGAGGAAGCCGAGGAAATGGTTCAGGCCGTTGCGTCCGTGGTGCAGCGCCTGACCGGCAAAATTCCGCCGATCTACATCCGCGAAGGCAAGGTCGCGGAAGAACTGATCAACCTGGTCGACGAGGAACAATCGATCGCCCTGCTCGTCCTGGGCGCCGCCACGGGCACGGACGGCCCGGGCCCGCTGATCGAACTCCTGGTCGAGAAGCAGGCCGGACGCCTTCGCGTGCCGGTAACCATCGTGCCCGGCAATCTGACGGATCAGCAACTCGACGCGATCTGCTGATTTCGCCATAGAAAAGGTAGCAAAGCCCCCAATCCAGGCTTCGCTTCGAACCGTTCCGCATTTAGGGCGCATAACCGGACCACCGACCGTTCTTCGGAACCAAGGGGGATACTTTGACACCGGAAGATTTGGTGAGCCGCATCAGAAGCGGCGATTCAGACACAGCCATATCGACGTTTCTGGATACCAACCCCGATATTTCACCGGATGTCCTCGCCGCAAACGCCCTGGCCTGGAATCTGGACGACGTAACCGAAGCCATCCTGCGATGGGTCACGGAAAAGCACCCTGATTATTGGGAATGCCGAAAACAACTCGGTCTGTTCCATCTTGAGAGAAACCGCTTCGACACGGCGTTAGAACAATTCACGGCTCTGATGGAGGCACGCCCCGACGATTACATCGGGTACTGGGGTGTTTGCACCGCCTATTCCAGACAAGGCGATCAAAAAGGTCTTCGGCGGACGATCCAAAAGGCACAGGCGACGATGCCTGAAGGTACCTACGTCAACTGGCAGGACGGCGCATTGCTGCGTGAACTTCCGAACGACGACGCGATCACCCGCAGCAAAGAGAATTTTGAGCGGCGCACCGCCGTGGAACGGAAACGTCGGATCGAGCAGACTCAGGGCGCCCAAGCCCCCCAACCGGCACCGCCCCGCCCCCCCGCCGGACCACGTTCCGTCGAAACGGCGGCGGCGGTCGAAATTGGAAATAGCGGCGCGACGCTCTCCGGCCGGCTGGCCAATGTGCAGCCGAACAGCCGGTATTGGTTCGAATACGGTCCCTCGCCCAATCATCTTTCTGAGAAGACCGAGTTGGCGCCCGTTCCGGGCCCTCTCAATGCCAGGCTGTCGGTCGATCCGATCTTGTCAGGGCTGAAGGGGCGGTATTACGCCTCGAAACTCCAATGGACCGACGAAAGCGCCGATGCCTTGGTTCTTGCGTCGCCGTTCGGAAAGGACGCCAACCATATTTCCGGGATCGGGTTTTTGGACCTGGTTTTCGGCATCTGGCACAACTCGAATTATCCAATCGGCCCCCAGGAGCTGTCGGATTGGGAAACAACCGACCTCCGCGATGCCCGGATTGACCTCGATCTTTGGACCGATCAGTTTGATGGCAAAGACTTTCGATATTGCATCGGTGTCGGCAACGGCGAAACCTATTGGGGTTTGACCGGCACGCAGATCGACCTCAATCCAGCGCCGGAAACCGGAAGCGTATCCGTGTCCTTCAGACTGTCCGCCGATCCAGTCAATTGGACGTTCTTCGGTTCCAATTCCCGCGAACAAATTGACTCAGCGGATCGCTATGGATACGCCCCGCTGGACAACGCATTGTCGATGAACCGGGGCAACATCGTATTTGCCGGGATGTTCGGAAATTGGCGCGACACGCCGACCGGATATCTGGGGCTCAAGCAACTGACTCTAACTTATCGAGACCGCAACCTGTTGCACCAGGACAACGGCGCGGAATTGATCGCTTCGCCCCTTTCGCTCACCCGCCCCATTTGTCCGCCCGAACGTCTGACGGATGGCTGCCGTGGACGACTTGGGGACTCCTGGTATTTCGCCGGGCGGTCGGACGGGCCGTTGACCTTTGAATGGCAATTGCCCGTCCCGGAAGACATCCGGACACTCGTCCTCCATCAGGACTGGGTAATGCCGGTGGCATCCTGCCGGATCACCCTAACGGCCGACGACGGCGAGGCGCATTCCTGGGATATCTCGCTTGCCGCGCCGACAGACCCTTTCAACGACCCGCTGATCAACAAACTCCAGCTTCCGGGCGGGAAAAAGTTCACCAACATCAGCCTTGATCTGTTGAGCGGACATACGCCGGACGGCATCGCATTGGCTGCCTTCGAGGCATTCGGCGAAGGATCATGCAGCGCAACCGACGAGCCGGTCTCGGTTACCGTATCGACCGATATCGGCAATCTTGCCGAAGGAACTCGGGTCCATTACCGCTTGTGCCATGTCGATGAAGAGACCGTCATCAAAGGCGATATCGCCGAGTTAAGCCTTCCTGACGGAAGCTCCCCGGTTATTCACGACCTGTCGCTTGGCTCGTCTTCAGCGACCGACCGCGCCTCCATCGGCGTCCGGGCCAACGCCATGGGTTTCGACGCCGCATTGGAATGGCGGGTGAATGGCGACGACAGTTGGCAGAAAATTCCAATGGGTTGGGAAAGAACCCAGGTTTCCAGGGTCATTGCCCCACCCCCCTTCCCTCCCGGGAATCATGAGGTGGAAGTCAGGGCCACCCAAGATGGCCGCCCCTCCGGCCCCGCCAAGAAACTGACGTTCCGCATTCCATCCTAGCCCAATGGCGAACGGCCCGTAGTTCCGCCCGTGGGGTCATAGAGATTCCGCCCTAAGATCATCCCGCCGACTTTTTTTGGCCCCATTCCAAAGCAACTCTCGAAACCTGCCCGTTCGTCATCACGTCCGTCGAAAAGATGGGGTGGTCCGAGGAACGCGCGATTGGGCACTCGTAGGAGGAGGCGACTCGATCATGAAGGATGGAAACGCCCCGGGAAATGCGACCTTTCCCGCCGTCAATATCGTCTACCGCGTTCGCCGGCTGGCGGGCGACCCGCCGCTGTGGTCCCGGCAGGAGCCGTTTTTGGAAGAGGTCATGTCGGACCCGATCATCCAACAACTGATCGCCGACGACGACCTGAGCGAGCCGGACGTGCGCCGCACGATCAAGCGGGTCCGAAGCGGGTTGCTGTTGCGGTAAGGGCCGAGGTCAGGCGGCGGCGGAGCGCAGCGCGCCGATGGTCGCGGCGTAGTCGTCGCCCTTGAACACGGCGCTGCCGGCGACCAGCACGTCGGCACCGGCATCGACCACGGATTTGATGGTGTCGGTGTTCACGCCGCCGTCGACTTCAAGCTCGATCGGGCGGCCTGCGATCATCTCGCGGATGCGCGCGATCTTGGGCAATTGCGAGGGCATGAAGCTCTGCCCGCCGAATCCCGGATTGACCGACATGACCAGGATCAGGTCGAGGCGGTCCAAAACATATTCGATGACGCTTTCCGGCGTTCCGGGGTTCAGCGAGACGCCTGCCTTCTTACCCAGATCCTTTATCGCCTGAAGCGACCGGTCCAGGTGCTTATCGGCCTCGGCGTGGACGGTGATGATGTCGGCCCCGGCGTCGGCGTATTCTTTCAAATACGGCTGCGCCGGGTCGATCATCAGGTGGACATCCAGCGGCTTTGCCGTATGCGGGCGGATCGCCTTTACCACCATGGGCCCGATGGTCAGGTTCGGCACGAAATGGCCGTCCATCACATCGACGTGGACGTAATCGCAGCCGGCCGTATCGATGGCGCGGATTTCTTCGCCCAGGCGGGCGAAATCGGCGGACAGGATGGACGGCGCAATCTTGATCGGTGTCGCCATGGAGATCAGTTCCCTTTCCTATCCGCCTAGGCGCGCTGCCGGTCAGACGACCTTCGGATCGAGTGAGCCGGACTTGTAGCGCGCGGCCATTTCCGACATCGGGATCGGCTTGATTTTGGACGCGTTGCCCGCTGTGCCGAAACGTTCGAACCGGTCGATGCAGACCTCGGTCATCGCCGCGATGGCCGGTTTCAGATAGGTCCGCGGATCGAACTCGGCCTTCTGTTCCGTCAGAACCTTACGGATCTGGCCGGTGATGGCCATGCGGTTGTCGGTGTCGATATTGACCTTGCGCACGCCGTTCTTGATGCCGGTTTCGATTTCCTCGACAGGCACGCCGTAGGTCTGCGGCATTTCACCGCCGAACTGGTTGATAATGTCCTGCAGTTCCTGGGGAACCGAGGACGAGCCGTGCATCACCAGGTGTGTATCCGGCAGCCGTTCGTGCAGCTTCTTGACCACGTCCATGGCCAGGATATCGCCGGTCGGCTTGCGGGTGAATTTGTAGGCGCCGTGGGACGTGCCGATGGCGACGGCCAGGGCATCGACCTTGGTCTTGGCGACGAAGTCGGCGGCCTGATCCGGGTCGGTCAGCAACATGTCCTTGTCCAGTTTACCTTCGAAGCCGTGGCCGTCTTCCTTATCGCCTTCGCCGGTTTCCAGCGAGCCGAGACAGCCCAACTCACCCTCGACCGAAACACCGATCATGTGGGCCATGTCGGTCACCGTCTTGGTCACCTCGACGTTGTAGTCATAGGACGCCGGGGTCTTGGCGTCTTCTTCCAAGGAGCCGTCCATCATCACCGAGGAGAAGCCGTAGCTCATGGCCGACAGGCAGGTTTCGGCATTATTGCCGTGGTCCTGGTGCATGCAGACGGGGATGTCGGGATACATCTCGATCGCGGCCTGGATCAGGTGGCGCAGGACGATGTCGTTGGCGTACTTCCTGGCGCCCCGGCTGGCCTGCATGATGACCGGAGCGTCAGTCTTTTCCGCCGCCGCCATGATGGCCAGCATCTGTTCCATGTTGTTGATGTTGAAGGCCGGCACGCCGTAGCTGTTTTCGGCGGCGTGATCGAGCAACTGCCTCATCGAAACCAATGCCATCTCGGATTCCTCTAACCTCTATCTTGTTCGACTTGCCCGGATCGTTCGCCTCTTCAAGGACGACTGTCCGTTCGGTTCGTTCAGGTCCTAGATTTTTAGACCCGCTTTTTCGCCTCCGCCACCACGGCGTCCGCCGTGATGCCGAAATGTTTGTACAACTCGCCGGCCGGTGCCGAGGCGCCAAAGCCCGTCATCCCGACGAAACCGCCGTCCGGGCCGACATAGCGGTCCCACCCCTGACGTACCGCCGCCTCGACGGCGACCTTTGCCGTACCGGGGCCGAGCACCGCATCGCGGTAGGCCGCATCCTGTTCCTCGAACAATTCCCACGACGGCATGGAAACGACCGCTGTGGAGATGCCCTCGGCCTGCAGCGCCTCGCGCGCCGCCATGGCGATGGAAACTTCCGAGCCGGTCGCCATCAGCGTGACCTGGCGGGCGCCGCCCTCGCCTTCGGCCAGCACATAAGCACCCTTGGCCGATTTGTTCTCGGCTTCGGCCTCACCGCGCAGCAAGGGCACACCCTGGCGCGTCAGAACCATACCCGAGGGGCCGTTCTTTCGGCTGACCGCCAGTTCCCAACATTCCGCGGTCTCGATCGGATCGCAGGGCCGGAACAGGGCGAAATTCGGCATGGCGCGCAGGCTGGCCAGGGTTTCCACCGGCTGGTGGGTCGGGCCGTCCTCGCCAAGGCCGATGGAATCGTGGGTCAGCACGTAAACGACCCGCTGCGCCATCAACGCCGACAGGCGGATCGCACCCCGCATATAATCGGCGAAGACCAGGAAGGTGCCACCGTAAGGGATAACCCCGCCGTGCAGGGCCATGCCGTTCATCGCAGCGGCCATGCCGTGCTCGCGCACGCCGTAATACATATAGCGGCCAGAGAAATCGTCGGGCGTGACCGGCTCCAGCCCCTTGGCCTTGGTATTGACGGACCCGGTCAGGTCGGCCGAACCGCCGATCAATTCGGGCACCGCTTCGCAGAGGTAGTCGAGGAACTTGCCCGAGGCCTGACGGGTCGCCCATTTCGGCGTCTCGTCGAGAACCATTTTCTTGTAATCCAGCACGGCTTTTTCCCAGCCGTCCGGCAGATTACCGGCGACACCACGCTCGAACGTCGCCTTGTCGGCCGAGCCGTCGAGGCGCGCTTCCCAAGCGGCGCGGGCTTGCGAGCCCCGGTTGCCGACGGCGCGCCAGGCAGCCAGAATCTCGTCGGGCACGACGAACGGCGCATGGGGCCAACCCATCTTTTCCCGGGCCGCGGCCAGTTCCTCATCACCGAGGGGCGCGCCATGGGTGCCCGAGGTCCCCTGCTTGGTCGGTGCGCCATAGCCGATAATGGTCCGGCAGGCGATCATCGACGGTGTGCCGGTCTCCTTCGCCGTTTCGATGGCGGCGGCGACGGCTTCGGGATCGTGGCCGTCGACGGCCTGAACGTCCCAGCCCGAGGCCTTGAAACGCGTCATCTGATCGTCGGAAACGGACAGGTCCGTACCGCCGTCGATGGAAATCCGGTTGTCGTCCCACAGCACGATCAGCTTGCCGAGTTTCAGATGCCCGGCCATGGAAATGGCTTCGTGGCTGATGCCTTCCATCAGGCAGCCGTCACCGGCGATGACGTAGGTGTAATGATCGACCAGATCGTCGCCGTAGCGCGCGCTTTGCAACCGTTCGGCAATCGCCATGCCGACCGCCGTGGCGATCCCCTGTCCGAGCGGCCCGGTGGTCGTCTCGATCCCCGGCGCATGGCCGTATTCCGGATGGCCGGCGGTCTTGGAGCCAAGCTGGCGGAAGTTTTCCAGTTCGCTCATCGGCATGCCCGGATAACCGGTCAGGTGCAGCAGGCTGTAGAGCAGCATCGAGCCATGACCGGCGGACAGCACGAAGCGGTCGCGGTCCGGCCAATTGGGCTGGCCGGCATCGAACTTGAGGAAGCGGGAAAACAAAACCGTCGCCGCATCGGCCATGCCCATGGGCATGCCGGGGTGGCCGGAATTGGCTTTCTGAACCGCATCGGCGGAAAGGAATCGGATGGCGTTGGCCATGTCCTGGTGAGCGGCGGCGGGGGCGGCCGCAGTTTCGGGGGCCGTGCTCGAACCGGTGTCTGGAGCCGTCATGGAAGTCTCCTGAAAAGGACGGTGCCGCGATCCGCCGGACCAGGGAATCTGGCCGGTTTCAGGGACCGGGCGGCTGCGGCATGAATACCCGCTACATCTGCCCAGGGCAAGCCGCCAAACGGGGAAAAATCGGGGGTAACGGGGAAAACTTGTCGATCCCGGGGGCGGTCCCTAAATTAGCCCCATCGCCACACCGCATATAAGGACCCTCGGCCGTGCAAATCCAACGATCCATCGAAACGAAACTGGCGGAAAATTTGACGCCCGAACATCTCGAAGTGGTCAACGAAAGTCACATGCATTCCGTGCCGCCGGGATCGGAGAGCCATTTCAAGGTAATCGTCGTCTCGCCGCAGTTCGACGGCTTGAACCGGGTACGTCGCCATCAGGCGGTCAACGCCGTGTTGGCCGACGAATTGGCCGGACCGGTCCATGCCTTATCGATGGAAACCTACACCGCGCCGGAATGGCAGGCACGCGGTGGCCGCACCCTCGCCTCACCCCAGTGCATGGGCGGCTCCAAGGCGGACCAGGCGTAATTCCCCCGCCCTTTTCTCTTCATCCGGACGGGACTCCCCCGACAAATCCAAGCCACATCCGCTTGATTTTGCTGCAATGCAAAATTCTTGCTTGAAATTTTCCGGTGGCGGGCCGATGTTGTGGTTTCTGAATTCCACCGGGCGGTCGCCCGCTTTTTTTTAAGCCCGTCCAGAATAGCCATTCTGGAACTCGGGTTTTTCGCATTTTGGGGTGTTATCCATGCGCTTGTCCCGATTCGCCGCTGCCGTTTCGATTCTTCTGCTGTCCCTGAGCCTCCTTGCTCCCGGCACCACCGTCGCCCAACAGGGGCCGATGCCCGTCACGATTGCCAAGCCGGTGATCAAGAAGGTCGTCGAATGGGATGAGTACACCGGCCGGTTCGAAGCCGAGGATCGCGTTGAAATCCGCGCCCGCGTTTCGGGCTTCCTGGAGTCCATTCATTTCACGGACGGTGACCTGGTGCAGAAGGGCGACCTGCTGTTCGTCATCGACCCCCGCCCTTTCGAAGCTCAGTTGGATGTCGCCAAGGCCTCGCTGGAGGCCGCGAAGACCCGGGTCAATCTGGCCCTGGGTGAATTCAAACGCGCCGAAAGCCTGTTGAAGCGTAACAACATCTCCCGCGAAACCTTCGACCAGCGTCAGGCTGAATTGCAGACCGCGCAGACCACCGTGTTGTCGGCCCAGGCGCAGATGCGCATCGCCAAGCTGAACCTTGAGTTCACCCAGGTGAAGGCGCCGATCACCGGGCGCATTTCCGATGCCCGCGTCGATGTCGGCAACCTGGTCGAGGGGGGCTCGGCCCAGTCGACGCTGCTGACCACGCTGGTCTCCATCGATCCGATCCTCTTTACTTTCTCCGCATCAGAGGCCGAATTCCTGAAATACGCGCGCCTGCAGGCCACCGGCCAGCGGGAATCGTCGCGCGACACGGCCAACCCGGTCTGGGTCCGCCTGATGGACGAAGACGAATACAGCCGCGAAGGCACGATGAACTTCGTCGACAACGAACTGTCCCCCAACACGGGCACCATCCGCTTCCGCGCCAAGTTCGAAAACTCCTCCGGCTTTTTGTCGCCCGGCGTGTTCGGGCGCCTGCGCCTGGCCGGAACGCCGGAATACGAAGCCACCTTGATCCCCGACGCCTCGGTCGTTTCGGACCAAAGCCGTAAGCTGGTGCTGATCGTCGATCAGGAAGGCAACGTCAAAGGGGCCCCGGTCGATCTCGGCCCGCTGCATAACGGCTTGCGCATCGTGCGGGGCGGCGTCGGGCGCGACGACATGATCGTCGTGCGCGGCATCCAACGTGCCCGCCCGGGCGGCAAAGTCGTGCCCAAGATCGCCGAGTTGCTGCCCGACGGCACGATCAAAGAGCCGCCGGCCCCGGCGCAATCCCAATCTCCGGCCCAGTCTCCGGCCCAGTCTCCGGCCAAGTAAGGCAGTCGACGTCATGAGATTTACCCACTTTTTCGTCGACCACCCGATCTTCGCGTCGGTCGTCTCGATCCTCATCACCCTGCTGGGCGCCATCGCCTACCTGAGCCTGCCGGTCGCCCAGTATCCGGAAATCGCGCCGCCGACCGTTCAGGTCACGGCGAACTACCCCGGCGCCTCGGCGGAGACCGTCGCGGCGACCGTGGCGACGCCTTTGGAACAGGAAATCAACGGCGTCGAAGGCATGCTCTACGCCAAGTCGGAAGCCACCGGCGACGGCGTCCTGAACCTTCAGGTAACCTTCAAGCTGGGCACTAACCTGGACGACGCCCAGGTCCAGGTTCAGAACCGCGTCGCCATCGCCACCGCGCGTCTGCCGGAAGAAGTCCGCCGGTTGGGCGTCACGGTGAAGAAAAGCTCGCCCGACCTGATGATGGTCATCCACCTGTTGTCGCCGGACGGCTCGCGCAATCAGCTTTATATCTCCAACTATGCGCGGACCCAGATTCTCGATCGCCTGTCCCGTATCCCCGGCGTCGGCGAAGCCCGCGTATTCGGCGAACGCGCCTATTCCATGCGCATCTGGCTCGACCCGGAACGGGTCGCCAGTTATGGCCTGACCGCCGGCGAGGTCGTCGCGGCCCTGCGCGCGAACAACGTCCAGGTCGCCTCGGGCATCCTGAACCGGGCACCGATGGAAAACCCGTCGGCCTTCGAATTGAACGTCGAAACCCAGGGCCGCCTGATCACCGAGAAGGCTTTTGAGGATATCGTCGTCAAGCGCGGCGACGGCACGGGCGTGGTTCGCGTCAGCGACGTCGCGCGGGTCGAACTGGGCGCCCAGGACTATCAGACCACGGCCTATCTCGACCGCACCACGGCGCTGCCCATCGTGATCATGCAGCGCCCGGGCTCCAACGCCTTGGAAACGGCAGAACAGGTCATCGCCACCATGGACGAATTGG
This sequence comes from uncultured Rhodospirillaceae bacterium, assembly GCA_913030825.1. Lineage (GTDB taxonomy): Bacteria > Pseudomonadota > Alphaproteobacteria > Rhodospirillales > Casp-alpha2 > UBA1479. The sequence continues at coordinate 118,201 of CAJWCU010000011.1, read as the reverse complement.
CCAAGGACTTCCCCGAAGGCCTGGCCCATACCATCGTCTACAACCCGACGGAATTCATCGCCCGTTCGGTCGAAGCCGTCTATACGACCATCGCCGAGGCGGTGTTACTGGTGGTGCTGGTTATCCTGGTGTTCCTGCAGAACATGCGCGCCGCGATCGTCCCGATCATCGCCATTCCGGTCTCCCTGATCGGCACGTTCCTGGTCATGGGCACCTTCGGATATTCCATCAACAACCTGACCCTGTTCGGGCTCGTCCTGGCCATCGGGATCGTGGTCGACGATGCGATCGTTGTGGTCGAGAACGTGGAACGATACCTGGCGCGCGGCCTGACCGCCCGGGAAGCCGCCCATAAGACCATGGACGAGGTCGGCGGTGCCCTGATCGCCATCTCGCTGGTGTTGGTCGCGGTGTTCCTGCCGACGGCCTTCATCGAAGGCATCTCCGGCCAGTTCTACCGCCAGTTCGCGGTGACCGTGGCGACGACGACGGTAATTTCGCTGATCGTCTCATTGACTCTGTCGCCGGCCCTCTGCGCGCTGCTGCTCAAGGCCAATCACGGCGGCCACGAACGCACGGGCATCATGCGCATCATCATGATGCCGACCGACAAGTTTTCGGCCGGGTTCAACTGGGCGTTCGAGCGCCTGAACATTGCCTATACCGAAGGCACCAAGCGCCTGGTCCGCATGACGGCCATGGTCCTGGTGGTTTACGGCGGGCTGCTCGGCCTGACGGCCTATGAGTTCAAGACCACGCCGACCGGCTTCATCCCGGAACAGGATCAAGGCTATCTGATCACGGTCGTACAATTGCCGGCGGGCTCATCCCTCGCCCGTACGGACGAGGTCGTGCGCCGCGCCATCGACATCATCCTGAAACACCCGGATGTCGAACATGCCGTCGGTTTCGCCGGCTTCGACGCCGCGACCTTCACCAACGCGCCAAACGGCGGCGCGATCTTCGTGCCGATGAAACCGATCGCCGAACGCGACGCCCGTGGCTCGACCGTGCAAAAGGTCCTGGGCGAGCTGCAGGGTCAGCTGTTCCAGATTGAAGACGCGATGATCTTCCTGGTCGCCCCGCCGCCTGTGCGCGGCATCGGCCGGGGCGGCGGCTGGAAGCTCTATGTCCAGGATCGCCGCGGCCGTGGGATCGAAGCCCTGCAGGGCGCCGCCCAGGCCCTGGTCGCCGCCGCCAACCAGGAACCGGGCCTGACCCGCGTGTTCTCGCTGTTTAATTCGGCGACGCCCAAGGTCTACGCCGATATCGACCGCGTGAAGGCGGAAATGCTCAACGTGCCCGTCGAACGGGTGCTGGATACGCTGGAGGTCTATATCGGCTCCGCCTACGTCAACGACTTCAACTTCTTAGGGAGGACCTTCCGCGTCACCGCCCAGGCCGACGGCCCCTACCGGAACGACCCGGGCGACGTCGCCAAGTTGAAGACCCGGTCGGAAAACGGCGACATGGTGCCGATCGGCTCTATCGCCACCTTCCACGACATTACCGGCCCGCACCGCATGCCGCGTTATAACCTCTACCCGGCGGCCGAGGTCCAGGGCGCCAAGCTGCCGTCCATTTCCACGGGTGAAAGCCTGGCCAAGGTCGAAGCCCTGGCCGACAAGGTCCTGCCGGACGGGTTCAGCTACGAATGGACGGAAATCGCCCTGCAGCAGAAATTGGCCGGCGACACGGCGATGTTCGCCTTCGGCCTGGCCGTGATCTTCGTGTTCCTGCTGTTGGCGGCCCTATACGAAAGCTGGGCTCTGCCGCTCGCGGTTATCCTGATCGTGCCGATGTGCCTGTTGGCGTCCATCCTCGGGCTCAACATGCGGGGCATGGATTCCAACATCCTGGCCCAGGTCGGCTTCGTCGTATTGATCGCCCTGGCGGCCAAGAACGCGATCCTGATCGTCGAATTCGCCAAGCAGGCGGAAGACGAGAAAGGCATGCACTACATCGATGCTGCGGTCGAGGCCGCGCGGACCCGACTGCGCCCGATCCTGATGACGTCCTTCGCCTTCATCCTGGGGGTTCTGCCCCTGATGATCGCCGAGGGTGCGGGTGCCGAAATGCGCCAGGCCCTGGGGACCACCGTGTTCTCGGGCATGGTCGGGGTGACGTTCTTCGGCCTGGTCTTCACGCCGACGTTCTATGTGGTCTGCCGTTGGATGTCCGAGAAATTGCGCGCGCTGTTTGGCCGCGGCGAGACGGCGGCCTAGGCCGCCGCCACCCCGGCCGGCGCGTCAGCGCTCGGGCTTGGCCAGGCCGTCCTGGCTGGGGTCGTAGCTGAAATCCATCGCAAAAAGGATGTTGTCGACGCGCCCGGCTTGGCTGCCCAACGGCAGCATGATGCCCTCGAACCCCGTGGGCAGGTTCTTCTCGACGACCAGTACGTAGCCGGCGACCCGAACCGGCGCGTCCATCGACATCACGTATCGGTATCGCTCCAGCATCATGTCCCGGCCGCTGGATTGATAGACATCGTTCAGCACCTTACCCGTCGGGTCCTTGCCCAAAACGGATACCAGGGCGGTGCCGCAAAAGCGGCAGTGGAAATCGGCGCCGCCGTCGACCGCGTCGCGGACCATGATGTAGGGCGCCGCACCGTAGATATCCATCAGGTTCAGATCGGCCCAGGCGGGGTGGGACCGGTCGCCCGTCTTTTCCCGCCAATAGGCAAACAAACGGGTGCAGATCGGCGACACGAAATCGGCGTCGTCGGCGACACCGAACCGGGAATACAGAAGATGGCTATTCGGATCGACCACGCCGCATTCGCCCCGCACCGTTCCAACACGTGGTTGTCCACCCCCAGGCGATCATACAAGACCCCCGGGCCCGCCGTCACCCATAGCCTGCCCCGCCCTCGGATCGGGGAGACCTACTCCGCATCAGGCTTGCGGAACTGCACGCCCAAGGCGTCTTCGTAGAGCTTGATCAACGTGCTTTTCGGCCCCTGCCCGGCGGTTTCCAGGCATTTCTCGTAGACCTTGGCCATGGCGTCGGCGACCGGCGTCTCGGCGCCCACGTCCTCGGCCATCTGGCGGACGTTGAGGATATCCTTGTAAGCAGCCTGCATCGGGAAATCGCCGGTGAAGTCGCCCTTCAGGATCTTCGGCACGAAATGTTCCGACGCGAAGGACCGGGACGAGCCGGACAGCACCAGGTTTTCCAACGCCTCCACGTCCATGCCCCATTTCACCGCCATCGGCAGCAGTTCGCAGAAACCGATGATGTTGATGTTGTAGATGACGTTGTTCAGGCCCTTCATCGCCTGCCCGGCGCCCGCGGGCCCGCAATAGATGATGTCCGATCCACAGGGCTCCAGGATCGGCAGGGCGGCGTCATAGGCTTCCTTGGTGCCGCCGAACATGATCGTCAGGGTGCCGTCGGCGGCCCGCTTGGGAAGGCCGGAGATCGGGCAGTCCCAGTAATCGATGCCCTTCTCAGCCGCCTCGTCATGGATCGCCATGGCCTTGTCACGGACCATGGTCGTCGCATCGAGCACGGTCAGGCCCGATTTCCCCGCTTCGGCAATGCCCTTGGGGCCGTTGCCGCCCGGGCCGAAGACGACGTCCCGGACCTGCGGCGCGTCGGGCACGCAGACGACGATGGTGCTGACCTTTTCGGCGACTTCCGCCGGGCTGGCGCAGGCCACGGCGCCGGCGTCGGTCAGCGTCTTCACCGCCTCCGGGAACGGATCGTAGACATAGACGGTCTCCGCCGCCTTCACGAGGTTGAGCGCCATGCCACGGCCCATGGTGCCGAGGCCGATGAAACCGACGGAGGAAATGGTCATGGATGAATGTTCCTTTGAATGAATTTGTTCATTTGATCGGCCTTCGGTGGGCCTGCTTCGGCCTTTATCCCCGATCCAGGGTGAGTTCGACAACGCCCAAATCGCCGAAGTCCGCGACCGCATGGTCGCCGGGCGCGACGGGATCGAGCCCCGTGCAGGTGCCGGTGGCGACCCATTCGCCCTGTTTCAGGCCCCTGCCCCAACGCGATTGCTGGTTGGCCAGCCAGGCGAGAACGTTGAACGGATCGCCCAAGGCGCGCGCCCCGGTTCCGGCCCCCTGCGCGGCACCGTTGATCCGCATCGTCACGGCATGATCGCGCAGGTCCAGACCCGGTGCCATCGCATGGACCTCGCCCAGAACCAGCGCCATATCGGCGCTGCAGTCCGCGGTGATCAGCAATCTGCCTTTATCCGTCAGGCCGCCCGCGAACCGCGTGCCGACCAATTCGATGGCACCGGCGACACCGTCCACCGCGGCGCGCACGTCATCGATCGTGTAGTCCGCCGAACGGGGCGGCAAGTCCCGCCCCAGGCGCAGGGCGAATTCTCCCTCAACCGCCGGATGATGGGCCGCATCGCCAGTGAACATGGCGGGGCTCCGTAACATGAAGGCCGCCGGCACCGGGCAGGACCCGGGCTCGGTCGTGCCCAGTTTCATTTGCGCCTCGCGGCTGGTCGAGCCGACCTTGAAACCGGCAACGTCCCCGCCTGCCAGTCGGATGATCTCCAGCTGAACGCCGTAGGCTTCCGCCGCCGATTGCGGGCCGGGGACGGCATCCGCGTCGACGGTCCCGCCGCCCTGCCGCGCCGCCCACAAGCGGGCGGCGAGGTCGGACAATTCAGGCGACAGAACCTTTGCCGGGACGGATGATGAATGGGACGTCATGACGGATGCCTCCGACCGCGTTTCTTATTCGGCGGCGAAGGTCACCTCGACGTTGCCCAGATCGCCGAAATCGGCGACCGCGATGTCGCCCGGCGCCACCGCGACGATGCCGGAACAGGTGCCGGTCGTCACCCATTCGCCCGCGCGCATGCCGCGCCCGGCCTTGGACAGCGAATTGACCAGCCAGGTCAGTGAATTCACCGGATCGCCCAGCGCCATGGAGCCGACGCCCTCGCCGACGACCTCGCCGTTGATGCGCATGGTCACGGCATGGTCGCGCAGATCCGTCTCCGGCCCGAACGGCTTGGCGTCGCCCAGGACCAGGGAAACGCAGACCCCATGATCGGCGATGACCAGCCCCAGCATGCCCTCGCCCGAGGGCCCGCCTTCGAAGTGGCGGCCAACGACCTCGATCGCCCCGGCCACGGCGTCGACCGCCGCGCGGACTTCATCCGCGGTGTATTCCGTATCGCGCGCCGGCAGGTCCTTGCCCAGGCGCAGGGCGAATTCACCCTCGACGTTGGTCGCATGCGGGGCGCGTTTGACGGTCGACCCGCCGGGCACCAGGACCGGCGCCGGCACGCCGCCGTACCAGGGCTCGTTCGTGCCGAACTTTTCCTGCGAGACGCGGCTGGACGATCCGATCTTGAAGCCGACGATGGGATCGCCCGCCAGACGTAGGGCTTCGGCCTGCACGGCATAGCCCAGTTCGCGCGTCGGCGGCAGGGTCACGGTGTTCAGGTCGATGCCCGTGCGGTCGCGTTTGGCGGCGTGAAGGCGCGCGGCGAAGTCTTCAAGCTCGGGGGAAAGGCCGGCGGCCTGCGGTTCGGTGGTCATGGATGATGTCCTCTGGGTGATCTTTTATCGGCGGCGCGTCGTCGCGCCCTGTTTGTGCCGAACACCATAAACGGCTGGCAGTCCGGCTTTCCAGTTTGAAGATTTGCGAGGGGCCCGCCTGCGTCCTACCTTATGTCATCGGCAAAACGCCGGTGACAGGCGAGACGGCGGGAGAAACCGGCCTTGGGTGAGATCAGGAACGCGCTTTTGAACAAGAAGCCGGAAGACGCTTTGGCGCGCCGGGCGGCGGGCCTGGACCGGCTGATCACGCTCGGCCTGCTGGCGGCAGCGGGCTTTCTCGCGGCGGGCATCTACCTGCCGGTGATGGTGGTCTCCAAGCTGTTTATCTTCTCCGACCAAATCTCGATCTGGAGCGCCATCCAGGAACTGATCGGCAGCGACGAAATCTTTCTCGCGGCCATCGTCCTGATCTTTTCCGTGATCTTTCCCGCGGCCAAGGTCCTGGTCGCCTATGGCCTGTGGCGGAACATCAGCTTCGAGCCCGAACGCCACCGCCGCGCCGTCACCCTGCTCGACGCGGTCGCCCGCTGGTCGGCGGCCGATGTGCTGATCGTGGCATTGCTGGTCGTCATCGCCAAAAGCACCGCCCTGGCCGACGCCGAAGTCGGCATCGGCCTCTATTCCTTCGCGGCGGGCGTGGTCCTGACCTCGCTGATGGTCTACCGCATCAAGAAGGCGATTGCGCGGGCGGCGGATTAGGTCGTCCTGGACGCAATAGTGACCGCCTGCCCCGCAGGGGGCGGTTGGACCGTTCAACGATATTTCGGAGGAATGGGGTGGCTGATGGGATTCGAACCCACGACCCTCGGCACCACAAGCCGATGCTCTAACCGACTGAGCTACAGCCACCATTCGGACCCATTTTCGAGCCCTTGGACCGCTGGTTTACCCATATGCGGCCCGCGAAAGAGCGCCCTGTGTAATCCTCTGCCCGGCCTACGTCAAGCGGCGGTTTTCGGGCGCCGCGCCGGGCTGGAAATGCAGGGCCAGCCAGACGGTCGGGCCGTCCTGGGCCGTCCATTCGACGCGGTGGCGGCAATGCGCCGGAAGCAGCAGGTAATCGCCGGGCCCCAGGGTCCGCACCGCCGCCTCGCCTTCGATCGATAAACCCGCCGCGCCCTGCAGCACCAGGACCCATTCGTCCTCGGGCTGATCGTACCATTCACCGTCGGGCGTCGCCTGGCCGGTCGAGACGATGCGGACCAAGCGAAACGCCCCGCCTTCGGCCAGGGCCGCGAAATCCTCCGCGTCCAGCCGTGCGGGCAGATCGCCGAGCAGATTGGCGGTCGGTGGCGCCGCATTTCCTGATTTGCCGTCGTTCATCGCCCCTCGTTCATCTCCGTTGCGTCCTCCCCGCCGTCTACCATAGAGTGCCGCCCACAAAACGGGCATGAGCGCCCCCAATAAAGATCATCAAACGGAGTTTGCATCCATGGTTCAAATGGCCGCCGCCATGTCCCGGCTGGGCACCGAAAGTGCCTTCGAAGTTCTCGCCCGCGCCAACGCGCTTGCCGCCCAGGGCAAGGACATCATCAACCTCGGCATCGGCCAGCCGGACTTCAAGACGCCGGACCATATCGTCGAGGCCGCCATCAAGGCGCTGCGCGACGGCCATCACGGCTATACCCCCGCCAACGGCATCCCCGAGCTGCGCGAGGCCGTGGTCCGCGACATCGAGAAATACCGCAAGGTCCAGGTCGATCCCGCCGACGTCATCATCGTGCCGGGCGGCAAGGTCACCATGTTCTTCGCCGTGCTGGCCCTGGGTGAGCCGGGGGCGGAGATCATCTATCCCAACCCGGGCTTCCCGATCTACGAAAGCGTCATCAAGTTCACCGGCGCCACGCCGGTTCCCATGCCGCTGCACGAAGACAAGGGCTTCGCCTTCTCGGCCGAGGAAGTGCTGAGCCTGATCACGCCGAACACGCGGCTGATTATCCTGAATTCCCCCGCCAACCCGACGGGCGGTGCGGTCCCGCGCGAGGAAATGGACAAGTTGGTCGAGGGCCTGTTGAAGCAGCCCCAGGTCACCATCATGTCCGACGAGATCTATTGCCGGATGCTCTACGACGGACGCGAGCACGTCAGCCTGCTGGAATACGAAGACCTGCGCGATCGGGTGATCCTGCTGGACGGCTGGTCCAAGACATATGCCATGACCGGTTGGCGCATGGGCTACGGCGTTTGGCCGAAATCAATGGTCGAGCCGGTAACCCGCCTGGCCATCAATTGCAATTCCTGCGTCAACGCGGCAAGCCAGTTCGCGGGCATCGCGGCGCTGGACGGACCGCAGGACGCGGTCGACGAAATGGTCAAGGCTTTTGACGAACGCCGGAAAGTGATCTTGCGCGAGTTGAACCAGATTCCGGGCTTCCGCTGCGCCGAACCCGGGGGTGCTTTCTATGCCTTCCCGAACATCGAGGGCACGGGCCTGACAGCCATGGAGTTGCAGAACAAACTTCTCAACGACGCCGGCGTGGCGATCATCGCCGGCACCAGCTTCGGCGTCTACGGCGAAGGCTACGTTCGGTTCTCCTACGCCAACTCGACGGAGAACATCCTGAAGGCCACCCAGCGGATCCGCGAGACCCTGGCCGACTAGGTTGTAGGACCCACCCAGCACCCTGCCGCGGACTCGCATCACACATCAGTCCAAAAAATAGGCATGTGCCTTTTCGATAGGCACAATGGCGCCTTTCCGGCTGCCCGAACGCCCTGAACAACGCCACTTAATTATTTGATATAATTGAATATTTTCAACCGACCGAAACTGGCACGCCTCCTGCTATAGAGGGGCGGACAAGGAAGTCGGCCGCGGCACAACGGGCCACTTCCGCGCGTAATTCCAATTTGTTCAAGTCGGGGGAAACCCCAAGGGAAACATACTGATGAAAAAGATCGAAGCCATCATCAAGCCGTTCAAGCTGGATGAGGTGAAGGAGGCCCTCCACGAGGTGGGTCTGCAGGGTATCACCGTGGTCGAAGCCAAGGGTTTCGGCCGCCAGAAAGGCCATACGGAACTCTATCGCGGCGCCGAATACGTGGTCGATTTCCTGCCCAAGGTGAAGATTGAGCTGGTGGTCGACGACGATATGGCCGTCGCCGCCGTCGAAGCCATCCAACAGACGGCCCAAACCGGCCGTATCGGCGACGGCAAAATCTTCATTCTTCCCGTGGAAGAAGCGATCCGCGTGCGCACCGGCGAACGCGGTTCGGAGGCGATCTAGCCGTCCGGTTTTCGTCGGCCGGCGGCCGGCGCGCCAGGGAGGCACCAACAACGCGCGTTCAAAACATCGTCTGGACATTAGTGTAAAGAAAAGGAAGCGAATATGAGCTTGGATATCAAGACACCGGCGGAGTTCTGCAAATACGTCAAGGACAACGAGATCCCCTACGTTGACCTGCGTTTCACGGATTCCCGCGGTAAGTGGCAGCACCTGACCATGGTTTCGTCCTTCGTGACCGAAGACGAATTCGAAGACGGCATCATGTTCGACGGTTCGTCCATCGCCGGCTGGAAAGCGATCAACGAATCCGACATGGCGCTGATCCCCGACGCCTCGACCGCCGTCATGGACCCGTTCTCGGCCCAGCCGAGCCTGATCGTCAACTGCGACGTCCTGGATCCGGTCACCGGCCAGGGCTATGAGCGCGACCCGCGTTCGGTCGCCAAGCGGGCGGAAGCCTACCTGGGCAGCACGGGCATCGGCGACACGGCCTACTTCGGCGCCGAGCCGGAATTCTTCGTGTTCGACGATGTGCGCTACGACGTCAGCATGAACAAATGCGGCTACGAATTTACCTCGGAAGAAGGTCCCTACGTCACGGGCACCATCTTCGAGGAAGGCAACCTGGGCCACCGCCCGGGCGTCAAGGGCGGCTACTTCCCCGTCCCGCCGGTGGATTCCTGCCACGACCTGCGCGGTGAAATGGTCAGTGTCCTGCAGGAAATGGGCATGACCATGGATAAGCACCACCACGAAGTCGCCCCGTCCCAGCACGAACTGGGCATGGCCTTCGACACCCTGGTGAAGGCTGCCGACAACGTGCAGATCTACAAATACTGCGTCCAGATGGTCGCCCATACCTACGGCAAGTCGGCGACCTTCATGCCGAAGCCGGTCGCGGGCGACAACGGCACGGGCATGCACACCCACCAGTCGATCTGGAAAGACGGCGCGCCGACCTTCGCCGGTTCGGGTTATGCCGATCTGTCGGAAACCTGCCTGTACTACATCGGCGGCATCATCAAGCACGCGAAGGCCATCAACGCCTTCACGAACCCGTCGACCAACTCCTACAAGCGCCTGATCCCCGGCTTCGAAGCCCCGGTCCTGCTGGCCTACTCGGCCCGTAACCGTTCCGCTTCCTGCCGTATCCCGTACTCGGGCAGCCCGAAGGGCAAGCGGTGCGAAATCCGCTTCCCGGACGCCACGGCCAACCCGTATCTGGCCTTCACGGCCATGATGATGGCCGGCCTGGACGGCATCCAGAACAAGATCCATCCGGGCGACCCGATGGACAAGGACCTCTACGACCTGCCGGCGGAAGAACTGGCCGGCGTGCCGACGGTTTCCGGCTCGCTCCGCGAAGCGCTGGAAGCCCTGGACGCCGACCGCGAGTTCCTGAAGAAGGGCGACGTCCTCACCGACGACGCCATCGACGGCTACATGGATCTCAAGTGGGAAGAAGTCTACAACTTCGAACACACCCCGCACCCGGTCGAGTTCATGATGTACTACTCCTCGTAATTGCGCCGGACGCGGGCGGGGCAAATGCCCTGCCCGCTCCCGCTTTTTCGAGACATCTCGAACGGCCGAAACGGCCATCTACAGAATTTACGCGCCAAACTTGGGGGTTCTGCTTTTCACAAGCAGGCCCCCAATTTTCTTGCCCGATTCATTGGAAAGTCCGGCAAACGAGCCGGCGGAGGGCTCAGCCCTCGTGACCCGGCGGCGGCAGGTCGCGGGGATCGAGACTGCGCCCGTGCAGCACGGGCATCAGGTCGAAATACGGCCGGATGATGGGCGAGTCCGACGCCTCGAAATCGGCGAACGGCCCGTCGAAGAACACCTGTCCTTCATGGAGCATCACCGTGCGCGGCTGAAGGCGGCGCAGCAGGTCTTTGTCGTGGGTGACGATCAGGGTCGTCCGCGCCTTGCCGCTGCGGGTCGGCGCGACATGCATCCGGGCGATCAGTTCGTGAATATTGGACGCCGTCGTCGGGTCGAGACCCGTGGTCGGCTCGTCATAGAACAAGACCTCCGGATCCATGGCGAGCGCACGCGCCAGCGCCAGACGCTTGGCCATGCCGCCGGACAACTCGTTGACGTCGGTTGCCATGAAGGCCTCCGTGGTCTCCAGATCGACGTCGGCCAGAACCCGCTTTGCGATGGTCAGAACCTCGGCCTCGCCCAAACCCCGCACCTCGACCAGCCAGAGCGCCAGGTTATCCAGGACAGAGCCGGAAAACAGCGCATTGCGCTGGAACACCATTCCCCAATGGATATGCAAACGGTCGCCTTCGACCGTGTCCAGGTCCGCCAGGTCGACGAGCGGCGCGTCTTCCAGGTCGTGGTCGGCGACCCGGACCCGCCCTTGGTCCGGCTCCAATCGACCGAGAATATGGTTCAGCAGGACCGTTTTGCCGCAACCGGACCCGCCGACGATCGCCAGCATTTCGCCCCGCCGGACCATCACATCGATGCCCGATAGCACGCGATGATCGCCGAAAGCCTTGCACAGGCCGTCGATCTGGATTTCCACCGGCGTCGGCCCGTCTTTTGCCGGATCGTCTCCCATCGTCGTGGTGTCGTCCGGCACGGGCGGGCCCTCAGCCGCGAACCTGAACCGGTTCGTACTCCTCGACCCGGTCGGTCGCCGGGGCCGGCGTGCGCGACAGGGCCGCCACCTGATCCCAAAGTTCCTGGGTCATCTTGATGTCCAGCGACTTCAGCGAGGGCGCCAGCTGCTTGACGTCACGGGCCCCCACGATGGGGGCAGTGACCGCCGGATGGGCCGCGGTCCAGGCGACGGACAGCGACACCGGATGGACGCCCATTTCCTTGGCGAATTCGGTGAACTTACCGGCCGTATCGAACTCCCATTCCGCCGAATAGCGGGTGTTGTAGTTCTTCTGGTCCATGATCCGGCCCTTCTTGGGGCGCTTGTCCGGGCCGTACTTGCCCGACAGCAGGCCGCCGCCAACGGGGCTGTAGGTGATGACGCCCAGGCCTTCGGCCATGGCCTGGGGGAAGATCTCCGCCTCGGCCGCGCGTTTGACCAGATTGTACATCGGCTGGATCACATCGAACTTGGTCCAGCCGTTCTTTTCCGAAATGCCCAGCGCCTTCGAGACCTGCCAGGCGGCGTAGTTGGACGCCCCGATGTAGAGCACCTTGCCGGACCGCACGACGTCTTCCAACCCGCGCAGAACTTCCTCCAGCGGCGCAAGCTTTTCGAACCGATGCATGAACAGAACGTCCAGCCGGTCGGTCTTCAATCGCTTCAGGGAATCCTCGACGGCCTTGGAAACGTGCCGGCGGTTGCCGCCGGCCGAATTGATGTCGCCCCGGATGTTGTTGAAGCATTTCGAGGTGATGACCAGATTGTCACGCTCCGACTTCATCAACTGACCCAGGATGGTCTCGGCCTTGCCCTTGGTATAGGCATCGGCGCAGTCAAAGAAGTTGATCCCCAGATCGCGGACCTTCTTATACATCGCCCGCGAGGCGGCCAGATCGGCTTCGGCCCCGAAGGACATGGTCCCGAAGCAGAGCTGCGACACCTTGACGCCCGTGCGGCCCAAAGGTCTGTATTCCATTGACGGTTTCCTCCCATTTCGTGCCCGGCCCGTCCGGCCGGCTCGTTTCAGGTTATCTGGAAGGCAGATTGCCGGTCCCACCCGAAAGACGCAAGCGACCGCTGATTTTCCGCGTCGACCAAGCAGGTTCTATTGTTAAATTTCGCCTGGAATCCCAATATGATGGATTACCCTTTGGCGGCACTCTGGGACCTTCGCGGCAATCGGCATGGAACTGGCCAATCATCTTATTCTGATCGGATCGGGATTGATCCTGGCGAGCATCTTCGCCGGGACGCTGTCGTCGCGGTTCGGTGCCCCCTTGCTGCTGGTGTTCCTGGTTCTCGGCATGCTGGCCGGCGAGGACGGCCCCGGCGGCATCGACTTCGACGATTACGAGGCAACCTACCTGGTCGGCAGCATCGCGCTGGCCGTCATTCTGTTCGACGGCGGTCTGCGCACGCGCTGGCGCGATTTCCGGGGCGTCGCCGCACCGGCGGTGATTCTGGCGACCGTCGGGGTCCTGGTCACCGCGGCGATCACCGGCACCGCCGCGCGGTATCTGTTGGGCATCGGTTGGCTGGAAGGCCTGCTGGTCGGCGCCATCGTCGCGTCGACCGATGCGGCGGCGGTGTTCCTGCTGCTCTCCGCGCGGGCCATGCGCCTGCGCGAACGCCTAGGCGCCTTGCTGGAAGCCGAGGCCGGGCTGAACGACCCTATGGCCGTCATGCTGACCGTGACCTGCGTCAGCCTGATCCTGTCGACCGACGCGGCGCTGTCCGTCGATACGGCCGCCGACGTCGCCGGGCGCTTCGTACTGCAGATCGCGGGCGGCCTGATCGTCGGCGTGTTCGGGGGGTATCTACTGCTCACGACCCTGAACGGGTTGAACATCGCCTCGGGCCTTTATCCCGTGCTGGCCGCCGCCGGGGCGCTGCTGCTGTTCGCGGGGGCGCAGGAGATCGGCGCCAGCGGCTTCCTCGCGGTCTATCTCGCCGGTTTGATCGTCGGCAACAAACGGCATAAGGCAACCTTGCTGATCAACCGGTTCCACGACGGGCTCGCCTGGCTGTGCCAGATCGCCATGTTCCTGATCCTGGGCCTGCTGATCACGCCCAGTTCCCTGATCCCGGTCATTCTACCCGCCGTCGGGATCGCGGCGGCGCTGGTCTTCATTGCCCGGCCCGTGGCGACGGCGCTGTCCCTCGCCTGGTTTCGATATCCTCTGCGCGAAACGGCCTTCGTTTCCTGGGTCGGCCTGCGCGGCGCGGTGCCGATCTTTCTCGGCACCATTCCCGTTCTGGCGGGGCTTGAGAACGCGGAGACTTATTTCGGCGTCGTCTACATGGTGGTCATGGCCTCGTTGATCGTTCAGGGATGGAGCGTCGGCGCCGTCGGCCGCCGACTGGGCGTGATGCTGGCGCCGCGCCCGCCGCAGCCGCCGCGCGTGGAAATCGGCCTGCCGACGGATACCGGGCGGGACATGACGGCCTATAGCGTACAGCCGCGCAGCCTGTCCGTCCGCCGCGACCTCTCGCGCCTGCCCCTGCCCGACGGGATCGACATCGTTTCGGTGATCCGCGACGGCCAGATGCGCACCCCCGCCGAGGTCGACCGCCTGGCCCCCGGAGACGACGTGATCCTGATCGCTCCGCCGGACCGAATTCCCGACCTGGACCGCCTGTTCGGCGCGCGCGGGCCCGGCCTGCACGATCCGGAAAATGCGGGCGCATTTACCTTCGACGGCACCACGGCACTGGGCGCCATCGCCGACGCCTACGATTTCTGGGTTCCGGCGCGCCGCCGGGCCTTGCCTGTCGGCGACTTCATCAAACGCAACCTGCTGCGCCGCCCGGCAACGGGTCGGCGCCTGCATCTGACGACGGTGGATTTGATCGTCGCCCGCATCGAGGACGGCCGCGTCGCCGCCGTGGCGATCGACCTGGACCCGCCCACCGGGCGCTGGTGGCGGCGCCTGGACCTCGCCAAGGTCTGGGTCGAGGCCCGTTTGGGCCGAACAGCAGAAAAAGACGGCGAATAAAGTTTCGCTGCAGTGCCGCAAAGGGTTCATTCCGGGGGAAAAAGGCTCTAACCTGATCCCGTTCCGTCGGGCAGCGCCTGATCGTCGGAATATCCCCCGGATACTCGAAAGAAGAGATGCCCATGGGATCGCATGCGACCCTGCCCCATCTGCGCGAGATCATCGTCTTCCTGATCGCCGCCGGCGTCATGGTGCCCCTGTTCCACCGGATCAAGGTCAGCCCCGTCCTCGGCTATCTGGTGCTGGGCGGCCTGATCGGTCCGTTCGGCCTGGGCCTGCTGGCGGGCGAATTCCCGGCCCTGTCCCATGTCGTGATTTCCGATATCGAGGGCGTCAAGGCGCTGGCCGAACTGGGCGTCGTGTTCCTGTTGTTCACCATCGGGTTGGAGTTGTCGCTGGAGCGGCTCTGGGCCATGCGGCGCCTGGTCTTCGGGTTGGGCAGCCTGCAAATTCTGATCACCGGCGCGATCATCGGCGCCATCGCCCATGCCTTCGGCAATTCGATCGAAGCCTCAATCGTCCTCGGCGCGTGCCTCGCGCTGTCGTCCACGGCCATCGTCATGCAATTGCTGATGGGTGGCGGACGGCTCGGCACGCCACTCGGCCGGGCGGCCTTTTCGATCCTGTTGATGCAGGACCTGGCCGTCGTGCCGATCCTGTTCGTGGTCGGTGTGCTGGGGGTCGAGGTCGAAGGTGGCGTCGGAAAGGAATTGGCCCTGGCGCTGGGCAAGGCGGCCCTGACCATCGCCGTGATCTACACGGTCGGGCGGTTGGTCCTGCGTCCGGCCCTGCGCCTGGTCGCCCAGACCCGCAGCCCGGAAATGTTCATGGCGGCGGTCCTGCTGACCGTCATCGGGATCGCCGCGATCACCGGCTCGGCCGGTCTGTCGATGGCATTGGGGGCGTTCCTGGCGGGCCTGTTGCTCGCCGAAACGGAATACAGCCACGAGATCGAGGTCGACATCGAGCCCTTCAAGGGCCTGATGCTGGGCCTGTTCTTCATGTCCGTCGGCATGGGCATCGATTGGCGCGTGGTCGGGGACGAGCCGCTCTGGATTCCGCTGTCCGTGGTCGGGCTGTTCCTGGTCAAGGGCATCGTCGCGGCGGGTCTTTGCACGGCATTCGGCCTGCCCCGCCATACCTCGTTCGAAACCGGCGTTTTGTTGGGCCAGGGCGGGGAATTCGCCTTTATCGTCGTCGGCCTCGCCATGACCTTGAACCTGATCCCCGGCGAAGTCGGCCAGTTCATGTTGATCGTCGCGGGGCTGACCATGCTGTTCACGCCGCCGCTGGCCGCCGTCGCCCAGAAAGTCGCCGGCCGAATGGAGAGGGACGCCACGACCCGTGCCCATCAGGGCACCCTGGAAGCGGAAGACGACATCGAAGGCCATGTCATCCTGGCCGGGTTCGGGCGGTTCGGGCGGACCTTGGCGAATACGCTGCAATCGGAATCCATTTCCTTCATCGCCTTGGACATGGACCCGACGCATGTCGCCCAGGGCCGGGCCGACAAGCTGCCGGTGTTCTACGGCGATGCCTCGCGTCTCGACATGCTGAAACGGGCCCATATCGGGACCTGCGCCGCCGTCGTGGTGACGATGGACAATCCCGCCGCGGCCGAACGCATCGTCGGTGAAATCCGCAAACATTGGCCGCTGATCAGCGTCTATGCCCGGGCCCGGGACAAGGGCCATGCCGAACGCCTTTGCGCCGCCGGCGCCAATACGGCGGTGCCGGAGACCATCGAAGGCAGCCTGCAATTGGCGGGGCGCGTTCTATCGGGCCTGGGCGCCACGGAAGAAGCCGTGCGTCGGCGCCTGGAACATCAGCGGGCGTTGGAAGAACTCTGACCGGACGGCAGTCGCGCCCCGATCGCGGATTCCGTCCTTAGAACGGGATCCAGGAATGTTCCTTGGAATAATGCAGGTAGCCGACGCTCGCCCCCGCGCGCAGGCCGACGCCCGTGCGGATCGGCGCCAGGATCACGTCGCCCGCCTGCTGATAATTGATCCCCAGACCGGCGACCACGTAGAAACTGCCGTCGACGCCAGGATAGCGTTGGAACAGAGCTTCCGTGTTGTCCAGGTTGTAGATCAGGGTGAAGACCTTCGACGCGTTGCCGCCGAAATCGAATCCGATGGACGGGCCCTGCCAATAGACCTTCTGGGTCGTGCCTGATTTGCGCTCCAGCGTGCCGTTGCCGTAGCGCAGCCCGATGCCGATGGCGCCCGAAGCTTCCTCGCCCAGGATGATCGCGTTGGGCTTGCCCTGCTCCTCGAAGACTTTCTGGATCGCATCGGCGAGGCCCTTGGTCGTGGTACCGAAGAAGCCTTTGGCCTTCGCCACGATTTCTTCTTGGGTATAGGTGTCCTCGGCCGCGGCGGGACGCGGCGCGCCCAATACCAGGACGGCGGTCATCAGGACGGCGGTAAGAGCGGCGGACAGGCGCATGGGAAGGCTCCTCTCGATGGCGGGACAACAGTCTACGTCGGTGAATATGACGAAAGAATGATGCCCGTAACAGGGATTTCCGTGAACGGCGCGGTGTCTCAGCGGTCGGGCAACGTGACGGTGACGGTCGCGTTTCCGTATCCGTGAACCTTGTCATGGGCCCGCACGATCACCTGCTTGATACCCGGCGGCACGTTCACCCCACCGACAGAGCGCGTGAACGGCTGTTCATCGACATGGGGGTGATAAAGCACCCGGCGTTCCAACACGGTGCCGTCCGGGCCCAGTACCTCGAAATTGTCGGCGTAATGATCCCATCCCGTATCGCCGTGACGGATCGTCGCCGACACGGTGTAGCTGCCGTCGCCGTTGGGCGAGGCCTCGGCGGCAATCACCTGGGGCTGGTCGGCCTGAACCGATCCGGTCGACCAGAGCAGCCCGCACAGCAGAACGCCCGTCGCCGCCTTAAATGCCGATCCCGTCATGAAACGCACCCCCGTCGTTTTCTCAGTTCCGAGCCGCAGAATACTGCGCTTTTCCTACGCGACGAAAGGGGATGACGAAATTGTGTTGACACACATGTTCTTGTTATGTTCTTTTCCGTTCACACAATGTTCCATTGTTTTCAACCCTTGGGGAGATGACCCATGCTGATGTCCCGTTTGAACGAACTCGCCGCCCTCGCCCTGATGTTCACCGCCGGCTATGCCTGCATGGTGGTCGGCTGAGGATGGCCGCCGGGGCGCCCCTTGGCGCGCCCCTCGGGCTGGTGTCGGCGGCGAGACCACATTCGGCAGCCCTCGGTCTATCGGGGCTGCCGATGGCTCCGCCGCCCCCGGGCCGCAAGACTCCTCCGTGCTGGCACTCATCCCGCCCCGGCCAGGGGCTGGATTCGCCCCTAGGCTTCCGGCACGGGCCGCTTTTTCCCGGCTTCGTCCAAGGCGACGAAGGTGAAGATGCCCTCGGTCACCTTGACCCGTCTGTTGCGTACCCGTTGCCGCAGAGCCCAGGCCTCGATGCGAATAGCGATCGAGGTGATGCCCACGCGAACGACCTCGGCATAGCAGCAGAGGACATCGCCCACGTTCACCGGCTTGTGGAAGATGAACCCGTCGACGGCGACCGTCGCGACCCGGCCACCGGCTCGCTGGGCCGCCGCGATGCCGCCCGCGACATCCATCTGCGCCATGACCCAACCGCCGAAGATATCGCCCGACGGATTGGTGTCGGCCGGCATGGCCAGGGTGCGGATCGCCAGTTCGCCGCGCGGCGTCTCTTCTTCGCCGCCAGGGCCGGTTTCGGAGGGGTCGGGCATGTCGTCCGGGGTTGTCATGACGAAAAATTCCTATTTCTGAAACGTCGAAATCAGCACAATATATGGTAATTCATTGCATCCCCCCTACCCCATCATGGTATATCTTGGGAAGCAATCACCGCCAGCGCAGCGCCGCCCGGCCGGGACCTTAAGAACAAGCGGAACAGCGCCCCCACGGGTAAGAGAATGAGCGACCTATTTCAGCACGCCGAAGACAAAAAGCAACCGGATAAGGCCCCCGCGCCGACGCCGCCAAAGGCCTCGAAGTCCGCGAAGCCGGCCAAATCGGCCGTCGCCTCGGCCGACGGCGAATATACGGCCAAGGATATCGAGGTCCTGGAGGGCCTGGAGCCTGTCCGCCGCCGCCCCGGAATGTACATCGGCGGCACGGATGAACGCGCCCTGCATCACCTGGCGGCGGAAATCATCGACAACTCCATGGACGAGGCCGTCGCCGGCCATGCGTCGCGGATCGAGGTCGCGCTGGGCGAGGACGGGGCTCTGACCGTACGCGACAACGGTCGTGGCATTCCGGTGGATCCGCACCCCAAGTTCAAGGACAAGTCGGCGCTCGAGGTCATTCTCACGACCCTGCATTCCGGCGGAAAGTTTTCCGGCAAGAACTACGAAACGTCCGGCGGCCTGCACGGCGTCGGGATTTCCGTGGTCAACGCGTTGTCGGAAAAGCTGGTCGTCGAGGTCGCCCGCGATAAAAAACTCTGGCGCCAGACTTACGAACGCGGGCACCCGACCTCGGCGCTCGAGGACGCGGGGGCCGTCAACAATCGGCGGGGCACGACCGTTATTTTCCTGCCCGATCCCGAGATCTTCGGCGCCCGAGCTCTGTTCAAGCCGCAAACTCTCTACAAACTGGCGCGCTCCAAGGCCTATCTGTTCAAGGGCGTGGAAATCCGCTGGTCCGTCGATCCCAAGCTGCTGAAAGCCGACGATACGACGCCGGCCGAAGCGACCTTCCATTTCCCGGGCGGGCTCGGCGATTACCTGGCGGCGACGTTGGACAAGCGCAAATGCCTGACCGATCAGCCTTTCGTGGGAGAGAGCAAGCTCAACGGCGGCTCCGGCCGTGCCGAATGGGCCATCGCCTGGCCCTATGACGAAGAAGGCTTCTGTTCCTCCTACTGCAATACTGTGCCGACAGCCCAGGGCGGAACCCATGAAACGGGTTTGAAATCGGCCCTGTCGCGGGGCCTGCGGGCTTACGGCGAGTTGGTGAAGAACAAGGAAGCCGCCAAGATCCAGGCCGACGACATCACCGGTGGGGCGGCGATCATGCTGTCCGTGTTCATCGGCGATCCACAGTTCCAGGGCCAGACCAAGGACAAGCTGTCGACTGCCGAGGCGCACCGCCTGGTCGAAACCGCCGTGCGCGACCATTTCGATCATTGGCTTTCCGGCAATCCGGCCCAGGCGGGTGCCCTGTTGGAGCGCACCATCGAGCGCGCGGAAATGCGTCTCAAACGCCGCGCCGCCAAGGAAACCAAGCGCCAGTCGGCGACCCGCCGCGTGCGCCTACCCGGCAAGCTTTCCGATTGCACGCGCAATACGGCCGGCGGCACGGAAATCTTCCTGGTCGAGGGCGACAGCGCCGGCGGCTCCGCCAAGCAGGCCCGCCACCGCGAGACCCAGGCCGTCCTGCCGCTGCGCGGCAAGATTCTGAATGTCGCCAGCGCGACCGCCGACAAGATGCGCGCCAATCAGGAACTCAGCGACCTGATGGAAGCCTTGGGCTGCGGCACCGGCGATCAGTTCCTGGAAGACGACCTGCGTTACGAGCGGGTCATCATTATGACCGACGCCGACGTCGACGGCGCCCATATCGCGTCGCTTTTGATGACGTTCTTCTTCCAGGAAATGCCCAAGCTGGTCGAGACCGGCCACCTCTATCTGGCCCTACCGCCGCTCTACCGCCTGGTCCAGGGCGGCAAATCCGCCTATGCCCGTGACGACGCCCATAAGGACCACCTGATGGAGACCGAGTTCAAGGGCCGCGGCAAGGTCGAGGTCAGCCGCTTCAAGGGCCTGGGCGAAATGCCCCCGGCCCAGTTGAAGGAAACCACCATGGACCCGACCAAACGGGTTCTGCTGCGGGTCACCGTGCCGACCGGCGAAGAGCCGGAAATCCGTACGGAAGCACGCAAGACCGCCAAACTGGTGGAAAGCCTGATGGGCCGGAAACCGGAACTCCGCTTCGCCTACATCCAGGACCACGCCCGCTTCGTCGAAGACATCGACATCTAGGCCGCGCTTGTAGGTCGCCTTTGGGCGCCTGCCCCGCCGGAGTCTAGTTGAGTAATTCCTGCGGCGCGTCCAGGCCCGTCGCCTCATCGACGCCCAGCATCAGGTTCAGGCATTGCACCGCCTGGCCCGAGGCCCCCTTGCCCAGATTGTCGAGCAACGCCGTCAGCACCGCCTGCCCCGTGCCCTCATTGGCGAAGACGAACAACTTCAACTCGTTCGTGCCGTTCAGGCCCTCGGGCTCCAGATGGCCCAAGGACAGGGCCGCGTCGTATTCAGCGACCGTGACGAAGCGGCGACCGGCGTAATGATCGGCGAGCGCCGCCTGCAGGTCCTTGGCCTTGGGCGTGCCCGGCAGGGACCACAACGGCACCGGGATCTGCACGATCATGCCCTGCATGTAGCGCGCCACGGAGGGCACGAAGATCGGCGCATGGTCGAGGCCCGAATACTTGTGCATTTCCGGAATGTGCTTATGGGCGAGGCCCAGGGCGTAGACACGCACGGCGGCCTCGATATGGCCCTCCGCCCCCGGGTCCTCGAACGCCTCGATCAGCTGCCGCCCGCCGCCGGAATAGCCGGAGACGGCGTTGATCGTCGCCGGAAAGTTCTTCGGCAGCAACCCCGCCGAGACCAGCGGGTGCAACAATGCCACCGACGAAACCGCGTAGCAGCCCGTGTTGGCAACCCGCTTGGCCGCCGCCACCTTGGCCTCATGGCCCTTGTCGTACTCCGGAAAACCGTAGGTCCAGCCCTCCGCCGTGCGGTGCGCCGTCGAAGCGTCGATCACCCGCGTGTTGGGGTTGTCGATCATCGCCACGGCTTCCTTGGCCGCCGCGTCGGGCAAGCACAAAATCGCCACGTCGGCAGCGTTCAGGGCCTCAGCCCGAGCCTTGGGGTCTTTCCGCACCGCGTCCGCCAGGCGGAGGAGTTCGACGTCGGCGCGGCGTTCCAGGCGCGCACTGATCTGCAGCCCCGTGGTTCCTACCTCTCCGTCGATGAACACCTTGGCGGTCATGGTCTTGGTCCTTGAATCTGAATGGTCGGGCCGACGGCCGACAAGCCATCGGATGGGCCACGGTATAAGCGCCCCCGCGCTTAGGCGCAACAATGCGCATTGATCGGCAATCCGGCGCGGGTCTAGAGTTCTCGCTACGTTGCGAAACATCCAAGCCCGAAAAGGCCCAAAAACAATGCTATTGCCGACATCCCAGACCTACACCCATGGCGAATTTTCCCTATCGACGGGCGAAACCCTGCCCGATCTGACCCTCGCTTACGAGACCTGGGGGACGCTCAACGCCGCCGGCGACAACGCCATCCTGCTGTGCCACGGCTATACCAATTTCCCCCATGCCGCCGGCGACGAAAACGGCTGGGCCTACAAGCTGATCGGCCCGGGCAAGGGCATCGACACGGACAAATACTTTGTCGTCTGCGCCAACAACCTGGGCTCCAGCTACGGCACCTCCAGCGCCGCGACGGTCAACCCGGCGACCGGCAAGCTCTGGGGCCCCGATTTCCCGAAGTTCACGGTCGCCGATACGGTCGAAACGCAACGCGCCCTGATCGACCACCTGGGAATCGGCCAGTTGAAGGCCGTCATCGGCTATTCCTACGGCGGCCACCTGACCTATCGCTGGGGCGCCACCTATCCCGAGCGTATGCGCGCCCTGGTACCGATCGCGGGCGTCATCAAACGCGAAACGACCCAGGCTCAGGTCGAGGAAATCCGCGGCCGCTATGCCAAATGCGCCGGCTGGAACGGCGGCCATTACGTCGGCAACCCGGACGCGGGTGCTGTCTATGCGGAACTGGCGGCGGCGCGCGTCGAACGGCTGACCAACTACGGCATCGGCGACTATCTGGCCGACACGCTGGGCGGCAAGGATGCGGCGGCGATCGAAATCAAGAAGCGCGGCGAAGCCTGGGCCCAGGAGTTCGATGCCAACTGTCTTTACCAGCTTTACGAAGCGGGCATCGGATCGGACATGACGCCCCATGCCGACAAGTACAGGGCGCCGCTTTTGAACGTGCTCGCCGATACGGACAACATCGTCGACGTGGCGCTGGGCCAGCCGACGGTGGACCTTCTGAAATCAAACGGCCTGGATGCGGAATTCTGCGAGATCAAGACCAAGTACGGCCATGCCGGGCCAATGATCGACGCCCACCTTTGGGAAGATCGCCTGCGGGCCTTCCTCAACCGCACACCCTGACGCGGGCAACTCAAGTCACGGCAAGGCCCAAGGTCGCGTCTACCAGACCTTGGGCTTTTCGCCGGCCTTGTCCATTTCTTCGAACTTATCCTGCAGATAGCGCTGGAACGGCTGGTCGGCGTAAGCGCCCGCCTTCACGTATTCAAACATGCGCAGGAAATGGAACGGCTTGAAATAGCCGGGCAGGCGCGCCGCCTCGGTCATCCCGGCCTTCATTTCTTCGGGCGTCGGCAGGAACACGACGGTCGGTGTGAAATTAACGCGCCAGCGCCGCGCCAGTTCGCGTTCTTCCATGGCCTTGCCGTCCAGATCCGTGACCTCGCGGGCACCCCACATGTTCAATTGCACGACCATGAAGTTGGCCTTGATGTATTCGGCGACTTCGGGTTCGGCGAAATTCACCGTATGCATCTCTCGGCAATAAGGGCAGCCTTTCTGTTCGAAGATCACCGCGACGCGCTTGCCGTCGGCTGCCGCCTCATGAATGTCTTCGCCCAGGATCAGGAAGGTTTCGGCAAACCACGGCTGCTTGTGCAGGCCGTCGTCGCCCAGGGTCGTGGCCTTGGCGGCGGGGGCCCAAAGGGCCAGAACGCAGACCGCCAAAACCGTTGTCAGGCGTCGTTGCATGACGGGATCTCCCTCTATCGGTTGCCCGCCATCATAGCACAGAACGCCCTCCCCCGCAGGATGAGGCGCGCAAACGAAAAGACCGCCCCTGGCGGGACGGCCTTTCCAAAACCTTGCGTGGAGACGGGCGATGGCCGACCGGGCCATCCCCATCGCCCTGCAGATTAACGCTTCGAGAACTGGAAGCTACGACGGGCCTTGCGGCGGCCGAACTTCTTACGTTCCACGGCGCGGCTGTCGCGCGTCAGGAAGCCGCCGGACTTCAGCTTCGGCCGAAGGGTCGGCTCGAAGTAGGTCAGCGCACGGGAAATGCCGTGGCGCACGGCGCCGGCCTGACCCGACAGGCCACCGCCCTTGACCGTGCACATCACGTCGTACTGGCCCAAGCGTTCGACCGTCTCGAACGGCTGCTTGATCATCATCTGCAGAACCGGACGGGCGAAATAGACATCGACGTCGCGGCCATTGACAGTGATCTTGCCCGGACCGGGTTTGATCCAGACGCGGGCGACGGCGTCCTTGCGGCGGCCCGTGGCGTAGGACCGGCCGTGTTCGTCGATCACCGGCTCGGCGGGCGCCGTTTCCTCGGGCTGGGGCGCGATGCCCGTGACTTCGCCCAGGTCTTCAAGCGTTTTCACTTCATCGGACATGGATTAGGCGCTCCTCTTGTTCTTCGGGTTCATGGCGCCAACGTCCAGAACCTGGGGCTGCTGACCGGCATGGGGGTGTTCCGTTCCGGCATAGACGTGCAGCTTGCGCATTTGGTCGCGACCCAGGGGGTTACGGCTGATCATGCGTTCGACGGCCTTGTAGACGACGCGCTCGGGATGCGCACCGCTCAGGATGCCGCCGGCGGTGCGGGTCTTGAGGCCGCCCGGATAACCGGTGTGATAGTGATACTTCTTGTCCAGCAGCTTGTTGCCGGTCAGACGCACCTTATCGGCGTTGATGACGATGATGTGGTCGCCGCAATCGATATGCGGGGTGTACATCGGCTTATGCTTGCCGCGCAGACGGGTGGCGATGGCAGAAGCCAGACGACCGAGGACCAGGCCCTCGGCATCGACAACGTACCAACCCTTTTCGACGTCCGACGGTTTCGCGGAGAAGGTTTTCATGGGTCACGTTCCTTAAAATTCGATCACGGCCCCCGCACAGATCAATAGGCGCACGGGTGGCCGGAGGCGGCGGAATATGCCACAGAAGAACGGGAAGTCAAGCGGAAAACCGCAACATTTTCCGTCATTTACATGGACGGTATTATAATACCTCACATTTCGACAAGCCCCAGGGCTCAGTCTCGGGGCGGGATCGAATAGGTCCCGGTCATATGAGCGACGGGTGCGTCGAAACCGTCGGAATGCAATGCCACCTCGATCACCGCCAAGCGCTTGCCAAGCTTGAGGATTTCCGCCTCGGCGACGAGGTCCCCCGGCTGCGGCTTGCTCAGGAAGTTGGCGTTGAAGCTGGTCGTCACGGCCAGTTTCACCGGCCCGATGGCGCCCAGCAGCACCGCGTACATCGCCGCATCGGCCAGCGCCATCATGGCCGGGCCGGAAACGGTGCCGCCCGGGCGCAGCTGCCGTTCATCCGTCGGCATACGCAAGACGGCCTTGCGTTCCTCGATCGTCTCGGCCCGCATGCCGACCTCATGGGCGAAAGGCAATTCATCTTCCATGATCGTGTTGAACTGTTCGGCGGTGAAGCGCGTCATTTGCGGCGGACTCCGTCTTGATTTTCTTTCTAAGTCTTGCGGGAGGGGCAGACGGTACTTACCGTTTACGTTAACGTCAACGCGAACCTTCCATCGCCGGGCGGGCTTGCCTTACCTGCCCCGGGAGCCTTAGAAACGAAGGCAGGAGGAGACCAACACCCATGCCCGAGACCAAGACGACCGGCGGCAATGAAGCCTTGCTGCTACGCGACGACCGCGACGGCATCGCGACCCTGACGCTGAACCGGCCCGACAAGTTCAATGCGCTGTCCGGCGACCTGATGGCCGCGATCCAGGCGCAGCTGGACGCCCTGATGGACGACCGCGACACCCGCGTCGTCGTCATCGCCGCCAACGGGCGCGCGTTCTGCGCCGGGCATGACCTTCAGGAAATGAAAGGCCTGCAAGGCCGAGACGCGTTGGAGGGCCTGTTCAAGCAGTGCTCCAAGATGATGACCTCCCTCACCCGCATTCCGCAGCCGGTGATCGCCAAGGTCCACGGCGTGGCGACCGCCGCTGGCTGTCAGATGGTCGCGCAATGCGATCTGGCCGTCGCGGCCGAGGGTGTGCGCTTCGCGACCTCGGGCATCAACCTGGGCCTCTTCTGCTCCACCCCGATGGTCGCGGTGACCCGCAACCTGCCGCGCAAACAGGCGTTGGAATTGCTCTATACCGGAGAATTCATTTCCGCCGAGACGGCGCGGCAATACGGCCTGGTCAACCGGGTCGTCACGGCCGAGGCGCTGGACGCCGCCGTTCACGACCTGGCCGAGACCATCGCCGGCAAGTCGCCGACCGCCGTACAGGCCGGTAAATCCTTGTTCTACAAGCAGATCGAGGAAGGGCTGGACGCCGCCTACGACCTGGCGACGGAAACCATTGTGCGCAACATGCTGCACGACGATGCGCAGCATGGCGTCGGCGCCTTCCTGGAAAAAGAGCCCATGCCCGACTGGCTGCCGGGCGAAGACCTGTTCGACCCCAAGGACCCCAAATGACCGAGCCCACCCTCGCCGACGCCGCCCCCCCACCCCTGGTCTACGACGACAAGCTGGTCGCCGGGATCCTCAAGGACGTACGCACCATCGCCATTGTCGGGGCCTCGCCCAACTGGGTGCGACCGTCGAACTTCGCCATGAAGTACCTGTTGGGCAAAGGCTATTCGGTTATTCCCGTGAACCCCGGTCATGCGGGCAAGGAAATCTGGGACCAGATGACCTATGCGGAACTCGGCGACGTGCCCGGCCCGATCGACATGGTCGATGTGTTCCGCGCGTCGAAGGACGCCGGCGGCATCATCGACCGCGCCATCGAATTGAAGGACGAAAAGGCGATCAAGGTGATCTGGCTGCAATTGGGCGTGCGCGACGACGACGCGGCGGCGCGGGCCGAGGCCGCGGGCCTGACCGTCATTATGGATCGCTGCCCCAAGATCGAATACGGCCGCCTGTTCGGAGAACTGGGCTGGAGCGGCGTGAATTCCGGGGTCATCTCATCCAAACGGCCGAAACGGTGACGCAGCCATGACCGACGACAGCAAAAAGCCCGACGGCCCGCATGAATTCGGATTCGAGACGCGCGCCATCCATGCGGGGGCCCGGCCCGACGCGGAAACGGGGGCCCGCGTCACGCCGATCCATCAGAATACGTCTTACGTTTTCGAAGATGCCGAACACGCCGCCGACCTGTTCAACCTGCAGACCTTCGGCTTCATCTATTCGCGGCTAACCAACCCGACCGTCTCGGTGCTGGAGGAACGGCTCGCCAACCTGGAAGGCGGACGCGCCGCCGTCTGTGCCTCCTCCGGCCATGCGGCACAGTTCCTGACCTTCTTCACCCTGCTGGAGCCGGGCGACTGCTTCATCGCGTCGAAGAACCTCTACGGCGGTTCGATCACCCAGTTCGGCCATTCGTTCAAACGCCTGGGCTGGGATTGTCATTTCGTCGACCCGACGGACCCGGAAAACTTCCGCCAAGCCCTCAAGGACCATCCGGAAGCCAAGGGCGTGTTCCTGGAAGCCCTCGCCAATCCCGGCGGCCTGATTGTCGACCTGGAGCCGGTCGCCGAGGTCGCCCATGAGGCCGGCGTGCCGCTGATCGTCGACAACACCTTGGCGACGCCGTACCTGCTGCGGCCCTTCGAATGGGGCGCCGACATCGTCGTTCACTCGACGACCAAGTTCCTGTCGGGCCATGCCAATTCCATGGGGGGTGCGGTCATTGAAAGCGGCAAATTCGATTGGGCGGCGTCGGGCAAGTTTCCCGGCATGTGCACGCCGGACCCGGCCTATCACGGCCTCACCTTCTACGAGACCTTCGGCGATTTCGGCTTCACCATGAAGGCGCGGGCCGTGGCGCTGCGCGATTTCGGCCCGTCCATGGCGCCGATGAACGCCTTCCTGACCATCACCGGCACGGAGACCCTGGGCCTGCGTATGGACCGCCACGTCCAGAACGCACAGAAAGTCGCGGAATTCCTGGAAAGCCATCCGGCCGTCGCCTGGGTGTCCTACGCGGGTCTGAAATCCAGCCCGTTCCATGATCTCGCCAAGAAATACCTGCCGAAGGGGCCGGGTTCGGTTTTCACCTTCGGGCTCAAGGGCGGCTACGAGGCCGGGATCAAATGCGTGGAGACGGTGGAGTTGTTCTCCCACCTCGCCAACGTCGGCGACACGCGGTCGCTGATCATCCATCCAGCCTCGACGACCCACCGGCAACTGACGGAAGACCAGCAGATCGCCGCCGGCGCAGGGCCCGACGTGGTGCGCCTGTCCATCGGCATCGAGACAGCGGACGACCTGATCCGCGATCTGGAAAAGGCGCTAAACGCCTAATTATCGTTATTTCTCAACGTTTTATGTGATTTTCAGTTTTTCCGGCCGGGAACGGGCATAGTCTTTGTGACATAGGTCACATTCATCACCGTCACTTATCCGTACATAGGGTTCGGACAATAATCAGACCAGGGTCCGGGATGCCCATGGATCGGGCGCCGGTCCCGCAACAGGTCGGTTGCCACATTCAATGGGTGAGAGTGATCAATGCCGGTCTTCGAGTTCGAAATTCACAACAGCGACGTGCTGGACGCCCTGAAAGACGGGACCAGCCACAAGATATTCAAGGATGAATGGGCGGACACCCATTTCATCGAATTCTCAGGCAGCGACGTCAACGAAGCCCGTGCCCGCGCGGAACGCCGTTATCCGGCGAACCAGGGCTTCGTGATCAGCGGTGTGACGGAGGTCTGAGGACGGAATCTCCCGGCCCTCAGACGTAGTTGGAAACTTCCACCAGATTGCCGTCGGGATCGCGGAAGTAGATCGAATCGAGTTCGCCCAGCGCCCCCGTGCGCTTGGAGGGCTTGACCTCGATTTCGATGCCCAGGCCTTCCAGGTGGGCCATGACCTCGGTGATCGGGGTCTCGGTGATCAGGCAGAAGTCCCCCGCCCCCGTCACCGGGTTGACGCCCTTGGGCTCATAGGGGCTGGGGTACGGGTGCAGATTGATCTTGTTGCGCCCGAACAGCAGGGCCGAGCGGATATCTCCGGGCCGTGCTTCGAAATCTTCCCGCTTCATGCCCAGCGCCTTCTCGTAGAACTCACAGGTCTTGTCCACGTCCGCCACGGTGATGACGAAATGGTCGATGCGGTCGATGGAAAAAGGCGCGGTCATGGAAGTCTCCCGGAGATTTTATTGTTTGAGTGAGTGAGTGATTGTGACGGCGAGGATTTTGGCTATTCGCCACGTACCGCCGTTAGAATTTCCCGCGCGATGCGGTCGGCGTCGTCGGGGGCGACCTGACAGGTCCCGACCGCCGCATGCCCGCCGCCGCCGTATTGCAGCAACAACGAGCCGATATTGACCTTGTTGGAACGGTCGAGGATCGATTTGCCGACGGCGATCTCGACCCGGCCCTTGTCGGCCAGATTGGTCAGGTGGATTGAGATATTGCACTTCGGATACAGCGCATAGACCAGGAACCGATTGACCGTGTAGAGCGTGTCCTCGCCACGTAGATCGACCGTGACGACGTTGTCGTTGACCTCGGCACAGCGCTTGATCTGCAGTTCGGCGAATTCCTCGTTCAGGATATAGGTCCGCACCCGTTCCGCGACGTCGGGAATTTGCAGGATTTCATCGACCGGATGATGGCGGCAATAGGTCATCATATCGATCATCAACTGCTCTTCCGAGATCGCGAAATCGCGCAGCCGCGACAACCCCGTGCGGCCGTCGAGAATGAAGTTGAGCATCGTGTAGCCGTCGGGCGCCAGAATCTCTTCTTCGTTGAAGGCGGCGGAATCGGCCTTGTCCACGGCGTCGATCAAGGCCGGGTCGACCAGGGGAAACGCCTTCTTTCCCCCGTAATGATCAAAGACCACCCGCGCCGCCGAGGGCGCCTTGGGGTCGATGACGTGGTTCTCCATGGGTCCGATGCGTTCGGACTCGCTGACATGGTGGTCGAAGCACAGATGCACACCCGAAACGTAGGGAAGGTTGGTCGTGATGTCGTTGCCGGAGACCTCGATCTGGCCATGCTGCATATCGCGGGGATGGGCGAACATGACGGCATCGATCATGTCCTGCTCCATGAATAGCGCGCCGCAGACGACGCCATCGAAATCCGGCCGAGTAATCAGCCGATAGGTCCCCGTTTCCGTGCTCATACTGCCCGCTTCCTCGCCCGTTCCGGTTCGGTCTTCGTTATCGCGAAGGTACTGCCTAACTTCATGCGTTGGCAACATGAACGGAGGTCCATATTTGAATGCCGGCACGGCACTCCGACCAAGACAGGGGAACGGAGTCCCCGAGACCCAGACGATGTGCTATAGCAAGGCCAAATCGCCTCACAACGGCAGCAACGAAGGAACGCCAAGCCATGGCCGATCACGACGACTCCCACGACCACAATCACCGGCATCACCATGACCACGATCATGTCCATGGGCCCGATTGCGGCCACGATCACGGCCACGGCGACGACGACCACACCCTGAGCGTCCAGATCGCCAATCAGATCATCAATGTCGCCAATACGCGGCTAGAGAGCGGCCTGGCGCCCGAAGCCATCGCCGAGGGCATGCGCCATGCGGCGGCCAATTTCTCGGCCTTTGTGGCCTATCACATGGACCCGGAAGCCATCTCGGACGGCCGCCTACTCGAGGAATTTCAGCACATGCTGGAATACTACGCCCAGGTCCACGGCGGCCCGCCGCAGGAACAGCAGACGCCGACGGGCCTGCATCAGCTGGTCAATCAGGTCAAAGACGAGTTCTGATTAGAGGGGGCTTTTCCCCGAGGTAGACGCGAGCGCGTTACTCGGCCGCACCGACGCGGCTGGCGGGCATGGCCTCGGCGTGATAGCGGTCGAGAACTTCGACCTCCTCCGTCGATCCCATCATCACCGGAATTCGTTGGTGAATGTCCGTCGGCACGACGTCGAGAATGGGCATGAGCCCGGTCGAAGCACGGCCACCTGCGTGCTCCATCAACATCGCCATGGGCGCCGCTTCATAAAGCAGGCGCAAACGCCCGCCCTTCTCGCGGCATTTGTCGTCGACCGGATACATGAACACCCCACCGCGCGAAATCGCCCGGTGCACGTCGGCGACCATGGCGGCGACCCAGCGCATGTTGAAATCGCGGCCGCGGGGGCCGGTCTTGCCGGCCAGGCATTCCGAGATATAGCGGCTCACCGGCGGCTCCCAGAACCGCTGGTTCGAGGCGTTGATGGCAAACTCCTTGGCCTGGGCCGGGATCTGGATATTGCGTTCGGTCAGCACGAATTCGCCGACGCCCGGGTCCAGGGTGAATTTCGACACCCCTTTGCCTTCCAGGGTCAGCAGCATGGTCGTCGAGGCCGAATAGAGCACATACCCTGCGGCGATCTGATTGCGGCCGGGCTGAAGGAAGTCTTCCTTGCACGCTAGGCGCGAGGGATCGGGCGAACGCAGGATCGAGAAGATCGTGCCGACCGGGCCGTTGATTTCGATGTTGGAGGACCCGTCCAGCGGATCGAAGACCAGCAGGTATTTGCCGCGCGGCTCATCCATCGGGATGATATGGGGTTCTTCCATTTCCTCGGAGGCCAGCGCGGTCAACTGTCCGCCGCGGCGCGTCCAGGTCAGGAAGGTATCGTTGGCGAGAACGTCCAGTTCCTTCTGGGTTTCATCCTGAACGTTCTGGCCCACGGCACCGCCCAGGTTCCCGGCAAGGTCACCGTGATTGACCAATTTGGCGACGGCTTTGCACGCCGCCGCGATATCGTTGATCAAGGACGCGAGTTCGCCCGTCGCCTGCGGTTCGTTGCGGACGTCTTCGTACAGAAAATGGGCGAGTGTCAGTTTATCGCTACCCATGATGTTCCCCTAAGCTGATCTGGTTCTTGTTGGTCTCTTTTATCGGGGAGCCGGCCGGTCGGACACGTATGCCAGACGGAACCGCACAAAGCCAGGGTTTTCCGACCTTCTGAACACCCATGGAGTGGGCGTCAAACGGGCGTCGGATGGTCCCTGGATCCGGGCGGTGAAACCTCATGCCCGGCGATGAATTGACTGACCGCGAAGACCTTGCTGATGTCCGAACCGTCGAGCACCGGCAGGCGCAGGGCGTCGTATTCGACGACCCTCCCCGAAGGCGACCTGAAACAGTTTCGGTAGAGAATGGGCCCCCGCGCCTCCACGGCCCGGAGATTCTGTTCCAGCATGCCTTCCGCCAGTCCCGGGATCGCCAGGTCCATGACAGACTTGCCTGTCATATCCACGCCCTGGAGATTGGTCCGCTCCGTGCCCCAATAGCGGAAGACAAAGGCCCTCGCGTCGTCCACCACATCCATGATGACCAACACAGGCAACAGGCTTGAAGGAAAGTCGACGAGCCGGATATCCGACCATTGCGCCATGCCGGTCGGGCCCGAGCGCTCCGCGCAATAGCCGTGCAGCCAGGCGAAATCCCCCGTTAACGTATCCGGATCGACCGGCAATTCTGCAGCGCTGAAGCGATCGACCACGAATTCCCTCCCCACGCGCGGTAAACGACGCACACCATTGCAACCGGAAACCGGGCAATGGCGCAATCGTTTACGAGTCGGGAAAGTAAAAAGAAATGGCGTCCCCAAGGGGATTCGAACCCCTGTCTCCTCCGTGAAAGGGAGGTGTCCTAGGCCGGGCTAGACGATGGGGACTGCGAGAACCCGAAAGGGCCCTGTCGTCCGAAGGCGCACTTGGTATACGCCCCCGTCGGCAAAATCAAGGGGACTTTTTCAAGAAATTTACTCAATCGGTCGGTTGGGCGTCTTCGATCTGGAACTGGACCGTCGTCCGGCCGTTCCATTTGTTGAGCCGAAGCCGCCCCGCGAGGTGCAGCGGACGCCCGCCATGGTTCAACAAAGCCGCACCCAAGTCCGAGTCCAACGCGCGAAAAGCGATGCCCCCGAGACTCCCCTTGCCGTCCTTGGCGACCGCGCATTTGACATGATTCTCCCCGACCCGGTCGGCAAAGGTCAGCTGCGCATGCGGCATTACGAACCGCGGTTCCGGATTTCCCGATCCGAAGGGGCCCAACTTGGCGATCTCCTCGACCAATTCCTCGGTCGCCGCGTCGGGGCGCAGGCCGCCGTCCAGATAAAGCGTCGGCTGAATACCGCTTTCGGCCATGTGGACTGCCACCCGTTCGTCCAGAAATGCCTGAAAATCCGACAGTTTTTCCCGCGCCACGGTGAAACCGGCGGCCATCGCGTGGCCCCCGCCCTTCACGATCAATCCGGCCTGACGAGCGGCGATGATTGCGGACCCGAGGTCCACGCCCTTGACCGAGCGCCCCGATCCGACGCCGAAATCACCCGACCCATCCCCTGCCGCGCCCCCGAAGGCGACGACGCAGGCAGGCCGGTTGTACCGTTCGCGCAGGCGCGAAGCGACAATGCCGATGACACCCGGATGCCAGCCCTCGCCATGGGCCAAAGCGACCGCCCCCATGGCATTGGGGCTGGCGCCGCCGAGGTCTTCCAATTGGCCGATGGAGCCGGCCAGAACCTCCGCCTCGATGGCCTGGCGTTCGCGGTTGAAGCCGTCGAGCTTGCGCGCCAGATGCCAGGCCTCGTCCTCGTGCTCGGTCGTCATCAAGCGGTATCCCAGGTCCGATTCCCCGACCCGTCCGCCCGCATTGACCCGCGGCCCCATGACGAAGCCCAAGTGATAGGCCGTCGGCGTTTCGTCCACGCCGGCCACGTCGGCCAAGGCGCGCAGGCCAAGATTCCGGCGCCCGGCCATGACCTTGAGACCTTGCGTAACCAAAGCACGGTTAATTCCCGTCAACGGCACCACATCACAGACCGTTCCCAAAGCCACCAAGTCGAGCCATTGCATCAAATCCGGCTCGGGCCGCGATTTGTACCAGCCCGCCCCGCGCAGCACTCGGTTGACCGCGACGACGACAAGGAAAGTGACGCCGACGGCCGCCATCTGCCCATGCCCCGCCGTCTCGTCCAGTCGGTTGGGATTGATCACCGCCTGGGCCTGGGGCAATTCGGCCTCCGCCGTGTGGTGGTCGACGACGACGACGTCGATGCCCGCGTCCCGGGCGGCGGCCAGGGGCTCGAACGCCAGGGTCCCGCAGTCGACGGTGACCACGACCGAGGCCCCGTGGCGTTCGCGCAGGCCCAGCATGGCCTCGCGGTTGGGGCCGTAGCCTTCCTTGATGCGGTCGGGGATGTGGACGGCCGACCGGCCGCCGGCCGCCGCGATGAAACGCGCCAGCAGGGCCGAGGAGGTCGCCCCGTCGACGTCGTAATCGCCGAAGATGCCGATGCATTCGTTCTGCATGATCGCCCCCGCCAGCCGTTCCGCCCCCGCCAGCATGTCGAGGAACCGGTCTGGGTCAGGCAGCAGATCGCGGAGGGTCGGCGCCAGGAAGCCCGGCACGTCGTCCAGATCGACACCGCGCCCGGCAAGGACGCGGGCGGTCAGTTCGGAAAGCTCCCAACGCTGGCAAAGCACCTGCACGGCGCGCGGATCGACGGGCCGTTCCAGCCAGGTTCGGCCCGTCAGCGACCGTTCGACACCCAGCACGCGGGCCGCGGGGGCCCGGGCGCTATCGTCCCGTGACGAGGGGTTTGGCGGGGCCTCAGCCCCCTTGAGCGAGCTTGGACACATGATGGTGCCCTTCGATGTAACGCAGCGTGCGCGTCTTGGAGCGCACGACCATGGAATGGGTGGTCGACCAGCCGTCGTTCTCGGTCTGCACGCCGGACAGCATGGGGCCGGCGGTGACGCCCGTGGCGGCGAAGGTCACGTTGCCCGCCGCCATGTCGGTCAGATCGTATTTCTTGGCCGCGTCCTCGACCCCGGCCTTGCGCAGGCGCGCCGCCTCGTCCTCGTTGCGAACGATCAGGCGGCTCTGCATCTGGCCGCCAAGGCCGCGCAGCGCGGCGGCGGCGAGCACGCCTTGGGTCGCCCGGCCGCTGCCGAGAAAGATATCGACGCCGGAACCGGGCAGCGCCGGCGCCACGGCGCCCGACACGTCACCGTCCAGGATCAGACGGATGCGGGCCCCGGCATCGCGTACCTTGGTCACCAATTGGGCATGGCGCGGCCGGTCGAGCATGCAAACGATCAGGTCCGAGACCTTGACCTTCTTGGCCTTGGCCAGCGCCTTCAGGTTGTCCGCCGGCTCGGCGTCCAGATCGACCACGCCGTCCGGCAGGTCCGGGCCGACGGCGATCTTTTCCATGTAGATATTGGGCACGGACATGAAGCCGCCGTCCTCGGCCAGGGCGATCACCGACAGCGCGTTATAGCCGCCGCGGGCGATGATCGACTTGCCTTCCAGCGCCAGGACCGCGACATCGGCCTTGGGCGCCCCACCGGTGCCGATGGTTTGGCCGGTATACAAATCCTCGACCTCGCCTTCCTCGCCTTCGCCCATGCGCACGGTACCGTCCAGGATCAACGTGCCCAGGCGGTTCATCATGGCTTTTACGGCGGCTTCGTCCGCGGCACGCTCATCCCCCCCGCCCAGATAGGCGAGTGCGGCCATGGCGGCGGATTCGGTCACACGGACGGCTTCCAGGGCCAGATTGCGGTCGATTGCGGCGTCGGTCACTGGCGGGTCCTCTCAGGTTCGGTCGGCGGGTTTTCGCCTTATAGATTTTCGATCCGAATGATACGCGGCGTCATGACCACGGCGTCAAGGGCGGCGATGGCGGCCACGGCGGCGGTCATGTCGGCCTCCAGCGTGTCGTGGGTCGTCATCACCACGGGCACCGGCTCTCCGGGGTCGCGGGCGCGCTGTAGGATCGATTCCATGGAAACGTTGTGCGCGCCCAGCGCCTGGGCGATCCCGGCGAAGACCCCCGGTTCGTCCACGACTTCGAAGCGCATGTAATAGCAGCCCCGATGGGCGGCCACGGAAACGGGCCTGGGCGGCGTCAGTTCCGTCGCCGGGCGGGCGAAGCCGGGCACCATGTTGCCGCGCGCGATATCGATAATATCGGCAACCACGGCGGAGGCCGTCGGCCCCGCCCCGGCGCCGCGTCCTTCCATCATCACCCGATCGACGAAATCGCCTTCGGCGACCACGGCGTTGAACACCCCGCCGACATGGTTGATGGGGGCGTCGATCGGCACCATGCAGGGATGCACCCGCTGTTCGATACCGCCTTCGGTTTCCGTGGCGATACCCAGCAGCTTGATGCCGTAGCCGAGTTCGCTGGCGAAATCCTGATCGGCCGGCGAGACATGACGGATGCCTTCGACATGCACCGAAGAGAAATCGATCTGCGTGCCGAACGCCAGGGAGGCCAGGATCGCCAGCTTGTGCGCCGCGTCGATGCCGTCGACGTCGAAACTGGGGTCGGCCTCGGCATAGCCTTCGGCCTGGGCGTCGGCCAGGATGTCATCGAATTCACGACCGGTGTCGCGCATTTCCGACAAGATGTAATTGCAGGTACCGTTGAGAATGCCGTAGACGCGGCCGATGGCGTTGGCCGCAAGGCCCTCGCGCAGGCCCTTGAGGATCGGAATGCCGCCAGCGACGGCTGCCTCGAAAGTCAGCGCCACGCCGGCGTTTTCCGCCGCTTCGGCCAAGGCCTGCCCATGATGGGCGATCAGCGCCTTGTTGGCGGTGACGACGTGCTTGCCGTTCTTGAGGGCAGCCTCGCACAAATCCTTGGCCGTTCCTTCGGAGCCGCCGATCAATTCGACCACCACATCAACGTTGGGGTCGCTCGCCAGCGCAACGGGATCATCGGCCCAGGCCGCGCCCGACAAATCGACACCCCGGTCCTTCGATTTATCCCGGGCGGAAACCGCGGTGACTTCGATGGCTCGACCGGAACGGCGGGCGATCTCGTCCCGATGTGTCGCCAGAACCTGGATCGTACCCGCGCCGACCGTGCCGAGCCCGGCGATACCTACACGCAAAGGAGAAACCATCAGCCGAGCGCCCGTTGTCCGGGGTCCAAATTATCCAACGAGCCGGCGCGATAGCGCTGCAGGAAAGACTTAATGGAGCGCAGGGCCTGACGCGTGCGGTGGACGTTCTCGACCACCGCGATCCGCACGAAACCGTCGCCGTGTTCGCCGAAGCCGACGCCGGGCGCCACGGCGACCTGGGCCTCGGACAGCAGCAGCTTGGAAAACTCAAGTGAGCCGAGATGCGCCATGTCGGGCGGAATCGGCGCCCAGGCGAACATCGTCGCGGGGGGTGCGGGAACGTCCCAACCGGCGGCCCCCAGGCCCGAAATCAGCACGTCGCGTCGTTCCTTGTAGACCGCGCGCATTTCATCGACGCAATCCTGCGGCCCGTTCAGGGCGGCGGCGGCGGCGACCTGGATCGGCGTGAAGGCGCCGTAATCGAGGTACGACTTCACCCGCGCGAGTGCGGCGATCATGTCGCGGTTGCCGGCGGCGAAGCCGATGCGCCAACCGGGCATGGAATAGGTCTTGGACATGGAGGTGAACTCGACGGCGATGTCCCACGCCTTCTGGATCTGCAGGATCGAGGGCGGCGGGTTGTTATCGAAATAGACCTCCGAATAGGCCAGGTCCGACAGAATGTAGATCCCGTGGAACAGGCAGAAATCGACGACTTGTTCGTAGAACGCCAGATCGACCAGCTCGGCCGTCGGGTTGTTCGGGTAATTGAGAACGATCGCCGTCGGCTTCGGCACGCTGTGCTGCACCGCGCGCTCAAGCGCCTGGAAAAAGGTCTCGTCCGGCGTCACGGGGATATTGCGCACGGCGGCACCGGCGATAATGAAGCCGAACTGATGGATCGGGTAGCTCGGGTTCGGCACCAGGATCACGTCGCCCGGGCTGGTGATGGCGGCCGACAAGTTGGCCAGGCCTTCCTTGGACCCCAGGGTCACGATGGCTTCGTGTTCCGGATCAACGGCGACGTTGAAACGGCGCTCGTAATAGGCCGACAGAGCCTTGCGCAGGCCCGGAATGCCGCGCGAATTGGAATAGCGGTGGGTCTTGGGATCCTGCGCCGCCTCAATCATCTTTTCGACGATATGCGGCGGGGTCGGTAAATCCGGGTTACCCATGCCAAAATCGATGATGTCCTCGCCGTCGGCGCGCGCGCGCGCCTTCATGGCGTTCACTTCCGCGAACACATAAGGCGGCAGACGTCGGATACGGTGGAATTCCTGTTTCATCGCGGGTTCGTCATTCGTGTTTCAATAGGTGCCAAAATTCTGCCCGGCAGCCATATCAGCCGGACAATTACGGTAATACGACGGCGCGGAGACCGGACAGTCGCTGGGTCGGCGGAGCCGGTCCCGTCCGACGGCCTTCCGTTTACTTGGAAAGCGGCTAGCGGGTCAAAAAGATTTCCGCACGCCGGTTTCCGGCCTCACCGTTGGGCATGATCTCCTGGTAGAGCGGCTGCGAGTCGGCCAAAGCCGCCGTCGCCACGGTGCGCCGGTTGGCCCCCCGCCGGATCAACTCGTTGGCCACGGTCTTGGCCCGCAGCGCCGAAACCTTGTAATTCACGAGGCGGTGCTTTTCCGGGCTCAGGTTGCGGGTCCGTGACGACGAATGCCCGACGACGTGCAGGGTGCCGCCCTGCTCTTTCTGCAAAGCGACGACCTGAGACAGAATTTGGCGGTCTCGTGACGTCAACTTGGCCGAACCATTGGGGAAGACGATGGTCGCAACCCGCGTCGCCCCCGGCGGCAAAGGCTGAGACACGGCAGTCGCGGGCTCACCGGCCGCAGTGGTCAAGCTGGCGGGCAGGTCCGGCCCGGAAGCGTTCAACACGCCTTCACCGGAAATGACGACGGTCTCACCGACACCGAGGCCCGCAGGCATCCCGGTCGGGCGGACGAACTTGGGCTCTTCCCCGGCCGCGGCCAGGATTTCAGCCAACTGCTTCTGCATGCGGTTCTGCAGGTCGGCAAACTCGGCTTCCTGCTCTTGCTGGGTCGGGATTGAGAATTGCGGCACGCCAGGCACCGTCTTGGCGATCTCTTCGCTATTCGCCGACGGCTCCTTGGGTTCCGTCAGCTTCGGCGCTTCGGCCGTCTTGGGGGCCTCGGCGGCGGGCGCCTCGGGTTCCGGCGCGGCGGCCATGGGGGTCGCGGGCGGCGGTGCCGCCGGCGCGGCGCGCATGGGGTTGGCGGCGGGCGACTGATCCTGGCGGGTAATCGCGGGCGCGTAGCGCGGCCGGTCCGGGTCGGCGGACAGACCCAAGTTGCGTTCCTCGCGCTGCCTGTCGACGTCCGACACCTTGGGGAACGCCTGTTCGGTCTGTTCCTGACCGGCGACCTCGGCGACCTGCTGTTCGCGGGCGCGGCGCGCCTCCTCCTCGGGATCGCCCGTGTTGTCGGAGGAGAACAGATCCACGGTGCTCTTGTACCACTCGGCCGGGTTCACCGCGTCTGGGACGGAGGAACATCCGGTCAGCGCCGTCGCCATCAACACGGCGAATGACACCCCGATCGGGAGACGCAGACGACGGATGCCGCACGGCGCTCCGGTCGTTTGCCAAACGTTTCCGTCCTGGCCTTGCGTTCGATTCCCTTGGCTCGCGCCTTCAATCCCGCCCATATGCCGCATAACTCCCTTATTCGCTTGTCGCCCCGAAATCCCTTGCGGAATCTAGCCTTTCGGGGGCGCCCCGCCTTGAAATTCATCAGATGGCGAGCTAAAACCCGGCCATCTTGCGATCGCGAAAAAACCGCTATCGCCCCAGATTGATGTCATCGAAGATTAACGCCCTCACTTTATTGACTTTCAGGCTCTCCGGCATCACCGCAATCCGGTACCATATTTTGCCCTAATCGCCTAGTCGGAGCAAAGGACGCAACGCCCGATGGACAACAAGCCTACCGAAACCAACCCTCTGGAGTCAGCGACGGAGTTCTCGACCTCCATGGTCGAAATCGCGGAACGCAGCCAGCGCATCGTTACCGAGTGGCTCGCCCGGCATGGCGACGAAATCCCATCGCAGGACGTCGATCCGCTGAACATCGGCGAGGCATTTCTCGAAATGACCCGCCACATGATGTCGAATCCGGCGAAAATGATGGAATCGGGGCTGACCCTCTGGCAGGCCTACATGGAGCTTTGGCAATCGACGGCGCTTCGCATGATGGGCGCCGAGGCCGAACCGGTGGCCGAACCGGAACGCGGCGACCGCCGCTTCCGCGACGAAGCCTGGTCCGACAACCAGGTCTTCGATTTCATCAAGCAATCCTACCTGCTGACCGCCATGTGGCTGCAGTCGACCGTCCATGACGTTGACGGTCTGGACAACCACACCCGGCACAAGGTCGATTTCTACACCAAGCAATTCGTCGATGCCGTCTCTCCGACCAACTTCCTGCTGACCAATCCGGAGGCGTTGCGCGCTACGGTCGAAACGCGGGGTGAGAACCTGATTCACGGGCTCAACAACCTGTTGGACGATCTGGAGCGCGGCGACGGCAAGCTGGCCATCAGCATGACCGACATGGAAGCCTTCGAGATCGGCAAGAACGTCGCCACGGCGCAAGGCAAGGTCGTTTTCCGCAATGACCTGATGGAACTGATTCAGTTCGATCCGTTGACCGACGACGTTCTGCGCACGCCGCTTTTGATCGTGCCGCCCTGGATCAACAAGTACTACATCCTGGACCTGCGCCCGGAAAACTCGTTCATCCGCTGGGCCACGGAACAGGGCCATACGGTCTTCATCATTTCCTGGGTCAATCCGAACGCCAAATTGGCCAAGAAGACCTTCGACGATTACATGTTCGAAGGCCCCCTGGCCGCCCTGGAAGCCGTCGAACAGGCGACCGGCGAACGCGCGGTCAATCTGATCGGTTATTGCCTGGGCGGTACGTTGTCTGCGGCCACCCTGGCCTGGATCGCCACGCAAAAGTCGAAACGCTGGAAGAACCGGATCAAGAGCCAGACGTTCTTCACGACGATGGTCGATTTCGCCGAAGCCGGCGACCTGACCGTTTTCATTGACGAGGCCCAGGTCGAGACCATGGAAGCCAAGATGAACGAACGCGGCTACCTGGAAGGTTCGGAAATGGCGACGACCTTCAACATGCTGCGCGCCAACGATCTGATCTGGTCCTTCGTGGTGAACAACTATCTCCTGGGCAAGGATCCCTTCCCCTTCGATTTGTTGTTCTGGAATTCCGATTCCACCCGCATGCCCGCGGCGATGCATTCGTTCTACCTGCGCAAGATGTACCTTGAGAACAACCTCGCCAAACCGGGCGGCATCACGCTGGGCGGCGTGGCCATCGACCTCGGCAAGATTTCCGGGCCGACCTATGCGATTTCCGCCCGCGAGGACCATATCGCACCGTGGAAGGCGACCTACGCCTCGACCCAGATCTACCAGGGACCGATGCGCTTCGTCCTGTCGGCGTCGGGCCATATCGCGGGGGTTATCAATCCACCGTCGGCGAATAAGTATTGTTTCTGGACCAACGCGGACACGCCCGCCGATCCCGAAGCCTGGCTGGCCGGGGCAGAGCAGCATGACGGGTCCTGGTGGCCGGATTGGGACGCCTGGGTCCGCGAGAATGCCGGCGCGGAGACTGTGCCTGCCCGGGTTCCCGGCGACGGCAACCTGAAAGCTTTGGACGACGCGCCGGGCACCTATGTGAAGATCCGTCTGGACGCCGACGACATGCATGCCGCCAATGCCCCTGAAAAACCCAAACCGGCCAAGCCGGCCCAAGGCACGAAGGCGGCAAAGCCCGGACCGGCCAAAAAGCCGACTGCAAAGAAGCCCGCAGCGAAGAATCCCGCGAAATCCGGCACCGCCGCCAAGCGCGCCCCTAGTCGCTCTTGACGGCACGCGCCGTCGCCTGTTCCAGGCGCGCCGCGGCCGCCCGCAAGGTTTCCTCCGGATGGGCGGTATAGCCAAGCACCAGCCCGTGCCGCTTCTCGGACCCGGCGTAGTATCCGGATAGCGCCCGGGCGGTGACATCCAGGTTCGCCGCCTCGCGACTGATCGCGCCGTCGCGAAGCCCCCGGTGAAAGGCGTCGTCGCTTAGCCCGACGGTCAGGTGCATGCCCGCGTCGTCGTCGGGCACCGTGAACAAACCGCTGAACCGCCGGGTCAATTCATCCCGCAAAATCGATTGGCGTTCGCCGTAAATCTGGCGCATTCGCCGCACATGGGCGCCGAACCGTCCCGTTTCCATGAATTCGGCCAAGACCGGCTGCATCGCCAATGCGGGGAAATCGTCAACGGCACCGCGCAGACGCAGGAACGCTTCGATCAAAGGTTCGGGCACCACCAGATAGCCAAGCCGCAGGGCCGGAAACATGACCTTGGAAAAGGTGCCCGCATAGATCACCCGGTCGCCCCCATCCAA
Organism: uncultured Rhodospirillaceae bacterium; assembly: GCA_913030825.1. GTDB lineage: Bacteria > Pseudomonadota > Alphaproteobacteria > Rhodospirillales > Casp-alpha2 > UBA1479. Next base: position 76,399 of record CAJWCU010000011.1, on the reverse strand, counting down.
GCCCTGGAGCGCCGCCAGGGGTCGCCCGCGATAGCGGTATTCGCTGTCGTAGTCGTCTTCCAGCACCCAGAACCCGGCGTCCCGCGCCCAGGCCAGCAGGTCCAGGCGGCGCGCCAGGCTCATCGTCTCGCCCAACGGAAACTGATGCGACGGCGTCACCGCCAACAGGCGCGGACGTGGCGCCAGCGCCCGCGCGCGGGCGACGTTCAGGCCCTCGCCATCGACCGGTGCCTGGACGACCGCGACCCCCGCCGTGGAAAATGCCGACATCAGCCCCCGGTATCCCGGGTTCTCCATGACCACCGGATCGCCCGGTTCCAGCAATACGCGGACGCAAAGGTCAATGCCCTGCTGGGCACCGGAGGTAATGATGATCTGGTCGGCGGTGCATTTGGCCCCGCGCACGGCCACCAGGTAATCGGCGATGGCGCGGCGCAGCGGCCCGTGCCCCCGCCCGTCCCGGTCTTCCAACAGATCGCGGGGCGGCCGGCGCCAGAACCTTCCGGCGGCACGGCCCCATTCTTCGAACGGAAAGGCCGAGACATCCGGCGTGCCCGGCAGAAAGGCGCGATGCTGCGTCGTCCCGGGCTGATGACGGGAGATCAGGTCGAGCACCCGCGCCGGAAGGTCGGGCGTCGCCGCCCCTTGAGGCAACGGATCGGCGGCGCGGTGGTCTTCCGACAAATCTGGCAAATCCGCGGAGACCCGCGTGCCTGCGCCCGGACGGGCTTCGGTGAAGCCTTCGGCCAGCAACTGGTCATACGCGGCGAGCACCGTGTTGCGCGAAACATCCAACTCGCCCGCCAGAATACGGGTTGCCGGCAAGCGAACCCCAGACCGCAAAACGCCATTCAAGATCAAGCTTTTCAGGCCCTTGTAGAGTTGCTCGTTCAAGGGCTGGCCCGAGGCACGATCCAGATGCAGATCGATCAGGGCGGAATCCCGGCCCCGTTTGCGAAGGTTCGGCGCGGCCATCCAAATGGCTCCTTTATATTCAATTTTATGGACCTTTTATCAGAACCAATATGGTCGGTATAGAGAGGAACAGGCCGAAGAGAGCCGGCCGCCGATACCATTTGACCGCCCCTAACCAAGGAAAATGCCATGACTGCCGAGAACGAGATGCGGATCACCGAAAAATCGCGGATCAAGCGGGCCCCGACCCGCGCCGTTTATGACCGAGCCACGGTCGACGCGATCCTGGACGCAGGTCTGCTGTGCCATGTCGGCTACGTCATCGACGGCGCGCCCTACGTCACGGCGACCTGTCATTGGCGCAAGGGCGACCGGGTCTATTGGCACGGGTCCGCCGCCAGCCGCATGCTGCGCACGGTCACCAGCGGCGTCCCGGTCTGTTTCACGGTCTCCCATCTGGATGGGATCGTGCTGGCGCGCTCCGGATTCCATCATTCCGTCAATTACCGGGGCGTGACCCTGTTCGGCGAGGCTGTGAAGATCGAGGACGAAGCCGAAAAACTGGCGGCGCTGAAGGACCTGTCCGACCGCCTGACGCCCGGCCGGTGGGAGGAACTGCGCCCCGTCAACGATCAGGAAATGAAGGGCACGACCATCTGCGCCCTGGAAATCGACGAAGGATCGGCCAAGGTCCGGGCCGGCGGGCCCGTGGACGACGAAGAAGACTACGACCTGGACGTCTGGGCCGGCGTGGTTCCCGTGACTACGGTTCTCGGCGCCCCGATTCCCGACACCCGGCTGAAACCCGGTATCGCGGAACCCGCCTATTTGCGGGAGATTTCGATCGGCCGAGCGCCGAAGCCGTAAATCGTTATATTGCCGTCATGTTGTTTGACGGCCTGACCCTGCCCACCATCTTGATCGCCGCCGGCGCGATGACCGTCGGCTGCGCGTTTCAGGCCGCGGTCGGTCTGGGCTTCGCCCTGGTGGCGGCCCCCATCCTCGCTTTGGTCGACCCCCAGTTCGTGCCCGGGCCGTTGCTGCTGGCGGGGGCCGCGCTGGCCGCGATCATGGCCCATAACGAACGGGCGGCCATCGACCGCCCCCTGTTGTCGGTCTGCCTGATCGGCCTGGCCGCGGGCACGGTTATCGGAACCGTGGCTCTGCAGGCCTTCGGCGGCACCGACCTGCAACGGGTGTTCGGGGTCATGATTTTGCTTGCCGTCGGCATCAGCATGGCCGGGGTGCCGGTCGCCGCGAACCTACGCAACCTGCTGGCGGCCTCCGCCGTCTCAGGCATCATGGGGGTCATGGCGGGCATCCACGGCCCGGCCATCGCCCTGGCGTTTCAGCGGTCGGACCCGAAGTTCGCCCGCGCCATGCTGGGCGGATATTTCACCGTCGCCTACCTGCTGGCGGCGGCGGCGCTCTACATGATCGGCGCCTTCGGCATGCCCGAGTTGGGGCGCACCCTAATCCTGTTGCCCGGCGTTGCCATTGGATTGGCGCTTGCCCCGATCACCCGGCGCTACGTCGATCGCGAACGCTTACGCGTCGCGATCCTGAGCATCGCCGCCATCAGCGCCCTGTTGCTGATCGTCAAATAGGGATCGGGGCGCCGCCGACTATTCGGCGTCCTTCAAGGCTTTCGCGACCAATGCCTTGGCCGCCTCGCGCGGGTCGGCCCGGCGGTCGGCCAGATCGTCGATCATCCCCGCCATTTCGCCCGAAAGCCGTTTGAAGGCGCGGCGCATGCTGTCCAGCGCCGCCGTTTCCAGGCGCATTTTCGCGATCCGGCGGCGCCGTTCCTTGTCCTCGCCGCTCGCCTTGAGATGGGCGCGGTGATCGAAAACCGCCCGGGCCAGTTTGTCCAAGCCGCGCCCGTCATGGGCGCTGGTCGCGATGACCGGGACGGTCCACCCCGTGCCGTCGTCGCTTCTGCCCTGCCGCCCGGTCAGGCCCAGGTCCTGGGCGCCTGCGAGGTCCGCCGCGGTCTTGTCGGCGTCGGGCCGGTCGCCTTTGGTGACGACATGGATATCCGCGATTTCCAGAATGCCCGCCTTCATCGCCTGCACCCCGTCGCCCAGGCCCGGCGGCGAAGCGACGATGACCGTATGGGCAGCGGCGGCAACATCGACCTCGTCCTGGCCGACGCCGACGGTCTCGATGATGACGGCGCCGTAGCCGCAGGCGTCCAGCACGTCGACGCTGTCCAACGCCGGGCGGGCCAGGCCGCCCATCGCCCCTTGGGTCGCGAGGGAGCGGATAAACACCCCATCGTCCTCGCCCAGGTCGCCCATGCGCACCCGGTCGCCCAGGATCGCGCCCCCCGAGAACGGGCTGGACGGGTCGATGGCGATGATCCCGACGGTCACACCGGCGCGGCGCAGTTCCTTGACCAAGGCGTTGACCAGTGACGATTTCCCCGCCCCCGGCGGCCCTGTCACGCCGATGACATGGGCCGATCCGGCGGCCTGATAGACGCGGGCCATCAACTCATCCGCACCGGTGTCGGCGGCGGCGCGGCCGCCCGAGGTCTCAGCCAGGGACAGCAGCCGCGCCACGGCCCGCCGGTCGCCCGATTGTCCGGCGCTCAACAGGTCGATTTCGCTGTCCGCTTTGGCAAGGACCATGGGCGGGCTCAGTCGCTTGGCGGTTGACGGCGGTTGACCTGCAATTTGCGCAAATCCAGCCCCGCATCGCGGTATTCGGCGCCCAGTTTGTCGTAAACGGGCCAGATGTAATCGAGCATCTTCTGATCACCCTCGCCGACCTTGCGCAAGTATTTGGCGGGCCGCCCGGCCCAGACCTCGCCGGGGCCGATTTGTTTGCCCGGAGTGACCAGCGCACCTGCGGCGATCAACGATCCTTCGCCGACCACGGCGCCGTCCATGACGCAAGCCTGCATGCCGATCATGACGTCGTCACGCAACTCGCAGGCGTGCAGCAGGCACATATGGCCGACCGTCACCCGGTCGCCCAGGGTCGTCGGAAAGCCCTTTGAATCGATATGCACGACGGTGCCGTCCTGAATGTTCGTGTCGGCACCGATCCGAATGAAATTCATGTCGCCGCGCAGGACGCAGTTGTACCAGACCGAGGAATTCGCCCCGATCGTTACGTCGCCGATGATGACTGCGTTTTCGGCGATGAAGGCACTGGAATCGATTTGCGGCGTCTTGTCCCGGTAAGGCAGGATCACGCCGGCGGGCTCGCGCAGGGAAGTCATTATGGTTTCACCTTAAGTTTTCCGTTTAACTAATTGTTTCTTATGACTGTTTAATGAACGGAAGAACTTCCTTGAAAGCCTCCGTTCCGGCCCGGCCGAGCCATTCGTAGATCACCATTTCCGACGTCACGATGCCCGCCCCGGCAGCCCCCAGGCGGTCCAGGCAGGCCTTCTCGCTTTCCAGGGTGCGGGACGACGTGGCGTCGGTGACGACGAAGATTTCATAGCCCTTGTCCATCAGGTCGACGCCCGTCTGCATGACGCAGATATGGGCCTCCATCCCGGTGATGACCGCCTGCCGGCGGCCGGTTGCCTCGAACGCCTTTTGAAAGGTGTCTTCGTTCATGCAAGAGAAATGGATCTTCTCGATGACCTGGGCATCCGGGGCGATGCCCTGGAGCTGCGGCACGATGCGGCCCAGGCCCTTCGGGTACTGTTCCGTCATCAGAATGGGAATGCCCAAGCGATCGGCGACGCGCATCATCAGCGCCGTGTTGCGGATCACCTTGGCGGGCGCCTGCATGGCGGGCACCAGCTTTTCCTGGATGTCGATAACGACCAGACAGGACTGTTCGGGTTTGATGAGCATCCGGGGTTCCTTTTCCCTGGCTTCCTGGCCGCCTCGGTTAACCCTGAAGCCAGTAACGCAGCACGGCGGTGACGGCTTCGGGTTGTTCAAGGGGCGCCAGATGGCCGCTGTTTTCGACGATCACCAGTTTAGCATCCGGAATGGCCGAGGCCATTTCTTCGTGCACCGCAACCGGCGTCAACACGTCCTGACGGCCGCACAGCACCAAGGTCGGGCAGGAAATGGCGCCGAGCCCCGGGCGGCTGTCTGCGCGGGCGATGATGGCTTCCTGTTGGCGCTGATAAGCCGCCGCGCCGACGTTCATGGCCGAGGCCCGGATCGTCGCGGTCAATTCGGCGTCGTTCTGGTGATCGTCGGCGATGAAGGCTGTCATGTGATGATCGATGACGCCGGCGAGATCGCCGCCGGCGGCCTGGGCCATCAACTCGCGGCGCCCGGCCGTGCGTTCCGGCGTGTCCGGCCCGGCGGCGGTGTCCAGCAGCGCCAGGCGAGTCACCCGTTCCGGTGCGATGCGCATCAGGGCCTGCGCCGTATAGCCGCCCATGGACAGTCCGCAGAGCGCGAATTTCTCGGGTGCCGCGTCCAACGCGCGGCGCGCCATTCCGTCGATCGTGTCGTCCTGCGACATGTCGGTGACGGTCATGTCTGCGAGGTCGCCCAGGCTCGCCAACTGGTGGCGCCAAAGCGCGGCATCGCAGAGCAATCCGGGCATGAAAAGAAGCGGTGTCTTGTCGGTCATGAAATTTCCTCCTCGTGCCCCCGCGCGGATGAGGCCAAATGGCAACAGCGGGCAGAAATCCGCCGCTTGCCCCTGGCTTATCATTGACTTCGGGCGGGGAACACCTAATATCCCGCCCACACGGCCCAGGGAAGCCCCCAAGGGCCCAATCAACACCGCCAAATGATGTCCGCGCCTCCTTTCCGGCATATGGGTGTTCAGGCGGCGCAACTCCCGAAGTGGAGCAGTATGTCCTCCTTTAACGATCTCGGCCTCAGCGACGAACTCCTCAACGCGATTTCCGACGCAGGCTACACCGAACCGACCCCCATTCAGGCGCAAGCCATCCCCTATGTCCTCATGGGCCGCGACATCCTCGGCTGCGCGCAGACGGGCACAGGCAAGACAGCCTCCTTCACCCTGCCGATGATCGACATCCTGGCCTCGGGCAAGGCCAAGGCGCGGATGCCGCGCTCGCTGATCCTGGAGCCGACCCGCGAGTTGGCCGCCCAGGTCGCGGAAAACTTCGAAATCTACGGCAAGTATCACAAGCTGAACCATGCGCTGCTGATCGGCGGCGAAAACATGAGCGAGCAGTTGAAGGTCCTGGAGAAAGGCGCCGACGTGCTGATCGCGACGCCGGGCCGCCTGATGGACGTATTCGACCGCGGCCACCTGCTGCTGCGCGACGTCAAGATCCTGGTGATCGACGAAAGCGACCGCATGCTCGACATGGGCTTCATTCCCGACGTCGAAAAAATCGTCTCCCTGCTGCCGCCGATGAAGACGACGCTGCTGTTCTCGGCGACCATGCCGCCGGAAATCAAGCGGCTGGCCGACAAGTTCCTGATGAACCCGAAGGAAATCACCGTTTCCAAGCCGGCGACGGCGGCCGAGACGATCAAGCAGAGCCTGGTCATGGTGACGGGTGCGGGGCGCGATCAGGCCTCCGTCGCCAAGCGCAAACGCGAAATTCTGCGCAAGCTGATCGAACGCGAACAGCCGAAGAACGCCATCATCTTCTGCAACCGTAAGCGCGACGTCGATGTGGTCTACCGCTCATTGCAGCGTCATGGCTACGACATGGCCGCCCGTCTGCACGGCGACATGGTGCAATCGGTGCGCATGGAGACCCTGGCCAAGTTCAAGGCCGGCGAGGTGAACCTGCTGGTCTGCTCCGACGTCGCTGCGCGCGGCCTGGACATTCCCGCCATGAGCCACGTCTTCAACTTCGACGTGCCGACCCATTCCGACGACTACGTGCACCGTATCGGCCGCACCGGCCGTGCCGGGCGCGACGGCGTGGCGATCTCCATCGCTGTGCCGGCCGACGGTAAATACATCGACGGCATCGAAAAGCTGATGACCAAACCGATCCCGCGCGACGAGATGAGCAGCGGCGGTGGGCCCAGCGATGCCGCAGCGAAGGACGGCAAAGATGCCGATACGGACGGCGGATCGGACGAGAGCCGCTCCGGCGGCAGCTCCCGGGGACGCGGCCGAGGACGTGGACGCGGCGGACGGTCCGAAAAGACCGAGGCACCTGTCGACGCGGCGGCCGAGACCGCCCCGGACCAGGATGCGGATGCTGAGGACGCCAAAGCCCAGGACGCCCAGCCGGACTCGTCACCGGACGACCAACCGGACAACCAAGGCGACAAGCAGGACGCCAAACCGTCCCGTGGCCGGAGTCGTGGCGGTAGCCGCGGTAAAGACCGCAGCCGTGACCGCGACGATACGGATAAGCAAGAGAAACCGGGCAGGCAGGACAAGAAAGACGACGTCGTCTTCGGCCAGTCAGATCAGGTTCCGGCGTTCCTCAAGAACTTCCCCTGACTTCGTAGCTTAAACAGGCACCTCCGCGCCTTTTCCTGACGGGCCCCTTCGGGCCCGTTATCCCTTTCGGCTGGATTGACGGCGATACGGCGGACTTTTACCGTCCGGGGTTGAGAGAGTTCGACGTGGGGCGTCGTATGCCCATGCCCCGCGATCGGCCGGTGTCAGAGGTCCAATCGGGGGCGGCAAACGGTGATCCAAGGACGGCATATCCCTGGCCTGCTGGTCGGCGCGGCGTTATTGATGGGCGCCGCTGCCACGCATGCCTCCGCCCCCGTCCCCAGTTTCTTCAACACCAAGGAACTGCAGTCGTCGGACCTCAAGGCTTTCACCAAATGGACCGGCGCCCTCGCCCGCTTCGCCGAATTCCGTAAATCCAAGAAGCCGCTGGTCTGCGGCCCCGGGCCGGGCGAGGTGAAAATATGCGGCGACCCCGAATGGCTGGCCTTCCTGAAAGAGGTCAAACCGCACAACCGCCTGGACCAGGTGCGCCTGATCAACGCCCGCATGAACAAGGCGAAGTACATCCAGGACCAAAGCAACTGGGGCCAAAGCGACTATTGGGAAACGCCCTATGAATTCATGGCCCGGTTCGGCGATTGCGAGGACTACGCGATCATCAAATACCTATCCCTGCGCATGCTGGGCTGGGACGAACAGGATCTGCGCGTCGTCGCGGTCAAGGATTTGAACCTGAAGGTCGGCCATGCCGTTCTGATCGTCTACATGACGGCCAAGTCGGGCGCGCGTATCCCGCTGCTGCTGGACAACCAGATTCCCGATGTGGTGAAGGCGTCGTCGATCCGCCATTACCAACCCGTCTTTTCGATCAACGAAAAGAACTGGTGGCGGCACGTGAACTAGGCGGCGGACGGCCGCCGGACAGCCCAGATCAGATCAACCCCGACAGCGGCGACGACGGATCGGCGTACATCTTGCGCGGCATGCGGCCCGCCAGATAGGCCTCGCGCCCGGCCCGGACCGCGTGCTTCATGGCGCGGGCCATCATCACCGGATCCTTCGCTTCGGCGATGGCCGTGTTCATCAGCACGCCGTCGCAGCCCAGCTCCATGGCGATGGTCGCGTCCGACGCCGTGCCGACGCCGGCATCGACGATCACCGGCACCTCGGACTGTTCCTTAATCAGGCGGATGTTGACCGGGTTCTGAATGCCCAGGCCGGAACCAATGGGCGCCCCCAACGGCATGATGGAGACGGCGCCCGCCTCTTCCACGCGCTTGCAGAGGATCGGATCGTCCGAACAATAGGCCATGACCTGGAAGCCTTCCTCGGTCAGGGCCGCCGTGGCTTCGATGGTTTCCGGCATCATCGGATAGAGGGTGCGCTGTTCGCCCAGGATTTCCAGTTTCACCAAGGTCCAGCCGCCGGCCTCGCGCGCCAGGCGGAGGGTGCGCACGGCGTCGTCGGTGGTGAAGCAGCCCGCCGTGTTCGGAAGATACGTGTATTTCTTGGGATCCAGGTAATCAACCAGCAGCGGTTGGCTTTGATCGGTCAGGTTCACCCGGCGCACGGCGACGGTGATCATTTCGGCCTCGGCCGCCTCGGCCGCCTGGCGGTTCAGGTCATAGTCCTTGTACTTGCCGGTGCCGATGATCAGGCGCGAATTGAATTTGTGCCCGGCGACTTCCAACACATCGTCGTCCCCGGCCGCGCCGGCGGAATCGGGTGCGCCGCCGCCGATGAAATGAACGATCTCCAACCGGTCGCCGTCCTCGAGCCCGATCTGGCCGTAGCCGGATTTGGGCACGATCTCCAGATTGCGTTCGACCGCGACCTTGGCCGGATCCAGGCCGATTCGGGTCAGAAGCTCCTGAACGGACAGGGGCGCGTCTAAGGAATGGGTTTCGCCGTTGATCTGGACTTGCATCTGAATTTGTTCCTCGGAGCCTTGTATGGTCTGGCCTTAAGCGGAGTATGGGGGTGCCGCTGGTCGCTTTCAACGCCCGGATGGGTGCAAACGGGATGTTTATAACGGCCAAGCGCGTGTTATAAGCCGCCATCTTATTAACGGATGCGCGCCATGGCTGCCACGATTCTGATCCTCAACGGCCCGAATTTGAATCTTTTGGGAACGCGCGAGCCCGATATCTACGGGCGCGAGACCCTGGAGACCATCGAGGCCGCCTGCCGCAACCGCGCGGCGGACCTGGATATGGACGTGGATTTCCGCCAATCCAACGACGAAGGCCAGCTGGTGACCTGGATTCAGGAAGCCCCCAAGAGCCATGCCGGGATCGTCATCAACGCGGGCGCCTATACGCATACCTCGGTCGCGTTGTTGGATGCGCTGAGCGCCATCGACCTGCCGATCATCGAGGTTCATCTTTCCAACATTCACAGGCGCGAAGAGTTCCGGCATCATTCCTTCGTCTCCAAGGCGGCGGACGGTATGATCTGCGGCCTCGGCGGACAGGGCTATGAATTGGCCCTGGAGGCGCTGGCAAAGCGTCTGAAAAACTGACCAACAACGGGTAGGACACATGGCGAAAAGCCCCAAAGCCACCGACATCGACGCGGACGCCGTCCGCAAGCTGGCCGAACTTCTGGAAGAAACCGGTCTGACGGAAATCGAATATTCGCACGACGGATGGGCGCTACGGGTGTCCAAAGGCGCCACCGCCGTCGCGGCGCAAGTGCCTGCGGCCCCCCTGCCCGCCGCCATCGCCGATGCCGGCACCGGCGAACAGGGCGTGCCCCAAGGGGCCGTTACCTCGCCCATGGTCGGCGTCGCCTATACCTCGCCCGATCCGGACAGCCCCGCTTTCGTCAAGGAAGGCGACACGGTCAAGGAAGGCGATACCTTGATGCTGGTCGAGGCCATGAAGGTCTTCAACCAGATCAACGCCCCCCGCGCCGGTACGGTGAAGAAGATCCTTGTCGAAAGCGGCACGCCCGTTGAATTCGGCGAACCCCTGCTGATCCTCGAATAGGAGGCGTGGCCTTGTTTGAAAAGGTCCTGATCGCCAACCGGGGGGAAATCGCGCTGCGCATCCTGCGCGCCTGCCGCGAAATGGGCATCTCCACCGTTGCCGTCCATTCCACCGCCGATACGGAAGCCATGCACGTACGCTTGGCCGACGAAAGCGTATGCATCGGCCCGCCGGCCGCCAAGGACAGCTATCTATCGATCCAGGCCGTGCTTTCGGCCGCCGCGATCTCCGGGGCCGACGCCATTCATCCGGGCTACGGTTTCCTGTCGGAAAACGCCGACTTCGCCCAGATGGTCGCCGAACACGGCTTTACCTTCATCGGGCCGTCGGCGGACCATATTCGATTGATGGGCGACAAGGTCCGGGCCAAGGCCGCCGCCAAAGAAGCCGGCATCCCCGTGGTTCCCGGATCTGAAGGCGCCATCGACGACATCAAGGAAGCCGCCAAAGTCGCCAAGGAAATCGGATATCCGGTCCTGATCAAGGCGGCCTCCGGCGGTGGTGGGCGCGGCATGAAGGTCGTGCGCAACGAGGCTGAATTGGAAGCCATGGTCAAGATGGCCCAGACCGAAGCGGCCGCCGCCTTCGGCGACGGGTCGGTCTACATGGAAAAGTACCTGGACAAGCCGCGGCACATCGAAATCCAGATCATGGCCGATACGTTCGGCAACGTCGTGCACCTGGGCGAACGCGATTGCTCCCTGCAGCGACGCCACCAGAAGGTCCTGGAAGAAGCCCCCTCGCCGGCCCTCAACGAAGCGCAGCGCGCGGACATCGGCGCCGTCACCGTCGCTGCCATCGCCAAGATGGGCTACCAGAGTGCCGGAACGGTCGAGTACCTTTATGAAGACGGGAAGTTCTATTTCATTGAAATGAACACCCGCCTGCAGGTCGAACACCCGATCACCGAGGCAATCACCGGCATCGACATCGTGCGCGAGATGGTCCGCGTCGCCCAGGGCGCCAAACTCAGCATGACCCAGGACGACATCGTTCTGCGCGGTCATTCCATCGAATGCCGCATCAACGCGGAAGACCCCAAAACCTTCGCGCCCTCGCCAGGCAAGGTCGGCGTGTTCCATGCGCCGGGTGGGCTGGGTGTGCGGGTCGATAGCGCCCTCTATTCCGGCTATACCGTACCGCCCCACTACGATAGCATGATCGCGAAGCTGATCGTTCACGGCGCGTCACGGAACGAATGCCTGATGCGCCTGAGACGGGCGCTTGGGGAATTTGTGATCGATGGCATCTCGACGGGCATACCGCTGCAACAGCGGATCATCGGCGAAAAGGATTTCGTCGACGGCACCTATGACATCCATTGGCTGGAAGACCTCATGGCCGCCGACCTGGACGACGACTAGGACGGCGACCGGCAAGGCAACTGACCGCTCTTTCGGAGCCCCCTGCTCATGAGCCGTCGCAACGACACCCAGGAAAGCCTGCCCGCCGAACTTCTGCTGCGCGCCTATGCCGCCGGCATCTTCCCCATGGCCGAAAGCCGCGACGACCCGCAGGTCTTCTGGGTCGACCCGAAACAGCGCGGCGTCCTGCCGCTCGACCGCTTTCACATTTCCAAAAGCCTGCACAAGATCCTGAGGAAGGGCGAGTTCCTGGTCCGCGCCAATTCTGCGTTCGAGAGGGTGCTGGACGAATGCGCCGCGCCCGGGCCCGGCCGCCGCGACACCTGGATCAACGAGCCGATCCGCGAGGCGGTGATTGAGCTGCACCACTTGGGGTTCGCCCATTCGGTGGAAACCTGGAAGGACGGCAAGTTGGTCGGCGGCCTATACGGCGTGGCATTGCGTGGCGCCTTCTTCGGCGAAAGCATGTTTTCGCGCACGACGAACGCGTCGAAGGTGGCGCTTTGTCATTTGGTGGCGCGCCTGCGCATGGGCGGGTTTCGCCTGCTCGACACGCAATTCGTGACCGATCATCTGAAGACTTTCGGCTGCGAGGAAATCCCCGCCCGCGACTATCAAAAGCGGCTGGAGGCGGCGCTCGACTATCAGGCACGCTTCCCGATCAATCCGGCACTTGATCTGGTGATGCGGGAAATCGAGATGATCGCCAAGGGCATGTGAGCGGCCACAAACGGGTGATCTAGTCACCGACACGTCCACGGCGCCTCCATAGAGTATCTCCAACATTTCAAACTCAAGCCTCGGCCGGCCCGGATACGGTCGGGCCTTCGCGACCAAGGAGATACCCCATGCCCAACCGCCGTTCCCTCGCTCAGGCATTCGCCGCCGTTCTGATCCTGAGTTTCGCGCTGGCCCTGCCCATGGCCGCCAGCGCCGCGCCGGAGCCGAAGGATCCCAAGAAACAGACACCCTGGGGTCTCTATCTGACCTCCCAGGAAGCCCACGACATGAAGGTCGCCGAAGGCGGCAAGGTTCTGTTCGTCGACGTCCGCGACCCGATCGAAATCATGTTCACCGGCTTCACAGATGTGGTCGATGTCAACGTGCCGTTCATGCTTGCCGACCGCACCAAATGGCACGCCAAGAAGCCGGTGTTCCTGATGGCCAAGAACTCCGATTTCGAACCGGGGATCGAGCGGGCCTTGAAGAAGGCCGGGCTGACCAAGGACGCCCCGGTGATCCTGATGTGCCGGTCAGGCGGCACGCGTGGCGCCCCTTCGGCCAAAATGTTGGACGGCAAGGGCTACGCCAAGGTCTACGTCGTCGTCGACGGCTTTGAAGGCGGCACCCTGAAGGACGGGCCCAAGAAAGGCTGGCGCCTGAAAAACGGCTGGAAGAACTCGGGCCTGCCGTGGAGCTACAAACTCAACAAGGACAAGATGTACGGGCTGGATTGACGCCCATCACTCCCTTCGTTCCACGCCACCAACCGGAGTCAAACCGATGTATCCGTCCCGCTTTCTCGGCGGCCTGCTGGTCGCCCTCGCCCTCACCATTAGCACCGGCGCCGCAAAAGCCGCCGACCCGGTGAAATCCATGCTGGTCATCCTGACGTCGCCCGAAACGGAAACCCAGGCCATGGCCCTGGTCCTCGCCAATCAGGCCGCCAAGGCGGGCACGCCGGTGAACCTGCTGCTCTGCGGGCCGGCGGGCGATATCGCCCTGCGCACTCCGCCCGACGCGGCAGGCAAGGTCGTCACGCCCAAGGGCATGACCGTGTTGTCGCTGCTGGGCGCTTTGAAAGCCAAGGGTGGGAAGGTCGACGTCTGCGCGATCTTTCTGCCGAACCGCAAGTTGGGCGCCGAGGCCCTGGCCGGTGGCATCGGCATCGCCAAACCGCCCGTCATCGCCGCCGAAATGACGGCGCCGGGCACCCGCTTGGCGACCTTCTGACTTCTACTCCGGGGCGCGACTAACGGGTCGGCGCCTTCCTTCCCAGCTAATTCCAGACGAATCGGGCCGGTTTCCAGTGCCTCCGGGCTTTACGGAACCGGCCTTTTTCTACTATGAATGGGGAACAGCATGAAAAATACATGCAAAAAATATTATATTATACGGTGAAGGAAACGAATAAGACGGCCGTAGACAAGAGGCCGCGGGTGAATGGGGACCCATGGGTGTCTATAATTTAGAACGTCTGACCTTCCTTCTGGTCGATGACAACCGGTTCGTCGTCAAGATTCTGCAAGAGGTGCTGAAGACCCTCGGGGCGGGACAGGTCATGACGGCCGAGAACGGCGTCGAAGCGATCGAAATTCTGACTGCCAGCGGCAACGTCTATGGGAAATCCATCGACATGGTCATTTCCGATCTGGTCATGGCGCCGATCGACGGTCATCTGCTGTTGAAATGGGTCCGTCAGGGCCGCGACTCACCGAACCGCTTCATGCCCTTCATCATGATGTCCGGCGCGGCCGACACCGAACACGTGGAGAAAGCCCGCGACGGCGGCGCCAATGAGTTCCTCGCCAAGCCGTTCTCGGCCGCGACGGTCAGCAACCGGATTCTCGAAGTCATCGATTATCCGCGTCAATTCATCGCAACGCGCGAATATTTCGGCCCGGACCGGCATCGCCATAACGATCTTCCCAGCGGGCCCGACCGCCGCGTGAAGACGGAAAAGGACGCGACCGTCATCTATTCGTCCGACCGTGTCCGTCGGCCCAAGGCGTCCGGCGACGTTTATCTGTTTCGCCTGCCAAATTCCCTGAAGGAAAAAGCCGGTGGCACCGGCTTTAGCCCGCCCGGCGAACTGCCAATGCGCCATTTACAGGCGGCGGACGAGCAATTGCAGCGCAAGACACTGGAATTCCACGACTGGGCGTTGGGGTATTTGACGACGCTGTCCAGCATCTGCGATCGCGCCCTGAAACAGCCGGAAGAAAAGCGCGCGACTCATTTCAAGAACATCAATCTGCTGGCCCACGAACTGCGCGGCCAGGGCGGCACCTTCGGCTATCCGCTGATCACCCAGGTGGGCGAAATGCTGTACAAGACGACCATGGCCCGCTGCCCCACCGAAGACCGGGCGGTTACCATCATCAAGGCCCATATCGACACCATGCGTCGGGTCTTTAAGGACAAGGTCACCGGCGACGGCGGTCAGGTCGGTATTGAGTTGATCCAGGAACTGAAGCGCGCGATCCGCAAGTATACTTTCGATGATCCTGCGGGCGGCAGCGACGCGGCGCCTCCCCCCGCTCCCGGGAAATCGGCGCTTGAACGCGCCTATCCGGTGAAACACGATATTCCGACCAAGGTCGGATAGCCGGCGGCGGCCATCCGGTCAGCGGTTCATCGCATTCGATCCCTTCGGCCTCAAGGCCTGAAAATGCGCAGCCAGTCCCGCGATATCGGAGTCGCTCAGGGACTTGGAGAACGATTCCATATGGGGATGGCTTCGCCTGCCGCTTTGGAAAGCCCTTATCGCCGCGACCAATTCCGTGGCTGGGCGGCCCGCCAAGTCAGGGGCGATCCGGTCGTCCGCCCGATGACAACTCATGCAAAGGCTCGGCTCGGCGCCGGACACGGGACCGCTGCCAACAACTGCCGCAATGGTTAGAACCGCCAAGGCAGGCCGATATATGGGGTTCATGCGCGCCTTTAGTTCGATGCCGGCGGCGCGGCCGGATCGGCGCAGTCCAACACCCAGATATCGTAAACGGGGTGCTCCAGCGCATTGAGCGCCGGGCTGGAGGCGAACATCCAGCCGCGAAACAGGCTGACGGCGGGCTCGCCCGGGCGGATTTCCCAAATATCGAGGAACGCGGCACTCTCCGGCGTCTCCTCCGGCGGGCGCTTATCACAGCTGCGGGCGATGATTTCCAAGGTGCCGAAGCTCACGACCTGGCCGATCTGGGCCTCGATGGTCGAGACCCGCGCCGTGACCTTGTCCAACCCCTGCAGGATGACCTTGGTCATGGGCGCCGCGCCTGCCGGCAGGGACAAAGCGGTCAGACCGAAAACGATCGCGGCAACGGCGGCGGTAAGGCGCATCCGGCCTATTTCCCGCCGGTCGCCAGGAAGATGATCTCGCCGACCTGGTCTTCCAGGGATTTGTAATCCTCGGTCCGGGCCAGCTTGCCACCGGGGGCGAGCGTTTCCTTGTCCTGCCCGGGCTTGAGGCGCACGTACATGCCGCCCAGAATCCCTTCCGACCCGATCGTCGCGACCGTGTCCTTGGGCAATTTCACGTCGGGCTGGATCGACATCACGACGACGGCGTCAAAGGTCTGGGGGTCCAGTTCACGGTCGGTCACGGTGCCGACCTTGATGCCGTTGACCCGCACGTCCGATCCCTTGCTGAGCCCGCCGATCTTCAGGAAATGTGCCTTCAGTTCATAACCGCTGACGGCTTTGACCTGCGCAACATTGACGGCGAAGAACAGAAACACACCGGCGACGACCAGCACCACCGCCCCCAGCACCGTTTCGATCGCATTGCGTCCCATGGCCCCAGCCTTCCCTGTCTCTACTTGAAAATACCCGAAGGACCTTCGAGGCCCGGGGCGCCGATCGCGCCGGCGGGCCCCTCGGCGGCGGGTGCGGCGATGGCGCCCGCCTTGCGTTCCTCGAGCGCCTGATGCCCCTGAGAAATGATCAACTCCAGGATGTCGCTGACGACCTGCGAATCCTGGGTAAAGGCGATCAGGTCACCGGTTTTCAGATTTTCCAACGAACCGCCGGGTTCGATCACGATGAACTTGCCGCCGAAGAGACCGTCGGTCTGGACCGAAGCTGAAGAATCCTTGGGCACGGGCACATTGTCGGTCAGGCTCAAGGTCAGGACCGCGCGAAACCGGTCGTCCAACCGCTGGTCGGCGACGCTCCCGATTCGAATGCCGCCCAGGCGAACTTCGGCCCCCGGCGCGATTCCATCGACACGCCCGAACAAGGCGTCGACCCGAATGCGGCCGTCGGCCGCCGTGCTCAGGTCGCGGGTCTGGTTCAAGAATCCGATCACGGCCAACAGCACGACAAGCGCCAATCCGCCGATCATCTGTTCCTTGCTTTCAAGGCTCATCGGTTTTCCCGGTAATTCTGAAGGCCCGGCTTGGACCCGAATGCCTGGACCGCCCCGGGCAGGGTCATTCCGGCTTCCAGGCTTCGTAATCGCCGGTCGCGGCGGCGCGGGCACCGCCCTTGAAATCGTGGCCCGCCGGGCGATAGGCACCCGCGGTCCCGGTCAGGTTGGGGACATGTTCCTTCTGCCACGGGCGCGCCTGCGTCGCGACCTCGGTCAAGGGTTGCGCCGACGTATGATGCAGCCAGGCATGCCATTCGGCCGGCACCTTGGAGGCTTCCTTGCGGCCTTTGTACAGCACCCAGCGGCGTTCGCGGCCATATAGCGCCCCGGCCTTGTGGGTGTAGTACCGGTTTCCGAACTCGTCCGCGCCGACGAGTTTGCCGTGAATCCAGGTATGCAGCAGCGTTCCGATGTCCATGGGTTCTCATATCCACCTGATGTACCAGCGGAATATGGCACCATGCGGGCCCAAGGTCCAGCCCGCACGAACCATCCGGACACACAACATTTCGGCCTTTCCCCACCCCCGCGAATTATGACCAAAGACATAACTCCCGGATTTCTGCGCGGTTCCACAAAATCAAGTAATTTTTTCGTAACACAGCCCCTAAATGTTGAAATAATCTTGTTGCTGGCCCCAAACCCGCTGGCTACATTTAGCGTCCTTCGCGCCTGGGCAAACACATTATGTAGTTGAGGATAGGCAGAGCCCGTCCGAACAACCGGCAAAGAAGCGACCAGGGTCCGCTGCGGGCCCGCCGGGCCCAAAGCAGGGCCGCCGACGAGTCGAAGACGAACACGACGTCACAGAGCACGACAACAGGGACCGAATTAAGGTCGATAGAGACCATTTAGGGATAGCAGACGGGGTAATCATGCAGATCAAGCGGCATTTCACCAAAAAAGACGAGTCGCCTTACGCGGCAATCACCTTTCGCGCGGCGTCGAGCGAAATTCGCAACCCCGACGGCTCGGTGGTCTTTGCCCAGGACGGCATCGACGTACCCAAGGCCTGGTCCCAGGTCGCCTGCGACGTACTGGCGCAGAAATATTTCCGCAAAGCCGGTGTGCCCGCGAAGCTGAAGAAGGTCGAAGAAAATTCCGTCCCGTCCTGGCTGTGGCGGTCCGAGCCGGATGAAGCGGCGCTTAAGAAGCTGCCGAAGGAAAAGCGGTTCACGGGTGAAACCAGCGCCAAGCAGGTCTTCGACCGTCTGGCCGGCACCTGGACCTATTGGGGTTGGAAAGGCGGCTATTTCGATTCCGAAGCCGACGCCATGGCCTATTTCGACGAAATGCGCTTCATGCTGGCCAAGCAGATGGCCGCCCCGAACTCGCCGCAATGGTTCAACACCGGCCTGCATTGGGCCTATGGCATCGACGGTCCGGCCCAGGGCCATCACTACGTCGATTTCGAAACCGGCAAGCTGGTCGCCTCCCAATCGTCGTATGAACACCCGCAGCCCCATGCCTGCTTCATCCAGGGCGTTTCCGACGATCTGGTCAATGAAGGCGGCATCATGGACCTTTGGGTCCGCGAGGCGCGCCTGTTCAAGTACGGCTCCGGCACCGGGTCCAACTTCTCGCAGCTCCGAGGCGAAAACGAGCCTCTTTCCGGCGGCGGCAAGTCGTCGGGCCTGATGAGCTTCCTGAAGATCGGCGACCGCGCGGCGGGCGCCATCAAGTCCGGCGGCACGACGCGCCGGGCGGCCAAGATGGTCGTCGTCGACGTCGACCACCCGGACATCGAGACCTACATCAACTGGAAGGTCCAGGAAGAGCAGAAGGTCGCGGCCCTGGTTTCCGGCTCGCGCCTGGCGAAACGCTACCTGACCCAGGTCATGGCCGCCTGCCAGGCCGACATGGGCGCCGACGCCGGCGCCGACGACCGTTTCGACCCCAAACTCAACACTGAACTGAAAGACGCCATCAAGGGCTGCCGCCAGGTCATGATCCCCGACAACTACGTCCAGCGGGTCATCCACTTCGCGCGCCAGGGTTACACGGAGATCGATTTCCCGACCTACGACACGGATTGGGATTCCGAAGCCTACGTCACGGTTTCCGGGCAGAACTCCAACAACTCCGTGCGTCTGAACAACGACTTCATCCGCGCCGTTCTCGACGACGGCGAATGGGAGCTGATCCGCCGTACCGACGGCACCGTGCACAAACGGGTCAAGGCCCGCGACCTGTGGGAGAAAATCGGCTATTCGGCCTGGGCCTGCGCCGATCCGGGCCTGCAGTACGACACCACCATCAACGAATGGCACACCTGCCCCAATTCGGGCCGGATCAACGCCTCCAACCCCTGCTCGGAATACATGTTCCTGGACGACACGGCCTGTAACCTGGCGTCCCTGAACCTGATCACCTTCGATAAAGGCGGCAAGTTCGACGTTCCCGGTTTCGAGCATGCCGTGCGGCTGTGGACCGTGACCCTGGAAATCTCGGTCCTGATGGCGCAGTTCCCGTCCAAGGAAATCGCCCAGCTGTCCTACGAATTCCGCACCCTCGGCCTCGGCTACGCCAACATCGGCGGCTACCTGATGAACAACGGCCTGTCCTACGATTCCGTCGGCGGCCGCGCCATCTGCGGCGCCATCACGGCGCTGATGACCGGTACCTGCTACGCTACCTCGGCCGAGATGGCCTCGGAACTGGGCACCTTCCCGGGGTATGAGGACAACGCCGAGCCCATGCTGCGGGTTATCCGCAATCACCGCCGCGCGGCGCACGGCGAGACCACGGGTTACGAAGACCTGGAAGTCAATCCGGTGCCGCTGGTCGCCAAGGACTGCCCCGACACGGCGCTGTCCAAAGCGGCGGCGAAAGCCTGGGACAAGGCGCTTGAAGGCGGCGAAGCCCACGGCTACCGCAACGCCCAGACAACGGTCATCGCACCGACGGGCACCATCGGCTTGGTCATGGATTGCGACACCACGGGCATCGAGCCCGACTTCGCCTTGGTCAAATTCAAGAAGCTGGCCGGTGGCGGCTATTTCAAGATCATCAACCGCATGGTCCCGCAGGCCCTTTCTGGCCTCGGCTACGAAGACGACCAGATCGAAGAGATGATCAAGTACGCGGTCGGCCACGGCACTCTCGAAGGTGCGCCTGGCATCAATACGGAAACGCTGAAGGAGAAAGGCTTCTCCCACAACGTCATGGGCAAGCTCGAAAAGTCCCTGGCCGAAGCCTTCGACATCAAGTTCGTGTTCAACAAGTGGAACCTGGGCGAGGACTTCTGCCGCGAAGGTCTCGGCATCCCGGCCGAGAAACTCGACGACATGTCCTTCGACATGCTGACCTATCTCGGCTTCTCCAAGGCCGAGATCGAAGCCGCCAACACCTACGTTTGCGGCGCAATGACCTTGGAAGGTGCCCCGCATCTGAAGGACGAACACCTGTCCGTGTTCGATTGCGCCAACCCCTGCGGCAAGATCGGCAAGCGCTACCTTTCCGTCGAAAGCCACATCCGCATGATGGCGGCGGCCCAACCGTTCATCTCCGGCGCCATTTCCAAAACCATCAACATGCCGAATTCGGCTTCGGTCGAGGAATGCAACGAAGCCTACATGCTGTCCTGGAGACTCGGGCTGAAGGCCAACGCGCTTTACCGTGACGGCTCCAAGCTGTCGCAGCCGCTGCAGTCGGCCCTGCTCGATGACGTCGACGCCGAGGAAACCCTGGAGGAAGCCGTCGCCGCGCAGCCGGCGGCCGCCCAGGCGGAGATCGTCGCCGAACGCATCGTGGAGCGTATTGTCGAACGGGCCCAGGAACGGCGCCGTCCGCCGAACCGGCGCAAGGGCTACATCCAGAAAGCGTCGATCGGCGACCACAAGGTCTACCTGCACACCGGCGAATACGAAGACGGCCGCCTGGCGGAAATCTTCATCGACATGCACAAGGAAGGGGCCGCCTTCCGGTCGCTGATGAACAACTTCGCCATCGGCATCTCGATCGGCCTTCAGTACGGCGTGCCGCTGGAAGAATACGTCGAAGCCTTCACCTTCACGCGGTTCGAGCCGTCGGGCATGGTCACCGGCAACGACACCATCAAGATGGCGACGTCGATCCTCGACTACATCTTCCGTGAACTGGCGGTTTCCTATCTGTCCCGCAACGACTTGGCCCATGTCGAGCCGCAGGACTTGATGCCCGATACGGTCGGCGATGGATCGGACGAAGGCGACCTGCCGGAAGACGACCGCTCCGGCGTCATGGAGGCCGTCGCCCAGTTGACCAGCCGCGGCTACATCCGCTCCAAGCAGTTCATGGTCGTTCAGGGCGGCCGCGAAGCCTCGGCCGGCGGCAACGGCGGCAGCGCCGGCGCCATGCGGGCATCGGGCAACGGCAACGGCGGTGCGACCGGCACCGGCGCCGCCGTACAGCGGGCCGAAACCACCGAGACCGTCCTTGAGGTCGAGACCTCGGTCATCGCCCAGACGGACAACAAAATGGACCAGATCCGCGAAGCTCGCATGAAGGGATACGAAGGCGACTCCTGCGGCGATTGCGGCAACTTCACCCTCGTGCGCAACGGCACCTGCATGAAATGCGTGACCTGCGGCGCCACGAGCGGATGTTCTTAATGGCGGTTTCCACCACAGCCGCCGCTCCGGCCGGCCAAATTTTGGCCGGCCGTAAGGAGCGAATTGCCGTCCAAGAATCCTCCCTGGGAAACTTGGGGCGTGTGGCGGGTCTCGACCCGTCGCACGCCTCTTTTTTGACGGCCCGTACCTGATTTCTACCGGTCATCCGGCTTCGCCCGGACGTCTTTGATTTGCAAGCTCCTTTCCCTGTCGGCCTGATCCATCTCGCCGGCAGAAAGACGGTTTGCGGTGGTCATCCGTGTTCTGCTACAACCCTTGAAAGACCGGCCTGCCCTGACAGTGCGCGGGAGCGGCAAAAATCGTCGTTTTGAGGGATTTGTTAATCTGTTCGGGCTCTACTCGCTTGAACAGTTGGCGCATTGGATCGCCGGTCGAATACCGGCTATTGGGACGGGGAATGGCAGAAGACAACGCAATCACCCATTTCGTCGCGGTCGATGACGACCGGATGATCCTGGACGCCATCACGTCGATGCTCGAAGCGGCGGGCCATCGCGTGACCGCGTTCACCAATTCCCGTGAAGCGATGGAAAAGCTGCCGGACCTGCATCCGGACTGCATCATTTCCGACCTGATGATGCCCGACGTCGACGGTTTTCAATTGTGCAAATTCGCGCGCAACCACGAAGCGTTGAAAGACGTGACCTTCATCGTGCTGACGGCGAAAAGCTACGAGTTCGACATCAACCGCGCCTATGAATTCGGCGCCCACGGCTTCATCCGTAAACCGATTATGGCGGACACCTTCCTCGAGAAGGTCGACCGCATTCTGCAGGACTACGTGGAATTGTCGTTCTGGGGCGTGCGCGGCACCCTGCCCGTTTCCGGCGAGGACACGCTGAAATACGGCGGCAGCACCAACTGCGTGACCATGCAGTTCCCGCGCGATCAGATGTTCATCTTCGACGGCGGCACCGGGATCAAGACCTTCGGTGACATGCTGATGGCCAAGGGCCGGCGCAACATTCGCGGGCGCATCTTCATCTCCCATCCCCATTGGGACCACATCAACGCCATCCCGTTCTTCGCGCCGCTCTATCGCCAGGGCAACGAGTTCCAGATTTTGGGCGCCAATCAGGGCGACATCTCGATCCGCGAAATCATCTCGGCCCAGATGGACGGCGTCTACTTCCCGATCACGCTCAAGGAATTCGCGGCTCGCGTTTATTTCCGCGACCTGGAGGAAGAGGAACTGGAAGTCGACGGCATCACGGTAAAGACCAAGCTGCTGAGCCATCCCGGCCAATGCCTGGGCTTCCGCGTCGAATATAACGGCCGGTCCCTCTGCTACATCACCGACAACGAGATGTTTCTGGAGAACTCGGACGGATACAATCCGCATTACGAAGCCAAACTGGCCGAGTTCTGCCACGGCGCGGACGCGTTGATCACCGATTCCACCTATACGGACGCCGAATACGCAACCAAGGTGACCTGGGGCCATTCCTGCATTTCCAAGGTCGTAGATCTGGCCGACAAGGCGAAGGCGAAGCGACTGTTTCTCTATCACCACGACCCGGACCAACGCGACGAGGCAATCGACGACAAGTTGGAAACGGCACAAACGTTGTTGAAGGAACGGGGCAGCGAAACGGTCTGTATCGCGCCCAAGGAACGCGATACCTTCTACATCTAATCCCTGTCACGCGCCCCACGCCGCACGCTTTCGCATTCGGCGCCGGGCCAAGAAAACACCGATCCACCCCGCCAAAAAGGAATCCGAAATCATGTCCGGCACCGTTGACGCACGCCTGAAGGAATTGGGCATCGAACTGCCTGCCCCCGCCGCCCCCGCCGCCAACTACATCCCCTATACGGTGGTCGGTTCGACGGTTTTCGTGGCCGGTCAGATCTGCATCTGGAACGGCGAGATGACATGTGTCGGGCGCCTCGGCGAAAACGTGTCGACGGAAGACGGCTATCAGGCGGCGCGCATCTGCGGCCTGAACCTGATCGCCCAGGTCCGCGCGGCCTGCGGCGGCGATCTGGACCGTGTCGTCAGCGTCGCCAAACTGGGCGGTTTCGTCAACTGCACGGCGGACTTCACCGATCATCCGGAAGTCATCAACGGTGCCTCCGACCTGATGGTCGAAGTCTTCGGCGAGGCCGGCAAGCATGCCCGGTTCGCCGTCGGCGCGCCGACCCTGCCGCGTGGCGTCGCCGTCGAAGTCGACGCGATTTTCGAAATCAAATAACCGGATTAGCGGGACAGGTTCTCGCCGAGGAATTCCAGGATCGCGCGGCGGCCTTCGGGCACGCGGGCGGTGACGTGTTCCTTGCCGTCGAGCATCAGAACCTTCAACGCCGTACGCCCGGTGTAATCCAGGCATTTGACCGGTCGTCCCCGAAACCAGGGATCGTCCACCGACGACACCGCCAGCGCCGGTTCATCCGTCGGCGCGCGGTAGCCGCGCGAACAGCGTGTGCCGGTCATTACCCGCGCCTTGAAGGCCGCGCCGTCGTAGAAGGCAACGGCGTTCGAACCCTGCGAATGGCCGAACAGGAACAGATTATTCCCATCGACCCAGGGGAAATCCTTCAATCCCTGTAACGCCCTCTGCAATTCCTCCAACCGCCAGCCGATGACCTCGGCGTAGATGCCTTTCGGACCTGCCGCCGAATGGGTCTTGCCGTTGCAGGTCTTGACGCGCCCCGGCCGGGCGAAGCTGTCGGGGGCAACGACGACGAAGCCCGCTTCTGCCAGCATGTTGGCATTTGTCTTTCCCGAATTGCCGAACCCGCCGCAGCCGTGCAGATAAACCACGACCGGCCGGGCCGGCCCCTTCGCCAGGGCGTCCAGCGCCATGCCCAGCGACGCGAGGCCCCGCCGGCCGCCGAGCACCCCGGTGCCCAGTGGATTGACCTCGGCCGGCAAATAGAAATAGGCCCTCTCCCAAGTCTTTTCGACGGCTTCGGGGCCGAGCGATTCCATGGGCACCTCGTCCATTCCGGCGCGCGCCGCATGGGTCGGGGACAAGACTAGAAGCAAGGAAAACAGGAAAAACGCAAAGGGCCATCCAGGCATCGCACCACCCCGGGCGCGGCTGCCGCCACCATGGTTGCAGAGGGGCCCGCGCGGGCGCAGGTTACTCCCAATATCCGCACCGGAAAATAGGGTTGTACGGCCTGCCGCTCGATCAGCCCCCTGCCAATGCCGACAGCCGGTTTTCGAACGCTTGGCAATTGTTCAAGTCGAGGTCCACGGAATAGACGATCTTTCCGGCATTAAGAGCTTTGCAGGCGTCAAGCGTCTGATCCTTGGTCGCGAGCCCCGTACACAAAAGCTCCTTTCGCTTCGACGTCATGATGGGTTGCACTCCCCCCTCGGACCAGCCGATCCAGTTGATGGCAAGGTTGCCGTTGCAGAAGACGATCTTCATCTGATCCTCGAACCGCGGCCAAAACGCCTTGTCGACCGGTGCCTTTTTCAAGTTGGCGTTCCGGATTTTGACGAGATCATCCAGCCTGCCCATGAACTCGTCGGTAAGATCCGAAAACGTCTTCAGCGCAGGCGCGGGAAACCCACCAGCAGGCGGCGTCTCCCCCAGACCGGACTGGATATTCTGCATCTTGCGCAACGTGGCATCCTGCCGTGCCAGCGGCACAGCCGTAGACATGAACAGACAATCGCGGGGCGCATCGCTTTTTTCTTTTTTCAATTGCGCGCAATCGTCCAAGCCGGCTTTCGCAAGCCGAAGCACGTCCCCCTGCCCGGCATCGCCCGCCTGCCACGCCGATAGAAGTGCGACCCGCCTGAATCCAATGCGCAATTTGCGTTTGTCGTCACTTAATTTGCCGGCTTCCGTATCGGCGTCTTTCGACAGTTCCATCAGATCGCCGGACACGTTCAACGGAAGGGGAAACAGGTTGTCCGCCCCCACTTGGAACGAAATCTTGCTTTTGTACAGCGCCGTGAATTGATCATCCAATTCACTTAGCGTTGCCGCCGGGCAACCGGCGACGCTCAAAGCGCCGAGAAGTACCAGCACGGAGGGCATATATCGTTTCATGGTCCGTCACCTTGCTTTCAAAATGGCCTCAATACGGGCCGCATCGGGTTTGACGAATTTGTTTTCACTGTCCAACAGCGCGGAATTATCGGCGAGCAACTCAGTCAGCAAACCCTTGTAGAGGCGCAACCATTGTTTGCTGCCGATCTTGTCCTTGTTTGTCTTTGTGTAGCCGACAAGCCAGGTGACGAGATCGCTGGTTGCGTTTTTTCCTTCCAACGCCGCGAGACGCGAAAGATTGTTCGACGCGGCCCGGATCGTCACGCTGATGGTCTCGCGTAGCGTCGTTCCGAACGCGACCGCACCAGCCTCGCGCTTGCCTTTTTCCACGCCGGTGCTTGCCGCCGCGATGATCCGCGACATCAATTGCGCCAACAAAGCGTCTCCCGCAACATCCTCATCCAATCCGACGAGAGCCCCGGGATTGTCGGCGACCTCGGCCATGGCAACCGCCGCGAGTTGTTTCCAATCATCGGCCGTCAGCAATAAGTTCTTGTCTTCGGCCATGGCCGATGTCACCGCCACGACGACATTTTGCAATTCCTTTGATCGCGCCGCGCCGGTGCTGCCGCTGCCGCCAATTCGGCCGACCACCATGCCTGGGTTCTTGCTGACTTCGGTCAGGAATACCCTGCCCAGTTCCTTCAACTGCTCCTTGGTGAATATCATCCCCAACGCATCGGGGTCCTTGGCGAGGATCCCCGCCTTGAACCCGTCGATAACCATGGCGCTCGCCTCTTCGACGACCTCGTCCCAATCCTCATCGACATCCAGCATCCCCACCGCATGACTCTTCAATGAATCAAGGGCCGCGCCGACAATTGCCGCTGCGACATCGCCCGTCAGCGGTTTCGGCGCCGACTTGACCACGGTGGCGAGTTTGGAGATCAATTCCTTCTTGAAGACCGCGACGCTGCCGTCGGATTTAACGAACAATTCGGGCCTGTCGGCGATCGCCGACGCAATCGACGTCACGATATCCTGAAAACCGCTGGGGCTTAGTACTTCGTGCAGGGAATGCTCTGAGGCGTCCAACAAGACACGCTGCAGCACCATGCCCAGGGCTTTGCCCGTATCGTACTTCTTGCCGAAGAACGCCTGCGGCTGCTTTGCCATCACACCCAAGACGGCGCCGAACGCCGGCCCCGTGATCGCGTCCATGACTTCCCTGAATTTTGCCTGTTCGTTGAGGTCTTTGGGCAAGGCGTCGATCACCGGCTTGAGGGATTCGACCACCATTTCCTCAAGGTGATTTTCACCGATTATCTCGCCGGCATTTTCAGATAGGCTTTGCAGTCCGGCCCGGAACGCCAATCCGAGAAGGCGTTCTCCGAACTCGGAGCGCGTCTCGAAATTCACCTGATGGTTGGGGGCGTCTGGGATAAGGTCCGCCAACCGGGCGGCCGTACCGGCGATGAGTTTGCCGCCGTTTCCATCTAGTCCGATCAGGGCGGGGTTCGCGCCGACAAATTCCAAGCCGAGATCGACCAACGTGACGGCGATCATGAATAAAGGACTGGGCCCTTTACCGGCCGCCCATTGTTCGACATAGGCGGATGCGACGTAGACCTCCGCACGATCCGGGGAGATCCCTTTTTTCTTGGTTTCCTCCGTCAACCAACGGGCATAGAGGATCTGCACCGCGTCGTCGTCAACGGGACCGATCGGCGGCGTCTCCTGCCAATACTCGCGAAGCGGCCCATCCTGAGCGATCAGCGCCTCGTATTCCGGAGATGCCGGATTTGTGTACACGGCGATGACCGTTGCCTTGTCCGACCATTTGGCCATCGTCGCCGATGGAAACAGTGTTTTCTTATTCGAGACGTAGTCCTCGTATGCAGCACCGCCGACAGAATACAGACGCAGCGCCCCGCGCACGGCAAACCCAATTAAGATCGGACTAACCATTGTTCATCTCCCTCAAAGCGGCTCCCCGTCGGGACCCAAAATCGCCCGGCTGCCGGTCGGCACCACCGAAGCGCTGACACGCTTGAACGCGTCCACCGGTGTTTCGTTTTCTTGGCCGGTCTTATCGTCATGTTTCGGCTCGCCGGACGTTTCGACGCCTTGTCCTACCTGGCCCTCTGGGCGTTTCGGCAGAATGTTGGTGACGGCTTTGGCGAGGCCCAGCACTTTCGCTAGGCGCGTGTACATATCGAACCAAAAAGGCCCGCCCAATCCGATCAGCAGCCCGCTGATCAGCACGGTGACGATCCATTTGATGAAGGCGAGCGGGTTTTTATCCAACCGGGCACAGATCACGCCCAAGATGCAATCGTCGGCCGGATCCAGCCCCTTGCACTCGGGGTCGAGGGACGGGATTAGTTTGCCGTCCTCGTCTTTGATTGGAAGGCACCCCGGGTAATAGGCGTATCCGATGGGAATTTCAGTTTCCAACTTGCCCAATTTTACCCGGGTATCGGCCGCCAGCTTTTTCAGTTCCGCGATCTGTTTTTTCTGTTCTTCCAAAGACTTCTTGAGGTCCGTGTCCCCCGGGGCGGGCACGGCCGATGCGGCCTTTGCCGCATCGGCAATCGCCTGCGCCGTTTTTTCGGATTGCGTCTGAAAATCGGCGACGATCTTGTCCGCCTGCCCCGTGATGCTGGCCCGTAGACTGGGATCGTCAATCAGCAGTTCCAGGATTCGAAAGGCGTCCACATTCGCGACAAACGCGAAGACCAGCGAGAATGCAATGGACAGCGCATAGGCCCGCTGCATGAAATATTGCCGCGTCTGGATACCGTAGTCTTCGAAGCGCCTAACTGTTTCCTCAACCAGCAGGTCCGTCTTGCTGTCGCCCGCGCGGGCGATTTCGCGCCCAATCTCTGTCTCGGCAAGACGCCGTGCAAATTCGACGGGTTCCAGGCGGCTGACCTGCCTTGAGATCATCCAATTGCTGATGCCGTTCCAAAACCGGACGATCGGCGCCCACCAACTATCCGAGGCGGTCGCCGTGCGCAACAAGCCCCGGTTCTCGGTCAGAGCCCGGCGAAACGCCGCACGCGCCGCTGCGTGTCCCGACGATCCGACACCGATATCCGACAGGCGATGGGGCAGATACTTTTCAATCAGGTCGTCGTGCAAGCGGTCGATCAGCTTTCGAAAGCCGACTTCGCGTCGGTGCGTGATCCGATGGAACATCTCGACGAAGGCAGAAACCATCGTCGAGAAAACGATCATAAGAAGTGAGAACGCGACCAGCGCTTCCAAGATTCGCATGAGCCCCCCTCATAAGCCTGTCGATGCACCGCGAGCCGAATTTATCTTTGGTTGCTTTTCTTAAATTAGACCTATCGTTGATTGCACATGTCAAGAGAACATTAGAAAACCCTTTTATTTCAAGATCACGTTTTCGGCCCGACTTCGATTCTGGACCAGTTTGCGTTTTCCTTGCCTTCGGCGTGGCGTTAACATTCCCCCATGCCCGACGGACGTGACGCGGTCGCCATCAAGGTTTTGCAATCCCTATCCGAGGTCTCGCCCGAGGCCTGGAACGCCTGTGCCGGGGACGCCAACCCCTTCGTGCGGCACGAATTTCTCTCGGCCCTGGAAGACTCCGGCTCGGCGACGAGAGAGACCGGCTGGCTCGGCCAGCATTTGGTGATCGAGGACGCCTCGGGCGCCGTCGCCGCCTGCGCGCCGCTCTACCTCAAGAACCATTCCTACGGCGAATACGTCTTCGACTGGGGCTGGGCCGACGCCTACGAGCGGGCCGGCGGGCGGTACTATCCCAAACTGCAATGCTCCGTACCGTTCACGCCGGCGACCGGCCCACGCCTCTTGGTCAACAAAGACCTGCCGGAAGACGAGCGGCGCGAAATGGGCACGGCCCTGATCGCGGGCATGATGCAACTGGCGCAGAACCTGAACGTTTCCTCCCTGCACGTCACCTTCCCGACCGAGGAGGAATGGAAGCGCTTCGGCGATGCGGGGTATCTGAAACGCATCGGCCAGCAATTCCATTGGGAGAACAAAGGCTTCGAAACCTTCGACGACTTCCTCGCCGAGTTGTCGTCAAGGAAACGAAAGAATATCAAGAAGGAACGCCGCGCCGTCGAGGAGGCGGACCTGGATATCCGCGCGCTCTCGGGCCACGAAGTCACCGCCGACCAATGGGATGCGTTCTTTCAATTCTATATGGATACGACCGACAAGAAATGGGGCCAGGCCTACCTCCGGCGCGATTTCTTCTCTCTACTGGGGGAGCGCATGGGCGACGCGGTGGTTCTGATCCTGGTGGAAAAGGACGGCATGCCCGTGGCCGGCGCGCTCAACCTCAAAGGCCGCGACACCCTGTACGGGCGCAACTGGGGCTGCATCGCGGACTACAAGTTCCTGCACTTCGAAGCCTGTTATTACCAGGCCATCGACTACGCCATCGCCCACGGCCTGAAATGGGTCGAGGCCGGAGCCCAGGGCCCCCACAAGGTCCAACGCGGCTACCTGCCGCAGCAGACATATTCCGCCCATTGGATCGCCGACAAGGGCTTCCGCGACGCCGTCTCCGACTTTCTGGATGACGAAGCCCGCGGTATTTCCCGCGAAATGTCCGCCTACGGCCGCTTCTCTCCGTTCAAAAAAGGCGATTAAAATCAGCGACCTGAGATCTATATTTCGTTTTTCTCTTAAAATGTGATGCTAGTCACGTTTCATTTACCAATGGCCGATACCCTGTACCGGCTATGCAAAGGTTCGTGCACATTTATCTGCTGACCGCGGCCGCTTTGGTCGCCGTGATGCTGCTGTCCGCGGCGGCGATCGCGGCGCCGCGCGTTCCCGATGCCGAACCGCTGGCCATCAATCCCTTGATCCGTACGGCGGCCTCCATGGCACCCGGCGCTGATTGCATCCGTCATGCCCGCACGGGCACGGGCGAGGTGCTGGTCAACCGCTGCGACGCCTGCATGGTCGTCGGCGTGACCCGCCTGCGCCGGGGGATCGCGGTGCCGGAGGTTCGCAAATTCAATGTGATGGCCGGCATGACCGTGGATCTGCCGTTCCGTGGGCCCGGGCGCACCAATCTTGGCGCCATCTACCCCTGCAAACAGGCCAACCTGGTGAAGCCGGAAACGCTGGCCGACGACAGCAACAAACGCTGCATCGCCCTGGAAACCGACAGCAAGACCGGCGGGGTGTTCCTGGTCAACAATTGCCGCACCTGTCGCGCCGCCTCGGTCCTGCGCATGGCCGCGAACGGCCGCGCCCTGGGCCGCCAGGCCTATGTCATCGGGGGAAAAGGCAACCTGCGCCTGTCCTCACAAGGAGCCGCGAAAGTCGGACTGATGGGCGAAGACGACTGCCCAACGTCGGCGGGACGCTCAACCCACTGATCCTCTGGCGGGCACGGCTCGCTTGGACATCATCCCACAAAGCGAGATCAATCGACGACGTACACCCGTCGCCGCGAAGGTTCGACCGGTATGGCTCCCTACTCAACCAGAGCCGGAACTTTGCCCTTCTTGCGTTTGGCCGGCAGACGGTTTGATCCGGGTTCCGGAAAATCGAAAACCAGCTTGTCGTCGTCGACCGCGACCAGGACGAGACCGCCCTTGGCCAACTTGCCGAACAGCAACTCCTCGGCCAGCGGCTTTTTGATGTTCTCCTGGATGACCCGCGACAGCGGCCGGGCGCCAAACAATTTGTCGTAGCCCCGCTTGGCAAGCCACTCGCGGGCCGCGTCGGTCAATTCGATGACCACGTCGCGGTCTTCCAACTGCAGCTCCAGGTTCATCACGAACTTGTCGACGATACGCGCGACGATTTCCGACGACAGGGCCGCGAAGGGAATGATCGCGTCCAGGCGGTTGCGGAATTCGGGCGTGAACATACGTTCGATCGCTTCGGTGTCTTCGCCGATACGGGCTTCTCGTTCGAAACCGATCGCCGGCTTGGCCAGGTCGGCCGCCCCCGCGTTGGTCGTCATGATCAGGATCACGTTGCGGAAGGAAACGGACTTGCCGTTGTGGTCGGTCAGCTTGCCGTGGTCCATGACCTGCAACAGGATATTGAACAGGTCCGGGTGGGCCTTCTCGATTTCGTCCAACAGCAGCACGCAATGGGGCTGCTGGTCGATGGCATCGGTCAGCAGGCCACCCTGATCGAAGCCGACGTAGCCCGGGGGGGCGCCGATCAGGCGAGAGACCGAATGGCGTTCCATGTATTCCGACATGTCGAAGCGCACCAGGTCGATGCCCAGCGTATGCGACAACTGCCGCGCGACTTCGGTCTTGCCGACGCCGGTGGGGCCCGAGAACAGGTAGGAGCCGATGGGCTTTTCCGGTTCGCGCAAGCCCGCGCGGGACAGCTTGATGGCGCTGGCCAGGGCCTCAATCGCATTGTCCTGACCGAAGACCATGGTCTTCAGATCCCGGTCCAGGGTCTGCAATGCCTTGCGGTCGTCGGACGACACGGATTTCGGGGGGATGCGGGCGATCTTGGCGACCACCTGCTCGACGTCCTTGACGGTTACCGTCTTGCGCCGCTTGCCCGCCGGCAGCAGCATGCGCGATGCGCCCACCTCGTCGATGATATCCAACGCCTTGTCCGGCAGCTTGCGTTCGTGGATGTACTTGATCGACAGCTCCACCGCCGCCTTTAAGGCGTCGTTGGTGTAGCGGACCTTGTGGTGTTCCTCGAAATAGGGCTTCAGGCCCTTGAGGATTTTGATCGCATCGTCCATCGACGGCTCGTAGACGTCGATCTTCTGGAATCGGCGAACAAGCGCCCGATCCTTTTCGAAATAGTTGCGGTATTCCTTGTAAGTGGTCGACCCCATGCACCGCAGGCCGCCCTTCTGCAGGGCGGGCTTGAGGATGTTGGACGCGTCCATGGAACCGCCCGAGGTTGCCCCCGCACCAATCACCGTATGAATTTCATCGATGAACAGGATCGCATCGGGCATGGCTTCCAATTCAGCCATGACGTTTTTCAGGCGTTCCTCGAAATCGCCGCGATAGCGGGTCCCGGCCAGAAGCGCGCCCATGTCGAGAGAATAGATCGTATTGCCAAGCAAGACCTCGGGCACGTCCTCGTCTTCGATGCGCTTGGCCAGACCTTCGGCGATGGCCGTCTTGCCGACGCCCGGGTCGCCGACGAACAGCGGGTTGTTCTTGTTGCGCCGGCAGAGGATCTGGATGGCCCGTTCGATTTCTTCGTGTCGGCCGATCAGGGGGTCGATCCGGCCTTCCAGCGCTTTCTTATTGAGATTGGTGCAATAGGCGTCGAGCGCCTCCGAGCCCTTGCGGGCGGCGGATTCCGCCTCGGCTTCCGGATCGGCGCCGGAGACCGTGCGCTGTTCGGACTGCCCGGGCACCTTGGCGATGCCGTGAGAGATGTAATTGACGGCATCCAGGCGCGTCATGTCCTGTAGTTGCAGGTAATAGACGGCGTGCGATTCACGTTCCGAGAACAGGGCGACCAGAACATTCGCGCCGGTCACTTCCTCGCGGCCCGAAGACTGCACATGGATGACCGCGCGCTGCACGACACGCTGGAAACCGGCGGTGGGCTTGGGCTCGATCCCGCGGGGGTTGTCGATTTCGGCCAGTTCGTTATCGAGAAATTCGGTCAGGTCCTGCGTCAGACGTTCCAGTTCGACGTCGCAGGCCTTGAGCACGGCGACGGCGTCCGGATCTTCCGTAAGCGATAACAGCAGATGTTCGAGGGTTGCGTATTCGTGATTACGCTCGGCGGCCAGGGCCAGGGCGCGGTGGAGTGTCTGTTCGAGTTCGCGTGAAAGCATCTATTCTTCGTCTCCGCTGCCGTCCTTTTCGATGGTGCATTGAAGCGGGTGTTGGTGCTGGCGCGCCAGATCCATCACCTGCGTCACTTTCGTCTCGGCGATTTCATAGGTGAAGACACCACATACCCCCACCCCGCGCTGGTGGACGTGCAACATCACTTGCGTGGCTTGCTCGTGGCCCATGCCGAAGAATCGCTCCAGGACGTGGATAACGAATTCCATCGGCGTGTAGTCGTCGTTGAGCATCAGGACTTTGTACATGGACGGGCGTTTGGTGCGCGTCCGTGACTTGACCGCCAGTCCGGTACCGGAATCGTCGTCCCGTCCCGGATCTAGAGGAGATTTCGGCGGGTCGTTCGGTCCTGTCATCTCCATCCTGTCCTTGCCTGTCGTATCCGAATTCGCGTTGCGCGAACCACAGGACACCGGCTTTCGGCACCGTCGAGGCGGCTTGCCCCATCGACGGTAGGGTAATTCTATTTAAAAAGGATTGTCCGGGGAAGCCCCGGAACCGGGTATCTGTGGCCGTCCTTGAAAGTTATATGGGCAGCCCCGCGCCCGCCGCCAAGCCCCAGGGCCGATCAGGCAAAAAGAAAGGGCCGATCAGGCAAAAAGAAAGGGCCGATCAGGCAAAAAGAAAGGGCCGATCAGGCAAAAAGAAAGCGCCCGGCGGAGGCCCACCGGACGCTTCTTTCATCCCCTTGCGGGGAAATTTCGCGCGAATCAGGCGGCGATCGGCTTGGTCGCCTTCTCGACGGCGACCGTCATCCGGTCGGCGATCGGCGCCGAGGCTTCCTCGGCCAGTTTCACGGCCATGTCGGAAATCTTGCGGCTTTCGTCCAGCGCCTTCGAATAATTCACCTTCATCAGGTCGCCCTGCAGCTTGACCACGTCGTCCATGGACTTACAGGCGAAGACCTTCTTGGTCATCGCGACGCTCTCTTCCATGTTCTTTTGGGCCATTGAGAAGAGGACCTTGTTAATGTCCTGCACACCCTTGGTCATGATGTCGTTGGCTTTGACGATGGCTTCGACGTTGTCCTTGCCGTAGGTCATCGCATCTTCATAGGTCTTGAAGGCATCGCCACCGGCTTTCATGAAGGCGTCGATCTGTTCCTTACTCAGGGCAACGGCCTTTTCGACGCTTTTGGCGGCGACTTCGGTGCTGGTCTTAACAACGGTTTCCACCGTCTCCTTGCCGGCCGCGACGGTCGCTTCGACCTGTTTCGGGGTCGGCGCCGTAATCGGCGCGGGCACGGCGGCCTCTGCGGGGGCGGCGGCGGGTTTCGCGGTCGCGGTAGGCTTCTTGGTCTCAGCCATCATACTCTCCATTGGGGTTCGCGTTTTGGCGATGCAAAATTGCTTGCTCATCGCACGTAAATCATTGCCGCGTGTGGGGCCGGGAATCGGCCGCGCGCAAGAGGCGTCGGCGGCGATGGCCCGAATGCTGCACTGCAGCAACAGCTGAAATATAGGGACGCCTCCCGGGCGCCGTCAAGCGGTATGTGGGCGCTGCACAAAAGTTTATTGGTTCTGTAACTTATTGTTTTAACGGGGTATTTTTTCCATCGTTTATTATCCCCCCGCCTGTCACCGGGCCTTCCCGGCGCCCCGCTTGCAGCCGAAGCAAATCGCTGTTAACGAATTATTCACGATGAATCTCTAGAGAAGATATTGATTCGGCAGCGAAATTTCACAAGACGCCAATCGCGGATTCGGTTACGATACAGCCGAATCGGGGGACGACGCGCCGAAGACGAGGCAAGAAGCTCATGACGGGGAAGAGAGCTCAAATGGCTGATACGACGACGCGCCCGATCGCAGACTTGGTTGCACGGAGGGGGGTAATGGCCCGCTTCACAGTGGCTGTCGTGATCCTACTGCTGGCCCTGGCGGTTCAAGCCCGGCCGGCCGAAGCGAAATACGCATCCTTTGTCATGGACGCCGATACGGGAGAGGTGCTGCACGCGGTCAACGCGGACACCCGCAATTACCCGGCCTCCCTGACCAAGATGATGACCCTCTATAAAGTTTTCGAGGCCCTGGAAAGCGGCCGCTGGTCCATGAACACGCGTCTGCGCATGTCGCGCCGCGCGGCGGGTCAGCCGCCGTCCAAGATCGGCCTCCCCGCCGGCAAGACCATCTCCGTGCGCGACGCGATCCTGGCGCTGGCCATCAAGTCGGCGAACGACGTCGCCGCCGCCGTGGCCGAGAACTACAGCGGCAAGGAATGGAAATTCGCCAAGGAAATGACCAAGACGGCGCGCCGCCTGGGCATGAACCGGACGACCTTCCGGAATGCCTCGGGCCTGCCCAACCGCGGCCAATTATCGACCGCGCGCGACATGTCGAAACTGGCGCGCGCCCTGCTTCGGGATTTCCCCCAGCATTATCATTTCTTCTCGCAGACGCGCTTCGAATTTGCCGGTAAGTCCTACAAAACTCACAACAAATTGCTGCTCAGCTATGACGGCGCAGACGGCTTTAAAACCGGCTACATCCGCGCCTCGGGCTTCAATCTGGTAACCTCGGCCAAGCGTGACGGACGGCGCCTGATCGGTGTCGTGTTCGGCGCCAATTCGTCCCGCAAGCGCAATCGCCTGATGGCCAAGTTCCTCGACCGTGCCTTCGCCAGCCTGGGCAGCGCCCCGGCACCCGTGATGGCCAGCGCCCAGGACATTCCGACCCCCACGCCCCTGCCCGGCTCAACTGCGCAGGAAGATCAGGGCGACGGCGGCCCGCGCCGCGTGGTCGAGTTCGACAAACATTCCCGTTGGGGCATTCAGGTCGGCGCCTTCAATCGGTCGGCTCAGGCCGAAACCATGGCCCTGAAAGCGCGCAGCACCCTGCCGCAACTCCTTGACGGCGGCATCGTGTCGATCGTTCCGCTGACGAAGAAGAACGGCACCACGCTACACCGCGCCCGGGTCTATGGGCTGAGCAAGCGCGAGGCCTACCGGGCCTGCAAGCTTCTGGAACGGCGGCGCATTCCCTGCATGGAATTGCGCGGCCCGCAGTCCATGGAAATGGCCTCGCTGAACGCGCTCGACTAAGGCTGGGCGGCAAACGCCGCTCACTTATCTCTCCCCCCTTCATCGCGACCGGTAAGCATGGACGCCCACCCGTGCTTGGGCTTTCGCGCATTGCTCAATGGTCCCGAACGCCGCATTTTTCCCTCGCGCAAAACCGCACAGCATAAAAAAAGACAGCGTTACTGCCCGATTTCACTCGGCACAATCAACCAATTGGGGCATAATCGTCGGTATGGTTGAGTCGCGATGCGCTTGGTGCCCTGCATCGCCGTCGCGACAGGGGGAGGGAGAGGAATCGCCGAAAGGCGGTTCCTCTCTGTCTTTTCCGGGTCTTGGAAAATCCCGCCTCAGGGCCGGGTCAAAGTTCCGGCGGGGTCAGGCCGCTTGCCGTCAACTGGCGGGCCAGGGCCCCTTTGAGACGATCCAACGACGCCTCGTCCGCCGCCTCGCATCGGGCAACCAGGACCGGCTGTGTGTTCGATGCCCGCAGCAACCACCAACCGTCCACCGATTGCACCCGAACGCCGTCCATGCCGTGGACCTCAATCCCGGTTTCGCCGGCGAGGCGCGCGCGCACGTCCTCGACCACGTCAAACTTGCGGTCGTCGGCGCAGTCGAAGCGGATTTCCGGGGTCGAGACCGTCTTCGGCATGGCGTCCAACAGATCTGCCAGGCTGTCATCCGTTCCGTTCAGCACGTTCAGCAGGCGCACGGCGGCGTAGAGCGCATCGTCATAGCCGTAGTAGCGGTGTTTGAAGAAGATATGGGCGCTCATCTCCCCGGCCAGGGGGGCGCCGATCTCGGCCATCTTGCTTTTTATATGGGAATGGCCGGTCTTCCACATCATCGGCTTGCCGCCCAGGCGCTCGATCTCATCGAAAAAAACCTGCGACGTCTTCACGTCGGCGATGATCGTGGCGCCCGGTTCCGCCGCCAGCACGTCGCGGGCCAGGATCGCCAACAGCTGATCGCCCCAGAGCACCCGTCCCCGCCCGTCGATCACGCCGATCCGGTCGCCGTCGCCGTCAAACCCAATGCCCAGGTCACAGCCGTTCGCCGCTACGGCCGCCTTCAATTGCGCCAGGTTTTTTTCCACCGTCGGGTCCGGGTGATGCGCCGGGAAGGTGCCGTCGATGGTCTCGTTCAACAGGATATGTTCGCCCGGCAGCCCCGCAACAAGCTTCACCAGGGCCTCACCCGCAGCACCGTTGCCCGCGTCCCAGGCGATCTTCAGCGGCTTGGCGCCGTCGTAGTCCTTCAGCAGGCGCGCGACATAGGCATCGAGAATATCGTGATGGCTCTCACCCCCCGTCCCCGTCGCGAAGTCCCCCGCCCCCGCCATGGCGCCGAGTTTCTGGATATCGGCGCCGAAGAACGATTTGCCGCCCAGGACCATCTTGACGCCGTTGAAGTCGGGCGGGTTGTGCGATCCGGTGACCATCAGACCGGCGTCGGTCTCCAGGTGATAGGTCGCGAAATAGAGCATGGGCGTCGGCCCGCGGCCGACCCGCCGAACATCGATCCCGGCGGCCCGCAAGCCGTCGGCGAGCGCCTGTTCCAATTCGGGCGAGCTTAGACGTCCATCGTATCCCGTGGCCGCCGTCTTGCCGCCGCCCCGCACCAGGACCGTGCCGAACGCGCGGCCGATCGCGAACAGGTCGGCGGCATGCAGTGTCTCGCCGACCGTGCCGCGAATATCGTATTCACGCAGAATGGATGGATCGAAGCGGTGACTTTCGGCCATCTCGAACGCTCCGGTTCAGGACCCGGCCGGAAGTTTGGCCTTGCCGATGCAAGTATAGTCGAACCCGGCCTCGGCCATGTCGTCGGGCTTGTAGATGTTGCGCAGGTCGATCATCACCGGCGCCTTCATCAACTCTTTCACCCGGCCCAGGTCGAGAGCGCGGAACTCGTTCCATTCCGTGATGATCGCCAAGGCGTCGGCATCGGGCATGGTGTCGTAGGCGCCGGTGCACCACTCGATGCCGTCAAGCATGTGCTTGGCTTCTTCCATGCCCTGCGGATCGAAGGCACGGACCTTGGCGCCAGCGGCCACCAGGGCCGGCACGATATCAAGCGCCGGAGAATCCCGCATATCGTCCGTGTTCGGCTTGAAGGTCAGACCCAGCACGGCGATGGTCTTGCCGGAAACGTCACCGCCGCAGGCGTCGATGATCTTCTGCGCCATGGCCTTCTTGCGCTTGGCGTTGATGTCGACGACCGTCTCGACGATGCGCAGGGGAGACTCCGCGTCCTGGGCCGTACGGACCAGGGCCAGCGTGTCCTTGGGAAAGCACGAGCCGCCGTAACCTGGCCCGGCATGCAGGAACTTGCGGCCGATGCGGCCATCCAGGCCGATGCCGCGGGCAACGTCCTGGACGTCGGCATCCAGCACTTCGCAAAGGTCCGCGATCTCGTTGATGAAGGTGATCTTGGTCGCAAGGAAGGTATTGGCCGCGTACTTGATGAGCTCCGACGTCTGACGCGCGGTGAAGACGATGGGCGTCTCGATCAGGTAGAGCGGGCGGTAGAGCTCGCGCATGACTTCCTTGGCGGCCTCGGCGTCCGTGCCGATGACGACGCGGTCGGGGCGCATGAAGTCCTCGATGGCCGCCCCTTCGCGCAGGAATTCCGGGTTGGAGACGACATCGAACTCGGCGTCGGGCCGGGCCTGGCGGATGATCTTCTCGACCTCAGCACCCGTGCCGACGGGTACCGTCGATTTGGTGACGACGACGGTATAGCCCTCGATCGATTGGGCGATCTCTTCCGCCGCCGCGTAAACGTAGGACAGGTCCGCATGGCCGTCGCCGCGCCGAGACGGCGTACCGACGGCGATGAACACGGCATCGGCGGCCTTCACCGCGTCGGCCAGGTCCGTGGTGAAATCCAGGCGCCCGGCCTTGACGTTGCTTTCGACCAGCTTGTCCAGGCCCGGCTCATAAATAGGCATCACGCCTTTATGCAGGCCCTCGATCTTTCCGGCGTCCTTATCGACGCAGGTAACGTTGTGGCCGAATTCCGAGAAACAGGCACCCGACACCAATCCCACATATCCGGTCCCGACGACGGCAACGTGCATGCTGTGACTTCCTTTATATTCGCTAGAGGTAGGTTTTCAGGGTTTCGCGCAGGCCGTCGGCCAGGTCCGGGCGTTCCAGCGCGAAGGCGACGTTGGCCTCGATGAACCCGGCCTTGGATCCGCAATCGAACCGTCGGCCCTTGAAGCGTAGACCGTGGAACGGAACCGTCCCCAACGTCTTGGCCATGGCGTCGGTCAGCTGGATTTCACCACCGGCGCCTTTCTCATGCTTGTCCAGGTATTCGAAGACCTCCGGCTGCAGGATATAGCGACCGATGATCGACAGGGTCGACGGCGCCTCCGCCGGATCCGGCTTTTCGACCAGTCCCTTGGCTCGGGCAAGCCGCCCATCGTCGTGTTCCACATCAAGAATACCGTACTTGTTGGTCTGATCGCGGGGCACGTCCTCGACGGCGACGATATTGCCCCCGACCTCATTGTAGGCCTCAATCATCTGCGCCAGGCATCCGGGCTCGGCCTTCACCAAGTCGTCGGGCAGCAGGACGGCAAAGGGTTCCCCGGCGACGACCTGCCGGGCGCACCAGATGGCATGCCCCAGGCCCAGCGGATTTTGTTGTCGCGCATAGGCAAGATGGCCCGGCGGTACCATGGCGTCATGGACAAGATCCAACTCGCGGGTCTTGCCACGCGCTTCCAGCACCTGTTCCAGTTCCACCGCATGGTCGAAATGATCTTCCATGATCGTCTTGCCGCGCCCGGTAACCAGGACGAAATCCTCGATCCCGGCGGCACGGGCTTCTTCGATCGCATACTGGATCAACGGTTTATCGACGATCGGCAGCATTTCCTTGGCCATCGCCTTGGTCGCGGGCAGGAAGCGCGTGCCGAGACCGGCGACGGGCAGGACGGCCTTCCGGACGGGAGCGTTCATGGCGGAACTTTCTACTGTGGGCGGTCTGCTGCGACGTCACAGCGGCGATTGTCTATTCGACGCCCGATCCGGGCGGCGGCGGGGCTTTTTTGTGCCATACCGCCTGTTGCACCGCAACCGCGCGATTTTCCGCCCTACATCGCCCGGATTCATCGGCTTTTCGCTAATGCCTCAACAGAACGTCATGCAACCGTAACCGAATCACCTGCCGCCTCAATTCCCCAGCAAAACCGCCTTTGCCTCGTTGACTTGCGCCGCCAGATAGTCGGACCCGCCATGATCGGGATGCAGGCCGGAAATGATTCGCTGATAGGCGGCCTTGATCTCTTCCTTGCTCGCCCCTTCTTCCAGCCCCAGAACGGCCAACGCCTGGGCGCGGGACATCGGACCGGACGCCGGACCGCCACCGCCGGCACCCGCCCCCTGGCCACTGCCGGCGCCTGACGACGCCTCCGCCCGTTCGCGCCAATCGGGGTGCGTCCGGTCGAGATAGGCCTCGAGAACGCGCACCGAATCCGCGTCGTCGGTCCAGCACTGACGTAACAGGTCGATCAGGTCGTCGAGTGACATGTCGGCCAACCGGCGCCCGGTGAACGGGCCGGCGAGAACCTCGCCCCAGACCTCGCCCGTATCGTGGTCCAGGCCCATGCGCAGAAAGCGTGTTTCCACGTCGGAGGTCTGGCCCGTCTGCGCCCCCTGTCCGGCCCCGGTCATGCGCGAGAAATTCTTCGCCGTCCGGTAGACCTGACGCGCCCGCAACAGCATGGGTAGCAAAACCGAGGCCGCGAACATCGCCCAGGCAAACCGTCCGGTGATGACGAAGAACAGCGCCGCCGCGACCGCCAAACCGCCGACGACGAAAAACAAGACCTTCTTCAGTGTCCTTACGTTGGCTGTCGCATACCAACGTACGCCCAACAGAAACGCAGCCAGCAGCGCGACACCGAGAATCAAATACGACACGGCCTATTGCCCCCCACCCTTCATCTGGTGCGCGATCCGCAAGACCTCGCCGCCCTTGGCCTCGGCGAGGTTCTCTAGAGCCAGACGTCCGCCCGCCGCATAGACGGCGACGGCGGAAAGAAGCTCTTTCAACGTATCGGCACTGGCCGTATCGAACGAACAATAGGCCCCACCCGACAGCTTGGCGATCTGCTGAAAAGCGAACCCGGCGATCGGCTCCGCCCCTTCGTGGAACATGAAGACGGGCACGCCCAGCAGCCCCAATTCGCCTGCCGACTTGCCCAGGGCATCCACATCTTCCTCGCAGCAATCGCCGACATAGACGACCGCATTGACCTTTCGGCGCCGGGTCTCGTTGATCGCGTGCTTCAGAAGCTTGCCGATCTGTGTCTCGCCGGCCAGGCAATCGACGCCGGTCATCAAACGGGCCAGTTCGCCCGCGTCCGCCGTCCATTTCGAGACCTTGAATTCACCAAAACCGCGAAAGAACGCCAACTGCACGTCCAGGCCGCCCAGTTCGCGGGTCACCAGGAACATCTCACCCTGCAGCCGCGCCGCGCGGTCCCAGGTCGGACGCCGCGAGGCCGTGGCGTCCATGCCGAACATCAACCGCCCGCGCCCGCCGGCCGTGGCCTGCACGGGAGCCTTCGCGACCTTATCCAGAAAGGCGTCGATCTCGGCCCGCTCGGCCGGCTTGCGGGGCAACTTGTCTGATCCGCTCATGACGAAAAGATAAGGCGTTTGAAGGGGTTTCGCCAGAGAAGGCGCGTGGCAACGGCGTTAATCCGCAGAACCCGCCGCCACCGGCAGATGCAGTTCGTTGATCAGCGCGCGGACCTCCTGGCGGGCCGACAAATGCGACATCGACATGACCGCCGGGTCGCCGGTTTCCTTGATGTCCATAATGGTCAGGCCCGCGAGGAACAATTCGCGGAAAATCACGCGTTCGCCGAAGCCGGGCAGAAAACGGAAGCCGATCCGCTTCGCCAATTGCTTCAGCGCCTTTTCCATTTCCTGCCGGTTGCGGGAATCCAGCGGGCTCAGGCGGTTGCGCAGAACGATCCAATCGATCTTACCGCCGTCGCGCCGGGCACGGGCGATTTTGTGCTTCCAGACCATCTCGGCATAGCGGCTGGGCCCCTTGACGATCAACTCGTCGCCCAGTTCGACCTTCGCCAGGACATCCAGGTCGACGAAGCTGTCGTTCAGCGGCGTGATCAGGGTGTCGGCGTGGGAGTGGACTTCTTCCGACAGCGGCGTCGCGTGACCCGGCGTGTCGATGATGACGACCTCGGCCTTGTCCCGCGCCTGGGCCAAAACCTCGGTCAGCATTTCCGTGCCGTCGCTGTCCTCGCCGGGGGCGACCTCCAGGTACTCGGGCATTGGCACCTTGCCCGGGATGGATTGGGCGTAGGCCCGTCGGTTTTCCAGGAACCGGCGGAGCGAGCCCTGGCGCACGTCCGTGTCCATCACGGCGACGGACTGGCCCGCGCGCATCAGTCCAACCGCCAGATGCATGGCCGTGGTCGATTTCCCGCTGCCGCCCTTTTCGTTGCCGACGACGATGATGTGGCTGTTCATATGCGGGTCGGTCACGCCGGGCGCATCCAGACGGCCGTGTCGTGGAACGCCGCCCCACCGCCCGGCAACGCCGCATCGGCGCTGACGATCGTGTTGATGCCGCGTCCTTCGACGAAGGCATCGTTGGGCCAAATGCCTTCGACCACGACCGTATACGCCTGCAAACCGTCGAACGGCCGCACGTGGACGACGACGCTGCCCAGCTCGTTGCCCAGGCGGACCTGATCGTCTTCCGCCAGGCCGAGTGTGGCGCAAGTGTCCGGATGGATCAGGGCCGTCGGGCGGCCTTCCTTCTTGCGGCTCGACGGCGTTTCCGTGAACGAGGTGTTGAGGAACCGCCGCGCCGGTGCGGCGACCAGTCGGTACGGATGAGCGTCGGTCGGCCCGTCGATGACGTCCAGGTGATCCGGCAGGGACGACATGGCGTCGTAATCTGCGCCGATTGCCGACCAGTCGGCGGCGAAATGGAACCTGCCGTCGGCATGGCCGAAACCGTCCAGAAAATGCGCGTCTTCGAAGGATTTGGTGCAGTCGAGCCAGCCCTCGGCATGGACCTCGTCGGCACCGGGCCGCCCGCCGCGTTTCAACGCGTCGTCGATCAATTCCCAGGCCGTCATGTGAAAGGCCGGGTAGTCCGACCCCAGCCGCCGAGCGATGCCGTTGATGACCTCGACGTTGGAGCGGCACTCGCCGGGTGCTTCGATCAATGCCTTATGGACCTGGAGGTAGACATGGCCACCGCCCTGGTACATGTCCTCATGCTCCAGGAACATGGTCGCCGGCAGGACGATATCGGCGAGCTTGGCCGACGCCGTCATGAACTGTTCGTGGACGCAGGTGAACAGATCATCGCGCATCATGCCGTCGATGACCTTGGTCGTTTCAGGGGCGACCTCGGCCGGGTTGATGTTCTGATTGAACAGGAC
Source organism: uncultured Rhodospirillaceae bacterium (assembly GCA_913030825.1). Lineage (GTDB taxonomy): Bacteria > Pseudomonadota > Alphaproteobacteria > Rhodospirillales > Casp-alpha2 > UBA1479. The sequence goes on along the minus strand of CAJWCU010000011.1, from coordinate 32,871 downwards.
GGTGACCGGCGGGCCGCCCTTCAGCGCCGCCTCGTCGCCCGTCAGGACACGGCCGATCTGCGACATGTCGAGGGCACGCGTGTTTGTATCCACGACGTCCAGGCCTTTGATCAGCGTACTGTCGACACCGTAAAGCTCGCGGTTGGAAAACAACGCGCCACCGCCCCGGTGTTTCCATTTCCCCGTCACAGCCGGCAAACAAGTCACCGCGTGCATGTTGGCGGCGCCGTTGCGCGAACGGGTGAATCCATATCCGCAGCGCAGGTAGGCGCGTTCCGTCTTGCCGTAAAGCCGAGCCAAATCGCGGATGTTGTCGGCTGGGATGCCGGTGATGGCCTCGGCCCATTCGGGCGTGCGGGTCGAAAGGTGCTGCTGCAGGCGTTCGGGGCCGTCCGTGTATTCCCGCATATAGTCCCAATCGGCGAAGCCTTCTTCAAACAGCACGTTCATCACCGCACAGGCGAGCGCACCGTCGGTGCCCGGCTTAACCGGAATGTGGATGTCCGCCTGGGCCGCCGTCGGCGTGCGGTAGGGATCGATGACGACCAGCTTGGCGCCCCGCGTTTTCCGCGCCTTGGCGATATGGGTCATGACGTTGACCTGGGTCGAGACCGGGTTCCCGCCCCATACGACGATCAGGTCCGATTCCGCCATCTCGCGCGGATCGGCGCCCCAGATCTTGCCGTGGCCGGCGGTCCAGCCGTTGCAGGCCGTGGTCACGCAGATGGTTTCATGTTCGCGGGAAAAGCCGAACGCGTGGCGGAACCGATGAATAGAATCCCGTTGCACAAGGCCCATGGTGCCAGCAAAGTGATAGGGCCAGACGGCCTCTGCGCCGTATTGAGCCCGCGCTTTTTCGATCGCGTTCGCGACTTCGTCGATGGCGTCGTCCCATGAAATTTCACGGAATTCCCCCGATCCCTTGGCGCCGACGCGTTGCAGCGGCTTGGTCACGCGCTCCGGATGGTGGACCCGTTCGCGGTAGGCCGCGACCTTGGCGCAGATGACACCGGCCGTGTAATCGTTGCGCGGGTTACCACGCACCCGGCCGATGGTGGTTTCGTCCAGCACCTCGACCTCAAGCGCGCAGGTCGACGGGCAATCGTGGGGGCAGGCGGTAGCCTGGAATTGAGGGCTTTGTTGCATGGCGGCAATCTACTCTGCGCGACCCGGGGGAACAAGACGCCCTTGGGCCCGATCTCTCACCGGATAAGGACTGGTTAACCCTTGCCCGATAAGGTATCCGTGGCAAGAAGCCTGTACGGGAAAATGATGAAACCGTTTCGAAAAACCGCTCTTTCGGTGATCGCCGCCGCGCTGGTCGCGGGCGCGTCCGTGGTCCTGCCTTCGACGGCCGGCGCCCAGGCACCCCAGCCGGGCGGCCCCGGTCAGGTCCGTGTCCAGGGCGAGGCATTGCAGGCACCCGGCCTGCCGCAGGCGCCGGTGCTGGGCCGTCTGACCAATTACCGGGACGAAATGCGCAAGCTGGTCTCGAAGATCGCCGAGTATGCCCGGTCGATGAATCCGAACTTCGTCATCATGACCCATAACGGCATGGAATTATTGGAAAAGCACGACGAGGTCGATAACCGGAAGGTGTTTCCTGCCCGGGCCTACATGCTGTCCATCGACGCCGTACTGCAGGACGGCATGTTCTACGGCTATGAAGAATTCGGCAAACCGACGAGCAAGGATCAGAAGGAAATCTTCGATCGCTTGATCGGGGTCGCCAAGCAGAACCGGGTCAGCATCCTGACCATGGATTTCGCGAAGCAGCCCAAAAAAGTCGATGAAATTCTGCGCGCCAGCACCCGCCGGGGGTTCCTGCCCTTCGTGGCGGACAAGGAACTGTCGTTCATCAACAAGCTACCGTCCTACCCGTCCCGGCCGTTCCGTGAGAACCCGAACAATATCCTGTCCATGTCCAGTGCCGAGAACTTCGTCTATCTGCGTGATACCACGGCCTTCGGCACGGAAACCGAATTCGCGCTCAAGCTTCACGACACCAATTACGACATGGTCATGGTTGACGTATTTCATGGCCGCCAGCCCTTCTCCAAGCGCGCCATCGAAACCATGAAGTACAAGAAGCTGGGCGCCAAGCGCATGGTCTTGGCCCGCATGGACGTCGGTACGGCGGCGACCTATCGGTTCTATTGGCAGCCCGGCTGGCGATCCGGTGGGCCGCGCTGGATCACCGCCCCCTACCCGACCGACCCGGACCGCTATTTCGTCGAATATTGGCGGCCCGAATGGCACAAGATCATCTATGGCGATCCGAAGTCCTTCGTCTATGGCTTGATCGCCCAGGGATACGACGGCGTGCTGATCGAGACGGTCGAGGCATATCGATACTTCGAATCCGACGGCCAGGACATGGCCGCATTCAAGTAGCCGCCGTCAACCTACCGACACGCCCTCTCAAGAAAATTGCCCGCCCAACCGCGGGTTGCTAAACCCGTTGAGCGCTTCCCATCAAACGGATCGGAAGCCTTGGAAGGTTGCTGCGTATCATGCTGATCAAAAGCGATAGCTACGACGACCTCTACCGATCTTTCTCCTGGGACATTCCCGCGCGCTTCAACATGGGCGTCGATGTCTGCGACCGACAAGCCGCGCGCAACGCGGACGCACCGGCGCTGATCGTCGCGTCCGGCGCGGGCGGCACGGCCGATACCGTCACTTACAGTTTCGGCGCCATCCGCGCCCTTTCGAACCAAGCCGCCAACCTGTTCCGGGCGCGCGGGCTTGCGCCCGGCGACCGCATCGGCGTGCTGCTGCCACAGTCGGTCGAGGCGGCGGTGACCCACGTCGCGGCCTGGAAGGCGGGGCTGATCACGATCCCGCTGTTCACCCTGTTCGGTGAGGATGCCCTTGAATACCGTTTGGCCGACGCCGGCGCGGCGGCGCTGATCACCGACCTCGCCAATCTGCCGAAAGTCGATGCGATCCGCGACCGCTTGCCGGACCTGGCCACCGTCCTCGTCATCGACGCCGGGCAAGACGGCGGCGAGACGGGAACTGTCGGGTTTATCGATTTCTGGTCGGAACTGAGCCGCGCGTCGGACGCCTTCACGCCCGCCGATACCGCCGCCGATGATCCGGGCCTGATCATCTATACATCGGGCACCACGGGGAACCCCAAGGGCGCGCTGCATGCCCATCGGGTGCTGCTGGGCCACATGCCGGCGGCGGAGATGTTCCACAATTTCCTGGGCCGGCCGGGCGACTTGATGTGGACACCCGCCGATTGGGCCTGGATCGGGGGACTGATGAACGCGCTGATGTGTTCCTGGCATCTGGGCGTGCCGGTCGTCGCGCACCGTGCGCGTAAATTCGATCCGGAAGAAGCCCTCGCCCTGATGGCGCGGCTCGGCGTACGCAACACCTTCATGCCGCCGACGGCCCTGCGCCTGATGAGCAAGGTTCCGGACATCGGCACGCGTTACGACCTTGGTTTGCGGTCTATTGCGTCGGCGGGCGAACCGGTCGGCGCCGAATTGATCCATTGGAGCCGCGACGCCTTGGGCCTGACGGTCAACGAATTCTACGGCCAAACGGAATGCAACATCATCACCGCCAATTGCGCCGAGATCATGCCGGTCAAGCCGGGGTCCGTCGGCCGCCCCGCCCCGGGTCACATCGTCGATGTGGTCGACGAGGACGGCAACGTCCTGCCGCCGGACCGCGAAGGTGACCTCGCCTGCCGCGCGCCGGATCCGGTGATGCTGTTAAGCTATTGGAACAACCCCCAGGCCGCCGAAGCCAACCGGCGCGGCGATTGGTGGGTATTGGGCGACCGGGGGTATCGCGACGACGACGGCTATCTGTGGTTCGTCGGGCGCGGCGACGATGTCATCACCTCGGCCGGTTACCGCATCGGCCCCGGCGAGATCGAGGACTGTCTGAGCCGCCACCCGGCCGTGCAATTGGCCGCCGTCGTCGGTGTGCCCGATCCCGTACGTACCGAGGCCGTCAAAGCCTTCATCATCCTGATGCCGGGGGAAACCGCCGGACCTGCAATCGAAGCCGCCATCCGCGATTTCGTGAAAACGCGCCTTTCGTCCCACGAATATCCGCGCCTGATCGAATTCGTCGACACGCTGCCGATGACGGCCACGGGTAAAATTCGCCGCAAATCATTGCGCGACGCGGAACGCGCAAAAAATCGCCCCGCATGAAGCAAAAGGCGTCACCTAGGCGCGCCCTAACGCATATAAGCCGTGAAGCCCAGAGTGCGTTAACGCAAGGCCGCGGCGGCCCGTCCGGTCGTCAGCGTCTTAAGACGCCTGGTCGACCCACTGAATGACGAAGCCGTCGTCGGGCGGATACCGCTCGGCGATCATCTCACGCGCCTGGCTTTCATCTTTGGCCACGACATCGTGCACCTGGGCGTCGGCCCAGTTGTCGTCGAATAGAATGTGAGATTGGTTGTCCTTGACCAAGGACCGGACGTCTTTGTTATAGATGGCGACTTCGTAAACCTTGTCGCCGTCCCGTGTCGGGTGCCTCATGGGTCAGCCCCTCTGTCCCGCGCTGCCTTTCGGATTTTCTCCGCATCCTCCGGAACCGCTGCTTTCGTATCCGAAAGAAAAACGCAAGCAGCGGAACGTCTTTTGTTATGATTCTGTGACAATCGTTGACGTCCATGACTTGGCTTGTCAATGAAAGCGCCCCGTGATCGGCGTGAACCAGGAAAAACCCCCGGTTGCCGTAGGGTTTTGGAGCCCGCAGTCACCAAGGTCGTGATTCGACGCTTCCGAGAAGCCGTACGAAGAATGAAACGAATCGGCCCGCCAATGGCCGCCGACCAGCCGCAACCGGAACGACCCGCACCATGACGCAGCCCATCACACCGATCACCGACGAAGCCCTGGCCGGAATCGAATGGGTGTTCGGCTACGGCTCGTTGATGTGGAACCCGGGGTTCGCGCATATCGATCGAAAGGCCGCGGGCCTCGACGGTTATCACCGGGCCTTCTGCATCTATTCGCATCACTACCGGGGCACGCCGGAGCGGCCGGGCCTGGTTCTCGGCCTCGACAGCGGCGGGCGTTGCGACGGCGTGGCCTTTCGGATCGAGGCCGCCGCCCGCGATGGGGTCATCGCCTATCTGAACGAACGGGAACTGACGGGCTATGCCTACCGACCCGCCGTCGTCGATCTCACCCTGGAAGACGGCCGCACCGTCGCCGCCTATACCTTCGTGACCGACCCGGACCATCCGCAATATGCGGGCGATCTCGGCCCCGAACGGTCGGCGGAATTGATCATGTCGGCGGCGGGTAACAGCGGGCTCAATCGCGACTACCTGATGAATACTCTCAAGCAATTGGAATCACATGGTTTTCGTGAAGATTCCCTGCATGATCTACTGACCCGGGTGCGGCATTTGACGGGCCTTTTGGACCAGGGCGGCGGCATCTGACGGCGGGCCCGGAGGTTGCCAAACTTCCACGCCCGCTAAGGAATGCTTAAGGAAGTTCTGGTCAAATTCAGGGTTAATGGCGCGTAACTTTTCGCGTCAGGAAACGGAGCGAGATCATGGCAGAAGACAGCGCCCCCGACGACGGCACGCAGGAAGACGACAAGGTCCACGCCCTATACGACGTGCAGGTGGAAATCACCGCCGTCCTGGGGACCGCCGACATGCCGATCAGCCAGATCCTGAAACTGGGTCGTGGTGCCGTCGTGGAATTGAACCGTTCCGTCGGCGAGAACATCGAAATTCATGCCAATAACCGTCTGGTCGCCAAGGGCGAGGTCGTCGTCGTCGAGGACCGCCTGGGCGTCACCCTGACGGAAGTCCTGAAGATCGGACAGACTCTGAAGCAGTAAGGCCGCTTGAAGCCCGCGCCACCGTGGCCGGGCACCCAATCCCTCTCTCGGAGATCGGGCTTGAAAGTAAAGGCAGACGCCATGGCCACCGATAGCGAAATCTACCGCGCCGCCAATCTGATGATTCAGGAATTCGGCGAAATGGCGCCGATCGGCGCACAAGTCAAAGCCGACCAGATGCACGACCGGGCCGCCAAATCGGTCTGGCTGCGGGTCGTGCGCGCCACGGAAGAGCTTCTTTCCGACGCGCCGGGCAAAACCGCCCTCAACTAGCAGTCCGTCAGACAGCCAAAGACGCCGGTCTACTAGAAGATATTCAATAATCGTCTTCCAACGGTCCCACCGTTTCGCGTGGGCTGATCATTGTCATCGCCCTTCCCGGATCGACCATGGAAATGAAATAGGACCGCCGGAAGGCATCCTCCAGGACCGCCGCCTGACGCAGGCGTTCGCCCTCGCTCAGAACGCGATCGACGCCCTGGGTCTCCTCCAGCGCGCGATTGACGGCGTCCGGGTTGTCGAACAGGTCCGCGAACCGCGGACGTCGGCTGGCCGTGTCGTCATCCGGCTGTTCCGCCGCGGCGGCGGCATCCGCGGTGGCGGCGCGGGCCAAGGCATCGGCTTCGACCGCGCGGGAAAGTCCGGCCCCGCGAATCGCCGCGCGCCGATCCTGGGCATCGGCCGCCCGAGCCAGGTTGTCGAAGTACACCCGATCCTCCTGCACCTCGTTCGTCGTGAGGATTCGGGTCAGACCGCTGCCGGATACGATTTCAACCATACCCCTAATATGCGCCCGTTTCTTGGTTAACGCGAGCCCCAGGCGACATCCTCACGCGTCTTTGATCCAATCACCGCAATGGGTTATGGATGCCCTCCGTGATATCGTTTCCATTCATCACCGGCATTTCCAACCACAGGGCTATCCGCATGCCTCATTTCCGCCGTCGACCGTTCCCCCTCCCCGCCTTGGCCGGCCTTCTGTTCTCGGCTTTGATCGCGGGGCAGTCCGGTCCGGCACGGGCCGACGACGGCTTGCTCGACACAATGGTCAAAGCCGCCAAGGAAGCGCCGCCGCGCCTGCATGAAGGAAACGGCAAGTCCTACGGCGCCGGGATCATGACGCCGGAGGTGTTGAAAGCTTGTCTGGTTCTGGCCCATGGCATCGACGGCGTCGGCGCCCGTGTCGCGGCGGACAAGGCGGCGATCCGCGCCCTGGACGGCAAGATACAAGAAGCCGGCCCGAAACTTCAGAAACAGGCCGTGGCGGCGGTCACCGACCCCAAGTTGCGCAAGACCTACGCGGCCCAGGTCGCCGAATACAACGCCTGGGTGGACGAGCGCCGTGCCGCCGTCGACCGGCACAACAAGGCCGTCCGCGAATTTTCCGAGATGTCCGGCCGCTTCAACGGCGAATGTAACGGCCGCAGCTATTTCCCGAGCGACCTGGCCGCCGTTGCATCCGACCTGCCGCCGGGCGTCCAGGCGCGATTGAAATAGGCAACGGCCCCAAAGCGAATCAGGGGGTCAGCGTCATTCGATCGCCGGTCACCTGATAACCGCCGAGGCGGCCAAGGAAGCTCATCCCCAACAGCGAGCGATTCATCGCCGCCCCGTTGACCGAGGCCCGCACGTCACGCAACACGATGGTGCCCAGCCGGACCTCGTCCAGACGCACGGGCGCGCCGGTCACCGTGCCGTTGGCTGTGCGGTACACCCGATTGAAATCCAGTGACTGCACATCGAATCCCAGCCGTTCCGCATCCTGCGGACTAAGCACCACGTCACTTGCACCCGTGTCGATCAAAAAGCGGATGGGTTGGCCATTAACCTGGAGTTCGGCCACGAAATGGCCGTGGTCGCCGGCACGGATCACCACGGAGCCGCCCGGCCCTTCCTGGGCGCGGAAAGGCATCAGTTCACCCCCCAGGCGCGCCCCCAGGGAGGCGACGTCGTCGCGGAACGAATAACCCAAGACGATCATTGCCCCCAGGCCAATCCAGATCGCCGCATGCCGCGCGGCCTGACGCATCTGAAAACGGCCGTGCAGGACGAAGGCGGCGCCCACGACGCCCAAGATCAACAGCGCATGGGTCAGTTGGATCTGCTCGCCCCGGCTATTCAAGGCATCGGGAAACCGCATCGCCAGGAACAGGACCAGACCGCCCAGGGCGAGGCCGACCAGGACCAGGATCAAGACCGATGGACGTTTCATGCGAAGGCCATGAATTAGAAAAGCGCCGGGTCGAACATCCAGTTATTTCGCAGCGGCTTTTTCAGGCACGCAGCGAAAGACGCTTTCACTGGCCTGAAGGGCGAGGAACGACGATTTGCGCGGGCCGGTCATGACGTGCTGCGCGACGCGGCCCTGTTCGCTGCAATACTCTTCCGCCTTCAATTTCGCCGCCAGGAACTGATTGGCCGCGTGCTCGATGACGATCTCATCACCCGTCGCCTCGACGGTGGCGCAGGCGCCGACCGACACGGCAATGGCGAAGGCGGTGGCGGTGGCGGTGGCGGTGGCGACTGTGCGCATGGGGTCTCTCCTTCCCGGCCTATCGCCCAAAGGACGGGCGACAGGAGCGAAGATTACCACAAAACGGGGCGGGAATAAGGCCATGTCCACCCACTCATCACCCCTGCTCCTCGGCGTTCAGCGTCCGGACTTCTTCCGCCAGGCGGCGAAGTCTGATTTCGCCTTGGCCGTCGTCGCCGGGTAGGTGCCGATCACCGGGCGGCCTTTTTTGACCTCTTCGGTGACCCAATCCTCGAACGCCGTCATTTCCGTCGCCTCGTCGGCGATGGCGTCGGCCAGGTGGAGCGGGATGACGCAGACCCCTTCGTCGTCACCGACGATCACGTCGCCCGGAAATACCGCGACGTCGCCGCAGCCGATGGGTCCGTTCAGCTCGATCGCCTGATGATGGGTCAGGTTGGTCGGCGCCGAGGGCCGGTTGTGATAGGCGGGCATGTCGAGCCCGCCGATCTCCGGCGCGTCGCGGAAACCGCCGTCGGTCACCACACCGGCACAGCCCCGCACCATCAGGCGGGTGACCAGGATCGACCCCGCCGAGGCCGCACGCGGATCCTTGCGGCTGTCGATCGCCATGACGTGGCCCGGCGGGCATTCCTCGACTCCCACGCGTTGCGGATGCTTCGGGTCCTGGAACACGGAGATCGGGTTCAGGTCCTCACGCGCCGGGATGTAGCGCATGGTATAGGCCTGCCCGACCATGTTCCTGCCTTTGGGCGCCACCGGGTGGACGTCCTGAATGAACTGGTTCTTCAGCCCGACCTTGAACAGGGCCGTGCAGATCGTCGCCGTCGAAACCTTGGCGAGTTTGTCGCGGGTCTTCTTGGTCAACCGTTTGGCCATGAGCCAGCCTCCCTAAAAAATGTCGGGTTCCGGCACGGGGGCGCCGAAATCCGTTTCCAGGTAATCGAAATCGCATCCCTCATGGGCCTGCTTGATATGCTGCGAGAACATCCAGCCGTAGCCGCGTTCGTACCGTGGTTCCTGTGGCTTCCAGGCGGCGCGGCGGCGTTCTAGCTCGGCGTCGTCGACCTCCATCTGGATCAGCCGCTTGTCGACGTCGACGGTCACGATATCCCCGGTCTGCACCAAGGCGAGACCGCCGCCGACGTAGGATTCCGGCGAGATATGCAGGACACAGGCGCCGTAGCTGGTGCCCGACATGCGGGCGTCGGACATACGCAGCATATCGCGCACGCCCTGCTTCACCAGTTTCGTCGGCACCGGCAGCATCCCCCATTCGGGCATGCCCGGCCCGCCCTTCGGCCCGGCGTTGCGCAGGATAAGGACGTGATCGGGAGTGACGTCCAGGTTCTCGTCGTTGATCGCCGCCTTCATGGCCGGATAATCGTCGAACACCATGGCCGGGCCGGAATGTTTGAGGAACCGGTTGTCCATGGCTGAAACCTTCATGACGCAGCCTTCCGGCGCCAGATTGCCCTTGAGCACGACCAGCGCCCCCGACGGATAGATCGGATTGTCCAGCGGCCGAATGACGTCGTCGTTGTAAACCTCGGCATTGACCAGGTTCTCGGAAATCGTCTTGCCGGTGACGGTCTGGGCGCCGCCGTCGAGATGCTTTTCAATCCGTTTCAACATGCCCTTCAGGCCGCCCGCGTAATAGAAATCCTCCATCAGGTAGGTATCGCCGTTGGGCCGGATGTTGGCGATCACCGGCACCTCGCGGCCGATGCGTTCGAAATCGTCCAGGCCGATATCGAAACCGGCGCGCCGCCCCATGGCGACCACATGGATGATCGCGTTGGTCGAACAGCCCATGGCCATGGCGGCGGCGATGGCGTTCTCGAAACTGGCCCTCGTCAACATTGTTGACGGCTTGAGATCTTCCCAAGCCATGTCGACGATGCGTCGGCCCGTCTGCGCCGCCAGACGAATGTGGTTGGAATCCGGCGCCGGGATCGACGCCCCGCCGGGCAGTACGAAGCCCAATGCCTCGGCGATCGAGGTCATGGTCGAGGCCGTGCCCATGGTCATGCAATGGCCGAACGACCGGGCGATGCCGGCTTCGACCTCGCGCCAATCTTCCTCTGTGATCTTTCCGGCGCGGCGGTCGTCGTAATACTTCCAGACGTCCGTGCCGCTGCCCAAAGGCTGGCCTTTCCAGTTTCCGTTCAGCATGGGCCCGGCCGGGAAGAAGATGGCCGGAATATCCATCGAGACAGCCCCCATCAACAGACCCGGCGTCGTCTTGTCGCAACCGCCCATCAGGATGCAGGCGTCGATGGGATGGGACCGCAGCAGTTCCTCCGTCTCCATGGCCAGGAAGTTGCGGTAGAGCATGGTCGTCGGCTTGACGATGGGCTCGGCCAGGGACAGCGCGGGCAATTCGATGGGGAAGCCGCCGGCCTGCAGCACGCCGCGTTTGACGTCGGCGATCCGTTCGCGGAAATGGGCATGGCAATGACCGATATCGGACCAGGTATTGACGATGCCGATGATCGGCTTGCCTTCCCAATCCTCGTGATCGTAGCCCATCTGCAACGTGCGCGACCGGTGGCCGAAGGCGCGCAGATCGTCGGGTGCGTACCACCGCGCCGACCGGAAGTCGGCGTATGATTTCTTCTTGGTCATGGATGTTTCCTTGTTCGACGGCTTGTGTTTTGCAAAACGGTAGCACGGGCCAGCGTCGGTTCGTCAGGGAAATTTCCCATCCCCGAACCCGCGGAAACATCGCGGAGATTGTATACAAAAGGCGATCCACAAGACCGGCAATCTGTAGTAATAAGGATTGAGGGAGCGTCGAGCCGACGAGAAGCGGCCGGCCCCAACATGAGGAAACATCAATGACCGGGGAAACCGTCATCTCCGCCGATCAGGTTCAAACCTATCGCGATAAGGGATACGTCGTCGTCGAGGACCTGTTCTCGGCCGAGGACGTTCAGGAAATGAAAACCGCGCTCGACACATTGATCGAAGGCGCGCGCGGCCTTTCCGATCACACCAACGTCATCGACCTGGAGCCGAGCCACCGGCCCGACGCACCCCGTGTGCGGCGTATCAAGGAGCCGTTCTTGTACGACGACGTGTTCAACCGCATGGCCCGCCATCCGCGCCTGCTCTCCGTGCTGACGGCTCTTTTGGGGCCGGCATGCCGAATGCACGGCTCGAAAATCAACCTGAAGTCCGCCGAATACGGCTCGCCCGTGGAATGGCATCAGGATTGGGCGTTCTATCCCCATACCAACGACGACGTACTGGCCGTCGGCGTCATGCTCGACGACATGACGGAAGATAACGGCCCGATGCTCTGCGTGCCCGGCTCGCACAAGGGGCCGACCTACGATCATCATCAGGACGGACGTTTCGTCGGCGCCATGGATCCGGACGATTGCCCGGACCTGGATAAGGCGGAGATGATCCTGGGCCGTGCAGGCGCCTGCAGCTTCCACCACGTGCGCGCCGTCCATGGGTCGGGCCAGAACACATCCGGCCGCGACCGCCGCCTGCTGCTCTACCAAGTCGCCGCCGGCGACGCCTGGGACCTGCGCGGTTTCCACAAGGCGGGCACCTGGGACGGTTACGCCGAGACCTTCATCCAGGGCGAGCCGACCAACCAGCCCCGCTTCGTCGAGGCCCCTGTGCGGCTGCCCTATCCGGAGCCGTTGAAGGGCGGATCGATCTACGAAAGCCAATCGGTCGCCCGCAAGAAGTACTTCGGCACCCAGGCCGCCGAATAAGACGAACGCGGCGAGCATCGCCGCGGGGCGCATGAACCCGCCCCTCCAGACCATCCGGTTCGACGACTAAGGGAGGAAGACGTCATACCGGCGGCACGGTCGCCGGGCTTTGGGAGGACAACACGATGCCGAAAGACAATCTGACCTGCGACGATCTGGCCCAGGAGTACGACGCAAAAGGCTATATCGTCGTCCCGGACCTGTTCACCATGGAAGAGGTCGAAGAGATGCGCGCCGCCCTCGACGAAATGATCGAGGAAGGCAAGAAGGCGACCGAGAACACGGAGATCTTCGATCTGGAGCCCTCCCATACGCTGGACCGCCCCCGCGTCAGGCGCATCAAGGAGCCGTTCATCTATCATCCGGTCTACAACAAGATGATCCGCAAGCCCGAGATGATCGAGGTCCTGAAGGCCCTGGTCGGCCCGTCGTTCCGCGTTCACCAATCGAAGATCAATATGAAATCCGCCGAGTACGGCTCGCCCGTGGAATGGCATCAGGACTGGCTGTTCTATCCGCATACCAACGACGACGTTCTTGCCGTCGGCGTGATGCTGGACGACATGACGCCCGACAACGGGGCCATGATGATGGTCCCCGGCAGTCACAAGGGCGAAGTCTATTCCCATGAACAGGACGGTCGTTTCGTCGGCGCCATGGACCCGGACGATTGCCCCGGGATCAAAACCGCCGAACTGATCACCGGCACCGCCGGATCGTGCAGTTTCCATCACGTCCGCACGGTGCATGGATCGGACCTAAACCGGTCGGGCACGGACCGGCGGCTTTGTCTCTATCACATCGCGGCCGGCGACGCCTGGGACATCCGCGGCTTCAAGAAAGCCAAGAATTGGGACGGATGGTCGTCGACCTTCATTGCCGGCGAGGCGACCAACCGGCCGCGCATGGAAAACGTCCCCGTCTGCCTGCCTTATCCGGAACCGCTGAAAAGCGGTTCGATCTACGAAAGCCAGACGCTGCTCCGTAACACCTACTTCGAAAAGCCACCGGCCGCCGAATAGGGCCGGCCGGCGCCCCGCCCCTCACCCATCCCCGCCCACCAGACCATCTGAAAGACCACAGCCTCATGAAACGCGTCCTCATGACCGATCGGATTCACCCCATCGGCCACGCGACCCTGGAAGCCCGCGACGATATCGACGTCATCGTCGCCGAAGACTCCTCGCCCGAAACCCTCGCCCGGCTGATTCCCGGTGTTCACGGCATCGCCGTGCGCACGGCCATCCTGACCGAAGACTTGTTGGCCTTGTCAGACGACCTTGAAGTCGTCTCGCGCCACGGCGTCGGCTGCGACAACATCGCGGTCGAGTACATGACGTCGCGGCAGATTCCCGTCTGCATCGCCGCCGGCGCCAATGCGCGCTGCGTCGCCGAGCACACCATGACCATGATGCTGTCCCTCGCCCGCGACATGACGGCGCAGACCCAGGCCGTTCGCGACGGCCGTTGGGACCGGCGCAATGAATTCAGCGCCAAGGACCTGTATCGCTCGAAGGTGCTGATCGTCGGCTACGGGCGGATCGGCCGCCTGCTGGCGCCGCTCTGCAAGGCCTTCGGCATGGACGTGGTGGTCGCCGATATCGCCCTCGACCGCGACCTCACGGCGCAACAGGGCGTACGCGCGGTCGAAGATTTCCGCCCCGAACTGACGGACGCCGATTTCGTCTCCCTGCACGTGCCCCTGGACGCGACGACCCATCACCTGATCGGGCCGGACGAACTGGCGGCCATGAAGGACGGCGTGATCCTGATCAACAACGCGCGCGGCGGCGTGGTCGACGAAGCCGCCCTGGCGGCGGCGCTGGACAGCGGCAAGGTCGCGGGGGCCGGGGTCGACGTGTTCTCGGACGAACCCCCCGCCGGTGACCATCCGCTGGTCCGCCATCCGCGCACGGTGTTGGCCCCCCATAACGGCGCGGCCTCGGCCCTGTCGCTGGAGGCCGCGGCCCGGATGACCGCGCAGAACATCCTGGACACCTTCGACGGTGCTCTGAAGGACGAGATGATCTTCAACCTGGCCGGCCTGCGGCAGGGCGGCTGACCACGGGCTTCACGGTATAGCCGGCGCCGTGGCACCATGACGGCGATGGAAAACCTGAAACAGCATTTTGTCGGCGTGATCGTCGTCGCCGCGACGCTGGCCGTGTTGGCGGCGGGCGTGGCGCTGTTGCTGGCCATTCCTTTCGCCTTTCCGCTGACCCTCACGGCCCTGGCCCTATCGCTTGCCGCGGCGGCACTTTGGGCCGCTTGGCGCCGGACTCGCCAACGCCGGGCCGGCCGGGACAATTGAGGCAGTCATCGGTCGTTCAGCGCCATAAAGCCGTCACCATTTTCCCGCACATCTGCAGAGACCGACGCGCAACCTGCAACAGGAAAGACCGAAGACTTGGCCGACCACGACGATCCCCGCGACATTGCCGACTATCTGATCCAGGAACACGGGCTGAACGGCGCCCTGGACGCCGCCATCGAAGGTGCGATGATCGCCCAGAACGCCCGCGACAATTACGCCCTCAGCGTCTGGCGTGAAATCAAGGCCGTCATCCGCGAACGCCAGGCCAAGGAGAAGGCACGGAAAGCCGAAGCCGCCGAGAAAACGGGCGACACGGTCGAGCCCCGGTTCCGCACCGATCTGCACGCCGGGGAATAGCTCCCGCACACTGTGGCCGGCACGCAAGCGCCGCGCCCAATCCCACTGCGCCGCCCACGTCCGAGCCTTCCGTCCCCCCGTAAATCGCGCGGGGCGACCTCGCCATGCCCCCTGCGGTCCATGGCGTCATCCCACGACAGCAATCGCCCCGCACCCGACATTCTTGCCGGTTCTCGAACAATGACTTCGACTTGGTGTCGATACTGTGCGCATCTGGTACCCGACATTTCAAATCGAACAGGGACAGCCGCATGAACGGACGACACACAACAAGCATTTCTTTTGCTTTTTTGGCCTGTCTCTTTTCCACCATGCCCGCGATGGCCGGAGAATTGGTTTCCTGGAGCAACACGGTCACCAGCGCCTTCGAGGCGCATCAATGCGTCACCATCCCCGGCACGCCCGGCACACCCAAGAAATGCAGCCCCTCCTACACGACCCATTACCCCTGCCCATCGTTCAGCCATCCCAAGAAGACGTGCAAGCACACCGTCGCCGGGCCCTGCACGCCGGCGACCCCGGGCACGCCCGACGTTCATCAATGCGCGACGGTCAACCTTGGGACATTCAGCATCGCCGTGGACGGTGGCGTATACGCGGCCTTTGACGGCATCTCCGACAGCGAAGTCGCCGTGCAAACGACGGCCAATGTGTCCTTGTTCGGCAAATCCGGCGCCATTCCCGTGACCTGTAAGGTCGCGATCGGCAAAAAGGCCGAGATTTGCCTGAACCTGTTGACCCGTACCTTCAGCGGCCAAGGGTTTTCGTGCGAAATTGGCGGCGCCAAGGTCGCCGCGGTCACCTATCCTGGCGTCGATGCCAGCCTGTGCATGGACGTCACCGTGGGTGGTGCCGCCGGTAAACCCGAAGGGTCGATCACCGCGCGAATCGAGGCCGGGGTCCAATTCGGCAGCGCCAACATCGGCGGGCATTCGGTATCGATGGGCTCGAAGTCCTGGGCCCCTGCCCTGTTCTCCATGACGTTCTAGCGGTCAATCGCTCCCGGCCGAATAGACGCCTTTCAACGGTCAGGAGGCAGCGGCGGCGAAGGCGGGTGTCTTCGCCCCAGACGAACGAAAAAGCCCCCGGAAACTATTCGTCTCCGGGGGCTTCGAATTGGTACGCGCTACAGGGGTCGAACCTGTGACCTACTGATTAAAAGTTTTGTGAATGCGAAATCCGCTGAAATCGAGTGAAACATAATACGTTGTTTAACAATGATTTATGTCTTTCATGGGCTTTCTGGAGCGTGCTACAAATTTCATTGGGTGGTCCCATCGTGGTCCCACAGGAGATTTAAGCATGGCATCAGCGGCCAAATACCCAACCCGGATCAAGTTGACGAAGCCTTTGGTTAAAGGCGTCGTCATCGACGAAATCGAAGGCGTCACGCCGTCGACGAAAGACAAAGTCCTGTGGGATACCGAAGTGACCGGCTTCGGGCTACGTGTCACTCGGAACGGAGCGAAAGCCTACATCTTCAAGTACCGGCTCGGGCACGGCCGCGCCGCCAAGACGACGAAGATGCGGATTGCCGGGATCGACTTGTCGCTCGACAAGGCTCGACAGAAAGCCCGCCAGCACCGGGAGCAGGTCGCGGATGGCGAAGACCCATCGCGCAAGCGTGATGAAAACGCCAACGCGCCGACGATGTCGCAGTTGTGCGAAGACTACATGGAGCGCCACGCCCCCAAGAAGCGGACCAAGGATGAAGATCAACGGATCATCGACAACGTAGTCAAACCGAAGATCGGGCGGCTCAAGGTCGCCGATGTAAAGTTCCGAGACGTGGAAGACCTTCATCGTGATCTACGGAAAACGCCTTATCAGGCGAACCGCGTCCTCGCCCTGGTCAAGACGATGTTCAACCTCGCGATCAAATGGGAATGGCGCGAAACGAACCCGGCCAAAGGTGTCGAGCGCTTTCCCGAAGAGCGTCGCGAGGTCTTCCTGTCGCCGAAGCAGATCGAGGAACTGTCGCAGGCACTCGCCGCTTACGAAGCCAATGCCACGCGGAAGACCGAGGCGCGCAAGAGCGCAAACGCAATTCGCCTGCTGATGCTGACCGGATCGCGCCGCAATGAAGTCCTGTCGGCACGATGGGAGCAATTTGATCTCGACGCGGGCGTCTGGATCAAACCGAGCGCCCATACCAAACAGAAGAAAGAACATCGCGTCCCGCTCGCCCCGGCCGCGAAGGAACTGCTCGTCGCGATCCGCGAGGACGGCGAACACCCTACCGGCTACGTCTTCCCATCTAGGACGGGCGAAGGGCATCTAGGCGATCTCAAACGAGCCTGGGCCGATGTCTGCGCGCTGGCGAAGATCAAGGGCGTCCGCATCCACGATCTGCGCCATACCTACGCTTCGATCCTGGCAAGCGGCGGTATGTCCCTGCCGATCATCGGTGCGCTGCTCGGGCATACGCAGCCCGCAACAACGGCTCGCTATACACATCTCTACGATGATCCGCTTCGCGCGGCGACAGAGCGCGTCGCAGCCGTCTATGGCAGGCGCAAGGACGAAGGCGGAGAAGTGGTCGAAATCAAAGGGGGCGTATGATGGCGAAACTGGATATCGAAGGAAGGCGCGCTGCCGAACAGCTTGCTACCGGCGATCCATCGCTCGCCATCGACTTGTTGCGTAGTGAACGGGAGATCAGCCAATCACTGCGAGAAATGATTGCCACGATGCTCGAAGGAAATGGCCCTCACAACGTCCGTATCAAGTTCACGACGACTGGGGGAAAGCGTAAAGAATTTACGGCGGATCGTGACCTCGCAATTTTTCTCGCGGTAGAAGCGAGGCTCGACGAAGCGGGAGGAACGCAAGACGATGCCTTTGAATGGGTCGAGGCAAACGTCAAAGCCGCCAGCATGGTCGGGAAGCACCACATCGAGGCGATCTACAAAAAGTATCGCCGCGCGCAAAATGAGATCGACAAGATCAATCGCGAAGGGTGACGAACCTCCGCACTTTATAACCGGGAAACCGTTTCAAGGATTTTCTAGCGTTGTCTCACGTTCTTTTTGGATGCGTGAGGACAGTAATGGAAACGAAACCGATCACACCAATCAACGGCCTTCCCGGCCTTGAAGAAATTCTCTCCCAAAATCCCGGCTGGCTCGATGAAGCCATCAAGTCCGATGAAGCGGCGAAAATTCTCGGGATTACTCGGAACGCGCTGGCGATCCGCCGCACCCGAGGCGAAGGGCCGACGCCGATCATGCTCGGGGATCGCGTCGTCCGGTATACGCGCCGCGACTGCTATGAGTTCATCGCCAGCAAACGGATCAGCGTGCCTCAATGAGCGCCGCGCAGATCGGCGACTTCCGCGTCGCCGCGACGATCCGTAGGCTGTTTCAGGAAACGCAGAGCCGGAAGGCATTCATCTGCCCTGGCTGCAACCGGACCTATCGTGGCTTCCCCGGCAAACCAAGCCCTTGTTGCGGCGGGGATGTCTATCAGGTGACGAAAACACCGTTGCCCCGTGAAGGCGACGATGGTTGATCTCTCCCATATTTCGCAACCCGATCATCCGACGACAGCGCGTCCGCACCTGGACTTCGACGCCATCAATGCTGCTGCCCAGGCTGCCTACCCCGGCATTCTCTTCCAGTGGCTTCCGGGCGGCCGTATCGAGGGTCGCGAATACGTCTGCGGCGATCTCAATGGCGGCGCGGGAAAATCCCTCAAAATCAACCTAGACAGCGGCAGGTGGTCCGACTTCGCAACAGACCATCAAGGCGGCGATCCGATCTCGCTCTACGCTGCGAAACATGGCCTCTCTCAAGGCGACGCTGCGCGAGAACTCGCGGATCAGTTTGGCGTCGATGGCGGAAACCCGATACAGCAACAAACAAAACCCGAAGGGCCGCAGGTTGTCATGCCGGTTCCGGCTGAAGCCGGTCAGCCTGAATTCAAGCACTTCAAATACGGCGAAGCGTCTAAGGTCTGGACGTACCCCGACGCGCGTCGGCAGGTATTGCAGCACGTCGCCCGCTACGATCTCGCTACAGGTGGTAAACAGATCATCCCTTGGACGTGGAATGGCACGTCCTGGCAGATGAAACACCCATCAAAGCCCCGCCCGCTCTATGGCCTGGATCGCCTTGCTGCGCGGCCCGCCGCCCAGGTCATCATTTCCGAAGGCGAGAAAGCAGCCGACGCGGCGCAGCGTCTTTATCCTGACGCCATCGTCGTCACTTGGTCTGGCGGCGGGAATGCCGTCAATCAAGCTGACTGGACGCCCCTGGGCGGCCGACAGGTCGTAATCTGGCCCGACGCCGACGAGCCGGGCGCGAAAGCGGCGAAGGCCGTCACGGAAGCCCTTGAGGGCATCGCCGCGTCGATCCGAGTGCTCGATGTTTCTGACAGGCCCTATAAATGGGATGCAGCCGATGCGGAAGCCGATGGCTGGACGACCGATGATGTCGCCGCGCTATTGAGCGACGCCACGGTCGCACAGCCTTTCGAACCTCTCAAGCTGATCGATCCCACAACGCTCGAAGGCGTCGCGATCCCCGATTTCAAATGGCTGGTCGACGACTGGCTGCCCTGGGGATACGTGACCGCGCTTTACGGCGACGGCGGGACAGGCAAGTCCCTGCTGGCGCAACAATTGATGACGGCTGTCGCAACCGGGCAATTCTTCTTCGGCCTTCCTACGGCAACCTGCCGAGCCCTTGGCTACTTCTGCGAAGACAAGGAAGACGAACTCCATCGGCGACAGGCGAGCATCAATTCGGCGATGGGCGTGACCTTCTCCGATCTCGGGCGGATGCGATGGGTCAGCCGCGTCGGCGAAGACAACATCCTGATGGCCTTCCTGCGCGAAGGGGTTGGAAGCGCGACGCAAGCCTTCGAGCAATTGCGTGCCACCGCTTTGACTGTCGGCGCACAATTCATCGTGCTGGACACGGCCGCCGATCTATTCGGCGGCAATGAGAACGTTCGGCCGCAGGTGCGTCAATTCATCAATTTGCTCGGCAGGCTCGCCATTGAAATCGACGGCGCAGTCCTCTTGTGCGCGCACCCGAGTGCATCCGGCATGTCATCAGGCGATGGCAGCGGCGGATCAACCGCTTGGAGCAACACCGTTCGATCCCGGCTCTATCTGCAGCAGATGGGTGAGAGCGATGACGCAGGCGACGATATCGAAGACCTACGCATCCTGACCCGCAAGAAGGCGAATTATGCCCGCACGGGCGAAGAAATCGTTCTGCGCTGGCACGACTGGGCGTTCTTCGCGGAGCGCGGTGCGGGCGCGCAGGACACGGTTGCTCGGATCGAGCAGAGCAAGCGCGAACGCGAGGCGGATCAGGCGTTCCTCAACGGATTGGACAAGCTGCACGGGCAAGGGCGAAACGTATCGGAGAGCGCCTACGCCAAGACCTACGCGCCGAAGTTCATCGCTGCCCTGCCGAGTTGCGGCTTCAAGAAGCGTGATCTTGAGCAGGCAATGGAGCGCCTGTTCGATCAAGGTGCCATCGAAGTCGGAGAAGTCGGCACCACGAAAGACCGAAAGAAGCAGCACGGCATCAGGCGGGTTGAGCATTCCCCAAAACCGCAGGAAACCGGGGAAAATTGATGCGGTCCAGTGTTGCAGCCCAGTGTTGCGGCCTACCGCAGCCGACCTACCTGCAAGTCATTGAAATCATTGCGGTTGGGTTGCGGTCTGCACTCTCCCTATATACTACGTATATAGACCGCCGCCTGGGGCGCGGCGGTCTGAATAACAATCTCAATTTTTCACTGCGGGCGACTTCCCAAAAAATTCGGATTTGGGTTGTTCGCTGATGGCAGGGGCGGCGGCACGTAAGGCAAGTATGAAGCCCGATGCTGTGCGGAAGCGAAAGCAGCGAAGGAAAGAGCGACAGCATTCGCACTTAGCCCTGTGGTGGCCCACGTTCGCCCACGAAGAACTCCACGATCTGATGGACCTCACCGGTCTGGACGAGGTCGAGGCGCTTGCCTGGGCCGTAAACGTCGGCCGCCGAATGGCGTCGGCGCGAGGGCCAATCCTCATTGAACCCCCGAAAAATTATGTCCCACGGGACATCAAAGACATCTTGGCAATGTCATCATCCAAGGATGAAGAGGCCCTGGAAGCCTGGGTCGATGAGCAGGATGAGAACGATGATTAGCCTCCAAGTCCATTCGCTGTCAGTGCCAGAAATCTCGCACGGCGACTTCACCGCGACGCAATTGAAATTGTCCAGCGACTTCGACCGCGCGCAGCGGGCCTTCGACGAGGCGGTAGATCACTGGCTGGTCGAACGGACCGGAGCCAATCGGGAAAAGGTCTGCGCCATTCACGGCCGTATGAAGCGAGCCCGCCGAGCGCAAGAGGCTTTCGGAGGGATAGCCCTTCCGGCGCTTCCTCCCCTTCCCTGGCGGGATGTCTGACCAATGAACATTGACGATATCCTGATCGCTCTCGTCTCGGTTTTGAAGCAACCGCATCGGCCGGGCGTTGCATCGAAGATCATTTCCGCGCGCCAGGACTTCCCCGAGACGATGGCCGCGATGGAAATCCTGCGCCAGCGCCTCGAACACTTGATGGAAGGTACCGACTACGAACTCGCCCTGCCGCCCGAGATCAACGCGCTTCTGTCCATTGAGGAAGTCGTCGCGCTGCACATCGCGATCATGGATGTCAAAGACGACATCCTGTCCGGCGAACTCGACGCGGAAGGATGGTCGGCCGCGATCCTCGATTGCCTATCGCCGGAGCGCCGGGCCGAAGTCGGCGTCATCATCCTGCGGCACCTTTGCGATGAACAGCCGTTGCCGTCGGACGGCAACGTCGTCCCCCTAAAACCCAACTGACGGAGAACCCAAGTAATGACGGAAAAGACCCGACCGGAACGCGGCGCAGCCATCGACGCGGCAATCGACACCATCGCAACCGAGTTTCGGGCGATCAAGGCATCGGAACACGGATACGAGGCCAAGGGGCGGCGCACCCTGGATTGGCGCTTGGTCGTCTCGAAGCTGCAGAACGCCCTTCTCAAACCCAACGCCACGAACGGCGTCGTGTCCATCGAACAGATCATGGAGCAGTACTGATGAGCGATATCGAAGAACTGAAACAGCAGATCGCGGGCCTGCAGGCGCGGGTCGAGGAATTGGAAGACGGCGAGCCCGAAGCGGTCGAGCCCGCGCCGGAGCCCGTATCCTTCGAGGGCGGCGTTCAACGCGGCCGGTATGGTACGGTTGTCAGTAACGCAGCCGAAAGCTACGAGGATCGCCAGCGCCAACGCCTCGAACGCATGGAAGCCGATATCGCGGAAGGCGAGCGCAAGGCGACCGAGGGTCTGCCCCTGGGCCTCTATCGTGACCCCTGCGGCGTCGTGCGCCGTAAAGGTTCAGGCGAGGCGGTCAACCTCGAAACCTACACTGACGGGACCACGCTGGAAGACCTGTATCAGCGCGGCAAAATCCTGCCCGGCGACCCGATCCCCGAGGCGCAGTAGAAGATGGGCATCTCTGCGACGACCCTGACGTACATCGCGATTGCTTCGACCGCCGCCTCGACCACGATGACGATGGCGGGGCAAGCGCAGCAGGCGAAGGTCGCGAAGAACCGCGCGAACTATCAGGCGGCGATTGCACGGAATAACCAGACCATCGCGCAGTACCAGAAGGCCGACACCCTCAAGCGCGGCGAGGTCGCGAAGCAGGAACACCGACAGAAGGTCGTGCAGCTGAAGGGGCAGCAGCGCGCGGCCCTCGCCGCGTCCGGCTTCGACGTGAACTCGGACGACGCCCTCGATATCCTGGCCGACACTGCGGAGATCGGCGAACTGGACGCGCTGACCATCGAGAACAACGCCAAGCGCGAAGCCTGGGGCTTCGAGATCGAAGGCATGAACGCGAGCAATCAGGCGACCCTCTATGACTACGAGGCCGCGAACCAAAACCCGCTGACGGCCCAGGCCGGGACGCTCTTCTCGGGCATCGGGTCGGTCGCCGACAAATGGGCATGGCACAAGAAAAACAGCGTAGGTGGGATCAGCTAGAATGCGTGCACCACGACTTACCGGGCCGACCGTTGAACAATCCGGCCTTCCTGGGGTCCAGCAGGGCGCAAGCGTCAATGACGACATGTTCGGGGCCGCACAGGCGCGAGGCATGATCGCAGCCGGTCGCGGTCTGCAGCAAGCTGCGGAAGCGACCTTCGCGATCTCCCGCGACATGCAACGGGAAGTCGACGAGGCCCGCGTGCGTGACGCGGACACGGGACTTACAAAGGACATCGACGAGGCCATCTACAATCCGAAGACCGGCTACCGCACCAAGCGCGGCAAGGATGCTCTCGATGCCTTGGCCCAAGAGAAGCTGGATCAAGATTTCGAGCATATTATCGAGCGTCACGGTAAGGGCCTGACGACGGAGCAGGCCAACCAGTACAAGCGCCTCGCCAAGCGCCGGAAAGAAGCGGCCGTCCGGGGTTTGATGCAGTACGCCCAGGACGAGGGACGCCGATACGTCGAACAGACGGCAATCGACCGCATTTCAGTGCTGACCGACGAAGCGGCGACGAACTATGCCGACGAAACCATCGTCCGGCGCAATATCAATACGGCGCTTGTCGAGGTCCGCGAGATGCGGGATCGGAACGGCTGGTCGAAAGAAACCGCCAACGTGAAAGCTGCCGAGATCATGGACAGCATCCATCTCGCTGTGGCGACACGGATGGCGGAAGACGACCTCGAAGCCGCGCGCGCCTATGTCGACCGCAACAAGGGCGAGATCAGCGCCGACAAGGAGCGCCGGGTCGTGCGTTATTTGGACGCGCATGAAGAGGTTATCAGGCGGCGGCAACGGGCTGATGCACAAGCAGCGGAAAAGACCGCTCGTGAAGCCAATGCCCGGCTGACCAGCGATCTTGAGATCGACGTGCGGCGCGGCGAAGCGGGGATCGGAGAGATCGAGAAAGCCTACGCCGACGGTGATGGTTTCCTGACACCTGCCAAGCGGACGCAGTTGATCGCCATTGCCGATGCTGTCGAGGCCAAAGAGCAGAAACGCATGGCCGACATCGGTCGCGTCTCTGCCGCACTCAATGGCACCGGCCCGGCAATGGACAACAAAGACACCGCTGATCGCAAGGCCGTTGATGCCTACTTCGAGGCAGTTTTCAAGCCGTCGCTCGCCCCTCTTCCGCCTTCTCCCGACGCTGCACCGGACAGTGTTGAAGATCCTGCATCCTGGCTCGCGAACGCGCGCCAGATTGCGATGACGGCTCGCAACAAGCAGGCAGGTGCACTAGTCGAGTTCGTCCGATCAACGGGGGTCATCCCGACGGAACTCGAAAGCACCATGCGGACGATGCTGCAAAACGGCACGGCGACGCAGCGCGCACAGGCTTCCGACTTCGTTGCCCGCATTCGAGAGCGCAATCCGATGCTGCTGAATGGGTTCAGCAAGCCGGAACGCCAGCTAGCGACGCAGATCGACCGCTTGGTCAAATCGGGCGTGCCGGCGTCGCGCGCCGTCGAGATCGCTGACACGGCGCTCAAGGCCGATCCCGCTGCACGCGAAGAGCGGCAATTGCGCCTGCGAGCCGACAAGCTGCTCGACAATGCCGAGAACATCATCAAGGGCGAGATGGCGGGCGGCTTCATGGGCTTTGGCAAGGCGGAAACCACGGATGCTCTGATCGGCGAGTACCGGGCTCTCTTTCGCGAACATTTCTTGGCGACTGGCGATGAAGATGCCGCCAAGACGTTGACCGTCGACGACCTCAAGCGCGTGTGGGGCGTGAGCCGCGTCGGAGGCGAGAAGCGCCTGATGAAATACCCGCCCGAGAATTATGGGTTCACGGCTCTGGAAACCGATGCGAATGCCGAATGGATGCAAGACCAGCTTGGTCGCGACCTGCTCGACGCGGGGTTCTCCGAAGACGACATCGAAGCCGTGCGATTGGAAAGTGACATCGTGACCGCCCGGTCGACCGACAATCCGACGTGGCCCGTGATGCTTATGCGAGACGGTGTCGTTGAGCCGTTGATGATCGATGGTAAGCCCATGCGCTGGCGTCCCGACTGGAACGGAATGCTCGCCAAATGGAACGAAGAAGAGGAAGCCGAAAAAGCGAACGCTCTGCAGGACGCGAAGACTTCGCGCGCCGCCCTTGCGGACGACCCCGGCCCGATGGTGCCTTGATATGCCCCTTATCCATGACGATACCCCTGCCCCTCTTGGCGCTGTGGCCCGCCTTCCGCAGCCGCCAGCCAACGCCGCGTCCGATGGTGATGATTACTCTGTTGCGGACACCATCGGCGCGGCGTTCCGGCTGGAAAACACCATCGGCAGCTTCCTCGCGAGAGAAGACAGCGTCGATGCAGAGCCGGTTGCGGACTACACGCCTTTCGAGCCGGACGCGACAGGCGCACTTCCCATCGCCGGATATGAGGGTTACGCGGATCGCTTCGTCCATGTCCAATCGCCTGCCGAAACCGAGCGCCTGATCTCGCAGATAGACCGCGAGGGCAAGGACAAGGCGATCCTGCGAGCGGCCGGAGGATGGGGATACGCAGCCTCATTCGCGGCCGGAATGCTCGACCCGCTGATCCTGATCCCCGTCGGCGGGCAGATCAAAGTCGGCGCGGGCGTCTTGAAAACTGGACTGCAAGCAGCGCGGGCAGGTGCCATCGGCGCAACGATCACGGAAGGCGCGCTTCACGCGACACAGGAAACTCGCACGGCCGAAGAGAGCGTTGTCGCCATCGGCGGTGCGACTTTTCTTTCTGGCATCCTCGGCGGCGTCGCCGGGAAGTACCTGACAAAGCCGCAGTTCGACGATCTCTCCAAGCGGGTCGAAAAAGACCTGGCCCCGCCCCCGGATGATGTCGTTGATCCCTGGACGCCCTTCGAGAGCAGCGTCGGCGCACGGCAGGCCGATAACACGACCATCGAAGACAACACGCTCGTCAGTGCGCTTAGCCTGGAAAAGCGCCTCGCCTTCGCCTCGCCGATCATGCGGGTCTTGAACAGCCCGTCGAACGAAGTCCGCAAGGCGGCGCAGGTACTCGCCGAAGTCCCGGTCGATCTGGCTAAGAACGCCGACGGGATCGCGACGCCGATCAGCGTCGAGACGCGCGTCAAGTTCCATCAGGCGGCTCTCAATGATGCCTACACGGCCCTTGATCGAGAGTTCGTCAAATACGCTACGGGCAACCCTGATGGCGGGCGGTTGCGCGCTACGGGGATCGCCTTGGCGGACAAGGTCCGCAAGACCGGGCGTCGCATGACATATAACCAATTCCGAGCGGAAGTCGGGAGAGCCATGCGTCGCGGCGATCAGAGCGAAACCCCGGAAGTGCAAGCCGCGGCCGAATACTTCCGCAATCGCGTGTTCGAGCCCTTGAAACGGGAGGCCATCGAAGCCGGACTGCTGCCGGAAGACGTGGATGTCGACACGGCCCTGTCCTACCTGACCCGCGTCTACGACACGACGAAGATCGTCAAGGAACGGCCGACATTCAAAGCGCGCATCACCGATTGGCTGATGGATCGCCGCGATGAGGTCAGCCGCACGAAGGCGGAGCGCGAGGCCGACCTATCCGCTGCGTTGCGCCGGGCAGAAACCGCTGGCGATGCCGAGGTCATCGGCAAGATCGAGGCGCGGATCGACAAGATGCGCGAAGACCTGTCGCTCGCGGGCCTGGAAGACATCGAACTCGAAGACATCGCGGATCAGATCATCGACACGATCCTGCAGACGCCGGACGGTCGAGTTCCCTATCAGGCGACGCGCCTCAACCGTGGCCCCTTGAAGGAACGCACGTTCAGTATCGAGGACGAGCGGATCGAGGATTTCCTGCTATCCGATATCGAACTCGTCAGCGAGTTCTATGTCCGCACCATCGCGCCGGACGTGGAACTCGCGAAGGCGTTCGGCACGCCGGAAATCGACGGCACCATCGCCAAGGTGAACGACGACTACACCCGGACGATCAACAAAGCGACGAGCGATCGTCAGCGGAAGAAAGTCGACGCGCAGCGGCGCGCTGACATTCGCGACCTCGAAGCCATGCGAGATCGGCTTCGCGGCACTTTCGGTTCCCCCGCCGACCCCTATCATCCCGTCATTCGCGCAGCCCGTGGTGTGCGGACGCTGAATTATCTTCGCATCCTTGGGGGCGTGTTGATCTCGTCCATGACCGACGTGGCCCGGCCGGTAATGACCGAAGGTCTGTGGCGCTCGTTCAAGCATGGCGTCGTCCCCCTGGTCACGAACCTGCGAAGTGTCCGGCTGGCCGGGCATGAAGCAAAACTAGCCGGTACGGCGCTGGATATGGTCATGGACACCCGCGCCCTGCAGCTTGCGGACCTGGGCGATGGCTACGGTCGATACAGCCGGATCGAGACGGGCCTGCAGGGCATGGCGAATACCTTCTCTCTGGTCAACATGATGTCGCCTTGGAATGCCGCCATGAAACAATGGTCCGCGACGATCATCGGATCGCGGATCATCGACACGGCGAAACGCGTCAAGGCAGGCAAAGCGACGAAGCCGGATATCAAGAAGCTGGCGTCCAGCGGGATCAACTATGGCCGCGCCGTCGCCATCGCCGACATGTTCGAGAAGTTCGGGCAGAGCAACGGGACAGTGCGCATCGCCGATACTGCGCGTTGGACGGACCGCGAGGCCGTGGAGGCGTTCCGAGGCGCACTGCAGAAGGATGTCGACCGCACGATTATCACGCCAGGGATCGGGGATCGCCCACTCTGGATGTCGAATGAACTCGGCAAGGTCGTCGGCCAATTCCGTAGCTTCGCTTTCGCGTCGACGCAGCGGATGTTGATCTCCGGGCTGCAGCGCAAAGACCTCGCCACCGCCAACGGAGCCGCTCTGATGTTGGCACTTGGCGCTGGCGTCTATTGGTCAAAGACCCGCCTTGCCGGGAAAGAGCCGAGCGACAATCCGAGAGTTTGGGTTGCGGAGGCCGTCGACCGCAGCGGCATTACCGGCTGGTTGTTCGATCTGAATGGCATGGTCGAGAAGGTGAGCCGTGGCGCTATCGGAGCCAACGCCTTGACTGGCGGGCCGACGCTCTCGCGCTACGCCGTCCGCAATGCCGTCGGGTCCGTCCTGGGGCCGACGTTCGGCCTGGGCGAGGACGCCTTCCGCGTAGCAGGCGCGGCCGCGACGGGCGAATTGAAACGGTCTGACATCCGCGCGGCCCGCCGCCTGCTCCCCTACCAAAACCTCTGGTACATCCGAGGCCTGCTCAATGCCCTCGAAGACGAGACGGCGGAAGAACTTGAGCTCAAGGGACGCTGATGGCGGCGAAGAAGACGCGCGGCCCGAGCAAAGGCAATGACCGAGGCCGAAAACCGGGACAGACGAACCTACGCACTCGCGAGGTCATCGCGCTGATCGATAAGAACAAGGCCAGCCCGGTCGAGGGCTTGATCGCACTGCGAAAGAAGTTTGAGGCGGCTGGCGAGCTCGCCGGGATGATGGAATGCGACAAGGCCCTCTTGCCCTATTACGCGGCGCGGCGAAAGGCCGGATCGGAAACGACCGTCACCTTCAAACTGCCCGAGATCAAAACGGCGGAAGACGCGGCGAACGCAATGGCGGAAGTCCTGACGCTGACCGGGCGGGGCGAAATGACTTTGGAAGAAGCGCAGGCAGTCAAAGACCTCATCGACGGCTATCGACGCACGCTGGAAACCAGCGAGGTTGCGGAGATGTTCGAGGAATGGAAGCGAGGTCAGGAATGACGACCAGCCGTGCAATGCGCCGCCAGATGAAGCGGCTGCAAGCCCAACAAGCTCCCGGCGCGGCCGAAGCCGCATGGATCATGTATATGCGCCGTCGCTGCTGTCGAGGCGCGATCCGGGTCGCCGCTTCGGAGGGCAAGCGAGATAAGGCCGCTGAACAATGGATCGCAGATAACCCAGAAGCACCAGACGAGAGACGCCTTGCCATATCCTACCAATTGCCCAGAGATCATTGCGTCGGTTTGGCGGATCGCCTGCGAGCGGCGGAAACCCGCATTCGCGATATAAAACCAAAATAATTTCAATTGTTTGGACACGGCCAAGCGTCGGCGAAAGCAGCGAACGCAAGGATCGACGCCGGGTGATGGCGCTTGTCGGGATTATCCTTCAAGTATTTGACCACAACGTCCCGCATCTGGCCCACAGTTAACCCGTCGGGGCCACAGATCACTTGTTTTCCACCTGATCGCTTGATTGCTGCCGCCATAAAAGCATGCATGTCATAGGCCCCCACCACGTAGCCGAAGCACTTAAATTTCTTGAAGTCCTCGCCCTCGCAATCGCTGTACAACGAATTTCCGGTCTCAAAAAATCCCGCGAAAACATCCGTACTGTAAGCGATCATCGAAATAAGAAACGAAGCCAAAAAAATCCGCGAAGCCATTCCCGCCTCCAATACAAAATCTCAATCACAGGATTTCGGGATAAGGTAGAATTTGCAACCGTTGATAAGTTTTGACGTTCCGGATACTTTCGCCTTGGCCCCCGTCGGACGGCAATCGGCCCGCCTTGTTTGCGGTGTTCGTCCTGGCGCTCCGACGCGGGGCCAGCCTCACGCATCGGCAGCAAAATCCTAATTTGAAAAAGTGCGCTTAAACCAACTATCAGGTCTGTCACGCTCTAACTGCCTGATAAAGCGTTCACAGTCGGCCTTAGTCCCTCTTTGCGCCAAGTCGACCCTTTTCAAGCAATTCTCAAGTTTATTATCGGTGTCTTTAGAATAAGCGGCCACACAGTTTGAGGCAGCTTTTGCTATGCGATCATTAAGGCAACCATCCACCGTTTGCTTTTTGGGCTCCAACAGCTTTAGCACTCCGCTGATTATCACGACCACGACCACGATGATGACCAGCCAAACCTTCACCTGATCCCAAACCGGCATTTTGTCTTCTGATGCTTCGTCCGCCATTATTCGCTCACGCGCCCTTCAAACAGGGAAACACATAAATTAGAACGTTGATAATACGTCAACGGTTGACGAACCATCTACTGACAGCCGCGAGTTTCTGCCTACAATTGGAAGCCGACATCAACCCGAGATGGAGGCAATTCCATGCAGACCCTCACTGACATTTTCGACGCCCTGGCCGCCGCGGAGGCCGCTGACGACGACGAAGCGATCAACAGGCATATCGAGGCCCTGATCGCGGCTCCGGCTACCACAGAGGCTGATCTGCGAACTAAGGCCCGCCTGCTCGTCAAAATGATGGGCGCGGATCAGGACAGTGACGAAGCGCGGCTGGCGAGGTCGATGGTCGGTTGACTTCCCGATAAAACTCACGCATCAGGGAAAGAGCGACCGGCAGTGCATAGGTGCATAACCTTGCCAGTTCTTATGAACGCCGGTCGCTGCTAATTCATCGATACCACGTCCGCTCTTGCGGCCAGAACCGATGTTTGTTCAGGAACAAAGCGCCACTATCCTTGATAGTTTGCGCGATCTTCGCACGCCAGGGGGCTTGGTTTTCCTGCCGTTCAAATTGGTAGCAGTAAAGGAAGACGTCAGCTAGCTGGATCAGTCGGCTATGGTGTGACCTCGCGAAGTGTACCGTATCGATCAAGTTCGTAATCTCGCGCGCTCTTCTCCAATCCGTTCCGATTTCGCGATACTGCGAAAGGCTGGCAACTGAACGCCCGATCATCGGCTCGTCATAATCACCGAACAACATCCCCAAGCTGTCTTTCTCCGACAACAGAATATCGACCTGCTCGATGAAAAACATGAAGGCTATTTCATCAGGGTCTGCCGAGGTATAGGCCAAATTGCCCGGATTGATACAGGCGATGATCTGAAAGACATCATCGCGCTTTAGAATTGCCAATAAACGAGCTAAGGCATCGAGCCGTAAATCAAATTCACGACCTTTAAAGTTGCCGTTCCCCCGGCATAATTCGATCCCATGAATTTCGGTCGACCTTCTCAATGTGCGTGAGCCGAATATGTCGTCCGCTATCGAGTTCACCTCGTCTTCGATTTCTGGTACAGATTGCGACGGAACGCAGATGCCGCCCAACCAATACCTGTCCTGCTTGGGCGGATCGTATTTGACTTCATCGTAGTAAATCAGGTGCATACTCGGCTCCGGCGCTAAATTTGGCTTCGGCGTAGCGCGATATATGGAAAAAACGCCATGCCGAAGCCTCAATATCTAGCGTGTACGCCCGAAGCCAATGCAGCCGCAATAGTGATTTACGCTTTCTTATCAACGATATTCAGAAGTTGTCCCCAGGTCAGCCGCTCAATTCACCACATCATCCGGCCCCGGCGCACCTGCTAGCAAGTGTCCGACGGCGACCTTGATCCCCTTCCAGACAATCACGCCATCCTCTTCACCGGCCAGCGCCGCGATCCGCTCGTCGCAATGGTCGAGCGCGCCGTCGTCGCCATAGCGGTCTATCAGCAGCTTGGCGCAGCGGTAGATGTCCCGGTCGCTGCTCATCTGCACCGTTTAACCAGTTCAAAAATTTTAGAGAGTTCTTCAACGTGTTGATCGAGCATCCGAACTAGACCTTGCTTCACCGAGGACGGCTCAAAGGCCCGTATATCCGTTAGCTCCCTGGCATTTTCGCCCCGATACTCAAACTTACTACCGATATTGATGGAACAGCCCGTGTAGGCCAGGATTGGAAAGCGCTTATCTTTAATTTTAACATTGCAGAAAAATTGTGTGATCGCATTTCCGTATACAGAACTAATAAAGGCACTGCTTTCAGCACGACATTTTTGATATCTGATAAAAAAATCTTCTTTGGAATTGCGACTATTGTCGAGGCATTCCTGCCTTTTCTTGTCCGCATCCACTTCTAATTCGGGCCGAAAATCTAGTGCTGGATTATGTTCTCTAATAGATTTCAAAAATTCCTCGTATATATCTAATCCAAGCCCGTCGCTCCTTTTAACTTCGACACCTAACTCTTCAACATCATCAGATTCACTTTCAAAGTTACTGATAGAAAGATGCGCGTACCCAATCAGCTTGCTTCGAGCATAGAGATGATGGCTGTTGCCATAGCAAATTCCTGGCTTTTCCTCTCTATCCATCCAAAAGGTATTCGGTTTGCTCCCAGCTGTTGCTACCGATGAGAAAGCGACCAAACCAACAAAAACCCAAACACCGAAAAAAAATCGCAGACTGCTCAATTTTCTCTCCTCGATCTGACTTTTCGCCATTCCCAGGGTAGCATAAACTCATCTGCCCACAACCCGACCTTCGCGACGCGGGCCGCGTACTCGACCGCGACATAGTCCATCGAGTATTTTCGATAGGCAACAGCCCAGCCGCTGCGGACCATTTCTTCATTGATGTCACGGCTGGCCCGCTAAACACTTTGCGACAGTGCGGCCGTATCGGTCGCGATCCACTGCCTCACAGGTGACGCTCTGACCGCCTACCAGCGCGGAAAGAGAATTGGCGGCTTCGACACCGCAGCCGTATTCTTCCGCGCCCATATGGCATGTCTGCTGCTTCTCTGGCGCGTCCATACCATGCAACCTGATTCGCTCACCTTCGATCTTGATTGTGTCGCCATCGAAGACCTCTGGCTTGCCGTTCACGTCCTGGGCAGCAACAGAGGTTATGGACAGAATAAACATCGCCCCAAAGGCTGATGTTCCTAGAAGCCTCGAACGTCTCTTTTGAGGCTCTCTTCGCGGGCCGCAACGAGATTTTCCCAATGTTCGACGCGACGTTTTTGGAAAAAGTAAATACCGGCCAACAATATCGACAAGGTGAGCCATGGCGGGACATTCATAAAGTAAGCTGGAGCAAACACGGTAACTGCTGACCAAAATACTAGAGAGATCATCTCCTTTGGGGCACGGGGCTTTGGCCCCACCTCCCTAGAAATTTGCTCGCAAGCGTATTCAAAATACGTCTTGTCAGGCTCGTATTCCATTTTTCGAACTCCTTCGCCATCCCGCCTCAAACACTATACAGAACGCGTACCCTGCAAAAACGCCTATCCGAATTAGTCCCACCGTGGTCCCACAATGGAAAAGCCCCCGATCATCTCTGATCGAGGGCTTTATTTTTTGCCATATATTTCAATGACTTTTTTGGTACGCGCTACAGGGGTCGAACCTGTGACCTACTGATTAAAAGTCAGTTGCT
>CAJWCU010000010.1 GCA_913030825.1 uncultured Rhodospirillaceae bacterium | reverse complement strand
GCGCCCAGGCGTCGCTGATCCGTCAGGAAGGCTGCGACACCTGCACGTCCTGCGGCTATTCCAAGTGCGGTTAACCTAGGCGCCCGGTTCCACTTTTTTCAATACGCGCTCCAACGCCCGGTCGCGGATACCCATCTCCTGCAGATGGGTGACCGTGTTGCGCAGGTAGTCGGCGCAAGGACCGCGGCGGCCGCGGCCCTGGGCGACCAGGCGGGCGGCGGCGTCGGCGGATTGCGGCCCGGCGTAATGTTCGTTCGCGTGATTGACGACGAAGGCGGCACCGGTGATCGGCGCTGGGCTTCCCTCGACAAAAAGGGTCAACCATCTGAGATGGTATTCGCCCTTGGCGGTTTCGCGGGCCATCAGGTGGGCCATGGCGGCTTCCCGGTCCTTGGCTTCGATGCGAAACGCCATCCCCCGGCATGAGCCGCCCCGGTCCAAGCCCAGGACCAGGCCCGGCTTTTCCCGCGTGCCCCGGTAGTCGAAGGACCACAGGCAGAGTGCGCGGTGATAACCGTATAGCTTCGCGGGCCGCGCCTCCGCATGGGGGAAATCCGCATGCCACATGAGCGAGCCGTAGGCGAAGACCCAGCAATCGTCGTTGATCGACATGGCCCATAGATACCGAAGGTGCGGCGCCTTCGCCAGCCGTGCCTCAATTCATCCATCGAAAGTGCGACCCGGGCGGCCTATAAACGCTCCATGGCTTTGTCACCTTTAAGCTCGTTCAATCCGTTGCGTGCCGGATCGTCCGGCCTGCGCCGCATCGCCGTGGCCATGCCGCTGGTCGTTATCGTCGGCTACATCGTGTTCTGGTTTACCGCCGCCCAGACGGCGGAGACGCAGGTTGCCCGTTGGATCGAACGCCAGGCGGAACAGGGCGTCACCGTCACTCATGGCGAGGTGACGACGGGCGGCTTTCCCTTCCGTGTCTCGCTGCGTCTGGGCACGCCCGCGGCCCATTGGTCCGGCGGCGATTGGCAGGGGCCAGACCTGACACTGGCCGCCGCCCCCTGGGCCTGGCGGCGCATTTCCTGGTCGGCGCCGGGGGTGCATACCCTGACCTGGAAGCACGGCGCCCAGCGGGAGATCGCGACCCTGACCGCCGGTCATCTGGAAGGCTGGGGCGAGGCCGGGGATAAAGGCATCGCAAGCTGGGAAGCTTGGCTGACCGACGGCCATTTGGCGACACCCCAGGGGGCCTTCACCGCGCGCGGTCTGCTGGTTCAGTTTCAGCCGCCCGACCCGGACGGCGGCGGTGCCGCGGCCGCGACCCCGCGAGAGTCCACGCCGCGCCTGCCCGTCACCGTCGACGCCAAGGGCGTGACCTTGCCGCCCCGCATGGGCACGGCATTGGGCGACACCATCGACCGTCTGGCGCTGGAGGTTTCCGTCAACGGCCCGATCGAGCCCGCCGGTCCCTGGCCCGCCCCGGCGCTCGCCTGGCGTGACGCGGGCGGGGTTTTGGAAATCAAATCCCTGGGTATCTCCATGGGGCCCCTGAACCTGAGCGGCGACGGCGCCGTGGCCATCGACGGCGCGGGCCAGCCCGAAGGTGCCTTCACCGCCCGGGTCACCGGATATGCCGAGACGGTCGAAGCCCTGCGCAAAGCCGGTATGGTGGACGACGGTGCGGCCCAGGCCGTGCAGGTCGTGTTGGGCCTCTTATCCAAGGGGCCGCCCGGCGGGCCGCGTAGTTTGGACATGCCGATCACGGTGCAGGACCGCCGCCTGTCGCTGGGCCGCATCGAATTGGTTCGTCTGAAACCGGTCGACTGGTTTCGCCCGCCCCTTCGTTGAGAAACGCCCGGTCGCGACGGGTCGAGATGGCGGGCGCGATCTGATATGCTCCGGCCATGTCCCTATCCAAGATGCTCCGTGTTCTTTGCGTCCTGGCGATTTTATTCGCCCTCGGCCCGGCCCGGGCGGATGGCCCGGGAGCGGCTGCGCCGCGGCCCGAGAACGGGCCCTATTTCTCCGGCCAGCTTCTGATCGCCGGGCCCGCCATGCCCGATCCCCGGTTTTCCAAAACGGTCATCTACCTGGCCGACCACGACGCCGATGGGGCCTTCGGCCTGGTTCTCAACCGGCCCATCGGCCAGGGACCGGTCGAAGATTTCCTGATCGGCCTGGGCATGGAGATCGCCCCGTCGGAGGAGATCTCCGGCGAGATTTCAGTCCATTCCGGCGGCCCGGTGGAGCCGGGAGCGGGCTTCGTCCTGCATACCAACGATTACCAGACCGAAAGCACGGCCATGCTGCGTGGTTCCGTCGCGGTGTCGGCCAGCCTCAAGGCGGTCAAGGATATCGGCCTGGGCCACGGCCCGCGCCGTCATCTCGTGATGCTGGGCTATGCCGGATGGGGCCCCCGGCAATTGGAAAGCGAGATGCGCCGAGGCGATTGGGAGATCACGCCCTATGACGAAGAGCTTGTTTTCGGCACCGGCATGACGCCCGAGGAAAAATGGCAACGCGCCCGCGCGGTGTCGGGCATCCCGCTTTAACCCGTGGCCCGGCAGGTTTTTTGCACTGCAGCGCATTGACTTGGCTGTGGCGGACTACTAGCGTCAAAGGTATGACGGGATATGGCCGATGATGGACCTGATACAGGTGATCCGCATGACCAAGCGCCGCCGGCGGGCGACGGGCATTGCCCTTGTCGCCTCGCTGTGGTTGAAGGCGCTGGTCCTTGCCGTCGGCCTGGCCCAGCCGGTCCAGGCGGCCGACGTCGAAACGTCGCCGTCGGCGGAACAAGATCTGTTGGCCGCCCTTCACGTCATCTGCACCTCAAGCGGGACACAGGTTCTCGACCCCACGACCGGTACGACCGATACCGAACATCGGAGCACGGCCAAATCCGGTTTGCTCGATTGCGCGCGCTGCTGCTGCGCGCCCACTCATCACGCTCCCGACTGCTTGGCATCTCGTCTCGTTTCACCGCCGCACGTCGAGCGTTTGGTTGCAATTCCGCAATCCGTGCTTCCCGGGGAGCACCAAGACACCCCCGGCAATCCCCGCGCACCCCCGTATTCCGTCCTCGCCTGAGGACCTGCCAGAAAACCTGACCTTTCCGCACGGGCCCGAAGATCGGGCCCGCGACATCTGTATCCGAGGATCGAATTTAATGACGTGCAATCTCAAGACCGCCCTTTGCGGCGCCGTGGTGCTGGCCGCCGTTTCCGGCGCCGCTCCGTTCGTTGCCACCCCGGCCCATGCTGGTGACAAGCAAGGCATGGCCATGCCCGCCACCGCGAGCAAAGGCCCGATCACCATTTCCGGTGCCTGGGCCCGTCCGACCATCGCCAAGATGAAGATCACCGCGGCGTATTTCTCGGCCGCGATCGCCGACGGCGCAACGGACAAACTGATCGCCGCCAAGACGCCGGTGGCGGAAAAGGCCGAACTCCATCAGCACATCATGCAAGGCGACGTCGCCAAGATGCGCCCGGTCGATGCGGTCCCCCTGTCGGCGGATCATCCGGTGGTGTTTCAGCCGGGCGGCTATCACATCATGATTATGGGGGTGAAGAATCCACCGCTTAAAGAAGGCACGACCTTTCCCCTAACTCTGACGTTCGAGAAGGCCGGTGACGTCACCGTGACGGTCAATGTCTCGAAGACGGGCGGCGGCATGAACCATGGGACCATGGGTCACGGAAATATGGACCACGGCCAGCACAAATAGAGGGCGGGCGTTTCGGCGCCGATCAGGCCTGCTTGGCGTCGATGATGCTGCGGCGGACGGCGCGGGTGCGGGAGAAGACCTCTTCCAGCCCGTCGCCGTCGCCGCGCCGGATCATCCGCTGCATGGCGGTCAGGTCCTCGGTAAACCGGCCGAGGATTTCCAAGACAGCTTCGCGGTTGGTCAGGAAGATGTCCCGCCACATGACCGGGTCGGACGCCGCGATCCGCGTGAAGTCGCGGAAGCCCGTGGCGGAAAACTCGATCACTTCTTTCTGCAGGTCCGTCGATAACTGGGTCGCCGTATCGACGATGGTATAGGCGATCAGGTGCGGCAGGTGCGATGTGATCGCCAGGACCTGGTCGTGATGTACCGGGTCCATGACCTCGACCTTGGAGCCGGTCTTCTCCCAGAATGCGCGGACTTTGGCGATGGCGTCGGGATCGGTGCCGTCCTCGGGCGTCAGCAGATGCCAACGGCCTTCGAACAATTCGGGGAACCCGCTTTCCGGGCCCGAATGCTCGGTCCCGGCCAGAGGGTGCCCCGGCACGAGATGGACGCCTTCGGGCAGGTGCGGCTTGATCGCCGCGATCGCCGATTGCTTGACCGAGCCCACATCGGTGACGATTGCCCCCGCTTTCAAGGCGGGCGCGATGGCCTTGGCCACGGCCTCGTAGGCGCCCAAGGGCGTGCAGATGAAAACGATGTCGGCGTCGCGGGCGGCCTCTGCGGGGTCCGTGGTAACCGTATCGGCGAGGCCCAGACGCATCGCGGCATCCAGGGTTTCCTGTTTGCGCGCGGCGACGGCGATCTCGCCGGCCAGCCCGTCACGCCGCACCACATGAGCCAGGGACGAGCCGATCAGCCCGATGCCGATGAAGGCCATGCGTTGGAACATGGGCGTGCTCATGTATTCGCCCCCATGAAATCGCGGAGGGCGGCGATCACGGCTTCCATCTCGTCGGCCTTGCCGATGGTGATGCGCAGGCAATCGGGCAGGCCGTAGCCGGCGACCCGCCGGGCGATAATGCCGCAGGATTTCAGGTGCTCGTCGGCGGCCTCGGCCGTTGCGACATCGGCGAAGCGGACGAGCACGAAGTTGCCGACGCCGTCGGCGGGAACGAACAGGCCCAATTGGCGCAGCGCGTCCTGCGTGCGTTTCAGCCATTCGTCGTTGTGGGCGCGGCTCATCTCGGTGAAGGCCGTGTCGTTGAACGCCGCCAAGCCCGCCGCCTGGGCCGGAACCGAGACGTTGAAGGGCCCCCGGATGCGGTTCAGGACAGACGCCATGCCTTCCGGCATGTAGCCCCATCCCAGACGCGCGCCGCCCAGGCCGTACATTTTGGAAAACGTGCGGGTCATCACGACGTTGTCGGCATCGTGAACCATCGCCATGCCTTCGGTATAACCCGGCGTGCCGACCACGTATTCCGCATAGGCGCCGTCGATCACCAGGATGATGTCGTCCCGCAGGCCGTCGCGAAGGGCCGCCATCTCGTCTTCGGTCAGATAGGTGCCCGTCGGATTGTTCGGATTGGCGACGAACACTAGGCGCGTTTTATCGGTGACCGCCGCCAGCAGATTTTGCACGTCGGCCTTCAGGTCCGTCTCCGGCGCCTTGACCGGGGTCGCCCCCGCCGCCATGGCGGAAATGCCGTACATCAGGAAGCCGTGTTCGGAATACAGAACTTCGTCCCCCGGCCCGACGTAGGCCTGGCACAGAAGGTTGATGATCTCGTCCGATCCCGCGCCCAGGACGATGCGCGACGGCGTCAGGCCGTAGCGTTCGGCGATGGCCGCGCGCAATTCCGGGGAATGGCCGTCGGGGTAACGATGGATGGTCTTGGCGGCCTCGGCCATCGCCTCGACGGCGGCCGGGCTGGGCCCGAAGGCACCTTCGTTGGACGACAGCTTGATGACCTTTTCCGCGCCCGCGATCTTGCTTTCGCCGCCCTTGTAGGGCGCGATCGCCATGATCCCGGGTTGCGGCTCGGGCGTGCTCATCGTTTTTTCTCCGGGTCCAGCTCCTGGGCGCCCAGCGGCGTCGCGCAGGCCCCCAGGTGGATGACGCGGCTGATCTTGCCGGGGACGGAATCCTTGAGAATGTCCAAGTGCCCTTTCTCCGGGTCGACGAAACCGAAGACCTCGGCCAGGTGGGTCCAGGCGGCGGGGCGCGCCGGTTCATGCCAGAGCTGGTTGTAGACCGGCGAGAAACCCTGATCGTTGAGCGCCTTGGCGATCTTGCGGAAGGGGATATCTTCTTCGCATTCGATTGCCAGGTACGTGCGGTCGCGTCCGGTCGGCTCCGGCTTGACCATGGGGCAGATCACCAGGGCTTCCAGGCCCTGGGCCTCGTATCCGTTGCCCGGCCCGGCGAAAGGCAGGCGGGCGATCACCCGCGGCGCGTCCTCGGCGGTCGAGACCAGATGACGCCACCATTGATCGCCCTGGTCGTTGCGCGGCAGGGGCAGGATGCCCAGGGTGTATTCCTGACGCTGCACGGCCTCGATCACGCGGGCCGAGGTCGTGAACCGGCGCATCGGCGTGAAGCTGCCGTACTGATCGCGCGCCATGTCCCAGAACCCGGTTTGGTTTTCCGGCACCAGCACGGCGACGGAAAACGGTCCTTCGAAGCTAAGCGTCGCGACGATCAGTTCGCGCCAGATGCGCGTCAGCTCGCGGCGCGGGAAATGGCCGGTGTGGCGTTCCATCAGGCGATAGATGATTTCCGCCTCGCGGGCCGGGCGGATCTTCACGGACTCGCCCTTTTTGATTTCGCGCACGTTCTCGACCACCTGCGTGCGCTGCATGATCAAGTCGTGAAGCTGCGTGTCGATGTCGTCGATCTGCTGGCGCAGGTCGTCAAGCGTGGGTTTAGGTGTCTTCGCCATGGTCTTGGGCCGGTTCGTCGTTGAATGCCGTCATTGGATGCGGCCGCTCGCGATAGAGCCGCCGCCGGTCCCCGAAGGGACGCGTAGTGATAAAGCGATGGCGCCTGGAAATCAAAGGCAAATCAGGTGCTAACGCGTGGCCTTCCGGGCTCGGGCGGGGGGCTAGACCAGGGGGCTTCGCCCGGCGGCGGCGCTTCGGCCCTGGGGGGCCGTCAAATAGCCGCGCCGCCGCTTCCCCTGGGTCACGGGGGTCGCGGCATAGATCTGTTTGACCGCCTCCATGACGACGACGCCTGCGAACGAACTCCACAGGGCCGCCCCCGCGCGCTCCCAGGCCGGGGCCGAACGGACCAGCATCGACGGGCGGAACGGCGGCATGTAAAGGGCGCGGTCCGTGGACAGCGGCGTGAACATGGATTCCCGCAGCAGCAACGACAACTGCCGCGGCGAGTACGGCCGGCCATAGCCGAAGGGCGTGCGTTCGAACCGCGCCCAAAGGCCCGACCGGTTCGGCACGACGACCAACAGACGGCCGGAATCGCTCAAGACCCGCCAGATTTCGCGCATCAGCGGCCCCACCTGTTCGGCGCATTCCA
Organism: uncultured Rhodospirillaceae bacterium; assembly: GCA_913030825.1. Classification (GTDB taxonomy): domain Bacteria; phylum Pseudomonadota; class Alphaproteobacteria; order Rhodospirillales; family Casp-alpha2; genus UBA1479. The sequence continues at coordinate 127,312 of CAJWCU010000010.1, read as the reverse complement.
GGGTATGGACCAGAATGATGCGGTCCATGGAAAGGTCGGGAAAGGGCAGGTCCAGTTCGTCGACCAGGGTCGCCTGCGCGCCGCCTTGGGACGGCCAGCGCAAGACCCCCTGGCGGGCGGGCATGGCGGCGATCACGCGGTCGGCCTCGTCACGAAACCCGTCCAGATAGGGGGCGGCATAGCCCAGGCCCAGCACGCGCTGGCCGGTTACATCGGGCCAGAGGGCGCGCATCTTGCGCCGGATCATGCGGCGCGCCGCCTGGCCCAGGGGCGAGGCGTAAAAATCGCGCAGGTCTACGACGTCTATCCACATGCCCCGCAGCATAGGTCCAAACCGGGCCCGTTCAAAACGGCGTGTTCGGGATTTTGCCGCGTGGCGCGGGCGGGGGCCGAGTGATAAGGTTCGGCCAAATCGACATCAACCCCCTTGGAGAACATCATCCATGAAACTTCGTTATTCCCCTACTTCGCCCTTTGTCCGCAAGGTCATGGTCACCGCCCACGAAACGGGCCTGGCCGACCGACTGGATCTGGTGACGACCAATCCCTGGGATTTGGACACCGACCTGAACAAGGACAATCCCGTGAACAAGGTGCCCGCCCTGGTCACCGACGGCGGCGAAATGCTCTACGATTCCACGGTGATCTGCGAATACCTGGACAGCCTGCATGACGGCCAGAAGCTGTTTCCCGCCGCGGGCGGTGCCCGTTGGCTGGCGCTGCGTCTGAACGCGGAAGCCGACGGCATGGGCGAGGCCGGCATTCGCCGCGTTCTGGAAGGCCGCTTCTGGCCCGATAGCCAGCGCCAGGATTGGATCGATCGGAACAACACGATCATCCTGCGTTGCTTCAAGTCGCTGGAAGACGAGGTCGATGTGCTGTCCGGCCCCGTGACCATCGGGCAGGTCGCGTTGGCCTCCATCATCGGTTGGATCGACTTCCGCTTCACCGATCTGAAATGGCGCGACGACGCGCCTGGCGTGGCCGATTGGTTCACCGGCTTCTCCGCCCGCCCGTCCATGGTCGCGACCGAGCCGCCGACCGAATAAGCCGGACTCGACCGGTTTCGAAACAGGATGAAGGGGTGGGACGTGACGGCCGATGATGTGATCCGGACCCTCGGTCTCGCCCCCCATCCCGAAGGCGGCCATTACCGCGAGATTTATCGCGCCCCGGCGCCGGACGGCGGACGCGGCGCCGTGACCAGCATTCATTATCTGCTGCGGGCCGGGGAACGGTCGCATTGGCACCGGGTCGACGCGGTGGAGATTTGGAATTTCCATTCCGCCGGCGGCGGCGCGGGCGGCCTGGAATTGTCATTGTCGCCCGACGGCACGACCGTGGAAACACATCTACTAGGCGACGATTTCGCCGCCGGTCAACGGCCGCAGGCCGTGGTGCCCGCCGGATGGTGGCAGGCGGCGGCCCTTTCCGATGCCGCCGGCGACGGCTGGGTCCTGGTCGGCTGTGCCGTCGCCCCGGCGTTCGATTTCGCCGGGTTCGAGCTGGCGCCGCCCGATTGGGCGCCCGGCGGCGGCGCGTCATAAGCCTGGAATTCCCGGTCTTCCGGCACTAACGTAAAGGCGGCTGACAAGAAAAGGGGAGGCCGCGATGGCCGCCGACAAGACCCTTCATGGCGCCGGAAATCTCGGCGCGCTGCTCGTCCGGGCCTTCCGTTGGTTCGAAGAAGGCCTCGCCACGGATCCCGATACGGCCCATCTGCCGCGTCTGTCCGGCACTCAATTCATGGCATTGGCATCGCTCGACGGCGACGGCACCTCGATCGCCGAATTGGCGCGCCGTGTCGGCGTTACCCGACAAGCCATGCATCAGATGGTCGGCGAGTTGGACAAGGCCTCGCTGGTCGATCTGGTCGATAGCCCGTCGGACCGGCGGATCAAGCTGGTCAAGCTGTCGCTTCTCGGCCGCACGCTGGATCAAAAAGCCGCCGCGGCGATCGGAGATTTGGAGACGGAACTCGCGAAGCGTATCGGCAAGGACGCCGTCGCCGACTTGCGAAAGCATCTGGCCGCCGATTGGGGGACGCCCGGGAAATCGCGCGGCAAAGGATGAGTCCGAATCCGATTGTATTCTTCGAATGACGTTTGCTTTATAGATGCGAACGTATAAGAGCCGGGCGGGCAGGAACGCCGCCGCCCGGGCGGGATGACGGAAACGCAGATGGCTGGAAAATCGTTTTTTTCGAAACTCTTCAGTGAGGACGAAGGCGAGACGGTCGAAGAGATCGACCGTCGCCTGGCAGAGGAATTGGCCGATATCGACGCCCAGGAAGTCGAAACCCTGGACGGCGACGGTATGATCCTGGACGACTGGGAAAAGGCCGGGGCCTGCGTCTACCTGATGGACCTGGCGCCGCTCTACGGCCTTATCGGTGGCCGCGAGAGCATGCTGGGCAAGCGTCTGCCCGATGCTTGCGATCATATCTTCGAACGCCTCGTTCCCGCCAAGGAAGGCCGCGCCCGTTTCCGGGGCGATTTCTTCGTCATGAGCTTCACATCGCTCAACCGCGAGCAGGGCTTCGTCAAGGCGGCCCAGGTGATCAACGGCATCGGCCTGCAGACCATCGGTGAGCGGTTCAAGACCATCGATGTGCCGAACATGCTGGTCGCCGCCGATACGGCCGACCTGGTCAACGAAAACGGCGAGTTCGATGCCAATAAGGCCAAGGAACAGGTCGAAAGCGGTGGTTCCGGCGTCAAGCTCAGCAAGATTCCGGAAGAACCGCTTTGGCTCAAGCTTTGCGTGACCAAGGCAAAACAGGCGGCCGAGATGATCGCCGGCAAGAAGGCCGAGGCAGGCGAGGTCGATACCGCGCGGCCGCGCCGGCGCGGCGATCCCGACTGGGTCGAAAACCGCACCGACCGCCGGATGCGTATTTCCAACGATCCGATGCAGATGGAACGTCGCCGCGGCCGCGACCGCCGCGGGCGCTGACGCTGGCTCCTTGATTTCGATCCGGCCCATTACCGACGCGGACTGGGGCGCCATTTGGGGTGTGCTCGAGCCCGTGTTTCGGGCCGGCGAGACCTACGCCTATCCGATCAATATCACGAAAGATCAGGCCCGCGCGGCCTGGGTCGACCAGCCGGCTGCGACGTTCGTTGCCGAAGACGCGGACCTGGGCATCGTCGGCACCTATATGCTGAAGGCGAACCAACCGGGCCGGGGGGCGCACGTCTGCAACTGCGGCTATGTCGTCTCCGAAGCCGCCCGTGGCCAGGGCGTCGCCTCCGCCATGTGCGATCATTCCCAGGATCGGGCCCGCGAAATGGGGTTCCGGGCGATGCAGTACAATCTGGTCGTTGCGACCAACGAAGGTGCTGTGCGCCTATGGAAATCGAAGGGCTTCGATATCATCGGCACCTTGCCGGGGGCGTTCGATCATCCTCGCCTGGGCTACGTCGACGCCCATGTCATGTACAAGACGCTCTAAGGCTCAAACGCGACCACCTTGAGCCGCCCGCCCGGCGCCAGGATCGCTTCGCGCCGCCCGTCGCCGTCCAGATCCTGGGCCAGCACGGCGAGATCGATCGTGTCCGTGTTCACGACTTCGGCCAGTTGCCGGAATTTCCCGAACGAAAAGGTGACGATGCGCAGGTTGCGCCGCGCCGCGTCGGGCACCAACAAATCCGGGATGCCGTCGCCATCCATGTCGGCGGCCATGGACAGGCCCTGTTCCGGCGATCCGATGGCGTGGTTGGAAAATCCAGGGGCCTCGGTCTCCGGTTCCAGTCGTTCGTCCCGCCAGTCGTAGAGGCGCAGGATGCCGCCGATGTGCGGCGTGATGACGGCGGCGATTTCACGCCGTCCGTCGCCGTCGAAATCGCCGACGCCGACCGGATTGAGCCAGCGGAAGGGCAGGCCGATGGGCTCGCTTTCCGCCGCCATGCGCAGGCCCCGGTCCGACGTTTCGATAACGGCCAGGGCGGCGCCCGCGCGGGTATAGCTTTTGACGGCCAGGATTTCGTCCACCCCGTCGCCGTCGATATCGACGATCCGGGGGGCGCGGTCTTCGAACACGGCCTCGGTCGTCAGGTCCAGGTTTTCCCGGAACCCGCCCTCCAGGCGCAGGGCCAGGCCCCCGGCCTCGATGGCGTCGCCAAGCACGGCATGGCCGTAGCGTTCCGTCGGCTTGCGGTACCAGGCGGCGCGGATGTTGTGCTCGCCCATCACGACGATCTCGTCGGGCATGGCGGCGGGGTCGTTGGAGCCGACGGGCGGCAGCGGTTCCGGGCGGGGCGTCAGGGTGACGCCTTGTTCGTCCAGGCCGACGACATGATGGCTGCCGTCCGTCAGGCGGATCACGATCACGCCGTCGATGCGGCCCAGCCAGTCGACCGGGTGCGGCAGTTCGGCGCCGAACTCGCGCGCATCCAACGCCCGCGCGGCGGGGGCGGCGGCAAGGACGGACAGCAATAGGGCGAAAACAAAGACGGCGCGTATCATGACGCGCCGTCTTATCAAATGTGTCTGGCCTGTGCCAGCGGTTCGCGCCGCCGGATCAGATCATGTATTGCCCGCCGTTGGCGGAGATCGTCGAGCCCGTCACGAAGCCCGCGTCGTCGGACGCCAGGAACACCACGCAGCGCGCGATTTCTTCGGCCTGGCCCAGACGGCCGACGGGGATCTGCGGGATCACCTTGGTATCCAGCACGTCCTTAGGCACGGCCATGACCATTTCCGTGGCGATATAGCCCGGCGCGATGGCGTTGACGGTGATGCCCTTGGACGCCGTTTCCAGGGCCAGCGCCTTGGTGAAGCCCAGGTCGCCGGCCTTGGCGGCGGAATAGTTGGTCTGGCCGAACTGGCCTTTCTGCCCGTTGATCGAGCTGATCGAGATGATCCGCCCGAATGACGCGCCGCGCATGTCGTCGATCACGTTGCGCGACAGGTTGAACAGCCCCGACAGGTTGGTGTTGATGACCGCGTCCCATTGTTCCTTGCTCATCTTGTGCAAGGGAACGTCGCGGGTGATGCCGGCGTTGTTGACCAGGACTTCGATGGCGCCCAGGTCGGCCTTGATCTGCGCCACGGCGGCGGAGACGGCGTCGAAATCGCCGACGTCGAATTTATAGACGGGAATCCCCGTTTCTTCCTTGAACTTGGCGGCGGCTTCGTCGTTGCCCGCGTAGTTGGCGGCGACGGTATAACCTTCCGCCTTCAGAGCCAGGCTGATGGCCTGGCCGATGCCTCGTGTCCCCCCGGTAACCAATGCGACGCGTCCCATGATGCCCTCCCTAGGTTTTTTGTCGCTGCGATGGTCCGGGGCGCCGGATGTGGCCGACGCCCCGTCGTGTCAATAGTCGGTGGTCTATCGTTCATCGCCCTCGTTGACGAAGCACGTTCAGTCTTGGTCGTCGTCGTGTCCTTAATCGCGCTGCACGCACATGGCGATGCCCATGCCGCCGCCGATGCACAGCGTGGCCAGGCCCTTCTTGGCGTCGCGCTTCTGCATTTCATAAAGAAGCGTGGTCAGAACCCGCGTGCCGGACGCGCCCACCGGGTGGCCCAGCGCGATGGCGCCGCCGTTGACGTTGACTTTGGAGGTATCCCAGCCCAGGTCCTTGTTGACGGCGCAGGCCTGTGCGGCGAAGGCTTCGTTGGCTTCGATCAGGTCCAGATCGTCGGCCGACCAGCCGGCCTTTTCCAGGGCCGCCTTGGACGCCGGGATCGGGCCCGTGCCCATGACGGCGGGATCGACGCCGGCGGTCGCCCAGGAAACGATCCGTGCCAGCGGCGTGATGCCGCGTTTCTCGGCGCTGGCGGCGGTCATCAGGACCGTCGCGGCCGCACCGTCGTTGATGCCCGATGCGTTACCGGCCGTCACCGTGCCTTCCTTGTCGAAGGCCGTGCGCATACCGGAAAGGGCTTCGGCGGTGGTGCCGGGTTTCGGATGTTCGTCCGTGTCGACCACGGTTTCGCCCTTGCGCGATTTGATCGTGACGGGGCAGATCTCGTCCTTGAACTTGCCGGCTTCCATGGCGGCGGCGGCTTTCTGCTGCGAGCCGAGCGCGAAGGCGTCCTGTTCCTCGCGGGTCAGCTGCCAACGCTGGGCGACGTTTTCCGCCGTGTTGCCCATGTGATAGCCGTGGAAGGCATCGGTCAGGCCGTCCTTGATCATGCTGTCGACCATTTCGCCGGAGCCCATTTTGATGCCGCCGCGCAGATTGATGACATGCGGCGCCTGGCTCATGCTTTCCTGGCCGCCGGCGACGACCACATCGGCGTCGCCCAATTTGATGGCCTGGAAGCCGAGTGCGACCGTGCGCAGGCCCGAGCCGCAAAGCTGGTTGATGCCGTAGGCCGTCGCTTCCACGGGGATGCCGGCGTTGACGGCGGCCTGACGGGCCGGGTTCTGGCCGGCGCCGGCCGACAGAATCTGGCCCATGATGACTTCGTTGACGTCTTCCGGCGCGACGCCGGCGCGTTCCAGCGCGGCGCGGATGGCGACTTCGCCCAGGTAGTGGGCGGGGACGGAGCTGAGTCCGCCGTTGAAGGCGCCGATGGCGGTGCGGGCGGCGCTGGCGATAACGACTTCAGTCATTCTGATCTCTCCTCAAAAAAACACATTCCCCGCGTCGGGCGCCGGGCCTGCCCAAGGAGCGGCCTCGGGCGGGAACGGATGGCCTCGCGAGGCGACGTATCGGCGCGGCGGGACGCCGCCGCGAAGTATTGAAACCGGTCGGAAATCGGCCCTCTGGGCCAAGTTTACGGCCGTCGTCTCCCTCTAGCCGTTATATGGCGCATCCGGGATCGATACAAGGCCGGGCACCGGGCTTCCATGACCTACATCAAGTTGGGTCGGGACGGCGACCCTTCAAGGAGCGAGCAGCCAATCGGCCAGCCGGGGGAACATTTCGCGGCGGGCCCGCCCGCCCGTGACCAGCCCGATATGCCCGGTCTCGACGGACAACGTTTCCGACTGCGTCAGGAGGGTGGAAAGCGCCCGCGAAGACGCCGGCGGCACCAGGTGGTCGCGTTCACCGACGACGACCAGAGACCGGCAGGAAACGTCGGCGGGCCGCACGGGCTCGCCCGCGATCCGCCATTCGCCCCGCGCGGGGGCGTTGGCCAATTGCCAGTCGCGGAAGCATTCCAAGGCGACCGGCCCGGCCAGCACGACCCCGTCGTTCAGCCAATCTTCCAACTGCACGAAGCGGCGGGCTTCGGCGCCTGCCGGGTCCATTGTTGCGTAACGTTGAAATTTTCGTGGCGTCAGATAGGGATCGAGGGTCGCGAACATCGACTGCATCATGTCCACGCCGAGCACCCCGCCCTGGGCCACCGATGCCTCGACCCGGGGCATCATGCTGCCGAGCAACCGGATCATTCCCATGTCGCCCAGATGGAAATCCCAGGGGGCGGCCAACAACGCCAGGGCGCGGACGTTTTTCGGGCGGCGCTGCGCCAGGGCCAAGGACAAGGTGCCGCCCATGCAGTACCCGGCCAGCGCCACCGGCCCGCCGTTCAGGCCGACGGCGAAATCAAGAGCCCGCGCCAACCTGCCGTCGATGTAATCGGTCAGGGTGAAGGCACGTTCGTCGCCCGCCGGCTCTCCCCAATCGACGACCAGGGGGCGCAGGCCCCGCGCCGCCATGTCCCGCAGCAAACTCTGTTCGGTATCCAGGTCGAGGACCCAATAGCGGTTGATCAGCGACGGGACGACCAGGACCACCGGGGGCTCTTGTCCCTTGGCGGGGCGGGCCGCTTCGGGTGCGGCGCCGTAATCCAACAGGCGGCTCGATCCTTCGGACCAGACGGCCGGCGGCGCGGCCGGGCGTGCCGTTCGCGGGGCCCGGCGATATTTACGCACGCCCTCGGTGAAGCGTTCCAGGCGGGCGCGGGATTCGCGCGTGACGGCCTGATAGAAGGCTTCAGGAGGAACGCCGTCGAGGGCTTTTTGCAGGTCGTTTCTGCGCGCCTGCAGCCCCGGCTTCAAGATCGGCAAGGCGCCGTTCGATCCCGTCAAGGCGGCGAGCGAGCTCAGCAAGGTCGACGTCTGCACCGCCATGTGCAGGGTCAGGGGCCGGGGCCCCGGAACCGTTGGCGGTTGGGCCGGGGGCGGCGTTTCCGTCGTCTTGCTGGTCATCGCTGGGGGCTTCCTTGGGCGGCTGCTTTCCGGCGTTCATGGCCTGCTGCGCCAACGCGGCGAAGGCGGTGGCCGAGCCGGTCATCATCTGGGTCATCTGCGACATGGTTTCGGCGACCTGGGGGTCGGTGGCCATGCCCTGCATGTGGTCCTGCCACAGGTCCAGGTACTGCTTGGCCAGTTGGTCCAGATCCGGCTCGTCGGCCATGGTGGGGTCCTTCCGTTCGCGTCCGGCGGGTTAAAGATACCATTCGCTCCCGCGCCGGGGGAACATTTCATTGCGGCGCAACAAAGGACGCGCTAGGTTTTCCGCATTGCAACGATTTTCCGTGGGGAGACCGATGGCGGATAAAAAACCCTCCGAGGGTGAGCCGATCATCATTAAGAAGTACGCCAACCGGCGGCTCTATAATACGGCGACATCCAGTTATGTGACCCTCGACTACCTGTCACAGATGGTCAAGGACGGTGACGAATTCGTGGTCAACGACGCCAAGACGGGCGAAGACATCACCCGTCAGGTGCTGACCCACATCATCGTGGAAGAGGAAAGCAAGGGCACCAACCTGCTGCCCATCAGCTTCCTGCGCCACCTCATCAGTTTCTATGGCGATAGCCTGCAGGCCGTTGTTCCCAACTACCTGGAACAGACGATGCAGTCCTTCGCGACGAACCAGGAAACGCTTCGAAAGACGATGGAAGACGCCCTCGGCGGCTTCAATCCCTTCGGCCAGTTCGAGGAAGTGTCCAAGCAGAACATGGCGATGTTCGAAAACGCCATGAAGATGTTCACGCCCTTCCTGCCGGAAGGCGAGGGCACTGCGGCACCGACCCCCGGCGCCGCCCCCGGCGCCAAGGACGGGGCGGACATGGACGACATGCGGGCCAAGCTGGAAGCGATGCAGAAGCAGTTGGACTCGCTGTCCGGCGGCGAAAAGTAGGCGGGCCGGGACGGGCGGGCGTTCATGCGCCGGCGTCTCTGCCTTACCGCCTTTTTCGTCTCAGCGACTTTCGCCCCAGTGACTTTTGTCTCTGTGGATTTTCTCGGTCAGTCGATTTCGCGGACGACGCGGAAGCTCAGCCAGTAACTTTTGACGGCGGCCGCGTTCTTGGCCCGCGACGATGATCGCGACTGGCGCGAGTAGTAATACCAGGACCCGCCCCGGATCACGCGAATGTCGCAATCCCCGTCCGTCCGGACGGAGCCGTCGCGAGGGGCGCCCTTGTAATCGGGCGCCCAGCAATCGGCGACCCATTCATAGGCATTGCCGTGCATATCGTAGAGGCCGAAGGGATTGGCCTCGTAACTGCCGACCGGCGCATTGCGGTGGTTGGGCCAGGCGCCGACGCAATTGCGGCAGTTCAGCTTTTTGGCGCTTGGGTCGTCGCCGAACCAATAGGCCGTGGTCGATCCGGCGCGCGCACCGTATTCCCATTCGGCCTCGCTCGGCAGGCGATAGGTCTGGCCCGTCTTCTTGCTCAGCCAGTCGGCGTATTGTTCGGCCATGTGGAAATCGATGTTGACGATCGGCTGGCGGCCACGGCCCCAATTGTGGTCGTGCGGATTATGCGTGCATCCCAACTCCCGCAGGCAGGCCTCCCAATTGTCGAAGGTGATTTCGAAGCGGCTCATGGCGAAAGGCTTCTTGATGAACACGGGATGCTTGGGCTGCTCCGCCGGCAGCAGGTTGCTGCCCATGATGAACGCCCCCTTGGGTAGGACGACCATTTCCGGGCAGACGTCGCAGTCCTTGAAGACCTTGGGTGCTGCCGCGGCCGGTTTCTTGGCGGTGGCCGGTGGCTTTGCCGGAGCCTGAGCCGGGGCGGGCGCCTGGGCCGTCGCCGGCAGGGACGCCATGAGAACGGCCGCCAAAGCGATCGGGCCGAAGAGGGAAAATCGAATGCGGGTCATGACCTTTGGATTTGCCGGTGGTGACGGGGCGGGTTGCCCAAGTAAGATAGTCATATTAGCAGGATAGGCTCAATAAGGGCGCCGCGATGGCGGTGTCTTCGGCGGGCCACGAAAAACGGAATTAGGAAATGTCAGCGGACGACGGTTTCGTATTCACAGGTCTATTGGACGGCGAGGGCGGGGCCCGCACGATCGACGTCGATCAATTGTCCATCGAGCAGACCAAAGGCCTGGTCGAATGGGTCCATCTGGACATTACGAAAGAACCGGCGCGGCAATGGCTGCACGATCAGGACGATATCCCGCCCGTCGCCGTCGAAGGATTGCTGGCGACCGATACGGAGCCGCGCTGCGCCGAAATCGACGACGGCATCCTGCTGATCCTGCGCGAGGTCAATACCCACGAAAATGCCGATGCCCACGACATGATTTCGTTGCGCCTGTGGATCGGCCCGCACCGCATTATTTCCGGGCGCCTTCGGCATCTGGCCGCCATCGAGGACATCAAGGTCGCCCTGGCCAAGAAATCGGGCCCCGGATCGGTCGCCCAATTCCTCTGTGCCGTCGGCCACAACATGGCCAAGGAGAAGTCGCAGATTCTGCTCGGTCTGGCCGAGGAGTTGGACGAGATCGACGAGGACCTGGCCCAGGCCGAAGAGACCAAGGCCCTGCGTCCGCGCATCGCTCGCCTGCGCCGCCGGGCGATCCACCTGAGCCGTTTTTTCAAGCCGCAGCGCGCGGCCTTCGCCGATATCGCCGCCCGCCGCCCGCCCTGGGTCGACGACGCGGCGGCGGACGAACTGGCCGAATTGTCGGCCGAGTTCGGGCGCCTCGCCGCCGATATCGAGGCCATCCTGGGCCGCGCCCAGGTGACCCAGGACGAAATGCGGTCCTTGGAGAACCAGCGGGCGACGGATATCACGACGACGCTGACCGTGGTCGCCGCGATCTTCCTGCCGCTGGGTTTCGTCACCGGCCTTTTGGGGATTAACGTCGGCGGCATCCCGCTCGCCGAATCCAAGCTCGGCTTTTGGGTGGTTTCCGGGGCGCTCTGCGCGCTCGGCGTCGGGCTCTGGTTCTACTTCAAGAACCGCAGATACCTGTAACTAGCCCGCCTTGGTCAGCCGCGCCGCGGCCCAGCGCGCCGTCTCGGCGACCAGGTCCGACGCATCCCCGGTCAGGGCGTCGATCTGGGGTGCCAGCGACGCATCCCCCGAATTCCCCATGGCGATCAGAACGTTGCGGACGAAGCGGTCGCGCCCCGTGCGCCTGATCGGCGATCCGGCGAAGGTTTCGCGGAATGCCGCGTCGTCCAGTTTGGCGAGGTCTGCCAGGCGCGGGGCTTCGGCCAATGCGGGGCGCGGGCGGAAGGCATCTTCTTCCGTCGGCCCGGCGAACTTGTTCCAGGGACAGACCGCCAGACAATCGTCGCAGCCGTAGATGTGATTGCCCATGCGTTCCATCAACTCGGGCGCGATGGCGCCTTTGTGTTCGATGGTCAGGTAGCTGATGCAGCGCGTCGCCTCCAGGCGGTAGGGCTCGGGCAGGGCGTCCGTCGGGCAGGCCTCGCGGCAGGCGTTGCACGATCCGCAGTGATCGACCTCCGGCGGGTCGGCGGGCAATGTCACGGAGGTCAGGATTTCGCCCAGGAACAGCCAGGATCCGAATTCGCGCGAGACCAGGTTCGAGTGCTTGCCCTGCCAGCCGACCCCCGCCCGGTGGGCCAGCGGCTTTTCCATCACCGGCGCCGTGTCGACGAAAACCTTCACGTCGGCGTCGTCCTGACCTTCGGCCACCGCCGTTTCCTGAAGCCAGCGGGCCAGCCGCTTGAGGCGCTTTTTCAGGACGTCGTGATAGTCCTTGCCCTGGGCATAGACGCTGACGGCCCCCCGGTCCCGTTCGTTCAACACGGCCAGCGGATCCCATGTGGGGCCGTAATTCCGGGCGACGACGATGGCCGTGCGGGCGGCGGGCATCAGCGCCTGCGGATCGCCGCGCAGGGGGCCGCGCGGGCCGTCGGCCATCCAGGCCATGGTCCCGTGATGGCCGGCTTTCAGGAAATGGTTCAGGGCCTGGCGGTCCCTGGGGTCGGCCCGGGCATCGGTGACGCCCAGCGCATCGAAGCCCAATTCGTGGGCTTCCGCCGCGAGGCGCTGTTTCAGGTCCGCCTGCTGATCCTGGATCGGCTGGTCTGGGGTCATTCTTCTCGTCCGGCCCGCGATATGCTACGGAGGGCGAGACTACCACAGGCAAAGAATTGGAGAATGGTTCGTGGCGACGGGTGAAACGGCGGTCGTGCTGCTGTCCGGTGGATTGGATTCCGCGACGGCCTGCGCCATGGCGCGGGACCGGGGCTTTGACCTGCTGACCTTGGCGTTCCGCTACGGCCAACGCCATGCCGTGGAGTTGGAGGCCGCCGAACGGCTGGCCCGGGCCATGGGATCGAAACGCCATGTCGTCGCCGAGATCGATCTGACCATCTATGGCGGATCGGCCCTGACCGCCGATATCGACGTGCCCAAGGGCCGCGACACCGCCGAGATGGCCGACGAAGGCGTGCCGATCACTTACGTGCCCGCGCGCAATACGATCTTCCTGGCCCATGCCTTGGCGCTGGCCGAAACGGGCGGGGCGTCCGATATCTTCATCGGCGTCAACGCGTTGGATTATTCCGGTTATCCCGATTGCCGCCCGGCCTTCATCAAGGCGTTTCAGCGGCTCGCCAATCTGGCGACCAAGGAAGGCGTCGAAGCCATGGCGGCGGGGCAGGACGGCCCGTTCAGCGTGCAGGCACCCCTGATCGATATGACCAAGGCCGAGATCATCCGGGCGGGGCAGGCCCTGGGCGTCGATTACGGCATGACCTGGAGCTGCTACGACCCGCAACCGGGACCGGGCGGCATGCATAGCGTCGTCCATTGCGGGCAGTGCGATTCCTGCCAGTTGCGGAAGAAAGGCTTTGACGAGGCCGGGGCCACGGATCCGACCGTCTACGCCGCGTGAGCTAGCCGATGCCGCCTTGGGCGGAGAGCGTCAGGCCGAGAAAGATCAGGACGCCGACGCCCAACAGCACCGCGTTGACGCATTTGCGCACGATGGAAGGTTTAAGATCAAACATCGCCTCCTCCTGTCCCATGCGAGATCGATCAGATTTCTCTAAAGTAATGTCGGCGGCCTGGAATTTCCGTGACCCGGGTCACAAAATTTGGAATTTTCGCGCCGTGCCCGCATTGGGCGTCGTGAACCGGGACTGCGCATGACCTATAGCGTCAAGGAAATCTATTTCACCCTGCAGGGCGAGGGCGCCCAGACAGGCCGCCCGGCGGTCTTTCTGCGGTTCGCCGGCTGTAACCTGTGGTCGGGGCGGGAACAGGACCGTGCGACGGCGCAATGCCGGTTCTGCGATACCGATTTCATCGGCACGGACGGCCCCGGCGGTGGGGCGTTCAAGACGTCGGGCGATCTGGCGGCGGCGGTCGCAGGGGCCTGGCCCGTCGGCGGGCCGGGGCGGGGCGATCCCTTGGTCGTCTGCACCGGGGGCGAGCCGCTTCTGCAATTGGACGAGGCGTTGATCGACGCCCTGCACGCGGTTGGCTTTCGGGTCGCCGTGGAAACCAACGGCACGATCGAGGCGCCCGCCGGGTTGGATTGGATCTGCGTCAGCCCCAAGGCCGGGACCGAGGTCGTGCAGCGCCGGGGCGACGAATTGAAACTGGTCTATCCCCAGGCAGACGCCCCGCCCGAAGACTTCGTGGCTTGGGAGTTCGACCGCTTCCTGCTGCAGCCCATGGACGGCCCCGACCGCGATGCCAATACGGCGGCGGCGGTCGCCTATTGCCTGGCCCATCCGGCCTGGAGCCTGTCGCTGCAGACCCACAAGATGCTGGGCATTCCCTGATCTTTTCAGGGCGTTCGGCGATTTTTGGCAAATTTCATCCGCCGGTAACTTGACCCCATAGTGCATTGCACCCATCTAGGGTTCATCATACCAGAATATCCGTTCTGGACTGGGCCCCGACCATCCGGGTGTCCGGCGCGGCGTCACAGGGGGCGCTGTCGTTGACGGGGCTGGCAACAACGATAGGGAAGTCGAAATCATGCCGAAATTGAATATCAACGGGGTCGATCATCAGGTCGATGGCCCCGCGGACATGCCGTTGCTATGGGCGATCCGGGATCTGGTCGGCCTGACCGGAACGAAATTCGGATGCGGCCAGGCGCTTTGCGGTGCCTGCACCGTGCATCTGGACGGATACCCCACGCGGTCCTGCCAGACGTTCATCGGAGACCTCGAAGGGGTCAAGATCACCACCATCGAAGGGTTGGACGGCAAGGTCGCCGAAACGGTGCAACAGGTCTGGACCGACCTGGACGTGCCGCAATGCGGCTACTGTCAATCGGGGCAGGTCATGGCCGCCGTGGCGTTGCTGACGGAAACGCCCAAACCTTCCGATGAAGACATCGACGCGGCGCTGGACGGCAACCTCTGCCGCTGCGCCACCTACCACCGCATCCGGGCCGGCGTCCACGAAGCCGCCCGCCGGTTGGAGGCCTGAGCCATGTTGCCGAAGATCATCGAGCATCTCGCCCCCGCCGCATCGGTCGAAACGACTCGCCGCGGCTTCCTGATGACCGCCGGTGCCGCTGCCGGCGCCCTGGTCGTCGGCTTCGGATCGTCCCCGGTTCGGGCCGCCGGTGCCGGTGCCGCCGCCGCCGCCGCGCCGGAACCCTTCGACGCTTATCTCAAGATCGCCGACGACGGCACGGTCACCGTTCTGTCCTCGCAATTCGACATGGGGCAAGGCTCCTATAACGGCCTCGCCACCTTGGTGAATGAGGAACTGGGCGCCGACTGGTCCAAGATCACGGTCGAAGGTGCGACCGGCGACCTCAAGCTTTACGGAAACCTGTCCTGGGGTGGGGCCGTGCAGGGCACGGGAGGGTCGTCCTCGATCACCACGTCGTTCGACCGCTACCGCAAGGCGGGGGCGGCGGCGCGCATGCTGCTGACCGAAGCGGCGGCCAAGGAATGGAACCTTCCGGCATCTGAAATCACCGCCAAGGACGGCGTGCTGCGCCATGCGTCCGGCCCGTCTGCGGGCTTCGGGGAAATGGCGGCCAAGGCAGCACAGCTGCCGGTGCCCAAGACCATCCCGCTCAAGGGCCGGGACGATTGGTCGTTGATCGGCAACGCGGACCTGCGCCGTTACGACAGCCGCGCCAAGACCGACGGCACCCACGACTTCACCATCGACGTGAATTTGCCGGGCATGCTGACCGCCGTGATGATCCACCCGCCCAAGTTCGGTGCCGTGGTCAAATCGTTCGACGCGTCCAAGGCCAAGGCGATGAAGGGCGTGGTGGACGTGGTCGAAACGCCGCGCGGCATCGCCGTGGTCGGCGAGCACATGTGGGCGGCGCTCGCTGGCCGCGATGCGGTCGCCGTCACCTGGGACGAAACCAAGGCCGAAACCCGAAGCTCCGCCCAGATCATGGCGGGCTATCACAAGGCCGTGGAACAGGCGCCCCAGGCCGTCGCCCGCACGCAAGGCGACGCGGCCAAGGCATTGGCCGGGGCGGTCAAGACGGTCGAGGCGACGTTCGATTTCCCTTATCTCGCCCATGCCGCGATGGAGCCCCTGAACGCCGTCGCGCGGATGAACGCCGACGGCACCCTGGAAATCTGGGGCGGGCTGCAGCTGCCGGGCCTCTACCAGGGAATGGTCGCCAAGGCCGCCGGGATCGACCCGACCAAGGTCGTCTCCCATATCATGAAGACGGGCGGCGGTTTCGGGCGTCGCGGCACGCCCGACGGCGACGTCATCGTCGAGGCCGTGATGGTCGCCAAGGCCATCGGATACAAGGCCCCGGTCAAGGTGCAATGGACGCGCGAGAACGACATGCGGGGCGGGCGGTATCGCCCGGCCTATGTCCACAAGCTGACCGCCGGATTGGACAGCGACGGCAATATCGTCGCCTGGAAACATCATATCGTCGGCCAGTCCATCGTCGCGGGCACGCCGTTTCAGGGCCTGATCCAAAACGGCGTCGATCAGACCTCGGTCGAAGGGGCGTCCAACCTGCCCTATGCCATCCCCAACATGCAGGTCGGCCTGACGACCATGAAGGTCGGCGTGCCGCCCTTGTGGTGGCGGGCGGTGGGCTCGACCCATACGGCCTATGCGACGGAAGCGTTCCTCGATCAGGTCGCGGCCGAGGCAGGCAAGGATCCGTTGGCGCTACGTCTCGCGCTTCTGAAAGATCATCCACGCCATGCGGCGGTTCTCAAACTGGCGGCGGAGAAAGCCGGTTGGGACAAGAAACTGCCTGAGGGCCGGTTCATGGGCCTGGCCGTGCACGAAAGCTTCCACAGCTACGTCGCCCACGTCGCCGAGATTTCGATGAAGGGCGGCGAGGTCAAGGTCCACCGGGTGGTCGCCGCCGTCGATTGCGGGACCGTCGTCAACCCGGACACGGTGAAGGCCCAGATCGAAGGCGGCACCGGGTTCGGCCTGGGCGCCATGCTGGCGGAGGAATTGACCCTCGGCACCGGCGGGGTGGTGGATCAAGGCAACTACGACACCTATACGCCGCTGCGCATCAGCGCGATGCCCAAGGTCGAGGTCCATATCCTGCCCTCGACCGAACCGCCGACCGGCGTGGGTGAGCCCGGCGTGCCGTCCATCGGGCCCGCCGTGGCGAACGCCATTCGCCGGGCCACCGGCAAACCCATCACGACCCTGCCCCTTACCCGAGGCATGCAGTCGTAAGACCGAAGGCCGCCCTCCGATCAAGGAGGGCGGCCTTCTTCTTTTTCAATCCGGCGGTGTTTACTGATCGACGATGAAGCCGTCCTTGTGGGGGCGCATGCGAATCTTGCGGGCGAAGGCGGGGAATTTCTCCGCCGCGTCCGGCGCCAGTTTCGTGCCCAGACCCGGGGTCTTGGGAATTTCCGCGAAGCCGTCCTTGAACACCGGCACGTTGGTGACGATACCGGCACCTGCCAGTTCCGTGGTCGGCTCGTTCGATGTGCCCTTGTCTTCGAAGCCGACGCCGACCGTCGGATATTCCTGGATCGCGAAGTTGGGGATGGCGGCGTCCAACTGCAGCCCGGCGAACAGGCAGACCGGCGACAGTGGGTTGTGCGGCACGACCTGCACGTCGTGGGCTTCGGCCAGGGCGGCGATCTTGCGCGCCCCGGTGATGCCGCCGCACAGGCAGATCGACGGCCGCACGTAGGCGACGCCTTCGCGGGTCAACAGGGTCTGGAAATCGTAGATCGAATTGTACCGCTCACCGGTCGCCAGCGGGATGGTGATGCGGTCGTTGACCCGCGCCATCGCGTCGAAGCTGTCCGGGCGGATCGGGTCTTCGTAGAACATGGGGCGATAGGGCTCCAGTTCGCGGGCGAAGGCCACGGCCTCGGCCGGGGTCAGGCGGCGGTGGATTTCGATGCAGAGATCGAAATCGTCGCCCACGGCTTCGCGCACGGCGGCCACGACGTGGACCGCGTCGGCGATTTTCTGGGCATAGGGTTTGAAATAGGCCTGATCGCGGTCTTCATCCAGGAACGGGTTGAAATGGCCGATGGCGGTGAAGCCCAGCGCCTTCAGCTTCTTCACGTTGGTGACCATCTCGTCCAGGCTTTCGGCCTTCACATGGCCGTAGACGCGGGCGCGGTCGCGGGTCGGCCCGCCCAGAAGCTCGTGGATCGGCGCGCCCAGGGCCTGGCCCTTGATGTCCCAAAGGGCGATGTCCAATCCCGAGATCGCGCCGCAGATCGCCGCCCCCCGGAAATGGCTGAACCGGTGCATGATGTTCCAATGGTGTTCGATCGGCCCCGGGTCTTTGCCGATCAGGTAGTCGGCGAATTTCTCGATGGCGGTCTGCGCGGCCTCCAACTGGCCCCAACTGCCGCATTCGCCCAGTCCCGTGATGCCTTCGTCGGTTTCGACCTCGACGAACAGGAATTTATCGATCAGCTGCGATTTAACGCCGGTGATTTTCATTTTGTTATGCCCTTGGATGTTGCCTTGTGATTGGCGCGTAATAGGGCACAACGACGGGCGCGGTTCAACCGCGCCCGCATCGGATCGGGTTCAATCGGTCGGAAAGGCTTCTAGGGCGTCAGGATGCGCATTTGATACATTGCGCCGCGTGCGGCACGGCTTCGAGCCGGGCCGGCGCGATGTCGGCGCCGCAGGTCGCGCATTCGCCGTAGGTCCCGTCCTCGATCCGCGCAAGCGCGGTCTCGATCTGCGCGATTTCCGTCAGCGCCGCATTGCCCAGGTCTTCCAGGACCTCGTCGCCTTCGTTCTCCGTGGCGCGTTCCTCGAAATCCTGGCTGTCCGGCTCGCGCAGCGTTTGGTCGATTTCCGTGACATCCTCTTTCAGCTCCGCCAGGCGGGCCTCCAGGACCGGTTTCATTTTTTCCCCAAGGTTCATGGACGTTCCCTTTCGAATTCGGACGGACGCGGGTTCGGCATCCGGTGTTTCCCTAGCATAGTCGAAAACTTTCCGGCGCGCCGCCTTGAGCTATGTCAATAATCTGGGGGCGTGCCGGGCGCCGCGCAATGGCGGGGGCTGCTTCGGGCTTTCCTCGCGCCCCCGAATGCTCTAGGAAACCGGCCATGGAACGGTTCTTGGATTTCGATTTCGTCGCGGCACAGCGCCTGCCCAACGTGGGGGATTCCCATCCGGCGGCAAGCCTGCACGGTCATACCTTCACCGGGCGGGTGCGCCTCGCCGGTGACATGGACGCGGCGGCGGGCTGGCTGATCGACCCGGCGGACCTCAAGGCCGCCGTCGACGGCGTTTTGGCGGATATCGATCATCACTATCTCAACGAACTGCCGGACCTGGAAAACCCGTCGACCGAAACGATCTGCCGCTATCTGCGGGACCGCCTCGCGGCGCGCCTGGCCGGCCGGGTCGAGGTCGAGATTTGGGAAAATCCCTCGGTCGGCTGCGCCACGGAGGCCCCCCGGCGATGACGTCCCCGACGCCCGAGATGACCATCTATCACGGCTTTTCCTTCGAAAGTGCCAGGCGCCTGCCGCGCCTGCCGGAAAGCCACATCTGTTCGCGTCTGCACGGCAATACCTTCCTGCTGCGCATCGCGGTGACCGGGCCGGTCCGCGAATCGGAAGGCTGGGTGATGGACTTTTCCGAAGTCGCGGCCGTGGTCGACCCCGTTCTGGCGCAAATCGACCACCAGTATCTGAACGAGGTCGAGGGCCTGGAAAATCCCACCACGGAAATGATCGCCATCTGGCTCTGGGAGCGGATTTCGACTCATCTTCAAGGACTTAGCGGAATCGAGATTCGCGAGAACGCCACCACGGGCTGTATCTACCGGGGCGGCTGACGGCCCCGAAATCGCCCGCTTTGGGCCGAGGCCCGGGCTTTTGCTTGCCCGATTCATCCCTTTAGAACAAAATCTTGGCCGATTGACGCGCCGGTTCGCTAGATATCGGGTAATCCCCAATATCTGCGTATCCGAACCGCCGCGTGGGGGTTGGCCCGGGCCGAATGCCCGGACCGTCATGCGGCCAAGAGGAGACGCCTTATGGAATTCCTGATCCTGCAGTCCCAGAAGGACCCGGATTTCTACATCATCACCGACGAGCGGAACATCCACCGCGCGGTTCAGGAATACCGGGAAAACCAGCCGGGGGACGAACTGACCCCCATCGTCGAAGGACAAGGCGGTTCGGTCCTCGCGACCATCCCCAATCTTTCCGTCGTGAAAAGCTTCATCGACCTGATCGGCTACTTCGGCCATGCGGTCGAGGTGCCCCGCGCCTGGCCGACCCCGGCCGCCACGGACGACGCGGCGACGGGCTGAGGCCCCCGCCCGCTTCGGCGGGTGAAACCGAATTCAAATCGAACGTATCAGCCGCGCCCGCGATAGGGGGCGACGCCCTGGTCGGGAATCCACAGGCCCTTGGGCGGCTCGCCCGTCTGATGGAAGACGTCGATGGGGATGCCGCCGCGCGGATACCAGTAGCCGCCGATGCGCAGCCATTTCGGTTCCGCCGCCGCGTTGATCTTCTGCGCGATGTCCAGGGTGCATTTCTCGTGAAAGCCCGCATGGTTGCGGAAACTGCCCAGGTAGAGCTTCAGCGATTTGCTTTCGACGATCATCGCGTCCGGCACGTAGTCGATCACCAGATGGGCGAAATCGGGTTGGCCCGTGACCGGGCAGACGGACGTGAACTCAGGCGCCGTGAAACGGATCAAATAAGGTGTGCCCGGATGCGGATTGGCGGCACACTCCAGAACCGCCGCCTCGGGGCTTTCCGGCAAGTCGGACGCCCCGCCCAGTTGCGTCAGTTGTTCTTCGTTCATCCGTCCGTTCCCTGTTCAAGGGCGGGAATGTCGCCCGCCGCTTCCTGTGCCGCGAAGGCCGCCTTGAATTCGGCGAAGGTGCCCGCTTCGATCGCTGCGCGCATGCCCGCCATCAGTTCCTGATAATAGTGCAGATTGTGCCAGGTGAGCAGCGTGCCGCCCAAAATCTCCCGCGCCATCACCAGATGATGGACATAGGCCCGGGAATAATTGGTGCAGGTGTAGCAGCTGCAGTCCGGGTCCAGGGGGCGCGGGTCGTCCTTGTGCCGGGCGTTCCGCATGTTCAGCGTGCCGCGCCGGGTGAAGGCCTGATCCGTGCGCCCGGACCGGGTCGGCAGGACGCAGTCGAACATGTCGACGCCGCGCTCGACCGCGCCCACAAGGTCCGACGGCTTGCCCACCCCCATCAGGTAGCGGGGCTTGTCCGTCGGCAGATGGCCGGTCGTCGCGTCCAGGGTGTCGAACATCGCTTCCTGCCCTTCGCCGACGGCGAGACCGCCGATGGCGTAGCCGTCGAAGCCGATGCCCGTAAGGGCCTGCGCCGATTCCTGGCGCAGGCTGGGGTAGATGCCGCCCTGGACGATGCCGAACAGGCCGTAGCCGGGGCGTTTTTCGAAGGCGTCGCGGCAACGCTGGGCCCAGCGCATGGAAAGCTCCATGGACTTCCGCGCCTCTGCCTCGTCGACGCCGAAGGGCGTGCATTCGTCCAGCACCATGGTGATGTCGGCGTCCAGGGCGTTCTGGATGTCCATGGCGCTTTCCGCCGTCAGGGCATGTTCGCTGCCGTCGATGTGGGAGCGGAAGGTGACGCCTTCCTCGGTCAGTTTGCGCAGATCCTTCAACGACCAAATCTGAAAGCCGCCGGAATCGGTCAGGATCGGCCCCGGCCAGTTCATGAATTCATGCAGGCCGCCCAGCCGCCGGATGCGTTCCGCCCCCGGGCGCAGCATCAGGTGGTAGGTATTGCCCAGGACGCATTGCGCCCCCGTTTCGGCGACGGCCTCGGGCGTCATCGCCTTGACGGTCGCGGCCGTGCCGACGGGCATGAAGGCCGGGGTTTCCATCGGCCCGTGCGCCGTATCCAGACGGCCGCGCCGGGCGCGGCCGTCGGTGGCGTGGAGATGAAATCGAAATTCTTTAGCGGACGTCATTCACCAACGGTCCTTGGCGCATGCGCCGAGGATCGTTGGCAAGCGCGACCGCGCGCCGCGCCTCCTGGCGCGAAAGCCAAGGGCGCGGATGCGCCCGCCCGGCGATTGAGGGAACAAATAAGCATAACGCGGCGGAATATGCGGCGCGGGCGGCGCGCACGCAAGCACCCATCCGCCCCGGTGGGGCCGGAGCGGATGGGGCTTGGTCATCCCTCAAGAGAGAGGAAGCGGGTTCAGGCGGCGCGCAGATCCGACAACATGCCGTCGATGGCCTGTTTCAGGCTTTGCGCCTGACTGGACAGGCTGGCGGCGGCGGAGGAGACCTCGCCGGCGGCGCTGCCGGTGTTTTCCGAGGCGTCGCGCAGGGTCACCACGTTGGCCTGGACCGATTCCGTATGGCTGGCGGCGTCCTGGCTGGAGCGGGCGATCTCGTGCGTCGCCGAGGTCTGTTCCTCGATGGCGGCGGCGATCATCTCGCTGACCGTGTTGATCTCGTCGATGGTTGCGGAAATGCTCTGGATTTCCTGGGCCGCGTCGCGCGAGACGTCCTGCATGGTGGTGACTTCCTCGGCGATTTCCTGGGTCGCGCGGGCGGTCTGGGTGGCCAGGTTCTTGACCTCGCTGGCGACCACGGCGAAGCCCTTGCCGGCCTCGCCGGCGCGGGCGGCCTCGATCGTCGCGTTGAGGGCCAGCAGGTTGGTCTGTTCGGCGATGTCGTTGATCATCTCCATGACGTTGCCGATCTTGGCAGCGGCATCGGTCAGGCGGGCCATGGTCCGGTCCGTGTCCCGCGCCTTGCGCGAGGCATCCTGGGCGACGTCATGGGCACGGCGAACCTGGCTGGTGACCTCGGCCATGCTGGCGCTCATTTCCTCGGTGGCGCTGGCCACGGTCTGGACGTTGCCGGTCGCCTTGTCGACGGCCCCCGCCGTATCGGCCGAGCGGTCCAGCGCCATGGCCGCCAGGTCCGACAGACTCCTGGAGACCGAGTTCATGGTATGGGCGTGGTCGGTGACGTTCGAGACGATGGGCGCCACCTGACTTTCGAAGCGCGACGCCGTTTCCAGAAGCAGACGGCGGCGTTCTTCCTGATTGAATTTCTCCAGGCGTTCGCGTTCCTGGCTCATTTCCTCGACCTCGGCCTTGGCGGCCTCGGCGGCGTCGACCGCTTCGGCGCTATGGCGGAAGGCGGCGACCAGACGGAAGGTCAGCCACATCAAAACGATGGTTTCGACCACCACGACCACGGCGTGAAACACGACGCGCAGGAAGTCGGCGCCGTCCGGGAACACGGCGAAGGGCAGGGTGAAGTTGAGGACCAGGTGATGCGCGGCGACCGTCGCCGCGGCGACCAGGACGGTCTGCCAGCAGCAGAAGGCGGCGGTCATCGCCAGCACGGCGAAGAAATACATGTGGACGTCGATCTGCCACGGATGGCCCGCGAACATGTAAAGCAAGGCACCGACATTGATCATCGCGCCCGCGGCGATCAGAAAGCGCGTCGCGGCGGCGGCCGGCTGGCTGCGCCAGGCGGCGGTCGAGGCCAGGGCGACGATGGCGATGATGCCGGCGCCGGTCGCCAGATCGCCGCCGGTCCACCAATAGGCCAGGCCGGCGAGCGGCAGATGCGCCCAGGCGAACAGAACGAAGAAACGGGTCGATTTAACGCGGAGATCCTGGAGGGCTTCCATGGGGTCGAATTCCTTTATGAAGGCGTGGTCGCCGCGGGCCGGGTCAGGCAGCCGCCGAGGGCGAGGGGATTGACGGTGAACAGAGCGCCCAATTCGTCGAGACGGGCGAGCACACGCGCATCGTCGGCGGCGATGACGGCGATGAACGGCCAGGCGCCTTCGCGGACGAGGCGGCCACCGGCATCGGCGACACGGCTCAGCACGTCCTGGCCGGTGAAACCGGGCGGGAACACGACGCCGATCTGCGTCTGGCCCGGCTGCGGCCGCAGGGTCGCGACGGCGAGCCAGCCGACGCAGACGGCGACCAAAGCCGCCGCCGGAAGATAGTCTCGAATGCGCATGAGAACGGGTGCCCTTTCGGGAGATCAATCCCGATGCGTTGATTGTTGCTGCTTCTTCCCCAAGAGGCGGACAAATCTAAACATAGAAATAATTGAATGTGTAGGCGCGCAGACGAACGACATACGTCAGTATCGGGTGGTCGGATCACCCGGTGCCGTCGTTGCGGTGCAAAAGACAGGCGTCGCCGTAGGAATAGAACCGATAACCGGCGTCCTTGGCGTGGGCATAGGCGGCCTGCATGGCATCCAGGCCCGCGAAGGCGGAGACCAGCATGAACAGGGTCGATCGCGGCAGATGGAAATTGGTGACCATCAGGTCGACCGCCTTGAAGCGATACCCGGGAGTGATGAAGATGTCGGTCTCGCCGCGAAACGGCTGGATGCGGCCGTCGTCGTCGGCCGCCGATTCCAACAGGCGCATGGCGGTCGAGCCGACGGCGACGATGCGCCCGCCGGCATCCCGTGCCTGATTGATGAACTGGGCGGCGCGTTCGCTGACCTCGCCCCATTCGGAATGCATGACGTGATGGCGGGTGTCTTCCTCGCGCACGGGCAGGAACGTCCCGGCTCCGACATGCAGGGTCAGCGACACCCTCTCGACCCCCCGATCGTCCAACGCGCCCAGCAGTTCCGGCGTGAAGTGCAGCGACGCCGTGGGCGCCGCCACGGCGCCGTCGCGGGCCGCGAACAGGGTTTGGTAATCGTCCTTGTCGGCGTCGTCGCCGGCCGCTTCGCGCTTGATATAGGGCGGCAGGGGCATGACGCCGTATTGTTCCAGGGCCTCCTGCAGGTCCGGCCCGAATTTGTTGAACCGCAGGACGACCTCGCCCATCTCGAGCTTGTCGATCACGTCGCAGGAAAACCCAGGGGCGAAGACGATATGGTCGCGGGGGCTAAGCTTGCGCGCGGGCCGGGCGAAAGCGCGCCAGGTACCGTCCTCGTTCCATTTGTGCAGGGTGACCTCGACCTTGGGCCCACCTTCGGGCGGGCCCGGGCGGGCGGCGTCACCGCGCCGGCCGGTCAGGCGCGCCGGGATCACCCGGGTGTCGTTGACGACCATGACGTCGCCCGGATTCAACAGGTCAGGCAGATCGCGCACGCAGGCATCGCGGCAGCCGGTCGGCAGGACCTCCAGCATCTTGGCGGCGTCGCGGGGGCTGATCGGTTTCTGGGCGATCAGTTCGGACGGCAGGTCGAAATCGAACAGGTCGGTCTTCATGCAAAATTCCGGCGGGTCCGGTCCATATATTCAGCGGGGGCCGAACCTAGGCGAAGCGGCGGCGAATGTCAGCGCCAATTGTCACGCGGCACCGCAGCGGCTAACGTTGATGGACCGAGGCCGCCTTGAACGGCCGTCAAACGACAAGGGGGTACCCATGATCCGACTGATTTTGGCACTTTTGATTCCGTGGTTCGTGTTCTTCACCATCGGCAAGCCCATCCAGGGCCTGATCTGTCTGGTCCTGCAATTGACCCTGATCGGCTGGATTCCGGCGGCGATCTGGGCCGTTTGGGCGCTTAACAATTACACCACGGACAAGAAGATCGCGCAGGCGGGCATGGGCGGCATGCCCGGCGGCGACGGCGGCGACAGCTAAGCCGTCCGCTCTCTTCAACCTTTTGCCTTAATGTCGTCCGCGCGAATCAGGGCCGGGGGCCGAAGATATCCCCACGGCGGATTCGTGCGACATGCGCGGTCGCTGACGCCGTGAAGCGCCGGATGACCATGCGCAGGACGCGGCCCACCACGATGAACGTGGCCGCCGGCCAGATATAGGGCTCCCACCATTCGATGACGTGCGGTTCGCCGCCGAACAGGGAGATCTCCTCGCGCGTCGAAAGAATGCCGTAGACCGCGGCGGCGGCCGAGGCCGCGGCGGCGAGGGACACCCACCGCCCGTAAGCCATCAACCGCCGCAGCAGGAACCCCATCGGCCTGTCGCCTCGCCTGCCCTAGACGTCCTTGAGCGCCACCGGTTGGCCGTTCTCGGCGCCCCGGATAATAGCTTCCAACACGGCCGTGCCGTGCACGGCCTCGGCCGGGCTCAACGGATAGGCCGGGCCGCCCGTGCAGGCGTCGGCGAAAGCTTCCAGTTCGGCGCGTTCCATGTCGAACGGGCCGTATTCGATCATCTCTTCCTTGCCGGGCGTGCCGTCGGCGGCGACCGAGCAGGTGAACAGGCGGTCGTAGCTGTGCATTTCGGCCCAGCCGCCGGTCCCGAAGACCTGAATGCGCCAAACCGGCGCCGTCGCGGTCAGGGTTCCCAGATAACCCGTGGCACCCGAGGCGAAGCGCATCATCACCGAGGTCGTATCGTCGGTCGGGATTTGCAGGAACTGACGGTCGGAGCGGGCGACCACCTCGTCGACCGAGCCCATCAGATAAAGAAAGGCATCGACGACGTGGATGCCCATGGGCGTCATGCCGCCGGCCGGGCTTTCGTCGGCCTGGGCGCGCCAGCTTTCCGGCGGATAGCGCAGCCCGCCGGAGCCGCTCAGGTTGCCTTCGATATGAAGGATCTGGCCCAATGCACCACTGTCGATCATTTCCTTGATCTTCAGGGTGATCGGATGGAATCGCCGGTTATGGCCCAGCGCCAGAACGACGCCCGCCGCGGCGGCCGCGTCGGCGGCGGCCTGGGCGCTGGCGCGGTCCAGGGTGAAGGGCTTTTCGATGAAGATCTGCTTGCCGGCGGCGGCGGCGGCGATGACCTGATCGGCGTGCTGCGAATGCGGCGTCGCCAGGACCACCGCGTCCAATTCGGGATCGTTCAGCAAGTCGGCCAGGCCGTCGCGCAGGTCGATGCCTTTCTCGTCGCAATAGGCCTGCGCCCGCGCCTTGCGTCCGGTGCAACCGGCGGTGAAGGCGATCTTGTCGCTTTTGCCATGGACGGAATTGACGAGGGTCTGGCCCCAGCGGCCCAGCCCGGCGATACCTGCTTTGATCATGTCGGCGGTTTCCTTACCCCAAGAATTGTATGCAATTGGCCCCATTAAGGGCGGACGACCTTATTGCCGTTGTTCCGCCTAAGTCTATAGTGAAGCCATGGCGACGACCCCGGACCTTACCCCCCACCTAACACCCGAAGGTCCGCGGAAGGTCGATAACTTCCGGGGCCTGCTGTACATGCTGGCCGGGGCGGTGTTGATTTCCTGCCTGCACGCCCTGGTCCGCGACATGACCCAGGAACTGCCGCCGTTCGAGGTCGCCTTCTTCCGCAATCTGGTCGTCCTGATCGTCCTGACGCCGCCGCTGTTCCGTCAGGACCGCTCGGCCTGGAAAAGCAAACGCCCCGATCTGCAATTGTTGCGCGGCGTCGTCGGCCTGGGCGCCATGCTGACCTGGTTCTACACGTTGCAGGTCGTGCCGGTCGGTGACGCGACGGCGCTGAGCTTCACGGTCGTGCTGTTCACCTCGCTGGGCGCCGTCTTCATGCTGCGGGAAAAGATGGGCCTGCGCCGTTGGTCGGCCTTGCTCGTCGGGTTCATCGGCACAGCGATCATCCTGCGTCCCGGGTTTCAGGACATCAGCCCCGGTTATCTGCTGGCGCTGGGCTCGACGGTTCTTTGGGCCTGGGCGTTGTTGATCGTCAAGGTCCTGGCGCGCCATGATTCGCCGGTCACCATCGTGTTCTATTCCTCGGTCTATTTCACCCCGGCGACGCTGGTTCTGGCGCTGTTCGTCTGGGAATGGCCGACCTGGATGCAGCTAATCGAGATGATCGCCATCGGCCTGTTGGCGGCGGTCGCCCATGTCTGCATGGCCAAGGCAATGCAGCTGGGCGAGGCCAGCGCCGTGATGCCCGCCGACTTCACCCGCCTGCTCTGGGCGGCTGGGCTGGGCTATATCATGTTCG
Organism: uncultured Rhodospirillaceae bacterium; assembly: GCA_913030825.1. Taxonomy (GTDB): domain Bacteria; phylum Pseudomonadota; class Alphaproteobacteria; order Rhodospirillales; family Casp-alpha2; genus UBA1479. The sequence goes on along the minus strand of CAJWCU010000010.1, from coordinate 99,900 downwards.
GCGAATTCCCGGATTTCTGGACCTGGGTCGGCGGCACGGTGGTTTTTGCCTCGACCATGTACATCACCTACCGCGAGGCGCGGGCCAAAAATGCGCTGAAGGACGCGACCTTCAAGACCTCGGAAGGGTAGGAGGCCCGTTATTCCGGCCAGACCGGCGGATGGGTGCCGAGCGGCACCGACGGCAGGTCCCAGCGCGGCGGCGTCTCCGACATCTGCACGACCGGCTTCAAATGGCCCATCGGGCCCCAGACCGTGTCGTGGCTTTCCATCAAATCGGCGACCTCGTCGAAGGTCGGCTCCGCCCCCTGCTTGGTGGTTTCATCGCCGACGCGGCCCAAACCGTTCAACCAATGCCCGGTCTGCGCCAGGGAAAGGCGAATCAACCAACTGCCGCCCTCGGTCGCGCGGCGGCGCAGGCCCTCCATGGCGCCGAAGGCGGCCAGATAGCCGGTGATATAGTCGTAGGACTGTGCCGGCAGGTGGCGCGGGCGCGTCCGGTCGCCGTTTTCCCAGGTCGCCCCCATGGCGCATTGCACCAGGGAATCGAAACCGCGCCGCCAGTTCCACGGTCCGACATGGCCCCAGGCCGACAGGCTGACGAAGACGACGCCGGGGCGCAGCGCGGCCAGGCGTTCCGGTGTCAGGCCCCGTGCCGCCAGGGTGCCGGGCCGGTGGCCTTGCGTCACCACGTCGGATTGCCGGATCAGGGCGTCCAGGCGGTCGCGGTCGGCGTCTTCACGCAGGTCCAGGTCGGCGGCCAGTTTGCCCAGGCCCGTGTCCTGCACCAGGTTGACGCCGTCCGGGCGGTCGGCGCGGCCGATGCGCATGACCTGGGCACCGTGTTCGGCAAGCGTCCGTCCGCTGACCGGCCCGGCCAGCACGCGGGTCAGTTCCAGGGCCCGGACGCCGGAAAGCGGCCGGTCGCCCGCGGGCAAGGGTTGGGCCGGCGCATCGCCGATCTTCTCGATGGTCATCAGCGGCTGGCTCGCCACGGCGGCGGCCTGGGGGTGGGCGGCCCATTCCTCGGGGCTCCGCACCATGAAGGCGCAAAGGTTCTTTTCCTTGCCCGCGTCTTCGAAGTCCTGGGCCTTCCAGGTCTTCAAGGCGGCATCGACCGACGGGCGGTCGGCGGCGCAGTCCAGGACGCTCAGGATATCCTGAGCCAGCCATGGATAATTGCAGTGCAGTTGTATCCAGCGGCCGTCGCCGCATTCGTACAGACCGGAAATATCGGCCCAGACCTCGCCCGTATCGGCGGCGTCCAGGCGGACATGCCGGTTGGAGCGCATGGCCATGGCCGCCGCCCGGTGGTCGACGGCGATGTCCTGATGGCGGCCGGTCTTTAAATGATGGATCGCGTCGGCGGCCAATCCGACCGCGCCCAGCGTCGCCGCCCCCGCCGTGCCGATGCGGAAATTCGTCGGCAGGATCGGGTCGGCGCCGGTGAAGGTCACATCGTCGCCCGGCCGGCCGCGCCATTCGACGCAGCGCAGGATTTGGTCAAGGCATTCGGGGGTGGGTGGGGGGGCGGTCTGATCCTTGGGCATGGGCTTCGTCTTCGTCTTCCGGTCGATATCGGGGCGGTATTCATACCCGGTCGAGAACCATGGCGCCAATCCGAAGGTTTTAATCGGACCAATTTCGCCCGAGGCCCGAAGCGCGATATATCGCCGCAGCCGACGGGTTCCTGGCGGTGGTTTCTTTCGAAAAATGAATATCTAATAAACGATTCGTTCAATTACATGAATTTGATGAAACGATAACGCTTGTCCCCAGTGAAATTTGGGAGCACCTTTCGCGTGTGGGGGCCTATCCTTGGGGGGCTTATCAAGGTGTAGGGGCACATATCCGCGCAACGACCGCGTGGTGATCCTGCGGGGGGTATTGTCAGAAATCCAATGCCTTCGACAATCGAACGGCGGTTCCAGTCCCTCCTTGCATTCGGGCCGCCTATGTTCTGAAATGCTTCCAGCTTTCCCGGTGAGGGGGAAGTCCGGGCCGCCGTCACAAGGTTTCAACGACGTAAACCGGGACGGCCGAGAAATGACTCAAGGGAGGACGATATGATTCGTCAAATTATGAAGGGCCTGCCGATCGCAGCGGTTGCACTGGGCATCAGCACCGGTGCTGCGCTTGCCGGCAAGGCCAACGATACGCTTACCTGGGTGACCGACCGTGAATCTCCTGTCGTCGACCCCTACTTCAACCGGACTCGTGAACTGGTCATCATCGGCAACACGGCCTGGGACGGCCTGCTGTTCCGCGACCTCAAGTCCGGTGACTTCGTGCCGAACCTGGCCAAGTCCTACAAGTGGGTCGACAACGTGACCTTGGACTTCGAACTGCGCGAAGGCGTCAAGTTCCATGACGGCTCCTCCTTCGGTCCCGAAGACGTCATCTATACGGTGAACTTCACGACCAACAAGGACAACGGCGTCGTCACGCTGAAGAACACCAGCTGGATGAAGTCGGTCGAGAAGACCGGCCCGATGAGCATTCGCATCCATTTGGTCAAACCGTTCCCGGCCGCGCTCGCCTATCTGGCGCAGGCGGTGCCGATCCTGGCCGACGGCCACTACGACAAGGCCCCGATGACGAAGGACGGCAAGAAAGACTTCGGTTCCGTGCCGCCGAACGGCACCGGGCCCTACAAGATCACCGACATCGTGCCGGGCGAAAAGATCGTCATGGTCCGCAACGACGACTATTTCGACGGCAGCCCCAAAGGCAAGGCGTCGATCAAGAACCTGGTCTATCGCACGATCAAGGAAATGAACACGCAGATGGCCGAACTGCTGACCGGCGGCGTCGACTGGATCTGGGACGTGCCCAAGGATCAGGCCGAAAAGCTGCAGGCTTCCGGGCAGGTGGATGTGGTCAACGCCAAGACCATGCGCATCAGCTATCTGGCCTTCGACGTGGACGGTTCGTCCAACGTCAAGGCGTTCAAGGACAAGCGCGTGCGTGAAGCCTTCGCCTATGCGATCAACCGTGAATCGATCGTCAAGAACCTGGTCGGCGAAGCCGCTGAGGTCATTAACACGCCCTGCCACCCCGATCAGGTGGCCTGCGTGCAGGACGTCACCGGCCGCAGCTACGATCCGGAAAAGGCCAAGGCCCTTCTGAAGGAAGCGGGTGCCGAAGGTCTTGAGTTCGACATCTACGCCTATCGTCAGCGTGAATTCACGGAAGCCGTGATCTCCGACCTCGCCAAAGTCGGCGTCAAGGCCAAGCTGAACTTCATGCAGTACCGCAAGCTGCGCGGCTTGGCGCAGAACGGCGTGACACCGGTTCACCACATGACCTGGGGTTCCTACTCGATCCCGGATGCATCGGCCTGCGCCGGTGTGTTCTTCTCGGGCGGCAAGGACGATCCGGCCAACGACCCGAAGGTCAACGAACTGATCAACAAGGCGGGCAACGTCACCGACCTTGCCGAGCGCAAAAAGCTCTACAAGGAAGCCTTCCAGATCATTTCTGACAACGTCTACTGGCTGCCCATGTTCACGTATGCCAAGAACTACGCATACAACAAGGACCTGAGCATCGAGACGACCTCGGACGAAATCCCGCGGTTCTACACCGCGAAGTGGAAGTAACTTCGTCTGCTTAAAGCGGTTTGTCCCGGCGGCCCTCATCAGGGTCGCCGGGATCGCCGCTATCGGCGGCCGGCACTACCGGGCGCAGAGACATAAACGGCTGAATTTCAAATCGGGGGCTGAAAGAATGGGCCGATCACGGGTTAACCCGTCATGGTGAAATATATCCTGAAGCGCTTGGGCGTTGCCTTCCTCGTGGCGCTGACCGTGTCGATGATCACCTTTTCCTTGATCTACGTTTCCGGCGACCCGGCGGTTGCCTTGGCCGGCGAGGCCGCGTCGAACGAAGAGATCGAACATATCCGCAAGTCCTACGGCTATGACCGACCGATCCCCGTGCAATACATGGATTGGCTCGGTCGCGCCCTGCAGGGCGACCTCGGCCGCTCCCATTACCTCAAGGAAGACATTTCCCACGTCATCCTGACGCGCCTGCCCAACACCCTGATTCTGGCGGGTTGCGCCATCGCCTTCGCGTTGACCTTGTCGATACCCTTGGGCGTCGCGGCCGCCATCCGGCCCAATTCGCTGATCGACAGGTTCGCCCTGACCCTGGCGGTGGTCGGTCAGGCGTTGCCGTCGTTCTGGTTCGCATTGATCATGATGTTCTTTCTCGGCATCCAGCTGCGTTGGCTGCCGATTTCCAGGGTCGAAACGTGGCAAGGCTTCATCATGCCGGCCATCGCGTTGGGCTATTACGTGACGCCGGGCGTCATGCGCCTGACCCGAGCGGGCATGCTGGAAGTTCTGCAATCCGACTATATCCGCACGGCCAAGGCCAAGGGCCTGCGTCCGCTGACGGTGCTGTTCAAGCACGCCCTGCGCAACGCCATCATTCCGGTGGTTTCGCTTGCCGCCGTGCAGTTCGGCTTCATGCTGGGTGGCTCGATCGTCATCGAAAGCATCTTCGCGATCAACGGCCTGGGCTTCCTGGCATGGGAGACCATCCAGCGCGGCGACTTGCCGATGATGCAGGCGATCGTGCTGGTGCTGTCGTTGTTCTACATCCTCATTACTTTCCTCGCGGACATGCTGAACGCATTCCTCGACCCCAGAATTCGGGTGACCTGACATGGCAACGCAAGATCACACCGCATCCGCCGCCGAGATTCTCGAGCCCTCGCCGATGGCGCAGATGCGCCGGCGTGTCTTCGGTCATTACGGCATCATCATCGGCGGCGCCGTCCTGGCGATCATTTTCGCCATCGCGATCTTCGCGCCGCTGCTGACGCCGTTCGATCCGATTCTCGACCAGGACCTGGCGCAGAAGCTGAAGCCCCCGTTCTGGCACGACAGCCCGAAATACGATCCGGCCCATCCGCTGGGCACGGACCTGCAGGGCCGCGACTACCTGACCCGTCTGGTTCACGGGGCGCGGATTTCCCTGCTGATCGGGTTCTCGGCGATGATCATTTCCGGCGTCATCGGCACGGCCCTGGGCGTCGCCGCCGGTTATTTCGGCGGTCGCGTCGACATGATCGTCAACTTCATCATCACCACGCGACTATCGATGCCCGTGGTTTTGGTCGCGCTCGCCGTGGTCTCTTTGATCGGATCGAGCCTATGGATCGTGATTTGGGTCTTGGGTCTTCTCATATGGGACCGCTTCGCCGTGGTCATGCGAAGTACCACCATGCAGGTCCGGAATCTCGATTACGTGGCGGCGGCCCAGGCCTGTGGCTGTTCCACCTTCCGCATCATCCTGACGGAAATCATGCCCAACGTGGTCAACCACCTGATCGTCGTGGCGACCCTGGAGATGGCCCATGCCATCCTGCTCGAGGCGGCGTTGTCGTTCCTCGGACTGGGTGTGCAGCCGCCGGCGCCCAGCTGGGGCCTGATGATTTCCGAAGCCAAGGGCATGATGTTCTTCGATGCCTGGCTGATCGGCATTCCGGGGGCGGCGCTGTTCGCGCTGATCCTCTCCATCAATCTTCTGGGCGACGGTGTCCGGGACGTGACAGCACCGGAAAACAGGAACTGAGTCCATGAGCGATACCATTCTCGAAGTTCAGGATCTGGTCGTCGATATTCCCGTCTCGGCGGGCATGCTGCATCCGGTGCAGTCGATCAGCTTCAAGGTCGACAAGGGCGAGACGCTTTGCATCGTCGGGGAATCCGGCTGCGGCAAATCGCTGACCTCGCTGGCGGTCATGAACCTTCTGCCGAAATCGGCGAATTGCACGGCGACCAAGCTGTCATTGGACGGCGAGGACCTGCAATCGACCAGCGAGCGGCGGATGTCGGACATTCGCGGCAACAAGATGTCGATGATCTTTCAGGAGCCGATGACCTCGCTGAACCCGGCCTACACCATCGGCAACCAGCTGACCGAGGCTTTGCTTCGGCACAAGAAGGTCTCGCAATCCGAAGCCCGCGACCGCGCCATCTACCTTCTGGAAAAGGTCGGCATCACCGCCGCCGCTTCGCGCCTGACCCAGTATCCGCACCAGTTGTCGGGCGGCCTGCGTCAGCGCGTGATGATTGCCATGGCGCTGATGTGCGGCCCGGAAATGATCATCGCGGACGAACCGACGACGGCGCTCGACGTGACCATCCAGGCGCAGATTCTCCACCTGCTGGCGGACCTGCAGAAGGAATTCAACATGGGCATGATCCTGATCACCCATGACCTGGGCGTCGTCTCGCGGGTCGCCGACCGGGTCGCGGTCATGTACGCGGGTCAGATCGTCGAAACGGGCACCGGCAAGCAGGTCTTCGAAAACCCGACCCATCCCTATACCCAGGGATTGCTGGAATGCATCCCGATCCCGGGCAAGACGGAACGGGGCGCCCATCTGGGGTCGATCCCCGGCATCGTGCCGTCGCTGGTGGGTGACCTGCCCGGCTGTCACTTCGCCGACCGCTGCCGCCACGTGATGGATACCTGCCGGACCGGCACCATCGACTTGAGCCCGTCGTTCGAAGACGGCCATGTTTATCGCTGCGTTCAGACGCCCGAACAATGCGCCGCCAATCTGAAGAAGGGGGCCGCCTGAGATGGCCGATCAAGAAGACATCGTTCTCGAAGCGAAGGACGTCACCCGGACCTTCATGATCTCCGCCGGGTTCATGAAGGGCAAACGGCCGCTGCATGCGGTCAACGGCATCAACCTGCGCGTGCCGCGTGGCGAGGTCCTGGGCCTGGTCGGTGAATCCGGTTGCGGCAAGTCGACCCTGGCCAAGATGTTGCTGGGCCTGCTGGCCCCGTCGTCGGGCGAGCTTTACGTTGGCGGCACGCCAACCAGCCAAATGGAGCGCCTGGAGATGGCGCGCAAGGTTCAGCCCGTGTTCCAGGACCCGTATTCGTCGCTGAACCCGCGCAAGACCATCGGCGACGTTATTTCCCTGCCCGTGCGGGTGCAGGGCGGCCCCGATGCCGCCGGCGGCAAGGATTTGCGCATGCGGGTCGAGGAAATCATGGAACTGGTCGGCCTGCCGCGCCGGCTTTACGGCAACTTCCCGAGCCAGCTGTCGGGTGGCCAACGCCAACGCGTCGCCGTGGCGCGCGCCCTGATCAATCGGCCGGAAGTCGTGATCTGCGACGAGCCGACCTCGGCGCTCGACGTTTCCGTGCAGTCGCAGATTCTCAACCTGTTGCAGGATCTTCGATCGGAACTGAACCTGACCTATATCGTCATCAGCCATAACCTAGCCGTGGTCGAACACATGGCGACCCGCGTCGCCGTCATGTACCTGGGCCGTCTGGTCGAGGTCGCGGACACGGATCAGCTGTTCGACAATCCGCAGCATCCCTATACCCGGGCGTTGCTGGATTCCGTGCTGACGCCGGACCCCAACCAGGGTGTACCCGACGCCGGCCTGGGCATCGCCTATCCCAACCCGGTCGATCCGCCCTCGGGCTGCACCTTCCATCCGCGTTGCGTCGAATGCATGGACCATTGTTCGGTCGCAGCCCCCCGGACCATCCCGACCAAGACGGGCCTGGTGGAATGCCACCTCTATGACGAGGATCAGGGGAGGGGGCGTCAGGCCTCGTGACCAGACCGCCCCGGGTAAGACGATGACCCGACAGCACGCCATCGACGGCGCACTCGCCCATTTCGACGACCCGGAAGGATTCTTCGAGGATCTGAAAGCCCGTGTCGCGGTCAAGACGGAAAGCCAGAACCCGGACCGCCTGCCCGATTGCTATGCCTATCTGGAAGAACAGATGCGCCCGGCGTTCGAGGCCATGGGCTATGCCTGCAAGGTCTACGACAATCCCATCGAAGGCCGGGGGCCGATCCTGCTCGCCAATCGCCACGAAGGCGACGATCTGACGACGGTGCTCGGCTATGGCCATGGCGATACGGTTCTCGGCATGGAAGGCCAGTGGAAGGACAACCTGGATCCCTGGCGCCTGACCAAGGTCGGGGACAAGGTCTACGGCCGCGGGACCGCCGACAACAAGGCCCAGCATTCGGCCCACCTGGCGGCCCTCAAGGCGGTGTTGGACGCCCGGGAAAACCTTGGCTTCAATCACAAGTTCATCATCGAAACCGGCGAGGAAAACGGCTCCGACGGCCTGAAAGACCTGGTCGCGGCGCATAAGGACGATTTCGCCGCCGATTGCTATTTCGCCTCCGACGGGCCGCGCTTCGACGTCGCCAAGCCGAACCTGACGCTCGGCAACCGGGGGGCGTTCAATTTCGACCTGGTCCTCGATTTCCGCGACGGTGGCCACCATTCCGGCAACTGGGGCGGTTTGCTGGCCAATCCGGGCATCGTGCTGGCCTCGGCCCTGGCCACGGTGATCGACGTCAACGGGCGTATCCTCGCCCCCTGTCTGCTGCCGCCGCCGATTTCCGAGACGGTGCGCGATCTGCTGAAGGACGTCGACCGGCAATCCGCCACGGGCGGGCCGGAAATCGACGATACCTGGGGCGAGCCGGGCCTGAGCCGGGGCGAGAAGGTCTATGGCTGGAACTCGTTCGAGATTCTCGCCATGAAGACCGGCAACCCCGACAACCCGGTGCACGCCATCCCGCCCAAGGCCGTGGCCCATTGCCAATTGCGTTTCGTCGTCGGCACGGACTGGGAAAACATCGTGCCGAACCTGCAAAAGCATCTCGACGACGCGGGTTTCCCCATGGTCAAGGTCCAGGCCTCGACCGGCGGCAACGCGGCCCTGTTCCATGCCGCGCGGACGGACCCGGCCCATCCCTGGGCGGGCTGGATGCGCCAGGCGGTGGAACGCACGACCGGCGAGAAATGCCGCATGGTGCCGAATTCCGGCGGCTCCATCTGCAACGACGTGTTTCAGGACGTTTTGGGCATTCCCTTCGTCTGGCTGCCCTTGAGCTATACCGGCTGTTCCCAGCACGCGCCCGGCGAACACATCCTATGGTCGCTGACCCGTGAGGGGCTGGAACTGGTGACCGGCGTCTATTGGGACCTGGGCGATCCGGAAACGGCCTACAAAAACGAAAACGATACGGGGAGGACCGCGGCATGACGCGCGAAGCAGTGATCGAGCGCCTGGAACAGTATTTCGACGGTGGCGGCTTCTGGGACGATCTGTCCCGCCGTGTCGCCATCAAATCCTGCAGCCAGGACGCCCCGTTCCGCCCGGAACTCTATCGCTACCTGACCGATGAAATTACTCCGACCCTGGGGGACCTCGGCTTCGAAAGCGAGATTTTCGAAAACCCCGTCGATGGGGGGCAGCCGATCCTGGTCGCCCGCCGCCATGAAGGCGACGATCTGCCGACCATGATGACCTATGGCCACGGCGACGTGGTGCGCGGATACGACGAACAATGGCGCGACGGCATCGGGCCCTGGGAAATGAAAAAGGAAGGCGATCGCTGGTATGGGCGCGGCACGGCCGACAACAAGGGCCAGCATTCGATCAACATCGCGGCGCTGAAAGCCTGCCTGGAGGATCGCGGCGGCAAGCTCGGCTATAACGTCGTCGCCCTGATCGAAACGGGCGAGGAAGCGGGTTCGCCGGGGCTGCGCGAGTTCTGCCGTCAACACAAAGACCTGTTCAAGGCCGACGTCTTCATCGCGTCCGACGGGCCGCGCCTCAGGGCCGACCGGCCCACGCTGTTTTTCGGCTCGCGTGGGGTGTTCAATTTTACGATGTCTCTGAACCTGCGCGACGGCGGGCATCATTCCGGCAACTGGGGCGGTCTGTTGGCCAATCCGGGGATCAAGCTGGCGCATGCGATTTCGACCATCGTCGATGCCAAGGGCAAGATCCTGCTGGACGAATTGAAGCCCGATCCGATTTCCAATTCCGTGCGCGAAGCGCTGTCGAAATTGACCGTCGGCGGCGGCGAGACCGACCCCGAGATCGACCCCGATTGGGGCGAGCCGGGCCTGACGGCGGAGGAAAAGGTCTTCGCCTGGAATACCTTTGAAATTCTCGCTTTCAAGACCGGCAACCCGGAAAACCCGGTGAACGCCGTGCCACCCACGGCCTTTGCCAAATGCCATATGCGCTTCGTCGCGGGCTTCGATCCGGCGGTGGTTCTGCCCGCCGTGCGCAAGCATTTGGACGGCCTCGGCTTCACCGATATCGAACTGACGCCCGACCGCGATTACATGGCGGCGACGCGATTGGAACCGGACACCCCCTGGGCCAAATGGGCGATCAACTCGTTGACCGATACGGCCGGGGAAGAACCGGCGGTGCTGCCCAACCTGGGCGGCTCGCTGCCCAACGACTGCTTCGCCCATATCCTGGGCCTGCCGACGATCTGGGTGCCGCATAGCTATCCGGCCTGTTCGCAGCATGCGCCCAACGAACACATCCTGGAGCCCGTCTCCCGCTCGGCCCTGCGCCTCATGGGCGGGCTGTTCTGGGACCTTGGTGAATCGGACGGCTTGCCGGTCGGCAAGCCTGGGGGCGAACGCGAAAGCCTGCCCGTCTGATGGCCGATCTTTGTGACCTGTCCGCCGTTGAACTGCGCCGTCTGATCGGCGCGGGTGAGGTGTCTCCGGTCGAGGTCGTGAAAAGCTGCCTCGCCCGCATCGATAAAGTGAACGGCACGGTCAATGCCTTCGTCGCCCTGGACGAAGAGGGGGCGTTAAAACGTGCCCGCGAGATCGAGGCCGAGATCGCCAAAGGCAACGATCCGGGGCCGCTTGCCGGCCTGCCGGTCGGGATCAAGGACCTGGTCAACACCAAGGGCATCCGCACGACCTACGGCTCGCTTTTGTTCAAGGATCAAGTGCCCGACGCCGACGACAGCCAGATCACGCAGCTGCGCAACGCCGGGGCGATCATTCTGGGCAAGACCAACACGCCGGAGTTCGGCTCCGGCTCCAACACCATCAACCGGGTTTACGGTGCCACGCGCAGCCCCTTCGACCCGGCGCGCACGCCGGGCGGCTCGTCCGGCGGGTCGGGCGTCGCCGTCGCCTGTTCCATGGTGCCGTTCGCCACCGGGTCGGACACGGCGGGTTCGCTGCGTGCCCCAGCAACCTGGACCGGCACGGTCGGCATGCGCCCCCAGCCGGGCAGCGTCGCCAATGAACGGCGCCTGCTGCCGATGACCTATTTCTCGGTTCAGGGGCCGATGGCGCGCTCGGTCGCCGATCTGGCCCTGCTTTATTCCGTGCAGGCCGGCCACGCCCATCCGGGCGACCCCATGGCCTATCCCTGGGACGCTTCGGGCCTGCGCGACCTGGGCGCGGCGGACCTGGGCCAACTGACCATCGCCTATTCCGAGGACTTGGGATCGGCGCCCATCGACGACGGGATCCGCCGGGTGTTCCGGTCGCGGATGGACAAGGTCAAGCATGCCTTCAAGGCCGCCCGCGCCGACAGTCCGGACATCACCGGCGTGCGCGAGGCCAACTGGGTGATGCGTTCGCTCTACTACGTCGCCTATCACCGCGAGCGGGTGGAAAAGCACCGCGACCTTCTGGCCCAGACCATCATCACCAACACGGAGGAAGGCCTCGCCATGTCTCTTGCCGACGTGGCGGAGGCCGAGGTTCTGTGGCGCAAATGGTACGACCGCTTCCAGGCCTTCATGGAAGATATCGACCTGTTGATCCTGCCGGGCAATTCGACGCCGCCCTACCGCATCGAGGACGGGATTCCGAAGGAAATCAACGGCAAGACCATGGAGAACTATCAGGACGCGTCGCTGATCCGCTCGGCGCTGACGCTGGCCGGATGTCCGGTCATCGCCGTGCCCTGCGGCTATGACGAGACGGGCGCGCCCTTCGGCTTTCAGGTCGCGGGCAAGCGCCACGGCGAGGCCGAATTGCTGGGCGCCGCCATGGCCCTGGAATCCCTGTTCAACGCGGACCCGGAGACGGCCCGCCCCATTCCCGATCTGGAGAAACTGACATGACCAAGCCAACGACGGCATCCGAACTTTGCGATCTCAGCGCGACCGAAGCCCGGCGCTTGATCGGCACCAAGGAAATTTCGCCGGTGGAGTTGCTGGAAAGCTGCATTGACCGGGTCGAGGCCGTGGACGGCGCCGTCAACTGCATGGTCACCCGCGCCTATGACCGGGCCCGCGAGGAAGCCAAGGTCGCCGAACAGGCGGTCATGGACGGGGACGAATTGGGCCTGCTGCATGGCCTGCCCATCGGCATTAAGGATCTGGAAGCGACTGAAGGCGTGCGCACGACCTGGGGGTCGTTGACCCAGAAGGACACGGTGCCGACCGCCGATCAGGGATCGGTCGCCGCCGTGCGGGCCGAGGGCGCCATCGTCCTGGGCAAGACCAACACGCCGGAATACGGCGCCGGCGCGAATACCAAGAACCGCGTGTTCGGCGCGACCGGCAACCCGTTCAATCCGGAATTGACCTGCGCCGGATCGTCCGGCGGCTCGGCCGTGGCGTTGGCGACCGGCATGGTGCCCATCGCCTCGGGTAGCGATTACGGCGGCAGCCTGCGGACCCCCGCCGGGTTCTGCGGCATCACCGGCTTCCGTCCGTCGCCGGGCACGGTCCCGGCCGAAGGCAAATCGACGGCCCTGATGCCCTGGTCCGTGCTGGGCCCGATGGCGCGCAGTGCGGAGGACGCGGCCCTGTTGTTGCAGGCCCAGATGGACGACGACCGCCGCGATCCGTTCTCCGGCCTGGTCGACCCCCGTCTGTTCGGCACGGTCGACGGCCTGGACCTGGGATCGATCCGCGCGGCGATCACGCCGGACCTGGGCTGCTGCCCGGTCGACAACGACATCCGCGCCGTGTTCAAGGAACGCACCGACCAATTCCGGGGCGTCTTCGCCGAAGCCCAGGACCGCGATCCCGGTTTCAACGACGACGGCGGCGATATTCACCGCGTGTTCGAGATTTTCCGCGGCATCACCTTCGTCGGCCTGCATCAGGAAAAACTCGCCAATCATCGCGACCTGCTGGGCCCGAACGTCATCGACAACACCGAACGGGGCCTGGAGATCACCGCCGCCGACGTCGGCTGGGGCTTGGTCGAACAGGCCAAGCTGATGCGCCGCTTCATCGACATGTATGACGAGGTCGATGTCCTGATCTGCCCGGCGGCCTCGGTCTCGCCGTTCCCCCACGATCAATTGTTCGTCGAGGAAATCAACGGCGAGAAAATGCCGACCTACATGCGCTGGCTGGCCTTGTCCTACGCCCCCACCATGGCGATGGCCTGCGGTGCGGTCATTTCCTGTGGCGTCGACCGTAAGGGAATGCCCTTCGGCATTCAGATCATTGGCCCCAACGGATCGGACGCCCTGGTGCTCGCCGTGGCCCATGCGCTGGAGCAGTATTTCGCGGACAAGGCCGATCTGAAACGGCCGATCCCCGATCTCGCAAAGCTGCGGTCCTAGGAGGCGTCCATGTCCAAGCGCGTGTTCATCGCCGGTTTCAAGCACGAGACCAATACCTTTTCCAAACTGCCGACGGATCTTGCGGCCTATAAGGCGCGGACCTATTACCGCGACGACGAGGTCGCACAGAAAATGCGCGGCACGGCGACGGAAATCGGTGCGGCCCTGGACGCCGCCGACAAGCACGGCTGGTCCATCCGCCTGCCGATCTACGCCAACGCGACGCCGTCGGGCCGGGTGACCAAGGACATGCACGACCATTTCACTCAGGTCGTGATCGACAGCCTGAAGGCCGACGGTCCGTTCGACGGCATCTATCTGTCGCTGCACGGGGCCATGGCCTGCGAGCACGACGAAGACGGGGAGGGCCGGTTGCTGCAATCCGTGCGCGACCTTGTCGGCCCCGACATGCCGATCGCCGTGACGCTGGACCTGCACGCGAATACGACCGACCGCATGGGCGACCTGTCGGACATCCTGATCAGCTACCGCACCTATCCGCATATCGATCAGTACGAGGTCGCGACCCAGGCCTGCGACCTGCTGGATCGCACGATGAAGGGCGAAATCCATCCCAAGGTTCACGTCCGGCGCCGCGAAATGCTGGACGGTGCCGATCATGGCCGGACGACCGGGCCGGGCCCGATGGTCGATGCGCTGAAGACCCTGGACAAGCTGATCGCCGAAACACCCGGGGTCTATGCCGGGTCGATCAACGCGGGTTTCCCCTGGGTCGATATTCACGATGTCGGGCCGACCTGCGTCGTCACCGGCGAAGGCGACGATCCGGCCCATGCCAAGATCGCCGAAACGGTGATGGAACAGATCTGGCAGGACCGCAACAAGCTCTCCATCGAATTGGTCAAAATCCCGGAAGCCATCAAGCGGGTGCAGACGTCTCTGGCCCAGGGCGTCTCCGCCCCCATCGTGCTGGCCGACTATGCCGACAATCCGGGCGGCGGCGGTTACGGCGATGCGACCAAACTGCTGGGTGCGATGATCGAGGCCGACCTGAAGGATGCCGCCTTCGGTACGCTCTACGATCCCGAAGCGGCGCTCGCCTGTAAGAACGCGGGCATCGGCACGACGCTGCGGCTGGAAATCGGCGGCAAGGTCGACCCGAACGTACAGGGCGGCCCTCTGTCGCTGATGGGGACGGTCACCGCGATCACCGACGGCACCTTCGCCATGGAAGGCCCGATGACGCGCGGTACCCGCGTCGACATGGGGCCGTCAGCCGTGTTCAGCGTCGGCGGTGTCGATATCGTCATCGTCAGCGGCCGGTTCCAGAACTACGACAAGATGTATTTCAAATCGATGGGCATCGACCCGACGAAGAAGAAGGTCCTGGGCCTCAAGTCGGCGCATCACTTCCGTGCCGCCTACGCGCCCATCGCATCGCAGGTCATCGTGGTCGACGACGGCGGGGGGCTGACCTCGCGCAATTATAAGGAACTGCCCTACAAACACGTCCGCCGACCGGTCTTCCCGTTGGATATGGATTAGGGAAAAGAAACGGTCACCACTGAGGCGGTGAGAAGGGCGGGGAGTCCCTGGCCCTCATTCCTCTTCTCACGGCCTCACCGTCTCTGTGGTTCTCTTACAAATCGGAATGTCAGATTGATGCGCGGGCCGACGGTGGTTTTGGTTTTCGGCACGCGGTGCATCCAATGGACTTGCGACTTGGGCCCCATGATCAGTACGTCGCCGCCGCCGAGAGTCAGGCAATGGGCTTCGCCGGTCTTGTCCTTGCGGCGCATTTGAAAGCGGCGGGGGGCGCCTAAGCTGACCGAGGCGATCACCGGCTCGGCGCCCAATTCGGCCTCGTCGTCGGCGTGCCAATCCATACTGTCCGATCCGTCCCGATACAGATTCGCCAGCACCGTGTTGAACGGCATTCCGGCCAACTCGGCGCAGCGGTCGCGCAGGTCCGCCAGGACCGGGTGCCAGGCGGCGGCGGCCAGGGTCAGGCCGGAATAGGTATAGGGCACGTCGCCTTGATAGAGGCTAAGGCGCGGCTGGGCGATGCGTTTGCCGAACAGGGTCAGGTGTTCCTGGCGCCAGGGCAGATCGTCATGAAGCCGCCGGAACAGGTCCTCGGCATCGGCCAAGTGCTGCGGATAGAGCATCGTGTCGGCCTCGGCCAGCGGTACCGGCGGAAGCCCGAGGGGAAGGGCGGTCATCGCCTAATGGATGTTCGGGGATTGATAGAAATCGCCGCGCGAACAGGACTGCACGGTGATCGTCACCAGATCGCCGTCGCGGTAGATGTTCAGCGGGATTAGCGTGCCCGCCGGACCCAGCGACCAGACACCCCGGAAAAACCCGGCCATGCCTTCGACCGGCTTGTCGTCGACGCCGACGACCAGGTCGCCGGCCTTCAGCCCCGCAATCTCCGCCGGCCCGCCCTGCCAGGTGCCGACGATGACGACCCGGCCCGAGGTCTCGGCGGTGAAGGTGCCCAACCAAGGCCGGGGCGGGCGGCCCGAGGCACCCGTCGTCCGCAAGGTCGGCAGGATCGGTTTGATGATATCGACGGGCACGATCATGTTGCCTTCGGTCTCGCCGCTTTCCTCGCCCCGCACATAGAGCGATCCGATCCCGCGAAGCGTGCCGTCCTCGCCGATCAGCGCCGCCCCGCCCCATAGAGGATGGGCGGGGGTCGTGAAGATGGCGTCGTCCAACAGGTATTCCCAATAGCCCGCGAATTCCTTGCGGGCCGAAACCCGGGCCTGCAGGGCATGGGCCTCGCCGCCCCAACCGGCGACGATCACGTCGTCGCCCGGGATCAGGTCGGCGGAAGATCCCAACTCCAGCGCCGGCACGTCCAGCGGCTGCAACGCCTGAACCAGACCGAAGCCCGTTTCCTGATCGTAGCCCATGACGTGGCCTTCGGCGGCGCGGCCGTCGTTGGAGACCAGCCAGACCCGTTCGGCCTCGACCACCAGATAGCCGATGGTCAGGACCAGACCCTTGGGATCGATGACCACGCCGTGGCCGGATCGCTCCGTGCCCAGAGTGGTCGAGGTAAAGGCCGTTTCGGGGATTTCCGTGCGCAGGCTGACGACGCTGCGCAGCGCTTTCCCAACGTCGAAGGAAAACCGCTCGGCGTCTGGCCGATAGGGCTCGGGAATTTCTGGATAGTCCTGGTCCGGATCGTCCATACCTGAAATGGTAATTCAGATTGCCGCCGATTGAAATCCATTGCCGGGAATTTTTCGGGGATAAGCCGGCTGTGCGAAGCGTCTTGAACCGAAATGCGGCGCGGCGTTAGATTGTACACAATATTCTCATAGACAACGCTTGATGGAGGAGACGGCCATGGGCCAGGTGATCCCGTTGCACGAGGTTCCGAGCCTGCGCGACAAGGTTTCGGAAGAAGAATGGCAGCTGCGCTGTGAACTGGCGGCGGTTTACCGGCTGGTCTACCGCTTCGGTTGGGACGACGGCATTTTCACCCATTCGTCGGTGCGCCTGCCGGGCAAGGATCATCACTTCCTGATCAACCCCTACGGCCATCTGTTCAACGAGGTCTGCGCGTCCAACCTGGTCAAGATCGACGTCGACGGGAACGTCCTGGATGACAGCCCCTATGACGTGATCCGCGCCGGTTTCGTCATTCATTCGGCGATCCATATGTCGCGGGCCGACGCCATGTGCGTGATCCATACCCATACCAACGCGGGCATGGCCGTTTCGGCGCAGAAGGGCGGTTTGCTGCCGCTCAACCAGAAATCCATGATGTTCTATAACCGGGTGACCTATCACGACTACGAAGGCATCTCGAACGACATCGACGAACGCGACCGGCTGGTCGCCGACCTGGGCAATCATCATTCGATGATCCTGCGTAATCACGGGCTGTTGTCCACGGGCCGGTCGATCGCCGAAGCCTTCTATCGCCATCGCCTGTTGGAGCACTCCTGCGAATTGCAATTGCAGGCCCAGATGGCGGGGACGGAGCTGATCATCCCGCCCAAGGAGGTTTGCGAGCACGCCGCCAGCCAGTTCGAGGGCGACGGCAAGATGCAGGGCGATTCCACCTTCCAGGCCTACATGCGCCTGCTCGACAAGGAAGAGCCGGACTACCGTCACTGACACCGGGTCGAACCGGTATGATTTTTCTCCGCGCCGCCCGGCCTGCCGGGCGGCGCGCTGCGTTTCGGCGGCCCGCCGATCCGGATAAATCCAATGGGCTCAAGCGGTTCCGGCGATTCTCCCGATGTCACCGGTCGGTCATTTGACATGCCGGGGCGGGGTAACTATTTTAACTAAATCAATGACTTATTTCTGCCGCCCGATGACCCGCTTCGACCAAGCCGGGATGGCGGCTTTTTGTTCGCCCCCAAGCGTCGGGTGGCGGCGCGTTTACAACGCGAACCGACCCCGCGCGGCGAACGATCGACAGCGCGACGCGATAACAATCAAAGGAGCCCATCACGTATGTGTGGACTGAGCGGCGAAATTAGATTCGACGGAACCTATGCGGACACGCAGGCCGTGGCGCGGATGACCGACGCCATGGCGCCCCGGGGGCCCGATGCCTCGGGCCTGTTCGCGCAAAGCCGCTGTGCCTTCGGCCATCGCCGGCTCAAGATCATCGATCTATCGGACAAGGCGCAACAGCCCCTGGTCGACCCCGACCTGGGCCTGACCATCGCCTTCAACGGCTGCATCTATAATTACAAGGCGCTGCGTGAGGAGTTGATCGCCGATGGTTACCGGTTCTTCTCGACCGGCGACACGGAGGTCGTGCTCAAGGCCTTTCATGCCTGGGGCCCCGAATGCGTGCAGCGCCTGAACGGCATGTTCGCTTTCGCGATCTATGAACGCGACAGCGGCCGCCTGACCCTGGCCCGCGACCGTCTGGGCATCAAGCCACTGTACCTTTCGGAAAGCGGAAAGCGCCTGCGCTTCGCCTCCTCGCTTCCGGCGATCCTGGCGGCGGGCGACACGGACACCTCGATCGATCCCATCGGTCTGAACCATTACATGTCGTTCCACGCCGTCGTGCCGCCGCCCTATACGGTGCTGAGGGGCGTGCGCAAGCTGCCGCCCGCGACCTATGCGGTGTTCGAAGCGGACGGCACGCGCAAGGACACGACCTATTGGAAGGTCGATTTCACGCGCTCCGCCGACGAGATGAAGTTGTCCGACGAGGAATGGTGCGACCGGGTGTTCGACGCCCTGGCGCTCAGCATCGACCGGCGGCTGGAAGCCGACGTCGATGTCGGCGTGCTGCTGTCGGGCGGGGTCGATTCCTCGCTGATCGTCGGCATGCTGGCGCGGGCGGGCAAGACGCCGCTGCGCACGTTCTCGGTCGGCTTCGACGACGCCGGCGGCGAGGAAGGCAACGAGTTCAAATATTCCGACATCATCGCCAACGAATTCGGCACCGAGCATTACAAGATCCATATCGGCGCCGACCGCTTGATGGCGTTGCTCCCGGACACCATCAAGGCGATGTCCGAGCCCATGGTCAGCCATGACAACGTCGGCTTCTTCGCGCTCAGCCAGGAAGTCGCCAAACATGTGAAGGTCGTGCAGTCGGGCCAGGGGGCGGATGAAATCTTCGGCGGCTATTCCTGGTATCCGCCGCTGATGGATTCCAACGATCCCGTCGGCGACTATTCCCGCGTGTTCCGCGACCGCGATTTCGAGGACTATAAAAAAGTCGTCTCGCCCCAGTACCACACGGACCGCGACGAAAGCCTGGGCTTCATCGAAGAACATTTCGCCCGTTCCGGCGCCGACCGCGCCGTGGACAAGGCGTTGCGTATCGATTCGACGGTCATGCTGGTCGACGACCCGGTCAAACGGGTCGATAATATGACCATGGCCTGGGGGCTGGAGGCGCGGGTGCCGTTCCTCGACCATGAACTGGTCGAACTGGCGGGCCGCGTGCCGCCGGAACAGAAGGTCCGCGACGGCGGCAAGGGCGTGTTGAAGGACGTCGCCCGCCGTGTCGTCCCGGCCGAGGTCATCGACCGGCCCAAGGGCTATTTCCCCGTGCCGGCCTTGAAGTACATCGAAGGCCCGTATCTGGAAATGGTGCGCGACACCCTGAGCAGCAAGGCGGCGCGCGAGCGGTCCTTGTTCCAGGGCGACTACCTGAACATGCTGATGGATGCACCGGCCGATCACATCACGCCGCTCCAGGGCTCGAAGCTGTGGCAGGTGGCGTTGATGGAAACCTGGCTGCAGACGCACGGGGTCTGATCCTTGGCGGGGCGGAAGGACAAGACGGAAATGGAAAACGCACTTTCCCTGAAACATTGGGGGGCACCGCCCAAGGACGGCATGGGCACGGTCGGCAAATGCGTCGCCGTGCATTGCGGCTGGGGGCGTGTGCTGTTCGGCCAGACCTTCGACAAGGCCGAGCCGCTGGCCGCCCAGTTGATGGAGGAAGAGGCCGGTGAACGGGATCTCGCAATCTACGTGCGCGATCCGCACGTCCTCCTGTCGATGGCGCCGCAGACCTTGTTCATGGACCCGTCGCACAGCTTCCGTTTGAACCTTAAGGAACTGCCGGCCAGTGCCAAGGCGGTCGAAAGCAACATGTTCCGTGTCCGCCCGGCCGAGGCCAAGGACGAAGCCGCGGTCAACCGCATCTATACCTCGCGCGGCATGGTCTCGTTGAAGGACGGCTACCTGGGCGACATGGACAACCGGCAATGCGTCACCATCCTGGTCGCCGAAGGCACGCAGAACGGCGAGGTTCTGGGCGTCGTCATGGGCATCGACCATTCGATTGCCTTCGACGACCCGGAAGAGGGTTCCAGCCTCTGGGCGCTTGCCGTCGACGGCCAGGCGGCCGTGCCCGCCGTGGGCATCGGCCTGGTGACCTCGCTGGCCGATCATTTCCGTAAGGCGGGCCGCGCGTTCATGGACCTGTCGGTCCTGCACGACAACGCCGAGGCCATCAAGCTCTATGAGAAAATGGGGTTCGAGCGGGTGCCGGTTTACACCGTGAAGAAGAAGAACCCGATCAACGAATCGCTGTTCATCGGCCCGCAGCGGGCGGAAAACCTGAACATCTACGCCAAGATCATCATCGATGAGGCCCGCCGCCGCGGCATTAGCGTTGAAATCGAGGACGCCGAGGCAGGCTTGTTCCTGCTGACCCTGGGCGGGCGGTCGATCTCCTGCCGCGAATCTTTAAGCGAGCTGACCTCCGCCGTCGCCATGAGCCGCTGCGACGACAAGTCGCTGACCCATCGCATCCTCAGCAAGGTCGATATCAAGGTCCCGGCGCAGGCCACCCTGCGCACGCGCGACGACGTCCGCGGTTTCCTCGACACCTACGGCCGCATCGTCATCAAGCCGGCGCGCGGTGAACAGGGGCACGGCGTGTTCGTCGATCTCTGTTCCGAGGACGAAGCGATCAAGGCCTTCGACGAGGTCCGCGATCAATGCGATCACGTGATCGGCGAGGAATTCGTCAACGGCCGCGACCTGCGCATCATCGTCATCGGCGAGGAGGTCGCCGCCGCCGCCGTTCGCCGCCCGCCGCGGGTGACCGGCGACGGCCAGCATTCGATCCAGGAACTGATCCAACGCCTGTCGCGCCGCCGCGCGGCCGCCACGGGTGGCGAAAGCCGCATTCCCATCGACGACGAAACCCGCCGCTGCATTCAGGCCCAGGGGTATGGGATGAACACGATCCTGGGCGACGGTGTGGTGTTGGAAGTCCGCAAGACCGCCAACCTGCATTGCGGCGGCACCATTCATGATGTTACCGATGAACTGCACCCGGACCTGCGCGCCGCCGCGATCAAGGCGCGCCAGGTTCTGCAGATCCCGGTGGTCGGATTCGATTTCATGGTTCCCCGCGTGGATGGGCCCGACTATCGTGTCATCGAAGCGAACGAGCGCCCCGGCCTGGCCAATCACGAGCCACAGCCGACGGCGGAGAAATTCATCGATTTCCTGTTCCCGGAAACGCGGAAGGAATTGGTGAATCAACCCGGAGGAAAACGAGGAGTTGCCCCTTGAGGTATGACATTTTCATAGAACAGGACTATCTCGTCGAAATTCTGGCGAAGCTTTTGGCGACGCCCAGCCCCACGGGCATGACGGATGAGATCGTCGGACTGGTCTGTGAAGAGCTGAAAGACCTGGATATTCCGTTCGAATTGACCCGGCGCGGTGCCATCCGCGCCGACCTGAAAGGGGCGGAAGCTTCGCCGGACCGCGCCATCGCGGCCCATCTGGATACATTGGGCGCCATGGTCAAGAGCTTCCGCCTTGGCGGTCGCCTCGAGGTTATTCCCATTGGGCATTGGTCTTCGCGCTTTGCCGAAGGGGCGCGCTGCACCGTGCATTCGGACGGTGGTCGGACCTTCCGTGGGACCATCCTGCCGGCCAAGGCGTCGGGCCATACCTACAACGAGGAAATCGACACTCAGCCGACCGACTGGTCCGAGGTCGAATTGCGTCTGGACGAACGGGTCCACTACGAACATGAGGTTCGGGCCCTCGGGATCAACGTCGGCGATACGATCTCGATCGATCCGATGACGGAGTTCATGCAGAACGGCTTCGTCTTCTCGCGCCATTTGGACGACAAGGCCGGGGTTGCGGCGCTGCTCTCCGCGGCGCGGGCGATCAAGCGGTCCGAGGTCGAATTGCCCATCGACTGTCACTTGCTGTTCACCATCACGGAAGAAGTCGGCGTCGGCGCCTCGGCGGTGCTGCACGGCGACGTGGCGGAACTGGTCTCCATCGACAACGGCACCATCGCACCGGGGCAGCATACCTCGGAATACGGGGTGACGATCGCCATGCAGGATTCCTCAGGGCCCTTCGACTGGCACCTGTCGCGTTCGCTGATCGACATGTGCGTCGGCCACGGCATCGAACATTCCCGCGACGTGTTCCGCCATTACCGATCGGACGCGGCGGCGGCGTTGGAGGCCGGCAACGATATCCGCACGGCGCTTCTGTGCTTCGCGCTGGACGCCTCGCACGGCTACGAGCGCACGCATCTGGATTCGGTCATGTCCCTGGCCCGCCTGCTGACCCTTTATATGCAGTCGAAACCCATGTTCCTGCGCGACAAGGATGCGTTGGGCCCGCTCGGCGATTTGCCGGCGACGGAACGCGACAAACACCCCAAGGCGGCCGAATAGGTTCGCCTGGGGCTTGCCGCCGGACCTCCGCTTGGGCGACACTGCGCAGAGCAGAACACACGCCCGAGGGAAATCATGACGAACGGAATGGTGGTCGCGCCGCAACCGGAGCCGGTTGAGGCGGGAATTGAGGTCTTGAAGTCCGGCGGCAACGCCGTCGATGCAGCCGTTGCCACGGCATTGGTGCAGACCGTGGTCGATCCGTTCATGTGCGGGATCGCCGGGTTCGGCTCCATGCATTTGTTCCTGCCCTCCGTCGGCAAGCATCTCTGCCTGGACTTTCACGCCCGGGCACCCGGTGCCGTGACCGACACCATGTGGGCCGACTTGTTGGAGCGCGAGGCCGAGGACGGTTTCGGCTTCATCCTGAAAGGGCGGGTCAACGAGGTCGGTTATCAGGCCATCGCCACGCCGGAAACCTTGGCGGCGCTGGACACGGCGCTTTCCATGTTCGGCACGCGCAGCCTCTCGGAATTGCTGGAACCGGCCATTTCCTATGCCCGGGACGGCTACATGATCCGCCCGCATATGGTTCGCTTCTGGACCCAGGAGGAACCCGCCGGCCGGGTGCAGCATATCGAATATCTGCGCGGCTCCCCGGCGACGGCCAAGACCTATCTCAAGCCAGACGGCAGCATGAAGGCGATGGGTGAGACGATCACCAATCCCGACATGGCGGAAACCCTGAGCCGCATCGCCCAGGGCGGCACAGCGGAATTCTACAAAGGCGCCATCGCCGACCAGATCACGGCGGACATGGCGGCCAACGGCGGCTTGATCTCGGCCGCCGACCTGGCGGCCTGCGGCCCGGAAGAGACGGCGCCGCTGTGGACCGAATACCGGGGCCTGCGCGTGTCGTCCTGCCCGCCGCCGGGCGGCGGCATCATGGTTCTGCAGATGCTGAACATCCTGGAGAATTTCGACCTCGCCGCCATGGGCCATAACTCGCCCGAATACATCCGCACGGTGGCCGAAGCGATGAAGATATCCACGGTCGACAAGGACAACAACGTCGGCGATCCGCGCTTCGTCGACGTGCCGGTCGCCAAGCTTTTGGACAAGGCCTATGCCAAGGATTGTGCCGACCGTATCAAGGCGGGCGAGGTGGCCCATGTGCCCCGCGTCGGTCATGATAAGGAAGAAAGCAAGGATACGACGCATCTCTGCACCATGGACGGGGCGGGCAACTGCGTTTCGCTGACCCATTCGCTGGGCATGCCGTCGGGCGTCACGACGGACGGCTTGGGCTTCATCTACAACGGCTGCATGGGTGTGTTCGACCCCCGGCCGGGGCAGGTCGGGTCATTGGCCCCCGGCAAGGCGCGGTTCACCTCCATGGCGCCGTCCATCGTGTTCGAGGGCGACAAACCGCGTTTTGTCGTGGGGGCTCCCGGCGGCACCTACATCGCCATGGGCGTGCTGCAGGCGATTCTTAACCACATCGATTTCGGCATGGACGCGCAACAGGCCGTCTCGGCGCCCCGGTTCTCGGCGACCAGCGACATCATTGAGATCGTCAACCGCATCCCCCGCGCCGTCGAGGCGACCCTGAACGATCAGGGCTACCGGACCCGCCGCTATCCCATCAACTATCACTTCGCCGGGGTCCATGCGATTCGCATCCAGGACGGTAAGCTCGACGGCGGCGCCGATCCGGGCCGGGACGGAATGGCCTTGTCTACCTGACATCCAGGCATCGCCCAACCGGCGCACCTTTTGAATCCCCGTCCCCTTTTTGGGGACGCCGGTCCGGGCCGTGACGAGGGCGTTACGGCCGCCTGATTTCCCACGGTTTGACATCGTCGGCTTGCGGTTGGGTCCTCACGAAATGGTGAGAGCGGCTGCAGCCCCGGATTTCCGGGCGTTATATTTACATAAATATGTTGTATATAATTATATAAATACAAACAACTTGACGGTTAATCGCGTTTGAACCAATCTCTTGGTGTAAAAATGATCATGAACAACGGTCATTTTTTGTTGAATAACCGTCGGCGCGGCCCGTATCGAGGCAGCACGCCGGCAAGACAGAATACAAAGGCAAGGTTCCCCATGCGGCAGTTCCCTATCTTCTTCAAGGTGCAGGATCGTCCCGTGCTTCTCGTCGGTGGCGGCGAAGCGGCGGCGGCGAAGCTGCGTCTGCTGTTGAAGGCGGACGCCTGGGTCACCGTCATTGCCGAGGACCCGCTCGATGAAATCCTCGACCTGTACGAACTGGGCGAGATCGATTGGGAGGCGCGCGGCTTCGACGCCGCCGACCTGAGCGGCGCAATCCTGGCTTATGCCGCAACGGGTGACGACGCCCTGGATCGCGCGGTCTCCGCCGCCGCCCGCAAGGCGGGTGTGCCGGTCAATGTGGTCGACCGCCCCGAACTTTCCAATTTCATCACCCCGGCCATCGTCGAACGCGATGCCATTACCGTCGCCGTTTCCTCGGGCGGCGCCGCACCCGTTCTCGCGCGCACGGTCAAGGCCGCGATCGAACGTCTGCTGCCGCCCAACCTGGGCCGCCTGGCGCTGTTCGCCGAACGCTTTCGGGGCGCGGTGAAGGCTGTCGTTCCCGCCGGGCGGGACCGCCTCCGGTTCTGGGACAAGTTCTTTTCCGGCCCCATCGCCGCGCAGGTTCTGTCCGGCGACGAAAAAGGTGCCGCCGAAGCGATGTTGGCCGCCGTCAACCGGCGCACCCCGGAAGAGCCGGGCATCGTCCATATTGTCGGCGCCGGCCCCGGTGCGGCCGACCTCGTGACCCTGCGCGCCCAGCGCCTGCTGAACCAGGCCGACGTGATCGTTCACGATCGTCTGGTCTCCGATGAAATCCTCGATCTGGCCCGCCGCGACGCCGAACGCATCGACGTCGGCAAGACTCCGGGCAGCCATCCCGTGCCGCAGGACCGAATCAACGCCATCATCATTGAACAGGCCCGCGCCGGAAAACGGGTGGTCCGCCTCAAGGGCGGCGATCCCTTCATCTTCGGGCGCGGTGGCGAGGAACTCGACGAATTGCGCGCCGCCGGTATCGCCGCCGATATCGTTCCCGGCATCACCGCGGCACAAGCCTCCGCCGCGGCCACAGGCATGCCGCTGACCCACCGGGACCATGCATCGGCCGTGACCTATGTGACCGGGCACCTGGCCGACGGCAAGGGCGGGGATGCGCCCGCCGTCGATTGGGCGGCCCTGGCGCGCTCCGGCGCGACGCTCGCCGTTTACATGGGGGTCGGCGCGGCCCCCCGCATTTCCCAAGACCTTTCCGACCACGGTCTGGCCGACACGCCGGTGACCTTGGTCGAAAACGCCACGCGTCCGGATCAGCGCACGGTGACCGGCCGGGTCCGCGACCTCGCCGATCTGGTCCGGCTCAACGGGATCACCGGCCCGGCGATGATCGTCATCGGCTCCGTCGCGGCCCTTGCCCGCGCGGACCAAGGCACCGACGCCGCCCGAATGGAAACCATGCCCTGTATGGCGGCCGCCGTCTGACGCGGCCCCTGAAACAAGGTCAGACGACTGGTTTCCACACGAATTGACGAATGTACGAAGGCCCGAACAAAGACAGGGCCGAACGGAAAAAGGACTTAGACCCATGGTGCAACAGGTTGTGACGGGTAACCGCCTTCATGACGGCGTCGTTATCTTCCTCGGCGAGGACGGCGGCTGGACCTCCAAGATCGAGCTCGCCCGTGTCGCCCAGGACGACCGCGAAGCCGACCTATTGAACGATCTGGCGCAGGCGGCGGAAAAGGCCGGCCTTGTCGTCGGACCCTATCTCATCGAGGTTTCGGAAGACGCGGGCAATTGGATGCCCGTGCGTTACCGCGAACGGCTGCGGGCCTACGGCCCGTCGATCCATCCGGAATTCGGGCGCGCCGACGTGCCGCCCCATTACCGGATGGGCAGCGAAGTCGACAGCGGCACCGGCATGGCCGGCGTCGCCGGATAAGTCCTACGCGGATTTTCGGCGCCGGGTGATTCCGGCGCCGGTCCGCCGACGGACGTTCGACCCAGAACCGCAGAACACGAAAGACCCCCCAATGTACCGCTACGACGAATTCGATCACGCCATGGTTTCCGACCGCGTGAACCAGTTTCGCGGTCAAGTCGCCCGCCGTATCGCCGGCGACCTGACCGAGGATCAGTTCAAGCCGCTGCGCCTGCAGAACGGTCTCTACCTGCAGCTTCACGCCTACATGCTGCGGGTCGCCATTCCCTACGGCCAGTTGAATGCCCGCCAGATGCGGATGCTTGCCCACATCGCGCGCAAGTACGACCGCGGCTACGGCCATTTCACGACGCGCCAGAACATCCAATACAACTGGCCCAAGCTGGAAGACACGCCGGACATTCTGGACGACCTGGCGAGCGTCGAAATGCACGCCATTCAAACGTCGGGCAATACCATCCGCAACGTCACCGCCGATCAGTACGCCGGTGTCGCCGCCGATGAACTCGAAGGTGAAGACCCCCGGGTCTATGCCGAGATCATCCGCCAATGGTCGACCTTCCACCCGGAATTCGCCTTTCTGCCGCGCAAGTTCAAGATCGCCGTTTCCGCCGCGCAGGGCGTCGACCGCGCTGCCGTTCGGTTCCACGATATCGGCCTGTTCATCGTCAAGAACGACGATGGCGAGATCGGCTTCGAAGTCTGGGTCGGCGGCGGATTGGGCCGCACGCCGATGATCGCCAAGAAGGTCCGTGACTTCGTCGCCAAGCCCGATCTTCTGGCCTATCTGGAAGCGATCCTCCGCGTCTACAACCTGGAGGGCCGGCGCGACAATATGTACAAGGCGCGCATCAAGATCCTGGTCCACGAGACCGGGGTCGAGAAGTTCTCCCGCCTGGTCGAGGAAGAATTCGAAGCGACCCGGGGCGGCGACATGGAATTGCCGGCCGAGGAAGTCGCCCGGATCCGTGAGTATTTCGCGCCGCCCGCCTATGAAACGCTCGAGGACGATCCGCAGGCTCTGACCGCCCGGCGGTTCGAACATAAGGCGTTCAACGATTGGGTCCGCGTCAACACGGTGCGCCACAAGGCGCCCGGCTATGCCATTGCCAATATCTCGTTGAAACCGGTGGGCCTGCCACCGGGGGATATCTCGGCGGACCAGATGGACGCCGTCGCAGACCTGGCCGAACAATTCTCCATGGGCGATATCCGCGCCACGCACGAGCAGAACCTGGTTCTGCCCGATGTCCGACAGGATCAGCTCTACGATCTCTGGCTCGGTCTGCAGAAGGCGGGGTTGGCCGACGCCAACCTGGACCATATCGGCGACGTCATCTGCTGCCCGGGTCTGGATTACTGCGCCCTGGCCAATGCCCGGTCGATCCCTGTGTCGGAACGCATCACTCAGCGCTTCGCCGACCTGGACCGGCAGTATGAAATCGGCGAATTGCGGCTGAAGATTTCCGGCTGCATCAACGCCTGCGGCCATCACCACGTCGGGCATATCGGCATTCTGGGCGTCGATCGGAAGGATCAGGAGTACTACCAGATCACCCTGGGTGGTGCCCCCGGTGACGACGCCGCGATCGGTAAGAAGATCGGCGCCGCCTTTTCCTCGGACGAAGTGGTTGATGCGGTCGAGACGATTCTGATGACCTACCTGGCGATCCGCCGCGACGGCGAACGCTTCATCGATACTCACCGCCGCGTCGGCGACGCGCCCTTCAAGGAGAAGCTCTATGACAAGGCTGCTTAAAGACGGCAAGGTCATCCCCGACGACTGGACCCATGTCGGCGACGACGACGCCCTGCCCGACGACGGCCCTGTGATCGTCTCTTTGACGCGTTGGCAGGAAGAGAAGGACAGCCTCACCGGCCGCAACTCGGGTCTCGGCATCCGGCTCGCCGCCGGGGAATCCCCCGCCGACCTGGGGGACGATCTCGCGCGGTTCCAGGTTGTCGCCCTGGAGTTCCCGAAGTTCGCGGACGGCCGCGCTTATTCCTATGCGCGGCTGTTGAAGGACCGTCTGGGGTTCGATGGCGAAGTGCGCGCCGTGGGCGATGTCCTGCGCGATCAGTACCGGGCCATGTACCGCTGCGGTTTCGACACGCTTGAGATCGATGGGAATGTTTCGGACGCGGAGCTTGAAGCGGCCTGGGTCGAAGCGTTGGGCGATTTCCGCCATGCCTATCAGGCGGCCGAGCGGGGGCCTCAGACGATTCTCCGGCGCCGCCACGCGGCGCCCGCCTGATCGGTCGACTTAGCCCACGTTAGCCGACGGCCTGAAGTTCGGCCCGCCAGGCGACCTCGTAAACGGGCACGGGCTTTTCGATGCCCTTCATTTCGAAATTGCCGGCATCCCGGAACTGGATCGAGTGGCCAGTCACCAGGTCGCGCACCGATTGGGTGACGAAGATCTGTTCCGAATCGGCTTTGTCACAGACCCGTGCCGACAATTGCACCGTGGTGCCGAAGAAATCGTCTTCTTCCTCGACCGCCGCCCCGGCGTTCAGGCCGATCCGCACCTTGACCGGAAGGTTGCCCTGCGCGGCGTTGTGCTTGGCCAGTTCCTGCTGCATCACCATGGTCGAGGCAACCGCATTGGCGGCGTTGGAGAACACGGCCATGATTCCGTCGCCGGTGTGCTTCACTTCGCGTCCGTGATACGCGGCGAGCGCGTTCCGAACGATGGCGTTGTGGGTGCGGACGACCTGCTGTGCGCCGACGTCGCCCAGTTCCTGCGTCATCTTGGTCGAGCCCACGAGATCGGTGAACATGACGATCACGACGCCCTGGGCCGAGGCCTTGGCCGCCTTGTTGGATGTGAAGCCGTCGAGAATTCGGGGCAGTTCGGCGAAGGCTTTTTCGTCGCCTTCGATGAAGCGCTGCATGGCCGACCGGCCCGCTTCGATCATCGCCTTGCTTTTCGAATCCCGCTCGTACTCTTCGAATTTGTCGCAGAACGGCCCCGCCATGGCTTTCTTCGTGCCGATGGCGACGATGGCTTCGGAAATCATGCCGTTGCGTGACGGGCTGTCCAGGCCGCTGTGCTTGGCCAATGCGTCGCCGGCGCCCGCGAGATAAAGGTTCAGGCCGAACTTGCCCAGCTTGTCTAATTTCGCCAGTTGACTGCGGATCGTCGACAGCGCCAATTCCAGGAACTTGAGCATGGATTTGCGCGGTTCCGCCGGCACGTTCTCCGGCGGGTAATCAAGGCCGGAAGAGGGCGGCGTTCCGCCATCGCCGCCGCTGTCTGCGTTGCCCTCGGATTGCGGGCCCGCGTCCGCGGCGACCTCGTCCTCCAGGTCGCCCATGGGGTCGTCCGTTTCGCCGTCCTCGCGCCAATCGCCAAGGCCCAGGTCAAAGGCGTCGCTCTCGTCGTCGTCGTCGGCGTCCGACCGGTCGCTTTGCAGGAACTTGGTCAAAACCTCGATATCGCCTTCCTTCATCAGGACCTTCGACAGGATCAAGCCGCTGACGGCGAAGGCGAACAGATAGCCCGCGGGGATAATTCCGGCGAGCAGGTATTGCGGGATTTCCGTGCCCGTAGTGGTCAGGGCCTTGAGGCCCATCTGCATGGGGAATTTGAAGACGAAGGCGATCACGGCGGCGATGATGAAAACGGTGATCAAACGGGTCACGACCGCCGCCATGGGGGCCTGGGCCGATTTTTCCGCATCGGCCTCGCGGTCGGCGGCGTCTTTCGCGGCGCGTTTGATCGACTGGGCGCCGCCGATCGCGCCGGCTGCTTCCAATTGCTGTTTGGCGATCTTCTTATAGGTTTCGCTGGCGCCTTCGGGCCCGCCCTTGCGCCGTTTCTTTTTCTTCCTCTTGCCGGGCGGTCCGTCGCGGCCGGCGATTACCTGTGTGTCACCGCCGCCGCTATCGCGTCCACCGCCGTCGTCTCCGACGACGCTACCGCCGCCGCGTGATTTGACCTTTCCGGCTTTAGGGATGCCGGTCATCCAGGCGATCGTTTCCTGGGGCGCGCGGCCATCGGGATAGGTGCGCACGTTCATCAAACGCACGGCCTGCCATTTCGCTTCGTCGTCGGCCGCATGGGCCGCGGACAGGGCTTCGAATTCGTCGGTTTCTGCCCATTCGCCCTGACGTGCCCAATCGCCTTGGGGCGCACGGCAATAGAGCACGAACGTCGTCGTGTATACGGCTCTAGCTGCGGCCAAGGAAACGGCTCCTGAAATTAATGAACACCCCAAACCCCATTTGTAGGCCGCAACAGGCGGCGCGGGCAGTTAATCCAGTCTAGGCGAATCAAGGCCAATTATGGCATTCCATCCAATAGAATGCGCAGAGATTACCAACCTTGATAGAGTTATTTGTAGAGTTTTCAGTGGTATTTGATCCAACGTCTCAGTTTTCGATAGATTGATGGCAAAACGAGCAATTCTTTCCCTTCTACTCGGCATTTTTCTCATGCCGACCGTCGCGGCGGATCCGCCGGACCGGGCGTTCGCGCGGATTCTCGATGCGGTTTGCACGTCTGTCGCATTGCGCGAGCAAGAACTGCGCCAGATTTTTCCAGGCGGCCGGCTCCTCGAGGTGCGGGCAGACGGGCCTGCCGGGAAACCCTATCGAACACGCCACCGGGTCCTAACGCCCGAGGGCGGCGAATGGGCCATCAGCCGGTTGATGCCGGGTGGGGTGTTGCGTCGGATCAGTCTGGAATGGCATGCGCCGGTCGCCGAATCGGCCGAAGCGGCGGTGAAGGCGCGGCCCGAAGTCGCCGTCAACGCGGGTGGAGATTGCCGCACGACCGAGGCGCGCCGCCTGATCTACGGCGCCGACGGCACGGCGGCCGCGTTGGAAGTGTTGAGCCCGGATATGGCCGAGGTCGTGCTGCGCGAGGATTTCGATCCGCCCGTGCCGCCGGGGCCGCCGTCTCCGGCGGGGGCGGTGCGGGTCGCCGTCGTGGATACAGGCGTCAATTATACCCTGCCGGTGTTTGAAGGCCGTCTCGCCCGTGATGCCGATGGCGGGCTGCTGGGCTACGATTTCTGGGACATGGATGCGCGGCCGTTCGATTTGGATACGGCGCGGTCGCCGTTTTTTCCGCTACATCACGGCACGGCGGTCACGTCGATTATTTTGAAGGAAGCGCCTGGAGCGGTCATCCTGCCGTTCCGGTACCCCCGGCCGGACATGGACCGCTTCGCCGAGTTGGTCGCCCGCGCCGACGCCGCCGGGGCGGTGATCGTCAACATGGCGATGGGCAGCAACAAGGCCGCCGACTGGGCGGCCTTCACCGAGGCCGCGCGGGCGCGGCCGCATATGCTGTTCGTCGTTTCCGCCGGCAACGACGGCCGTGATCTGGACAAGGCGCCGGTCTATCCGGCGGCGCTCGGGTTGGACAATATTCTGACCGTGACCTCCGCCGATACCACGGGCCGGCTGGCGCGCGGATCGAACTGGGGCGTGCGGACGGTCGATGTCATGGTCCCTGGGGAACAGATCGCAGTGGTCGATCATCGGGGGGCACCCGGCAAGGCATCGGGGGCGAGTTTCGCCGTGCCACGGGTCGTGGCGCTTGCCGCGCGGTGGCTGGCCAAACATCCCGACTGGCGGGCACCGGAGTTGAAGGCGGCGATCCTGAAACGCGCCCGACCGCCCCTGAACGGCGCCGCCGGTATGCTGCGCCACGGCTGGATACCCGATCCGACCGACGATTTCGAAGGGTAAGACCCGGCCCGGCGCCCAAGCCCCGGCACCTGAGGAGGCTTTTTATTTCGGCGCGCCCCGGCCCATCTTATTTCGGCACGCCCCGGCGCGGTGGCGGCGGTTGTTTCATGAACCGCTCGGCCACCGGCTTCAATTGCGGATGGTGTTCAACCAACAGGGCGAAGGCTTTGTCCGCCAAGGCATCGTTGCCGCCCCATTTGCCCGCCTGGATCGCCAGACGCAGGACCTGCGGGTCCGACGGCAAGGCCGTCATCAGGTGTTCGAGATGGGGAATCTCTTCTTCATAGCGCTGTGCCACGTGCAGGGAGATGGCCAGGGACAGGCGCGCGTTGACGGCGTTCGGGTCCTGGTCGAGGGACCGTTGGAACAGATCCAGCGCCTGATCGAGGAACTGCTGGCGGCCGAGCGCCCGTCCGGCATCGTCGAACATCTGCCGGTTTCCGGTCGCCAGGCATTGGGTGTAGAGGAATTCCGCGTTCGACGGTGCCATGCGCTGATCGGCGCCACGTGTCGCGTCCAGGGCTTCGGCGCATTTGCGGTAGGCGAGGCCGATCCGGGCCGAAGGCAAGGCCTGTTCCGGCCCCGACTGGATCTTGAGTTTCTCGATCTCGGCGACGGGGATCGCTTCGTTTCGGCCTTCGCCGCCGGAGGCGACGATCGCGACCAGATCGCCGTCGCGATTGAATAGGGCGCCGCCGGAATTTCCCGGCTGGCTACGCGCCGAATGATGCACGCGGGCGAACGGCTTGCCGTCCGGCGGCACGGCGACGACACGGCCGGGCAGATAGGCGCGCGTTGTGCCGCGTCCGACATCCGCACCGACCGTATAGACCTGTTGATTGGTTTCGGCTGTGGCCGTGGTCAAGGGGCGCGACGCCATCAAGCCTTCGAGCCGCAATAGAATCAGGTCGCCGGAATAGGTCGTCGGGACCACGTCGGCGATGCGTTTGCTGCCGTCGGACAGGGTGATCTGCGCCCGGGGATTGTCGGCGACGACATGGCGGCTGGTGACCAGCAAGTCCGGTTCGATCAAGACGGCGCTGCCCATCGGATCGAAGGACGAGACGACGAAGACCCGGGCCGACGCCTGGCAGACCGCCGACGGCGCCTTGCAAGCCGGAGCGGGGCGTTGCGCCTCGGCCGGTTGGGGCGCCATCAACGACAACCACAGGAAGGCCGCGGCACCCCATACGGCAAGGGGGCGGAGAACGGTGAAAATGCCGTTGTGGGAACGACGGATCATCTGAGAGTCATTTGCCATGAATATAGGGCGTCTGGGACTGTCGAAGGTCTGTAAGGAGCCTGCAAAGATGACGGTGCGAGCACCCATTCGGCAAGTCCTGTCAAACGCTGGGGCCATTCTTCCATCAAACAATATGCAGTTTCAAAAAAATCGGGACGTTAGAGCCTTAATTTATGTTGAAATGGTGTATTTGAGGCGTATGATCGGGGCCCTGACGCAGCGACGCCGGAATGCGTCGAGGGACGGAAACCGATGGGCCGGGCCAAGGCCGGAAAGGCTGCATGGAAATGTGTGCCGCGCCATCGCCCCGTCTCTCCGTTCCGGCGCGTAAAGTAGGAGGAGGTCGCGTCATGTCCGATTCATTTCAGAACGGAACCGGCAGTGCGCTGGGCAAGGCCCTGGCCGTGTTGGAGGTTCTGCTTGAAGAGCCGATGCCGCTGTCGCTCGGCGATATCGCCGCCCGCACGGACCTTCCGCGCCAGACCGTCCACCGCATGGTCAAGCAGCTGGAGGAAAACGCCCTGTTGCGCCGTGATCCCGGCGGCGACAGCTATTCCGTCGGCCCCCGCATGATCGATCTGGGCATGCAGGCGATCAGCGCCTCGACCCGTGTCGCCCCGGTGCGCCGGGTGCTGCATAACCTGGTGGCGCGCATGGGCGAGACCTGCAACCTGGGGGTCCTGGCGCGCGACGAAGTGATCTACGTTGAACGCGTCGAATGCGATTGGCCGCTGCGCATCCAATACGGCGTCGGCTCCCGCGTGCCGCTGCATGCGACCGGCATCGGTAAATTGCTGCTGGCGCATCTGCCGGCCCGCGAGCGGCGGCGGCTGCTGCGTGTTCTGCCGCTGACCCAATTGACCGAACGCACGATCACCGATCCCGCGCGCCTGGAAGAAGAGCTGACGACGATTAGGCGCCGCGGCTATGCGGCCAACGACCGGGAAAACACGCCGGGCCTGATCGGCCTGGCCGTGCCCATTCGCAATCCGAAGGGCAAGGTCATCGCCGGCCTGGCCGTGCATGCACCGGAAGCGCGTTTGTCGCTGTCGCGGGCGCTTGAGAATTTGCCGCTGCTGAACGAGGCGGCGGGTGAACTGGCCAACTATTTCGCCGAAGACCTGGAGGGCCTGCAGGCCATGACCCAGGGGGACAACGACGTCCCGCGGCAAGACGACAAGGAAGGATACGAAAATGATCTCGCGTGAACAGACTGCGTCCCCTAGCGGCATTCAAACCAAGGACGGGTTGCGTGTCCGCCCCGTGTCCGACGCCGTCGGCGCGGAAATTCTCGATGTCGATCTGGCCGCCGTCGACGACGCGTTGTTCGAAAAAATCCATGATGCCTGGATGGACAACTGCGTTCTGTTGTTCCGGGGGCAGGAAAACATGAGCGACGACGCCCTGGTCGCGTTCTCGCGCCGCATCGGCACGCTGGATCAGGCGCCGCCGAATGAAAACGGCAAGCGCTTCGTCTCCGGCTTTCCGGAAATCCTGGTGATCTCCAACGTCGTCGAAAACGGCGTCGCGCTCGGCTCCCTGGGGGCCGGCGAAGCCGTCTGGCATTCGGACATGAACTATATCGAGGAGCCGCCGACGGCCAGCGTCCTGTGGGGGATCGAGGTGCCGGAAACCGGCGGCAACACGGGCTTCCTGAACATGTACAAGGCGCTGGAGGAATTGCCGGCGGACCTGCGCGCGCGTATCGAAGGCAAGTTCATCAAGCACGACAATTCGACCAATTCCGCGGGTCTGCTGCGCGAAGGGGCCGAACAGGTCACGGACGTCACGACCTCGCCCGGCGCGGTGCACCCCATCATCCGCACCCATCCGGTGACCGGGCGTCAGGCGCTTTATCTGGGCCGCCGCCGTTATGCCTATGTCGACGGCATGAGCCTGGAAGAATCCGAGGAACTGCTCGATGCCCTGTGGGCCCATACGGAACAGGAAAAATTCTACTGGCATCACCAATGGCAGGTCGGCGACGTCCTGATGTGGGACAACCGCTGCGCCATGCACCGCCGCGATCCCTTTGATTCCTCGGTCCGCCGTGTCATGCACCGGACCCAGATCAAGGGCACCAAGCCGGTCTAATCGAATATCGGCGGTCCGGCTTGCCAGGCCGGACCGCCTTTGCCAATCCTTGAGGAGAATGGAACATGAGTGCTACCGCTGAATTGACGGCCGCGACCGGCCCGGAACAGGTCATCGCCGGCCTGATGGACCGCGCCCGCGCGGCGATGGAGGAATTCGCCGACGCCGATCAGGCGAAGGTCGACGAAGCCGTGACCGCCCTTGCCTGGTCGATCTACGAACCGGCACGCGCCGAGGAACTGGCGAAGATCGCCGTCGAGGACACGGGCCTCGGCAACGTCAAATCCAAGATCATCAAGAACCAGCGCAAGACCTTCGGTTGCCTGCGCGACCTGATGCGGGTCAAGACCGTCGGCGTGATCGAGGAAAACAAGGCCAAGGGCTTGGTCAAGTACGCCAAGCCGGTCGGAGTCGTGGGTGCCGTCAGCCCCTCGACCAACCCGGCCGCGACCCCGGTCAACAAAGCCATGTTCGCGATCAAGGGCAAGAACGCCGTGATCGTCGCGCCGTCGCCGGCGGGCATGAAGACGACGACCATGACGGTCGATTACATGCGGGCCGAGCTGAAAAAGGTCGGCGCCCCCGAAGACCTGGTGCAGGTTCTGCCGGCCCCGGTGAACAAGGAACTGACCCAGCGCCTGATGGAGGCCGTCGATCTGGTCGTCATCACCGGCTCGCAGAACAACGTGCGCCGCGGGTATTCGTCGGGTACCCCCTGCATCGGCGTGGGTGCGGGCAACGTTCCCGTCATCATCGACGAAACGGCCGATTTCAAGGACGCGGCCGAGAAAATCCGCATGTCCAAGATCTTCGACAACTCGACCTCCTGCTCGTCCGAGAACTCGGTCGTCATCCTGGACAGCGTCTATGACGAAGCCGTCGCCGCCCTGAAATCCGTCGGCGCCTATGTCTGTTCCGCCGATGAAAAGCAGAAGGTCAAGGAGACCTTGTGGCAGGACGGGCACCTGAACCGCCGCGTCATCGCGAAGGATCCGGACATCTTCGCCAAGGAAGCGGGCCTGCCGGACGAAGCCGCCAAGGCCGACTTCTTCATCGTCGAGGAACCGGCGGAAAACGTCGGCAAGGAACATCCGTTCTCGGACGAGAAACTGTCGCTGGTTCTGACCGTCTACCGCGTGCCGGACTTCAAGGCCGCCAAGGACCAGGTCCAGAAGATCCTGAACTTCGTCGGCATGGGCCATTCCGTGGGTATCCACACCAAGACCCAGGAACACGCCGACGAGTTGGCCGAAGACCTGAAGGTCGTGCGCGTCCTGGTCAACCAGGCACATACCTTCGGCAACGGCGGCAGCTTCACCAACGGTCTTGAGTTCACCCTGACCATGGGCTGCGGCACTTGGGCCGGGAACTCCATCTCGGAGAACCTGAACTACAAGCACTTCATCAACATCACCCACCTGGTCCGCGAGATTCCCGAAGACAAGCCCTCGGAAGAGGAACTGTTCGGCAACCATTGGGCCAAGTACGGCAAGTAACGCGGTCGCGCGGAATGCGGTTCGGCTGGTCCCTGCACGGGGCCGGCCGTTCCCGCACTCGCCCACCGACAACAAAAAAGGACATCCCATGAATTTCGAGGAACATGCAGGCAAGCCGCTGTTGAAGGCGGCGGGCATTCCCGTGCCGGAGGGCGCGACGGCGACCGACGCGGACGGCGCCGCCGATATCGCCGGAAAACTGCTGGCGGACGGCGGCAAGGTCGTCGTCAAGGCGCAGGTGCCCACGGGCAAGCGCGGCAAGGCCGGCGGTATCAAGCTGGCCGGTTCCGCCGACGAAGCCAAGGGCGTCGCCGCCGCCATCCTGGGCATGACCATCGGCGAACATACGGTCGGAAAGGTGCTGGTCGAGCAGGCCACGCCGTTCACCCGCGAATTCTATGCCGCCGTGATCAACGATCCGGAAACCAAGGGGCCGAAAATTTTGTTCTCGACCCTGGGCGGCATGGACGTCGAGGAAGCGGCCGAACAGGACCCCAATGCGATGCGGTCTCTGGCCGTCGATATCCGCAAGGGACCGGATCGCGCCGATGTGCGCGCCATGCTCGACGGCGCCGGGTTGGACGGCTTGGAAGACGATGTGGCGGACGTCCTGATGAAGCTCTATGACGCCTATGCGGCCAACGATGCGGAGCTGATGGAAATCAACCCGCTGGCGGTCCTGGAAGCGGGCGGCCTGATCGCCCTGGACTGTAAGTTCACCATGGACGACAGCGCCCTGCCGCGCCACGAGGAGCTGGCCAAGACCGGCACGCCGGACAAGCTCACGGGCCTGGAAGCCAAGGGCAAGGAACTGGATCTCAAGTACATCGAACTGGAAGGCGACGTCGGCGTAATCGCCAATGGGGCAGGCCTGACCATGACCACCATGGACGTCGTCCGCCACCACGGCGGCGTGCCCGGCAACTTCCTGGAAATCGGCGGCGAGAGCTACACCAAGGGCACGGAAGCGCTGTCCCTGGTTCTCGACAATCCGAAGATCAAATCCCTGGTCATCAATTTCTGCGGCGCCTTCGCCCGTACCGACGTGATGACCGAAGGCATTCTCAACGCCTGGGACGAACTGAAGCCGACCCTGCCGACCTTCTGGTCCGTGCACGGCACCGGCGACGTCGAAGCCGTCGCCATGTTGAAGGAACGGCTGGGTGTCGATCCCCTGCCGGATATGAGCGCGGCCTGCAAAGCGGCCGTCGACGCGGCCAAGAACGCAGGAGACGCCTAATGATCATCCGCGGAAACCACAAGGTGATCGTGCAAGGCATCACCGGAAAACAGGGGACCTTCTGGTCCGAACGCATGATGGAATACGGCACCAAGATCGTCGGTGGCGTGAATCCGAAAAAGGCGGGCACCGAACATATCGGTGTGCCCGTGTTCGGCTCGGCCGTCGACGCGATGAAGGGGCTGGACGGCGGGTTCGACGTCTCGATCCTGTTCATCCCGCCCATGGGGGCCAAGGCCGCCGCGCTGGACGCCATCGAGGCCGGGGCTAAGGCCGTGGTCTGCCTGACCGAACACATCCCGGTGCAGGACGTCATGTACATGATGGCGGCGGCCAAGGAACGGGGTACCCAGATCATCGGCCCGAACACGGCCGGCGGCGTGACGCCCGGCGAATGCTTCACCGGCTTCATGCCCGCCTTCAACGACAAGATCTTCCGCCCCGGCAATGTCGGCATCATCTCGCGCTCGGGCTCTCTCGGGACTCTCATGTGCTTGAACGTGGTCCAGGCCGGCTTCGGCATTTCGGCCTTCGTCGGGATCGGCGGCGATCCGATCATCGGTACGACGACGCGCGACGCGCTGGAGGCGCTGGACGCGTTCGAGAAGACCGAAGCCGTCGTTATGGTTGGTGAAATCGGTGGCGCCATGGAAGAACACGCGGCCGAATACGCGGCCAAGATGAACAAGCCCATGGCGGCCTTCATCGCCGGCGGCGCCGCCCCTCCGGGCAAGAAGATGGGCCATGCCGGCGCCATCGTCATGGGCGACAAGGGGACCTACAAGTCCAAGGCCGACGCTTTGTCGGCGGCGGGCGTGGCGATCCTGGACACGCCCATGGACGTGGGCCCCGTGCTCAAGGAGCGCATGGGCTAAGCGTTCGAGATATCGATTGAAATGGGGCCGGGCGGAAACGTCCGGCCCTATTTTTTCGCGGCTGGTTTTGCCGCCGGGGCTTTGCGCTTGCGGGGGGCGGGCGCGGCCTTCTTTTCCTCAATCGTAATGACGCGGTGCGGGTAGGGGATTTCGATCCCGTTGTCCTGCAGCGCCTTCCAGATCATGAACAAGAGGTCCGCGCCGACGCGGTTCTTACCGTCGTCGACGCCTTCCATCCAGAACTCGACCAGGATCTCGATGCCGCTTTCGGCGAAGCTGGCGATTTCCGCGTCGGGCCGTTCCTCGAAGGGCACGTCCTCGCCGGACAGCACGCGCGGATGCGAGGCGACGACTTCGCGCAGGATGTCGAACAGCTTTTCCAGGTCGGTGCCGTAGGCGACTTCGAAATTGATGGGATAGCGTTGTTTCTGGTTGTGATGGGTCCAGTTGACGAAGGCCGTGGTGATGAACTTTTCGTTCGGCACCATGATGTCCTTGCCGTCGTAGGTCTCGAGAATCGCCGAGCGCATGCCCAGTTCGCGCAGCACGCCGGACCGGCCGTCCTCCAGTTCGATGAAATCGCCGATGGCGATGGAGCGGTCGAGCAGGATGATGACGCCGGAAATGAAGTTCGACGCGATCTGCTGCAACCCGAAGCCCAGGCCGACGCCGATGGCGCCGCCGAACACGACCAGCGCCGTCAGATCAATGCCCGCGACCTGCAGGAACAACAGGCTGAAGACGACGACCAGGGCGACCTGGAAGGATTTCAGGGCGAGTTCGCGCGTCGTGTCATCCAGCGACGCCCGCGTGCGGATCAGATCCTGGCCCTTGGTGTTGGACAGCCGCCCAATCCAGAACAGCAGGATGCCGAAGACAGCCGTCCGGATCAGGCCGTAGAGCGTGAACTTGATGCTGCCCAGTTCCAGGATCACGCCGTCGAACACGGCGATCAGATCGTCAAGGACGCTGAAGGCGTAAAGCGCGATGATCGGCATCACCACGGCGTTCATGAAGAATTTGACGTAGGCCGAGTGAACGAACTTCGACGAGATCAGAAGGACCAGGGTGAAGGCGTAGAACCCCTGTACCAGCTTGACCAGCCAGGTATGGTGGAAGAACCCACCGGAAATCGCCACGGCGACGCCCATGAGCAAAGCGCCGATGGCCGGGAACAACAATTCGCGGACGGGATAAAAGACCGACCCGATCCGGCGCCGGATGCGGCGGGTCCCGTCGTCTTCGGCGTTCTGGGAGGCATCCAGCCGATCACGCAGCTTCGACGACAGGAACCAGGCGACGACGATGGTCAAGACGACGACCATCAATTGCAGGAAAAATTCCTGGCTGGTCACCGTCTTGACGACGAGATCGAGAATATCCTGAAAGTTGGCGAATTCATCCACGGCGGCGGATCCCCATGTCCTGTACGGCCCTGGGATTGATCATAAATTGGTGTGTCAAACCTGCAATCGGGATTTCTTGCGACCGAGATCACGAATTAGCGAATACCTGGACAAGAAGGGGTGCCTTGACCACCTAGACGGGGGTATTGTGGCGCAAATCTGTAATTTCGGAGTTTTGAGACATGACCCCGCCAGACGGCCCAACGGGCCAGACCGAGGAAACCCTGACCGACAGTGAAACCATCCGGGTACTGGGTGCCCGGCGTTCGATCCGCGATTTCGCGGACCGCGACGTGACCGACGAACAACTGACCGCGATTCTGGAGGCCGCCCGCCGGGCGCCGACCTCCGGCAACCTGCAGGCCTATTCCGTGATCGTCGTGCGCGACCCGGAAACCAAGGCCAAGCTGGCCAAAATCGCCGGTGGGCAGAAGCATATCGAGACCTGCCCGGTGTACCTCGCCTTTGTCGCCGACCTGACGCGCATCGAGACGGCGTTCCAACGCAACGGCCGTGATCTCGACGACAACAACCTGGAAATGGGCCTGATGGCCTCTATCGACGCCTCATTGGTCGGTATGGCCGCTTATGTGGCGGCGGACAGCCTGGGCATCCAGGGTGTCATGATCGGCGCCATGCGCAACGATCCGGAAGCCGTCGCCGAGGTTCTCGGCCTGGCACAGCGGACCTATGTGGTGTTCGGGCTTTGCCTGGGCTATCCCGCCGGACAGCCGAAACAGAAGCCGCGCATGCCCGCCGAGGGCGTCATTCATTACGAACGCTATGACGCGGCCAAGGCCGTCGGCATCGTTTCGCCCTATAACGCTCAGTTGAAGGCGCATTACGACGAAATCAACAAGCCGACGGACGACGACAGTTGGTCGGCCGACGTCGATAAGAAATACGCCGAACGCCCCCGTGATCATTTGCGCGCGGCGCTCAAGGGGCGTGGTTTCGATTTCCGCTGACTGATTGCGGCGCGTTGTCGCCGCCATAGGTATAGATGCCGTTCACGATCATCGATGAAGGCGACGGTCTGCTTGTACCCCTGACCGGGTTCGCCGTGCCCTACGAGTTCGTGGAGATCGCGGAAGCGACCGCCGCGCATCCGGGTCGTGAACGGCACGCCTATCATATCTTCGATTTTTCAGGGATCGACGGCGATGCCCTGTTCGCCCTGACCGAAGCCATCGGCGCCGGGCATGCCGCGCGGTCCCGGCAAATCTTCGGCGATCGTCCCAACCCCCGGATGACGGCATTGGTCTCGCCCAATACCAAGATGCAGACCGTCTTTCGGGCCTTCATCGACGGCGGGCCACGCCCGCCCGGGCATGACATCCGGATATTCTCGACGCTGCGCGCGGCCAGGAGTTGGGTCCGCGAACAGCGTGGCGGCTGAAAGGCCCCCCGGTGTTCCGTCGACGGCGGTATCAGGCCGGCTTGGTGGCCGTTATTTCCAGATTGGCGGACAGCCGATTGACGATCATCTTGATGAGATAGAGCCCGAATTCCGGGTTGTCGGAAAACAGTTCGAGCACCTTTTCCTCAGAAATGGCGAGAAACAGACAGTCCTGCAGGCAGGTGACTGTCTGTGTCCTTTGGCGGTCTGGTGAGAACATGGCGATCTCGCCGATCAAGTTTCCGGGCGTGACGTCCAGGCC
This sequence comes from uncultured Rhodospirillaceae bacterium, assembly GCA_913030825.1. Taxonomy (GTDB): domain Bacteria; phylum Pseudomonadota; class Alphaproteobacteria; order Rhodospirillales; family Casp-alpha2; genus UBA1479. Next base: position 57,737 of record CAJWCU010000010.1, on the reverse strand, counting down.
CAGTTCTTCGATACGGACCCGGCCCGAGGAGAGGTAGAAGATATCGCTTGCCGGGTCACCGCGGCGCCACAACACGGTCCCTTTGTCGATCCGCCGTTCCGACATGAACGGCAGCAGTGATTCGACATCGAATTCGGCATGCGCAAGCTCGTGAATTCGCCGTTTCAGGCGGACCGTCTGATAGAGCCGCAACAGATTCAAGGGAAGCAGGCAGCCGTGCAGGATCATGATCGGCACGAGATGGTCGTAGGCGCCGTAGGAGAAAAAGAGAATGTTGCTGACCAGGCCCATGATCCGAAGCGGGATCATGGCTTTCATCCAAAAAGTCATGAAGACCGCGCCGGACGCGGCATAGCCCAGAATTTCCAGATACGGCAAAACGTCACCCCCCAAGATTGTTCTTGAGGGTATTTATCCGACCAATTGTCCGAGCCTTCAAGTCATCCGGTAAGGTCGTGGGCAGGTCGGCAAGCCCGTCCGTCAGCCTTCGACGATTTCCGCCGGCGGGGGTGTCTTGCCCAAAATCATGTCGGAGGCCTTCTCCGCAATCATGATGGTCGCCGCGTTCAGGTTGGCCGACGGCATATTGGGCATGATCGAGGCATCGACGACGCGCAATCCTTCCATGCCGTGCATCCGCAACTGGTCGTCGACCACGGTCGACTTGTCCGTCGCCGGGCCCATGCGGCAGGTGCCCATGGGATGGAAGGTCGTGGTCGCGCGGATCTTGGCGGCCTCCATCAGGTCGGCGTCGCTCTGGACCTGTTCGCCGGGGAATTCCTCGCCCGCGAAATAGGGCGCCATGGGGGCCGAGCGGAGGATCTGGCGGACCAGCTTCATCCCGGCCAGCAGCACCTGGCGGTCTGTTGCGTGTTCCAGATAGCGGGGATTGATAACCGGTTTTTCGAAGGGGTCGGTCGAGAGCGCTTTGACGTAGCCGGTGCTTTCCGGGCGCTGCTGCCAGGAGGCGACGGTCATGCCGGGGAACTTGTCCAGCACCGTCTGGCGGCCGGCGATGTAGCTGGCGGGCATGAAGGTCAGCTGCAAATCCGAGTTGGCGATCGCCGGGTTCGAATGCCAGAATCCATAGACCATGGTCGCCTGCAGGCCCAGCACGCTGGGCTTGCCCATCAGGTATTTGGCGACCTCGGGCACCAATCCTAGGCCCTGCGCCCGCTGGTTGATGCTGCCCGTGTTCTTGACCCGCGCCGTGAACCGGGGGGCGTAGTGATCGCGCAAATTCTGGCCGACGGCGGGCAGGACGTGCCGCACCTCGACACCCAGGTCCGCCAGGTGGTTCGGGTCGCCGATCCCGGAAATCTGCAACAGCTGCGGCGAATTGATGACCCCGCCGGACAGGATCACTTCCTTGGTCGCCGAAATCTCGTGCGCCGCACCGCCGCGCCCGCCTTTCAGGTAGCGCACGCCGGTGACCCGCTTGCCGTCCAGGATCAGGTTGGTCGCGAAGGCGTGGGTGACGACCCGCAGGTTGGGCCGCTTCATCGCCGGATGAAGAAACGCCTTGGCGGCGCTCATACGGCGGCGGTTGTGGATGGTGCGCTGGGTATAGGCGACGCCTTCCTGGGTTTCGCCGTTGTAATCGGGGTTGCGCGGAATGCCCAAGCTTTCGGCGCCGGCCATGAAGGCTTCGCAAAGCGTGTGCGAGAGGTCCGTATCGGTGACGCAGAGGCTGCCGCCCCGGCCGCGGAACTTGTCGTCGCCGTCGCCGATGCGTTTTTCCGACCGTTTGAAATAGGGCAGGACGTCGGCATAGCCCCAGCCCCGGTTGCCCAACTGCGCCCAGGAATTGTAATCCTCCCGGTTGCCCCGGTTGTAGACGTTGCCGTTGATCGAGCTTGATCCGCCGAGCGTCTTGCCGCGCGGCACGGGAATGGCGCGTCCGGCGGTCCATTCCGTGGGCTCCGTCGCGTAACGCCAGTTCAGGGTCTTGTGATCCAAAAGCTTCATGAAGCCCGCCGGAATATGGATCATGGGATGGCGGTCGGGCGGCCCGGCTTCCAGCACGCAGACGCTGTACTTGCCGTTTTCCGTCAGCCGGTTGGCCAGCACGCAGCCCGCCGATCCGGCGCCGATGATGATGTAGTCGTATGTTTCCATCTGATTTTCTACTTGGAATTCTTCAACTTGGATGAGCGGCTTGTAGCCTGTTTGACGCCTAGGTAATCCCATCCGGCCACCGTTGGGCAAGGATCAATTCTCCCTATAGGCGGTGCTGCTTTTCCGTGGCAAGATCGATTCCTCAGGGCGCAGCGGGGCGCCGATTATGGGGCGCCCATACCGCCGATCAAGATGCCGCCGATTAATACACATAACACGCCCGTTCGGTTTTCCGATCCGATCCCCGACGCCGTCGACGTCGTCGTCATCGGCGCCGGTGTGGCCGGCACGGCCACGGCCTATTTCCTGGCCCAGCGCGGGCAATCGGTCCTGTTGTGCGAGAAGGGCCGGGTCGCCGGCGAACAATCGTCGCGCAATTGGGGATGGATCCGCCAGCAGGGGCGGGACTATGCCGAACTGCCGATCATGATGGAGGCCAACCGCATCTGGCGCGGGCTGGCGGCGGAAACGGGCGAGGCCGATTTGACCTTCACCCAGGAAGGCTGCCTGTATCTGGCGACCAGCCGGCAGCAAATGGCCGGGTATGAAGACTGGCTCGCGATGGCCAAGGAACATCAGCTGGATACGCGGCTTCTGACGCCGGACGAGATCAAATCCCTTTACCCCGGCCTGCCGGGCGACTTCGCCGGCGGCATGCTGACCGCGTCGGACGGCCGGGGCGAGCCCTTTGCCGCTGTTCCGGCGCTGGCCCGCGCGGCCGGGCGCCTGGGCGCCAAGATCGCCGAGGACTGCGCCGTGCGCACGGTCGACGTGCAGGGCGGGCGGGTCGTCGGCGTGGTCACGGAAAAAGGCCGGGTCGCCTGTAACGCGGTCGTCCTCGCGGCCGGTGCTTGGTCCACCCATTTCGCCCATAACGCAGGGGTCGACCTGCCGCAACTTGCCGTGCGCTGCACCGTGGCCCGGACGGACGTTGCGCCGCCGCTGTTCGACGGCCGGGACGACGTGCCGAACATCCGCAACGTCGGGCTATGCCTCAGGCGGCGCGCCGACGGCGGCTATACCCTGGCTACCGGCACCTTGGCGGAGCACTATCTGTCGCCTAAATCGTTCAAGTATTTTGCCAAGTTCATAAAGGCCATGGGGGCGTCCTGGCGCGACATGCGCCTGACCCTGGGCGCGCCCCGCGGATATCCCGGTGCCTGGGGCACGCCGTCGCGTTGGACCGCCGACGAGGTCAGCCCCTTCGAGCGTATGCGCGTGCTCGACCCGCCGGCCCATCCGTCCGAAATCCGGCGCCTGGAACGGCGCATCGGCGAACGCTATCCGGCCTTGGCCGGGTTGAAACTGGCGGAAGCCTGGGCCGGGATGATCGACGTCACCCCCGACGTGGTGCCGACCTTGGGCGAAGATCCGGCGCTGCCCGGCATGTTCATCTGCACGGGTCTGTCCGGCCATGGGTTCGGAATCGGCCCGGCCATCGGTCGGGTCATGGCGGATATGGTCATGGGCCGCGATCCCGGCCACGACGTTCGCCGCTTCCGCGCCGACCGGTTCCGTGACGGCAGCCCCATTATCCCGGGACCTTATCTGTAAGACTTGATCGCGGCCTTAGGCGCCGGGGCGGTCGGCTTCGACCGGCGGCGGTGCCGCGCGGCGGCCGACCTGGGCGGCGGGAAATACCAGGGTGACGGTCGTCCCCTCGCCGGGCACGCTGGCGATCGACAGTTTGCCTTCCATCATTTCCGTCAACGACCGCGCCAGGGGCAGGCCCAACCCGATGCCTTCATGGGTTCGGCTCATGATGTCCTGGACCTGGGCGAAGGGCTCGAGAATACGCGGCAGGTCTTCCGGCTGAATACCGATCCCCCGGTCTCGGACCCGAATGATCATGTCGCCGTCATGGTCGAGCGACGCGGAGACCTCCGTCACGCTGTCGTCGGCCGAGAACTTGACCGCGTTATCGATGAGGTTGAGCAGGATTTGTTTCAGACGCAGCGGATCCGCCCGCAGCGGCGGCAGGTTCTCGGGCACTGAACAAACCAGGGCCGGCCCGGACCCGCGGGCGGCGCCGCTGACCAGAACGAAAACGCCGTCGACCGCCTCGCGGATATCCACATCCTCGATATCCAGTTCGGCGCCCCCGGATTCAACGCGGGAGATTTCCAGCAGGTCACAGACGACGGACAACAGGTCCTCGCCCGCGAGTTTGATGTTTTTGGCGTATTCCGCGACCGCGTCGTCGGCGCTGCGCATGCCGATCATTTCCGAAAAGCCGATAATCGCGTTGAGCGGTGTGCGTAATTCGTGACTGACGTTGGCGAGGAGACGGGTCTTGGCGTGGCTCGCCTGTTCCGCCTTGTCCCGCGCAACGATCAGGTCGCGTGTTCGATCACGGACCATGTCCTCCATCTCGTCGCGGGCGTGCGAGAGTTCTTCAATCGCCTTTTCCTGCGCCGTGACGTCCGTGTAGACGGCGATATGGCCGCCCCGGTCCAAGGGGAACCTGCGGACATGGACCCGGCGCCCGTCGGTCATGGTGAACCGTTCCTCGGATTGCGGGCCTGCGCCGACGACCCGCGCCAATTCGACCTGGGCGATCTCTTCCGGGTCGCCGTCGCCGAAGGCACCCTGATTGGCCAGGTGGACGAAGATATCACGCATATGCGTGCCCGCCGTCAGCCAGGGGCCCGGTTGATACCAGAACTCCAGGCAGCGTTTGCTCCAGACCACCAGGCGGTGGTCGGCGTTCCACACGGCGAAACCTTGATCGATGGTGTCCATGGTCAATTGAATGATCATGGCCGAACGCGACAATTCCGCCGTCTTCTCCCGCACCTGGCTTTTGAAGCGCAGGCTTTGGATCGCGAGGTAGGCGAGAATGGCCGGTAACAGAACCGCCAGAATGCTTCCGCCGTAGCGGGTGACATACTCGATATTCTTGTTCGGCCCGCCCTGGAAGTTCTTGGAAATATCCCAGTACAGCGCCCAACTGGCGAGGCCGCGGCTGATCCGGATGACCTCCGTGTGGACGCCCTCGGGTGCTTCCATGTCGCCGATCACGGCGGTCCGCAAAGGGTCGGTGCCCGACCGGGCATCGTATTCGATCAGCCGCAGTCCGATGCCCGAAGATGCCTGGTCCTGCGTCGTCGCGGCGAAGAACGGCTCCAGCTTCAGTGTCGCGACGACGACCCCGGGCGCGTCGCCCAGGGAGCTCAGAACGGCGATGGGAAATTCCCGGTCGCCCTCGGCGCCGTTAAAGGACGGGCCGATGATCGTCGTGCCGGGCAGCCGCTCCGCCGTCTTGATGGTCGCGAGAAAGGCCGGATGGGACGCCAGATCGGTGCCGACGCGGATCAGGGGATTGGGTGGGGCCACGGCGCGGACGGCATAACTGCGATCGGCGTCGGCCGCCCGCCGGTTGGGGCTGCCCAGGGTCGTCAAGGCGCCACGTTGGGCCTCAACTGCGGCCCGTTCGTCGGACGTCAACCGCTCGGCGAAGGCGACGGCAAGAAAGCGGACGTTCGGATCCCACTTCTTCGCGTCGGCGATCAGGGCGCCGAATGCCTCGGGCGTGGCCGATCCCGTCGCGCGGAACCGTTCTGAAATGGCGCGCAGGTTGACCTCGGTCTTATAAATGTTGGAAATGAGCTGATCGGTCAGCCGCGCCGTTTCCGCTTTCGCCCGTCCGAACCAGGCGGCCTGTTCCGTCGCCTTGATCTTGTCGGAGGTATGCAAGACGGCCGCAAGCAGGGCACAGGTCAACGCCACGGCCACCGCGATGGTGATCGTGAAGGCGCGATTCCTGGTGACGAATTTCAGCATTCGGTCCAGCCCATGTCCGCGAACTCCCGTGGCGCGGCCGGGAGCGGCATTTTCACTTGCGCAGATGTATAAATAAAAAAGCAGCGGCGCCCCTGCCGCAATGTCCGCACACATTCGTAGTTTTGCATAAACCCGATGTGAAAATCAGGGCTTTTGTTGAACTGTCGGTCCTGCCTGCGAAATCCCGGTGGGCCAAGCGTTTCAGCCGCTTTCGGCGTGCGCTCTATCTAGGTGCGGATGCGAATAACTTTCAAAATTATCTAATAAAATCAATGCTCTTGCCAATAATTTGGAATTATGAGAGGTTTGGTGATCGGGGACATGGGGGTCCTCGGCCGAATCAAGGAGAATGGCGATGAAAGGTGATCGCGAGGTAGTCAGAACCCTTAATCTGATCCTCAAGAACGAGCTTACGGCCATCAACCAGTACTTCCTGCATTCCCGGATCTTCAACGATTGGGGCATGGATGACCTGGGCGAGCACGAATACAAGAAGTCGATCAAGGACATGAAACAGGCGGACAAGCTGATCGCCCGCGTTCTGTTTCTCGAAGGGCTGCCCAACCTGCAGGATCTGGGCAAGCTTCGGGTCGGCGAGGACACGCCCGACATCATCAATTGCGACATGGCGCTGGAAGAACAGTGCATCGCCGACCTGCGCACGGCCATCGCGCTGTGCGAGACCAAGGGCGACTACGTGTCGCGCGATCTTCTCGACGATATTCTCGAGGACGAAGAGGAATACCTGGATTGGCTGGAAACCCAGGTCAGCCTGATCAAGGACATCGGTCTGCCCAACTACATCCAATCCCAAGCGTAAGGAGCGTTCCGTCATGAAAGGCAAGAAGACTGTCATCACCGCGCTGAACGGCCTGTTGACCCACGAAATGTCGGCCGCCGACCAGTACTTTATCCATTCGCGCATGTATCAGGATTGGGGTTTGGAAGAACTCTACGAGCGCATGAAGCACGAGCAGGAAGAAGAACTGGAGCACGCCGCCAAAATCATCGAGCGCGTCCTCTTCCTGGAAGGTTTCCCCGACGTCGCCTCGCGCGCCAAGCTGAAGATCGGCAAGGACGTGACGTCGATGATCAAGAACGACCTTTCCTACGAAATGTTCGTGCAGAAGGAATTGGTCAAGGTCATCGCCCTTTGCGAAAAGGAAGGCGACTACGTCACCCGACAGATGCTTCTGGGCCTGTTGGAAGATACCGAGGAAGACCACCTTTACTGGTGCGAAAAGCAGCTGGGCCTGATCGAGAAAATGGGCCTGGACAACTACATCCAGTCCAAGATGTCCTGATCGGGGCTGTCTCCCGGCCCCTTTGGCCGGTGAAGAAATCGGGCGCGGTTCCACCAGGGGCGGGACGCGCCTTTTTCTTTGCCTATTTCTTATTGGGCGCGGCGTGGGCGGCCTGGCGGGCTGCTTTTTCCTCGGCCTCGATCTCGGCCAATAGGGGCTCGTATCGCCGGTCGGTCAGGGTCTTCAAAAAGGCGACCAAAGCGTCGATCCGCTTGTCGTCCAACGCCGGGCCATGGGTCAATTCCTTGGTTGCGATGTTCTCGGCGACTTCCGGGTCGCGGAACGGCGCGCCGGATTCCGGATTGATCAGACGTTTTGGGTCGCGGGTATTGTACTTGTTGTAGAACAGAACCGTCGTCCGCAGGTCCGTGAAAACCCCGTTGTGCATATAGGGGCCGGTGACGGCGACGTTGCGCAGGCTCGGCACCTTGAACTTGCCCGCCTGGGCGGGATCGTCCACCGCCGGGTTGTCCAGAAGCCCGCGGTCGATATGCCCGGCCTTCGATCCGTTGGCCTTGCGCGCCGCCGCGTTCACCGGAATTCCGATGTTGTGATACTGGTAGTTGGTGAAGGTCTCGCGCGATGCCGGCTGCACCGTATGAAGCTGATGGCATTGGTTGCAGTTGGTGAACTGCTGGGAAAAGAACAGCAGGCGGCCCAGCTCTTCCTTGTCCGTCAGTTTCGCTTTGCCGGCCAAAAACCGGTCGTACTTCGAGGTGAAGGGCGCGAATTCATCCGTCCCCTCGAAGGCCGCGATGGCCTGGGTCATGGCGGCATAGGCGGTTTCCGTCTTCGCCGCCGTTTCGGGCCCGAACAGCTTGGTGAAGGCCGTCACGTAATCGGGGTTTTCCCACAGCCGCGCGACCACGCTTTCCTTATCCGGCATGCCCATTTCAATGGGGTTGAGCGGCGGGCCACCTGCCTGTCCGGCCAGGTCCGGCTCGCGCCCGTCGAGAAACTGACCGCCGACATAGGTCCCATCCTTGAGCCGCTGAAACTTGGGCGAGAACCGGGCATAGGCCGCGGTCGGCGTGTTGCGGTCGCCCAGGGACGCGCCGTCGTCGCCCATGGAGACGGCGCGCCCGACCGCCGTCGGGCGCGGGTCCGTGAAGGCATGGGTTGGGTCGTGGCAGGTTGCGCAGGCCTGGGTCCGGTTCTTCGACAGGTTGGTGTCGAAGAACAGCGCCTTGCCCAGGTCGGCCTTGGTCGCGAACGTGGCGTCTCCGGCGGCTGCCGGGACGCAGGACAGGGCCGCAGCCAGGACGCCGGCGGCGGCGAAGATTGCGGGACGGACAGGCTTGGACATGGGGCCTCGCGACGGAAATCGGAACTTAATATTGAGAATTATTATCAACTAATCCCGATGACGCCTTGATGCAAGTCAAAGCTCGGCGGATTTCCGACGGCAAGGCAGGGAGATGTCCGGGCCCGGTGTTACAGGCCGCTGATCAACACCCAGGCGACGGCCGCCGGGGCGACGAAGCGGCAGATGAATATCCAGACGCGAATAAGCGGGAAGGGATGGCTGCCGTCCGATTGTGCTTCTTCCTGCGCGCGGGCGGAAATCGACCAGCCGACGAACAGGGCGATAAGCACGCCGCCGGTCGGCAGCATGATGTTGGAGGCCAGGTAGTCCATGGCGTCCAGGAAGCCCTTGCCGCCGATTGTCATGTCCTTCCACGGGCCCAGCGACAGGGCCGAGGGCACGCCGAGCGCCCAGATCATGACGCCGGACAGCAACGCCGCCCACCGCCGGGGCATGCGCCGCTCGTCGATCAGATAGGCGACCACGGGTTCCATGATCGACACGGCCGACGTCAGCGCCGCGATCGCCAAAAGGGCGAAGAATAGGAAGGCGAAGACCTGGCCCGCCGGCATTTGGGCGAACACGGCGGGCAGGGTGATGAAGGTCAGGCCCGGGCCCGCCGCCGGATCGAAGCCGAAGGCGAACACGGCGGGCAGCACCATGAACCCGGCGATCACCGCAAATGTCGTATCCAGGACCGTGACCTGGGCCGCCGTCTTCGGCAGGTTCACCTGCTTGTCCAGGTAGCTGGCATAGGTCAGCATCGCCCCCATGCCGAGCGACAGGGAGAAGAACGCCTGCCCCAGGGCGGCGTTGACCGTGCCCCAGGTGACTTTTGAAAAGTCGGGAGTGAGGAAGAAGTCGATACCCTTGGCCGCGCCGTCGAGCGTCACCGCGCGGACGGCCAGGACGATGACCAGGACGACCAGCACCGGCATCAGAATGCGCGACGCGCGCTCGATCCCGCCCTGCACCCCGCCGGCAATGATGCCGCCGGTCAGCACCATGAACAGCGTGTGAAAACCGATCACGCCCTCGGGCTCGGAAATGAAGGCGCCGAAGGCCGCACCCAGGGTTTCCGGATCGTTGGACGCCAGCGCCCCCGTCGCCGCCTTGATGGCATAGGCCAGGGTCCAGCCGCCGACCACGGAATAGAACGACAGGATCACGAACCCGGCGATCACGCCGAGCCCACCGACGGCGGGCCAAGCGCCGCCCTTCAGCGCGCGGAAGGCACCGACCGGATTCCGTTGCCCGGCGCGGCCGATGGTGAATTCGGCCAACATCACGGAAAAGCCGATCGTGAGCACGAAGGCGAGATAGATGATCAGAAAGGCGCCGCCGCCGTTCTGTCCGGCCATGAAGGGAAATTTCCAGATATTTCCCAGCCCGACGGCCGACCCGGCCGCCGCCAGGATGAAGCCCAAACGCGTGGCGAAATGATCGCGGGGTCCCATGATCTCTGTCCCTCCCTTGGTCCTCGCCTCTTAGAACAGGTTTTGGGCGATCACAAGGCTGACCGGCACGGTCAGCAGGCTCAGCAGCGTCTGAAGCGAGACCATGCTGGCGGCGAGCGGCGCATCGCCGCCCATTTCGCGGGCGATTGTGAACGACGACGGCGGCATCGGCATGACCGCGAAAACGGTCAGCACATAGGCGGTGACGCCGGTGATCCCCAGGGTGAAGCACATGCCCCAGACGGCGGCGGGAAAAACCACGAACTTGACCGCCGTGGCGAGGGCGATGGGCGACAGCGAAGCCTTCATCTCGTTGATGCGGATATTGGCGCCGACGGCCAACAGCACGATGGGCAGGGCCGCCCGGCCGAGCATCTCCGTCGCGTCGTGGATGACGGGGATCTGGCCGATGTCGGCGAAGTTGACGCCGATGCCCAGTCCGACGGAGAGAATCAGCGGATTGCGCGCGAGGTCCCGCGCCACCGGCGCCCACAGGCCGCCGGGCCCGCCGTGGCGCAACAGGATGTTCATCAGGCTGATGACCAGGACGTTGGTCGGCGGGATCAGAACCGCCGTGCAGAGCGCGGCGACCGCAAGTCCTTCCAGCCCGAACAGCCGTTCGGAAATGGCGAGGGCGAGGAAGGTGTTGTGGCGGGCGGCCCCCTGCAGAATGCTGGTCGCCTGCGGCCGGGAAAACCCGAACGCGAGGCCTAGGCCCAGTGATACGATCAGGGCGGCAGCCAGTCCGGTCAGGATCGCCGCCGCCAAGGGGCCGAGGAAGCCGCCGGCCAGTTCCGTCGTCGAGGTCTTGAAGAACAGCAGCGACGGGAACAGGACCCAATAGACCAGCTTGTCGTTCAGGTTCCAGAATTCGATCGACGGAATGCCACCCCGGCGCAAGACGTTGCCCAGCACGATCAGCACGAAGATCGGCAGGATCGACCACAGAATGTTCAGCACGGCAGGCCCCCCTCGTCCGGATCGCGCGCCGGGCATCATCCCCCGGCGATTGTTCGGAAGGCTATCAGAAAATTGCCCGGCGGATCAGGTTCAGCCCGGATAGGAACAGGACAATCAGCAGAATTTTGCGGAACAGGTCTTCGTCGATGAACTTGCGGACCTGTTCGCCGATCAGAATACCGACCATGACAGGTACGCAGGCGGCGGCGGTGATCCAGATATTGCCCGGATGCAGCACGCCGTTGGCCCAATAGAACGTGGTCAGCGGAATCGTGCCGGAAAACCAGATCAGCCCGACCGTGCGCACCCATTCGTCCTTTTTCAGATGCAGCATGACGAGATAAATGCTCATGGGCGGGCCCCAGACCGTTGAAATTCCGCCCAGCAGCCCGCCGATGGTTCCGGCCAGCGGCCCGGCCCAGCGTTCCGTCTCGGGTTTCAACGGCTCCAACCGGGGTTTCCACAGGCTCATCGCCGAAAACGCCGCGAGGCAGGCGCCCAGAACCGCGAACAGAATCTGCGTGTCCAGGCGGGCCACCAACAGCGAGCCGATATAAAGGAAGATCAACAGCGTGATGATCATCGGATAATGGCGCTTCAACGGCGTCATCAGATCGCCAGCGCGCACGGCCTGCCAAAGGTTCGTGACCAGGATCGGCAGGACCAGGGCGGCCAGCGCGTCGCGCGGTTCCATCAGGCCCGCCGTCAGGATGATCGACAGAGTGACGATCGGCAGGCCGACCCCGGCGATGCCTTTGGCAATGCCGCCCATGACGATACAGAGCGAAATGAGCGCGAGCGTTTCCGGCGGGTAGCCGAGCAGTTCGGAAAGCCGGTCCATGGGTCAGGCGGCGACCCGAAGCGTTTCCGCCGAAAGCGCGTCCAGGTCCGCATCGCCGATCAGGGCCGGGCGGCCCGGCGTCAGGATCATCGACCCCCGCTCGACCCGGATGGGGTCGGCGAACAGGCCGCGATGCGGTTTGAGGAAGCCGTTCTGTTCGCCGGCGTTGGTGATATGCGTGCGCGCGACGCAGGACTCCATCCAACAGCCCGGATCGGCGGCGACGCCGTTGCCGAGGACGGGTTCCATCCCCAATTCCCGAATCCGTTCCAACTGCGCCGCCAGGTTTTCCAGGCTACCGGCCTTCATCAATTTCAATTTCACGAAGCGCGCCGACCCGGTCGCCGCCGCGCGTTCGATTTCGGCCGGGCCGTAGATGCTTTCGTCCAGCATCATCGGCACGGGGGAAATCTCGGAAACCGCCTTGGCGGCGTCCCAATCGTCCATATGGCAAGGTTGTTCGAACAATTCGATATGGTCGGGGGCCAGGATACGGGTGAAGGCCAGGGCGTCGTCCAGGGAATAGCCCTGGTTGCCGTCGATCCGCAGGCCGGGGGCACCGGGCCCCATGGCCGTGACTTGATCCTGAATGAATTTCAGGCGCTTGGCGTCGGATTCCCATTCGAAGCCGACCTTGACCTTGACCGTGCCGTAGCGGGCGGCCCGATGTTGTTCCATTTCCCGGGCGATGCCGGGCTCGTCGGAGGCGCTGAGGATCGCCAGCAGCGGCACCGGCGTTTCCCGGGTGATCTCGAGAAACGGGCTGCCTTCGGCCATTTCGATGGCGGTGACCAGCGACGTCACGGTGAAGGGGGCCGCCTTGTGATGCTTGAGCGCTTCCGCCTTGGCCGTGGCGGCCTCCATACCCTTGAGGGCGGCCGCCAGTTCCCGGGCCTTGGCCCAGGCGCCGTCGACCGTTTCCGGGGTGTAGCCGGTCAGGATCGTCGCCTCGCCGAAGCCTTCCTCGCCGTTGTCGCCGGTGACCGTCACCAGGATCGTATCGAAGGCCGTGACCGGTCCGAAGGCCAGCTTGTAGGGAATTTTCAAGGGCAGGTTGAGGCGCCGCAGGGTGATTTCCGAAACATTCATGACATCTGCCGCTGATAAGTAGGAGTGGGGCGCCGCTTGGGAATTCGTGCCGAAACCGGCCCGGCGGCGCGGGAATTTCGGGCGGTATCATAACGGTTTCAGGCCTCTCCGCCAGCCATGTTCGATGTGCGGTCGCAGCATGGCCCCCTGGTTCTCGGGCCCGTCTCCTCTATAATAGGGACAGAGGGTAAGGGCGGGAGAGGCCCCCAAACAGAATGTATTAAGGATCGGAACCCATGAGCGACGAAACACCCAAACCCACTCCGCCGAAGCCGGCCGCCGGCACCAAGCCGGACGCAAAGCCCGCCGCTTCGGGCACATCCGATGCAAAGGCCGACGCCAATGCCGCGCCGAAGCCCGATGCCAAGGCCGATGGCAAAGCGGCTGCCGGCGGCGCCGGGGACAAGGCGAAACGCAAAGCCTTTTTGGGCATGGACGGTTCCGCCGCGGCGTGGAAACGGGTCGCCCTGGGCCTGTTCGTGGTTGCCGGCCTGGCCGTGGTCGCCGCCGTCGATTACCGCTCCGACGTCGGTCAGGCGCAGGACGACATGACCCGCCTGCGCGCCCAGGTCGCCGACGAACGGGCCGCCATGAAGGCCGCGCAGGATCAGTTCATGAAGGAAAGCCAGGACATCGCCCAGGCGGTGGAAACGGCGAAACAGGAACTGGCCGCGACAAACGCCGATATCGAAAAACGCCGCACGGAAGCCCAGGAACTGGAATCCAAACTGTCCGGTCTCTACACCGAGACCAAGGCCGCGCTGGAAGCGGCATCGGAAGCGGCGCAGAAGCAAGCCGACGCCCAGGCGGCGTTGGATAAACTGAACGCCGAGCGCGAGAAACTGGTGGCGAAGATCGCCGCCGGTAAGAAGGAATTGGCGGCGTTGGAAAAAGACGCCGACAACATGATGCAGGGTCTCAAGGATACGATCACCCGGATCAAGGGCGCGCTCGACGCGCTTTGATCCTCCGCCAACCGAACAACGACACGAACAAAAGACCGCTTAGGAACATCCTGACATGACGGCTTACCGCGCGGCGGTGATCGGCCTCGGCGCCATGGGTATGGGCGTGGCCTCGTCCCTGGTGGCGGCGGGGATCGACACCGCCGGTTGTGACATTTCCGAAGACGCGCGAAACGCCTTCGCCCAGGCCGGCGGCCGGGCGGTGGGCACGCCACGGGAAGCGGCGACGGGCGCCGACGCCGTCGCCATTGTCGTCGTCAATGCGGATCAGGTCGCCTCCGTCCTGCGGGGGCCGGATGGCGTGCTGGCATCATTGGCGCCCGGTTCAGTCGTTCTGGGCTGTGCCACCATGCCGCCCGACGCCGCCCAGTCCCTGGCGGCCGAGGTCGAGGCGGCCGGTGGGCTCTACCTCGACGCGCCGATCTCCGGCGGTCCGGTCAAGGCGGCGGCGGGGAAGCTGTCGGTCATGGCGTCGGGTGCGCAGACGGCTTTCGACAAGGCGCGGCCGCTTCTGGATGCGGCGGCGGAAACGGTGTTTGAACTGGGCGATGCGCCCGGCCCGGGTTCGACCATGAAGATGGTCAATCAACTGCTCGCCGGGGTGCACATCGCATCGGCCATGGAGGCCATGGCCCTGGCCATCAAGAGCGGGTTGGACGCCGACACGGTATTCAAAGTGATCACGGCGTCGGCGGGAAATTCCTGGATGTTCGAAAATCGCGTCCCGCATGTTTTGGAAAACGATTACAGCCCGAAAAGCGCCGTCGATATCTTCATCAAGGACCTGGGCATCGTCTTGGCCCAGGGCGAACGCCTGGACTTCCCGTTGCCGATTTCACAGACCGCGTTACAGCGTTTTCAGGAAGCCAAGGACATGGGCCTGGGCCGCGCCGACGATGCCTCGGTGATCAAGGTCTATCAACGGGATGGGGGCTTCGCGCTTCCGGGGGACGAGGAAACCTGAGCCCCGGCGTGGAGCGCCTCATGATCGATGAGGCAATCCCCTTCCTGCCGTCCGGGCCCTATATTATAACAATCCGAAGTGTTGAACCGGGCTGGGGCCGCGTGGGGCGGCCGGGATCATAGGCCCTAAGCGGGGGAATTCGAAGGCATGCCGCTTTCGACGTACATGCCGGAGGAAATGGGCTCCGTCGCCATCGCGCCCTTGGGCCCGGTGGAGGCCGGCAGCTACCAGTCCTTCTTTATCGTCTATACGGCGGGCAAGTTCGGGATCGACGATTCCGGCTCGCTCAAGATCGTTCATCGCTTCGCCTCGGACCTGGGGCGGTTGCAGATGGACGACCCGGAAGGCCCCAATTACGTCTCGGCCCAGGCATCCAATGGGGCGGTGCTCCATATGGAGTACGACCTGAAACGCAATTTCCGGCCCTGGGACAAGACGCTCTACATCAAGGTCGTGCGCGGCTTTCTGTCGGAAGGCGACCGCATCGTCATTCGGATCGGGGATCGCCGGTTCGGCGGCCCCGGCGTGCGCATGCAGACTTTCCAGGAAAAGGAATTCCAGTTTCGCATTCTGGTCGACGCTTTCGCGACCTACGATTACGTGGAATTGCCCGACACGCCTTCCATCGTCATCGAACCGGGTCCGCCGGTCCTCTACAAGGCCATCATCCCGACCCTGAAGCGCGTCGGCGAGACCTTTCTGCTGGGTCTCAAGGGCGAGGACAAATGGGGTAACCCCTCGACCAAGTGCGAGGATACCTTCCGCTTGGTGTCGACCCGCCCGGTCGAGAATCTGCCCGAGGAAATCTCCTTCTACCCCGGTCAGGCGTCGGTGCAGTTGGACGGCTTGCGCGCGATGGAGGAAGGCGACCTGCGCATCGACCTGATCGACCTTGCGGGCAACGTCACGGCAAGTTCCAATCCGCTGCGCGTCCTGCCCAAACGGTCGAGGGTCAGCTTCTGGGCCGACCTGCATGGCCAGTCCCAGGAAACCATCGGCACCAACAACGCGCGGGATTATTTCGCCTTCGCCCGGGATCGGGCTTTCCTGGACGCGACGGTGCACCAAGGAAACGATTTCCAGATCACGTCCGATTTCTGGGCCGAGTTGAACACCCTCAGCCGCGAGTTCACGCAAGATTCCCGTTTCGTCGTCATCCCCGGCTACGAATGGTCGGCGAATACCTGCCTCGGCGGCGACCGCAACATTCTGTATGCCGAGGAAGGGCGGCCGATCTACCGCTCCTCCCACGCCCTGGTCGAGGACCGCTCGGACCTTGTCCAGGACGCCAACAGCGTCGAAGACCTGTTCGGCAAACTGAAAGACGAGGACGTAATGGTCTTCGCCCATGTCGGCGGACGCTATGCCGATATCCGGCGTGGCCACGACCGCGACAAGGAACGCTCGGTCGAAGTCCATTCCGCCTGGGGCACCTTCGAATGGCTAGTCGAGGACGCCTTCGAAATGGGTTACCGCACCGGCATCCTGGCGACCTCGGACGGGCATAAGGGCCGGCCGGGGGCCTCGCATCCGGGTGCCACGCGGTTCGGCGCCTACGGCGGGCTGACCTGCCTGTTCGCCGACGACCTGACGCGCACGGATCTGATGAAGGCCTTGCGCCGCCGCCATCATTACTGCACGACCGGCTGCCGCGCGGTGCTGACGACCAAGGTGACCTTGGACCGGCCCGCCGACCGCTACGACGATGACCCGGCGTTGGGTGGGACGCCGGACGAACAGGTGAGCGAGGCCGTGATGGGCGATATCCTGCGCACGGACGCGGGCGAAGCCCTGTTCGAGATCGACATCCACGCAGGTGCGCCGATCGAGCGGATCGACATCCGCAATGGCCTGCGTCTGCTGGAAACCTGGCGGCCGTCGGAAAAGGAAGACATGGGGCGGCGCATCCGGGTGATCTGGGAAGGATCGGAATACCGGGGGCGGGGGCGCGAGACGATCTGGGACGGCTCGGCCGAGCTGTCCGGCAACGCCTTCACCCGGATCGAGCCGATCAACTGGTACAACATCGAAAAGAAACTCGACCTGGTCAGCCCCCAGCGCGTCGAATGGTCGTCGCTGACCACCGGCGGCTTCATCGGCTTCGACGCCTGGCTGGACGACATGGTCATGGGCTGGCTGACCATCGACACGCCGCTGGTCAAGGAAACCCTGGCCGTCCAGGACATCGGCCGCGAGGATACATGCCTGGAAGCGGGCGGCCTGGGTCGCCGTGTGCGGGTCTACCGCCTGCCCGAGGAAAACCCCCATGCGCGGCTTCGCCTGGAACGCCGCATTCCCTTGTCGCCGGACCGAGATGACGCGCTTTACGTCCGGATCACCCTGGAAGACGGCCACGTCATCTGGTCGTCGCCGATTTATTTGGTGCCCTAATGGCGGAAGAACCCTTACTCGACGGCCCCTTGGAACCAGCTGGTTTCGATCATGTGGTTCTGACGGTCCACGACCTCGACGCGGCGGCTGCGTTTTACGAACGCATCGGCTTTACGCTGACGCCTAAGGCGCAGCATCCCTTTGGCACGGGCAATCGATTGGCGCAGATGCAGGGCTCGTTCATCGAGTTGCTGGCCGTGACCAAGCCCGAAGACGTGCCCGAGCCGGGCGAGGGCGAATTCTCTTTCGGCGCCTATAATCGCGATTATTTGAAATCCATGGCAGACCGGCCCGGCGGGATGGCCATGCTGGCCCTGACCTCGCCGGGATGGGAAGTCGACCGGGCCCGTTTTACCGCCGCCGGTCTCGACCTGCCGGCGCCCTTCGGGTTCGGGCGGACGGCGCGCCAGCCCGACGGGACCGAGGTCAAACTCGATTTTCGCCTGACCTTCGCGCCCAATCCGGCGATGCCGCGCGCGAGCTTCTTCACCTGCGACCACCGTCATCCGGCGTCCGTGTTCTGGAAACCCGATTACCAGACCCATGCCAACGGCGCTTTGCGCATTGCCGAGGTCTTCATGGTTTCCGAGGTTCCCGAACTGCACGCGAATTTCCTGCGGCGCCTATTCGGCGCGGTCGTGCCAATCAACGGCGGCCTCTGCGCCGGGGTCAGCGGCGGGGGATTCTGCATTCTTGAACCGGATGCTTTCGTCGAGACCTATCCCGGGGCGGAACCGCCCCAGCCCCAGGGGGAAGAAGCCCTGTTCGCCGGGTTCCGTGTCGAGGTCGCGGACCTACCCGCCGCCCAAGCGGCCTGGAGCGAGGCCGGATTGCCGTTCCGGCGGGTCGGCAGTCATATCCACCTGGCCGGTGACGATGCATTCGGCGCGTTGATCGCGCTGTCGCAAGGATAACGTGGGGAATTTTCCGGCGGGGCGCGGGCCGGGAGCGCCTTTGGAAAGCTATATAGCTATATAGGACTTGCGAAGTCTCATATCCCGGGTGTAGGAATCTGGGAACGATCCGGCAAATAAAAATCGACGCCGGACCACCGAGGAAACGTATCCATGATTGCCACCACCCTGGCAACGGCGCTTGAGGACGCCCCCCCCGCGGGCGCCGACCGGCTGCCCAAATATCTTCTTCTGTCCGACGCCATAACCCGCGCCATTCGGCAGGGTGCGTTGAAGACCGGCGAAAAACTGCCGCCGGAAACGGAATTGGCGCGGGTTCTGCCCGCCAGCCTGGGCACCATTCAGAAAGCCTTGAACACGCTGGCCGACCGGGGCCTGCTGGTGCGCCGCCATGGGCACGGCACCTTCGTGGCGGAACCGGCCATGGCGCCGCAGGACCTTTGGCACTTCCGCTTTCTCGCCGACGACGGCAAATCGTTGCTGCCGGTCTATACCCAGGTCGGCGCGATCGAACCGGCGCGGCGCAGCGGCCCCTGGCGCGATTTTCTGGGCAACCGTGAACTGATCGTAGTCTCCCGGCGGATCGACGTGAACCACGCCTATACGGGCATCAGCGAGCTTTACCTGCCGGCCGACCGGGTCGCCGGATTGCTGCGCATCGCGCCGAAGGAACTGGAAAACGTCAACATCCGCGCCTTTCTGGCCGACGAATTCAACGTCGTCACGGAACGGGTGCGTGAAATGGTCTCTTGCGTGCCGCTGCCCGGTAGCGTCGCGCGGGCGTTGGGCCAACCGGACGGACAGCCGGGCCTGGCCTACCACATGGAAGGGTTCGAACGGCGCGGACGGCCGATCAGTTATCAGATCGCCTGGTTTCCGCCGACGGACCGCCGCCTGGTGCTGGGCGAGAAACACGAATAGCACGCGTGCAAACAGGGAAGACGTCAGCAACGGAAGCGAACATGAGCAGCGAAACCATCACCGTCGAAATTTGGCGTGGCAAGGAAGAGGGCGAGTTTCAGACCTACCAAGTGCCGCGCATGGAGAGCCAGACCGTTCTCGACATCGTCACCTACGTGCAGCGTAACCTGGACCCGGGGCTGAGTTACCGCTTCGCCTGCCGCGTCGGCGTCTGCGGGTCCTGCGCGATGACCGTCAACGGCAAGCCGCGCTGGACCTGCCGCACCCATATCGACAAGGTCGCGGGCGACGGGACGCTGCGCATCCAGCCGCTGCGCAACCTGCCGGTGATCCGCGACCTCGCCGTTGACATGACTGACTTCTTCGAAAAATGGACCCAGGCCAAGGCCCAGTTCGTGCCGACGGCGACCCGCGCCGACGATTTCGCCCAGGTCTCGCCGGATGACCCGCAGCGTAAGGAAGCCTCCGCCGGGATCGAATGCATCAACTGCGGCGTCTGTTATTCGGCCTGCGACACGGTCGCCTGGCTGGGCGACTACCTCGGCCCGGCGGCGCTCAACCGCGCCTGGACGTTGCACAACGACGTGCGCGATGGCGGCCGGGCGGAACGCTTGAAGGCGATTTCCGGCTCCGGCGGCTGCCAGGCCTGTCATTCGCACCAAAGCTGTTTCGAGCTCTGCCCCAAGCATCTCAATCCGACGGCCTCGATCGCCGGCCTCAAGCGGGCGACGGTCAAGGCGGCGCTGAAGGGGGAGATCTGATCCATGACCTCCGCCCGAGCCGAAATTCTCGAATGGCTGGTGCAGCGGGTGACCGCCGCCATCCTGGCCGTCTGCGTCATCGTCCATCTGGCCGTCATCGTCATCGCCGTCCAGGGGGGTGTGACGTCCAAGGAAATCGTCGCCCGCGTCGGCGGCTCGGTTCCCTGGCTTCTTTTCTATTCGGTCTTCGTCGTCTCCGTGGCGCTGCATGCGCCGGTGGGGCTGCGCAATATCCTGCGCGAGTACACGTCCTTCGGGCGGCGGACGACCCATTGGATCATGGCGGCCGTCTGCGTGCTGATCCTGGTGATGGGCTTCCGCGCCGTGATCGGCCTCTATGGATTGGGGGCGTAAGACAATGAAAGCACACCGCAATCATGCCAACTACTGGGCCTTCGCCCTGCACCGGCTGTCGGGGGTCGCGCTGCTGTTCTTTCTGCCGGCTCATTTCTATGTGCTGGGGCTGGCGGTCGAACAGGCGGCGACGCTGGACATGTTCCTGAGCTGGACCGAGGCACCCCTGGTCAAACTGCTGGAAACCGGATTGGTGATCCTGTTGGCCGCCCATATGACCGGCGGGCTTCGCGTGCTCGCCATTGAATTCCTGGCCTGGCGCGATTGGCAGAAATCGGTGGTTGCGATCACCGGTGGGCTGTCCGTCGCGGCCGGTCTGCTGTTCCTGCTCAACGCCGGTTGAGACAGGGTTGAAGGAGTAGACGATATGAAACTCGACATGGAAGCCGTGGAAGAAGCGGCCAAACATCTCTACATCCAGGCGCTGAAGATTCTGCCGCCGGACATCAAGGAGGGCTTCAAGCGCCTCGACGCCACGGAAACGGACCCGACGGCGAAATCGATCCTGGCGACGATGATTCAGAACATCGAGGTCGCCGAGGACACGACGAACCTTCTGTGCCAGGACACGGGCATCCCGATCTACAACCTGGAAATCGGCAGCGGCATCGACTTCGACGGCTACAAGCTGAAGGAAGCGATCCGCAAGGGATGCGAGCGGGCGACCACGGAACATCCGCTGCGCTCCTCCGTCGTCCATCCGATCACCCGCGTGAACGAGCAGACGTCCTGCGGCATCCGCGTGCCGGTCATCAACATCGACTTCACCGACAAGGACGAAGTCTTCGAGATGGAGATGATCCCCAAGGGCTCCGGTTCGGAAAACGGAAGCTACCTGAAAATGTGCATCCCGGCCGAGGGCGTCGCGGGTATCAAGAGCTTCGTCGTCGACAAGGTTATCGAATGCGGCGGCCGCGTCTGCCCGCCGACCATCGTCGGCGTCGGTGTCGGCGGCACGTCCGACCTTTGCACCAAGCTGGCCAAGAAGGCCGGGGCGCGGGCCTTGGGCTCGACCTGCCCCGATCCGGAAGGCGCCAAGCTGGAAAAGGAACTCTCGGCGGCGGTCAACATGCTGGGCATTGGCCCGCAGGGCCTGGGCGGTGACAGCACGGCCTTCGCCGTTCACGTCGAGACGGCGGCGACCCACATCACCATGAACCCGGTGGCCGTCAACATCATGTGCCATTCGGCACGCCGTGCGCGAGCGAGCTTCACGCCCAAGGGCGTCGAGATCGGCTTTTAAGGGAGGGTGAGATAATGACTGAACACACAATTCACATGCCCTGTACTGAAGAGCAGATCCGCGAGCTAAAGATCGGCGATACCGTGATCCTGGAAGACTGGCTTTACGGTATCCGCGACGCGACGCAGATCCATATGTTCGACAAGGGCCGCGAGACCAAGTTCGACCTCGCGGGCCATGCGGTGATCCATACGGCGCCCAACGTGAAGAAGGTGCCGCCGTCCAATTTCTGCCCGGCCGGGTACGAATCAGTCTGCATCGGCACGACGACGTCGATGCGGATGGAACGCTTCACCCGCCCGCTGATGGAAAAGAACGGCGTGCGCATGGTCATCGGCAAGGGCGGCCTGGGCGAAGACAGCCGGGCGGCGTTCAAGGATCTGGGCGGGGTCTACCTTGCCATCATCGGCGGCACGGCGGCGCTGGAGACGACCTGGATCGAGCGCATCACCGACGTCGATCTGGAAGACCTCAACCCGGAATGCCTGTGGGAATTCCGGATCAAGCATTTCGGCCCCCTGCTGGTCGCCATGGATGCCCATGGCGGCTCGCTCTATGACGGGGTCAAGAAGACGGCGGCGGATCGCAGGGCCGAGGCATTGGCGGCCATGGGTGTGACCGCGGAAGGAGCATCTTCGTGAGCACGGAAGTCGAAAGCATCGACCGTCAACAGACGGACGTTCTGATCCTGGGCTCCGGCGGGGCCGGGCTGTTCGCGGCCCTGCACGCCAAGGACCTGGCGCCTGAGCTGAAGGTCACCGTCGCGGTCAAGGGCTTGCTCGGCAAGACCGGCTGCACCCGCATGGTGCAGGGCGGCTACAACGTCGCCCTGGCCCCGGGCGACAGCGCCGAACGCCATTTCATGGATACCGTCGAGGGCGGCAAGTGGCTCAACAATCAGGACCTCGCTTGGACCCTGGTGACCGAAGCCCAGGTCCGCATTCGCGAACTTGAAAACGAACTGGGCTGCTATTTCGACCGCAACCCCGACGGCTCCGTCCACCAGAAGGCCTTCGCCGGGCAGACCTTCGACCGCACGGTCCACAAGGGCGATCTGACGGGCATCGAAATCATCAACCGCCTGATGGAACAGACCTGGGCCCGCGATGTCGACAAGCTGGAAGACCACCGCGCCATCGAATTGGTGAAGTCCAAGGACGGCTCGCGGATTTCCGGCGTGCTGTTCATCGACATGCGGACGGGCCACTTCCGTTTCGTCCAGGCCAAGGCCGTGCTGCTGGCGACCGGTGGCGGGCCGACCATGTACAAGTACCACACGCCGTCGGGCGACAAATCCTGCGACGGCATGGCCATGGCCATGCGCGCGGGCCTCGCCTTGCGCGATATGGAAATGGTGCAGTTCCACCCGACCGGCCTGATCGCCGGGTCGGACACCCGCATGACCGGCACGATCATCGAGGAAGGCCTCCGCGGTTTCGGCGGCTACCTTCTTGGCGGCGACGAAGAACGCTTCATGCATAAGTATGACGAGCGCAACGAACGCGCGACCCGCGACATCGTCTCCCGCGCCATGTTCACGGAAATGCGGGCGGGCAACACGGCGGCCAATGGCGGGCTCTACATCACCATGAAGCATTTGGACACGCCGCAGGTCCGCAAGAACTTCAAGGGCATGGTCGAACGCTGCGCCGATTGCGGCTTCGATCTGGCGGAAGGTCTGGTCGAGGTCGTGCCGACCGCCCATTACATGATGGGCGGGGCCGAGTTCGAAGCCGATTGTTCGACTGCTATCGACGGCCTGTTCGCGGCCGGCGAGGATACGGGCGGTGTCCATGGCGCCAACCGCCTGGGCGGCAACGGCGTCGCCAATTCGACCGTGTTCGGCGGCATCGCCGGTGACACCATCGCCAAATGGACGCCCGAACACGGCCAATTCGCCGAACCGGACGGGTCCGAGATCGAGGCCGCCATCGCCCGCGCGGGGCGTCCGCTCTGCCAGCCCGTCGGTGGCGGCGGGACGACCATCGACGACGTCCGCGTGCGGCTTTACGACCTGATGTGGGAAGATGCCGGCATCATCCGCGACCTGGAAAGCCTCAAGCGGGCCGAGGCCGGTTTGGAAGAACTGGACGCCGACCTGGACAAGGCCGGGGTCACGGGCACGGACCTCGCCTATAACCTGACCTGGCACGACTGGCTGAACCTGAAGAACCTGATTTTGGTTTCGAAGGCGATCACCGCCGCCGCCACGGCGCGCGACGATTCACGGGGCGCCCATTACCGCGCCGATTTCCCGGACGTCCGCGATGTGGAAAATTCCCGCTTCACCCGCGTGAAGCTGACCGACGGCGCCATCGACATCACGACGGAACCGGTCAAGTTCACCCGCGTGAAACCCGGTGAAACCCTGCTGACGGAAGGGGCGGCGGAGTAGGTTACTCCGCGACCTCCTTGGCTTTTCGCTTCGGCTTGTTCGGCATCTTGTCGGGGCGGCCGGGGCCCCAGATGCGGGAATAGTAGCTGTCGGCCAGGTTCAGCGCGCCGATCGGGTTATGCGCCAGGACCCGGTCCTTGGCGACCAGGGTCGTCGCCAGGCCGTCGGAATACTTGAAGAACAGGCTGTCGTGGCCGACGCAGAGGCCGAGGACGATGTTGAATTCGCAGCCCGCCGCGTTCAGCACCTGGGCCTGCGACACCGGGTTGCACATGCTTTCATGCTGACCGGGTCGGATTTTCTCGTCGTCGCGCAGGCCGATGTTTTCCTTCGCCACGCTGCCGTGCTTGCAGGCGGTGGAGGCGACCTCGAATCCATGGCTTTCCAGAACGGCGCTGAGCGTTTTGGCCTGCTCGAGGAAGCTGATGCAACTGGCGATGCCGACCTTGGTGAATCCCATCTGGCGGGCGAACTGGACGATTTCCTCGACCCGCGTCCATTGGCAATAGCCTTCGGCCTCGATCCGGGCGGAGACCTGGGCCACCTTCAAAATCGTCGGGTCCTGGTAATGGCCGACGGCGTCGCGGATCGTATCGGGGCAGACCTTGGACGGGCAGAAACCGGGCCCCCGTGTCTCGCTTTCGCCCTGCCGGCAGGCCTGGACCGTCGTCGGGCAATAGGCGCAGCCGGGATCGTCGTAGGCCGGAGCCTTTGCTGAAGGCCGTTTGTCACCGTCCATAATGTCCTCCCCTGGTCGTGGAACGGAAATGCCATTGGTCGAGGAAGATAGGGCGACGGCCCATGCATCCGCATTGATGCAGATCATCGGCGGGGGCGTCGCCGTCGGGAAGGATTTCCTTAATCGGTGAAAGGCTTTAGGCTTTCGCCATGATTGCACGCCGTTTCATACCGCTCGTCCTCGCCGCCGCTGTTCTGGCGGGCGGCGGTTGTACGCGCCAGGACGGGACGGCACGCAGCGGTATCGTGGCGAGCCTGCCCGCGGGGCATTTTCGGACGTCCGATCCGCTCGACGTTTATACGTTTCAGATCGACAAGGCGCGGGAAAGCGGCAAATGGGCCATCGGCGAGCAATGGATCGCCGCGGTGCCGGCCAAGATGCTGGGTGAATACCGGCGCTGGTTCGAGGGGCGTGCCGAAACCTTTCCCCCGCTCTGGATTTATGCTTCGGCCCGGCGGATGCAGGAAACCGGCAATTATCTGAAGGCCGCCTTTTGGTACCTCGTTGCCCGCGAACGCCAGATCCGCCAGTTGCGGCGCTGCCGCGACGAAACGGCGAAGGAACAATTGACCTGGTTCGACGCGGCATTCGCCCTTCTGCGCCAGGAGATGAAGGATAATCCCGAATTGACCCGCTACGCCGCGAAGCACGCCTTTGCCTGGCTGGACCTGCACGAGGATACGGATAACGGCCTGTTGGCGGCCTGCCTGCGTGGCGAGAAGGGGACCACGCGTGGCGAGAGGGAGGATTGGACACTGACGCCCGTTGCGGCCCGCGGCGGGCGCCGGGCTTTCGTTTTGACCTTGCCGCCGGCCGACGATCCGGCGGAATGGGTGACGCCGGTCGAGGGAATTCATCAAATCCGCACTTGGTCGCGTATTCTGATGAAACAGGACGTGGCGAAGATCCTCGGTGAGCCGCAGGACGCGCCGCCGACGCCGACCGTCACGCCGCTTCGCTAAATCGCGGATTGCGCCGCAAAAGCATCAAATTTACCTAAAAATTCGCATCTTTTTTATGCGGTGTGACCGCAAACACTGAATATTATGCCCGCCGTCCCCAAGTATAAGGCATGGCCAAACCTGCATTTCCGCAAACGCCCGAAGGCGTGACCGATTGGGAAACGGTGTTCGAGGACCCGGAACAGGGTCTGATCGTCGCCGTGACGCAGGCGCCCAACGCCGATGCCCTGCGCGGCTGTCTGCTTGCCGTGATCGGCCAACTCTATACCCGCAAGGATGACGAACTGGCGACGGCACAGTTGCTTACCGAGATCGACAGCCTGTTCGCCGATGCGCAAGGAACGATGCCGACGCAATCGGTCATCAATCTTCTGCGTGCGATTAAGAACCAGCGGATCGCCAAGGCACAGGCCTATCTCGCGAAGAAGGACCGGGCCAAGGCCGACCG
Organism: uncultured Rhodospirillaceae bacterium; assembly: GCA_913030825.1. Taxonomy (GTDB): domain Bacteria; phylum Pseudomonadota; class Alphaproteobacteria; order Rhodospirillales; family Casp-alpha2; genus UBA1479. The sequence continues at coordinate 31,822 of CAJWCU010000010.1, read as the reverse complement.
GCGGGGCCACGAGTTCGGGCGCAAGGTGCAGCGTCTGACCTATCTGTTCTTCAAGAACCCGCGTCTTTTGGCGGCGGCGACCGGCGCCATGTTGATCCTGGCGATCGGCCTGTTTTTTTCCGTGGAGGGACTGGTGCCCGATGCGGGGCCGTCGAAACCGGCCTCTCTGCCACCCGCCCTGCAGTCGCCCGCCACCGCACCGGCGGCAAAACCGGCGCCTCTGCCCCGGGCGCCCTATAAATCAGAGGACAAGCCGGAGGAATTGCCGCCGGTCGTCCTGTTCAAGCATTTGTCCATTCCGCGTGCCTTCGGCGAACGGCAGGTTTCAAATTCTCTGGTCCTGCCGGCGGCGGTGCTCGTCGATCGGGACGCGCTTCGCGATGTCTGCGCCGAGGCGCCGGTTATCTATCATGAATTGAACGTGGCGTTTTCCGACGCGCTCGCGGCCGGGGCGTCCTTTTCCAAATCGGAATTGGCGCGCATAGGGGACAAACTGGCGGACAAGCTGAACACCAAGATCGGCGAGCGCCTGATTGAGCGTGTCTTGTTGATCCGGGGGCCCGACCTGAGCGTGTTCGCACGTCACAATTGCGCCATCGCGTCCGACGCGATGATCGAGAAATTGGACGAATTCAAAAGGTAGGGCGGCAGGGCCGAGATGGCCCGTTTGCGCGGGGTGGGCTTAAACCTTGCCCTTGGCGGCGGCGATGGCGGCGATGGCGGTCGCCGCGAAGCGGGCCTCCGGCGGGTCGGCCCGCGAGGTCAGGACGATCGGCACCTTGGCGCCCAGCACGACGCCCGCGGCCAGGCCGCTTTTGAAATAGACCAGCATCTTGAACAGGCCGTTGCCCATTTCGATGTTGGGCACGACCAGGATGTCGGCCTTGCCGGCGACGGGGCTGTCGATGCCCTTGACCTTCGCGGCCTCCGGCGAGATCGCGTTGTCGAAGGCGAAAGGCCCGTCGACGATGGCGCCCGTGACTTCGCCGGCTTGGGCGCGCTCGACGATTTCCTTGGCAACCAGGCTGGACGGCATCGCCGGGATCGGGCTTTCCGTGCCCGACAGCATGGCGACCTTGGGCTCCGGATTGCCCAGCGCATGGGCCAGGCCGACGGCGTTCTTGACGATGTCCATCAGGGTATTGGGATTGGGGTTCACGTTGACCGCGCCGTCGGTGATCATCAAGACCCGGTCGGATCCCGGCACGGTCATGTGAAAGACATGGCTGAGGCGGCGCCCGTCGCGCAGGCCCGTTTCCTTGGCGACCACGGCGGCCATCAGGGCGTCGGTATGGACATGGCCCTTCATCAGGGCGGCGACTTCGCCGTCGCGGGCCAGCTTTACGGCCATGCGGGCGGCGGCGGCCTCGTCTTCCTCGCCGCTTTCGACGATGCGGAATTCCGATGCGTCCCAGCCCATTGTTTCGGCCAGGCTTTCGATCTCGTCCCGGTCGCCGACCAGGATCGGGTCGATCAGACCGGCGTCGGCGGCCTGCCGCGCACTTTCCATAACGACCATATTGTCGGCCCCGGCCACGGCCATCGGCACGCGGTCCAGGCCCTTGGCCAGATCAAGCAGATATTGGGGAACTTCGAAGGGGGCGTCGCTCAGCATGCCGGGAGCATACTCCGTGGACGAAGGAAACGGGAAGGTGGGAAACGCGGGAAATTCGAAAAATCGGGGCAAGGCCCCAGAGGGGAGCCGGAAGAGCGGACGCCGTTGCCACACTCTTCCGGAAAGGCTTGTCAGCCTGATCCCTTGGCCGCCCCCGGGCGGATGCCCAGGGGCGGAAAGTCAGTGAAGGCGGGCCTTAGGCCGCGCCCTTCTGCGGGCGCATGTCGCTGGCGCTGATGCCGGCGACTTCGACCGGCGCCTTCATGGCGTCGCGGCGGAAGGGCTCGCCCAGTTCCTGGTTCAGGATGACCTCGATGAAGGTCGTGACCTTGTCTTCCATCTGTTCCTTGACGGCGACGGCCAGGGCATCGGTCAGTTCCTGCATGGTCGTGACCTGCACACCCTTGAGGCCGCAGGCTTCGGCGATCCCGGCGTAGGTCACGTCCAGGTCCAGTTCCGTGCCGACGAAGTTGTCCTGGTACCACAGCGTCGTGTTGCGCTTTTCCGCACCCCACTGGTAGTTGCGGAAGATGATCATGGTGATCGGCGGCCATTCGTCGCGGCCGACGGCACCCATTTCGTTCATCGAGATGCCGAAGGCGCCGTCACCGGCGAAGCCGACGACCGGAACGTCCGGGTTGGCGATTTTCGCACCCTGGATCGACGGGAAGCCGTAGCCGCAGGGACCGAACAGGCCCGGGGCCAGGTATTTGCGGCCTTCCTCGAAGGTCGGATAGGCGTTGCCGATGGCGCAGTTGTTGCCGATGTCGGATGAAATGATCGCATCGCGCGGCAGGGAGGCCTGAATGGCGCGCCATGCCATGCGGGGCGACATGCGCTCCGGATGCGCGTTGCGCGCACGTTCGTTCCAGGTGGTGCCCGGATCGTCGTCTTCGTGGTCCATGGAGGACAGTTCCTGCAGCCAGCGCGATTTGGTGGTCGCGATCAGGTCTTCGCGGTCCTTGCGGCCGGCGTCGCCGGCGTTGGGGGCAAGGCCCGTGAGCAGTTGTTCGGCGACCATCTTGGCGTCGCCCTGAATCGCGACGTCGACCTTCTTGGTCAGGCCGATGCGGTCGGCGTTCATGTCGACCTGGATGATCTTGGCGTCCTTCGGCCAGTAATCGATGCCGTAGCCCGGCAGGGTCGAGAACGGGTTGAGCCGCGTGCCCAGCGCCAGGACCACGTCGGCCTTGGCGATCAGTTCCATGCCCGCCTTGGAGCCGTTGTAGCCGAGCGGGCCGGCGAACAGAGGGTGCGAGCCCGGGAAGGCGTCATTGTGCTGATAGCCGCAGCAGACCGGCGCCGAGAGACGCTCGGCCAGTTGCTTGGAGGCCTCGATGCCGCCCGATAGGACGACGCCGGCGCCGTTCAGGATCACCGGGAACTTGGCTTCCGACAGCATCTTGGCGGCGTCGGCGATGGCCTGCTTGCCGCCCGACGGGCGTTCGATCTTGACGACCTGCGGCAGTTCGATGTCGATGATCTGGGTCCAGAAATCGCGCGGCACGTTGATCTGCGCCGGGGCGGAGCCGCGCCAGGCCTGTTCGATCACCCGGTTCAGAACCTCGGCGATACGCGACGGGTCGCGGACTTCTTCCTGATAGCAGACCATGTCTTCGAACAGGGCCATCTGCGGGATTTCCTGGAACCCGCCCTGGCCGATGGTCTTGTTGGCGGCCTGCGGCGTGACCAGCAGCAGCGGCGTGTGGTTCCAATAGGCGGTCTTCACCGGGGTCACGAAGTTGGTGATGCCGGGGCCGTTCTGCGCCACCATCATCGACATCTTACCGGACGAGCGGGTGAAGCCGTCGGCCATCATGCCGGCGTTACATTCGTGGGCGCAGTCCCAGAAGGTGATCCCAGCCTTGGGGAACAGGTCCGAAATCGGCATCATGGCCGATCCGATAATGCCGAAGGCGTGTTCGATGCCGTGCATTTGAAGAACCTTAACGAAGGCTTCTTCAGTATTCATCTTGGTCATACGTGGGGTCCTCCCGTATGCGGCCGAGGCTGCGTCATCGACGGCCCCCGGCGGGTTTCATGTTCCGAAATGTTATACCACCCTAAGCCCGAGCTTTAAGTCCGGGCCTGGATGCAGGCGACAGGTGGCGCCGGGCTCTCCCAAGCGGGCGAGTCCAGATCGTTCTGGAGAGACGATAGCCCACGCCGGCGCGGCGCACATCACCGCATTCCATGCCCCGTTTCGTAGGCTCTCCTTGGGCCAGGGGATAGGGCCAGATGCGGGCAATTTCACGCGCCAGAATGCGCAATTCGGCGCAAATTCGTCCCACTTTTTTTAATTCAGAAGAATTATTGCTGAATTGGCTAGAAACCACGCTTGATCACGTCGGCGAGCAGGCGGATGCCCGGCTCGATCCGCTCCGTGGCGATGGAGGAGAAGCCCAGGCGGAAGTGGTTTTTCGGGATCTCGGGGCCGGCGAAGGTGACCGCGCCGGGCTCGATGATTACCCCGTCGTCCAGCGCGCGGTCGGCCAGTTTCCCGGCGTCCATGCCGTCCGGACCGGTGACCCAATAGCTGGTCCCGCCGAAGGCCGGCGATTGCGACCACCCCGGCAGGTGTTCGGCCAGGGCCTCGCCCATTATCTTCCACCGCTCGCGGTAGGCCTTCTGAAGTTTGTGGACCAGGCTGTCGTGATGGCCGAGCGCCAGGAACAGGGCCGCCGTGCGCTGGTTGTTGTTGGGCGCGTGGCGCAACATCAGGCGGCGGAGTGCGCGGGCTTCGCGGATCAGCGGCGCCGGGCCGACCAGGTAGCCGAGCCGCAGGCCCGGGAACAAGGTCTTCGACAGCGATCCGACGTAGATCACCCGCCCGGCCGTATCCATGGATTTCAGGGCGGGGGTGGGTTCGGAGACGTAGTTGGTTTCCCATTCGTAATCGTCTTCGATGATCACGAAGTCCTTGTCGTTCGCTTTGGCCAGCAGTTCCTGGCGGCGCGTACGCGGGAGGGTCACGGTGGTCGGGGCCTGATGGCTGGGCGTGACGAAGACGATGTCGGCATCGTCCAGCCGCCGGTCCACAGGCAGGCCATGGGCATCGACCGGGATCGGCTGAATGCGGTCGGTCTTCAGCCCGAAGATGTTCCGCAGGTCGGGATAGCCCGGGTCTTCGATGGCGACCCGGGTCTCCGGCTGGACCAGCAACGCCGCCAGGATATAAAGCGCGTTTTGGGCCCCCAGGGTGACCAGGATTTCGTCCTCGCGGGCCAGGATGCCGCGGCGCGGCAGAAGGCGCGTCTGAATCTGTTCGATCAGCATGGGGTCGTCGGCGGCCAGCGCGTCGCCGGTCCAGGCGTCCATGCCCTTGCGGCCGAGCGCCTGCCTGGAACATTCCCGCCATTGTGCGATGGGGAACAGCGATTGATCGACCTGGCCGTAGATGAAGGGATAGGGGTAGGTCAGCCAGTTGGTCGGTTTTTCCACGTTGCTTTGGCGCGACGGGCTGACGCGGAAGATGGCGTCCCAATCGGGGCCTTCGCCGTTTGCCGGGCCGGCGGCGGCGGCGCGGGCGTCGGGGATCGCCATGGGGGCGGGCATCGGTTCGTCCGCGCGGCCTTCCAGAATGTCGTCGGACACATAGAAGCCCGACCGTTCGCGGGATTCCAGATAGCCGTCGTCGACCAGCCCCTGATAGGCAAGGACCACCGTGTTGCGGGACACGCCCAGGCTTTTCGCCAGTTTGCGCGAGGAGGGCAGCGGGTCGCCCGGCGGCAGTTGTCTGCCGAGAATGGCCGAAACCAGCATTTCGCGGATTTGACCCTGGATCGAGATGTTCGGACGCTTGTCCAAATGAAAGATGCCGTCGCGCATGGGTGTTCGTTCTTCTTGTTGTCCGCCCCTTGGGCCCGGCTTTCCGCCGCCGTGAGACCCGGACATTCCCCCTGCCGGGCCCCGCGCCGAAACGCCGGGAAATGTGGTCCAGGGAAATGCCCTGACTGGCTCTAACGTGGTGCCAGCCAGCGAGATTACGATGGGGCCAGTTTCGTGACAAGCCCGGCGGTTCCCGGACGCATTTCGCATGCGTGAGCCGCCCGCCCGTTTTTCGCCCCCGGACCGGTCAAGACGCCGGCGGGCGCCTCGAGGAGGATCGACCATGGAATACAACACCAATTCCCTTGAAGAGAACTGGATGCCGTTCACCGGCAACCGCGATTTCAAGAAAAGCCCGCGCCTGGTCGTTCGGGGCGAAGGCATTCACTACTACGACCACAAAGGCGGCAAGATCCTCGACGGCTCGTCGGGTCTGTTCTGCTGCCCGCTCGGCCACGGCCGCAAGGAAATCGCCGAAGCGGTCTACAGCCAGCTTCTGGAAAACGATTACACCCCGCCGTTCCAGATGGGCCACCCCGGTGCCTTCGACCTGGCGCAGCGCGTCGCCCGCATCACGCCGGAGCCGATGAACCACATCTTCTTCGCCAACTCCGGCTCGGAAGCCATCGACACGGCGCTGAAAATCGCCATGGCCTATCACCGGGCCAAGGGCCAGGGTCAGCGCACGCGCTTCGTCTCCCGCGAACGGGCCTATCACGGCGTCAACATCGGCGGCACGTCGCTTTCCGGCATGGTCAAGAACCGCGAGACCTTCTCCGGCGTCATGCCCGGCGTCGTCCACATGCGCCATACCTGGGACGGGTCCGAAACCTTTGTCCAGGGTCAGCCCGAAAAGGGCGCCGAGCTTGCCGACGATCTGGCCCGCATCTGCGCCAACGTCGGCGGCTCGACCATCGCCGCCTGCTTCGTCGAGCCGATTGCCGGCTCGACCGGCTGCCTGGTTCCGCCGAAGGGGTATCTGGAACGCCTGCGCGAGATTTGCGACGAACACGGCATTCTGCTGGTCTTCGATGAGGTCATCACCGGCTTCGGCCGCACGGGCGCGCCGTTCGCGGCTCAGGCCTTCGGCGTGACGCCGGACCTGATGACCCTGGCCAAGGCGATTACCAACGGCTGCCAGCCCATGGGCGCCATCGCGGTGAAGGACGAGATTTACGAAACGATCATCGACGTCGCCCCGGAAAACGCCATCGAGCTGTTCCACGGCTATACCTATTCGTCGCACCCCGCGGCCTGCGCCGCCGGCGTCGCCGTGCAGAAGATCTATGACGAAGAAAACACCTTCGAAAAGGCGGCCGGTCTGGTCGACCATTTCCAGAAGGCGCTGTTCTCGCTGGAAGGCATGGACTGCCTGGCCGACATCCGCGGTTACGGCATGTTGGGCGCCATCGAACTGAAGCCCAAGGGCGGGCCGGGCGCGCTCGGCACCCAGTTCCAGAAAGACCTGTTCTGGCGCGGCCTGCATGTGAAATTCACGGGCGATTGCGGCGTCGTGGCCCCGGCTTTCGTCGCCACCGAAGCCGACATTGACGCGATGATCGGCGTGCTTCGGGAAGCGCTCGAAGAGCTCTGATCCTAAGAAAGTATCGAACTGGAAAGCCGGGGGCGCGCGAGCGTCCCCGGCTTTTTGTTGTCTGGGACAGGGCCGTGCAAGTATCCCCGGCTTTTTGTCGCCGGAGCCGAATGGTCTGAAATCAAAGGCTGGGATGTGGGCCTAGGCGGCCAGGAAGCGGTCGCGATAGGCGTTGCGCAGATGGGCATACCAGACCGGCTCGTCCGGCCACCACCACAACTTGTCGAGCGCGTCGTCCGGATATGCGGCTTCGAAGGCGGCGCGTGAGGCGTCGGTCAGCCGCTCCGTCACCCCGCCGACCACGGAATTGTAGCCCGTCGTATTGGCCAGTTCGGCCCCGGCGCGAACGGTGTAGAGGGCGTCGGCGAAGGCGTGCGCCTCGTCGGCGTTTTTCGACGCCGCGGTGATCGCCAGGCCGTCCATCCAGGCAAAGGCCCCTTCCTTGGGTGCCAGATAGGCGATCGGCTCGCCCGCCTTGGCCAATTCGATGGCCGGGCCGTCCCAGGTTTGGCCGATGACCACGCCGTTGCGGGTGAAGTTGGTCTTCTGGCTTTCGTGATCGTGCCAGAAGGCGCGCAGCCAGGATTTGTGTTCGACGGCGAAGCGCATGATGTCGCTCCAGGTGCTGCGCATGGCGCTTTCGTCGTTGTAGGATTCTTCCAGCGGCGCCAGTTTGCCCTGATCCGCCAACATGCGGCCGATCCCGGACATCATCGAATGGGCGCGGCCCTGGATCAGGCCCTTCATCTCGGGCCGCCACAGATCCGCCAGGGACAATTCGCCGTAGCTTGTTGTGAACTTGTCCGTGCGCCAGGAAATCGCCTCCGTCCCCCAGACGTGGGGCAGGTGGTGTTGGCCGTCGCCCCAGGTCCAGTTCTCGGAAATCTTGCGGAACCGGGGTTCGACGTTGTCCAGATTTGGCAGTTTCTCCATGTCCCAAGCCTGGGTCATGTTGAGTTCCTGCCACTGGGTTTTGCGATGGGCCGACGGAGAGATCACGTCCCAGGCGCGGCCGTGCGTGGCCATGACCTGGGTCAGCATTTCCTCGTTCGATCCGACCGTCGTGATGGTCGCCGTGATGCCCGTTGCCTTATGAAATGCCTTCACGAAGCCGTCGGGGACATATCCGGTCCAGGTCAGGACGTTCAGCGTATTGCCGGCGGCATGGGCCGGGCGCACGAAAAACGGCGTCAACGCCGTGCCGACGCCGGCGGCGGCGAGAGCCGCGCCATGGCCGAGAAGTGTGCGGCGAGAAAACAAACGCGCGGATCGCGCCGTCCTGTCGGGCGCGTTGCGGCGGGAATTCGTTGTTTCTTTTTGGGGCGTTCGGCCCATGGATGATGATCTCAATCGACAGTGATCAATCGCTTATTCTGTGCTGTTTGAAAAAAATCACCAGCACCAATTCTTCATAATTATCAGGCCAGAAGCAGGAGTGGAAGGCTTGCCCGCGCGCCGACCGGGGGCTCTTGTCGCTATCGGTCAGGTCGCTGCAAGATTGGCGGGCTAAAATTGCTTAGATCGTCGTAGAAACGCGATTATTGGATGGGCGCGCCGTGAACGGTATCTGGGCAGATTTGGATTACAATTTCGTCGTCGTCGAACCGGACGAAGTCCTCTCGGTTCGGACGGCGGGTTTCCTCGACCATTGCCGCAATGTGCAGGGCGACAGGCCGTTTCCCCGCTGGTCCGATTTCAAGCTCCATAATCTGGCCAACGAGGTCATTCCCTACACGGCCGTGGTCGACGTCGCGCATCAGCCGACGGCCTTCACCTACCGTTTCTGGGGCACCGGCCACACGGAGATCAAAGGCGTCGACATGACCGGCAAACGGGTGGCCGAGATCACGGCGTCGGAATTGGCGCGCATCGGCGTCCGCCAGTACCAGATGATCCTGGCCCAGGGCCGGCCCCTGGTCTTCCTTCATACGCTGAAGCATTACGGCGCCTGGAAGGACCACATCCAGGTTTCCGGACGCGTGCCGTTCTCGGAAGACGGCCGGACCATCGACAAGATCGTGTCCTATTCCAATTACGACGAGGACCGTTTGGCCTGGTCGGAGATTTATCACAGCCTGCTGACGCCGGAACGAGCCCAGGTCGCCCAGCGATAGGCATCCGCCGGAAACGCCCATGGCGTGCGCCGGTCTCGGCCTTTCGGTTCAGCGATGTCGCCTGCCGGGTGGGGAGATGCGATCAGAGGATCGACTGGCCCGTCTTTTCCCAATCCTTGAGAAACGCTTCCAAGCCCTTGTCGGTCAACGGATGTTTGAACAACTGCCAGATCACGCCCGGCGGCAAGGTGCAGACGTCGGCGCCGATGCGCGCCGCGTCGACGACATGCTGCGGCGAGCGTACGGAGGCGACCAGAATTTCCGTCGCGAAATCATAGTTGGAATAGATTTCCGCGATCTCGCCGATCAGGTTCATGCCGTCCTGGCCGATGTCGTCCAACCGACCGACGAAGGGCGAGATGAAAGCCGCCCCCGCCTTGGCCGCCAACAGCGCCTGGGCCGGTGAGAAACAGAGCGTCACGTTGACCGGCGTGCCCTCGCCCGACAGCGTCTTGCAGGCGACCAGACCGGCTTCGGTCAGCGGCGCCTTGACGCAGACGTTATCGGCGACCTTGGCCAGCTTGCGGCCTTCCTCGATCATGCCGTCGGCGTCGGTCGCCGTGACCTCGGCGGAAACCGGGCCGTCGACGATCTCGCAGATTTCCTTGATGACGTCGATGAAATCGCGCCCAGACTTGGCGATCAGCGACGGGTTGGTGGTCACCCCGTCGACCAGTCCGGTGTCGTTCAGGCGTTTGATCTCGGCCGTATCGGCCGTATCGACGAAGAATTTCATTGGTGCGCGCTCCCGGGCGGGTTTGTTCCTTGGTTTCGCCCACTTAACCCGCTGCCCGGCGGGAAATCAACCGGCCATCGTGTGACGGTCTCCCGGGGGAGCATCGGTGCTGAAACAAGAAAAACGCCGCGATGTGTATATCGCGGCGTTGCCTGCCCGGAATGGGGACAGGGCGGGGTGGGCGGGCCGGGAACCCCCGGGGCTGGGGCGGCCCGCCCGGAGAAAGACCTAGTCGCGGTCCTTGCCGTGATAGCGGCGGCCTTCGCCGTCGCCGTCGCGATGCTTGCGATGGCGGCGCAGCTCGTCGCGTTCGATCTCGCCGTTATCGTCCCGGTCCATCCAGCTCATCATGCGATCGACTTTGCGCGAGATTTCGGCTTCCGAGACCTTGGCGTCGCCGTCGCGGTCGAATTTCTGGAACATGCGGACCATGCGATGACGCATGATTTCGTTGAACAGGCCGTTGAATTCCTCAAGCGACAGCTGGCCGTCCTTGTCGGCGTCGTATTTGGTGATCGATGCCTTGCGGGCGGTTTCGATCTCGGCCTTGGTGATCTTGCCGTCGTTGTTGGCGTCATAACGCTCGAACATGCGGTCGATGCGTTCGCCGCCGCCGTGCTTGCCGTGATGGCCGCGGTAATCGGCTTCGGCAAAGGCGACACCGCCGCCGACGACGGCGGCCGTGGTCAGGGCGCCGAGGATGATCTTGGTGTGCAGTTTCATGCGATGGGGATGTGCCATGGAAGTTGTCCTTGGGTCAGTGGTTGCGATGACCCCAGATGACCCGGCAAACGTCGCTGAAGTATGGCGGGAAACCGCTTGATTGTCGCAAAAGGTGCCGATCCCGGCCGGTGATACAATCGGTTACATTTTTTTGCCCGCCCGTTCACGGCGATCCGGCATAGTTGCCGATGACAGAGGCCGAACGGAGGCCACAACACGCCATTTAACGACATGACCGACAGCGAACACATTCTGGTCGTCGACGACCACCCCGACATTCGGGACGCCATGGCGCGTTACCTGAAAGAGCACGGCTACCGGGTGACGACCGCCGACCGCGCCGCGACCGCTCGTCAGGCCCTGGAGACCAGCGCCATCGATCTGGTCGTGCTCGACATCATGATGCCGGGTGAGGACGGCCTGTCTCTGTGCCGTGATTTACGGGCGACGACGAATCTGCCGGTCATCCTTCTGACCGCCATGGCCGAGGAGACCGACCGCATCGTCGGCCTGGAAATGGGCGCCGACGATTACGTCACCAAACCGTTCAACCCGCGCGAACTGTTGGCCCGTATCAAGGCCGTTCTGCGGCGGACGGCAACGCTGCCGCCGGCCGCGGGCGAGCCGCCGGGCCAGTGCTACCGGTTCGGCGATTGGCTGTTCGATCCGCAGACCCAGGCTCTGACCGGCGGCGGTGGGCAGGGCGAGGCGGTCGCGCTTTCGACCGGGGAAAGTCTGTTGCTCGGCGTCTTCCTGCGCCATCCCGGCCGGGTGTTGAACCGGGATCAATTGCTCGACCTGACGCGTGGGCGCACGGCGCAGCTGTTCGACCGGGCCATCGACAACCAGGTCTCGCGCCTGCGCAAGAAGGTCGAAAAAGACGCCCGCAATCCTGAGTTCATCAAGACCCATTGGGGGGGTGGATACAGCTTCGCCGCCCCGGTCGAGATCGTCGAGCGATGAACGCTCTGACCCCCGCGTCCTGGTTTCGCCGTCTCTGGCCCCGCTCCCTGGCGGGGCAGCTGATTATGTCCCTGCTGGCGGCTCTCCTGATCGCGCAGATCGTCAGCGCCGCGTTTTTCGCCTCGGAACGGCACGAAGCGATCATCAACGCGCGGCGCGAATTGGTCATGCAGCGAACGGCCTCGCTGGTCCGGATGCTCGATCTGCTGCCGCGTCCCGAGGATCCGGCCCTGACGCAATCCATGCTGGCGGCGGCGACCAGCACCCGTCTTCGGTTCTGGGTCGCGCCCGACGCTGCCGCCGGCGACGGACCGGACGCCCGCGACAACCTGTTCACGGACACGTTGTTGGATCGACTCGATGGGCCGCGCCCCGGCCCGGTCCTTGTCCGGGTGGTGGACCGCGAGGACTGGGGGCCGTTCCCCATGCCGGACCTGTTGCGCCGCTGGCATCGCGACTCGCACGACCGCCCCCGCCATGACGACGACGATCACGGTAAAGACGACGACGATCATGAGCGTCACCGCGCCGACCATTCGGGAGACGATCACGGGCCGGGCCATATGATCCCGGGACTGGATGGATTCCGTGCCCCCGGCGGCGCCGACCGGCCGCCCCGCATGCTGCCCGCCGGATTGGTGTTGTCCGTGCCGCTCAGCGACGGGCGCTGGCTGAACGGCGAACTGGCGGCCAAACCGGCGCGCCTGTGGGGTGGGCGGACGATGACCGTGTTGCTGCTGACGGTTCTGGCGATCTCGCTGGTCAGCATCCTGATCGTGCGGCGTTTGACCCGGCCGTTGAACGATTTGGCCGCGGCGGCCGATGCGTTGGGCCGGGGCGAGGCCGTGGCCCCGTTGACGCCCACGGGACCCGGTGAAATCCGCCGCACGACCGATGCCTTCAACCGCATGCAGGAACGCCTGCACCGCTTCGTCGCCGACCGCACCGCGATGTTGGCGGCGATCAGCCACGACCTGCGCACGCCGCTGACGTCGCTGCGCTTGCGGGCCGAATTCATCAAGGACGATGCCGAAAACCGCGAGAAGATCCTGAAGACCCTGGACGAGATGGAACGCATCACCGAAGCGACGCTCGCCTTCGCCCGGGATGCCCAGGGCGGCGAAGCGGCGCGGGAAGAAGACGTCGCCAAGCTTTGTGCCGAGGTCGCGTATGAGTTGACGGACGCGGGGATGGCGGCCTGTTTCGACGGCGCGCGTGAACCGATACGCCTGACTTGTCAGCCGACGGCGATCAAGCGGGCGGTTCGCAACTTGGCGGAAAACGCCGCGCGCTATGGGGCAGAGGCGCGGATCGGCGTTCAGGCGGGCACGACGGAAATCCTGATCTCGGTGGAAGACGACGGCCCGGGCATTCCGGAAGACCAGTTCGATACCGTGTTCGAGCCGTTCACCCGGCTGGAATCCTCACGCAGTCAGGAAACTGGGGGCGTCGGCCTGGGGTTGGCGATCGCGCGGACCGTCGTGCGGGCGCACGGCGGGGACATTCGCCTTGAAAACCGGGTGGAAGGCGGCCTCAAGGCGGTGATTTCGTTGCCGCTGCCGCATCGCTCCACCGGCTAAGGCGAAAAACGTCCAAATTATAACTAAAGCCTTGTTGGCGAAGGGTTTTGCTTTGGGGTTATACTGCGCCCAAGGGACCGTGGCCGGGCAACGGCCACGGTGGTTCCGATACCGGGGCATAGCCGGTGCGGAAGAGGAGGCGAAGGTTGGATATCCTGAATGCCGGTTCGGGCGGCGAGCCCGGCGGCGAAATCGGCGACATTCATGGCCTGATGGAGGCGCTCAACCATTGGTCGGCGGTTGATTCCGACGTCAATCACCTGTTGCTGGTCTCCTTCACGACGCTTGGCATGCCGGGCGAACAGGAAGGCGTGCAGCAGGCGTTGGAGGAAGCCTTCCTCACGTTCGTCCATGCCCGTGGCGGCGCGGTCTACAAGCTGTCCGCCCTGGACACCGCGATCCTTATCAAGTTGGCCGATTTCAACCGCATGGAAACCATGATGGACCTGAAGGTCGACCTCATGCGGGTGATCCAGCACAACCTGCCCGAACATTTTTCCAAGATCGATCAGGCGCGCCTGATCAGGCCGATCGACTTGGCGACGCGTCTGGATACGGCCAAGCGGTTCCTCGAGGCCTACGGCGACCGGCGCAAGGAAACCACCGCCGACGCCGACACGGGCGAGCGGCCGCTCAACATGCAGGATATCCAGAAGCTCCGCGACGTCCTGCGCAAGCTGGGCCCGCGCGAGTTCGGCAAACGCTATATCCGCTCGCAAACCGCCGCGGTCATCAAACAGGGCCAGCCGGTAGTCCCCGCGATGACGGAATATTATGTCGGCATCAACCTGTTGAAGCAGAACGTCCTGCGAGGCGTCGACTTTCGCGGCACCGGCAACGTCTTCAACCAACTGACCCTGACCTTCGATCAGGCGCTGCTCTATTGCATCGGCGCGGTCACGCCGGAACGGGCGAAAACTTCACTCAACATGAACGTCGAGACGGTCTTCACGAACGCCTTCGAGCACTATCTGCGTGACGGCGGCGACGCCGGGCTCAAGGGCGTGATCGTCGAATTCCGTCAGGACAACATGTTCCAGCATTTCAGCCAGTTCCAGACGGCGTGTGAGCTGATCGCCAACAAAGGCGGGTCGGTTGCCATCGACAACGTGCAGACCGAGACGCTGGGTGTCGTCAACCTGCACCGGCTCAAGGTCAAGATGGCCAAGATCATGTGGCATGGCGACGCGGTCGACGATCTGATGCAGGCCAAGGACGATATCCGCGCCATGCAGGAAGGCGGTACGGTCATGGTGCTGGCGCATGTCGACGATGAACAGGCGGTGAAAATCGGACAAAGCCTCGGGATCAATTTGTTCCAGGGCTACCACGTGGACAAATTGCTGGCCGGCGGTGGGGCCGGCAAGGGCGGCGCCTAGGCCCGGACGGGTAGGCGTCTGAACGGGAAACGATCGGAAACGCGATATGGCATTCGGGTCTTCACCCATGGCGGGCGACGCCGTCGATCTTCTCAAGAAACTGCGGGGCATGGGGTCGAAGAAAAGCGACCTGAACACCCTGTTGCTGGTCGATCTGGCCGAACTCGGTCTGCCCGAAGACGACGACATCCTGATGGACGAGATCGCCGAGTTGCACGCGCGGATCGCGCGGGTGCGAAACGGAGAGGCGTATCAATTGTCTCCCACGAACATCGCCCTGGTCTGCAGCCTCACGGAAATGAACCGGATGGAGGTGCCCCAGGACCTGAAGATGCAGTTGTTGAAAATTCTCCAGGAAGAGGCGCCGGAAAAGGTCGCCGAGGTCAATCAAACCAAGATCGTGCGGACCATCGACATGGCGACCCAGATGGCCGGTGCCCTGCGCTTCCTCGAAGCCTTCGAGGAACGGGCCAAGGAAACCGGGGTGATTGCCGGCGCCGACGGCACGCGCCCCCTGAATGCGTCGGACGTTCAGACCCTGCGTTCGCTCTATGCCAAGACCGGCGACAAGGCCTTCGCGGAAACTTACGTGCAGGGCCAGTCGATCACCCTGATCTCCGGCGGCAAGCCGCCGGTGCCCATCGCCCGCGAATATTACGTCCGACTGGACCTGTTGGGCTCGGACATCCTGAACAATGTCGCCATCCATGAATCCGACCCCCTGTTCCCCCAACTGACCCTGACGCTCGACGGGCTGATGCTGGGCATGCACAAGCTGTTCAATCCGTCGGGCGCCAAATGCGCCTTGAACCTGACGTTGGAATCGGTCGGCGGAAACGCGTTTCAGAAATTCATCGCCGCCAACGGGGAGGCCAAGCTCAGCAACGTCATCGTCGAATTACGCATGGCCGATATCATGCGGGACCTGCGCCAGTACGTGGCGGCCCAATCGACCGTTCGGGGCCTGGGCGGAAACATCGCCGTCGATATCATCGATCCGGCGGCGCTCGGCGTGATCAATCTGGCTGGCTTCAATGCCAATATCGCAAAGATCGCCTGGCGGCAGTCGGGCATCGAAGATCTGGCGCGCAATCGCGCCAACATCCGCCAGGCGCAGGAGGCGGGTTGCATTGTCGTGTTGTGCCGCGTCGATTCCGAATTGGGCCTTCAGGTCGGGCGCGAGGTCGGCATCACCGCCTTCCAGGGCCTGCATGTCGAAGGCATGATGCTGTAATCCCGCGTTTCTCCCCGCCTGCGAATGACGGTTTGGTGACCGGACGGTTGCGGGAAATTTTCCGCGGGCATTGTTCTTGCAGGGAATACATCGTATTAACCTGATTGATCTCAATATGAGACTTGTTTGGAGAGTTCATGGCTGAAGCAAGCTCAGGCGGCGGCGGCGACCATCTCAAGCTGCTGACCCGATTGAAGAATTGGAAGGGGGGGGCCGAGGAGCCCAACCATCTGATTCTCGTCAGCTTTTCGACCCTCGGCATGTCCGAGGAAGAGGACAAGGAACTTCGCAAGAAGACCGACGAGTCTTACGAACGGTCGCGCGAACGCCGCGGCGCCGAAGTCTACCGCCTGACCAATACGGATACCGCTCTTCTGATGAAGCTCAACGAGTACAATCAGATGGAATGGACGTCCGAGCTCAAGGTCGACCTGATCCGGGTCATTCAGCAGAACTTCTCCGAGTATTTCTCGCAGATCGATCAGTCGCGCATGCTGCGGATCATCCCGCTGCAGGGCCGCATCCAGAATGCCATCAAGTTCCTGCAGACCTTCGACGACCGCGCCAAGGAAGCCGGCGTCGCCACCGGCGATTCCCGGCCGCTGCGCGAAAGCGACATCCAGGTCGTGCGCGACGGCATGCGCAAGATGGGCAAGAAGACCTTCACGGACAACTTCATCCGCTCCCAGGTCACGGCCCTGATCACGCCGGGCAAGGCGCCCATGCCGGTGATGAAGGAATACTTCATTTCCGTCGAAATGATCCGTCAGCACATCCTGACGGGCGTCGATTTCCGGGGGGCGGGGCTGGTGTTTCAGCACCTGACCCGGTCGCTCGATCAGATGCTCATCGAATGCTTCGACGAGGTCAATCCGGACCGCGCCAAGGCGTCGCTGAACCTGAACGTCGAGACCGTGTTCACCCATTCGTTCCAGAGCCTGCTGGAAAAAAGCGAGAAATCGCTGAGCAGCCTGGTTCTGGAATTCCGCGCCGAAAACATTCTGCAGAACTGGGACCAATTCCAGACCGCGTCGGAATTGATCAACCAGCGCGGCGGCACCATCGCCATCGACGCGATCATCCCCGACAGCTTAGGCGTTCTCGACCTGCCGCGCCTGGGCGCCAAATTGGCGAAGATTTTCTGGCGGCCGGGCGCCGAGACGGTGTTGCCGGCGATGAAGGAAACGGTTCATAGCCTGCAGCAACGGGGGACCGTGCTGGTCCTGGCCCGCGTCGACGATGAAATCGCCATCAAGACCGGCCATGCCTGCGGCATCACCATGTTCCAGGGATTTCACATCGACGACATGGTCGGCTAGGCTTTTCCTTGCTAGGATAGGGCATGACTTTTTCCATGCCGATCCGTTTCCTGGTCTTCGTTTTCTTTCTTCTGGCTGCGGCCGTCCCCACGGCGCGGGCGCAGGACGTTTCCAACGTCGATTTGCTGAAAGCCTTCGCCGGGGTCTCGCTCGGCTCGGAATATGAAAAGCGCACTCCCCGCATTCTCAAGTGGGAAACGCCGGTCAACGTCGCCGTCATCGGCAAAGGCTATCCGCAGCTGTTCGAAGACTTGGTGGTCAAACAGATCGCCGACTTGGCCAAGGAGACCGGCCATCCGGTGAACCTGGTTTATTCCGAGGTCATGCGCCGGGAAAAGCGCCTTTCGCCCAACGTCTCCAAGATCAAGATCAACGTCCTGGTGTTTTTCGCGCCGAAGGCCGAATTGGGCGCCTTGATCGAAAAAAACACCAAGGGGGCGTTCAAGGCCGCCGACGTCGAAAAGTATCTGAAGCTGGGGTTCTGCCACGGCCGGATGCAGATCAGAAAGTCGGGTGCCTTGAAATTCGCCTATGCGGCGGTTCCGGCGGAAATGGTTTCTCAGGTCAAGTACGGCAACGTCATGGTTGATCCCAAGATCTTCCTGCGCGCCTGCGTGACCGAGGAGATTTCCCAGATCATGGGCCTCATCAACGACGTGAAGGGATTGAAGTTCTCGATCTTCTCGGACGACAGCCCGCACGTCGACCTGACCGAGGCCGATCGTTGGATGCTGCGCATGCTCTATGATCCGCGCATGAAAGCCGGCATGAAGCCCGAACAGGCGCTGCCGCTGGCGGCCAAGTTCCTGGCCGTGAACCGGCCCGGTAAGTAGCCGGTCAGCGCGTCATTCGGCCGTCAAAACAGCCAGAACATATCCCGCAGATCCAGAAAGGCTTCCGCCGCAAGGGCCGTCGCGGTCAGCGGCACGGCGACCGCAAGGGCCGTCCAGGAGGCTGTCCAGGGTTCCATCGGGGATCTCCTTTATTTCCGTCCAAGCGGGGACAAGGAGACCATGGAAGCGGGGCGGCCCCAGGGCCGGAATTGGGCAAATCAAGGGCAGGGGCGCCGGATTCTCGGCACAAAAAAAGCGGCGGAAACCCCAGGTTCCACCGCTTTTTTCGATATTTTAAAGAGTTAGACCACCTTGATGGTCAACTCGTCCACGCCGTCGACCACGCCGTGCAGGGTGTCGCCCCGCTGCACCGGGCCGACGCCGGCCGGCGTGCCGGTCAGAATCAGGTCGCCCGGCGCCAGGGTGAACAGGCCCGAGAGGTATTCGATCATTTCCGGGATTTTCCAGATCATCTGGTTCAGGTCGCCGTCCTGGCGGATCTCGCCGTTGCATTCCAGCCAGATGCGGCCTTCCGACGGATGGCCGACCTCGGATGCCGGATGGATCGCCGTGCAGGGGGCGGAAAGCTCGAACGCCTTGCCGGTGTCCCAGGGGCGGCCCATCTTCTTGGCGGCACCCTGCAGATCGCGGCGCGTCATGTCCAACGCCACGGCATAGCCGTAGACATGGTCCAGCGCCTTGGCGGCGGGGATGTCGGTGCCGCCTTCCTTCAGGCCGACGACCAGCTCCAGTTCCCAATGCACGTCGTTCGAGGCGACCGGATAGGGCCAATCGCCGCCGCCGACGGCTAGGTTGTCCGGGCACTTCTGAAAGAAGAACGGCGGCTCGCGGTTGGGATCGTGGCCCATTTCGATGGCGTGTTCGGCATAGTTGCGGCCGACGCAATAGACCCGGCGCACGGGAAAGGAATCGTCCGTACCGGCAACCGGCAGGGCGGATTGGGGCGGTTGGGGAATGACATAAGCCATGAATACGTCCTTGAAATCTTTTGAGGGCGGGGCCGGTGGATGAAAACCAGGGCCGCTTCGGATGCTTCGGATGTACGCGATGCGCCTCAGGCGCGCAACAGGATTCCCAGCGTCCGAAGCTGTGACAGGGCACCTCGCAGGTCTGCTTCGTCCAGGTCCGGCAGGGCCGCTTCGGCCTCGGCCCGGGTGATCACGTCGCGCGGCAGCGCCCATTCGGCAACGCGCGCGGCGGCGGGGCTAAGCGCTTCCTTGCCCGCCGGTGTCGTCAATTGCCAATCCTGACCGCGCCGGGCCAGTTTCGCCCCCTTGGCCTGGACCCGGTAGAAGGCGGCGAAGTCCGGTGCCGGCAGGTCGAAGCCTGGGATCATGTCGAACAGGCGGCGGCGCTGTTCGTCCAACAGTTCACCCGCGACCGCCGGATCGTCGCACATCTCGCCCAGGCGCCGCGCCAGGTCGCGGACCCGCGCGCGGTAGGCTTCCGGGTCGTCCAGGGTCGGCATCTCGGCGCGGAACAGCGGATCATGAAGGGCCGCGGCGCGCAGGGTCGAAAGGAAATCCAGGCCCGTCGGCCGCACCGTGCCGTAGGACAGATGCAGGCAAGCCTCCGACGCCGCCAGGGCGTCGTGATACTGGCCGCGCGGCACGTAAAGGATATCGCCCGGCGTCATGACGACTTCCTGGGCGAGCGCGCCCTTGGCCGCGTCGTGGTGGTCCTCGCCGAAGCTGGAATACCGGTAGCCCTCGGCCTCCACCGGTTCCTCGAACCGGCCGTCGTACAGCCGCCAGGTCTTTTCGCCCTCCACATGCACGGCGAAGACTTCCATGGTGTCGAAATGGCTTTTGAAGGCCGGGCGCTGATTGCGCGAGTAATAGGCGTTGCAGGTCACCCGCGAGGCCGTCGCCATCTGCAGCGCCGTGGCGATCGCGGCCGATCCGGGATCGAGCATTTCCATCAGGTCCAGCACCACCGACGCCCCGCCGGACAGCAACTCGCCGACCTTGGGCCAGTCGGGAACGAAATCGTGGCCGCCGTCGCGCAGGCCGCCCATGCGGCAGAATTCCGCGGGCGCCAGGTTGCGGCCGTCCATCGCCATCTTCATGGTCCGGGCGTTCCACAAGGTGGTCATGTTGATCAGCCGGTTGAAGGACGACCAATCGAACAGATGTTGGATCTTGGCCGCGTCGCCGGGGATGTGGACCGCGCGCTTGCCGTAATAATCGGCGAAGAAATCTTCGGGTGTCAGGGGCGCGATCAGGTCGCGGAACGTGACCGTGGTTTCCGGTGTCGGCATGGTTCCTCCCCAATCAGGCCGCTGCGGTTTTTCGGATTCTTACCTAATGGACCCCGCGATTCTGGGCCACCTTTAAAAAATAACATGAGGCCCTTTTCAGCCCAACCCATTGTCCGGTCGGGGTTTTCCACCGGCCCAGGCTTAGGCGGAATATTTTCGTTTTGAACGGACTGGGTTTAGGGGCGTATGAATGACCTCAGGCACGGATGCCCGCGGGCGGCTGCACGGCTCCGGCCTACGACAGATTGAAAACTCGAAAAGACAGACAGCAGGAACTTCCTGGGATCGGCAGGCTTTCGACGGGCCATGTCGGCGGTGCCGACGTCGCCCTTGCCAGAGGAATGGACCGCCATGTCAAACAACGGCATTTCCGAAACCAGGGTATCGGATGAAATACGGGACGACGGCCCCGAAGCCGCGCGCGCGCGCCGGGCCGCCGCCTTCCTTCCGGGCGATTGGTTCCTTGAATTTCAACAGGATTACGGCGACGGCGTTCTGGTGACCAAGCGCGGGCTCGACGCCTCGCCCTTGGTCGTGCGGAAGTACGAGATCGGCGCCGACGAGGTTCTGGCCTTCTCTACCTACGACGGCAAGCGCCGGGCGATGACGGTCTTTCACTTCCATCCCGATTTCGATTCCGAGCGGCGGCGCCGTTACATGGAAGCCCACCGCGAAGGATACGACGTCGCCGTCGAGGTGACCGGTCATCTCGCCGCCGAACGCGCGGGCCGCCAGGCCGCCGTCCGCCGACGGATGAAAAAGGCGGGGCGCGCCGTCGCCCTGGCGGCCCAGGCGGCGGCCGTGTTTATTCTGGCCCACTATTCGCCCGGGCGCTGACCCTGCATTCCTGCCCAAGGCCGTGTTAGGCTTTCCGTTTGGTTGAACCCGAAGGGAGACCCACCATGGCTCTGGCCACCCCCTATCTCATGTTTGTCGGCGATGCGCCGGATCAATTGGCCGCCAAGGTCGCCATCGGTGTCGTCCATTGGCGCCCCGACTGGTGCGTCGGGCAATTGCGCCTGGACGGCTGCAAGGCCGACCTGGGTATTCCCGACATGACCATCGAGGACGCAGTCAAGGCCGGCTGCAAGACCATGGTGATCGGCGTCGCCAACCGGGGCGGCGTGATCCCCGATCATTGGACCGGTGTCATCGTTCAGGCGATCGAGGCCGGGATGGACGTGGCGGCGGGCCTGCACAAGAAACTGAGCGACGTGCCAGCGATTGCCGAGGCCGCCAAGGCCCATGGGCGGACCTTGACCGACGCGCGCCACCCGTCGCGCGATTTCGACGTCGCTTCCGGTCAGGCGCGGGCGGGCCATCGCCTGTTGACCGTCGGGACGGACGTTTCCGTCGGCAAGATGTTCACCTCCCTCGCCATCGAGAAGGAATTGAAGGCGCGGGGGGCGAAGGCCGATTTCCGCGCCACCGGCCAAACCGGCATCTTCATCGCCGGTGACGGTGTCTCGGTCGATGCCGTGGTCGCCGATTTCATCGCGGGGGCGGCGGAATGGCTGACGCCCGCGAACGATCCGGACCACTGGGACGTGGTCGAGGGCCAGGGGTCGCTGTTCCATGCGTCCTATTCCGGGGTGACCTTGGGTCTGATCCACGGGTCGCGGCCGACGGCGCTGGTCGTCTGCCACGATGCGGCGCGCACGGAAATGCGCGGCACGCCCGGCGTGCCCGTCCCGGACCTGGCCGACTGCATCGACGCCAACGAACGCATGGCCCGCATGTTCGAACCCGGGGCCAAGGTTTACGGCGTTTCGGTCAACACCAGTTCCATGGACGCGGCCGAGGCCACGGCCTACCTGGCGCAGTTGTCCGGCCGTCTGGGCCTGCCCGCGGTCGATGCCGTGCGCACGGGCGTCGGGCCCATCGTCGACGCCCTTTTGGGGGGCTGAGCCCATGGCGGCGCGCATTCTTTCCGCCGTCGATCAGGGCTGGCCATTGGCCCGGCCCTTTGCCATCTCGCGCGGGGTCAAGACCGAGGCCCGCGTCGTCGTCGCCGAAGTGGCGGAGGCCGATGGCCTCTCCGGGCGGGGCGAATGCGTGCCCTATGCGCGCTATGGCGAGACCGTCGACAGCGTCATCCATCAGATCGCCGAAGTTTCGGACGCCATCGCGGACGGTCTGGACCGGCGGGGTCTGATCGACCTTCTGCCGCCGGGGGCGGCGCGCAACGCCATCGATTGCGCGCTCTGGGATCTGGAATGCAAACAGGCCGGCAAGCGGGTCTGGGAGCTGGCGGGCCTGTCCGAACCGGCCCCGGCGATCACGGCCGAAACCATCGGCATCGGCACGCCCGAGGAAATGGGCAAACGGGCGGCGGAGTTGGCGAATGCCCCACTTCTGAAGATCAAGCTGGATGGCGAGCACGTCCGCGCGCGGCTGGACGCCGTGCACGAAGCGGCCCCCGACGCGCGCTTGGTCGTCGATCCGAACGAAGGCTGGGATCTACATCGGCTGGAAAACCTGGGCGGCTACCTGGCCGATCTGGGTGTCGAGATGATCGAACAGCCGGTCGCCGCCGAGGGCGATGAAATCCTGCGGGGCTTCGATTGCGCGGTGCCGCTCTGTGCCGATGAAAGTTGCCATACGGCGGCGGACCTGGACCGGCTCGACGGTCTCTACGACATGGTCAATATCAAGCTCGACAAGACCGGCGGACTGACTGCCGCCCTCGACCTGGCCCAGGCCGCCCAGGCGCGGGGCTTCAAGGTCATGGTCGGCTGCATGGTGGCGACGTCCCTGGGGATGGCGCCGGCGACGCTGCTGACGCCGGGGGCGGTGGTGGTCGATCTGGATGGCCCCTTGCTGCTGCGCGAAGACCGGGACCACGGCCTCGATTTCACCGACGGCATGATCCACGCGCCGACGGCGGCACTCTGGGGCTGAGACCGGCGGTCAGCCGCCTTCGAGTTCTTCCCGCTTCATCTCAAGCTCCAGCCATTCCTCTTCCAGGGTGGCGAGGGCGTCCTCGGCCTTCTGCAGGGCTTCGGCCGTATCCGTGAACTTGGTCGCGTTCTTGGCGAACAGGTCCGGGTCGGCGAGGGTTTCCTTCAATCCCGATATCTCGGTTTCCAGCTTGCTCATGCGCCCGGGCAGAGTCTTCAGCGCGTGGGATTCGTTGAAGCTGAGCTTGCTTTTGCTCTTCGGCTTTCCCTTGGGTGCGGCGGGGGCGGCGTCGGCTTTGTCGCCGGACTTTTCCTTGCCGCCGTCCTTGCGGTCCGCGACTTCGCCGCGCTGGACCAGCATGTCGGAATAGCCGCCGGGGTATTCCCGCCATTGTCCCGGGCCTTCCCAGGCGATCACCGAAGTCACGACCCGGTCGATGAAATCGCGGTCGTGGCTGACCAGCAGCACGGCTCCTTCGTAGTCGGCCAGCATTTCCTGCAACAGGTCCAGGGTTTCCAGGTCCAGATCGTTGGTCGGCTCGTCCAGGACCAACAGGTTCGACGGCCGGGCCAAGGCGCGGGCCAGCATCAACCGGCCCCGCTCGCCCCCCGACAGCTCGCCGATCGGCGTCGGTGCCTGTTCGGGCAGGAACAAAAAGTCCTTCATGTAGCCGATAACGTGGCGCGGTTGTCCGGCGACGGAAACTGTATCGCCGCTACCGCCGGTCAGGGCGTCGGACAGGCTGGTACGCGGATTCAGGCTTTCGCGCTTTTGATCCAAGGTCACCATCTCGACCGCGACACCGACCTTGGCGCGGCCCGTGTCGGGCTCCGCCAGGCCGGTCAGGATGTTCAGCAGGGTCGTCTTGCCGGCCCCGTTGGGGCCGACGATGCCGACCCGGTCGCCGCGCAGGATGCGGGTCGAAAATCCGTCGATCAGCGTGCGGTCGCCATAGGATTTGGTGATGTCCTCGGCGTCGATCACCAGCTTGCCGGGAGTGTCGGCCTGGGCCACGGTCATCTTCACCTCGCCGGTGACCTGGCGCAGTTCGCGTTTCTGTTGGCGCATCTCGTTGAGGTTGCCCAGCCGCCGCTGGTTCCGCTTGCGCCGGGCGGACACGCCATGGATCAGCCAATGGGTTTCCCGCGCGATCTTGCGGTCCAGCTTGTGCCGGGCCTCGCTTTCCTGTTCCAACAGGTCGTCGCGCCATTCCTCGAACGCGCCGAAGCCCTTGTCCAGGCGCTTGATCTCGCCCCGGTCGAGCCAGACCGTCGCCTTCGACAAGGTTTCCAGGAACCGGCGGTCGTGGCTGATCATGACGATGGCCGACGGCATTCCCGCCAGTTCCTTTTCCAGCCATCCGATGGCGGGCAGGTCCAGGTGGTTGGTCGGCTCGTCGAGCATCAGGATATCCGGCTTCGGCGCCAATGCCCGGGCCAGGGCGGCGCGCCGGGCCTCGCCGCCGGACAGGGTCTTGGGATCTTCCTCGCCGGTCAGGCCCAGGATTTCCAGCAGATACTGTGCCCGGTAAGGATCGTCGCCGGGCGCCAGGCCGTCCTCGGCATAGGCCAGGGTCGTCGCGTGACCGGAAAGGTCCGGTTCCTGCGAGAGATAGCGGATGGTCGCCCCGGGTTGAACGAAGCGCTCGCCGGAATCGGCCTCGATCTGGCCCGCGGCGATCTTCAACAACGTCGACTTGCCCGATCCGTTGCGTCCGACCAGGCAGAGCCGGTCGCCCCGCATGACGGCAAGCTCGGCGCCCTCCAGCAGCGGCGTGCCGCCGAAAGTCAGGGAAATATCGCGAAGGTGGAGAAGCGGCGGAGCCAACGGCGCGGGCCTTGTCGTCTAAAGGGTCGAAGGGGTTATGCGAAGCGGCGGCACCATACGCCATTCCCGGCCGCCGGGAAAAGGGCGGTGGCGGATCAGCCGTTGCCCAACTCGGCGGCCAGTTCGGGAACCAAGCTGGCGGGGCGTTCACCGGCCAGATAAGCCTCGATATTGCCGCGCATCAGCTTGGCCGCGATGACGCGGGTTTCGTTGGCCGTGCCCGCGACATGCGGCGTCAGCACCACGTTGGGCAGGTCGCGAAGACCTTCGGGAATGTCCGGTTCGTTCTCGTAAACATCGATGCCCGCACCGGCGACCTCACCGGCCCGGATGGCGGCGATCAGGTCGTCCGTCTTGACGACGCTGCCGCGCCCGACGCTGACGACGTATCCGTCGGGGCCCAGCGCCTTGAGCACGCCGCGATTGATCATGTGATGGGTCTCGGCCCCGCCCGGCACGGAAATCACCAGATAGTCCGCCCATTCGGCCAGTTCGTTGATATCGGCTAGAAACGGCCAGGGCAGGTCATCTTTCTCGCGGCGCGACATATAGGCGACGGCCATGTCGAAGCCGACGGCCCGGCGCGCGACCTCCAACCCGATGGACCCCATGCCGACGATGCCCATCCGCTTGCCCGCGGCCATGGGCCGGGTCGCGATGCCGTGGCGCCAATTCCCCGACGAGGCCGAGGCATGATAGGTCGGGATCGCCCGGACGGCGCCCAGCAGCAGGGCGAAGACATGGTCGGCGACGGCGGGGGCGTTGACGCTGGCGGCATGGGTCACCTGGATGCCGCGTGCCTTGGCGGCGGCGACGTCGACGCCTTCATACCCCGTGCCGACGGTGCAGATCAGGCCCAGGTCGGGCATGGCGTCCATTTCCTCGGCCGACGCCCCTTCGATGCCCGAGGTCACCAGCACCTTGGCCTTGGCCAGAACGTCAGCACCCGGCACGCCGTCGGCGGGGACGTAATCGAACATCTCGAAATCGCCGGCCAATTCGTCCTCGATATAGGGGGCTTTGCGTTTGAACAGGACGATCGGTTTCACGGGCTGGTCTCCGGAGCGGGGGAAAAATGCGAGGGGCGGCCTTACCGGGCCCGTCCGGACGCCGGAGGGCGGGCGAAGGCGGAAGAGAGTATTACGGATAATGCGGGCGCGCTATCCCGCGGCGGCGGTCTTTTTCCGTTCGATCACGCTTTCCAACTGCGCCGTGGTGGCGCGCAGCTGTGCCTTGATCTTGCCGGCGGGGATCGGCTCGGCCGCGGTCGTGCCGTAATCGGACGGCAGGATGCCCGCGATGTCGAAGTCTTCGGGCACGCTTTCGATGTCGAAGTCGGCGTCCGACAGGTTCAGGTACTTGAGCGCCGCATTGGTCCAGGCGAACAGCCAGAACTGGAAATAGCCGAACCAGTTGGGCACCTGTTTGCGGCGGGAAAACGCCATGCCGAAGCCCTTCAGCGCGTAATAGACGCGGGACGGCTTCATGGAGAACCGGGCCAGGCGCTGCGTCAGTTGCAGCAAGGCCCGCCAGTTCTTGAATACCATCTTCAGGAACAGGCCCGTATTGCCGAAGCCCTGGCCTTCGATCGGCACGTGGTGGCCTTCGGCCTGTAGGTCGAAGAAGGCTTTCAGGCGGTTGTACTGATATTCACCGTCGGTGAAGACATCGACGAAATGCTTGTAGCCGTCGATCATCCGCCGCCGGGGCAGCAGGTATTTGATGTTGGTCTGGTACTTGTAGCCGCCCAACCCGAAGCGCACGTCGCGCAGGCGCTTGGACAGCTTCATGCGGCGGTAAAGCGGCGTGCCCGGCAGCGCCGTCAGCAAGCTGGGATCGCCGGACAGCAGAGCGGCCTCGGTCAGGCCCTTCAAGGTGATGTCGAAGCAGTCCTCGTCATCCGAGTCGAAGCCGAAGATCAGGCCGCCGACGACGATGAAGCCGCGCGACTGGATTTCCCGCACGACCTGGGTCAGTTCCGTCGCCGAATTCTGCACCTTGGCGGTTTCCAGCAACGAATTCTTGGAGAAGCTTTCGATGCCGATGAACAGCATGTCGAAACCGGCGCGGCGCATCTTGGCCATCAATTCCGGGTGGTTGTGCAGGTTGATGGTCAGCCAGGTATAGAGCGACGGCGTATGGCCCGTGCGTTCCTTCCAGGCGAGAATTTTGTCGATCACCATCTCGGCCCAACGCGGCTCGCCGATGAAATTGTCGCAAGCGAACAAAATCTGGCTGACGCCCATTTCGCAGAGATGATCCAGTTCCTCGACGATCAGGTCGGCCGATTTGTTATGCGGCCGATTGTTGTCGTCCATGATGCGGATGTCGCAGAATTCGCACAGGAACGGGCAGCCGCGCGAAACCTCGATGACGGCACCGTAGTAGCGGGCGATGGTTGCATCCATCAGGCCACGGTGCATGGGCTTGGACTGGGCGATTTCGAAGCGGCCGGGCGCCTTCAGGACATGGTCCATGGGCTGGCCGTCGCGGACGTCTGAAATCAGGCCGGCGATGGAGGCTTCGGCGTCGCCGACGAAGACATGGTCGAAATCTTTCAACTGTTCCAGCATGCCGGCCTGGTCGAACGACCAGGCAACGGGCCCGCCGACCATGGAACGCGCCGCCGGGAACCGGACCTTCAATTCGGCGCGGACCTTGTTCATGAAGGCCGCGTCCTGGTTGATGCCGGAAAACAGATACAGATCGGCCTCGGCGATGTTCGTCTTTCCCTGGACCCGGGTGTCGTGGAGCAATATCTCCACGCCCATATCGTCCGGAATATGCGCGGCGAGCGTATAGGCCCAGACCGGCATGAAGATCGCGCCATAGGTCTGGGTGTCGGAATAGACGGGGTCCGGCGCGTGCACGAACATCACGCGGAACGGGCGGCCGTTCGCGGGCGGGGGCGTCGTTTCCGAAGTCCGGGTTTCCGAAGTCTGGGCCGTTGCGGTCATGACTGATCCGATTGGGTGATCCGATGCCCCTGACAATTGGGGACGATGCGTTGGATTTCCCACCTTTTAGTGGGTAAAGGGGGGTGCTGGCAAAGGCTTATCGGGGTTGGCCGCGGGCCGGGCCTGCGCGGGCCGGGATCAATCGTCGTCGCGCGGGCGTTTCGGCGTGGTCTGAATGTCGAAATTGATCGCCTGAACCAGGAATTGCACGCCCAGCAACAAGGACAGAACGGCGATCATCACCGTGCCCGTGGTCGCCGCGATGCCGGCCTCGGCCGCCTGCCACCATTTGTAGCCGCCGAACACGGCGCCGAAGGCGGTCAGCAAGGCACCGGCCAGCAGATAGAACGAGCCCAGCGAGAAATCGTAGACGAAGTATTTGAACAGAATGCGTTTTCCCATGCCACGGGCGAGCCGGTAGATGAACACGGGCATGATCGACGGGATGTGCAGGGACGACTGTTCGTCGCCGTAGCGGGCGGGAATGGCCACGTCCTCGACCACGGCACCGGCGATGTTCAGGCGGATCAGCATGTCGGATTCGAAGAAATAACCGTCGGAAATACGGTCCAGTTCCAGGCGTTCCAGGGCGTCGCGGTTGATCGCGGTGTAGCCGTTGGTCGGGTCCATCATTTGCCAGTATCCCGACGCCGCCTTGACCAGGAAGGTCAGCACGCTGTTGCCGAACAGGCGCACGCGCGGCATCTGGCGCAGTGCCTTCAGGTCACGGAACCGGTTGCCCTTGGTGTAATCGGCATGGCCCGAAAGGATCGGCTTCAGCAGGGATTGTAGATAGGCTGGGTCCATCTGGTCGTCGCCGTCCATTTTGACGACGATGTCGTAGCCGTCGGCCATGGCCTGGCGGTAGCCGGTCTTGACCGCCGCCCCCACGCCGCCGTTCTGATGGCGGTGCAGGACCATCACCCGGTCGTCGCCCAGGGCCTTGGCGGTCTTGCCGGATTCGTCGGGGCAGGCGTCGTCGACCACGTAGATGCGGTCGATCCACGCAGGCACGCCGCGGATCACGTCCGCGACATGATTGGTCACCCGATAGGCAGGAATGACCACCGCGATTTTATGCTCGTTCGACACCGATAACTGGCCCTCGATCCGCGCCGTATCCTTGCGGCCCTTTCCGTCGGACGCAAGGTTGGGCTAAAACCGTTAAAACTTTATCGACCACAAGAGCCCAGACTCAGGAACATCCATGACCGATACTTCTCTTACGCACCCGGAAATCCGGGAATCCGTCGCTGCCCTCTGCCGTGACTTCCCCGGCGAATACTGGCGGGAAAAGGACAGCAACGACGCCTATCCCACGGAATTCGTTCAGGCCCTGACCGAAGCGGGTTTCCTCGCCTGCCTGATCCCCGAGGAATACGGCGGATCGGGCCTGGGTCTTTCGGAAGCCAGCGCGATCATGGAGGAAATCCATAAATCGGGCTGCAGCGGCGGCGCCTGCCATGCGCAGATGTACATCATGGGGGCCCTGCTGCGCCACGGCGACGAAGAAAAGAAAAAGAAATACCTGCCGGAAATCGCCTCGGGCAATCTACGCCTGCAGGCATTTGGCGTGACCGAGCCGACCTCCGGCACCGACACCACGCGTATCCGCACGACGGCGCGCAAGGACGGCAACGAATGGGTCATCAACGGCCAGAAGGTCTGGACCTCGCGCGCCGAACATTCCGACCTGATGCTGCTGCTGGCCCGCACGACGCCGCGCGAAGAGGCCGCCAAGCCGCACCAGGGCATGTCCATCTTCCTGGTCGATATGCAAAAGGCCAAGGGCAACGGCCTGACCATCCAGAAGCTGGAAGCCATGGTCAACCACGCGACGACGGAGCTTTTCTTCGATGACCTGCGGATTCCCGCCGACGCCCTGATCGGCGAGGAAGGGCGCGGGTTCTACTACATCCTGGACGGCATGAACGCCGAACGGATTTTGATCTCGTCCGAAGCCATCGGCGATGCCCGCTGGTTCATCAAGAAGGCACGGGACTATGCGGTCGAACGCCGCGTGTTCGACCGCCCAATCGGCCAGAACCAGGGCATTCAGTTCCCCATCGCCCGCTGCTATGCGGAAACCGAGGCAGCCGCCCTGATGGTGCAGAAGGCGGCCGAGGCGTTCGACCGTGGCGAGGACGTCGGCGAACTGGCCAACATGTGCAAGCTGCTGGCGTCGGAAGCGACCTGGCATGCGGGTGACACCTGCATGCAGACCCACGGCGGGTTCGGTTTCGCCCGGGAATACGATGTGGAGCGCAAGTTCCGCGAAACCCGCCTGTTCCAGACGGCGCCGATTTCCACGAACCTGATCCTCTCTTACATCGCCGAGCATGTGCTCGAGATGCCGCGTTCGTTCTGATCCGAACCCGCGCGCCGCACGAGCAACCAAGAAAGACCACGCCTTATGGAAGACTTCGACCCCAACGCCCCCATCGACATGGACCACCTGAAGACCTGGATCGGCGAGACCCAGGAAAAGGCCGACCTGATCGGGCCCTATCCGGTGCGGGCATTGAACGCGACCCTGGACCACGATTTGCCGGAACCGGCGACGGGCGACGTTCTGCCGCCGGCCGCCCATTGGCTCTATTTCCTGGAAACGCCCCTGCGCTCCACCCTTGCCGTCGACGGCCACGCCAAGAAGGGCGGCTTCCTGCCGCCGGTGCCGCTGCCGCGCCGCATGTGGGCGGGCGGGCGCATCTGGTTCCCCGGCGACCTCAAGGTCGGGGATGAGGCCAAGCGCCTGTCGACCGTGAAAGACGTGACCTACAAGGAAGGCAAGTCCGGGCGGCTGGTCTTCGTGCTGGTCGAACACCGGGTGCAGGTCGATGGCAAGGACGTGATCGTCGAAGAACACGATATCGTCTACCGCGATCCCGCCGATCCGAACGCGCCGGCCCCGGCGCCCAAGGCCGGGCCCGAAGGTGCTGTCTGGGAAGAGAAGGTCGATCCCGACGCGGTCATGTTGTTCCGCTATTCGGCGCTGACCTTCAACGGCCATCTGATCCATTACGACCGGGAATTCTGCCGCGACCACGAAGGTTATCCGGACCTGATCATCCACGGGCCGCTGATCGCGACCCTGCTGATGGGGCTGGGATCGCGGGAAATGGCGGCCCAGGGCAAACGCATGACCCGCTTCGCCTACCGCGCCGTCCGGCCCAGCTTCACCGACGGCCGGGCCATGACCTTTGCCGGGAAGCCGGGGAACGACGGTAAGACCGCCGATCTCTGGGCGCTGGACCAGGACGGCTGGCTCGCCATGCAGGCCGACGCCGATTTCGAGGAGGCCTGAGCCATGAGCGAGACCATGACCCCCACCGCCTTGGGCGGCATCCGCGTGATCGATATCGCGACCTTCATCGCCGGGCCTTATGCGGGCTCGATCCTGGGTGAATTCGGCGCCGACGTGATCAAGGTCGAACAGCCGCCGAAAGGCGACAATCCCGGCGGCGATCCCTGGCGCCGCTATGGCACGCCGACGGCGCGCGAGGATTCTACCCTGGCCTGGCTGTCCGAGGCACGGAACAAGAAATCCGTGACCCTCAACCTGCGCGAGGCCGAGGGCCAGGAGCTTCTCAAGC
Source organism: uncultured Rhodospirillaceae bacterium (assembly GCA_913030825.1). Lineage (GTDB taxonomy): Bacteria > Pseudomonadota > Alphaproteobacteria > Rhodospirillales > Casp-alpha2 > UBA1479. The sequence continues at coordinate 345 of CAJWCU010000010.1, read as the reverse complement.
GCCTGGTCAAGGACGCCGACGTGCTGATCGAGAACTTCCGCACGGGCACCCTGGAACGCTGGGGTCTGGGGCCGGACGTCCTGCACGAAATCAATCCGGGCCTGATCATCTTCCGGGTCACCGGCTACGGCCAGACCGGGCCTTACAAGGACCGGCCGGGCTTCGCCCGCATCGGCCATGCGGTCGGCGGGCTGACCTATCTTTCGGGAACGCCGGGGACGATCCCGGTGACGCCGGGTTCGACCTCGCTGGGCGATTACATGACCGGCATGTACGGCGCCATCGGCATTCTGACGGCGCTGCGCTACCGCGATCAGACGGGCGAGGGCCAGGTCATCGACGGCG
>CAJWCU010000009.1 GCA_913030825.1 uncultured Rhodospirillaceae bacterium | reverse complement strand
GCGTGGCCGGCATGTCGTGGTTCACCAATGGCGCGATTGTTCAGAAATGGGCGGGCTGATCGGCGCGATCCTAGCGCCGGACCGCCGCCTCAGCCGTGATAAAGGCGTTCAGAACCGCTTGCTTGCGGTCCAGATTGACCGCCGTCGTGGATTTAAGCAGGCGCGACACCTTTTCCCATACCTCCAGCCAGCGATCAAGGCTGGCCATACCGTTCAGGCGCTGCACCAACCCCGCGTCCAGCAAGCTCGGCAGCGGCCCGCCGCCGCCCGCGACGATCAAGCGTTCCAGCCACCAGCGCAGGGTTTTGGCGAAGGCATCGAATTCCGCCTCCTTGCCGGCCCCGCCGACCCGCACCGCGAAGGCATGCAGGTCCTTGACCGGCAGGCCGTCGGGCAGTTTCGCGAACAAGCCGGAAATCTCGTCCAACATGGCGAGACCGCCCTGCTCCGCCAGCTCGAGAGCGTATCCAATGCTGCCCTCGGCGACTTCGGCCAGGCGCGCGGCCTCGGCCGGGGCCAGGTCCGGGCACCGCTTGGCAAGAATTTCCGCCACTGCCTCGGTCGACGGTGGACGCAAGGTCAGGCGCCGGCAGCGCGACCGGATGGTCGGCAGCAGGCTGCCCGGGTTGTGCGAGACCAGAAGAACCAGCGCCTGTGGCGGCGGTTCCTCCAGAACTTTCAGAAGCGCGTTGGCTGCATTCCGGTTCATGTCGTCGGCGCAATCGATGATCACGACGCGCCAAGCCCCCTCGCCCGCGGTCAGGCTGAGGAAGGATTTCACGGCGCGGATGGCATCCACGGTGATCTGCCCCTTGAGGCGGCCGGTTTTCTCGTCGACAGCGCGCTGAATGACCATCAGGTCGGCGTGGCTACCGGCCAGTGTGCGATGAAACACGGGATGGGAGGGGGCCAGGTACAGCCCCTGGCCTTCGCCCGGCTCCGCAATCGGTTCCGGCGCCGGTAGCTCCTCGCCGAACAGGCCGGGACCGGCGGCTTCCTGGGCCGCGCGTGCGGCCACGATCTCCGCACCATGGGCCAGGACGTAACGCGCGAACCGGTGCGCCAGAGTCGCCTTGCCGATGCCCTTGGGCCCGGTAATCAGCCAGGCATGGGCCAGACGCCCTGCCTCCAGGGCGCCACGAAGGTTTTCCTCGGCCGCGAGATGACCGATCAGGTCCGGGTTTGAGCGGGGATCTGGTCCGCCGTCGGGATCGGCCTCGTCGCTCACTGCTCGGTCTCCCGGCCCGTCGCCCTGAGATCGGCGCCCAGACGATGAGAAACCTCGGCGCAGATATCGCGCTGTACGTCGTCGACGCCGCCGGTCGCGTCGATAATGGCGCAGCGGTTGGGTTCTTCTTCGCCGATCGCCAGGAAGGTCGCGCGGATGCGTTCGTGAAAGCCCAGGTCCATGCGCTCGTAACGGTCTTCCGCTCCGGCCCGGCCGAAGGCGCGGGCCAAGCCTTCCTCGACCGGCAGATCGAGGATCAGGGTCAGGTCCGGGCGGAAATTGCCGAGGATCTGATGATGCAGTTCCCGGATACGGTCGAACCCCAGGCCATGCCCGCCGCCCTGATAAGCCATGGTGGAATCGGTGAACCGGTCGCAGAGCACCCAGGCACCGCTTTCCAGGGCCGGCTGAATGACCTTTTCGACATGATCGATGCGGGCCGCGAAATGCAGCAGAACCTCGGCCAGGGGCGCCCAACGGTCGGTGGTGCCGCGTACCAATAGATTGCGGATTTCCTCGGCGCCCGAGGTGCCGCCCGGCTCGCGCGTCGTCACCACTTCGATCCCGGCATCTTCCAGAACCTTGGCCAGCAACGCGAGCTGGGTCGACTTGCCGCCGCCCTCGCCACCTTCGAAAGTGATGAATTTGCCCGTCGTCACGGTGCCTGTCCCGAAATGGTTGTCTCTTTACCGGGGCGGACGGAAACCTCCACCCGCCGCAAGTTCCCTAGCCGGAAACGCCCAGGATGATAGACCGGACCGCGCTCATCACCCTACCGAAAAGGCCCAAGCGTTCGGCGCCGTCGCCGGCGATCAGGGGAACTTCGATGGCGTCGCGTTCGGGGAACGTCAGGGTCAGCGTGCCCATCCGGTCGCCCGCCTGGACCGGTGCCGGGACCGGGGTGCTGTATTCCACGGTCGCCTTCATGCCCGCGCGCTCCTTGCGCGGCAGGGTCAGAACCATTTCGTCGGTCACGATCAAAGGCACCTCGGCCTTGTCGCCCAGCCAGATGCCGATCTTATCGATCTCTTCCCCCGCCTTGAACAGGGGGTAGTTCTTGAACTCGCGGAATCCCCATTCCAGAAGGCGCTGCGGCTCGACCCGGCGGGCTTTCTTGTCGGGCAGGCCGTTGACGACCAGGATCAGGCGGCGGTCGCGGCGCTCGGCAGACGCCGTCAGGCCGTAGCCGGCGTTCTGGGTGTGCCCGGTCTTCAGGCCATCGACCCCCAATCCCTTACCCAACAAGCCATTGCGGTTGTACTGGGTATGGTCGTTGTAGGTGAATTTGCGCTCCGAGTAGTAATGATAGAACTCGGGGAAATCGTTGATTGTCCGTTTCGCCAGGATCGCCAGATCATGGGCCGTCATCCGGTGTTCCGGGTGGGGCCAGCCCGAGGCGTTGCGGAAGGTGCTGTTCATGAGGCCGATTTCCTTGGCCTTTTCCGTCATCAACTCGGCGAAGGCGTCTTCCGACCCGGCCATGGCCTCGGCGACGACGACACAGGCGTCGTTGCCCGACTGCACGATGATCCCTTGAAGCAAATCCTCGACCCGAACCCGCTGACCGGGCTCGAGGAACATGGTGGAACCACCGGACGCCCAATTTCCCTTGCGCCAAGCGTTCTCGCTAACCACGAACTCGTCATCGAGGGACAAGCTGCCTTCCTTAAGGCGCTCGAACACCATGTAGACGGTCATCAGCTTGCTCATCGACGCCGGCGGCATCAGGGTGTCGGCATCCTTGTTGAACAGGATCGCGCCGGTCTGGGCGTCCATCAGGATCGCTTCCCGGGCGATGGTGTCCATCGCCTCGGCCCGCGGCGCCATGGCCAGCGTGATCCCAGCCAAGGCCAGGGCGGCGAGAACGCCCCGCGACCGGCGGGGCCGTAAATTGCGGGAGAAAACTGCGGCTGTCGTCATGATCAATCGCGCCCGAACGGGGCGCCCTTCTGATTGCTGGTCGTTTGTGCGTCTCGCGGAGGGCAGCTCGCCACGCCCGCGATCTGGCCGGTCAAATAAGGCGGAAATCAGGTCAGGACCCCGTCCCTTTGCCGTCGACGATGATCTGCGCCCCTGGATACCCCATGGCCTGGACCTGCTCAAGGGCGCGGTCGGCATCCGCGACCGAGGCCAGCGGCCCGACCCGCACGCGGTAGAAATCCCGGTTGTTCACCAGGACATGAGAAATCGTGGCGGGCGATATGCGGCTGATCTTGATCCGCGTCCGCATGGCATTCTGATAATCGGTGAACGCCCCGGCCTGAACGAAAATATTGGTGGGGCCGACCGCGACCTGGGTGACTTCCTGTTCCGGCATCGTCCCTGGCGAGACTTCGTTCGCCGGCGGCACTTGTTCGACGACCGCCTCGGATACGGGCTCCGGCGATTGAACGGTCTGAGGCGCCGCTTCGGCACCCGGCGGCGGCGGCAGGGATTCGGCACTGACTTGGGCCTTGGGCAGTTTATCGACCTGGATCGGGCTGCCGTGTTCGGCAATCGTTTCTTCGCCCAGCATCTGTGCCTTGATGGCGCGCGACCGGTCGGCCAGCAATTGCACACGGACCCGCGCCGTTCCCTGGTCCTTGAAACCGAGCAGTTGCGCACCGCGCCGCGAGACGTCGATGATCCGGCCTTTCGCGAACGGCCCGCGGTCGTTGACCCGCAAGACGATCGACCGTCCGTTTTCCAGGTTCACGACCCGCACGAACGACGGCATCGGTAACGTGCGGTGCGCCGCGGTCAATTCGTTCTGGTCATAAGGCTCGCCATTGGCGGTGGTCTTGCCGTGAAACCCGGGGCCATACCAGGACGCGATACCCGTTTCGTCGTAATCCCATTCCTCGGCCGGATAATACCAGGTGCCTTGAATCTGATAGGGATTGCCGACCTTGTAATAGCCCGAGGTGCCTGCAGCGCCCTGCAGGCGCTTGGTTCCTGAAATCAGGAACTGGGTTTCGGCACACCCGCTGACCAGAACCGCGAAGCCTAATAGGATCAGCCAGTTAACCTTAAAACGCCGACCCATGGCGCAGCCCCCTCAATGCGGAAATATAGTATGAATTTCAGAAATTCGAACCAGGATGTAGTGTAGTCAAGTCGATGGACCCAGGCAACAAAACCCGTTACCGGTCGCCGCCCCGCAAATGATCGAGAAGCCGGGAATCCGGATGCCCGTCGGCGGCCATCCCATTGGACTGTTGATATGCTTTGATCGCGCGTCGGGTCATCGAACCTGCGATCCCGTCCGGCGTACCGGCATCGAACCCCTTCTCGCCCAGAAGGCGCTGGATATTCTTCATATCGGCGCGGGATAACGCTTTGTCATTACTGGGCTTTTTCGCCACGAACGGGGGCGCGCCGATCAAACGGTCGGCCAAGTGCCCGACAGCTAGCGCATAAAGGATCGACCGGTTCCAGACCAGGATCGTTCGGTAGTTTTGATAGACCAGGAAGGCCGGTCCATCGGCCCCCGCCGGCAGAACCAGCGAGGCGTCGAAGTCCGCCACGGGCAGATCACGACCGTCGGCCCGGCGCACGCCCATGGATTGCCATTCCTTTAATTTCAACTTCTTATCAAGGCCATTTAAACCATAGTCAAAACCTTTAGGCAGGCGAACTTCACGCCCCCAGGTCTCTTCCTTCCGCCATCCTGCCCGTGACAGATAATTGGCGGACGAGGCGAAGACGTCGGGCAGCGAGCGCCAAAGATCGCGCCGGCCGTCGCCGTCGAAATCGATTGCGTAGGCCCGGTAGGTCGTTGGAATGAACTGCGTGTTGCCCATGGCACCGGCCCAGGACGATTGCACATCCGGGTCGATATCCCCCCGGTCGATCACCTCGAGCGCCGCTAGAAGTTGTTCCGTGAAGAATTTTGACCGCCGGGCATCAAAGGCCAAGGTGGCCAAGGAGCCGATCAGGGAGAAGCTGCCGGTATAGTCGCCGAAATTGCTTTCAAGCCCCCAGAAAGCAACCAGGAACCGAGGCGGCACGCCGAACTTGTCCTCGACCTGCTTGAGCAACTTGGCGTGCGTCTTCAGCATTTCGCGGCCACGCGCGATACGCTTATCGGATATCGTCTTTCCGATGTACTGCCAGAACGTCATGGTGAATTCGGGCTGGCGGCGGTCCAACTCGATCACGCGTTTGATGAAGGACGTGCCGGTAAACGCTTTGTCGAGCGTCGCCTGGGAGATCCCCCTGCCCTTGGCCGTGGCCTTGAAGCCATCGAGCCAGGCCTGGAATTCCTCGGTGCTGGGCGGGGTCACGGTCACAGGGTCGGCGGCCGCAGCAATCGCGGGCGATCCGAACCAGAGGGCGCACGCCAACGGCGCCGCGAGCCGGAAAGTTCGTTTCAGCATGAACCTCTATACCGGATGCCCCGCACAGTGCGGAGCGAAACACGCTCTTGGCGCCTTGTGCCATAGGGATTGTGGCATCGCAAGCCCCGTCCGGCACCCTATCGATCAACGGAGCGCGAGCGGCCAAACGGTCGTTACCGGCGCCATGCCGGTGCGTCGGAATCAATCGCCGGCAGGCGCGGGATAAAGGTTGTCGGAGCGGTTGAGGATATAGGCCACGGCCATGCCGACGAATTCGTGAACCGCCGCGTCCAGCATCGACTGCCCGCCAAGGTATTCCAGCGTCGGAGCCCAGCCTTTCTCGGGCAAGGTAATGAAATCCACCGGATACGGAATAACCGACCAGCCTTGCTTGCGAAATAGGCCGACCGACCGGGGCATATGCCGGGCAGAGGTGATCAACACCCAAGGCTTATCCGGCGTCACGGTCGCCAACTTCTTGCTGAAGGCCGCGTTCTCCATGGTATTCCGCGATTCCGTCTCCAACGTCACGCGCGACATGTCGAGGCCGACCAAACCCGCCAGATTCTCGAGATAATGGGCTTCTTTGGCCGATTGATCGAAGAGGTGCCCCGATCCGCCCGTGAAGATTAGGGGAACGTCCGGTCGCGCATCGGCCAGCATGGCGAAATACAACAGACGTTCTGTGCTGCCGTCGACAGCGAGTTGTCCGCGCCCACGCGACAGAACGGGATCGATGGCCCCACCAAGCGCGATGATGCCACCTATATTTTCCGGCAGGATTTCCTGTTTCGGAAAGCGTTCTTCAAGGTTGCGGACCATCATTTCGCCCACGGGTATCACGCTGACGGCCCAAAGGGACAGCAGCGTCACGCCGACGAGGGCGAACCCTGTGCGCCGCCGTTGCATGAGAATCAAAATGAACCCCAGCGTCATGCCTAGAAACAACAGCATGGACGGTTTTAATGCGAACCACAGAACCTTGGAGAGGAAGAAGTACATGCCGGGGTTTTACCCCAGGGGCGTTGAAAGTGCACGAAAATCCGAGATTTCCGCGCCCTTCGTCAGGCAATGGCGGCTGCAGCCGTTTAAGCGGAGCCTGCACCTCGACGCGGCTGGGATACGCCGTCGCAAGACAGACCGCCACCACAAAAAAAGACCCCGTCAGGGCCTCGGTCACTCACTACCGGCGAAACGCCGCATCATTCGGACGGATCAGACCGTGATATCCACCCCTTTTCCGGACGGGCTGGCGAAATCGGGGGACTTGAACTCGCTGTCCGCGGGCTCGCCACGCTGCGCCTCGGTTTCTGATTTCTTGTCTTTGCTGTTCTCGATGACGGTACCAACCGTCGCATTGCGCGTACGGTTATTCTCGGCCGTTTGCAGAACGGCCTGAGTTGCATCTTCGCGGCGCTCGGAGATTTGCTCGGCCGCGCGTTCAAACACGACCTGCCGCACGACCGCCATGTTAAGGGCGGTAAGTGCGGCGTTTGCCACCGGCGCTTTCTGTGCCGAACCAATCATCGTAAGGCGGTCCCTTCTGAACCTACTTCTCGTGCGAGGAGATCACTCTGCACGTATTACAGTCGTATATTAGCAAGGGTGGCAAATTTAAACAAGTCCTACATTGACATTTTTTTAGTTTTATGGACCCCGCGGAATTGTGCCCGATTTCCGGTGCTCTTCGCCCTGCCCTGATTCGTCGGAGCGGTAGAAATTGAAGGTCTCGACGGCTCTCACCGGCTTTTTTTAATTTTGTGACTTCCGTCACTGAGGCCCGCTCCAGCATTAGCGATACTGCATATGTTATTCGGACGGACATCACGGGACAGGAGGTCTCACCATGATGACGCATCGCTCCACAAAGCTGATCGGCAGTACGCTAGGCTTTGTCACCGGGGGCACGATCGCCGCCGTCGGCTTCATTTATGTGATTCAGAATAGTCTTTTAAAACTGTTCTAACCGGCAAACGCCCCGCTCTTCTCCCCGCTTCTGACCATTCGGGCCGTCGCCGCACATGTGCGCGGCGGCCTTTCGTTTCCGCCCCTCGTCGCATCGGCTATGGCCTCCGGCGTTTCTTATCCATTACGCCGACACCGCAACGCCTTGACAGCCGACCGCGAACGGGAGAGACAGAAGCCCGCAGCGGCCGGCATACCGGCGGCACTGGATGGGTGGCCGAGTGGTTGAAGGCACTGGTCTTGAAAACCAGCGTGCGTGAGAGCGTACCGTGGGTTCGAATCCCACCCCATCCGCCAGCCCGGTCTTTTCCGGCCTACTGCGTTCCCTCCCCTTCAAGGCGCCAATTTTGCGACGGCGCCCCCGTGGCCTTCGCGCAGCGGGTCAGCGCCGCCCGCCGGCCGATCGGCTGTCATATCCGCCCTGTCCGGCGACTATTCGATCAGAGCCGCATATCGGTGATCTGAATTTCGCGCGCGGCGGTTACGCGCTTTTGAACTTCGAAAGATCAGCAAAGGCCGCAATCGCGGCGCTCGCGATGATCGTCTCGTATCCACGTTCGGGATAAGGGACGTTCAAGCCGCCTTTCACCACCTGAACCGACGCTTTGCCGTGCGGCAGCAGGGCCTGCACCGCTTCGACGTCGACCGCCGACGGGGCCTGAACGCCGATGGTGACCTCGACGACCATATCGGCATCCGGGTCCATGCCCATTTCACGCATGAACGACAGGCTGGAATGATGAATGGCGTCGTCGACGGCGCGGCAGGCGGCTTTCGTGTAATTGCCGCCGCGCAGCGACACACCGGAGCCGGTTTCCAGAATAACGCGGTCCAATTTGTCGCTCATGTCGCGTCTCCCAAGGCTTCGTCAGGCACATCCATTCGGACGACAACGGCGGCATGGGCCAATAGCGTCGAATCGTCGCCGTCCGGCGTCGGAATCTCCAATCCGCCTTCTTGGCAACTCACCGTGATCTGGCCGTAAGGAAACACGGCGGCAACGGCCGCTTTGTCGATCGTCTCAGGGCGCGGGGCGCCGATCGTCACCTCGATCACCATGTTGTCGCGCGGCTGACCCAAGGCGTCGGCGATCTGCAGATAATTCCGCCAAAGGGCGTCGCGCACGGCGCGTTCGGCGGCCTTGGTGCTGTCCGCTCCGTGAATGTCCGTGCCCTGCCCCATTTGCAGGACCATGCGTTTCAGGCTCACTGCCGCTCCTCCTCATTGGTCTACGATAGGCGTGACGCCCCCGAATGGAGGGCCTCAATCAATCTATATCAAGCACTTACGAAAAGTTCCGGAAAATTGCCCGGCGCGGGAACGAAAGGCGATGGCCCAGGCATTCCCCAGCCTGAATGATCCGCCGATCCTCGGCCGGAAACATGAGGTTACTTTCCGTTCTTTCAGATTTTTTCCGGGGACACTTCATTGTTCAAGGGATCGCCATTCAGGTAACGCGGGAGATTATCGAAGAACAAGTCGTCCCAACGTCCCCGCACCCCGCTGCCGTTGAACGACGTATGGGCGGTGACGGTGACGCCCGGATGATGCCAATAAGGATCATCGGCAGGCAGCGGCTCCTGGTGAAAGACATCGAGAACCGCCCGTGAAATCCGCCCGTCATCCAACGCCGCGAGCAGCGCCACATCATCAATGATGCCGCCCCGCGCTATGTTGACCAGGAGAGCGCCCGGTTTGACGGCGTCGAAGAAACGGCCGTTTGCCATGCCACGCGTTTCGTCGTTCAAGGCGCAGGCCAAAACGATCACGTCCGCATCCGCCAGAAACGCCTCGACGTCCTTGAGGCTGCCGACCCTGTCCACGCCTTCAATCGGCTGTGGCGAGCGGCGAATAACGGAAACGGATGCGCCAAAAGCACGGGCGCGGATCGCGACGTTCTCGCCGATCGGCCCAAATCCGACGATCAGCCAGTTGGTTCCGGCGATCTCCCGAAAGGGCGTCTTCTCCCACGCCTTTTCAGACTGAAGGCGTTGGCGCTGTGCCAGCGGATGGAAGCAGGCCAGCACATTGGCCAGGACGTATTCTGAAATCGCCACGGCTTGGGCGTTCGAATTGCATATCCGCACGCCTTTGTCCGCGACCTGTTTGTAAGCTGGCAAATCAAGCCCGGCATTGAACGTCTGCATGACATCGATGGACTTGGTTCGCAACGCCATTTCGAGCGCCGAACCGACGATCTTCTCGGCACTGAGTTCATGGCTCAACCAAAGATAGTCGATGACGGTTTCCTCAGGCGCAGACACCTGACCATCGACCAAATACTCTCCGTTCTTATTGAACGGAACGATCACGACGTCTGAAGCTAACGTTTCCAATCTCGACCGCAGCCTTTCGACGGTGGGTTCATAAATTGCGACGGTTGTAGGCATGGGGCGATCTTTCGGGTGGTTTTCTGAAATAAATTGCGATCCGCGACGACAGCTATCGTATGGCGAACCTCGGCGCAGGTATATTGAGGAATGATGGTAGATAAAGATCGCCGAGAATCGCGGCCTCCGGCGGCGCGTTATCTTCCGCGCAGACCAAATGGGCCGTCCCGGGCCCCATTTAGATCCTATCGTATTGCTTTATTTCAGTATGTTAGACGAAAAGTCTGGCGACCCCGCGAGGACTCGAACCTCGAACCTGCTGCTTAGAAGGCAGCTGCTCTATCCAGTTGAGCTACGGGGCCCCAAAAGACAACGGCCCGATCGTTTGCCGGGCCGTCTTGGGAATTTTCGAAACAAAGCAAGGCCGGCCCGCCGTGGCTTAATGGGTCCAGACGCCCACTCTGTCGAACGCGAAATTATCTGAATAGCTCTTCGGTTTCACCTTGCGCGTGTGCGGTTCGATCACGCGGTAAATCAGGCCGTTCTTCTTGGCGTATTCGATCGCTTCTTCCTTGCTGTCGAACTTCATCCGAAGCTGACCCTTGGTGTCGCCCGAGCCGATCCAGCCCATCAGGGGATCGGCGACCCGGCGTTCCGCCGGCTCGTATTCCAAAACCCAACGCTTGGTCTTGCCGCGGCCCGATTGCATGGCATTCTTGGCCGGCTGGAAAATGCGCGCTTCGCTCATCTCATTCGAGTCCCGTCACGGTTTCTGGGCGGTTTCGGCGGCGGGTCGGACGTTCGATCCGCGCCGATACTGTTTCTATGCGGGCTTCCGGCGCATCCGTCAACCGGTCCGTTGCATCATGCGCAGCGGCTTTCCCGCGGAGATGGTCGGGGCGACTGGATTCGAACCAGCGACATCCTGCTCCCAAAGCAGGCACTCTACCAGGCTGAGCTACGCCCCGATGCGGGGGAAACCTAGGGTTTAACCCCCGGCATGGCAAGCGTGCTATCGCTCAACCGCCGGGCTTTACCGGGCGGCCGAAAATTTCGTGATCGACCCGGTCGCCGACTTTAAGCCCAAGGCGTGCGGCCGTACCGGCGGCAAGCTCCAGCACCGCGCGGTTGCGCTCCGGCGCCTCGATGGTTTCCAGGGATTGCGGTGTGGTGTGTTCGCGGATGAACGAAATTCGCCCGTCCGATGTGATGAACAACATATCCAACGAAATGAAGGTGTTACGCATCCACATGGAGATAAAACTATCCCGGCCGAAGTCGAACAGCATGCCGTGGTCGGGCGCCAATTCACGGCGGAACATCAGCCCCAGCGCGCGTTGCGCATCGTCGACCGCCATTTCGACCGTGAACGCATGATCGCCGCCCGCCGCGTGCACAACGACCCGCGATTCCGAGAAGGAGATTTTCTCCGACGCCTGGGCTGCGGCACCGAATCGGGTGGGCACGACGCCCGACATGAGGACGGCCGAGACCGCCGTCGGAACGATCAGGGCAGCGATCAGCAGGCATCGGCGCAATTGGCGAAGTCGAACCACGCGGCGATCAAAAGGCATGAAACGATGAAATCCCATAGTTAATAAGTACACGAGTCGAAAACGGATATTCAGCACCCGAAAGAACGCCCGTAACAGCATTGTTATTGTTGGAAATTATGTCGAAATTGTTGCCACGTCGATGGGATTGGATGGTATACCGAACGGATCAATTCGGCCATCCCGGCCCGGGGCGCTCGCCGCCTCGGAAACGGACATGGGAAGACGGGGGAATATCGGCGTGCTTCATGCGATCAGCCTAGCCATTGGCCTCGCAGCACTGTGGTGGTTGCTATCCGGCTACACCATCCCCTTGATTCTGGCGCTCGGCGCCGGTTCGATCGCCCTGGTGGTCTACATCGCCCACCGCATGGACGTCATCGACCACGAAGGGCATCCGATCCATGTCACGTGGCGCTGGGTCACATACATGCCCTGGCTCGGCAAGGAAATCCTGATGGCCAATATCGACGTGGTGAAGGCCGTGCTGTCGCCCAAGGGCCGGGTTCATACCTCGGTCTTCCGCACCAAGGCGACGCAGAAAACCGAACTGGGCCATGTCATCTACGCCAATTCCATCACCCTGACGCCCGGCACCGTGACATTGGAGGTCGAAGACGGCGTGATGATCGTTCATGCCCTGACCCGCGGCGCCGCCGAAGGCCTAAAGACCGGCGAGATGGATCGCCGATGCACGGCCGTCGAAGGCCATCCGGAAGAGGATCGCTGAGCCCATGAGCTTCGCCGCCGCCGCGCTGGCTGTTCTGGTCACCATGATCCTGGTCCTGGTGCGCGCCCTCAAAGGGCCGACCGTGTTCGACCGGATTCTAGCCGTTAACGCCTTCGGCACCCTGACGGTCGTCCTGATCGCGGTCATCGGTTTCGTGCAGGGCCGCCCGGAATTCCTCGACTTGGCCCTGGTCTATGCCTTGATCAACTTCATCGGCACCATCGCCGTGACCAAGTTCATCAAGTTCCGGGACATGGGCCACGGACAGGACACCCCCGGCCCAGACGTGGGGGATATCTGATGGATCAGACGGTGTTCGACTTCCTGACCTGGCTTTTCGTTATTCCCGGCGGCCTGCTGTTAATCATCGGCGGCGTCGGCATGATCACCATGCGCGACGTCTTCGCGCGCATGCATCCGGCGGGCGTCATCGACACACTGGGGGCCGAGCTGATCCTGGTCGGCCTTATGTTCCAATCCGGTCTCAGCATCGTCACGGTTAAGCTGGCCTTGATCCTGGCCTTCCTCTTCTTCACCAGTCCGACGGCGACCCACGCCCTCGCCCGCGCCTGCCTTAGCGCCGGGGTCACACCCAAGGTGGACGAAGAGAAAAGCGCCGCCCTCAGCCGGGGAGGCAGCTCATAGAAACGTTCACGATCATCGTCCTGATGCTGATCATGGGGGTGATGGCCATCGCCATCGCCCGCATCCGCGATCTGTTCGCAGTCTCCATGCTGTCGGGCATCTTCTCGCTGACGGCCGCCGCGGCCTACGTCGTCCTGGATGCCGTGGACGTGGCCTTTACCGAGGCCGCCGTCGGCGCGGGCATTTCGACGGTTCTGATGCTGGGCACGCTGGCCCTAACGACCCGTCAGGAGAAAGTCACCGGCGGCAAATCCAAGGGCACGGCGGCGTTCTTCGTCGTGGCGGTCACCGGCGCGGTATTGATCTACGGCACCTTCGACATGCCACGCTACGGCGACCCCATCGCGCCGATCCATCACCACGTCGCCCCCCGGTATCTTGAAAAATCCTTCGGCGAAGTGGGCATGCCCAACGTCGTCACCAGTGTTCTGGCCAGCTACCGGAGCTTCGATACGTTGGGCGAGGTCTTCGTGATCTTCACCGCCGCAACGGGCGTGCTGGCCATTCTCGGCCGCGTCGGACGGCGGCGGCGCGAGGACGAGGAAGCGGACGAAACCAAGACCGCGCGGACGGAAGATGCCTCTCCGGACAAGGAGACGGCATCATGATGCATCGCAAGGTCGTTCTACGCGTCGTCTCCAAGTTTCTGATTCCGCCGATCCTGCTGTTCGCGCTGTATGTCCAGTTCCACGGCGATTTCGGCCCCGGCGGCGGCTTTCAGGCGGGCGTGATCTTCGGCGCGGCATTCATCCTTTACGCCATCCTGTTCGGGGTGGAGACGGCGAAAAAGGTCCTGCCGCCCTGGGTGACCCGGCTGCTGCTGGTCGTCGGCGTGCTGACCTATGGCTTGTGCGGCGTCGCCGGGCTGCTGCTGGGCGGTAATTATCTGGATTACAATGTTCTCGCCCACGATCCCCTGCACGGACAACACTACGGCATCCTGATCGTCGAGGCCGGCGTGGGTATCACCGTGGCCGCCGCGATGATCACGATCTTCAACGTGTTCGCCGGCCAGACGGGGGAGGACTGAGGCCATGCAGGGCATCGTCGACGCCTTCGCCCCGCTCTATGCGATGTGGCAATCGTTCGAGGCCTTCATGGCCGGCCCCGGGTCGCCCGGACTGTTGGGGTATTGGATCGTCGTCGTGCTGATGATGACCGGGTTCTACATCGTCATCGCCCATGACAACCTGGTGAAGAAGATCGTCGGCCTGAACGTCTTCCAGGTCTCCGTCTTCCTGTTCTATATCCTCATGGCCAAGGTTTCCGGCGGCACGGCGCCGATCCTGGCCGACGGGATCGAGAAATACGCCAACCCCCTGCCCCACGTTCTGATCCTCACGGCAATCGTCGTCGGCGTGGCGACGACGGCCCTGGGCCTGGCCCTGGTCGTGCGTATCCGCAATGCCTACGACACCATCGAGGATGACGAAATCCAGGCCGTGGAAGAGGAGGAAGACGCGTGAGCGCCATCTATCTTTTCTTCCTGTCGCTGCCCTTCGCCCCATCGTTGGAGCCACACCTGCCCGCGTTGCAGGTCGTGATCCCGTTGTTGGCGGCCCCGGTCTGCGTGTTGTTGCGGGATGCAAAGCTGAGCTGGCTTTGGGCGCTGATCGTCACCTGGGTTTCCTTCGCCATCGCCCTGGTGCTGTTGGGCAAGACACTGTCGACCGGCCTGATCATCTACGAGATGGGCAATTGGCCGGCACCCTGGGGCATCGAATACCGCATCGACGCGGCCAACGCCGTGGTGCTGGTGATCGTTACGGCGATCGCCTCCGTCACCCTGCCTTATGCCAAGGCCAGCATCGAACGCGAGGTCCCGCGCGCCCGGATTTACCTGTTCTATCTGATGTACATGCTCTGCATGACGGGTTTGCTGGGCATCACCACGACGGCGGACGCGTTCAACCTGTTCGTGTTTTTGGAAATCTCGTCACTGTCCAGTTACGTGCTGATATCGCTGGGCCAAAACCGCCGGGCGCTGACCGCGTCCTACCGCTATCTGATCATGGGCACCCTGGGCGCCACGTTCTACATCATCGGCGTCGGCATGATGTACATGATGACCGGCTCGCTCAACATGGCCGACCTGGCGACGTTGCTGCCCGCCGTCGATCATACGCGGACGGTGCTTGCCGCCTTCGCTTTCGTCGTCGTCGGCCTGGGGCTGAAGGTCGCGATGTTCCCGCTGCACACCTGGCTGCCGAACGCCTATGCCTTCGCGCCCTCGGCGGTGACCGTGTTTCTCGCCTCGACGGCGACCAAGGTCGCAATCTACGCCCTGCTGCGCCTCGTGTTCACGGTGTTCGGCGGAACGGACCTGTTCGATACCACCGGCATCAACCTGATGCTGATCATCCTGGGCATCACCGGAATGTTCGCCGGCGCCTTCGTCGCCATCTTCCAGAACGACGTCAAACGCATGCTGGCATTCTCCAGCGTCTCGCAGGTCGGCTACATGGTTCTGGGTATGGGCCTGGCGACCGCGGCCGGTGTCGCGGGCAGTATCGTGCATCTGTTCAACCACGCCTTGATGAAGGGCGCCTCCTTCATGGCCGTCGGTGCCATGTTCTACGTGATCGGCTCGGTCAAACTGAACGATCTGGCCGGGATCGGCAAACGCATGCCGGTGACCACGGCGGTTTTCCTGGTTTCCGGTCTGTCCCTGATCGGCACGCCGTTGACGGTCGGTTTCATCTCTAAATGGCAGTTGGTTGTCGCGGCCCTGGATATCGGCTGGTGGTATATCGCCGCCGGTATCCTGTTGTCGTCGCTGCTGGCCATCGCCTATGTCTGGCGCGTGGTCGAGGTCGCCTATCTGAAGGCGCCGCCGGAAGGCAGCACCGGTCGTACCGAAGCGCCCCTTTCCATGCTGGTGCCGATGATCGTCCTGGCCGCCGCCACCGTCTGGTACGGTATTGATGGCAACACGACGCTCGACATCGCGACTCATGCGGCCAACGCGCTGATGCAGTCCGTCGCGGGAGGCAGGCCATGACCCCGGCGGAAGCAACGGCGGCCGCCGCGGCGGCGGGCGATTTGATGATCCTCGCCATTCTTATTCCCGTGATCGGCGCTTTCGCCGTGCTGGCGCTCGGCCGTTGGGAGAATGCCCGTGACGCGGCCAGCCTGGTGACCGCGATCTGCCTGTTCTACGTGGTGACGCAGTTCTATCCCATCGTCGCGGCGGGCGGACGGCCGGACGTGGTCCTCCTGGACATGGTGCCGGGGCTTCCGATCCGCCTGACGTTGGAGCCGCTCGGCATGATCTTCGCCGGGATCGCGAGCTTCCTGTGGATCCTGACGACGCTTTACGCCATCGGCTACATGCGCGGCCATCACGAAGAAAACCAGACCCGGTTCTTCTTCTTTTTCGCGATCGCCATCGCCTCGGCGATCGGGGTCGCCATGGCCGGGAACATGCTGACGCTCTTCGTATTTTACGAAGTCTTGTCGATTTCCACCTTCCCGCTGGTCGCGCATCACGGCAGCGAAGAGGCGAAACGGTCGGGCCGCGTCTACCTGGGCATTCTGTTGTCGACCTCCATCGGGTTCCTGCTGTTCGGGATGATCTGGACCTGGGAAATTGCGGGCACGCTGGACTTCGTCCCAGGCGGAATTCTGGAGCCGGAAATGCTCCAGGGATCGATGACGGCGATCCTGCTGGCGCTCTACGCCTTCGGCATCGGCAAGGCGGCGTTGATGCCGTTCCACCGATGGCTGCCGGCCGCCATGGTCGCGCCGACGCCGGTTTCGGCCTTGCTGCACGCCGTTGCGGTCGTCAAGGCGGGTGTGTTTTCGGTGCTCAAGGTCGTGGTCTACATCTTCGGCATCGACCTGGTCGCGGTTGCGCAGGGAACGGATTTCCTGCTGTACGTCGCGGCCTTCACGATCCTTGCGGCGTCGCTCGTCGCCATGCGCCAGAACAACCTGAAACTGCGGCTCGCCTATTCGACGGTCAGCCAGCTGAGCTACATCGTTCTGGGCGCCATGCTGGCGAACGAGATGGCGGCGACGGGTTCGGCCATGCATATCGCCATGCATGCCTTTGCCAAGATCACCCTGTTCTTCTGCGCCGGGGCGATCATCGTCTTCGCCCATAAGACGGATATCTCCGACATGAAGGGCCTTGGTCGCAAAATGCCGGTCACGTTCTTCTGTTTCTTCCTGGCGTCCATGTCCCTGATCGGCCTGCCGCCGTTCGGCGGAATGTGGTCGAAATGGTATCTGTCCCTGGGGGCCGCGGATGCGGACAAGATGATCTTCGGCGCGGTGCTGATGCTGTCGTCGCTGCTGAACATCGCCTATCTGATGCCGGTCGTCCTGTACGGATACTTCGGCAAGCCCGAGGCGAAAGCCGACGAAGGCCATCATGACGGCGAGCACAAGGACGGACACGACGCACATGGTGACGATCATCACCACGCGCCGCCCAGCCATCCCTTGCTACGCCATCTTTCGTTCGGCCGCCCGGGCGTTGCGGATGCGTCGGTCATGTGTCTGCTGCCGATCGTCCTGACCAGCGCCGGCTGCATCCTTCTGTTCTTCTACGCGGACAAGATCCGCCACTTCATATCCCCGGTGTTTGGAGGCTAGGCGCGATGAGCGAAGAGCGAGAACACAAAACGGAGGGACGCCGCAGTTGGCTGGACGATCCGAAGACGGTGCGAAAGATCGTACTCGCCCTGTTCGTCTTGTGCGCGGGGCTGTTCTTCGCCGACGGCTTCTACGAAAAACATTCCCACTTCGGCGCGGAAGACGTCTTCGGGTTTTATGCCCTGTACGGGTTCGTCATGTGCGTGGTCCTGGTCGTCGGGGCAAAGCTCATGCGCGTGTTTCTGATGCGGGACGAGGATTATTATGACCGCGATCGCTAGCATCAATCCGGGCCTCATCCTGATCCTGGGAGCGCTGCCCATCCCGCTTCTGCCGCAGGCGATCCGGCGGCTGTACCTGTTGGCCCTGCCCGCCCTCGGCTTCGCCGCCGTGTACCAGCTGGAGCCGGGGACGCTGATCACCATGGAGGCCTTCGGCTTGACGCTGGAGCTTCTTCAGGTCGACCGCCTGTCCCTGGTCTGGGGCTATATCTTCAATATCGCGGCCTTCCTTGGGTTCCTGTTCGCTTGGCATGACCGGGACGCGGTGCAGCAGATTTCCGCCATGATCTATGCGGGTGCCGCCATCGCGGCCGTCTTCGCAGGCGATCTGGTGACCTTGTTCATTTATTGGGAATTGACCGGCATCTCGTCCGTCTTCCTGATCTGGGCGTCCCGCACGGACGCCGCCTACCGCTGCGGCATGCGCTATCTGCTGATCCAGGTGTCGTCGGGCGTGATCCTGCTTTCCGGTACGGTCGCCTGGTACATGCTGACCGGCTCCATCGACTTTACTCATATCGGCATCGACAGCCTGGCCGGGAAGCTGATCCTGCTGGCCTTCGGCATCAAATGCGCGTTCCCGCTGCTGCATAACTGGCTGCAGGATTCCTATCCCGAAGCGACGGTCACCGGCACGGTGATCCTCAGCGCCTTCACGACGAAGCTTGCCGTCTACGCCCTGGCCCGCGGGTTCGCCGGAACCGAGGTTCTTATCTACATCGGCGCCGTGATGGCCGTCTTCCCGGTGTTCTACGCCTTGATCGAAAACGATCTTCGCCGGCTGTTGGCCTATGCCCTGAACAATCAGTTGGGATTCATGGTCGTGGGCGTCGGTGTCGGCACGGAATTGGCGTTGAACGGCACGGCGGCCCAGGCGTTCAGCCATATCCTCTACAAGGGACTGTTGTTCATGACGATGGGCGCCGTTCTGTTCCGGACCGGCACCTGCAAGGCGTCTGAACTCGGCGGGCTGTTCAAATCCATGCCGTTGACGGCCGGGTTCTGCATCATCGGCGCTGCGTCCATGGCCTTCCCGCTGTTCGCCGGGTTCGTCTCCAAATCCATGATCATCACGGCCGTCGCCGTCGAACACCACTCGGTCATCTGGGGAACGTTGCTGTTCGCCTCGGTCGGTGTGTTCCTGACCTGCGGCTTGAAGCTTCCCTATTTCACCTTCTTCGGCCAGGACAGCGGCCATCGGGTGAAGGAAGCGCCTTGGAACATGTTGGCCGCCATGGGCCTGACCGCTTTCCTATGTGTGTTCATCGGCTGTTATCCGGCGGTGCTGTACGACATTCTGCCCTACCCCGTGGATTACAAACCCTACACCAGCTACCACGTGATCCAGCAGTTGCAGATCATGATGTTCACGGCGCTGGCATTCGTCATCCTGTTGACGTTCCGCATCTACCCGATGGACAGAAAATCAATCAACCTGGATACCGATTGGGTCTACCGTAAAGCCGGCCCCTGGGCCGCGAAACGGCTGCTCGGCGCCCTGGGCGCCATGGGCAGCTCGATCGAAAGTGCTCTGACCCAGGCGACGACCAACACCATTACCGTCATCAAACGCCACCACGGCCCCGAAGGCATGATGGCCAAGACCCTTCACCTCAGCTCGATGGTGGTCTGGGTCGTGGCCTTCCTGGCCTTCATTCTGCTGATGGATTTCGTGCGGGGCCTGTAGGCCCGTCACAAGACAGGGGAAGAGGTAAGGTTCGGCGGCGCCTGCGTGCGCCTGTACGCCTACTGTTGTTCCTCGATCCGGACGCTGACGTCCATTTCCTCGACCCCACCGCCGGAGCGCAGGCCCCGGATCGGGCTGGCCGTGCCGTAATCCAGGCCAAGCGCCAGGCGGATGTAGGCATCCGTCGCACATTGGTCGTTCGCCGGATCGAAGCTGACCCAACCCAGGCCGTCGACCAGCATCTCCGCCCAGGCGTGGCTGGCAAGATGACTGTCGTTGCCCGTGCTGTCCGCGAGGTAGCCGGAAACGTAACGCGCCGGCAATTCCAGATGACGCGCGGCGGCGATGAACAGATGAGTTTGGTCCTGGCACACGCCCTTGCCGGCGGCCAGCGCTTCCGCCGCCGTCGTCGTGACGTTGGTCGTGCCGCCTTCGTAATTGACGGCTTCGGCCACGGCGGCCATCAGCGCATGCCCGGCGGCCAAAGCCCCCTCGCCCGCCAGCACCTTGGCGATCGGCTTGGCGAACTTTTCGATCTCGGGGTCGCTGTCCGTGTAATCCGTCGGCGTCAGGAAGATAAAGGGCGGCAGACCGTCGTCCATGGGTAGGATGCCGTTGGTGTCCGATGTCGTGATCTCGCCGGTCACGGTGACGCGGACTTCGTCGTGTTCTCCGTCATAAGTCGCGACATGGGCGTGATTGTCGAACCCGTCGGTCCAGGGCGTCAACCGCCCGGAGGCCGATATGTCCCAATTGCGCACGCGCTGGCACAAATCGGCGCGCGGGGTCATCCGAATGTACTGAATCGAATGGGTCGCCGGTTCACCGAACTTGAAATGGGTCACATGGTTGACGGTCAGATGCATGCCGAACCTATTGAATCATCAGGAAATCTTTTTGGATCTGCAGGCTGAGTTCATGCAGACCCGACCGGTAATCCTCAAGAAAGCGCGACATGCCCGTCCGGTAAATCCGGTCGATCCGCGCCGATTGCAGCCGGGTCAGCAGGTCGTTGGCGTGTTCGAAACTGCGCGACCGGGGCCGCAATCCTTCAAGGATTTCATAAATCTCCTCGACGCAGGCCATGACCGAACGCGGAATTTCCGGGTTCAGCGTCAGCAACTCCACCACGCGACGCAGGTCGATCTGGCTTTTGTAGATCTCGCGGTAGGCCTTGTAGGCATTCACCGAGCGCAACAGCGTGCCCCACTGGTAATAATCCAGGGTCGCGGTATCCGCGCGTTGCGCCGGGCCCGAGGGCTTGAAGGTATGAGCCCGGGCGGCGAGCAGACGAATGGTGTTTTCCGCCCGTTCGATGAACACGCCCATGCGCCAGAATTCAAAGGCATCGCCGCGCCGCATGGTGCCGTGCGCAACGCCCCGGAACAGGTGCGAGCGAACCTTGATCCATTCCAGAAAATCGTGATGCCCCATGTCCAGCATATCGCCGTAGGTCACATGGGCGATGTCCAGCCAGGTCGAATTGATGGTCTCCCACATGTCCGTCGTCAGGACATGGCGGGTAGCGCGAACGTTTTCGCGGGCCGACCAGACGCAGGACCGGATGCTCGACGGATTGTCGCGGTCCAGCACCATATAGGTCAGGACCGGGTCCGTGCGGAACCCGTCGTATTTCGCAAGAAAGGCCTCGCGTTCGTCCTCGGACTGGAACAACCCTTCCCACAGGCCCGCCTGGGCGCCGCGCCGCGCCGGCAGCAGAGACATGTGGTACAGCCCCGTCAGAAGCCGCGCGGTATTCTCCGAGCGCTCCATATAGCGCGCCATCCAGAAGAGATTGTCGGCTGTGCTCGACAGCATGATCCGGCCCGTCCCTTCCCTAATCCGTTTCCGAAATCTCGGCGGGCGCTTCCAGCACCCAGGTATCCTTGGTGCCGCCGCCCTGCGACGAATTGACGACCAGCGAGCCGGCCTTCAACGCAACGCGGGTCAGGCCGCCCGGCATGACGCGGGTTTTCTCGCCGGACAGAACGTAGGGCCGCAGATCGACGTGACGGGGGGCAATGCCCTCTTCGACCAGCGTCGGGCAGGTCGATAGCGCCAATGTCGGCTGGGCGATGTAGTTTTCGGGTTCGGCCTTCAGCAGCTTCTTGAATTCATCACACTGCGCCTTGGTCGCCTTGGGCCCGACCAGCATGCCGTAACCGCCGGATCCGTGGACTTCCTTGACCACTAATTCGGAAATGTGGTCCAGGACGTACTTGAGATCATCCGGCTTGCGGCACGAATAGGTCGGCACGTTCTGCAGCACCGGCTCTTCGCCCAGATAGAAGCGGATCATGTCCGGCACGTAGACGTACATCGCCTTGTCGTCGGCGACGCCGGTGCCCATGGCGTTGCAGACCGTCACGCGGCCCGAACGGACGACGGACAGAATGCCCGGCACGCCGAGCGCGGAATCCGGATTGTAAGCCAGGGGGTCGAGGAACCCGTCGTCGACGCGACGATAGATGACGTCGACCCGTTTCGGGCCTTCCGTCGTGCGCATGAAGATGGACCCGGAATCGACGAACAGATCGCGCCCTTCGACCAACTCAATCCCCATTTCCATGGCCAGGAAGGCATGTTCGAAATAGGCCGAGTTGTATTGCCCGGGCGTCATCAGCACGACCGTGGGATCGTCCACCCCGGCGGGGGCCACGGCCTGCAGCGAGCGCAGCAGGTATTCCGGATACCGGTCGACCGGCGCCACCACGGATTGCGCGAACAAATCCGGGAACAGGCGCATCATGGTTTCGCGGTTTTCCAGCATGTAGGACACACCCGACGGCGTGCGCACGTTGTCTTCCAGGACATAGAACGTCTTGTCGTCGACACGCACCGCATCGACGCCGGAAACATGGGCATAGACCTGTTTCGGCATGTCCAGGCCCAGCATCTGCGGCTGGAACGCCTCGTTGGTCATGACCAATTCGGCCGGCACGACGCCCGCGCGGATGATTTCCTGATCATGATAGATGTCGTGGAGAAAGGCGTTCAGAGCATCGACGCGCTGGATCGCGCCGCGCTCCAGGATCGACCATTCGTCGGCGCTGAGAATGCGGGGAATGACGTCGAAGGGGATCAGGCGTTCGCCGCCCTCGTCTTCGCCATAAACGGTGAAGGTGATCCCGAGACGCCGGAACAGCAGATCTGCCTGCTCGTGTTTCTGGCGCAGACGGTCGATGGATTGGTCCGTCAACCAGGCCGAATAATCCCGGTACGCGTCCCGAATGTCGCCGTCAGCGGCGTGCATTTCGTCGAAAAAGCTGGATTTTTTTTGGTCTGACAAAGTCGTCCCTGGCCCCAATTGCCCCTAAACCGTAAAACATCGCTTGATGCAGCGCAACAGACCCGATGCCACTTTGGTAAACTTATAACAAGTTGGCCATCCATGGTTTTCTGTTCGGCGCAACGAACGGCCATGCGCCGGGTGATCTGGACGATCCTGCGGTTCTCTGGCACCAATAGTGTAACAAATGAAATACCCACGGCATCCATGCCCCCATAAGGAAACCTCCAATGTCCGACGATCAGACAGGCATGAAAAAGGGCCTGACCCGCTACGGTGACGACGCCTTTTCCCTGTTCCTGCGCACCGCCTTCATCAAGGCTATGGGATATACCGACGACGCCCTGAACCGGCCGATCATCGGCATCGCCAATACGTTTTCCGGATACAACGCCTGCCACAAGAACGTGCCGGATCTGGTCGAGGCCATCAAGCGCGGCGTCATGCTGGCGGGCGGCCTGCCGGTCGACTTCCCGACCATCTCGATCCACGAAAGCTTCGCCCATCCGACGTCGATGTTCCTGCGCAACCTGATGTCGATCGATGCCGAGGAAATGATCCGCGCCCAGCCGATGGACGCGGTCGTGCTGATCGGCGGCTGCGACAAGACGGTCCCGGCCCTTTTGATGGGGGCGGCCTCAGCCAACGTACCGGCCATCCTCTGCGTGACCGGCCCGATGGGAACCGGCAGCCACAAGGGCGAACGTCTGGGAGCCTGCACCGATTGCCGGCGCATGTGGGGCAAATTCCGCGCTGGTGAGATCGACGAAGCCGAAATCGAGGACATTTCCGCCAAATTGGTGCCGACGGCGGGCACCTGCGGCGTCATGGGCACGGCCTCGACCATGGCCCTGATGACCGAAGCCATGGGCATGATGCTGCCGGGCGGGGCCGCGATCCCGGCCTGGGCGTCGGACCGTCTGCGCCATGCAGAGGAAACGGGGACGCGCGCGGTGACGCTGGCTAAGGAAAAGATCACCCCCGACCAGATCATTACGCAGGCGTCCGTGGATAACGCGATGAAGACGTTGCTGGCCATCGGCGGGTCGACTAACGGCATCGTTCATATGGCCGCCGTCGCGGGGCGTCTGGGCCTGAAGGTCGATCTCGACGCCTTCGACAAGATGGGCCGCGAGGTCCCGACCCTGGTGAACCTGAAACCCAACGGCGCCTACTACATGGAAGACCTGTGGAAGGCCGGTGGCCTGACCACCATCCTGCGCGAGATCGAAGATCTGCTGAACCTCGACTGCCCGACCGTCAACGGCAAGACGCTGGGCGAAAACCTCGCCGCCCAACCGCCGGGATGGGATCAGGACGTGGTGCGCACCCGCGTCGCACCGCTTTACCCCGAAGGCGGCATGGTCGTGCTGCGCGGCAATCTCTCGCCGAATGGTGCGATCCTGAAACAGTCTGCGGCGGATCAGGGGCTTTTGGTCCATGAAGGCCGCGCGGTGGTGTTCGAAAACCTGGAAGACCTCGCCAATCGGATCGACAGCCCGGACCTCGACGTGACCGCCGACGACGTGCTGGTTCTGCGCAACATCGGGCCCAAGGGCGCGCCCGGCATGCCCGAGGCCGGATACATTCCGATCCCGAAGAAACTGGCGGCTCAAGGGGTCAAGGACATGGTGCGCATTTCCGACGGCCGGATGAGCGGCACCGCTTTCGGAACGATCATTTTGCACGTCTCACCGGAAAGCGCCGATGGCGGCCCACTGGCTCTGGTGCAGAACGGCGACCGGATCAAGTTGGACACGCCGAACCGTACGCTTAATCTACTAGTAGACGATACCGAAATGAAATCGCGGAGGGACGCCTGGACCCCGCCGCCGGCCCATGCGGGATCGGACCGGGGGTATCTGAAACTCTATCTGGATACGGTCAATCAGGCCGAAGAAGGGGCGGATTTCGACTTTCTCAGAGCGACGGGTGAGGCCTGAGCGGGCAAACCGCCTACGATTGCAGTTAAGAAGCGGGTCCGATACCCTCTTCCCGGCAAGAAAGATGAAATTCCCGGCCATTTCATTTGTTTTCAATAAGGTAGAGTCGCCTTCTCACAGGTCGATTCACGCGAAACCTTTGCCCTTTCTCCCCAGCTGGGCCCGTGAAGGCGACCTGTGGCCGGGAACGCCCGTTTGCCGTCTGCATTCGCAGATACGCGATTCCCGAAGCGTAATGGAAATAGGGGTTCCCAGGCCCGTGGGCGGTGGCGCCGTCGGTCGCTGTGCAATCGACGGGCCTCTTAAGCGGCGGACCGGCATACTGGGCGCAATTCATCTTGGGCACCCGTTGGGCCACCGGACCGGGTGCATTGCCCCCTTCCCGGCCCCACCCCACATCTCACTGCCGACCGAACGCACGGGCATGACGGGCCCCGTCGCCTGCGCCGTTCCGTCTTCGCGGGGCACCGTCAGAGCGGCGTTTCAAACCGCCGCCGGACCCCAGCGCAGGTCATTTTGATGGCGAGTTCAATCGCACAGGCCGCGCGAACCGCACGTACCGTGGGCGCTTATCCACCCAGGAACAGCCTTCCCACGTCCTCGTTCTCCAGCAGTTCGTCGCCGGTGCCCGCGATGGCCAGTTCGCCGGAAACCAGGACATAGCCGATATCGGCGAATTCCAGGCCTTTCTTGGCGTTCTGCTCGACCATGACGATGGTCTTGCCTTCGGTGCGCTGCAGATCGTCGAGGATTTCGAAAACCATGTCGATGAACCGGGGCTCCAGACCGATCGACGGCTCGTCGACCAACAGGACATCCGGATTCATCACCAAGGCGCGGGAAATCTCCAACAGCCGCCGCTCCCCACCGGACAGCACCTTGGCCAGGTGCTTGCGGCGCTGGGCAAGGCGGTCGTATTTGGCGAAGACCTTTTCGGCCGCTTCCTTGGCCATGGCGGGCGTTTCCATCAGGAAGCCGCCCATCCACAGGTTCTCCTCGACCGTCATGTCGGGGAAGATGGATTTGTCCTGCAGGATATAGGCGATCCCGGCGCGCTTGAGCTTCTGGTTGGCGGTCAGCTTGCTGACATCCTTGGCCTCAGCCCCCTGCCCGACCATGATCTGGCCGCCCATCACGGTGTTGAGGCCGTAAATGGCGTGCAGCACGGTCGACTTGCCCGCCCCGTTGGGGCCGATCAGACAAAGAGACTGGCCCTTGCCGACCTGTAGGTTAAGTCCGTGGATGATCTCCATTTTGCCGTAGCCGCACCGCAGGTTGTTGAGGCTGACGAAGGGATCGTTACCCGCCAGCGCCTGGACCTTTTCCAGCGGCACCTCGACGGCCATGGCCTTGGCCTGGCGATTGACGTCCTCGACCGAAATCACCGCATCGACCGTGCCCATGTGATAGCCGGTAGAGCGGCGTCTCGCGGCGTCGCCGGCGGTTTCGTCGTTCTGCACGTTGTTTTCGTCGGCCATAATCAATGCGCTCCCAGATAGGCGTCGATGACACGCTGGTCGTTTTGCACCTCGTCCGGCGTACCGTGGGCGAGAAGCTGGCCATGGGCCAGGCAGTAGATGGTCTGCGCCATGTTCATGATCACCCGCATGTTGTGTTCGATCACGAACAGCGTGATGCCCAGTTCTTCGTTGGCGCGGCGCAGTCGGTCGATCAGACCGTTGATCAGCGTCGGGTTGATGCCCGCCGTCGGCTCGTCCAACAACAGGACTTCCGGCTTGTTCATCAAAGCCATGGCGAACTCAAGCAGCTTCTGCTGCCCGAACGAGAGATCGCCGGAAATCAGGCGGCGTTTCTCATAAAGGCCGACGAAATCCAAAAGCCGGTCGACCTCTTCCAGCGTCGGTTTGTCGGCGCGATCCTTGAACATGTCGCGAAAGCCCGTTCGCCGATGCGGGATCGAAATCAACATGTTGTCGATGCAGTTCATGTTGGAATAAATCCGCGTCTGCTGGAACGTCCGCAGCAATCCCAGGCGCGCGATCTGCGGCACGCGGTAGGTGGAGATTTCCTCGCCCTTGAACTTGATCGACCCCGTGTCGATGGGGTGATAGCCGACGATCGAGTTGAACAGAGTCGTCTTGCCCGACCCGTTCGGCCCGATCAGGCCGGTAATCCCGCCCGCGGGCACGGTCAGCGAGACGTTTTCGTTGGCGACCACGCCCCCGTAGGACTTGGATACGCCGGTGACTTCGATAACGGGTGCGTCGGTCATTCGGCCGCCTCCTTCTTCTCGACGACAATGCCGAATTTTTCGGGGAATTTTTCCATCAGCCAGCCCATGATGCCTTGCTGGAAGAACACCACGTTGACGATGATCAGCACACCCAAGGCGACCCACTGCCAACCCAGGAAGTAGGTCCAGGTGAATTCCTTCAGGAAATGGAACAGGAAGGCGCCCAGGACCGGACCCCAAAGCGTTCCCTTCCCGCCCAGCAGCGACATGGCGACCATGAAGATACCGAAGGTGACCGTCGGGAAGGCGACTTCCAGGGGCTCGATAAAGCCCGTGATGTTGCCGAACAGCGCCCCGGATATCCCAAGGAAGAATGCCGAGACGGCCCAGGCGATGGTCTTGTAGCGCAGGGTATGCACGCCCATGGCCTCGGCTTTTTGTTCGTCGTCCCGGATCGCGTTGATGGCCAGGCCGAAACGCGTCGAATACAGCCAGCTGCAGAACAGATAAGTTCCCACGGCCGCGGCGAAACAGAGGAAATAGAACAGATAGGCCTTGCCGTCGGCCGAGCCGGGGTAAACCGGCATGCTGATGCCGCCGCCGCCGCCGACCCATTCCCAGGTCCCCATCAATTCACCGGCCGCCAGCGCGATACCCAGCGTGCCGATGGCGAAATAAGGCCCGCGCAGGCCGAATACGGTCCAGCCCAGGGCCGCCGCGATAAGTGCGGATCCGATCGCGGCGGCGATGATGCCGCAGATCAGCCCCATGAAATATTCCTGGTGGGTAAAGGTGATCCTCACCCCGCCGTTGGACGCCGTATAGGCGCCGACGTCGGTAATGAAGGCAATCTGGACGATGGCGCAGATGTACATGCCCGCCCCGAAGAAGAAGATGTTGCCGAGCGAGTTGTAACCCATCTGGCCGCCCATCACGTCCCAGGTCAGCGCGAACAGCACCATGACCCAGAGGACGGCCACCTGGATCGTCAGGCCCGGCACCACGAAGGGTGCGGCGAGGCCGAAGACAAGGATCGGCAGGTGAAGTTTGGGGTTGAATTTTTCCATTGTTCTTAGGCTCCTAGCTGCCGACTACTGCACGACTTGGCGGTGACGGCGCATTTCGATCTGCCGCCAGACCAGAACGCCGAGGAGAAGAGCGACGACCGTCGCTTGCTGGTATTCGGCGCCGAGCACGAAACCGCCGTATTGCTCCATCACGCCCAGTCCCAGGCCAGCCATGATGACGCCCGGCAGGTTGCCGAACCCGGCGGCCGTGACGATCACGAAGGACCGGATGGAATGGGAAATGCCATAGAACGGCTGAATTACCCAGATCATGGAAATCAGCGCCCCGGCGGCGCCGCAGATCGCGGCGTTGAGGGCATAGGTGAAGGCATAAACCCGGTCGGTGTCGATGCCCATGACCCGGGCCGCCCGGGCGTCCTGCGCAGTGGCGCGGATCGCTTGGCCCATGCGCGAATTCTTCATGAACAGCACGACGGCCAGCGCCAGTAGACCGCAAAGCCCGAAGGCCACGAGCTTGATATCGGCGATGGTGACCGCATTGTCGAAGTAGGAACGGATCGGAAAATCGCTTTCCGCGGTCTGCACTTCGGGGCCGAACATCAAGTTCAGCGCCTGCGCCAACACGATGGCCAACCCGAAAGTCGCCAACAGCGAGGTGAACATGTCCTTGTCGATCACCCGGCGGATCATCAACACATAAACGGCCCACCCGAAGGCGAACATAATGACGATGGACGCCGGCAGCCCCCAAAGCGGATGAATGCCTTGCGTGCCCAGCCACCAGGCGATGTAGCCACCCATCATGACGAAATCGCCCTGGGCCAGGTTCTTCACGTTCATCACGCCCCAGACCAGGGCCAGACCGTAGGCGGCCAGCGCGAAGGTCGCGCCGATGAACAGACCGTCAAGCAGCAGTTGTATGTTGAAGACCGGTGCCGCGGTCAGAATTGCAATATTGTCCCACATATCCCCGTTCCGTCTGAAAGAGAGTGGTGAATAGCCGCCGACGCATCGCGCGGGATGGCGTTGTGCGAATGGATAAATTGAATAAGGGCTGAGGGAACCGTCGCCCTCGGCCGTTACGGCCGAGGGCGGGGTTCATTCAATACCTATGGTCATCCGGTGGACCCGGACGGCGCGATTACTTCGCCGTCCGCGGCCAGTTCACCGGGTGCGACGCCCATTTGGACGGCGCGACCACGTTGTACTGACCATTCTGGATCTGGCGCAGTACCATCGGCTTGGCGATGTTGTTGCCGGCCGGGCTGAACTTGATCCCACCGTAGAAGGTTTCCATCTCGATCGAGGAGATCGCGTCCCGGACCTTGGTGGTATCGAAGGAATCGGCCTTTTCAAAGGCTTCCTTCCAAACCAGGACCGCAGCCGTCGCTTGCGCCGACTGATAGGGAACGTTCTTGTAGCCTTCAAAGGTCTTCTTGAAGAGCTTGTCGTAATCGGCGGCCGTGCCAAAGTACTTGTCCTTATAGCTCAGCGTTTCCGCCCATTGGGTCGGGCAGAGGAAATCGTCGGTCGAGGCGCCGAACTTGGACGTGATCTTGGCCGCTTCGCAGTGGGTCATCGCGATCATCGGCACGTTGATCTTCATTTCCTTGATCTGACGGGCACCGGTCGCCGCCCCCTTGGAATGGCCGGACAGCACCAGCAGGTCGGGCTTCAAGGCCTTGACCTTGGTCAGCGTCGAGGAAATGTCGTTGAGATCGCGCGGCATCTTATCGTCGATCACGACCTTCATGCCGTATTTCTTGGCGTCTTCCAGGACACCGGCCCGCACGTCGAGCGAGAACGGATCGTTTTCGAAGGCCATCGCGACCTTGATGTCGGAAGCTTTCTTGCCGTTCTTTTCGGCGATCTCGGCGGCCAGGGAAATCGAGCTGGCGAGATACTGTTCGGAGGTCGACAGCACCGCGAAGAGGTACTTGTAGCCCTTGTTGAACAGAGACCGCGAGGCGCCTTCGGCCTCGATCATCGGAACCTTGTATTTTTCCATGATCGGCGCGGCGGCCTTCGTAGTGGCCGAAGAATACGGCCCGAGGAAATACTTAACGCCATCCTGGTTGACCAAACGCTCCAGCAGCTGTGCGGTACGCAGCGGGGTCGATTCATCGTCGTAGTACTGAACCTTGAGCTTATAGGTCTTACCACCGACCTTCACGCCGCCCATCTCGTTGATCTTCATGACCCCGAGTTCGTAGCCGTTCTTGGCATGAATGCCGTTGGTCGAATATTTACCAGTAAAGGAAATCGCCGAGCCGAGAATGATCGTGTCGCCCTCGACCTTGGCTTGCGCAGGCCCGCTCATGACCAAGCCGGCAATCGCCAGGCTCGCGGAAACGGCGGTAAGAAGTCGCGTCGTATTCATGTTTGTCCTCCCAGACAGATATAGTGGCGACGCTTATTGCTTTTGTTGCGCCAATGTTTTGGTTGCCACCCCCCCGGTGAAATCAACTCGTCGGCAACCCTGCCGCGAGGCCGGGAGATCGCTCGGGGGAGATGTTAGCGGAGTGATCGCTTCGTGCAAGAAAAGCCTATGCTGCATCTGCGCAAAGGCCCTCAACCAATTGATTTGATGTGGGATTAGTTTTTAGCACCCGGGTTCCAGGTCTTCACCTGAACGGGTTTACCCGTCTGCGTCACAAAGACCTTGGGCTTAACAACCTGCTGCACACCGGGAGTATTTTCCGCGCGGACGAACGACAGACGCATGGCGTCCAGGGTGATTTCCGTGCGCAGCCCCTTGGCCCGCGCCTGTTTATAGGCATCGGTACCTTTGGTGATTTGGTTCAGGCGCTCGACCGAGGCATGCCCGAATCGCCGCCACAAGCTGGACAAATAGGAATCGACCTCGTTCGGGATGAACAGTTCGACATCGATGTTCGGGCGGCCACGGGAAAATCCCGCGTAAATATTGGGCTCCATGGGGCCCAATTCGTCGGCGACGAATACCGCCGGCATCAGCTTTTCGCCGTTCTGCAGCACCGCGTAATAGCCCTGGGCGAGGAACAACAGGCGCTGCAGCTTCTGCGGCTGCAGGTACTCATTCTGCTCCAATGCCGTATCCGCGAACCAGAAGGCCACGTCGAAGGCGCTTTTCAATTCGGCACGCATGGCCTGAACCTCGTCTTCGGAAAGTGCCGGCCCGACGCCGGTGCGGATCCACCGGGAAATCCCGGCGACCGCCTAAGTTGATGGCAGTATGGGGGCCATTGACCAAGGAAAGATTAACACAGGCCGTCGGGGATCGGTTATTCGAAACGCCCCCGCCCCCCTTTCTCGCATCAGGGGCTGGGCCGCCGCCTAGGCACGAAAAAACCGGCCATTCGCGCCGGTTTCACACTTGGTCATGAAGAGCCTCTGCTAAGAGGCGCATCCTCGCTTAGAGGCGCATACTCAAGGTCGTGCCGTTCCGCGGCAATGTCCCGTTGATCACCTGGGCATTGAGCTCATAGGTCGCGATGGCCCGCGACAGCACGCCCGCGAAATTCTTGGCCCGGCCTTCATCGCCATACGTCTTGGGCGCGGTCAGCTCGCTTTGAATGATCTGGGTAAAGGTCTCGTTCGGTGCGCTGAACCGGCCCCGCCCAAGATTAGGATTGCGCCGCCGTTCGTCGTCCAGGCTGCGGCGGTCGTCGAATTTGTTGTCGGGCGCGTTTTGAAACCCAAACTGCGCGGCCTCGAAAGACAGACCGCCGGCGCCGCTCGCCTCCTCGATTCGCCCATGGCTCGCCACCTGCGACGTGCCCGTCATCCGGGCAGTCGATACGGAGGCTATTGCCGGCGCAGATGAGGGAGCGATTTTCGCCATGTTCCCGTTCGTCGTCGTCTGCCGTTGTGGGCCAAATTACCTGCGCGATCCGGCCAAAAAATTCACCGTTTTCGCGCGCTCTCAAAACGCACCGCGCCCACTAAGGCGCAGTTACACCAGTACACCATGTAAATTATAGAAGTCCCGCCCCGATCACAACCATTGTTAACCAAAGAATATCAATGGTTTACCGGGCCGCCTAAGGGGCCGACGCCGGGACGCTCCGGCGCTAGGGGGAAACGGTGCTGTCGAGAAAAGAAAGGACCATCCGACCGGCATCGAAATCGTAGAGGTTCGCATGTCCGCCGCCCGCGATCCATTCAGCCCGTTTGGCTTCGACTGCGCGGTCGAACAAACGCCGCCCCTGGGCCTGGGGCACGACGCGGTCGTCGCTTCCATGAACAATCAGCAGCGGCGCATTGACCTCCGCGATCTTTGCTTGGGAATCGTAGCGGTCTCGCGTCAAGCGCGCCGCGGGCAACCAGGGGTAATGGACCTGTGCGGCTTCGGCCATGGAACTGAACGGCGCTTCCAGGACAAGCCCCGCCGCCGGGGTTCCCGCCCGCGCCAACTCCAGCGCCGCCTGCACGGCAACACCGGTTCCAAGGGATTCCCCGTAGATCACGGTATTCTCCGCCCCCTGCCCAGCCGCCGCCAACCAAGCGAGATTGGCCCGGGCATCGGCATACAGCCCTTCCTCTGTCGGTTTGCCCGGATTGCCGCCGTACCCCCGGTATTCGGCAAGCAATACGCCGTAACCCGCGTCGGCGAACAGACGGGCCTTGAACGCCCGGTCGGCGAGCGTGCCTGCGTTCCCATGGAAATAAACCACGACCGGACGCCCGGGCGCCGGCTCCAGATACCAGGACACCAACCGCAAC
Source organism: uncultured Rhodospirillaceae bacterium (assembly GCA_913030825.1). Lineage (GTDB taxonomy): Bacteria > Pseudomonadota > Alphaproteobacteria > Rhodospirillales > Casp-alpha2 > UBA1479. Next base: position 107,198 of record CAJWCU010000009.1, on the reverse strand, counting down.
GCATCCTCGGTCTCGATGGTGAGTTCCCGTGCATCAGCCAAACCGGCTTCCGCCGGTGTCCCGAGGGACCCACCCGCAGGGTACATCATCGTCCGCTGGCCCAAAAAAATGGCCGCGACCAATATCCCGTAAACACCTGCGCCGCCTGCCAATATCTGCAGGATCGTTTGGAAAACGCTGCCCGTCATGGTCGTGTTCAAACGCCCCGGACAGGGTGTGGGCTCGTCACTTGGGCACGCGCGATCACGCAACCACCCCAGTCCCGTTCCTGCCGCTTAGTCTTCACCTACCTTGCTCATCACCGGGCACGGGTGTCGGCGCGGGCGTGGGTGCGGGTGTATCGGAGCCCGAGGTGACCGGCCGACCGAACAGGACACCCATCGGACGATCGCCGTCGTGGAACCCGTTCAAGGGGGTGCCGGGTTGTCCTGCTGTCCCGGCGACCGGTGCCCTTCGGTCCATTGAATACGAAGGGACCGGGCCGCGCGCCGGAATCCGCGCTGCCGCGCCGACGCAAGAAAATTGCGCGCCAACCGGCGTCATGAGCGGACAATTCACATAACTATTGCCGATGAACTTAATCCCGGCACCGAATTCGGCGCAGGCGTTGGCCGCCAAAATCGCGACCTCGCGTTGCGCGCTACCGTATTTGGAATAACAGACGGTCACCGTATCGCGTTTCTTGCGCGGCTTGCCGAATTCGGGGTCTTCGCGGTTGTAGGCCAAGGAATCGTAAACGAACGGGTCCGGCGACGAACATGCGCCGAGGACGGTCACCGCAACGATGGCCCCAAGAACAGCGAACAAAGAACGGAGCCTTCCAAAACCGGGAAGTCCGCTGGGGATCGAAACAGGCCGGGAAGGCTGCAAACACATACTCCGCTATAACCCCTTTTGACCGCTCGGGCAAACATCATCCACCCCACCAACGACGCCCTGATTAGGCAGCGCAGAGTACATAAAATTTTATCTAAATTTACCCGCAAAGAATTAATTCGAAAGCGTTTTTTGGGCCCCTTACTATGACCAAAGACATATAGCCGGAATCGAAATGATCGGCCAATCCGTCGGTGGACAGGAGCGATAAGATGGCACGGAAACGGAAGAACACGACCTCGCGGATGAAGAGCGGTTTTCGCCCGTTCCGGGCGATGTTGTTGATCTTCGCGATTCTGGGAGGCGCCTTCTCGTTGATGGCGCATTTCGCTACACCGGCGGTCGACCGCGCCGACGGCATGGTGGCTGACGTGTCCGACATCGGACACCATATCCCCGACATGGAACGCAAAAAACGCGAAGCCGGCTATATTGGCGCCAAAGCCCTGCAACTTCACGCCGCCCGCATTCGTGGCAGCATCAAGGACCCCGAGTTCTATATGGGCCCGATCGAAATCGGCATGCGTTATGAGCAGTTTCAGAACCTCTCGCCTGCCCCGGAATCGGTCAAGGCCGTCCAAACCGGCGTGATCGGCATATTACGCACCGACAAGGGCGTGTTCACCGTGTACTTCCCCCGTGCCCAAAAAGAGTCACAAGCATTTCGCCTCTCCTATACCCAGACGTTCCGCTTTCATAGTGAACGCGAAATCACCCAACATCTTGGGAACCTCTGGGGAAAACCGAGCACCTCGGAATGCAACCGCATCACCTACGGCAACGGCGAGGATTGCCGCTATCAATGGTGGCCGGTGAACGGTGTGCGGGTCACGGCGCAACTGCGCACCACCAATGAACGCCTGCACGGACGCCCGCAAACGGTTCTCCGTGTCGATGCCGTCGATGAACGTTCGGAAGGCCGCCGTTGGGCGGGCTATCGGACGGCACAGCGCTAACCGTTTTCCTTATCGCAAGACGCCTCCCGGCCTCGCCGGTGCGGTTGCCCGTTTCGGCCTGCGAAACGCCCGGATAACTTGACTTTTGGGCACTTGCCCAGGGCCGCGAACCGTGCCAGCTTATGGCCCCTCGCGGACCGGGCTGATTCCGTGGCCGCACGTCATCCCACCGGGAAAAAACAAAAAAGCGGATTTGAAAGGAAAACCCCATGCCGGATTCCACCGACGCCCCCAAGCCTGCTTCGGCCGGTTCCAAACCTGTCTTCAACTGGGAAGATCCTTTCGATCTCGTCGGCCAGCTGACCGAGGACGAGCGCATGATCGCCGAAACGGCCCATGCCTACGCCCAGGACAAGCTGATGCCCCGCGTGCTCGAATCGTTCCGCAACGAGACCTTCGATCGCGAGATTTTCAATGAAATGGGTGAGCTCGGCCTCCTCGGCCCGACGATCCCCGAACAATACGGCGGCGCCGGCGTGAACCACGTCTGCTACGGCCTGATCGCACGCGAGGTCGAACGGGTCGATTCCGGCTATCGCTCGTCGCTCAGCGTGCAGTCGTCACTGGTGATGTATCCGATCTACGCCTACGGATCGGAAGAACAGCGCATGAAATACCTGCCGCGCCTCGCCACGGGTGAATTCGTCGGCGCCTTCGGCCTGACCGAACCGGACCATGGTTCCGACCCGGGCGGCATGAAGACCCGTGCGGAAAAGACCGACGGCGGATACCTTCTGACCGGCAACAAGATGTGGATTTCCAACGCGCCCATTGCGGACGTCTTCGTCGTCTGGGGCAAGCTCGACGGTGTGATCCGCGGTTTCATCCTGGAAAAGGGCATGAAGGGCCTGTCCGCGCCGAAGATCGAGGGCAAGTTCTCGCTCCGCGCCTCGCTGACCGGCGAGGTCGTGATGGACAACGTCTTCGTGCCCGAAGAAAACCTGCTGCCGAACGCATCCGGACTGGGCGGTCCTTTCGGCTGCCTTAACAAGGCGCGCTTTGGCATCGCCTGGGGGGCGCTGGGCGCCGCCGAATTCTGCTGGCATGCATCGCGTCAGTACACCTTGGACCGCACGCAGTTCGGCCGCCCGCTGGCCGCCAACCAATTGATCCAGAAGAAACTGGCCGACATGATGACCGACATCACCATCGGGCTGCAGTCCTGCCTGCGGGTCGGCCGAATGCTCGACGACGGCACATGCCCGCCGGAAAACATCTCGATGATCAAGCGCAACTCCACGGGCAAGGCTCTGGACATTGCACGCACGTCGCGTGAGATGCACGGTGGCAACGGCGTGGCTGATGAATTCCACGTCATCCGGCACATGCTGAACCTGGAATCGGTGATCACCTACGAAGGCACCCACGACATCCACGCCCTGATCCTGGGCCGGGCGCAGACGGGCCTACAGGCCTTCACCGGCTAGTCAGTCGGAAGGCCGCCTCGATGTCCGCCCCCGCCGGTCAACCCCAGCTGTTTACCGGCGAAGACGGCGTCTGGAGCCAGATCGTCAACCGCACCCCGGGTCCGACGCCCCGGGGTGCGCTGTTTCTCGACCGTGACGGTGTCATCGTCGAGGAAGTTCCCTACCTCCACCGCATCGAAGAGGCCCGCATCGTCGACGGTACGGTCGCCGCGATCCGTGCCGCCAATGCACGGAGCCTGCCGGTGGTCGTCGTCACCAACCAGGGGGGCATTGGGCTGGGCAAGTACGATTGGCCGGATTTCGCCCGCCTTCATGAATGGATCTGGGACCAATTGGCCGAGGCCGACGCCTTCGTCAACATGGTGCTCGCCTGCCCCCATCATCCAAGGGGCGAGGGGTTGCTCCGGAACGGAGATCATCCCGACCGCAAACCTAATCCCGGCATGATCCTACGCGCGCTGGAGGCACTGCCGATCGACGCCAGCCGATCGTGGATCGTCGGCGACCGGGAAGTCGACGTACAAGCCGGAAAATCGGCGGGATTGGCGGGTGCCGTGCACCTTCGCTCCGCTCATAAGGATTTCGATGCGGCGCGGCGAATGGCGGCCGGACTGGCCGACAATGCCTTTCGCGTGCGGGCCTGCGACAATCCGGCGCAATTGACGGAAGTCCTCGGCCCGCTTTGGGTGCAAGCCTGACAGGGCCCGTCGGACCCCGTTCCTATTTTCCCCGGATCACTCGGTCCCCGCCGCCTTCGCGCGCGGTCTGCAAGGCCGCCTCGGCAGCTTGGGACATCGCACGCGGCGCATCGAACGTGGGGAAATCGGCCAGTCCGCAGCTGATCGTCAGCCCACCGGCCCCCTCGCCCTCACGAACTTCGAAATCCGCCAAGGTTGCCCGGATATCTCGAAGAAGGGATTCCGCCTGGGCCGGTGCCGCGTTGGGCAGGACTAGGCCGAACCGCCCGCCATCCAACCGCCCGCAGGCGTCGGTCCGCCGCGTCCGCGCCGTCACCGTCGCCGCTAGGTAGCGCAGAACCGTATCGCCGACCGCGTATCCATGCATCGCATTGAGCGCCGAGAAATGATCGATCGCGAAAACCACATAGGTCAGACGCCCCTGCTCCCGGCGGGCCCTGTCGATTTCCCTGCCGAGCTGCAACTTGACGTAGGAATGATTGAACAGGCCCGAGACTGGATCCCGCGATGCGACGCCGCGCAACCGCCGGGACCGCCGGGTCATCGCGCGCGCCAACGGTACCAGGACGGAACCGCGCGCCGGCTTTTGAACGAAACCGGCCGCGCCCGCGACCAGAGCTTCGGCCTGGCGGCTCGTCTCTTCCTCGCCGGACAGGAACAGCATGGGGATGCCCGCATACCGGTCGTCCTGGCGGATCACCCGCGCCATCTCGACGCCGGTGCCGCCCGGCATATGGAGATCGAGAAGAAACAGATCGGGCACGAAAGCGTCCAGCGCATCCAGCAGGTTCATGACGTCATCGACCAGATGCACGACCATTCCGGCCTTTTCGAGAACCGCCTGGGTGTAATGGCCAGCGACGACGTCGTCGTCGACAATCATCACGCGGCTGGGCTCGTGCGTATCGATCTCGGAATACCGCATGAGAACCTGCAGAAGTCCCAAAATATCGACCGGCGAAGGCAGGAATGCGGCCCCCCCTTTGCGCACCGCCTCCAGACGGGTCACCATGCCCGCGTCCGCCCCGAAAAAGATCAGCGGCGGCCCATCGGCGGCTTCGCCCGGCCCGAGTTCGGGCATGGCATCGGCCTCGTTCGAGGCCAGGTCCACCAATACGGCCAGCGCGTTATCGTCCGCCGCGCCACCGGAATAGACACCATCGACGTCAAAGCCGTGCTGACGCAGCGCTGATGCCAGGCGGTCTCGTTCACCGGCATCGTCTGAAGCGATGCGGACGAGACGCCGCTGGGAAAGATCGGACTCTTGCCACATCAGCCCCACGCCCGGCGCCCCGGATTCTTCAGCCGCCGCCGTATCCAAGGCCACGGCGTCTTTCAGCTTCGAATAGGTCTGAATGACCTGTTCGACCTGACCGGGTGCCAAGGGCGCCCCCTCGGACGGTCCGTGGCTGGGGTCGTGGAATCCTTCGACTACTCGGTCGCACTCGGTTTCAAGCATCTTGGCGGCACGGCTGACTTTCTGAAGCCCGAACGTTCCCGACGATCCCGCCAATTTATGGGCACCGCTGCGCAGTTCCAAAACGGCCTCTCGCCCGCCGTCGCCGCCGGCGATTGTGTTCACGTGGCCTTCAAGGACCGTCATGGCGTCCGGAACCTGCGCGATATAGGAGGACGCGAGAGCGGCCAGCTTGTCACGCAGCGTGTCGGATTGATCCATGTCCGTTACCCCATTTCGCGGACCGGACCAGCCTTGGCCGGTCCGGGCATCAACCGGCCGGCGTTAATCGGTGCCGTAATGAATATAATCGGCCCAGGTCCGCTCCAGACGCTGCAGCGCCTGACAAACCTCTTCGACCTTGGGCTCATCGATAAACTCCCCGAAAGCCTTGGCATTGTGTTCTTCCAAGGCCTTGACCTGTTTGACGACCGCATGCGCCTTGTCGGTGAGTTTAACCGTGACCGACCGCTTGTCATGCTGCGAACGTTCCTGGGTCAGATACCCCATGTCGGTCAATTTCTTGATGTTGTAGGACACGTTGGAGCCCTGGTAATAGCCGCGTTCAACCAGATCCCGAATGGCCATGGCCTCGTCGCCGATGTTGGCCAGCAACAGGGCCTGAACGCCGTTCAGGTCGCGCACGCCCAAGCGGTTCAATTCCGCGCGGATGACGTCGATAAAACGCCGGTGTAGGCGCTCGATCAGGCGCGTCAGTTCGGAATAGGTACGGCTCACCAATGGTCTCCTCTAACCCAAAGGACGATATGGGGTCCTTGCAATTCCGCAACAACCCTATCGGGCCCGCCGCCGCCGGTTGCGTCACCGCTATGGCCCGGCGCGGACGGTCGTTGTAGGCTCGTTAATATGAAGCATAATTGTCCTAAAAATACCGTTAAGCTGCGCCCGTTGGCTGTGACCGGCGCACGCTTTGTCGTTTCTTTCGCCGTGTTGGCCGGCGCCCTCGCGCTGACGGCCTGTGCGACCGGCGACGTACCGACCCCGGAAGAGATCAAACAGGACAACACCGAAAGCCGCGCCCGCCAGTTGGTGCGTGTCGGCGATGCCTCGCGCGCCGGCGGCGACGCGGCCTCGGCCATGGCGTTTTATCAACGGGCCAGCGCCAAGCGGCCCGATTGGCCGGAACCCTACCGCCGCATCGCCGAGACCGCCTTGACGATCGGCCTGCCGCAACAAGCAGCCGATGCCTACGCCCGGCTTACCGAACTCGCACCGGAGGACACGGCGGGGCATCTTGGCCTTGGGCGGACGTTGATCCTCCTCGGCCGCCCGGCCGACGCCTTGAAAGCGTTCGGGGCGGCCAAACTCATCGCACCCGAGGATTACCGCGCGCTCAACGGTCTCGGGATCGCCCGCGACCTGATGGGCGAGCACGCAGCGGCGCAGGCGCTCTACCGGGAGGGAATCGCCCTGGCACCGGACAGTATTTCCCTGAAAAGCAATCTCGGGCTGTCCCTGGCCCTGGCGGGAGACTTCGACAACGCGATCGAGGTTCTCGGCACCGCCGCCAAGGACGCGTCGGCAGGGCCCCGCACGCGACAGAACCTGGCCTTGGTCTATGGCCTTGCCGGAGACAAGGCGCGGGCCGCCGCCATCGGCCGATTGGATCTGACGGAGCCCCAGGTCCAAAGCAATCTGAAACGCTACGAAACGCTGCGTAATCTTACGGACAAGGCCCGGGCGCGGGCCGTTCACACCGGCCAGACGCCCGACGGCTGATCCCTCCCCGCCCCGACCCCCGCACCATTTATGCTGCGGTTTATGCTGCACCTCGTTCTGCAACAAAAAGCGGCCGGAGGACGGCACCCCTCCGTCCTCCGGCCTGGTGGTCCGCCAGACCCCTAAGTGAGGCGGCACACCCAAATCATCACGAAAATTCAATTGTTTACCTTGCAGAAGTCAGTAACCGACCCCCCGCAAACCGTCGATCGCACCGATCACTGCCGGCCCCAGCAAAACCACGAACAGCGACGGCAGGATGAACAGAATCAGCGGCACGGTCAGGGTCGCGGGCAGCCGCGCCGCCTTTTCCTCGGCCCTCATCATCCGGTCGCTGCGGAATTCCGTGGACAGCACCCGCAGCGACACGCTCAACGGCGTGCCGTACTTCTCGGTCTGTTGCAGGGTGTTCACGACGCCTCGGATCGACGCCAGCGCCGTCCTCTTCGCCAGGTTCTCCAGGGCCAGGCGCCGTTCGGGAAGGAACCCCAACTCGACCGCACAAATTCCCAGTTCTTCGGCAAGTTCCGGGCAGGCCGGGCCGGTTTCCCGCGCGACCCGGGTCAACGCAGCGTCGAGCGCCAGTCCCGCCTCCGTGCAGATCACCAACAGGTCAAGCGCGTCCGGCAGGCCCTTCTGCATGGCGTGTTGGCGTTTCTGCCGCGCGTTGGCGACGAAGACCTCGGGCGCATAGGCCCCGGCGATCACCGACGCCAGAGCGATCAGCAGCTTGAACGTTCCGGACAGCGCCCAGATTCCCGAAAAATAGACCAGCACGACGGCAATCCCGCCCAGTACAAAGGGCAGCGCCAATTTAGCGAAGAGATAGATCACCAAGGCGTCCTTGGACCGATACCCGGCCTGGGCCAGGCGCAAGGTGATCGCTTCCGCCTGTTGGGTTTTCAGCAGCTTCAGACGTTCCGCAAGACGCCGCATGACATGCACGGCCCCGTCGCGCCGCCGCGCCCGGTTGCCCTGCACGGCGAGCATGGCCTGGCGCAAATCGTCGCGGTGCAGGCCGACGCTTTTGATCCGGCGCGCCATCGGATCGCGAACCAGCAAGGTGCTCCAGACGGCATAGACCGCGAACCCGGCCGCCGCGGCCGCCATCAGGGTGATCACGTCTTCCATGCCGAGACCGGCGGGGATCATCTGGGCGAAGCTCATATCTCGAACCTCACCATTTTCGCCATGACCAGGATGCCCGCCCCCATAGCCGCCAGTCCGACGCCCAGGATCAGGCGCCCGCGCGGGTCCGTGAACAGCACCGCTTCGTAATCCGGGTTGATCGCATAGATGATGCAGAACATGACGAAGGGCAGCGAGCCCAGGATCATGGCGCTGGCCTTGGCTTCCGACGACATCGCCTTGATCTTCAGGCGCATCTGTTTGCGGCGACGCAGGATGTCGGACAGGTTCGCCAGCGTTTCCGCGAGGTTCCCGCCCGTTTCCTGCTGCACCGACAAGCTGACGACGAAGAACTTGAACTCAGGAATATCGAGACGGTGCGCGGTGGCCCACAACGCCTCCGCCGTCTTCGAACCGAACTTGATCTCGTCCGTGATGCGCCGGAATTCGCCGCCCACAGGATCTGGCAATTCGCGGCCGACCGCCTTGATGCATTCGGTGACCGGCAGACCGGACCGCAGACCACGCACCATCAGGTCGATGGCGTCCGGGAACAAGTGATTGAACTCGGCGAGTCGGCGCTTGCCCATCATGGCGATCGCGAGATGAGGCACCATCAGGCCCGCCGCCACGCCGCTGAGCACCGAAACTACGGGGTTCAGGTAGATCACCCAGATCATTGCCCCGGCAACGGCCACAACGATCCCGAACGAGGCCGCGATGTAAGCCGTGACGGTGATCGGCTTACCTGTTCTGGCCAACCGCTGACGCAAGGTTTCGATATTGGGCAACAGGCGCCCCAGCACCTTGTCCAAGCCCCGTCCCCCCGGAACGTCGCGGCGCAAGGTGACGGCCTGAGCGTTCCCAACACCGCCACCGGCACCGGCACCGGCGGCACCCATGGCATGGCGGCCACCGGCGGCCCGGATACGGCGCGCCAATGTCCGGGCCCGGCGGCCCCGACCGGCCCCGAGGCCGACCCATCCGGCCAGGATGGTGGTGAACACGCCCAATGCGATGACGATGATTTCCATCCGCCGGTCCTACTCCGCCGCCATTTCCGGCGGTTGGGTCGAATGCTCAGGCTGCGACATGGCGTCGAGCAGCGCCTTTTCCAGGCCGAAATACTTGGCGTTTACCGCGAAGGCCGGGCGCAGGCCGGAGGATTTGAAACTGCCGTAGAGCGTGCCGTCCGGGTTCTCGCCTTCGAACTCGAAGGTGAACAGATCCTGGGTGGTGACGACCTCGCCCTCCATACCGACGACCTCGGTGATATGGGTGATGCGCCGCACACCGTCGCGCATGCGGGCGATCTGCACGATCATGTTGACCGCACCCGCGATCTGCGAGCGGACGGCCTCGTTGGGCAGTTTCACCCCGGCCATGGCGACCATGTTCTCAAGCCGGGTCAGCGCCTCGCGCGGCCGGTTGGCGTGAATGGTGCAGAGCGAGCCGTCATGGCCCGTGTTCATGGCCTGCAGCATGTCCAGCGCCTCACCGGCGCGGATTTCGCCCAGGATGATGCGGTCCGGGCGCATACGAAGGCAGTTCTTGACCAGTTCCCGCTGGGTGATCTCGCCCTCGCCTTCCAGGTTGGCGGGCCGGGTTTCCAGCCGCACCACATGGGGCTGTTGCAACTGCAGTTCGGCCGCATCCTCGATGGTGACGATGCGCTCGCCAGGATCGATCATGCGCGATAAGGCGTTCAACAGCGTCGTCTTGCCCGACCCCGTGCCGCCGGAAATGATGATGTTCAGGCGCGACCGCCCGGCGATCCGCAGCACCGTCGCCATGGCGGGCGACAAATTATTCTGCCCCTCCATCTTTTCCATGGTGATCTTCTGCTTGGCGAATTTCCGGATCGAGATCGAGGGCCCGTCGATCGCCAGGGGCGGAATGATGACGTTGACGCGCGATCCGTCGGCCAAGCGCGCATCGCAGAGCGGTGAGGTTTCGTCGACACGGCGGCCGACGGCGGACACGATGCGTTGCGCAACGTTGAGCACATGGGCGTTGTCGCGGAAGACCGTTTCGGCCAATTCCAGCCTGCCCGCGCGTTCGACGTAAATCTGATCCGGGCCGTTGACCATGATGTCCGTCACCGCTTCGTCGGCCAGTAGCGGCTCCAGCGGCCCCAGGCCCAGCATGTCGTTCAGAAGCTTGGTCACCAGGTCGCGCTGTTCGACCAGGTTCAGGTGCAATTTCTCGTCGGCCAGGATTTCGGCCACTAGGTCCGAGACCTGGCGGGCAATCTCGCCGCGCGGCATCTCGGCGGCTTTGGAAACGTCCATGCGCTCCATCAGCATCGGCTGGACCCGGTCCTTGGCCAGCGCCACCGGGTCCACGACGTTGGGCATGCCCGCATCCCGCGTCGCCTCGGGCAAGGCCAACAGGCGATTCAACAGCTCGGTAATCGCGTCCCGGCGTTCGCCTTCGAACAGGGAGACGCCGGACATGCCCAATTCCGCGTCCAGGATGACGCCCACGCAGGCCGCCTGATCGCCCCGGCTGTACTCGGGCGCCAACAAGTCCCGTGCATTGATGCGCAGACCGGGCCAGACCTTGTCGATGGCCTGTTCGACGACGTCTTGACGATAGTCCTCCGGGCCCTCCGGCGTGGCCTGTTTGGGCGATGTCTCGGGATCAGGGTCGGGGTCGGACGCTTCTTCGGCGGGCACCGACGGCCGGTGTGCCTCCAAGGCAACGACTTTCGACGTGTCGCGGCGTCCGAAACTCATGGCCCCCTCCTACTTCCGCCCGCCCAGGATCAGACCGAACAGGGATTTTCCGGGCGCCTCGTCGGCATCTGCGCCATTCGTCGCGAGATCGCGGGCCATCTCGACGAAGACCTTGGCGGCCTTGGCCCGGGGGGCGACCTGGACCAACGGCTTGCCGGTCGCCTGGGCCTGCCCCTGGGCCTTTACTTCGTCCGGCAGGGTATAGGCCGGTTTCGGCAACCCACCCTTGATCGCATCGGCAACGGCCAATTCGCCCTGTTTCGCGGCCCCACCCTTGTTGACGACGATCAGCACGGGCAGGTCGCCGTCGGTCAGCGCGGTCGCCGCGTCCTTCATCCGCAGCGCATCGCGCAAGCCCGCCAGGGTCGGCTCGGTCACCAGGATCAGGCGGTCGAGCCGCGCCGCATGCGCTGCCAGATGCCATCGGGGGATATCGACGACGACCTGCTGAAACGCACCGCCCAGCAGGTCGAACAACACATCCAGGGCACCTTCCGTCGCCGGCGGCTCGCTTGCCACGTCTTCCTCGCCGGCCAGCAAGAACAGGTTGTCCGTCGCCCGCACCATGGCGCGTTCCATGAACAAGCTGTCGATCCGCCCGGGGTTGGCCAGTGCTTCCTTGAACCCCCGGCCCGGTTCCAGATCGAGCATCATCGCCGTGGTCCCGAACCGCAGGTCGAGATCCACCAGGGCCGTCTTGCCCGGTGCCTCGGACGACAACGCCCAGGCCAGGTTGACGGCGACGGTCGAGGCCCCGGCCCCGCCCCGCGCCGCGACGACGCCGGTGACCGACCCACGGGCCACCGATTTGGGCAGAGCCGCTTCCTTTTCGACCTCGCCCGTGTCGCCCAGACGCTCCAGAGCGGCGGTCAGGCGCGCCGGTGCGACCGGTTTCACCAGATAATCCGTGACGCCCAGGTCGATCAGCGCGCGATAGGTTTCGACGTCGTTGACCGCCCCCAGGACCAGGACCCGGGTATCCGGCTGGCAGACGTCGGCGAAGAGGTTGACCGCGTCCAGGACGTCCTCGCGGTCGGACAGGTCCAGGACCAGGAACCGCGCCGGCACGACCTGCGCCAGGGTCGCCAGGGCATCGTTGGTGCCGCCGACGTAAACCTCGCCGTCGAAGCCGCTGTCCTGCGCCGCCCGTTCGACCTGGCTGCGAGTCACGTCGTCGGCGACGAAGGCCATGAAGGGTTTGGCCGCCGTGGGCGCCGCCGCTGTACGTTTCGGGGCGATGCTCATTGGCTGCCCCCTTCCCCGCCGCCGGCTTGCGGCGCGCCGGTTCCGGCGGCCGGGGCCTCCGACGTTTCCGCGCCCAGAAGCGGTGTCGTCTCGCCTTTGCGGTAGCGCTGAATGCCAAGAACCTGCGCTTCGCCGTCGCCCGGCCCGGCATCGCGGACACCGATCAGGTCGGCCGGATTGGCCACCATCAGGCCCAGGTTGACCGCATTGGCGCAGCCCCAGTTCGACGACGGCTGATTGTCCCAGGTGATGCCTCCCCGCCCGGACCAATCGGGACAGCCCGGCAGCGCGACCTGATAACGATTGACGACCAAACGCACCGTATCGCCGGGCATCTTAGGATCGTCGTCGATGACCAGTCCGGCATGTAGGCGTTTGAGCTTGAGATAGGCCAGGATCCGTTCGGCACGGCTGCGCGCGATCTCGCCGCCGCCCGCCGGGATCGCGACCTCCAGGGCGTCGACCCGATCGACCCGCTGGCGGGCCAGAAAGGCATCGATATTCTGTCCGGTGGCGGCATCCAAGGTGACCGAACCGGCGCCGAACGGCACCGAATGGGCGACCGCGATGGGTTGGACCCTGGGCTCGCGCACGGTCTGCGGCTCATACGGGGTGTAGGCCTTGAAATCCGGCATATGATCGCAGGCCCCCAGCAGGCCCAGGCTCACCAGACCCGCCGCCCAGGAATTGGCCCAGGAGCTTCCTGAGAAGGCCCCCGCCGCCCAATTCAGGGATTTCTTGCGGCCGCTACGCCCACCTCCGACGCCCCGGTCCCAGATCGACGACGTTTGCCGTTTGGGCCGCGGCGCGGCGGTCTGGCGGCTCGATTTGCTTTTGGCGGTGGCTCTCGGCTGGGTTTTCATGGGTCCTGCTCCTGGGGGGTGAAGCGTTCAGGGTGAAATGCGGGGGCTCAATCCTCGAAGGTGAAACCGACGGGGCCGATCAGTGCCTGACCGTCCTTGGCCAAAACCTTGGGCTTACCGGTGGCTTCGGAATGGCGATGGGTCGACCCGCCGATGATCCGTTCGATGTCGTGGGGGGCTTGGAAGCCGTCGGTGGGCGCGGCCAGCCTGCGGGCCGGTGCCGGTTTGACAATGTAAGGCGTGACAATGATGACCAGTTCGGATTCCTCGCGCTGGAACCGGTCGGACTTGAACAACGTGCCGAGAACCGGCACGTCACCCAGCCCGGGCATTTCCGACAGACTGTGGGTCACGTTGTTCTGAATCAGCCCGGCGATGGCAAAGCTCTGGCCCGAGCCCAATTCGACCGTCGTCTCCGCCCGGCGCGTGGTCAACGACGGGATCTGGAAATTGTTCAGAATCACCGCATTGGTGTTGGACAACTGGCTGACTTCGGGGCGGACGTGCAGGTTGACGCGGCTGCCGCCGGTGATGGTCGGCGTGAAGGCGAGAGAGACACCGAATTCCTTGAACTCGATGATCACCCGGTCGTCGCCTTCGGGGACCAGAATAGGGAACTCACCACCGGCCAGGAAGCTCGCCGTCTCGCCGGACATGGCGGTCAGGTTCGGCTCGGCCAGGACGGTCACCAGGCCCTCTTCCTCAAGGGCGTCGATCACGCCGTTGACGTCGAAAGTGAACTTGCCGTTGCCTGCAGAAAAATTCCCCGGATTGGCCGTGATGGTCTGCGTCACCAGGGTCGAGGCGAAGGGATTGGCCGTGGCGACCCCGAAGGCAAAGGCGCCGATCGAACCGACGGCGCTCCAATTGAAGCCGAGTTGCTTATCGACCTCGCGGGAGACTTCGGCGACGCGGACCCGCAGATTGATCTGGTTCGGCGCATCGACGCCCAGGCGGTTGATGACGTTTTCCGGCGCTCCGGCGAAGCTCGCGGCGAGACGCCGGATATCCTCGGCCCGGGCGGCGGAGGTCACAATTCCGTCGACGATCAACGATCCGTCGACGCTATCGACCGTGATGTCGTGGCCCGGCGCCAGCTTGGAAATGGCGCGGCGCAAGCGCGACAGGTTGTGGCCGACGGTGATATCGACATTGGCCAGCACCCGTTCTCCCTGATCGACGGCGTAGAGAGTCGTTTCCCCCGGAGCCTTGGCGAACAGATAGACCAGGGACGGCGACTTGACCTGCACGTCGGCGATGCGCGGATCGGCGATGAACACGGTCGAAGCCGGTCGGTTGAGGCGCACCAGACGGCCTTTGTTGACCTCCATCTGGATATTGGTGCCGGCCGGGCTAATCACCGAGACACGCCCGGAATCCCGGCTCTGGGCCTGGGCGGCGGCCGCGAACGGCGGCGCGAACAGCAGCGCCATCATCAGGGCCAGCATGACCCCGGCGGCGAGGATCAGCCGGTTCCACCGTTTGATCTCGCGGGGGTTGGGTTTGCTGTCGAAAATATCCATTGCCGGGGTTCCCATGGGTTGCGGTTCGCTCAGTAACCGGCCTGTTCGGCCTTGTCGGCGCGGATCACGTGGACGCCCGGGCCGGTGCGGAACCGCTTGTCGCCGAGGGCGCTGAGAATGTCGTTTTCCAGGGTGTAGCTGCCGCGCAGGTCCTGGCGCGGCGCCGGGCGCCCCGCGGCTTTGGAAATCGCGCGGCGGGCGACGTTGGTGAAGCCGTCGCCAGCCTTGCCGACGACCATGTCTTCCGGTCGGGCCAGGGAATGCAGGCTCAGGCTGAGACCGCCCATCTTCAGCGCCAGGGCGATCTTTTCCGCCTGTTTCGGGGAGACCTGCAAGGTCGCCGTCTTGGCCACCTTGGCCTGGCCGTCGCCGGTTTCGACCTTTTGGTCGATGGCGATCACGCGGACCTCGGACAGCAGGGTTTCCGAGAAATCGACGCGCTTGGCCTTCGATCCTTCGGGGCCGCTGCCGTTGTTCGTTTCGACCCGCAGGTGGCCTGTGAAGATCACATCGACCCAATCGCCCGGGAAAATGAACCCGGCGATGCCTGTGGTCGCGTCGACCGGCACGGAGACGGCCCGACGGCCCGGTTCCAGCACGGCGGCGAGGAAACCGCGTTCGCCGGGTTGGACCAATTTCAGCGTCGTCACCGGCTCACCCGCCGTGATGCGCGAACGCACAACGGCGCCGTCGAACACCGCACGCCCGGATTTACGGGGGCGCGATACGTCTTCTTCGTCGCCGGAACGCAGACCGAGCATACCGGCCTGACGAATTTCATCGCCGGGGGCCGGGCGCAGGCCCCGGGGCCGCTCGCCCTTGACGACATAGCCTTCGGCGACGCCGTCTTCCGGCCAGGCGGTCCAGCGCAGATCCTCGGCGCGCACGAAGCGCCCCGCTTCCATCGTTTCCTTGGCGACCAACACCATCGCCGTTTCGGCGACCGGACCGGATTCCGCCGGGCGCGATTTGAACGCAGCCTGCTGCTGGGCGATCCAGTTGCGGGCGAACAACCCCGTACCTCCGGCGGCGGTCAAGGCAAAGACGATCAGCAGAACGCCGCGCAGAGACATGTTGATGGCCATTGGAACTCTCCTACCCGGCCAGCCCCGGCGCGCCGGTCAGCAGCGGCGGCACGGGCATGGCGATGACGGTGGCGGTGACGATGGCGACGGCATAAGGCACGTCGCGGCCGATCAGGGTCTTGGCGACGCCGGTCTCGCCCCGGTCCATCAGAAACTGGGCGACGCCGAGCCGCCATTGCGACGACTGAACCAAAGCGAACAAGCCGCCGGTCAGCGCCATGATAAGAAGGAAATCGACAAAGGCCGCCGGCCCGACCCAGAGGCTGACCGCAGCAATCAGCTTGACGTCGCCGCCGCCCAGCACACCCAACGCGAACAATCCCGTGCCGACGGTAAGCACCACCGCCGCCAGGATCAGTGCTTCGGTGATATCGACCCCGGCACCCGGCGCCAAGGCATAGACGGGAAACAGCGCGGCGATGGCCAGATTGACGGAATTGGGGATGCGGTATTCCTGAAGGTCGGTCACCGCGGCCAGACCGAGCAGACCGGTGAACAATGCCAAAGGAAACGCATGAATGGCGGTGGCGAGGGACATGAGGTCGGGGCCTTTCCAATCCGGCGGACGGCTGGGGTGTGCCATCCGCCTTGGTTTCACGCTGCGCTCTGCTCTCTCTTCGTCGTTACGTAAGGAAAATTGACTAACTAATGGGGTGCCGGGCCTGGTGCGGAAAAATCGCTTGGGGATGTCGGGGCCGGGCGGGGTCTCCGCCCCCTCCCCCTTCGGGCTCTCGAAACCGGAGGACCGGTTTCATGGGGAGCTGAGAGACCGAAGAACGAACCCGTATCGGGTTCTGGGGAGGGACATGGAGATCGTAGGGCAGTCTTTAAAAAAGCTGCTGTGCCTGTCCGGGCTCAGCCGCCGACAGCCGTGTCGAGTTCGCCGGAAACGGCGGTGAACATCGAATCCAGCGAACCGCCCATGGCGGTCAAAGCGCCGATGGCGGCGACGGAAACAAGGGCGGCAATCAGGCCGTATTCGATGGCCGTGGCGCCGGACTCGTCCTGCTGGAGCTTCTTGAGGATGTTGGTCTTCATGGCTTCTCTCCTGAATATCGTATCGGGGTCCGGTGTGAACCTCGAAGACCAATTTACTTATGACGAAAGTTATACGTCAAAATTTTTATTTGCTAATAAACAGTAATAAAATACCGAATACATTTAGATAAAATTTTATCTAAATTTATTACTTGTTTTCGCGCAAACGTTTCATTTGACCACCTCGGCAAACCGCCAATACTGGGCGCCTGTTATCGGGAACCCCTGATATGCGCCAAGTCATCGAGAAAATTCGTGAAATTTCCGAACGCCTGCGGCATTGCCGACGCGGCGGCGTGGCCGTTTTTCTGGCCTTTGCAATCATTCCCGCCATCGGCTTTATCGGCATCGGCACGGACATCGCCCGCGCGCATTTGGTGAAGTCACGCCTGTCCTCGGCACTCGACGCGGCGGCGTTGGCCGGTGGCCGCTCTTTCTTCCTGACCACCCGAGACGCCGATATCGACATGTTCTTCAGCGCCAACTTCCCGGCGGGCTATCTGGGCGCCACGGTGACGGGGCCGATCAAGAATCCGGACATCGACAACGAAACGCTGGAATTGACCGCCTCGGCCGTCATTCCGACCAGCTTCATGCGGGTGCTGGGCTTCGAGGAATTGAAAGTCTCCGCCTTCAGCCAGGTTAAACGCGAGTTGATCGCACTGGACGTGGTTCTGGCCATCGATATGTCGGGGTCCATGACCTCGGGCGCCATCGGCGGTGGCTCGCGCATTTCGGCGGCCCGCACGGCGGCTCATACGTTGATCGATATCCTGTTCGGCACGTCGTCGAACAAGGATCTTCTGGGCATCGGGCTGGTGCCCTGGAATTCAAAGGTCAACGTGACGATCAACGACGAGGCTTATGATCCCGGCCTGACCACGGAAGACGTCGTCGCGAACTTTGTTCATCCCGTCACCGGTGCCGCGCAAAGCTCGGTATTCTCGGTCAACAACTCGCCCGTTCCCCTTCTGAACGACCCCGGCCCCGATTGGACCGGCTGCGTTTTCCAGCGTTATTCCGATGACGGCGACGACGCCAACGACGGTGATATCCTGCTGGATGTCGGCCTGATCGGCACGGCGGATTGGGGCGGCTGGGAGCCCATCGGCCCCGACGGCGACCCGGACCCCGACTGGTGGAACGAATGCGCGATGTCCGTCGGCGGCCAGGAATGCGGCCCCTGCCTGAGCCACGGCATCACACCACTGCAGCATTCCAAGACGACGATCGAAGACGCGGTCGACGATCTGACCTCACCGGAGGGCCAGACCAACATTCCCCAGGGGCTCGGCTGGGCCTGGCGTGTGCTGATGCCATCGGCCCCGTTCACCGAAGCCATCCCCGATCCGCCCTATCGCCGCCAGCAGGCGATCCTGCTGCTGACCGACGGCGAGAACGTGGGCGGGTCCGGCGACGGATACAAAACGGTCTGGGGGACGGGCGGCGGCGCCTATGACGAGATGAATGATCGCCTCACGGATCTCGCCGCGAACGTCAAGGCATCGGGCGTGATCGTCTACGTCATCCAGTTCGCCAACGACGACGAAGACTTGAAGAACCTGCTGAAACAGGTCGCGAGCGGCCCGGACGCGCCGTTCTATCACCTGGCGCCCGACGCGGCGGAACTGCAGAACGTGTTCCGCGAGGTCGCCAATCACCTGACCGAATTGCGGCTGTCGAAATAGACCGCCTCCGGTCAGCCCGCCCGAACTTTCGCGAGAAAGGCATCAACGGACAACTTCAGGTCCGATGACCGGTCGGACAGATCGTTGGCGGCGGTTTGAATACCGCCCGCCGATTGCCCGGTTTCCTTCGCCGACTCGCTGACCTCGTGAATGGTTCGATTGACCATCATCGCACCGGCCGCCGCCTGCTCCACGTTGCGGGCGATTTCCTGGGTCGCCGCCGCCTGTTCCTCGACGGCGGAGGCAATGCTCGACGTGATCTCGTTCATCCGATTGACGACACCGGTGATGGCTTCGATCGCGCCGACGGCGTCGGTCGTCGCGGTCTGAATTTGCGAGACCTGGGCGGCGATTTCGTCGGTCGCCTTTGCCGTCTGGGTCGCCAGTTCCTTGACCTCACCGGCGACGACGGCAAACCCCTTGCCGGCGTCACCCGCCCGCGCGGCCTCGATGGTGGCATTCAGCGCCAACATGTTGGTCTGTTGCGCAATGTCGGTGATCAATTCCACCACCTCGCCCACCCGCTGGGCCGTTTGCGACAGGCTGCCGACCTTTTCGTTGGCGAGACCCACGTTGATCTCGGCTTCGTCCGCGACCCGGGTGGATTGCGTCACCTGGCGCGTGATCTCCTTGACCGAATTGGCCAATTGCTCGGCGGCAGATGAGACAGTCTGCGTATTCGTCGTCGCCTCTTCCGAAGCCGACGCGACGACGGCGGATTGTTCGTTGGTATGATCCGCCGTGCCGTGAAGTTGCGTTGCCGAGGATTGCAATTGCGAGGATGCCGCCGTCAAGGCATCGACGACTTCGCCGACGCTGGTCGAGAAATCATCGGCCAGCCGGTTCATGGCGGCACGCTTGTCGGCTTCGGCCCGAGCCTCGCTTTCCGCCTGCTCCTTCTCCAGCCTTCGGACTTCCAAGGCGTGCTCCTTGAACACTTGAACGGCGGCGGCCATCGTCCCAATCTCGTCGCGCCGCCCCTGGGCCGGAATTTCGACCTCCAGATCGCCTTCCGCCAGCCGTTTCATGGCTTCCGTCATGGACCGCACGGGGCTGGAGATGCTGCGCGCGAGGAGGAACGCAAGGACGGCACCCAACAGCGTCCCCGCCCCGGCGACCATCAATAGCTCCTGTTCGCCGATTTCGACGTCACGCCCGGCCTGTTTGGCGATCGCCTTTTCGTATGCGGCGGCGGAGCGATCCAGGGAGTCGGCGGCAGTCAGGATCTTCGCCGTGAACTCGGGCATTTCCTTGTCCATCAGGCGATTGACCTCTTCGCCGTCGTGACGGGCCTTCGCGAACGCCTCCTGGTAGTTCGTGCGCAGCGACGCCAACTCCCGGTGAAGCTTGCGTTCCTCATCCGACGCCAGTTGCGGGGTCATCCGGTCGAGAAATTCGGAGAACTGGGTGAATTCCCGGGCGATATCGGCGCGGTAGTCGGTTTTGGTCTTCATCAGCATCCGGCCGGCGAATACCTGGATTTTCAGGGCGTGTTCCCGGGCATCCAACGCAGCGTTGGCCAGCGCATCATGTCCTTGGGCGCGGGCATGGGCGACCAACTTGTCAAGATCGACGATCAGCAACTCACCGGCGGGATCGACCCTGTCGGTGACATAGGCGTCATGTTCATGGCGAAGCTTCGCCACGGCCGAAAAATCCTTGGCGTAGGAATCAAACGCTTCCTCGATCCGGGCGATCATGTCGCGATGCGCGGCGACCTGGATACCGGCTTTGGCGGTGGTCAGGACATCGCGCATGCGGCGGTCCTCGGCCATCGTTTTTCGTTCGGACTCCGCATCGCCCTTTTGCACGAATTCCCGCGCGGCTTTGGTCATTTTGAGGAACTGAGTTACCACGGCCCCCGCCAGGGCCCGTTCGGCGGTCGCATGGTCGATGGCTTCCACTTCATGCCCGACCTTGACGAAATTCTGATAGGCCAGCCCGATCACGACCACGAACAGGACGATCACTGCAGCAAAGCCGCCGATGGTTTTGACGATCAGACTAAGGTCGGCCATCCGACGGCCGAACCCACCCCCTTCCGGGGTCGCGACTGCAACCATTTCCGCCTCCTTTGAGGCGGCCGTCCGCACGATCCGCTTTCCCCTATACACGCGCCCGCCTCCCGGCGAACGGTTTCGCGTATAGAACGCGGATACGGCCCTGCCTCCGTGTTTCACCGATAACAGACCCGGTCCGGTCCCCCATAAGAACCGAACAGCTCGATTGTACGGCGCGGCGGCGTCTTACCGCCATAGGCCAGAAGTAAGGCCCAAACCAACCTTTAACCTGGGTTCTTGAGCCTTCGGAACGGCGCTATTCCGGGGCGGCTGGAAAGCGGTTGCGGGTCGCATTGGCGAAAGCGACCAGGGACAGCATCACCGGCACCTCAACCAGAACGCCGACGACGGTAACCAGCGCCGCGCCCGAATTCAGCCCGAACAGGCCGATGGCCACGGCGACCGCCAGCTCGAAGAAATTGGACGTACCGATCAGGGCGCAAGGAGCCGCCACGTTGTGCGGCACGCGCCAGGCCCAGGCCGCCCCATAGGCGACGGCGAAGATGCCGTAGGACTGCACCAGCAACGGCACGGCGATCAGACCGATCAGCAACGGGCGTTCGACGATGACGTGGCCCTGGAAGCCGAACAGCAGGACGACCGTGGCCAACAGACCGAGGATCGAGAACGGTTTGACCGCGCCGGTGAACCGGGCGACCGCGGCCTCTTCCCGTTCTGCATCCCGCCCCCGGGCCAGCATGTGGCGCGTCGCCATCCCGGCAGCCAAGGGAATGACCACGTACAGACCCACCGACAGCAACAGTGTCTGCCAGGGTACCTCGATGTCCGTGACACCCAGCAGCAGCGCGACGATCGGCGCGAAGGCGAACACCATGATGACGTCGTTCAACGACACCTGGACCAGCGTGTAATTGGCGTCACCTTTGGTCAGATAGGACCAGACGAAGACCATCGCCGTGCAGGGCGCCGCCCCCAGCAGGATCAATCCTGCGATGTATTGATCCGCATTGGCCGGATCGATGAAATCGGCGAACAACGTCTTGAAGAACAACACACCGAGCGCCGCCATGGTGAACGGCTTGATCAGCCAGTTGACGACCACCGTGATGATCAGCCCCTTGGGGCGGCGGTGGATGCCCTTCAGGCTGGCGAAATCGACGGCCACCATCATGGGATAGACCATGGCCCAGATCAGCACGGCGACGACCAGGTTGACCGAAGCGTATTCCCAGGACGCGACGACCTGGAAAATGCCGGGGAACAGGTTGCCCAGCAGCACACCGGCGGCGATGCAGAGGGCCACCCAAAGGGACAGATATCGTTCAAACAGGCTCATGGCAGGGTCCGTTTCTTCTATCGTTGCATGGATTTACGTCGGCGGGGCGCGATCTAGACGGCTTCCGTCTCGCCCTGGCCGATTTCGTTCAGGCGCTTCTGCAGGGCCAGCCTGTCGAGGCTTTGCAGCGGCAGGTTGACGAAAACCGAGATGCGGTTTGTCATGAAGCGCATGGTTTCGGTGAAGGCCGCCCGAATAACGGCTTCGGAACCTTCGACCGCTGCCGGGTCCGGCACGCCCCAATGGGCGGACATCGGCTGCCCGGGCCAAATCGGGCAGACCTCGTTCGCGGCGTTGTCGCAGACCGTGAAGACGAAATCCATCTGCGGCGCGCCCGGCTCGGCGAATTCGTCCCAGTTCTTCGATCGCAGATCGGCCGTCGGGAAATTCTGATTGCGCAGCAGATCCAAGGCATAGGGGTTCACCTGGCCCGCCGGCTGGCTGCCGGCGCTGTAGCCGACGAAGCGGCCCTGCCCTTCGCGGTTCAACACCGCCTCGGCGATGATGCTGCGCGCCGAATTGCCGGTGCACAGGAACAGAACGTTGTAAGTCTTGTCGGCGGTAGACATGTCAGCCATCCGTGGTTTCCTCCTTATGGGTCGGGCCTCCGCCCGGCAAACAATCGAGCGCATCGCCATAGCCGCAGATTTCCGGGCGGCCCTGGCAGCAGTCTTCCGTGAGATACGAGATCAGCCGCCGCGTCCCCTCGACATCAATGGCGTAATAGATGCTCTGGCTGCGTCGGGTCGCGCGCAGCAATCCGGCCTGGGACAGTTGTGCCAAATGGGCGGACAAGGTTGATGGGGCGACGTTCAGGCGCCGCGCGACCTCGCCCGCCGGCAGGCCGTTCGGGCCTTCGCGCATCAACAGGCGAAAGGCCGCCAGGCGATGTTCCTGGGCCAGGGCCGCGAACAGGGGGATGAAATCTGCCTCGTTCATATTTCGGTTATTCCCGAAATAACAAAATTCGGCAAGTGAAAATCGTGTGACGGGCCGTCTGTCGGTCGTCGGGCGTTGGGCGCTACCGGCGGGGTTGAAAGGAAATCCCGCGAACGCGCCCCGTATTGGCGACGCCGCGGTCGTCGCTGTCGGCGCCGATCAGAACATGCGCCGATTTATCCGGGCGAAACCCGAAGATCCGTTCGTGGTCGGCGGCGACGTCGATGGTTTCCCGCAGCCATTGGCCGACGGGTGCGTCGGCGATGCGTGCCACGACCATGACGTTGACATCACCGTAATACGGGCTGCGCACGACCTCCCCTGGCGCCCCGTATCCGGCCCAGACATAGGCGATGGACCGCGCCGGGGTATCCCGGCCGCGAAAGACCTCGATTAAGGGACGCAGCAGGTTCTCACCGAAACTGGCCTTGTCCGGATCGTAAGGAAAGGTGACGTAGACTGCCAAGGCCCGGTCGTCCTGCCCCTTCACGGTCAGGTCCGAGGCGGGCGGCGGTGCCGTGACGCGCCATTCCCAGGTGACGATAGGCGTCTCGGTCAGGTCTGCCGGCAGGGGACGGCCGACCAGGGATACGCTGCCGTCCGTGGCGACTTCCACACAACCGTCGCCGCAGGCCGCGTAGCGGTTGGGCACCTTGCCGTCGAAGGTGATTTCCTCCCACCCCCGGGCCAGTAGGTCCGCCGGCAATCCGGGCGCCGACGAGGCCCAGGCCATGGTCGAAGCCACGAGGGCCGCAACCCCAAATGCAATCGCATGTTTCATGGCGGCAGTATCGCGTGCCCGGCGGAGGCAGGCCAAATCACGATGGGGTGTGGGGTGCGTTACCCGGCGGCGGTCACGGCAAGACGGTGGTCAGGCTGCCGAACCGGGGGCGGAACACGGCGTTGGAATAAAGTTGCTTGGCCTCCAACACGCCGGTCATCATGATCGGCTCGAAGTTGTAGAAGACCTCGGCCGTGATGACGTTTTCGCTGTCGCGGACCTGAAAATCCGGGGGCAGGACCGCCGCATCGCCGGTGCCGCCGAACCGGCTGTCGGCGGAAACGGTGCCGTACGTCCGCTGCCAGATGATTTCCGGCCCGCCGCCGTCCCGCGCGATGGACGACAGGATCACCCGCCCGTCGATCCGCACGTCATAGGGCGTCATGACTTGGTCCGAGGCCGCGAAGAAAGACGCGATATCGCCTTCCGTCAGTTCCGGCATGCGCGAGATCAAATCGCCCACGGTCGCCGCCGTGCGCTCCAGCTTCTGATTGATCAGGACGTAGCGCGTGACCTCGACCCCCGACATCAACAGCGTCGTCAGCACGGGCACGACGAAGGCCAATTCGACGGAAATCGTGCCCCGCCGGTCGCGGGCGAAATCAGCGAACCGGCGCAGGCAGGAACCGAAACCCGCGGAAATCAGGGCCATGGCCATGACGCGCAGCCTCCTCACCCGCCCGGCGCCGGGGCGCCGATAGCCTGATCATAAGGCTCATTCCGCACCGCGATGGCGGATTTCAGGATGAACTTGCCGTCATGGCCGATCAGATGCCCGGCCATGGGCGTGCGCAGCGGCCAGGCATATTCCAAGCGGTAGGCGACGATCGCCCCCGCCTCGCCCGCGCCGGCCGCGCCGACGTCGTTGTCATGCGCGCCGTTGGCGTTTTCGTCGGTGAAGGTCTCACCCGCGTCGTAGGCACCGTTGCCGTTGCCGTCGACGAATTCTTCCCCCCGGCCGACATCGCCGAAGGTCGGATAGACCAGAACCTCGACCTTGGCGTCGGCCATGTCGACCAGGCCGATGGTGCGGTGCTTGATGATCGCGACGATCTGTTCCAGGCGCGTGCCCTCGGCCGGTTCCTGGCCGGTGATCCCGAAGCGGGCGGCATCGCGCAGCGCGCTCTCCATCAGCGTCGAAACGAACATGATCATGCCGAATTCGATGGTGCCGACGATCATCAGGACCACCAGAGGGGCCGCGAAGGCGAATTCGATCAGGGTCGAGCCGCGCTCATCCCCCGGCGCCCAGGCGCGGCCCGGCCGCCTGAAGACAGGCCGTCGCCAGCGATGCAATTGCAGTCCGATCAGACTCATGGCCGAAAAACCCTTTCGACCACATTTTAGACCCAGCCTGTGTGGCGAACAAAAATATTAAATGTTTTCAATACTCTATAAAACTTTCATAAAATTGCATCTAAGCCCACTTGACCTCGTGCACGCAGCGAAGCCTAATGCGGCCACCGGCGGCTCCGCCGAGAAACCCATCGCAACACCGAACCGAGACCAAGCTGGGGAGCACCATCCATGAGACTGCTGCGCTATGGCCCGAAGGGCGAAGAGAAGCCGGGCCTTTTGGACCCGGCCGGGCGCATCCGCGACCTGTCCGACCGCATTCCCGATATCACGCCCGAGGCGTTGGCCGGTGACCGCCTGGCGCGCCTGAGCGGTATGGATCCCGAAGAATTCCCCGCCGTCAGCGGCAATCCGCGCCTCGGCGCCCCCGTGAACGGCGTCGGCAAGATCGTCGCCATCGGCCTGAACTACGCCGATCACGCCGCCGAGGCGGGCATGGACCTGCCGTCCGAGCCGATCATCTTCTCAAAAGCGATCACCTCGCTGTCCGGCCCCATGGACCCGGTCGTGTTGCCCAAGGGATCCGAAAAAGGCGACTGGGAGGCCGAATTGGCCGTCGTCATCGGCAAACGCGCGCAATACGTCGAAAAAGCCGACGCCGGCGCCCATATCGCCGGCTTCGCGATCATGAACGACGTGTCGGAACGCGCCTACCAGCTGGATACCACCGGCCAATGGGTGAAAGGCAAGAGCTTCGATACCTTCGCCCCCTTCGGCCCCTGGCTGGTCACGCCGGACGAAGTGCCGGACCCGCAGAACCTGCGTATCTGGTGCGAAGTTTCCGGCCAGACGATGCAGGACGGAAACACCAGGACCATGGTGTTCGACGTCTACACCCTGGTGTCCGTGGTCAGCCAGTACATGACCCTGATGCCTGGCGACATCATCGCCACGGGCACGCCGCCGGGCGTCGGCCTGGGCATGAAGCCGCCGCGGTTCCTGAAAGACGGCGACGTCATGCGCGTCGGCATCGAGGGCCTGGGCGAGCAGAAGACCGAGGTCAAAGCCTGGCCGACCTAAGACCGGCGCGCGCCTGACGGGCCCGTCCCGTCAGGCCGCCGCGCCTTCGGCATCTTTCTGGATGTCGTCCCAGGTTTCCCGCATCCATTCGACGCAGGCGACCGCCTGATCGAACAGCGAATACTTGCAGCCTTCGCCGTAATCGGTGCCGGGAATGAACTCGGTCGAAATCTGGCCCAGCTTGCCCGCCGGATCGGCGGCGTGGTGGCGCATCAACATGCGGATGCATTCCTTCCACGGCTCCAACAGCGCGCCGTCCCAATCGGCGTGATATTCGCCGGGTTTGGGTTGAACGAAGGGATACTGGATGCCGCGGCCGACGCTGCCGTCGGGATGGCGTCCCGTCTCGTTGACCGGGTTGTTGGGAATGGCTGCGCGAGCGTGGCAATGGCGCACCCATCCCGCCTTGATCCATTGTTCGACGACGTTGCCCGGCGTGTAGGGATCGAGGATCACCTCGCCCGCCGCGATCTGCTTGTCCGTGTCGAAGATCTTCTGTTCCTTGGGATTATCGATCTTGAAGATCACATGGCTGTGGTCGAGGGTAATGTTGAATTCGACGTTGCGTTCTTCGACCATGCGGCCGACGCGGGCGACCCGGGCAAAATCCTCCGACCACATGTTCACATGGACCTCGAAGCACGGCGTGACGCCGTATTTGTCGCCCAGTTCCGCCGCCCATAGATAGGCGTTCAGGACTTCCTCGTCCGTCACCACATGGCCCTGGGCATGGTGAATCTTGATCTGGGTGTTATGAACCAGGGAGCCCAACCGGTTGCCCGTTTCCAGGTTCTTTTCCAACAGCGCCTCGTCCTCGCCCAGGACGTAGAACCAGCCGCCGGCGCGCACCGGCAGGCCGTATTTATCGCGCGCCTTTTCGAAATCCTCGATCTGGTCCGGGTCCGGCGTCTTGTCGACATAGTCGAAGACGCCCGCCTCCTTGACCATGCGGAACCGGGTATCCACGTCGGGCATGGGATCGGCGTGGGTGTGCTTGATGCCGTTGGTCTGGATGCCGAATTGCAGCTCTCTGGTCATGGTCGTCTCCTCGCGATCGGGGCGCCTGCCGGTCTTGTCTCCGCCGGGTCATCGCCGGCGCGCATGGTAGCGCATCAGGAACAAGGCGCAACGGGACGAAAGTCAGGCCCCGATGGCGAAGCGCTCGCGGATCGCCCGGGCCACGTCTTCCGCTGGGTTCAGCGGGGCATGAGTCCAATCTTCCAACGCCGTTTCCGCCGTCAGCGGCCGAGCGTAGCCACCCGCGAACAGAAAATCGTGGAATCGCTTGTGCTTCGGCGTGATCAGCGGCGGCGGATTGTAGAGATAGACCGGCCCCGCCCGGGCGCAGGCTTCCGTCGACATGGAAACGGAATCTCCGGTGACGATGACCGTCTCGGCATGGGCCAGGTATCCCATGTAGGGATTCCCGCGCGGATCGCCCCAGCGGTAGATGTAATGGGGCACGTCCTCCAACGGTTTCAGCAAGGCCGGCATGGTGCCGGGGTCCTCCGATTCCTCGACCCGGCGGCTGGTCGAGACCAGCAGCGCCCCGCCCCGGTCTTTCGCCATCTTGGCGGCCAGGGCCGCGACCTCGCCCGCCATTTCCGGGCCGAATTCGCGGCGCCGGGTACTGCCGCCGACCATCAATGCAATCAACGGGCGCGGCAACTCCGCGAAAGCGTCTTTCCACTCTGCCGCGGCCTCGGCCAGGACCTCCACGGTCACGCCGTGGGGTGCGGCCGGAATACTCAGAATATTGGCGGCGGGCGCGCGGGCGTCATGGGCCGGCTGGGCGATCAGGTCGAAATCCCCCGCCCCGGCCCCCGGGTGCATGATGTGCACCAGCTTCGTTCTGCCGCCGGAAAGTTTCTTGATCTTGCGCGCGACACTGGCGCTGCGCCGTCCGGCGCCGATGATCAAATCCGGCCAAGGCGGCGTCAGGCTCTTGCGGCTGTCCGGCGTGATGGCCAGAAACGATGCGCCCAGAACCGCGTTATGCAGGCGAACCAGCGGGCCGTAGGCGATGTCCTTCCGTTCGAACGGCAGGCCCAACACCCGCGCCACGCCCAGGCATTGGCTGCGGTTGCCGGGCCGGTCGTCGGCCAGAACCCAAATGCGGGGGGCTTGCGAGGCGGTTTCCGTATCGGACATGGCCCGCTTATGGCACGGCGCCCGGCCCCGGGCAACGCCGGAGCACTGGGGGCCGTCACCGATTTATTCCCGCCTTATTCGGCGGCGGCGGGCAGACGGAAGCGGGTTTCCATCTCGCGGCGGATTTTCACGGCGTCCAGGGTCTCGTCGACCTCGACATCCTGCCAGCGCACCGGCTGATTTGCCGCAATGTCGGCCTTCAGCTTGACCTTGTGGGCCAGACCGATGGGCAGACCGCCGATCTTCAACGAGCTTTCCGCCGGATAGAGCTTGCCCCAGACCGTATGGCCGCCCTCGCCGTCCAGCATCTCGCCGGCCTTGAGGTCGCGCTTGGCCGTGGCGACAACATCGCCCCGGAAACCCAGGGTCGAGCCCGTCGGCTTGTTCAACAGCGCCGCCGATAGGATCGAGATGTTGAGTTCCAGGCCGATCAGGTGAAACGGCTTGTACATGGCCGAATACCGGCCGCTGGCGTCCGTGTTCATGCCGTACTGGCGGAAACAGGCGGCGGCATAGTCGTTGGGCGCCTCGATCACCACGTAAACGCCCCAGCGCAGGTCCTTGAACACGGGCCGCCCGTCCCGTTCCAGAGACGAAACAACCTCGACCCGGCCTTTGTCTTCCAGCACACCGCCCGCGGATTTCGGGCGCAGCACATGGGCCAGATCGTCCATCCCGGCGGCCGGGAACATCAACCCGTCCGACGGCGGCGTCAGGCCCGTGGCGTTGGCGATGGCCGCCATTTCCAGGGCCGATTTGGTCCCGTCGAGGAAGCTGTTGAACATCTGGCTGTTCATCCCGGCGGCGGCGGCCTGCTCGGCGGTCAGGCCGTAATGGTCCCAGACCGTATCCGGCGTAGAGGCATGATAAGACGGCAGGTATTTGGTGCCCTTGCCCGCCGCGACGACGTCGAAGCCCGTGGCCCGCGCCCATTCGACCAACTGACAGGTCAGGGCCGGCTGATCGCCGTAGGCCATGGAATAGACGACACCCGCCTTGCGGGCTTCCTCGGCCAGCAGGCCGCCGGCCAGCACGTCGGCCTCGACGTTGACCATGACAATGTGCAGGCCATTGCGGATCGCTTCGCGGGCATGGACCAAGCCGACCACCGGATTACCCGTGGCCTCGACCACCACATCGACCCCACCGGCGGCCATCATGGCCATCGAATCATCGACGAACCGGGTCTTTTCGATCAGATCGTCCGACCAACCGACGGTGCGGCAGGATTCCTTGGCCCGCGCCGGGTCCAGGTCGGCGATCACCGCGACCTCCAACCCCGACGTGGTCGGCACCTGCGACAGGAACATGGAACCGAATTTCCCGGCCCCGATCAAGCCGACGCGAACGGGATCGCCCGCCGCCGCCCGGGCGGCAAGTTCTTGGTAGATATACATGATGTTACTCCGCGGCTTGCCGGGCGTTGGCCACCAGTTCGTCCAGGCAGTCGTCGGCCAGGGCCTCGATCGGCGTGAAATCGCGATGGGCAATCCACTCCGCGCGCTTGAACTGGCGAATGTGGTTATCGACGTGGCAGAGTGACAGATAGACGATGGTCCGCCCGAACGGCGAAATGTTGGGTGGGCTGGCATGGACCAGCAGCGACGAGAACATCAGCATGCTGCCCGCCGGGCCCGTCGGCGCGACGCATCCGCCGCGCTCCGCCAACTCCGTGACCTTCTCGCGGCCCAGGGTCCACAAGGGATAACTCGTGGTTTCCAGGTCATGGCCGGCTTCGACCACACCGAGCTTGTGGCTGCCCGGAATGAACAGCAGCGGGCCGTTGGCGGCCGTGACGTCGTCCAGAAATACGGCAATGTTCATGGCCCGCGGCTCCGGCATGTCGTCGTCGCGTTTCCAGGTGCCGTAATCCTGATGCCATTGCCAGACGTCGCCGTCGAAGGCGGCCTTGGCGTTGACCTTGTACTGATGCATGTAGACCTTGCCGTCCAGAACTTGTTCGACCGGCTCGATCATGCGCGGATGAGCGCCCAGGCGGCGGAAACCTTCGTTGTACTTATGGGCCGCGAAGGCCGTGCGGGCGATGCCGTTGGATTCCCGCCAGACCTCTTCGCGGTCCAGGGCATAGACGGCCTCGGCCTCCTGTTTCAGCATGGCCGCCTCCTCCGGCGTGAACTTGCCGGGGAAGAACAGGTAGCCGTCTTCGTCGAAGCGTTTGAGCTCTTCGTTCGTCAGTTGCATGAATGATCCTCCAAGGTTGGCTGCGCGGCGTTTTCGGGCGCTTGCCCGGCTGCCCACGTCTTGTTTTTCAGGTTTCGGTCAATCGGCGGTAGGTCGCAGCACCGGCGGCATCGACGTGCCGCGCGGCGAGATCGCCCGCACGGTCGGCATCGCCGGCAACCACGGCGGCGGTAATGGCCCGGTGGTCGGACCAGATCGTGTCGTGACGGCTGGCGTCCTCCAGCACGACCCGCATGGCGCGGACCATGTGGGGCCAGGCCCCTTCCGCAGTCGAGGCGATCTCGGGATTACCGGACAAATCATACAAGGCACGATGAAACGCAACGTCGGCTTCCACCAGCGCGGCAAGGTCGCCCTTTGCCGTTGCCGCCTCGCCGTCGGCAATGATTGCGTGTAAAACCTCGCCGCGGGTGTCCACGTTTTCCGGGTTAAGGGCCGCCAGGCGGGCGGCCAGGCGATCCAAAGCGCTGCGCACCTGATACAGGTCGCGCAGGCGGTCGGCGTCCAAGGGTGCGACCATCTGGCCCTTTCGGCCGCGCTCGACAATCAATCCTTCGCGTTTCAACAGGACCAGGGCGCGGCTCACGGGTTGGCGGCTGACCCCCAGACGTTCGGCCATTTCCTCCTGACCGATCGGCGTCAGCGGCGGCAATTCGCCCGACAGGATCGCCGCGCGGATGGCCTCATGGGCCTCCATGGTCAAATCTTGCTTGACAGCGATCTGCTTCAATTTCTCTACCTTATTGTTTTATCTTTGTTTTTATATTTGTGAATTCAGAATTCTCTTTGGAAGATGCGACACCCCCCTTTGCCTGTCAAGCAATCCCGTGATCATGGACGACGGGCACCGCCGGACAGGCCGGTTCTCGTTTTCGAATTGAGTTTCAGGAAATGTGCGCAGGCCGCCATGCAGGCCACACCGAACCGGCGGGCCTTCCGTTGGACGATCAAGTCCGGTGGTATTTCGCCAGAAAAGCCCCGTGGTCGCGCTGATACCCTTTGTAGCGGCGGACTAGAAACAAGTTCCGCCCCAGGGTCATCGGGCTCGGGCTAGGCAAGGTAGTCCTCATACGCCTTGGCGCGGCCCACGGCGGACGAATACATCGGCTTGCGGACTTGCCAGTTCGATGCCGTCAGCACGGCGTTCCCCGAGGTGTGGAAATCCAGGCAAGCCGCGTCCCACTCCAGGCCGATGAAGTCGATCAAGGCCCGGCTCTGCCCTTCCTGATCGGCGACGATGTCTTCGTAGCGGACCGTGTGGACGGGCAGGTCCAGAACGTCCCGCCAATGATCCATGACGCGGGCCTGCGCGGCCTGCATCCGGGCGATGTCGGCCAAATCCGTGGACCAGGCGAGGCCCTGCGCGAAGTTGGTGAAATAACAGCTGAGCGCCGTATCCTTGTCGTCGCGAAGGCAATGCACGACGCGGGTCCCCGGCATCAGAATCTGCGCCAACCCAAGCAGGAAGATGTTGAACGGCGTCTTGTCGACGATGCGCAGGGCGTCTTCCCGCCCCGCCCGAAGACGTTTCAGGTAGTCCGCCGCCAGGTCGCCCGTCCGTCCCGCGTCCAAACCGGCCAAGCCGTTCGGCAAATCGGGCAACAGGCGCGACAAGGCATCCAACTCCCCGGCCCCTGCTCCCCCGGGATGGCTTGAGATGATCTGTTCGACCAGGGTCGTACCCGAACGCGGCATGCCGACGACCAGCACGGGTGCATCGTCCGCAACGCCCCAATCCTTGCGCGCCGCCAGGAAGTCCCGGTCCATCGCCCCGACGACACCATCGACCCAGGCGTCCAGCCGTTCCGCGTCGAAGCCCTGCCCGGCGCCTTCCAACAAACGGCGGCGCAAGGTGTTGGCGCGTTGGAAGACCTCGAAAGCCGCCGCCGTCTCGCCACGCCGGTCGCGGGCGGCGCCCAGGGCGAACATCATCTGCGCCGTCTGGTCGTTCTCGGGCGCGGTTTCCAGCAAGGCATCCAATTGTGCCTCGTGCTCTTTCGTCAGCGCCCCGGCGGCAGCCAGGTTGACCCAGGCGTCGCCCAGCCCTTGATGGGCCTCAACGGCCTTGAGAAACGCCTCCTCCGCCCCGGCCAGGTCGCCTTTGGCCGACAGGACCGTGCCCAGGCCCGACCAGGCGCCGGCGAAGCGGTCGAACCGTTCCACCGTGTCACGGTAGGCGGCCTCGGCCTCGGCCAGGTCGCCGGACTTGAAAAGGGCCCCCGCCAGATTGGCCCGCGCCTCCAGGTATCCATCGCGGTGGTTCAACGCCGCGCGGAAGGCATCGATCGCCCCCGCGATGTCGCCCGCCGCCATAAGAACGTTGCCCAACGCGTTGTAGCCCTCTGGATAATCCGGTTTCAGGGCGATCGCCTGGCGGCAGCAGGCCTCGGCGCCGGTCAGGTCGCCCATGCGCCGCAGGACGACGCCCAGGTTCCCGGGTGCCATGGGATTGGTCGGGTCGATCTCGGCAGCGCGGCGATAGGTCTCCGCCGCGCCCGCCAAATCGCCCGTGCGGAACAGCAGGTTGCCCAGGTTGACATGGGCTTCCAGATGGTTGGGGTCCAACTCGACGGCACGGCGGCCACAGGCCTCGGCCTCGTCGATGCGATCCTGCAGTTCCATCGCGACGGCCAGATTGTTGTAGGCCTCGGCATTGTCGGGGCGCAGGTCCAAAACATGACGGGACGCGGCCTCGGCCTCGGCGCCGCGCCCGCAAAGGTTCAGCACGGCGGCCAGATTGGCGTGGATCGCCGGATCCTCGCCGTCGACCATCGAAGCCGCGACCAAGTGATCCGCCGCCTGCTCCAAACGCCCGGTCTGATATTCGATGAGGCCCAGCAGATGCAGCGCCTCGACCTCGCGCGGGCGGTCGGCCAGAACCTTGGTGAACGCTTCCTCGGCCTCGGAATACCGGCCTTCGCGGTAGGCCCGCACCCCGGCGGTCAGGCGCGCGCGTGTCTGCGGCGACGGCTTGTCGGCGGCTTCGGCGAGCTTCTTCTGCCGGCGGCGTTCCTGTCTGTTCACTCTGGCGATCTCCCCCGGGGCGCCCGCCGATTACGGCGGGCCGGTCGATGGCGCGCCCGTCCGGCCTTCGCGGTCGGTTCAGGCGACAAGGAAAACGGCCCGGCCAGTGGTTCGGCCGGGCCAAAGGATTGGGAGGGAGAATAGTGATCACGACAAGCCCTGCCAAGCGGCGAGACCGGGGTCGGATCGATGCCGCCGCCTGGAAGGACATCTTCCGAGCGGCTGCATCCGAAGAGCTGGTATATGGTATACCACTACTTCAATCAGAGCAAGCTCGGCGTCACCGAAGCACCGCGCCCAGCCGGGATCGAGTTACCCCCGGAAAAGTCCGTTATCTGGCCCCACGGCGGCTTGCGGGGCCTGAGCGAACGGGCTAAACGGAGAGGCATCATCTCGCCGCATGCGGCCGCCTGTCGGCCAGCTGCCCCGCCCCGCCCTTCGGCACCCAGCACGACAACGAGGCCCCCATGACCCCCGCTCAGGAAACCGCCAAACTGCTGCTCGACATCAAGGCCGTGAATTTCCGGCCCCAGGAGCCCTATAAGCTGACCTCCGGCTGGGCCAGCCCGGTCTATATCGACTGCCGCTGGGTGATCTCGTTCACCGAGGCCCGCCGCCGGATCATCGAATTAGGTGTCGAGATGCTTCGCCGTGATGCCGGCCTGGACGCCGTCGATGCCGTCGCCGGCGGTGAAACCGCGGGCATCCCCTACGCCGCCTGGATTTCCGAGGCCGCATCCAAACCCATGCTTTATGTCCGCAAGAAGCCCAAGGGCTTCGGCCGCGACGCCCAGATCGAAGGCAACCTCGTCGAAGGATCGAAGGTCCTACTGGTCGAGGACCTGGCCTCGGACGGCGCCTCAAAGCTGAATTTCGTCAATGCGCTGCGCGGCGCCGGGGCCGAAGTCTCCGACGCTTTCGTCGTGTTCTTCTACGGTGTCTTCAAGGGGGCGCTGGAAAGCCTGGAAAAGGAAGGCGTCACCCTGCGCTATCTCGCGACCTGGAAAGATGTCTTGCAGGTCGCCGAGGAAGGCGGATACTTCGATGAAGCGGCCATCGCCGGGGTGCGCGAGTTCCTCGACGATCCGGAAAAATGGTCCCTCGCCCACGGCGGCCGGGGATACGAAGACTAGCGATTGGACTGAAGGAGCACGCATGCGACCGGCCGGACCCGTTTCGTTCTCGATCCTCGCCGCCGTCCTGCTTCTGCTCTGCGCCGTCTGGCCCGCTCAGGCCAAAGACCGTGATCAGTTGACCATCGGCATCACGCAATATCCGTCGACCTTCCATCCGAACATCGACAGCATGCTGGCGAAGTCCTACATCCTGGGCTTCACGCGGCGGCCGTTCACCGTCCATGACCAGGACTGGCAGTTGGTCTGCATGCTCTGCACCAAGCTGCCGACCATCGAAAACGGTCTGGCCGTGCCGGAAACGGCACCGAACGGCAAGAAAGGCATCGCCGTCACCTACACCATCCGGCCCGACGCGGTCTGGGGCGACGGCAAGCCGATCACCACCAAGGACGTGCTGTTCACCTGGCGCATGGGCCGCCAGGGCCAGACCGGTATCCTGCCGATCGAATTCTACCGGTCCGCCTACAAGGTCGAGGCCAAGGACGACAAGACCTTCACCATCCATTTCGACAAGCTGACCTTCGATTACAACGCCATCAATTCCTTCGATCTGGTGCCCGCGCATGTCGATCAGGTGAACTTCGACGCCGATCCGGTGGCCTACAAGAACAAGACCGCTTTCGATACCGATACGACCAACGAGGCCCTTTATTTCGGCCCCTACGTGATTTCCGAGACGGAGCGCGGCAGTTATGTCGTCCTTGAACGGAATCCGAAATGGTGGGGCGAACCCGGGCCGTTCAAGCGCATCGTGGTCAAGATCATCCCCAACACGGCGGCGCTGGAGGCGAACCTGCTGTCCGGCAACATCGACATGATCGCTGGCGAACTGGGCTTCACCGTGGATCAGGCGCTGCGCTTCGAAACGCGCCACGGCAAATCGTTTCAGGTTCTTTACAAACCGGGACTGATCTACGAGCACATCGACCTCAACATGGACAATCCGCTGCTCAAGAACCGCGATCTCCGCCATGCGTTGATCTACGCTATCGACCGCGATGCCATTTCCAAGCAGCTGTTCGGCGGCCGCCAGCCGGTCGCCCAATCGGCGGTCAATCCACTGGATTGGGTCTATGCGGACGACGTCAAACATTACACCTACGATCCGAAGAAAGCTCTGGAACTAATTGTAAAAGCGGGATTTACAAAGCTCGAGAAAGGCATTCGTCATCACAAGAACACGGGCGAGGCGCTGCGCTTCGAATTCATGACGACGGCGGGATCGAAGGTCCGCGAACTGGTGCAACAGGTCCTGCAAAGCCAGTGGAAGGCCGTCGGCGTCGACGTGCGGATCAAGAACGAGCCGGCCCGCGTCTATTTCGGCCAAACGGTGACCCAGCGCAAGTTCACGGGTCTCGCCATGTACGCCTGGCTGTCGGCGCCGGAAAGCGTGCCGCGCGGCACCCTGCATTCCGCCCATATTCCGACGGAGGCCAACGGCTGGGCCGGGCAGAACTATCCCGGTTTCGACAACGCCGAAATGGACGCGTTGATCGAGAAGATCGAGGTCGAATTGGACAAGCCCAAGCGCAAGGCGATGTGGAAGCGGTTGCAGGAGATCTATGTCGAAGAGCTGCCGGTCATTCCGCTCTACTTCCGGGCCGAAGCCTATATCATGCCGAAATGGCTGGGCGGCGTGAAACCGACGGGCCACCAATATCCGACAAGCCTCTGGGTTGAGGAATGGCAAGCCAAATAGCCGTTTCACCCCTCGACCGGTCGGGCTAGGCTCCGCTCATGCTGCGCTTTTTGGGGGAACGCCTGGTCCAATCCGCCGCCGTCCTGGCGGTCATGTCCTTTGTCATCTTCGCGCTGATCGGCCTGATGCCGGGCGACCCGGTGGATCTGATGATATCCGCCGATCCGGACCTGACCTCGGCGGATATCGAGAAACTGCGGGAAATCTACGGCCTCGACCGGCCCGTCGTCGAACGCTACGGCAATTGGCTTTGGGCTGCGCTGCAAGGCGATTTCGGCTTCTCTCGCCTGTTCGCCCGGCCCGTGTTCGAGGTGCTGATCCCGGCTTTGGGTCATACCTTGGCGCTATTGGGCATTTCCCTGACCCTGGCGCTTTGTATCGGCCTGCCGCTCGGCATATGGGCGGCGGTCAAGCCCTACTCCGTCCGCGATTACGCCGTGAACCTGTTCGCCTTCGCGGGGATCTCCGTGCCGTCGTTCTGGCTCGGCCTTTTGCTAATCATCGTGTTCGCGGTGATCCTGGGCATCCTTCCGGCGGGCGGCCTGGGCACGCCGGGTGCCGACGGCGGCTGGGCGGACAAACTGATCTATCTCGTCCTGCCGGCGGCCAGCCTAACCCTGGCCAGCGTCGGCGGCCATACCCGCTACATGCGGGCCAGCATGCTGGAAACCCTGCGCCAGGACTACATCCGCACCGCCCGGGCCAAGGGCTTGACGGAGCGGCGCGTCGTGCTGGGCCATGCGCTCCGTAACGCCCTGATCCCGGTGACGACGATCGTCGCGCTGGATTTTGGGTTTCTGTTCTCAGGTGCGCTGATCACGGAAACCATCTTCGCCTACCCGGGCATGGGCAAGCTGACCTACGACGCGGTCATGGGCAACGATTTCAACCTCGCCCTGGTCGCCCTCTTGTTGGCGACCCTGGTGACGCTGATCGGCAACATCCTGGCGGATCTCGCCTATGCCTGGCTGGACCCACGCATCGGCTTCGAGGGCAAAAACCAGTGACCGCCGCCATCATTAAACCTGCGACGCCATTGTCCCTGGTCACGCGCCGGTTTCTGCGGCACCGGCTTGCCGTCGCCAGCGCCGCTTTGTTGGCAGTTCTGGCCGCACTCTCCCTCGCCGCCCCGTTGTTCGAGACCTGGCTCGCCCTGGACGCCAACACGGTCGATCTGTTCAACCGCTTCGCGCCGCCCAGTACCGACCATCCACTGGGCACGGACGAGGCCGGGCGCGACGTGCTGCTGCGCCTGCTCTACGGTGGGCGGGTGTCGCTGTTTGTCGGTATTTCGGCGGCGCTGACGGCGGCGATCCTGGGCACCACCATCGGCCTGTTGTCGGGCTATTTCGGCGGCGCGCTGGACGCGATCTTCATGCGCGTCACCGACGGCGTGATCGCCCTGCCCCTATTGCCGCTGCTGATCGTTCTGGCGGCGCTGGATCTGGAAAAGCTCGGGTTTTCCGCCGCCGCCGCGCAATCGGAAGGCGCCAGCCTCTACCGCATCGTCGTCATCGTCGCCCTGGTCGGCTGGACCACGGTGGCGCGGCTTGTCCGGGCGACGGCGCTGTCCTTGCGCGAACGGCAGTTCGTCCTGGCGGCCAAGGCGCAAGGTGCCTCTGCCGCCCGCATCATGGCCGTGCATATCCTGCCCAATCTGGCCTCGCCGATCATCGTCGCGACGACGCTGTCGGTCGGCAACGTGATCCTGCTTGAATCGGTACTGAGCTTCCTGGGCCTGGGCATTCAGCCGCCGCTGCCCAGCTGGGGCAACCTGCTGACCAATGCGCAGGAATTGATTTGGGACGCCCCGGCGCTGGCCGTCTATCCGGGGCTCGCCATCTTCGTCACGGTGATCGCTTTCAATTTCGTGGGCGATGGGTTGCAGGACGCGTTGGACCCCCGGTCGCTGGAGCGCGGCAGGCGTTAAGCGCTAACGCCCGCCCGTCACCGCCGCACGATGGCGCTGGAATGCGGGCTCCAACGCCAGCGCCGCCAGCCCTGCCCCGATCCACATGCAGAGCAAGGCGACCCAGGCGGTCAACGCCAGGACCGAGCCGCCGGTGACCCCCGCCCCCACGGCGCAGCCGCCCGCCAGCATGCCGCCGAAGCCCATCAGCACAGCGCCGATCAGATAGCGGACCGTGCCGGTCTGCACGTCGAAGGTCTGAATTTCGAACTCGCCCGCCGTGACGGCCGATAGGAACGATCCCAGAAACACGCCCGGCACCAGGGCGATCCCGAAATTCAGTTCCATGACCGGCGAGGTGATCAGCGCCATCAGGGTATCCGCCGACGGCCCGGTGAAGGTCACGCTGCCGACCGGCACAATGTCGAACGACGCCCGCGACAGTGCCGAGGTGAAGGCCCAGCCGAGCGCAACCGACAGCCCGACACCGAACCCCGTCAGCGCCACCGGCAGGCGCACGCCCTTGCGCCGCGCGAACCAGACGGCAACCACGACGAAAGCGAGCCCCAAGACGAGACCCGTGCCCGTCGGCAGGTGAAGTATCAGATTGCGGTCGAAGGCCGGAATGACCCAAAGGCTCGAAAGCTTGACCCGCAGCGGGGATAGCGCGCCGGACAGGCTGGCCTGCGCCACGACGGTGACGATCAGGCCGGAAATCAGCGCCCGCACGTTGCCCGTCGCCGACAGGACCAGCACCCGGCTGGCGCAGCCCCGGCAAAGGATCATGCCGATGCCGAACATCAAGCCTCCGAAGATCGCGCCTGACAGCGTACCCGGCGTCTCCAGCTGACGGATGCCCTGAATGGGCAGATACCCCGCCAACATCAGCCCTTGGACCGCCGCCAGGGCGGCGCCGAAGACCAGCAGCCAGACAGCGAACTTCTCACCCACCGCCCCCCGCCAGAACTCGATGCAGGCGGAGCGCAGGCAAAACCGGCTTTTCTGCGCACAGAAACCGAACAGCAGACCGACGACAAACCCGCCCAGGGCAAGCTTCTGCGCGTCGGTCATCAGGTCGCTCGCAAGCCAATCAGTCACGGGCCACAGTCCTTTCCGCAAGACCAATACCGGCGGAGTCTCCTCCACAGGCGCAGCCCGCACCATGACATTGATCAAACGGTCTATAAACTTTGAATGTGTTTCTCACTCCGCGTAATCTGGCGAAAACAACACCCGGGAGACATTCCAATGCGTTTCATCCGAACTCTTGCCCCCGCCGCCCTGGTCGCGCTGGCCCTGGGCCTGTTTCAGGCACCCGCCGCGACCGCCGAGGAAGTCCGCCTCAAGCAAGGGGATTTGACCCTCAACGCCCAACTGGACATGGCCGACGGCAAAACGTTGAAAGACGGCCTCGTCCTGGTCGTTCACGGCACCCTCGCCCATAACGACATGGACACCCTGAGCAACCTGCGGACCATTCTGAACGATCGGGGCTTGAACACGCTGGCGATCAACCTGTCGCTTGCCGTCGACGACCGGCACGGCATGTACGAATGCGCAACGCCGCATCGGCATCATCATCTGGATGCGTTGGAGGAAATCGCCGTTTGGATGGATTGGCTGAAGGATCAAGGCGCCGGCCCGGTTATCCTGTTCGGCCATTCACGGGGCGGCAACCAATCCGCCCGGTTCGCCGCCGAACGGGGTCATGCTCTGCTGTCCAAGCTGGTCCTGCTGGCACCTGCGACCTGGGACGCGGAAAAGGCCGCCGCCGGGTTCGAGAAGACGCATGGCCGTCCGCTCGCCCAGGAATTGGGCAAGGCGGAAGCCCTGGTCAAATCCGGCAAGAGCGCGGAAATGATGCCGAAGATGGGCCTGCTCTACTGCCCCGGCGCCGACGTCATGGCCGGCTCCTTCGTCAGCTATTACCGCCCCGACCCCCGGTTCAACACGCCCGCGATCCTGGGTGAGATCAAGGTCCCGGTTCTGGTCATGGCCGGATCGGAAGACAACGTAGTCAGCGACCTGCCCGAGCGGATGGAAGGCAAGACCGACGGCAAACGCGTCACCTTTGAAGTGATCGACGGCGCGGGCCATTTCTTCCTCGACCTGTTCGCCGAGGACGTGGCCGACCGGATCGAGGATTTCCTCGCCAAGGGCTAACCCGCTCCGTCTCTACCTGAACCTTAGTGAGACATCACCACGGGCACGGTCTGGCTCGACAGCACAACGTTGGTCACCCCACCGAGCAATAGCTCGGACCAGCGGGCATGGCCGTAGGCACCCATGACCATCATGTCGGCCGACATGTCGGCGGCGCGGGACAGCAGCATGTTACCCGCGTCCATATCCGTCGTCGTAACGTGATCGGCCTCGACCGTGACGCCGTGGCGCGCCAGGTGGGCCGCGATATCGGCGCCCGGGTCGCGTTTCTCGCCCGGCACGGTCGACGGATTGACGACCATCACCCTGACCTGATCGGCGGCCTGCAACAGCGGCATGGCTTCATGCACGGCGCGCGACGCCAGCGGGCTTTCGTCCCAGGCGACCAGAATGCGTTTGCCCGCCAGATCGCCCTTGTATCCGAACGGCAGCACCATCACCGGGCGCCCGGCGGTCAGGATCAATCGATCCGGCAAGTCGCGGTCGCCGTCGAACAAGCTCTGGCCCGGGTCCGGCTGGCTGACCACGGTCAGGTCGGCATAGCGGCAATGGAAGCCGAGCACCCGGCCGGCATCACCGTCCTGCGCCCGCCATTCCACCGAAACGCCGGCATTGGCCGTGGCTTCCTTGAACTGGGCCTCGGCACGTTCCGCCGCTTCCTTGGCGGCGGTATGCTGTGCCTCGATCACTTCGACGCTGATCTGAGCTTCGGCATAAGTCGGAATATAGGGGCGCGGGATGGCGTAGACACCTATCAGGTGCGCACCCTGCGCCTCTGCCAGGGCCAGCGCGGCCTTCAACCGGCTGTCCGACTCCGCGTTCAAATCCACATGGACGACGATATCTTTAAGCGCCATTTTCTCCTCCCGAATTGGCATTGGCTGCCGTAGATGTAGCTCCAAACACCCGCAGATGACATGACATGCGTCAAACATCGGAAAAGATTTCCGTCTTCCCCGTTGCAGGCGGCCCCCGCCGTACAGCAAACTGCCGCCCACCGCTTCACCGATCAGGAACACCCCATGACCGCCTCGACCCCCGCCCCCGGAAACTCCCCCGCCAGCCGCGATATCGCCTATCACGTCCACGGCTATACGAACTTGGCCAAACACGAACAGGTCGGCCCGCAGATCGTCACGCGCGGCAAGGGCATCCACGTCTATGACGACGCGGGCAAGGAATACATCGAGGGTTTGGCCGGTCTTTGGGCCGTCTCGCTGGGGTTCAGTGAACAGCGCCTGATCGATGCGGCGACGCGCGAACTGTCGCGCCTGCCCAACTATCACGGCTTCGCGCATAAGACGCCGGACGTGACCATCGACCTGGCGGAAAAGATCCTGGCGACGGCGCCGGTGCCCATGTCCAAGGTGCTGTTCGCGAATTCCGGTTCGGAAGCCATCGATCTGGCGGTCAAGCTGATCTGGTACGTCAACAATGCCCGCGGCCGACCGGAAAAGAAGAAACTGATCGCCCGCAAGAAAGGCTATCACGGCGTGACCGTGGCAGGCGCCAGCCTGACCGGCCTGCCCCATCTGCACGGCGATTTCGATCTGCCGATCTCGGGCGTGCTGCACACGGATTGTCCGCACTATTACCGGTTCGGCGAGGACGGCGAGAGCGAGGAAGCCTTCGCCACGCGTTGCGCCGAGAACCTGGAAAAAATGATCCTGGACGAAGGGCCGGAAACCATCGCCGCCTTCTTCGCCGAACCGGTCATGGGGGCCGGCGGCGTGATCGTGCCGCCCGCGACCTATTACGAAAAAATTCAGGCGGTGCTCAAACGGCATGACATCCTGTTCATCGCCGACGAAGTGATCTGCGGGTTCTGCCGCACCGGCAACATGTGGGGGACCACGACCTTCGATCTGAAACCCGACATGATGACCATGGCCAAGGCGCTGACCTCCGGCTACATCCCCATGTCGGCGCTGATGATTTCCGAAGAGATCTACCGCGACCTGGTTAAGCAAAGCGAAGCCTTCGGCGTGTTCGGTCATGGGTCGACCTACGCAGGCCATCCGGTCGCCGCCGCCGTCGCCGTCGAAACCCTGACGATCTATGAAGAACGCGACATGGTCGGCCATGTCCGCGGCGTCGCACCGGTGATGCAGGACGGCCTGCGGTCGTTCCGCGACCGCCCGCTGGTCGGAGAGGTTCGGGGCGTCGGCATGATCGGCGCCATCGAACTGGTCCAGGACAAGGGCACCAAGGCGCCCTGGCCCAAGGAAACGGCCATCGGCGCCAAGTGTCAGGAATATTGCTATGAAGAAGGCTTGGTGCTGCGCGCCGTCGGCGACTCGATCGCCTTCTGCCCGCCGCTGATCGCCACGGCCGAGGACGTGAACGAAATTCTCACCCGTTTCGACACCGCCTTGAAAAAGACCGAAAACTGGGCCAAATCACAGGGGTCGTGACCGGCCCGGGCCGGACGATTTCCACCGCTGGACAGCGGGCCATCCTGTCCATAATATTGCGACTCGTTCGCAATTACGATTTCGTGCAGACGCCCACCCAAACAACCTGGTGAAAGTTCCGACGCCGTGTACGCCGACAACACCCTGACCCCCCGCGAAGCCGTGCGCCTTTGTGCGCTGGGCACGTTGGCGTCCGGATCGCTGCGCTACAGCGACCTTGCCGGGGAAATCCGGCATTTCACCAGCCATATCCTGGGACCGTCGCTGGACGTCATGGGGACCTCCATCGAACTCCTGAAATACGAGGGTTTGGTCACCGCCCCCGAAGGCAAGGGGCTGGAAGACAACGCTGTCCTGACGATCACCGACGCCGGACGCGAGGAATTGTCGACCCTGTTGACGGCACGCATCCGGGCGCAATCCAACGACATGAACAAGTTGATCATGGCGTTGAAGTTCCGGTTCCTTCATCTGCTGGATAAGGACGACCAGTTGGATCAGATCGATCTGCTGCTGGAGGCCGCCGAGGGCGAGGTCGCGCGCCTGCAAAGCCTGCGCGACCATCACACCGCCGATCCGGGGCTGCTAGGCGTCTGGCTGGACTACGATATCGACGCCCTGGAACAGCGCGTCCGCTGGCTCAACGATCTCGCCGACAAATTGGAAGCCGAAGGCGCCTAAATCCCCTAGGTCCTTTGTAAACGGTCTATTGAAATTCGATTGAAGGTTGTCCGGCACGAGCCCGTCGGATCAATCGCCGTGCCCGGTGGCTTTGACCTTTTCCGCAACCTTGCCGAGACCATCCAGGACCATCCGCCCCGCCTCGCCGCCGTCACCCGAGAGACGCCCGGTGATGACGGCGCGCATGGATTTGTAGCAAAGCTGCATCAGATCGACGTCTTCCTGTGTCATGGCGCCGTCCATGTTTTCGATGTAGCGGCACATCAGGGCGCCGATCTCCGTCATCAGATGATAACCGAAGCTGCCGCCCTGGCCCTTGATGTCATGGGCCGCGCGGTAAATGACGTCGATCCGTTCCTGTGTGTCGGGCGCCCCGGGAGACAAAGCCGCAAGCTCGCCTTCCAGCTTTGCAAGATCCGTCTCGACCCAATCCAGGTAGCTCTCGGTCATTTTTTCGATGACCGCCTCGGCGCGGGCCAATCGGGCCGGATCGACGGCGCCGGGCCCACCCATGGACACCTTGGATTTGAGTTTGTTCGGCGGATTGATGATCTGTGGTTTCGCCATCGTATTCCCAGGCCGGATTTCACCGTGTTATCGCGCGTATTTATGCGAATTTTCCCGGCACGTTGGGCTGAGCCTACATGTCCGGAGCATGGTAGAGCAAGGTCGCCATGAGCCTTCACCATCGGCGATCGAGTCTGATTTTGCGCCCGGCCCGGTTTTCCGGGCTTTTGGGACCTTCGCAATTTTGACAAAGGTGCCGCCGACCGCCGTCAAATCAGCCCCAGGTTGCGCAA
This sequence comes from uncultured Rhodospirillaceae bacterium, assembly GCA_913030825.1. GTDB lineage: Bacteria > Pseudomonadota > Alphaproteobacteria > Rhodospirillales > Casp-alpha2 > UBA1479. Next base: position 63,105 of record CAJWCU010000009.1, on the reverse strand, counting down.
TTCGTCGGCCATTTCCGGCGGCAATTCCACGGCCTGACGGCCCGCTTCATCCAGGTCCGGCGGCGCATCGGCGGCCGTCAGATAGCGCCACCCCTGGAACGCCCGCGAGTCCCGGGGGCGCACGGGGATCAGTTCCGGATCCAAAACCAGGCCGCAGGCCGGTTGGCCCCGCCCGTTGACCGTTTCATCGAAACCGAGCAACCGTTGCCGGCACCGAACTGCCCGCTTGATCACCCAATAGATCGACCCTCCGTCGAGCAATTCCTTTGCCCGCCGGGGCCACATGCGGGTGATGTGATAGAGCTTCGGCTCCTGCCCTGCCTGCCGCCGCGCATCCAGGCGCGCCTGTTGCAACTGCGCCAGATGGTCGATGCTTTCGACGCCGACGGAAAGCTTGATCAGATGCAGGGTCATGGAAGGGGCTCGAAAAGGCTGATCGGCGGGCACGGCACCGCCATGGGTGATGCGCTCCACCATATCAGGAAACGACGAGCGGAAAAGAACCGCAGGCCCCGGGTTACCCACAGGATATCCCGATCCGGGCCAGGATCAGCCGCCGGCTTTTGCCTGCTGCGGCGTCTGATAGGTATAGGCTTCACGGCGGCGATCCAGCCCCGGATAGCGCATCGGACGCCGACGCCGGTCGGGGCCGTAAAAATCGTCGGTCTGCACGAAGGCACGCGGGTTTTCGATGATGTTCATGAACCGCTGATAGACCATCTGGGTCGAGATCGGCTTGGCGAGGAACTCGTTCACCCCGGCATCGCGGGCGCCGACGATCAGTTCCTTCGACGTCTCGCCCGACACCATGATGATCGGCACGTGCCGTTCGGCGGGCGTCTTCCCGGCACGGATCATCCGCGTCAATTCGGTCCCGTCTATGGGGCTCATGAGATTGTCGACCAACAACAGGTCGGCCTCGTATTCCTGCAGAAAGTCGATGGTTTCCTGCCCGTTGGCCACCATCTGGAAATCGGCGACGTTGAGTTCGTATAGAACCTGCCCCAGAAGCTTGCGCATGGGCGCATAATCTTCCGCGACCAGGACTTTGACGTTGGATAGATCGTAGTCAGCCATGGCGAGACGCTCCCCGTACTGTTTCGTTGCCCTTGGCTATTTCCTCACCCAGTTCGGCGTTCTTTTTTCCAGAAAGGCCGCCAACCCCTCCCGCCCCTCGCTGGACGCGCGAACACGGGCGATATGACCCGCCGTCTGCGCCATGAGGGCTTCGTCGCGTTCGTGCCCCACCACGTAACGCACCAGGTTCTTGACCTCGGCCATCGCACGAGGTCCGTTGTTCTTGAGAATTTCGGCGAACTCCAGGGCCCGCGGCAGCACCTGCCCCTGGTCCACGACCTCGGTGATCAGGCCGATCTCGGCCGCCCGTTCCGCATTAAACCGCTCACCGGTGAGCATGTAGCGCGTCGCTTGACGCGGCCCCATGGCGGAAACCACGTAGGGGCCGACGGCGGCGGGCAGCACTCCCAGTTTGACTTCCGTCAGGGCGAATTCCGCCTCGCGCGCGGCGACCGCGATATCGCAGGCGGCGATTAGGCCGACGCCCCCGCCGAAGGCCGATCCCTGAACCGCGGCGATCGTCGGCTTGCGCAGGCTGGCGAGGGTGAACATCAGGCCCGCCAACGCCTTGGCGTCCTCCAGGTTCTCATCCTGGCCGTACTCGGCCATGCGCTTCATCCAATTGACGTTGGCGCCGGCGGAAAAGCTTTTCCCCTTGGCGGCGAGAACCACCGCCCGCACGACCGTGTCCCGGCCCAGGCCTTGGAATTCACGGGTCAGGCGATTGATCAGATCGTCGTCGAAGGCGTTGTGGATCTCCGGCCGCTGAAGCGTAACCGTAGCGATCCCACCGGCGATCTCGGTGATGAAAGGCGCACTCGTATTCATTGGTCGTCTCCAAGGCCCGAACACGACACAGCGCGTCGTCGGACCGTCCTCCTAAAATTCAAGTTAGCGGTTTCGGATACCCGGAAACAACCTAGCCAAAGGGGTTAATCGTCACGCCCCGGGCGTTCGGCGACGGGATGGCCGGCCTCCTTCCAAGCCCGAAACCCACCTTCCAGATGGGCGATGGGCGCCAGGCCCATGTCCTGCAGCGCTTTGGTCGCCAAGGCCGAGCGCCAGGCCGATTGGCAATAGAGCACGAATTTCTTGCCCGAGGCGAAGACGTCCTTGTGATACGGGCTGTCGGGATCGACCCAGAATTCCAGCATGCCGCGCGGTGCGTGAAACGCACCCGGCACCATGCCTTCGCGCTCCAACTCGCGCACGTCGCGGATATCGACGATCTGCACGTTCGGATCGTCCAACAACGCCTCGGCCCCGTCCTGCGGGATCGTCTCGATCTCCGCGTTGGCCTCGGCCACCAATTGCTCCACACCTTTCTTAAGCGTCATGCCGTCTTCCCTTTGCCGAGAAATCGTTCGATCTGCCACATGCGGTCGGAGCCGAAGAACGGCTCGCCTTCGATCAGGAAATAGGGCGAGCCGAAGACGCCCAAATCCATGGCCTCGCCGGTCTTGTCCTTGACCCGCTGCTTGACGTCGTCCCGCGTCACGGCCTCGGTCAGGGCCGCACCGTCGATGCCCATTTCCTCGGCGATCAAGACCACGTCCTGAATGTCGGAAATATCGACACCCTTGCCGAAATAGTGGTGGTAGACGGCCTTGGCGAAGGGCACGGCTTTGTCCGCGTCGTGGTCGAGCAGCCAGTAATAGGCCCGGGCCGCCGCCAACGTGCTGATCGGGAACGGCTCCGGCCAGGTGAAGGGCGCGTCCATCATCTTGGCCAGGCGGGGCACGTCCATCCGCATGTAGTCGCCCTTGAGCCCGATATCGGCGTTGGCCGAATTGCCGGTCTGCTTGAAGATCGCGCCCAGCATGATCGGATGCCAGTTCACGTGCCGGCCGTACCGCTCGCCGATGGCGTCGATCTTCTGCGCCGCCAGATAGCCGTAGGGCGAGGAGAAATCGAAATAGAATTCGATATCGCCCTTCTCTTCCGTTCCGTTCATGCCTTGGGTCTCCGATTTACCAGGGAATTTCGCGGCCATCATAGGCGAAAAGCCGCCCGCTTTCCGCCATGCCCGCGCCGTCCAGCACCTTGCGGATGCCTTCGGCGCTGGTCTGCGCGTCGATGGCCGCACTCGGTCCGCCCATGTCCGTCTGCACCCAGCCGGGATGCAGCAAGATCACGGCGACGTTCTCCGGCCGCACTTCCTCGGCGAAGACGTGCATGGCCATATTCACCGCCGCCTTGGACGTGCGGTAGGCGTAAGAGGCCGAATTTGGCGAGGACTCCGCGATCGAGGCCAGAACAGAGGAAACCGTCGCAATCTTTCCGCCGCCGTCCCGCGACACATGGCCGAGAAAGGCCGACGCGACCATCAGCGGCGCCATGGTATTGACGCGAAAGGATTTCTCCCAATCGGCAATGTCGATGTTCTGGTGCCCGGTGTTGCGGTCGCCGTAAACGCCCGCGTTGTTGATCAGCAGGTCGATCTTGGTATCCGCCAAATCCTCGGCCAGGCGCTCCACCGCGTGAAAATCCGCAACGTCCAGGCCATAAACACGCACGTCGCCCTCGATCGTCGCGATGGGGCCCGGCGAAATGGTGTTGCGGCAGGTCGCGATCACGGTCCAGCCATGATGGGCGTATTGCCGCGCCAGTTGCAGGCCGATCCCCCGGTTGCTCCCGGTAATCATCACTGTCGGCATGGCGTTCCTCCTTTCGGTGGGTGGTATGGTTCTGTCAGGTCAGTCGTTCGACGGCCATGGCGGTGGCTTCGCCGCCGCCGATGCACAGCGACGCGACCCCTTTCTTCAAATCGTATTTCTCCAGCGCCGCCAGCAACGTCACCAGAATGCGGGCCCCCGACGCGCCGATCGGATGGCCCAGGGCGCAGGCCCCGCCGTGCACGTTGACCTTGTCGTGCGGCAGGTCCAGATCGCGCATCGCCGCCATGGTGACGACGGCGAAGGCTTCGTTGATTTCGAACAGGTCGACGTCGGCCAGTTCCCAGCCGACCTTTTCCGCCAATTTCTGCATCGCCCCCACGGGAGCCGTTGTGAACCAGGCCGGGGCCTGGGCGTGGGTGGCATGACCGTGGATCACCGCCAGCGGCGTCAGACCGCGTTTTTCGGCTTCGGACCGGCGCATCAAGATCAGCGCCGCCGCCCCGTCGGAAATCGACGACGAATTGGCGGGCGTCACCGTGCCGTCCTTGGCGAAGGCGGGCTTGAGCGCGCGGATTTTCTCGGGATCGGCCTTGAACGGCTGTTCGTCACGCTCGACCGTCGTCTCGCCCTTGCGGGTCTTGACCTTGACCGGCGCGACCTCGGCATCGAAGGAGCCGTCCTCGACCGCCGTCTTGGCGCGGTCCAGCGATGAAATGGCGAAATCATCCTGTGCGTCGCGGGTGAATTGGTAATGGGTCGCCGTCTCCTCGGCGAAGGTGCCCATCAGGCGGCCCTTGTCGTAGGCGTCCTCCAGTCCGTCGAGGAACATATGGTCCATCACGCTGCCGTGCCCCATGCGGTAACCGCCACGCGCCTTGTCCAGCAAGTACGGCGCGTTGGTCATGCTTTCCATGCCGCCCGCGACCATTACATCACCCGCGCCCGCGAGAATCCCGTCATGCGCCAGCATCGCGGCCTTCATACCCGATCCGCACATCTTGTTCAGGGTCGTACAGGGCACGGCCTCGGGAAGGCCCGCGCCGAGCGCCGCCTGACGCGCGGGCGCCTGGCCCAGACCGGCGGGCAGGACGATGCCCATATAGGCTTCCGCCACATCGTCCGGCGCGACCCCGGCGCGATCCAACGCGGCCCTAATCGCCGTTGACCCCAGGTCGGGCGCGCGGGCCGCCGACAAATCGCCCTGGAACCCGCCCATGGGGGTCCGGGCGCTTCCGACGATAACGACAGGATCTTCACCCATGTTCTTAGCTTTCGACCATTAGAACTTGATTAAATGCGCATAATTATGGATCAGCATGGCGATTCCAAGCCACTGTGCGACCAACCAGCCCTGTACCAGGCGGCCCCAAATCTTGGTTTCGCAATTGGGCGCGCAGCGATACAGGCTGACCGTCATCCAGATGAGATAGGGCAGCGCCATCGCCGCGCCAAGGGCCATCCCGACGAGACTGCCGATATAGCCACCGTGAGTGTCTTGCGGCGCGAAGACCAGGCCAACCTGGAGTCCGATGAAGATCATCGCCAGGCAGCTCGCAATAATGCCGCCTGTCCCGAACACGCCATAGGCCCAAAACACGATCCAAAGCTTTTCCCGGCCGTGCCAGCAGCGCTTGATCAAGGGCTCCGGCGGCTCATTCCCGGGCATCCCGCCATCGCCGTGCAGGTTGATGTAAACAGGAGTTTGATCGTTGATCATCCGGTCAGTCCGTTCATGGCAGAAATCGCATTGGCCAAAACCAGCAAGGCGACGATGCCACGCGCCGTGGTCGGCCAAACGCCGGGGGTTTCGTGATCGACCGCCCGCCAGACGCCGACGCACCACCAGATGAAGGCCGCCATCAACACCCATTCGCTGAGACGCAACAGAACGTCGATGAGGAATAGTTCGCCAGCGTAATAGGGTGACTGCGGAATCCTGAACAGGTTCACGACCAACCGCTCCAAGGCATAACCGAAGAACCAAATTGCACCGCCGCCCCAGAACATGGGCCTGAGCGGCACCCTGCCCTTCCAGCCATCGATACAGAACCGCGCCATTCTCTGATTAATGGACATACGCCCGCCGCCGTCGGTCATGGTTCAGGTCCCCACCTTCAACGGCTGGATCAGGCCGCGCAGCGTCGCGATCAGGCTTAGCGGCACGATTTTTCCGGTCGCGGGATTGTCCGGCGTCGGCTCGCCGGCGATGTTCATTTCGATCTTCACGATATCGGATTCCACGGTGATCCAATGGGTATTGCGGGTGATCGTCGGATCGGCCCAGACCTGATAGCGGGTTTCATCGACCCCCAACCCGGCAAGACCCAGCGCGACCGCCACGTTGACGTTGGCCGGGAAGCGTTCGGCGGCCTCGCGAACCGTGCCGTCATAAAGCTTGCGGGGTTCGGTCAGGCCCATCAGGTCGATGCCTTGTTCGCGCACCCAAAGCGCTTTTTGGAAGCCGGCGGGCGGCTTGTGTGTGCGCATGACGACGGATTTAAGATTGCCCTCGGCGGCGGCACGCACGGCATCCAACCCAACCAAGGCGCCTGTCGGCACGATGATCGAAGCCCCCGTCTCGCGCGCCCGGTCGACCAGGTCCATGTGATGCAACAACTGACTGACGGTCAGCAGCACCAGGGTCTTGCCCTGTTCGACGGCCGGGGCACACACCTCGCGGAAATGTTCCGGCGGCGCGCATTCGACGATCACGTCGGCGATATCCGCCAATTCGCCCAGGCCGAGAACCCGCGGCGGGGCCTTGAGATGGGCCAGGCGTTCAGCCGCGCGCGGCTTGTCGTTGGCCGAAACGGCGACCAATTCCAGGCCCGGCTCGTCGTCGCCGTCGAGCCATTCGGCGACCGGCAAGCCGACCGCGCCCAGGCCGCCCAGGGCGACCTTCAGATGTTTCTTCTTGTTTTCAGACAATGACATATCCTCCGGCCTCTTCCTTCCCACAGGGGCTGGGGGAAATCAATCTTGCGCTTGCCCGCGGATCGACAGCCGATGGTTGACGAACTTAGCCGACGGCCTTCCGCCGGGCCTCACGGTCGGCCAACAGCCCCCGCGATTGATCTTCCAATTGGTCGAGCTCGGCCAGGGTCTCGATGATATCGTCCTGCTGACGACGCAATTGCTCGCGGCGCGCCTGCAGTTTGTCGATGAACATCTTTAGCTGCGATACCTCGGTCGGATCCAGATCGTAGAGATCGATCATTTCGCGAATTTCGTCGAGCGAGAAACCCAACCGCTTGCCCCGCATGATCAGGCGCAGGCGCACATGATCGCGCGAGCCGTAGATGCGCCGCTGGCCGTCTCGGGCCGGGCTCAGCAGGCCCTTGTCCTCATAAAACCGGATCGCGCGGGGAGTGATGCCGAACTCCCGCGCCAATTCGGCGATCCCGTAAGTCGTTTGCGTTTGATCCAAAGCCATGACCGCACTCTAGCTGACGTTTACGTTAACGTAAAGCGAGCCTACCCGGCGCATGCGTAGGGAGGGAGATTTTTCTACTAGTAGTCTGTTTTTATATCAGGAACGCCGCCGCCAACCCAAGGAAGGCGAAGAACCCGACAACGTCCGTCACCGTCGTCAGGAAGACAGAGGACGCAATCGCCGGGTCGACCCCTGCCCGGTCCAACAGCAAGGGAATAGACGCCCCCGCGAGCCCCGCGACGATCATGTTGACGATCATCGCCATCCCGATGATCAGGCCGATCTGCGGTTCCTGGAACCAACCCCAGGCGATGGCGCCCGTGATGATGGCGAACAGCACCCCGTTGATGGCCCCGACCAGCAATTCCTTGCCGATGACCCGGTAGGCGTTGGTCGAGGTCAGCTCGCGGGTCGCCAGGGCCCGCACGGCGACGGTCAGGGTCTGCGTGCCCGCGTTGCCGCCCATGGAAGCGACGATGGGCATCAGGATCGCCAGGGCGACGACCTGCTGCAGCGTTGATTCGAACATACCGATGACCAACGACGCCAGGATCGCCGTGAACAGGTTGACCAACAGCCAGCGGAACCGCGCCTTGGTCGTATCGATCGCGGCGTCGTACAAATCGGCCTCGCCGACACCGGCCAGGGCCAGCATGTCTTCTTCGTGCTCTTCATGAATGACGTCGACGACGTCGTCGATCGTGATCGCCCCGACAAGACGCTGCGCCTCGTCAACCACGGGGGCGGAGACCAGATCGCGCTGACGGAACAGGAAGGCGACGTCTTCCTGGTCCATGGTCACGGGGAGCAACTTAAGCTCCGTCTGCATGATCTCCGAGACCTTGATCGGTCGTTTGGACCGCAACAGGTGGCTCAAGTGAATGGCGCCGACGGGCTTATGCGTCGGATCGACCACGAAGATGTCGTAGAACGACGTCGGCAGGATATCCTCGTCCCCGTCGGCGGCGGCGCGCATGTAATCGATGGTTTCGCCGACGGTCCAATTGGTCGGCACCGTGACGATTTCCCGCTGCATCAGTCGGCCGGCGGAATCGTCCGGATAGGACAGGCTTTGTTCGATCAGCCGCCGGTCCGGCGGCGCCATGGCTTCGAGCACCGCCTTCTGGTCGGGCTCTTCCATTTCCTCGACGATTTCGACGGCGTCGTCGGAATCCAGCTCGGAAACGGCGGCCGCGATCTGCGCCGGTTCCATGTCCTCGAACACGGTCTCGCGGACGGCATCGTCCAACTCGGCCCAGACCTCCGACGGCAGGTCGTCGCCTAGTTCCGTCAGAAACTGCGCGCGTTTGTCCTCGTTCAGGCGTTCGACGACGTCGGCCACATCGGCGTAATGCAGGCCGTCGACCAATTCCTTGAGGGCTTCGGTATCGCCGGCGCTCAACGCCGTGATAACGGCGGCGTCGACCTCGTCGTGCTCGGCCTCGTCCTGGCCTCCCGGCGGCGCGTCGAAACCGGCGTCCAGCGCCTTCTCGAGCGTATCGCCCTCAGGCGTATCGTCCGGGCGTTCGCTCACGACGGGGCCTCCGATCCAAAGGTTGCTGGCAGGCGCTGGGCGCGCATGCACGGGCCGACCGCATCCGTCCCGCGCGTCTTGGACAATAGCCGGAATACATGACGATTTCGCCCGGAAAACGCAAAAAACCCGCTCCGAAGAGCGGGTTTTTTCAGCATTTTCCAAGGTTTGGTGCGGTCGAGAAGACTCGAACTTCCACGGGATCTCTCCCACAGCGACCTCAACGCTGCGCGTCTACCAGTTCCGCCACGACCGCATTTTTCCTTGCCGCAAGTGTGTCACTTGCGAAATACATGGCGGCAGATAGCAAATCGGCGCAGGCATATCAAGCGGAAGCGCCATCAGGAGACGCCTTTTCATGGCCCCGGATACCCAAGACCTCGAAACGTCCCCGTTCCCGGCCGATACGGCCGATACGCTGGAGTGGCGGATATCGGATGCACCGGTCCCCTATGACGAGGCCGTCGCCGTGATGGAGGACCGCGCCGCCGCGATCCGCGCGGGCATGGCGCCGGAAATGGTCTGGCTGTTGGAGCATCCGCCCCTCTACACGGCCGGCACCAGCGCCGACCCATCGGAGCTGGTCGCCCCCGACCGTTTCCCCGTGCACAAGACCGGGCGCGGCGGGCGCTACACCTACCACGGGCCGGGCCAGCGGGTCGGCTACGTCATGCTGGATTTGAAGAAACGCGGCGAGGACGTGCGGGCCTTCGTCTGCGATCTTGAAAACTGGATCATCCAAACCCTGGCGGAATTCAACATAACCGGCGAACGGCGCGACGGCCGGGTCGGCATCTGGGTCGCGCGGGGCGCGCCCGGATCGAAGCTCTACCGCGAAGACAAGATCGCCGCTATCGGCGTGCGCGTGCGCAAATGGGTGACGTTTCACGGTGTCTCGCTGAACATCGAACCGGACCTGAGCCACTTCGAAGGGATCATTCCCTGCGGCATCGACGAGCACGGCGTGACGTCACTGGTCGATCTCGGCGTCACGGCCTCAACGCCCGAAGTCGACGTCGTCCTGCGTCAGAAATTCGCCGAGGTCTTCGGCCGCGAATAAACGCAACCGGGAGGAAACGACTTGAGCGAGACAACGGCGCAGCCCGACCGCGCGGCCATCGAACAGGCGGGCCTGGATGTCCTCGACCGCCACATGGCGGCGATCAACGCCCACGACGGCGCCGCCATGACGGCGTTGATGCACTACCCCCACCCGCGCCTGGCGGAAGGCAAGGTCACGGTCTACGACGGGCCGGACCGCAACCCCATGGACCTGTTCAACCGCCTAACGTCGGACGACGGCTGGCACTACAGCGAATGGAACGAACGGGAGTTGATCCAGTTCAACGCCGAAAAGGCCCATTGGCGGCTGGTTTACACCCGCTACCGCAAGGACGGCAGCGTCATCGGGGTCTACGATTCGCTTTACGTCCTGACCCTCAGGGACGGCAAATGGGGCATCCAGGCGCGGTCCAGCTTCGGCCCCTGAGCCCCTCTTCCCGTTTACTCGAATTCCATCTGCACGAAGACGCGCCCGGCGTTGCGGGTCGCCAATTGCTCGAACGTATCGAGATGGGCATAGGCGGACTGATCCACGTAGTAGGCGCCTTTCAGATCGCCCCCATTGTCCAGGTGTTCGCCGATCTTGCCGCGCAGGTAGACGAGGTAGTCGTGGGTATAGCGCCGCACCTGGGCCATGTTGGTCGGATGGCCGTGGCCGGGAATGACGTAGGTCGCCTTGAGCCCTTCGAACGGACCTTCCCAGGTTTCGACCCAGCTTTTGGTATCCGTGTCGTCGAAGATCGGCAGCATGCGTTCGTGAAAAGCCATGTCACCGGCGATGACCAATGATTGTTCGGGCAACCAGACCTGAATGTCGCCGGGGCTGTGGGCCGGACCCAGGTGAAGGACCTCGATCTTGAAGTCCCCCATGGCGATCGGGCGCTTGTCCTCAAAGGTTTCCGTCGGGCCGACGATCTTCGTGCCGGCCGCCCGTTCCTTCAGTACCCGCTTGGCCGAGGCCAGAATCTGCGCGCCCCGGTCCTTGAACTCGTGCGCCGCATCCACATGGGCCAGGATCGGCACCCCTTGCTCCGCCCAATAGGAATTGCCCAGCATGGCATGACCCTGGCCGTTCTCGTTGATGACCAGTTTCACCGGCTGCTTGGTAAGCGCCTTGATCTCGTCGTGCAGCGCCTTGGCCAGCAGATAAGCCCCGCCGCCGTTGACGACGATCACGCCGTCGCCGGTGACGATGAAGCTGAGGTTGTTGTTATGCCCCCAGTTTTCGTACGTCGGCGGCGCCGTCGCACCGATCGCCGACCACACGCCCGGGATCACTTCGACCGGTTTGGAATACAGCGCCGAGGCCGGGTATTGATCCGGAATATCCTCGCTGGCCGAAAGGCCGAACGGCAGGACCACGGCGAGAGCGGAGATCATCAAGATCGGTCGAAGGAAGCGAAACATTGGGAAAATTCCTGTCTTCGTTGCAGGGTGGGGATTGCCCAACTATGCGATAACAGTTACAAAAAGTCGAATATGAGATTTCGCGCGGATGCGCCAAAACGCCCACCGCGCCCAATGGGAGGAGACCACATCATGAAACGCCACCCTCGAAAGACCCGCCCCGCCCTCGCCCTCGCGGCCGCGATGCTGGCTGCCGGATCGCTCGCCCCCGCCCCGGCACAGGCCGAAGGCGAGATCATCAAGGTCCGCATCATGTCGTCGGACCTGGCCGCGACTATCGCCCAGGGTGCCGTGCATACCTGCCGCGAGAAAGGCTATCAGGCATCGGCCGTGGTCCTGGACCGCGCGGGCAACATGATCGCCGCCCAGCGCGATACCCTGGCCAGCCGGCACACCCTGGAAATCGCTGAACGCAAGGCGGGCCTCGTCGTCATGTCGGGCACAGATTCGGGTGACATGCGCAAGAACCGCGAAGACATCCGGCCAGAATTGAACCAGATGCAGGGCATCATCGTGATGGACGGCGGCGTGCAAATCCGCGTCGCCGGCTCGCTGGTCGGCGCGGTCGGCGTATCGGGCGCGCCCGGCGGCGATATCGACGCCGAATGCGCGCGGGGCGGCATCGACAAGGTCCGCGACATTCTGGATTTCGCTGACTGATCCCCTCGGGCGTCACCCGCCCGGTAAACGCGAATGAAGGCTGCAGCGCCCACGAATTCAAACTATTTGGTATACAATCTACCCATACTTCAGGCGTAGATTTTCTTCTAGACGATTGAATTTATTAGATTGTTGTCCGCGCACCCATTTTTGCGCCGACCAATTATGACCAACGTCCAGATTATTCCGCTACCGCGAACAGTGTATCTCCGATTTCAATAGAGAGCGGACGGGGGAGTCCGCCTGCCGACCATTCGAGGAGAGCCTGTACGATGTTCACGTCTTTCATGAACAATACCAAAATTCTGACCAAGATTTTCATCGGCTTTGCCGTGGTCGTCGCCCTGTTGCTGGTCATCAGCGCAACCGGCGGCGTTAACCTGAAAAAGGGCGACGACAATTTCGCCCACTACCGGGACGCATCCGCCCTATCCAATCAGGCGGCGTTGGTGCAGTCGAACCTGTTGAAAGCGCAATTGGCGGTGACCGATTACCTGGCCCAATCCTCGGAAGAGGCCATGGCCGAGTTCTACGACCGGATTTCGGCGACCACCAAGAACATCGAAACCCTGAACAATGAAGTCACGGACCCCGACCGGCAAAAAGCGGTCGACACGTCGATGACGAACATCGCGGCCTATCGCGACGCCTTTGAAAAGGTCACCACCCTGCAGAGCAAGCGCAATTCCATAGTCGAAAACCGGCTGAACGTTCTCGGCCCGGAAATGGAAAGCAAGCTGACCGAGTTGATGAAACGCGCCTACGACGACGCGGATGTATCGACGGCCTATCTCGCCGCGAAAACGCAGCGCTCCCTGCTTCTGATGCGGCTTTATGCCAACCGTTTGGCCGCCAACAACGATAGCATCGCGTTCGAACAGGCCATCGAATCGGCCTCTGAAATGGCGCTGAACGCCCGGCAGCTTCTGGACATCGTGTTCGACGAAAACCTGCGCGCCATCGTGACCGACGTCAACGCGCAGATGGATGAGTACGTGGCCGTCGTGCGGGAAATGAATGAGACCATCACCGCCCGCGACGAAATCGTGCTGGGCACCATAGGGTACCTCGGCCCCAACATCGCGGCCGTCATGGAAAACCTGAAGGAAGACATCAAGACCAATCAGAATGCCGTCGGCCTTGCCACCAGTCAGGCGATGAAGACAGCCGTTCTCGTCACGGTCGTGGTCACCGTGGTCGGGATCGTCCTCAGCATGATCGCCGCCTGGCTCATCGGAACGGGCATCGCCCGGCCGATCACCGCCCTGACCGGGGCGATGACGGCGCTCGCCGGCGGCGACAAGACCGTCGATGTGCCAAATCATGAAAACGGCGACGAAGTCGGCGACATGGCTCAGGCCGTTCTGGTCTTCAAGGAAAGCATGATCAAGGCCGACGAGTTGGCCGCCCGCGAACAGGAAGCCGCCAAGCGGCGCGAGGAACGGAGCCGCCACATCGAGGCATTGACCGGGTCATTCGATTCCGATGTGTCCGACCTGTTGCAGTCCCTTTCCACTTCGGCATCGGAAATGCAGTCCACCGCGTCGACCATGTCGCAGATCGCCGACGGCACCAACCACCGAGCGACCACAGTGGCCGCCGCGGCCGAGCAAGCCTCGGCCAACGTCCAGACCGTCGCCACCGCGACCGAGGAACTGTCGTCGTCGATCCAGGAAATCTCGCGCCAGGTCTCGCAATCCTCGCAGGTGGCCGAGCGCGCGGTGTCCGAGGCACGCCACACCGACGAACAAGTCCAGGGGCTGGCTAAGGCGGCGCAGCGCATCGGCGAGGTCGTCAATCTGATCACAGATATCGCCGAGCAGACCAACCTGTTGGCGCTCAACGCGACCATCGAGGCCGCCCGTGCGGGCGATGCCGGCAAGGGCTTTGCCGTCGTGGCATCCGAGGTCAAGAACCTCGCCAATCAAACGGCCAAGGCGACGGACGAGATCGGCAAACAGATCACCGACATCCAATCGGAAACCGAGATCGCCGTGAAAGCCATCCAATCGATCACCGGGACCATTTCCGAAATGAGCGAGATTTCCAACACCATCGCCGCCGCGGTCGAGGAACAGGGCGCCGCCACGCAGGAGATCGCGCGCAACGTCGAACAGGCATCGACCGGCACGCAGGAAGTCTCCAGCAACATCATCGAGGTCACCCAATCGGCGGGCGAAACCGGCACCGCCGCGACCCAGGTGACGACGGTGGCCAGCAACCTGAACACACAGGCCGACCATCTACGGAGTCAGGTCGAGAAGTTCCTGGGCGGCGTACGCGCCGCCTAGCCCGCCATGGTGGCCGGGGTACTCCCCGGCCACGGCCAGGGATCAAAGGGTCGAGCGGGTTTCAAAGACGGCCAGGCCCGGATCGTCGGCCGGCGCGGAACGGACATCCGTTACCCGCGCCGCCGGCGGCCCGTCATGGCACCGCCGGATCATTTCGGCGACGGATTGGGACGCACCCGAGAACATGGCTTCGACCGTGCCGTCGCGGCGATTGCGCACCCAACCGCTGAGGCCCAGTTCCCCCGCCTGTTCGCAGGTCCACCCCCGGTACCAGACGCCCTGGACACGGCCTTCGATAATAACGTGAACTGTTTCGACGGCTTCCGGCATGGCGGCCTATGGCTCCGCCCGGCGGTTACTCGAATTCCATGATGACCTGATCGACCATCAGGCTGTCGCCGGGCGCCGCATTGATCTCCTTGACCACGGCATCCTTCTCGGCGCGCATCACGTTTTCCATCTTCATGGCTTCGAGAACACACAGCTCCTCGCCGGCCTTGACCTCCTGCCCCGCCTCGACGGCGAGCGAAACCAGCAGTCCCGGCATCGGCGACATCAGAAGCTTGGACGTATCCGGCGGCAGTTTCTCCGGGATATGGCGGTGCATTTCCGCCGTGCCCGGGCTGACCACCAGGGCCATGGATTCCGTGCCGCCGTGAAGAATGCGGTAGGCGACGTCGGCACGGCCGACCTGGACGCTGTATTCCGCGCCGTCCAGGGTCAATTCCATCAGGCCATCACCCAGGCCCCAATCGGTGCGCAATGCCATCGTCTTGTCGCCGACCGTCACGTCATAGCCGCCGTCCGCGGGGACCACGGTGACCGGATGCGGATCGCGGCCCAGCAACACCACCCAATCGGCGGCGACCTTGCGATGGTGGTTTTCGACCTGACCCGAGATCTGCGCCGCCCGTTCGTTGTAGGCACGGTGCATGGCGGCCGCGACGGCAACGGTCAGGGTCGGATCGTCCTGAACCGCGTCCTTGGGGTTGAAGCCTTCGGGATATTCCTCGGCGATGAAGTTGGTCGAGAAATCGCCGGAACGCACCCGATCATGGGCCATCAAGGCCGCCAGGAAGGCGATGTTGTTGGCGACCCCGGTGATCTGAAACCGATCCAGCGCGCGGGCCATCTCGTCCATGGCGGCACCCCGGTCCTTTCCGTATGTGACCAGCTTGGCGACCATGGGGTCGTAGAACATGGAAATCTCGCCGCCTTCGAACACGCCGGTATCGACGCGCACGGTTTCCGTTTCGGCCGGCGGGTGATAACGCACGAGGCGCCCCGTCGACGGCAGGAAGTTGCGGAACGGGTCTTCGGCATAGATGCGGGCCTCGATGGACCAGCCGTTCAGCGGCACGTCCTTTTGTCCAAACGGCAGCTTTTCCCCCGCCGCGACGCGGATCATCAGTTCGACCAAGTCCAGGCCGGTGATGTATTCGGTCACCGGGTGTTCGACCTGCAGCCGCGTGTTCATTTCCAGGAAGTAGAAGTTCTTGTCCTTGTCGACGATGAATTCCACCGTCCCGGCCGAACAGTAATCGACGGCCTGGGACAGGGCGACAGCCTGCTCGCCCATTGCCTTGCGGGTCGCCTCATCGAGGAACGGTGACGGCGCTTCTTCCAGGACCTTTTGGTGGCGGCGCTGGATCGAGCATTCGCGTTCGTTCAGATAGACGCAATTGCCATGCTTATCGGCCAGGACCTGAATTTCGATATGGCGCGGCTCGACGATGAACTTTTCGACGAAGACCCGGTCGTCGCCGAAGCTGGAGGCCGCTTCGGACCGGGCGCGCTCCAGGCCGTCGCGGCATTCCGCGTCGTTATGGGCGATGCGCATGCCCTTCCCGCCGCCGCCGGCGGAGGCCTTCAACATCACCGGATAGCCGATCTTATTCGCGATCTCGACCGCCATGTCCGGGTCGCTGACCGCTTCCGTATGGCCGGGAACCACGCTGACGTTGGCTTTTTCCGCCAGTTTCTTGGATTCGATCTTGTCGCCCATGGCGTTGATCGCGCCGACCGGCGGGCCGATGAACGCAACGCCCTTCTTGGCCAGGGCTTCGGCGAATTTGGCGTTTTCGGAAAGGAAGCCGTAGCCAGGGTGGACGGCGTCGGCGCCCGTCTGTTCGATGGCGTCGAGAATCTTGTCGATCACCAGATAGCTTTCAGACGACGGCGACGCACCGATATGCACGGCCTCGTCGGCCATGTCGGCGTGCAACGCCAGCTTGTCGGCGTCGGAATAGACGGCGACCGTCTTGATTCCCATCTTCTTCGCGGTCTTCATGACGCGACAGGCGATTTCGCCCCGGTTGGCGATCAGAATTTTTTTGAACATGTTTTGGCCGGCCCTGGCTGTTTAAGTCGTAGATTGCCCCTTTGAAGGGTCCGTCGAGGCGACCGTGTTCCGGCGCCGCGACCCGCCCTTGGTGTAACCGAATTTCCAGGCTATTGCAGCGCAAAATTCCCCTGTTTCCGCGATTCCTGCCTCCGGAATTCGCCGGTCATCGGGCGTCATCGGGCGGCAGCCCTTATTTCCCCTGCGTCAAGCTGTCGAACAGCCCCATCACCCAAGCCGCATGCAACGCCAGAGGCGCGCCCCAGGCGACCATGGGATAGATGAACCAAAGCTCGTTCGGCGTTTTGGTGAAGTTCAAAATCGCGCATCCGGCAACGACGACGATGTAGCCCATCAAGTGCAGGGCGAAGCCCTTGAGGCGGGCACGGTCCCGCGCGTCGTTGTCCGATATATCCGGTTTCTGGTCCATCTGGCCCCTGCCGTTCCGATGCCCGATACCTTAAGCTGCCCATCGTCCTATCGCCAGCCCCCCGCCGCATTTCCGGAGCCGCCATGCCGCCAACCTCGCCGCCCGCCCGCCCCGACCCGAGCCACGCCCCGGAAACTGCCCGGCATGGTGGCCGCGGGCTGCGTGCGCTGCTCGCACTCGCGGCGGGACCGGCCCTATTCCTCGCGGTCATGGCGCTGCCGGCGCCGATGGGGCTCAGCCCCGGTGGCTGGACCGTTGCCGCCGTCGCCGGGTGGATGGCGCTCTGGTGGCTGACCCAGGCGGTGCCCCTGCCCGCCACGGCTTTGCTGCCCGCGATCCTGTTTCCGCTGCTCGGCGTGACGGATATGAAGGCGACGACCTCGGCCTACGGCCATCCTTTGGTCTTTCTGTTCCTGGGCGGTTTCGTCATCGCCTTGACCATGGAGCGCTGGAACCTGCATCGGCGCATCGCGATCCGCATCATCGCCGTCGCCGGGACGCAGCCCGCGCGCCTGACCGCCGGGTTCATGGCGGCGACGGCGCTGCTCAGCATGTGGGTTTCGAACACGGCGACGACGTTGATGATGGTGCCGATTGCCTTGAGCGTCATCGCTTTCGTCGACGGCGACGATGCGGAAGACGGAGACACCCCCGCCCCGGCCAAGGACCGCTTTGCCCGGGGCCTGTTGCTGTCCATCGCCTATGCCGCCAGCATCGGCGGCACGGCGACCCTGATCGGCACGCCGCCCAATGCCTTCCTCGCGGGCTACATGGGACAGAACCACGGGATCGAGATCGGCTTCGCCCAATGGATGGCGCTGGGACTGCCCGTCGCCCTGGTGCTACTGATCGCCGCCTGGCTACTGTTGACTAAAGTCACCTGCCGGGCCGACGACCTGGCCCAGGGTCCCATTCAGGACGGGATCGCGCGGGCCCACGGCGAATTGGGCCCGATCGGCCGGGGCGAGGCGCTGACCGCCTTGCTGTTTCTCGCCGTGGCGCTGACCTGGATGTTCCGGCCGCTGATCGACGACGTCGTGCCGTTGAACGACACGGCCATCGCCCTGATCGGCGCCGTCGCGGCCTTCGCCATTCCTGTCGATTTGAAGACCCGCAGTTTCCTGATGGACTGGTCCCATGCGGCGCGCCTGCCCTGGGGGATTCTGATCCTGTTCGGCGGCGGCCTGTCGCTGGCGGGGGCGATCCAGGAAACCGGTCTGGCCCATTGGCTGGGCGGCTTGTTCGCCGAGGGCGGCGCGCTGCCGCTGATCGCGGTGCTGCTGCTGATTACCGGGATGGTGGTGTTCCTCACGGAGATCACCTCGAACACGGCGACGGCGGCGGTGTTCATTCCGGTCGCCGCCGCGCTCGCCGCGACCCTGGGCTTTGAGCCCATGGTCTTCGCGGTACCGGTGGCGCTCGCCGCCAGCTGCGCCTTCATGATGCCGGTGGCGACGCCGCCCAACGCCATCGTCTTCGCCGCCGGGCGTCTCGACGTCGCCCATATGTGTGCCGCGGGCGTGTTCCTTAATTTCGCGGCGACGGCGGTCATCGCGCTTGCGGCGCTGTATCTGGTGCCGCGCCTGTTCTGATCTTTCCCGGATCCCACCTTGTCCAGGGGGCGGCTCGCGCCTAGTCTCGGCCAACCACCACGACAGGAGCCCTATCCCCCATGACCCGCATCATTCGCGTCGCCGCCGCCCAGCAAGGGCCCAATCTGGAAACCGACAGCCGCCAGGTGATCGTCGCCCGTCTGTTGGAGATGATGAAACAGGCCAAGGCCGAGGGCGCGGATGTGGTCGTTTATACGGAAACCGCGCTGACGACTTTCTTCCCCCGGTTCTACGCCGAAGACCGTGCCGAAATGGACGAATGGTTCGAACGGGAGATGCCGAACGACGCCACGCGCCCGCTGTTCGATTACGCGGCCGACAACAAGATCGGATTTTCCCTGGGCTATGCCGAACTGACGCCGGACGGCCATCACTTCAACACCCAGATCCTGGTCGACAAGGACGCCAAGATCGTCGGCAAATACCGCAAGGTGCACCTGCCCGGTCATGCGGAATTGGAGCCGGAGCGCCGCTTCCAGCACCTTGAAAAACGCTATTTCGAACCCGGAAACCTGGGCTTTCCCGTTTGGCGCACCATGGGCGGCGTGATGGGCATGTGCATCTGCAACGACCGCCGCTGGCCGGAGACCTACCGGGTCATGGGCCTGCAAGGCGTGGAGTTGATCATGCTGGGCTACAACACGCCGTCGTGGAACGGGCTCGGCGGGCCGGACACGCCGGAGCTGCGCCATCACCATTCGCGCCTTTCCATGCAGGCAGGCGCCTATCAGAACGCGACCTGGGTCGTCGGCGTCGCCAAGGCCGGCGAGGAAGCGCCCGACTATCACCTGATGGGCGGCAGCTGCATCATCAATCCCGACGGTCAGGTCGTCGCCGAGGCCGAGACGGAAGACGACGAAGTCATCGTCCACGACTGCGACCTGGACGCCTGCGCCTTCCTGAAAGGTTCGACCTTTAACTTCGCCGCCCATCGCCGCACGGAACACTACGGCCTGATCACCGAGCGCACGGGCGCCGAACCGCCGCCGGAGTGAGACCCGCTGCATGAACGTCCTGATCGTCCACGCCCATCCCGAACCGCAGTCGTTCAACACGGCGTTGCGCGATCATTCCGTCAAGATTCTTGCCGAACTGGGGCATACGGTCGAGGTCTCGGACCTTTATGCCATGGGCTTCAATCCCGTGTCGGGGCCGGACGACTTCACGGATCGCGCCAACCCGGATTACCTCGTCTACGCCCTGGAACAGCGCCATGGCCATGAGACCGGCACCCTCGCCCCCGATATCGCGGCGGAGATCGACAAGCTGATCCGTTGCGACCTGCTGATCCTGCATTTCCCGCTCTATTGGTTTTCCGTTCCTGCAATCATGAAGGGCTGGATCGACCGGGTGATGGTCTCCGGCCTGACCTACGGCGGGCGGCGGTTCTACGACCGGGGCGGTTTGAAGGGCAAGAAAGCCATGCTGACCCTGACCTTGGGCGGGCGTGAATACATGCTCGACAGCGACGAAGCCATTCATGGCAAGCTGGAAGACATGCTGCGCCCCCTGCTGCGCGGCACCCTCGCCTATACCGGCATGACGGTCCTGCCGCCTTTCGTCGCCTGGCACGTGCCTTACGTTGATGATGCCGCGCGGGCGCAATATCTGACCGACTACGAAGACCGGCTGCGGAACCTGGACAGTCTGACACCCCTTGCCTTCCCATCGCTCGACGATTTCGACGACACCATGCGCCGAAAATAACGCGCCCCCGAAAGCCCTTTGCCTGACCGGCGGCGCTGCGCTAAATCATGGTCATCCGCCCCGCCGCCGACAAAGGGCCCCAGCGTTGAACCTTCTGCAACAAGCCTTCGCCAGTCATCAGGCCGGACATCTTCAGGACGCCCAGCGCCTGTACCGCGAGTTCATCGCGGGCACCCCCGGCCATCCCGAGGCGCATCACCTGTTGGGCGTCGCCACGATGCAGATGGGGAACCTGATGGGCGCGGTCGAAATCCTGAGCCGCGCGACCGAGCTGGATCCCAACAACCCCAATTATTTCAACAACCTGGGATTGGCGCTGTTCCATATGGGCGAGCCCGCAAGTGCCCGCGATAAGTACCAGCGCGCCCATGACCTGGCGCCGCAAAATGCCGATATCCTGAACAACCTGGGCATGGCCCAACAACGCCTGGGCGACCTGCAGGCGGCGATCCTGTCGTTCGAGGCCGCCTTGCGCCTGACGCCGGACGAGCCGGAAATCCTCCATAATTACGGCATCGCGCTGCGCGATGCGGGCAAGTTGGAAGGCGCACTGAGCGTCCTTAAAAAGGTCGTGCAGGTCAGCGGCGGCATCCCGGATACCTTCGCGGCCATGGCGTCGTTGCAGTTCGTGCTGGACGATCCCGAAGGCGCCATCGAATCCTGCTGGTCGGCGGTCCGCATGGACCCGACCCATATCGACAGCCACAAAAGCTTCAAGGGCCTGATGAAGGCGACGAACCGGGACGGCGCGTGCTACGACACCTTCCTCTGGGCCATTGAAAACCATCCCGAGCTGCCGCAGGTGCATGCTCAGTACGGCTGGGAACTGGCCCAGGACGAAGCCTTCGCCGAGGCCGAACCCGTCCTGCGCCGTGCCCTGGAATTGGATGGGAACCAGCCGATCGCCCATGCGGCGCTGGGGTGGTCGCTGTCCATGCTCGACCGCCACGAGGACGCCCTGCGTCACTACGAAGAGGCCGTGCGTTTGGCGCCCGACGATCCGCAAATCCTGGAAAGCCAGGGACAAAGCCTGATCCGCGCCGGGCGCCATGACGACGCGGTCGAAGTCTTGAAGACCGCCCATCGCCTGAAACCGCGCATGAGCGGCATTCTGGGTACGATGACCATCGCCATGGTCGAAGCGGACGACCCCGAAGTTGGCGCCTTCGTCGATTACGACAAGGACGTGAAAACCATCCCCTTGCCGACCCCACCCGGGTTCGCCGACATGGCGGTATTCAACGACGCCCTGCATCGGGAATTGGAAAAACAGCACAAGGTCGGCTCCATCCCCTTGGACCAGACCATGCGGGGCGGTACGCAGATTCCCGACAACCTGTTCCGTAACGCGACCGGCAACGTTCGGATCATCCGCGATCTGATCCACGACGCCGTGCGGGCCTATGTCGCCACGCTGGCTCCCGACCCGGACCATCCCTTCCTCCGCTATATCAACCCGGATTTCGAGTTCATGGGTGCCTGGTCGACGATCCTTTACGGCGCCGGGTACGACGCCAGCCACATCCACAACAATGGATGGCTGTCCGGGGTTTACTACGTGAAGGCGCCGGACCTGCCCGAGGAGGTATGGGCATCCGGCGAAGGCTGCATTCAGTTCGGCGCCCCGCCGGATGCCTTCGTCAGCGAAAAGAACAAGACCCACCGCCTGATCCGGCCGGAACCGGGCTTGCTGGTCCTGTTCCCGTCCTACGTCTGGCATGGCGTGAAGCCCTTCACCCAGGAAGGTCTGCGCCACTCCATCGCCTTCGATATCCGCTGACGGTCCGGCCAAGGAAACGGCGGGCGGCCCGAAGACCGCCCGCCGAGGCTGGGTCTGCCATCAGATATCTTGGCTCACTTGCGGCCGAAGAACCCGTTCACGGTGGTTTCCGCGACCTTCTGCAGGAAGGCCGCCATGTCCTTGTCGACCTTGCCGAAGTAGTCATAGGCATTGCCGACCGGCGATTGCCCATACAGGCTGGCGAAGACCACGCAGGCAGCAAGATACGTGCCGTGCAAATTGGGGTGCGAGCCGTCGTAGGTCTGCTGCAGGTCCAGGTTCGGGCGCTGCTTGTGGGCTTCCTCGAAAGCCAAACCGACGGGAATGACCAGGGCGCCGACCTTGTTGCCCGTCCCCACGTAAAGCTTCTCGATCGCCTCGATCATCTTGGGGTCGTACTTCTTATGGTTCTTGGTATAGGCGTGGGTCATGTACAATGCCGGCTGGCCGCCCGCTGCCGTGATTTTCTTGGCGAATTCGGCGACGGTCGCCTCGAACTTGGGCGCATGGCCCTTCTTCGTCGCGGCGGCGCTGAAGCCCTGCATAATGACGACCTGGAACGGCCCCTTCACGCGCAACTTGCCCGGCGTCAGGTAGCTGTCGATGTCGTGGTCGAACAGCATGCTGCCGCTGATCGTCGCCGATTTGTATTTCATATCCTTCAGGCCGTAGATGCCCGAAGCCGCGACCATGCGGCGGACGTGATTGTGCAGGCTGTCGTTGTAGTAGAGATAGCTGTTGCCCATGAACAGCACGCGCTGCGGCTTGTCGACTTTCAGCTGCGTAACAGCGGGCTGCATGCCCTCGGCCTGTACGGCGGTGCTGGCAACCGCCCAGGCAGCCGCGAACAGAACCAGGAATATGGATTGGTTTGCGAAACGACGGAAACGCATCGTTGATCTCCTCGTCTTGAATGATGTCTCCCAAATGCCGCAGGAAGCCGCGACCCCGACAATCTGCGCCGCCACGACTGAAAAGAAAAATCGAAACTAATGAACAACTATTCAGTAATTTGCATATGTCATCAGAATTCGGCATATTATCAATAAGGTATGAGACGTTTTTGAATCGGTATTTGAATGAATTTCAAGACATTGCAGGCGTTTCGGCTGGTCGTCTCCCAGGGCTCTCTCGCCGCGGCCGCCCAGGCCATGAACCTGAGCCAGCCGGCGGTCAGCCGCCTGATCCAAATGCTGGAGGGCGAGACGCGCCTGAAATTGTTCGATCGCACACGGCGCAGCCTGACCCTGTCCGAAGCGGGCGACCGGTTCTACCGCGAGACCCGCCACATCCTGGACGGCATCGACGAACTGCCCCATATCGCCGCCGGCATTCAGGCGGGGCAAGGCCAGCCACTGCGCCTGGTCACCGCGCCGCGTACGGCCGCCGGTCTGGTCACCCCCGCCCTGGCGCGTCTGCAACGAAGCCATCCGAACCTCAAAAGCATCGTCGACGTGCTGTCGCGGTTCGAATTCGAAAGCCGCTCGGGCATCGCCCGCTATGACCTGGGGATCGGCTCCCTGCCGGTGCCGCCGACCCTCATGCCGATCGAAAGCCGCCCCCTCTGCCGTGTCCGCATGGAGGCCGTGATGGCGGCGGATCACCCCCTCGCCCGAAAAGACGCCGTGACGGCGGAAGACCTCTCAGGCATCCCGATCATCGGGATGCAGCCCAACCTCTTCGGTCGGCAGCAGACCGACGCCTTCTTCCGCTCCAGCGGCCTGATGCCCGGCTATGCCGTGGAGACGACGTCTTCCGTGATCGCCTGCCAATTGGCGCGGGACGGCGCCGGGATCGCCATCAACGACCGGCTCTCGGTGCTCGGTGCCCCCGCTGGCATCGTGACGCGTCCGTTGGCGCCCGCCCATTGGCTGCTGTTCGGATACATCTTCCACGCGGGCCAGATATTGTCGGAGGACGCCCAAACCTTCCTGGATTGCGTGCGCAGCCATATCGATGATTTCCGCGCCGCAAGTGCCGAGAATGCGGACTGCGTCGTTCCGCAAGGCGTGGATGCCTGAGCCCTAGACCACCTCGCCGCAGGCGTGGCCGGACGCCCAGGCCCACTGGAAGTTGAAACCGCCCAAATGACCGGTGACGTCGACGGCCTCGCCGATGAAATAAAGGCCGGGAACGTCGTTCGCTTCCATGGTCTTGGACGACAGGTCCCGGGTATCGACACCGCCGACCGTGACCTCCGCCGTGCGCAGCCCCTCCGTCCCGTTCGGCGTGACGGTCCAGGCGTTGACCTGTTCGGCCAAGGCGCGCAGCCGCTTATCCGGTTGATCCGCCAAACGGCCAAGGCAATCGGTCCATTCGCACAGCCGCTGCGCCAGGCGTTTTGGCAGAACCTGGGCCAGGGCCGTCGGGACCTCTTTCTTCGGCTCATCCCGCTTCATGTCCTTCAACACCTGAAACAGGTCCGTCCCCGGCAACAGATCCAGGCGGATCGCCTCGCCCGGCCGCCAGTAGGAAGAGATTTGCAGGATCACCGGGCCGCTGAGCCCCCGGTGGGTAAACAGCAGGGCTTCGTCGAACCGAACCTTGCCGAGCGTCGCCGTGGCGGGCACGGAAACGCCGGAAAGTCCGTCCAGCCGCGCCAGCATCGCCGGGTCGAAGGTCAGCGGCACCAGCCCCGGCCGGGGTTCGACAACGCGCAAACCGAAGTGTTTCGCAAGATCATAAGCGAAGCCGCTCGCCCCCATCTTGGGGATCGACGGCCCGCCCGTGGCAACAACCAGGGCGGCGGCCTCGAAGGCGCCCTTCTCCGTATCGACATGGAACCTGGCGCCGTTCCGTGTCACAGCCCTGATGGAAACGCCGGTGCGGATGTCCGCGCCTTTTGCTTCCGCCAACAGCATGTCGATGATCTGCTGCGCGCTGTCGTCGCAGAACAACTGCCCCAGGGTCTTTTCGTGATAGGCGATGCCGTGCTTTTCCACGAGCACGATGAAATCCCGCTGCGTAAAGCGTTTCAGCGCCGAAACGCAGAACCGGGGATTGTCCGAAAGGAAATTCGCCGGCGCGGCGTGCAGGTTGGTGAAGTTGGCCCGCCCGCCGCCAGAAATGCGGATCTTTTGCGCGACCTTCGGATTGCGTTCCAGCACCACGACCCGGCGCCCGCGCGCAACCGCGCCGGCCGCGCACATGAGCCCGGCCGCCCCGGCCCCCAGAATGATGACATCGGCGGTTTCCATCCGCGTCCTATAGCCGATGGGCGGGCCCGGCCCAAGCATCTTGCCAACGGGGTGAGCACTCCCCATTTGTCGGGAATGGGAATTCCGATTAGGCTTTCCCGCACTCTCCGCCGGAACCGTCTTCGGCATTCCCCAGGATCATCCGCCCTCGGCCCAACCGACAAGAGACAGCCATGCCCAGCCAGCTTTTCTCGCCGATCCACCTCGGCAATCTCGAACTTTCCAACCGCATCATCGTCGCCCCCATGTGCCAATATTCCGCCAAGGACGGGTCGATGAACGACTGGCACCTGATGCACCTCGGCCAATATGCCGTTTCCGGCGCCGGGCTGGTCATCGTCGAAGCCTCGGGCGTCGAGGCCCAGGGCCGCATCACCCCCGGCTGCGTCGGGCTCTATTCCGACGAGAACGAAGCGGCGATGGCCCGCGTTATCAAATTCTTCCGCGAGTTCGGCAACGCCAAGATCGGTATTCAGTTGGCCCATGCCGGGCGCAAGGCGTCGTCGGACCTGCCCTGGCTCGGCGGCACCTCGCTTGCCGCCGACGACCCGCGTGCCTGGCCGACCGAGGCGCCCTCGGCCCTGCCCTATGCCTCCGACTGGCACGTTCCGGCGGCGCTGGACGAGGACGGCATGGCGCGGATCAAGACGGCCTTCGCCGACGCGGCGCTGCGGGCCAAGCGCCTGGGCTATGACGCGATCGAGGTCCATGCCGCGCACGGCTATCTCCTGCACCAGTTCCTGTCGCCCTACAGCAACAAGCGCGACGACGCCTATGGCGGCGATCTGGCCGGGCGCATGAAGTTCCCGTTGGAGGTTTTCGAGACCGTGCGCGCCGTGTTCGACAACGGCACGCCCGTCGGCATCCGCGTTTCGGCGACCGATTGGGTCGAAGGCAGCTGGGACGTCGAACAAACCATCGCCTTCGTCAAGGAACTGCAGACCCGTGGCTGCGACTTCGTGGATGTATCGTCGGGCGGCAATTCACCGGAACAGAAGATCGACGCCGGCCCCGGATATCAGACGGGCTTCGCCGCCGACATCCGCCGCGCGACCGGCATGGCGACCATGGCCGTCGGCCAGATCACCGAACCGAAGCAGGCGGAAACCATTGTCGTCTCGGGTCAGGCCGACATGGTGGCCCTGGCGCGCGGCGTCTTGTACGATCCGCGTTGGCCCTGGCATGCGGCGGAAGAACTTCGTGCCCAGGCCGCCTTCCCGCCGCAGTATCAGCGCGCCCATCCGACCTTGCTGGGACAGCCTGCCCCCGCCAATCCGCCGGCACTCAAGGATATCGGCGGAAGCTGAGCCAGCCCCGACCGGTTACCGGTCGGCGCCGATACCGAACAAACGCTTCAACCCTGCCCGCAGCCGCCCGGCAGCCGCGAGAAACGCTTGCGCGCGCAAGACCCGGGCGCGGCCTACGCCGGCCTGGATCGCGGCGCGGGACGTTTCGGGCCGCCATTCTTCATTGGGTGATATCATGGCCGCTTCGTCGAGTTGCGGCAGAGAAATATTCGTCAACATGTTCATGGTGGGCCTCCTTTTCGGCGCCGGGGTCCGGCCATCTGCGCGGCCGGAGTAACAACTTGCAAAAAACAAGTGAATGACTCGTATCGTTTTCACTTGCTTTTTGCAAGCATAAATTTATGCTGTATCCATGAAACACGATCCGAAAAAACACGACAGCGACTGCATGATCGCCTACGGCGTCGATACCTTCGGCGATCGCTGGTCCCTGTTGGTGCTGCGCGACATGATGCTTTACGGCAAGCGGCGCTATAACGAGTTCCTGGCTTCGAACGAACAGATCGCGACGAACGTACTGGCGACGCGCCTCAAGCATCTGGAATGCGAGGGTATCATCAGCAAGGAACGCGACCCGGAAAACCGGCGCAGTTTCGTCTACAGCCTGACGGAGAAAGGTGTGGCGCTGGCTCCTGTGATCATCGAAATCATGCGCTGGAGCAGCAGCCACATGAAGGTCAACGCCCGCCGGCGCAAGCTGCTGGACCGGATCGACAACGACCGCGAAGGAATCCTGGCGGATATCCGCGCCCAAACCCCCATCATGCCCCCGCCCCCGCCGCGCGCGGCCCTATAGTTTTTCGGGGACCGAAACGGAAATCCCCCGCGACGGACGAACCGAAGCGGGGGATCACTGGAACGGGGGCCTTTCGGCCCACGAACAATTTCAACCCGTCAAATGGCGCCTTCGTCGCGCAACTTGGCGAGGTCTTCCGGGCTCAGGCCCAACTCACCGCAGAGAATGTCTTCCGTGTGCTGGCCCTTGCGCGGTCCGGGGTGCTTGATCCGGGCCGGCGTCTTGGACATGAACGGAAAGGCGTTGGTCATGCGGATGGTGCCGAGGTCTTCGTCTTCCACCGCGATGATGTCTTCCCGCGCCTGATACTGCGGGTCATCGAAAATCTGATCGATGGAATAGGCCGGGCCAATCGCGGCTTCGGCTTTTTCGAATTCGTCCAGGACGGTCTTCAGATCGTGCTTGCCGATCCAGCCCGCGACGACGCCGTCGACTTCCTCGACATGCTCTACCCGGCCCTGCGGCGTTTGGAAGCGCGGGTCTTCCGCGACCTCCTTGCCGCCGCACAACGTCAACACCCGCGTGACGATGGACGGCGAATTGGTCGAAATGGCGACCCAGTGCCCGTCCTTGGTCTTGTAGGTATTGCGCGGCGCGTTGTTCTTAGACCGGTTGCCGTAACGATCCTGGACGACGCCCAATTGATCGTACTGCAGGGGTTGTGGCCCCATGACCTGGAACAAGGGCTCGTAGATCGACAAATCGATGTACTGCCCCTCGCCCCCGCCCTGGGCATCGCGATGATAAAGCGCGAACATCGCGGCGAAGGTGCCGTAGGACGCCGCGATGCCGTCGGCCAGGCCGAAGTTCGGCAAGGTCGGCGGTCCGTCCGGCTCGCCCGTGGTATGGGCAAAGCCGGAGAATGCCTCGGCGATGGTGCCGAAGCCCGGGCGGTTCTTATAAGGCCCGGTCTGGCCGAACCCGGTCACCCGGATCATCACCAGCCGCGGATTGATCGCCTTCAGGTCTTCCCAACCCAGGCCCCATTTTTCCATGGTGCCCGTGCGGAAGTTCTCGATCAGCACGTCCGTCGACTTGATCAGTTCCTTGAAAAGCTCTTGGCCTTTCTCGTTGCTGAAATTCAGGGTAATGCACCGCTTGTTGCGGTTGGCCATCTTGAACCACAGGCCGACGCCGTCTTTCAGGTAACCCGTGTTGCGCAACACGTCGCCGCGCGGGTGTTCCACCTTGATCACGTCGGCCCCGAAATCGCCCATGATCATGCCGATCGTGGGACCGGCGATGACCGTGGACGCGTCAATGACCCTAAGCCCCTCGAGAGGGGTCTTCTTCTGCTCCGTCATGTGCGGCCGCTCAGGCCGCGTTCGAGGCAGCTTCGGGCTCGGGGACGGCGAAGTCCTCGGGCCGAAGGAAGATCGTCGTGCGCCGGGCGAACCGGGGCTTGGTCATGTCGAAGGCATCGCGCTTGTGCCACAGGCGGGCGTTGTCCCACATGATGACATCACCGTTCTGCCAGGCATGCGAGTAAATGAACTTGTCCTGAACCATGTGCTCGGTCAGAGCATCGACAAGTTCCTTGGTTTCCTCGTCGGACAGACCTTCGATCCCCATGGTTTTGTTCGGATCGATGTAGATCGACTTCTGCCCGGTCGCCGGGTTTTCCAGAACGATATCGTGGGTCGCCGGCGGCGTGCGGTCGTGGATCTTCTTCATCTCGTCCTTGTTGTGGCCCAGGTCCTTGAGCGTCGTCGATCCTTCCTTCACGGCGTATTTGGCCGTGGCGCGCTTACCTTCGATCGCCTTCTTCAGGTTGTCGGGCAGCGTGTCGTAGCCGAGTTTGGTATTGCACCAGGACGTGCAGCCCTGATTTTCCGGCATCTCGACGGCGCAGAAGATCGAACCGGAGGCCGGGCGCTGGCGATAGATCTGATCGTGGTGCCAATAGACTTCGTAGTTGCCCAGGCCGCCCAGCGGCGTGCCGTCCGGACGCATCAGGTTGGTGATGTAGATGATTTCGGGGTTGTCCGGCGACAGCATGTCGTCACGCACCAGAATATCCATGTCGCCAAAGCGCTTGGAATATTCCACCTGCTGGCGTTCGCTCAGGCCCTGACGGCGAAACAGAATCAGCGGCTGGTCCTGCCAAGCCTTGTAGATCGCATCGAAGGTCTCGTCATCCAGATTGGCGAGATCGACATCGAGAATCTCGAGGCCGAAGGTGTCTGTCAGGGGGCGGGTACGGAGTTGCATTTGAGTGTTTCCTTGGGGGTTAAGAATGTGCGGCATTGTATACAATTTAAAACATCCATCAATCCCGAAATCGCAGCATTCCGGGGATTTTGTTTCGCGCTGCAATGTATTTTTTTCGGGGTTTCGCCAAAATGGCGCTCCGAGGTCACCTCAACGGGCGCGGGTCAGCCCCTGAATGTCGAAGTTTTCGAACTCCGCCTGGATCGCTTCGCCGATATTCCCGCTCAGATCGACCGTCAAATCCACGGGGCGGCCATCCTGAATCTTGGGATTACGGCCCTGAATGCGCAGGCGGGCGCGAATGTCCTTGCGGGCGTTGCCGTCCAGCGACACGGTCAATCCGTCGAACCTCAGGTCCTCGAGAACGTCGAGAACCAGGTCCATGCGCCCGCCTTGCTCCTCGGCTTGGGCTCCCTCATCCCGCACAGGAGCCCGCGTCGGCGGTCTAAAGGACAGATTGCCTTTCTCCTTTGCCGCCAGTTCGCCGCCCTGAATCAGCACCGTCCCATCCTCGGCGAAGGTCACCGGCACCTGGCCGGACAGCCTGCCGTCGGCCGACAGCCCCATGACATTGAACTGAGACGCCAGGTCACCCAGGCCCAGGTTATCGGCGTGAAGCACGATCTTCTCCGGCAGGGCGCCGTCGGATACGGCGATATCCTCGGCCCAGACGCGACCGCCGATGGTCGTCACTTCGATCCGTTCGACGACCGCCGACGCCGCCCCCAGCAATTGGAACCGCATGCGGCCGTCCTTGGCCGGCAGCGCAGCGGCAATATGGCCGATACGCAATTCCTGACCCGGCGGGCTGTGCGGTGGCCAAATATGGTCAAGTTCCAGCTTGCCTTCGACCCCCGTGGCCTGGGCGGCACCCAATCGCAGATTGCCGCCGCCGATCGTCACCATCCCCCGTCCCGCCACCGGGTCATCGGCAGGCAGGCTCGCCTCCACGGTCAAAGCGCCAACACCCGCGACCGCGCCTTTGAGAGACGGCGGCAGGACCGACGCCGCGGGGGTAATCCCGGCACCACGCAGGCTGGCGGTGACGGCGACAGGCGCCACCTTGCCTGCCTTATCCCATTCGGTGCTGGCGGAAACCTGGACCGTTCCGGTGAGGCTCCTGACAAAGGGCGCCGCCAACGGTGTGATACCGTTCAATCCGCCCGGCACACCTCCCAGATCGAGCGGCACCGTATCGACCCGCGCCCGCCCGGCGCCCGTCCGGCCATCCCGGTTGACCGAGAACCCGGCAACCAGGTTCGAGCCCTCCTGGCGCAGGCTGCCTTCCAGGTTCGCTTTTCGCGAATTCCAATGGCCTTTGGCCGTCAGGGCGAAGGGCGCGGCCGCGACGTGGCGCAGGCGCTTGCCCTCGATATCCAAGTTCCAACTGTCATCCGGCCCGCCCCGACGGGACGCCGTGACGGAGAGCCCCTCCGCTTCCAAATCCACATCCGGCGCATGCAAGCCCAGCCCTGACAACGCCAACCGGATACCCGGCAGGCCTTCCGGCGGAAGGCTCGCCCGCGCACTGCCCTTTACCCGGGCCGTCCGCGCGACCAAGGCATGCCCACCTGCCTTGATGCGCAGCGACGGGCTCGCCGCCTTGAGATCGAACGCCGCCGATTTCAGCGTTCCGGCCTCGAACGTCAATCCGCCACCCAGAGGTTTAACATCCACCGTAAGCGGGCCGGTGACCGACGCGCCCTCCACGTCGAGACGGTCGACGGAGACACGCGATGACGCCAATTCCACGCCCGACACCAGGAAAGGATCGACTTGAAGCCGCACCCGCCCGGGCACGGTCGCCGTGATGGCGCCTCCCAGGGCCGCACCAATGATCGACAGCCCCTCCTCCGCCAAGGCGACCGTCGCGATGCCGTCCGCCAAGGTGATTTGAGCACGCCCCTTCGCCGCCCATGTGCCGGGGGCCTGCGGTACCGCAAGATTGGAAACATCGACCTCCGCCGTGACCGGCGGCAGGCGGTTGAGATCGCCGGACACCAGATCGGCGGCCATACCCTTGGCCTTCATGGCGGCAGTCCCCTGTCCGGCCAATCCCGGAACCAGGTTGAGGCGCGACAAATTCCCAACACTCACCTCGGCCGATATATCTACGGGCACGGCGGCAAGGTCATGCAGGTCCGCGTCGACCCGACCGTTCAGCCCAAGGGCCAGGGCGTCGTCCGTCAGCGCGGCCGTCATCCCCGCCATGCCGCCGCCCAGGCGCAGCATCACCGTACCGCCGGTCAACAGCCCCCCGGGCAAGGCCAGTCCGGAGACCGCAATTTCCCCGCCGCCGGCCATCGCCAATGGCCGGGCCGGGTCGCCGGACAGGTGCAGGCTGCCCCCGGCGTCGGCCAATTCAACCGGCCCGACGCGACCTTGCCCACCGTCGAGGGTCAGGTTGAGCGTGACCTCGCCATCGGCCCGGCGGATGCCCGACGCCAGCACCGTCGCCTGACCCGAGGGATGGACGATATCCGCTTCGCCATGACGCAGGTCCACGGCGCCGTCGGCGCCGAGCCCCACCTCGACCCCGGTCAGCGAGACGACGGTTGGTCCGCCCGGGTGGATGATTTCGACAAAGGCATCGTTGACCATGATCTCCGGCACGGCGGGCGCCGTGGACGGATCGCTTGCGCCGCTTCCGCCCATGGCGAGCAGCGGCGCCAGATCGCCCGCATCCAGCGCACCGTCGGTGATCGCGAGATTCAGCTGCACCCCGTCGAGGGATAAACCGGACACGGCTGGGCGAGTCCAGGTCGGCCACGAGAGATCGGCGGCGAGCCGGTCGATCCGCGCCGTTCCTTTCGGGCCGGTCGTCAAATTCCGGACCTCGACCCGCCAGGGTGTCAGTTGGGTGATGGAAAGGTCACTGCCGCCGAGGCCCAATTCGGCGAGCTTTTCCTTAACCAGATTCTCGGCGATGGGGGCGCGGTTGACCACAACGGCGGCGATTACAATCGCAAGCAACACGATAACGCCCGCCGCCGCCGAGCCCCAGACCATCGGTCGGTGCCAAAACGGCGCGGCTAGGTCGGGCGTTGGTTGTTCCGGCTGGTCGGCCAAGCGTTACGATCCCCGTTGCTTCGGGGATCATAACAAAATTGGCGACCGGACGCGTCCCTAGAGCGGAATGTTCCCGTGCTTTTTCCAGGGATTCTTGATGTCCTTGTTCTTCAGCATGCGCAAGGCCCGGCAGATACGCCCGCGGGTGCCGTGCGGCATGATGACGTCATCGACGAAGCCGCGATTACCGGCGACGAAGGGATTGGCGAAGCGGGTGCGGTATTCTTCGGTCCGTGCCGCGATCTTTTCCTCGTCCCCCAGGTCGCCGCGGAAGATGATCTCGACAGCGCCCTTCGGCCCCATGACGGCGATCTCCGCCGTCGGCCAGGCATAGTTGGCATCGCCGCGCAGATGCTTGGACGACATGACGTCGTAGGCGCCGCCGTAGGCTTTACGGGTGATGACCGTGACTTTCGGCACGGTTGCTTCGGCATAGGCGTAGAGCAGTTTCGCCCCGTGCTTGATGATACCGCCGTATTCCTGGGCCGTGCCGGGCAGAAAGCCGGGCACGTCGACGAAGGTCACCAGCGGGATGTTAAAGCTGTCGCAGAAGCGCACGAAGCGCCCCGCCTTGGTCGCCGAAGCGATATCCAGGCAGCCCGCCAGAACCATCGGCTGGTTGGCGACGATGCCGACGGTCGAGCCTTCCATCCGTGCGAAGCCGACCACGATGTTGCCGGCGTAGTTCGGCTGAATTTCGAAGAAGTCCCCTTCGTCCACGACCTTATGGATCAATTCCTTCATGTCGTAGGGCTTGTTCGGATTGTCGGGCACCAGGGTGTCCAACGACATTTCGACCCGGTCGTGCGGATCGGGCGTCGGCCGCACCGGCGGCTTTTCCTTATTGTTGGACGGCAGGAAATCGATGAAGCGGCGCAGATACAACAGCGCCTGCAGGTCGTCGTTGAAAGCCTTGTCGGCAACACCGGACTTGGTCGTATGGGTCGAGGCGCCACCCAATTCTTCCTGCGTCACTTCTTCGTGCGTGACCGTTTTCACCACGTCCGGGCCGGTGACGAACATGTAGGACGAATCCTGAACCATGAAGATGAAGTCGGTCATCGCCGGGGAATAGACGGCGCCGCCGGCACAAGGGCCCATGATGCAGGAAATCTGCGGCACCACGCCGGAGGCCATGACGTTGCGCTGGAACACCTCGGCATAGCCCGCGAGCGACGCCACGCCTTCCTGAATACGCGCCCCACCGGAATCGTTAAGCCCGATCACGGGTGCACCGACCTCCATGGCTTTATCCATGATCTTGCAGATCTTCTCGGCATGGCTTTCCGACAGCGAGCCGCCGAATACCGTGAAGTCCTGGGAGAACACGAAAACCAAGCGGCCGTTGACGGTGCCGTAGCCCGTCACCACGCCGTCGCCGGGGACGGTCTGCTCCGCCATACCGAAATCGGTGCAACGGTGTTCGACGAACATATCCCATTCCTCGAACGATCCGGGATCCAGCAACACGTCGATGCGTTCGCGCGCCGTCAGCTTGCCCTTGCTGTGTTGGGCGTCAATGCGGCGTTCGCCGCCGCCCATGCGGGCGCGGCCGCGCTTTTCTTCCAGTTGCCGGATAATGTCGTACATGGATCACGTCTCGTTTTTTGGTCTGAGGTTGGACGGAAATTGGGCCCGCTGCCGTCGAAACGGCGCGAACCTGTTCGGGGCGAAAAGGATACTGATGCGCCCCATATTGCGCCAGCGAAAACCCGCTTGACCCACGGGCAAATTATCAACAAATTAACCAAGATTCATCGGCATGGCGCCCAAGTTAACCATCATGTTATAAGCATCACAATTATTCCACCGGGAACGAACCTGGCGGCAAAAACCATAATAGTTCCGCGCCTTTTGGCCGGAAACTCGGGTGCGAAAAGACGGATACCAACAACCGCCAGGGGAGCCCCGGGCTTATGCCTGATTACAATCTGTCCCGTTTGAATGTGCTTATCGTCGAGAAGCACGCGCACATGCGTACGTTGATCAGAAACATCCTGCATGAGTTCGGAATCGACAACGTGCGCGACGCGGGCGACGAGAAAACCGCCTTTGATATCTTCCAGGAGTTTCCCGCCGACCTGGTGCTGACCGATTGGTCGCCGGGCCTCGACGGCATGTCGTTCCTGGACAAGATCCGCCAGCACGCCGAAAGCCGCGATATGTTCGCGCCCGTCGTGATGATCACCGCGTTCACAGAACTGCATCAGGTCTGCAAGGCGCGTGATGCCGGGATCAACGAATTCCTGGCCAAGCCGCTGTCGGCGCACCTGATCTATTCGCGGATCAAGTCGTTGATCGAACATCCCCGGCTCTACGTCCGGGCCGACGATTATTTCGGCCCCGACCGCCGACGCCGGGCCCTGAATTTTCGGGGACGCGACCGCCGCGGCACGCAGCCGACGGAATTGCCGACCTCGCGGGGCCGCGCCAATGCGCCACTCAGCCCCCAAGGGCCCGAGCCCGGCAGCAATCCCCTCTATAACTGAGTTTTCCTGAATCGCGGCTCGGCGTGACGCCGGAGCAGCCCGCCCCTGCCCGCGTCACAGCAGGCCGAGGAACTTTTCCGCCTGGGTGATTTCGGCGCTGAGCCCGCGCAGGCGTTCGACCGCTTCCTTGTCGGCGCCCCATTTCTCGCTCTGGTAATCCTCATCCAACTGCGACACGGCGATCGCCGCTTCACCGTCGAGCCGTCCATACAGCAAGGCCAGGCCGATCACCAACGAACCCGTCGACTGAACAACGGCGGCCAGCGCCGTCAGGCGATGCGGGTCGAGCGCCCCGACGACCTTCGACAACGCAGCCAACGCCGCGGCGTCCTGATCCACCGGGACGATCCCGGCGGTCGTTCGCAACACGGCGCCCCATTCGCCCCTGACCCAATCGAGCAAAGGGTCCCAAGCATCGGCTTGCCGCTGAACCAGATCCTGGGGCGCTTCGGCGCGATAGCACACAAGGTCCGTGCCGCCGTAATCGGCGATCCGCTGGGCGATGACGGCGCACTCGGGAGCGACCCGGTCCAGCGCGGTAAACGCCAGTTGGGTCAACGGCATGCTCGCCGGCCGGATCTTCTCTGTCTGCGCGTCCCATTCCTCGGCCACGGCGTTGGCCAGCCTTTGTGTCGGAACGGCCAACGCCTTTCCGATGGGCGTCTTGACCTGACGACCGTCGAGCAGGATGCGGAACGTCGCGCGGCCCGGCTCGTCCGCCGAAGGATCGTCCTCGGCCGGCGCGACCGTGACCTCACGGTAGAACCGTTTCATATCGGGTTTCAGCATGGCGCCTTCTGTATCGAACCGATGCGGAATTGGCCAGCTTATTTGCCGAACAGGCTCTTTAGGTTGCCCAGGCCTTTTTCAAGCTGCTTGACCGGGTCGGCCGGCTGGCTCTGCGGCTGCTGTTGGGCCGGCGCCTGCTGGCTTTCCTTGGCCGGTTTGCTGCCCTTGGCCGGCGTCACCTGTTTCCCGGCCAGTGCCTGGGCGCAGTAGTCCGTCTCGTCCGTCTTGGCGACCCGGTTGAAGGCCGTCTGGGCCAATGCCGACAGCCCCATCGTCATCACCGCGGCAGCACCGCTGACCACATTTCCGGCAACGCCTGTCACCAGGTCGGCCGGGTTGACCTTGGGTTCGGGCTTGGCAAGAGTGCCACGGATCGCCACGGGCACCATGGCAGCGCTGAGCAAGCTGGTCTTCTTGGCCCGGGGTTCCAGCACAAGGTTCAATGTCTCGTCGCGCAGGTTGACGCCACCGACACCGACCACGGACAGGCCGCCCGTCTCGATGACCAGAGCCTTGGCATTGGCGATCCCCTTGACGATGTCGAAATCGGCGACGGCGCAGCGCAGGTCCTTGTCGCCCTTGCTGTCGACCAGCGGCAGCGCCGACATGATATCGGCGGACGCGATGTTCAACAGGTTGCTCTCAATCCGGCCCTTCTCGGACACAAGACGCAGCTTGCCGTCGAGCCCGGCCATGATCTGACGAACGCTACTGCCGACACCGGTCAGCTTGATGGTCGCATCCGCCGTGCCTTCGGCCACCGGCTTCTCGCCCATGGCCGCGACCAGCTTGCCGTAGTCGAGCTTGGCGACATCCAGGTTCACGCTAAGCGGCGGAACGGCCTGGTCGGCGCCCAGGACGATATCGCCGGAGATCGTGCCGTCGGCGACCACCGCCTGAAACGGCTTCAGGGTCAGACGTCCGGCGGCGAGGCGCAGAACCATGCGCAAGTCTCTGATATCCATCTTGTTGACGCGCAGTTTGGCGGCGTCGAGCTTGAGATCGGCATCCGTCGCCTTGAGCCCGTCGAGCGGCAAGGGATCGGCCGGGAACAGCCGACCGTCACCGGCCCCACCCCCGCCGCCGCCAGCAGCATCGGCGCCCTTCCCGGTCGCCGGTGCCGGTTCGGGTTTGGCCTTGCTCTCGTTCTTCGGCAGGAGTTCGTCCAAGTCGAGCATCGTCGATTGCAATTCCGCCGACACCTTCGGGCGCGTCCCGCCAAGACGGATCATCACCGTCCCCTTGATGTCGCTGGCGCCCAGCTTCACATCCACGTTCTGCAACCGGTAGGCGCCGTCCTTGTCGCCCACGCGGGCGGCGGCGAACAAACGCGGCAGCGGTGGAATTTCGACACCGGCCTCCTTGGCCAAACCGGTCGGGTCCGGCACCTTGGCGACAACCTGGACATCGATACCGGCCGGCGTCATGACGTCGGCGACCGAACCGCCGGCGCTGAGATGCGTTTCGTCCGCGCGACCCAGTGACGCCTTCAGATTGGAAATGCTCGGCTTGGCCGATGATCCGGTCACGGTCAGGGTTGCGTCGTACGGCCCCAGGTCGGGGACCTTTAGCTCGGCCAACGCGGGTACCAGTTTCTTGGCCATCGCCACGGTCTCGGCGATCGAATCGCCCTTGGCGGAAACCGTCACGGCCAGACCGGTCATCGCCTTCGGGTCCGCGATGCTGCCCTTCACGGTCGCTTCCGCACCAAGGGCCTTGGCCTTCAAATCAAGCGGCAATTCACCGCCGGTGGTCAGCTGCCGGATCGAGGCAATGGATCCTTCGGCGGAGAAGACTTCGCCGTTGACGTCGCCTTTCAGCGCCACGCGCAACGGCGCCTCGGCGTTTTCCGCGCCCAGGTCGAGCATCGGCAGAGTCAGGCGGGTTTCCTCGCCCGTCTGGCCGTCCCGGTAGGTCAGCTTCAAATCTTCAACGTGCACCTTACGAACCACGGGCAGGATACCCCCGCCGGTCGAGCCCCCGGCCGGGGCCGCTTCCGCCGTCGCCGGGGTCTTGGCGTCCTCGCCGAACTGCCAGTTTCCCCGGCCTTGCTTGTTGGTCTCCACCAAAAGGTCGAGCCCGACCAGAACCACGCGTTTGACGTCCAGTTCGCTGGACAGCAACGGCAGCAGGGAAACCTCGGCTTCCAGACGTTTCAAGGTCACCATCTGCGGGCGGCTGCCCCAAGGCGCGTTGGCAAAGGTAACGTCGTCGACGTAGATCGAAGGCGTGAGCGAAATATTGAGTTTCAGATCGCCCGAAATGGTCATCTCGCGGCCGGTGGCCTTCTTGGCCTCTTCCGCGATTACGCCTTTGTAGTCGTTGAAATCGAGCGAACTCAGCACGGCGACGCCGGCGACCACGACCGCAATCAGCAACACGCAGAGTATGGAAATAATCTTGATCAGCCGTTTCATCGTGTTGCCTCCATCAAATCGTTCAGACTGGGGACCAACTCGTCAAAGCCGGCGATGACCCTTCGCGCCCCAGCCGCCGAAAGTTCGTCCGTTTCATGATAGCCCCAGGCCACGCCTATGGCGAGGACACCGGCGTTGTTCGACATCTCGACGTCGAAGGTCGTATCGCCGATCATCACCGTGTTGACCCGGTCCGCGCCGGCATCGGCCATGGCATTCAGCAGCATCCCCGGATCGGGTTTTCCAGGCGCGCTGTCGGCGGTTTGCAGCGTCACGAAGCGCCCATTGAGCCCGTGTTTATCCAACGTCAGATCGAGCCCCCGCCGCCCCTTGCCGGTGGCGATTCCAAGAAGCCAGCCCGCCCCTTCCAAGGCCTCGAGCGTCGCCTTGAAACCCGGGAACAGCGGGTCATCGATCATCCCGTTCCGGCGCAAACCGGAAAATGCGTCGCGATACGCTTCGGCGATGCGTTCGGCCCCGCTCTGGTCCAGGTCCGGCGCCAGCACATGCGCCGCCGTGACCAAAGGCAGACCGACCACGCGGCGAATGTCGCGCGGGCTCGGCGGCGCCATCGCGCAGGCCCGAAACGCCGCCTGCATGGAGCGCACGATACTGCCCTGGCTGTCGACGATGGTCCCGTCGCAATCGAAAACGGCTAGCTTGATTTCCATGGACCCGTAATATGACAGGGGAATGTGGCGCTGCAAGGACACCTTTCGCGAAGTTCGAGAACACCAAGTGACGATAATATAAAGGCCTGTCAGTGACCGCACCGCTTGCGTATTTCGCGGTTTTGGTCAATTCTGCCCCGGACTGTTGACGAGGAGCACAAGCGGACGGCCCGCTGAATTCACAACGAACTTCCCAACCACAATAAGAGCTTCAGCGGACCGGCACCGACCGCCGGGGGGCATGGCGCATCTAATCAACAAAAATACTTACCCTCATACCTAGAGAAGGAAAAAAGACTGATGAAAATCCTGAGCAGAATTGCTGTTTTGGGACTGACCGGTGCGCTGGTCGCGGCTTGTGCCGGCATGGAAGGCGACGCCGCCAAAACCGAAGCGGCGAAGCCGGAAACCAAAGCCGCCGCCAAGCCCGCGGAAAAGAAAACCAAACCTGACCAGGCTTTTGTGATGTACTTTGATTTCGGCAAATCCAACGTCGACGACGAAGCCATGAATGCCGCCTATCAACTGATGGCCAACACCATGTCCGGCTACAAGGCCGTTCTGCTGACCGGCCACACGGATACGGCAGGCGACAAAGCGTTCAATCGGAAACTGTCCGAAAAGCGCGTTGAAGAAACCAAGCAGGTGTTGTCCGAGATCGGTATCGACCCGGCCCGGATCATCACCCAGTTCTATGGGGAAGACGAGCCTGCGGAAAAAACCGGCGACGGTGTCAAGAACGCCAAGAACCGCCGGGTTGAAATGGTTCTGAAGTTCTAATCAGGCACCATTGCCAAGGCGCCCGTCGGGGAGGGGGGCGTATCAGCAAATTTTGAATACCCCCAACCTCTATCTATCTATGAAGGAGAAACAACGATGAACATCCTGAAAAGACTGAC
Organism: uncultured Rhodospirillaceae bacterium; assembly: GCA_913030825.1. Taxonomy (GTDB): domain Bacteria; phylum Pseudomonadota; class Alphaproteobacteria; order Rhodospirillales; family Casp-alpha2; genus UBA1479. The sequence goes on along the minus strand of CAJWCU010000009.1, from coordinate 23,307 downwards.
GATACTGGGCCTGACCGGCGCCTTGGTCGCCGCCTGTTCCAGCATCGACCTAGATTCGACCCGCATGATGCAGTTGCAGGGCGACAACTTCCAAAAGGCCTTGTTCAAGGAATATGTCGAGCTGGCCGCAGCGGAAGACAAGGAAGTGGATGCGGAAGACGCCGTCTACTTCAACGACCGGGCCAAAATGGCCGCGGCCGGGAAGGACACGGGCCCGCAGGCCATTTCCGAACGTAAAATCCCGGCGGCCGCCATGGGCGACCTGACCGCCGCCCGCAAGGCTCTGACCGACGCGCTAGCCGCCGGTGCGGGCAAGAGCAAGCCGAACGACGCCGCCAAGGCACAGGCCATGTTCGATTGCTGGCTGCAGGAACAGGAAGAAAACGATCAGCCCGAAGACATTGCGGCCTGCCGCAGCGCCTTCGAAGCCGCGATGAAGGGCCTGGGCGGCAAACCGGCGCCGAAGCCGGGCAAGGCCGACGCCGAGTTCATCATCCACTTCGATTTCAACAGCGCCGCGATGACCGAAGACGCCATGGGCGTCGCCTACAACGTCATGGCCGCGACCGTCGGCGGCGTGAAGACCGTTCTTCTGACCGGTCACACCGATACCGCCGGTGACAAAGCGTACAACCGCCAACTGTCGGAAGCCCGCGTCGAAGCCGTGAAGAACGCCTTCTCGGAAATCGGCATCGATCCGACCAAGATCGTCACCCAGTTCTATGGTGAGGACGAACCGGCCGAAAAAACCGGCGATGGCGTCAAGAACGCCAAGAACCGCCGGGTGACTGTGATCCTGAAGTTCTAATCAGATTACAGATCGACCAAACAAAGGGGGCGGTGCCATTCGGCGCCGCCCCTTTTCGTTTTTCGCCGGCCCCAAAAAAACCGAGACAAAAAAAAGCCGCCCCAAGGGGAGCGGCTCTAAGTTTCGAGGGTGAGCCGCCGCAAATCAGTTTGATCTGCGACGGTACGGTGAAATCGTATGAGCGGCAGGTCGCCCTGCCCTCTCCCCCGCGAAGCCGTCGGTGGCTGTCGCCAAGGGGTGAATTCATAAGGGGAAGTGTCGGCGATCAAGCTGACCTGTACCTGACAACTACATAGTTATTTGATTGCGACGACGCGCGCTTCAGGCGGCCCCGTATGAACGGCTATTGGCCGGGAAAGCGCATACAGAAGGCCGCGCCGCCCCCCGGTGGATCGTAGACTTCCACAGCCGCCCCATGGGCATCAGCGATCCGCTTGACGATCGCCAACCCCAATCCTGCCCCATCCCCCCGCCGATCGGCGCGGTCGAACCGCTCGAAGATGGTTCCCCGGCGCTCCTCAGGCACCCCGACCCCACGGTCGACGACATGGATCGCCGGTTCGTCGGTGATCCGAACGGTCACGGTGGATCCCGGTGGCGCGTAGCGGACGGCGTTTTCGACCAGATTGCGAACAGCCTGCTCCAACGCCTGGGGCGAGCCATTGACGATCACCGGTGGGCCGTCGGCCAAAACCTCGATCGACCGCTCATCATATATCGCGATGGGCGCCAAATGGGTCGCGACGGCTGTACAGACTTCCCGCAAGTCGGCTGATTCGCCGGATGCCGGACGGAACAACTCGTACCGCGCGAAGGACAGCATCTGCGAAACCAGCCGGGTCATGGCGTCGACCTCGTCCCGCAATGCCGCCGCAGCCGCTTCATCATGCAAGGTGTCCAACTTCGTCCGAAGGATCGCCAGCGGCGTCCTCAATTCATGGGCGACATCGGCGACGAAGGCCCGTTGGCGTTCTTCCTGTTCGGCACGAATTCGTTCGGCCCGGTGCAACTCCGTCACGTCACGGGCAGTGCCGCGAAGGCCGGAAAACCGCCCCGTTTCCGGGTCGAAAAACGGCAGCCCGCTGGTCATCAGACGGCGTTCCAAACCGGTGGCATCGTTGATAACGAAAACGACGTCACGGAACGGCTTCATGATGTCGAGCGCGATCTCCTCGCCATCCTCACCGACGAAATGCCCGAGATCGCCGAACTTCCGGCCTTCGATCTGCAGAGGCACGAAACCGAGCACCTCATAGGCATGCTCCGACACATAGGTGAGGCAAAAATCGGCATCGGTTTCCCAAACAAGGTCGGAGACCAGGCGGGTCACGTCTTCCAGCCGCGTCAGCGCTTCGGCCGCACGCGTTTCAGGATCAGCGGTTAGAGAAGGCCAACTGCGCGGTTTACGCTCACGCATTTCGCCGGGTTGCCGATTGAATCTGACGGATCGCCGACAGATAACCCGTATTCCGGCGCCACGTCTTCAACACGCCGGCGGCCGCTTCGCGGCTCATGTCCTCGTATATCCAGATGATGTCGGCCAGGGCCTCTTCGATCCGGTCTGTGCGCCGCGCGCGAACCAACTGGGAATAGCGGAAAATCTGCGCGAACTCGTCCTTGGTCAGGCCCACGGCCTTGCAGCAAATCGCCATGCCTTCGCCACCCGGCTCGAACAGGATGCGTTTGGCCAGGTATTCGCGAATCCCCGTGAGGCGCGAGAACAGGGCCAAAAACAGCGAGACCTCGCCCTGACTGAGCGCGGTGATCAGCATCTCCGGCGTGACCAAGCCTTCGCGTTCCAGATTGGCCGCCAGTTCATTGGCTTTCAGGTTGTTCGGTAATTCCGGCTGCACGCCTGCTTCCTGGTTGGCGAGCTGCTCCAGAAGGTCGTCGATGACGGATTGCTCGAGCTTGAAGTTCTCGAGGATAAATTCACGCAAGGCGGCCGTCACCCAGAGGAACATCTTCTGCGCCAATTCCGGGCGCAACTCATCACGATGAAGAATCGGTTCCTGGAAGGTATCGACCCGCTTCGACTGTTCGACCAGGTATTCCATGGTGCTTTGCGAGATCTTGGCGTTTTCGTTTTTCAACAACGTCACGACCACGCGCTCGTTGCCCGTCTCCACCAATGCCTGGGACACGGCCTCGCTGATGTTCTGCCGGATCGCCACGGCCAATTGGTGTTCCAGGGTGCGGTGGCGAATGATCTCAATCAGGTCCGAATCCTTCAACAAACCGGATTCGGTCAAAACCGGATAGGCGACTTCGATCTCGTCGTTGGCGAGAATCCGGATCAGGTCTTCCGGCACATCGTCCAGGCCCGCCAGCTGCTGCGCCACGCCGCGGCGCACGGACATTTCGATCTCGCGAACGACGCTGCGCAGGATGCCGAACATCAAGGCCCGTTCCCGGTCCGTCAAGGCGTCGCCCTTGTTCTCGAACAGGTCGATGATGGTTTCGGTCAAACGGGCCCGACCCATGGTCGACTTCTCCCGCGCGAGGTTCAAAAGAAACTCGTGGTCGACCGTCGGTTCACCGTTTTCCTTGCGTTCGCTCATGCTCTTGTTCTGCTGGTCAATTGTTGAGAGCACCTTCCGACAGCAAATACCCCACCCCTCTCAGGGTATGGACGCTGACGCTGGCCCCGTTTTTCGATAGTCGTTTTCGCAGTCTGGATACATGCACCTCCACCGAATTCGACGAGACTTCTTCATCGAAACCGTAGATTTTGTCTTCCAGGACCGATTTGGGCACGACCCGCCCATATCGCCGCATCAACTGTTCTAACACGCCCATCTCACGCCGGGAAATGGATATGGGCTGGTCGTCGATCCGCACTTCGCGGGCCGTCGTATCGAACGACACGTTGCCCGCCGTCATCACCAGGCCCAAAACCCCACCCGGCCGGCGCAAGAGCGCCCGGATTCGCGCAATCAACTCTTCCATTTCAAAGGGCTTCAATAGGTAGTCGTCGGCGCCGGAGTTCAATCCCTTTACCCGATCGTCCAAACCGTCACGGGCGGTCAGGATCAAGACCGGCACGATGCTGCCGTGATCCCGCCATTGCCGAAGCAAGGTGAGCCCATCCATATCCGGCAGGCCCAAATCGAGAATGATGGCGTCGTATTGGACGCTGGCGACCGCAGCCTCGGCGGCGGCGCCTGAATCGACCGTATCGACGGCAAAGGCCTCGTTCTCAAGGCCCAGCTTGATGGATTCGGCAAATCGATTGTGATCTTCGACGAGAAGCAGTCTCATAGTCTTCGGTCTCTATTCCCGTTCGAACCTTGTCCCACCGGCGAAACGTTCCGCAAGTCCAAACGCATGGATATCAACCGCCTTGTATCGCTGAGCCGTTTCCTCAAGTGATAGGCATATCTGCATACAATGCAATGCTTACCTTGAGGAACCGTCTTCAAGAGTGGTCAACGCCGGACCAATTCGGCCCGGCTTCCGTGTTACGGATTTAGTCCGATAAACCCGCCACACGTCGGCTGGTTACTATTCTAGGCTTATTCCTCGAAGAGTTCATCCGCCGATTGATCGATCGAGAACCCCAGAGCGTCCCACAATACCTGCATATGGGGAGGAAGAGGCGCCACGACGGATGTCAATTTTCCGTTTGGATGGCGGATGACGATTCGCCGGGCGTGCAACTGCATTTTCTTCAAGGGTACCGGCAAATCCGGAAATGCCGCGGGACCGCCGTACTTGCCGTCGCCCAGGATCGGCGTACCCATGGCTTCCGCGTGGGCACGGAGTTGATGGGTCCGCCCGGTAACCGGCTCCATGGCCAACCAGGCCGTCTTTCGACTCAGCCGTTCGACCACGCGATAGAGCGTTTCCGCCCGTTTCGCGTCCTCGGCGTCGGCATCCATCTTTTCCTGCCCGCCGGCGCCGCGCCGCTTGCCCAGATCCAGGCGAATGCGCCCCTGGGCGATCTCCGGGACCCCGGCCACGGCCGCCCAATAGAGTTTCTTGATTGTGCGGTGGCGGAACCCTTCCGTCAGCCATTGCGCGGATTTTCGCGTCCGCGCCAGAACGAGTACGCCGGAGGTGTCCTTGTCCAGGCGATGCGTTAGGCGCGGCCGTTCGGATGAATCGAAGCGCAGGCCGTCCAGCATGCCGTCCAAATGACGGCCCAGGCCAGAGCCGCCCTGCACCGCCAGCCCTGCCGGCTTGTCGATGACCAGAACCTCGGCGTCGCGGTACAGCACCCTCGCCTGGATATCCTTGATCTCATGATCTGAGAGCTTGGCCCCGCCCGCCTTCCCGTCCTTGCCGCCGCGTGCCGCCTTCGGCTTCGCCGGTGCCTTCGCCGCTGCGTCGCTGCCGCCGTCCCGCAGGCTTGGCGGCAGGCGCACTTCCTGCCCCGCCGCCAGGCGCGCATTCGCCTTGGCGCGGCCACCGTCGACACGGATTTGCCCCGTACGCAGCAGCTTCTGAACCTGCCCGAACGGCAAACCGGGGAAATGTTCCTTTAGCCAACGATCCAGACGCAGGCCGTCCTCGTCGTCGGTGACGACGCGGCCCTTGGAATCCGGCGACGATAACGGATCGACCATCACAGAACCTGGCGAAACAGGGCGAGCCCGGCCCAAAATCCGAGAACGCACAACACCACCGAGCCCAGGACATAGCCCGCGGCCGGGCCGAGATCCCCCCGCTCGATCAAGGTGACGGCATCCAGAGAGAACGTGGAGAAAGTCGTGAAGGCCCCCATCACGCCGACCACCAGAAACGCACGCAATTCCGGAGACGGCGACCAGGCCAGGGCGGAAATCTCGACCAACGCGCCCAGCACGAACGATCCCAAGAGATTGACCGTGAAGGTACCCCAGGGAAACCCGTGGCCGAGCCATTGTCCGATCCATCCCATGACCAGATAGCGGCCGGTCGCACCGACGGCGCCCCCCATGGCGACGGCAAGCAGCATTTTCATTCCGTTCAGTCCCCGTTGTCGTCGGCGCGTTGCTTGCGCAGCTTATCCCAATAGGCCAGACGTTTCCGTACTTCCCGTTCGAATCCGCGTTCCAGCGGCGCATAGAGCCGCGTGCGCGCCATGCCGTCGGGGAAATAGTTCTGCCCGGAAAATCCGTCTTCGGCGTTGTGGTCGTACGCGTAGTCCTTGCCGTAGTCCAGCTCCTTCATCAGCTTGGTCGGCGCGTTCAGGATGTGCTTGGGCGGCATCAACGAGCCGGTCTCCCGCGCCGTCCGCTTGGCCGCCGATTCGGCCTTATAGAGCGCATTCGACTTGGGCGCCGTCGCCAGATAGACCACGGCCTGAACCAAGGCCAATTCGCCCTCGGGCGAACCCAGGCGTTCGTAGGTGTCCCAGGCGGCGAGCGCCTGCGGCAGGGCCTGCGGGTCGGCGAGACCGATGTCTTCCGACGCAAAGCGGGTCAGGCGGCGGGCGATATAGAGCGGATCCTCGCCACCGTCCAGCATCCGCGCGAACCAATAGAGCGCCGCGTCGGCGTCCGATCCTCGCAGCGATTTGTGCAGGGCCGATATCAGGTTGTAGTGGCTTTCCTGCCCCTTGTCGTAGATCGGCATGCGTTTCTGCACGGCCTCGGCCAGCCCCGCCGGGTTCAGCGGCTCGGTAATGCCCAAGGCGTCCAGATTTTCGACCATATTCAGTAGATAGCGCCCGTCGCCGTCGGCCATCGCCGCCATGGCCTGGCGGGCGTCGGCATCGAGCGGCAGGGAATGGCCCAACTCGGCCTCGGCCCGGACCATGAGTTCTTCCAGAGCAGACGCATCCAATCGATTGAGAACCAGCACCTGGGCACGAGACAGCAGCGCGGGATTAAGCTCGAACGACGGGTTTTCCGTGGTCGCCCCGACGAGGACGACCGTCCCATCCTCGACATAAGGCAGGAAGCCATCCTGTTGTGCGCGGTTGAAGCGATGGATCTCGTCGATGAACAGCAGCGTTCCCTGCCCCACCTTTCGCCGCTCCTTGGCGCGCTCAAACACCTTACGCAAATCGGCGACGCCGGAGAACACGGCGGACAGCGGCTCGAAATACAAAGAGACATGATCGGCCAGCAGACGCGCCATGGTGGTCTTACCCGTACCGGGCGGCCCCCAGAACACGATCGAGGTCAGGCGCCCGGACGTCACCGCACGGCCGATGAACCCGTCCGGCCCGGTCAGATGGTTCTGGCCGACAACCTCGCTGATGGCGGTCGGACGCAGGCGGTCCGCCAGCGGGCGCGGTGTCTGGCTTTCAAAAAGCGTGGTCACCCCTCGAACCGCTCACTCAATTCCTTGCCCTGGCGCTCGATGGTGATGTCCCAATAGGGCGCCTGCCCGGACACGGCCTTCGCAAGGCCATCGACCAGACCGATTTCCGCACCGTTGACCTTACGAACGAAATCGCCGGGGCGCAGGCCCGCCTTGTCCGCCGGGGCGCCGCGCCGTACCTGCAGCACCAGAACGCCGCGGGCAAAAGGATCGATACCCAGTTCGTCGCCCAGGGCCGGCGACATGTTCACCACGACAGCTCCCGACAATGGATTCCGACCGCCCAGTTCGCGCTTGTCGCGGATGGGAACCTCGGGCGGCGCCTCCGCCTCCATCGTCAAGGCCTGGGCCTCGCCCTGCCGCCAGACGCGCAGCGGCAGGCTCTCGCCGATGGGCGTGGTGGCAATTCGGAATTTCAACGCCGTGGTATCGCGGATTTCATGCCCGCCGAGGGCCAGAATGATGTCGCCGCGCTGTAACCCCGCGCGGTCGGCGGCGGATGCCGGGTAAACGTCTTCGATGATGACACCACCCGGCCGGTCGAGGCCCAGCGAATTGGCGATATCGGCCGTTACCGGCCGGCCCGCCGCGCCCATCCAGGGCCGCACCAATCGCCCGCCCTTGACCACGCCGTTGACCACGGCACGCACCAGATTAGACGGAATGGCGAACCCGATCCCGAGCGAACCACCGGTCTTGGAGAAAATCGCCGTATTGATGCCAAGTAGACGCCCGTCCAAGGCGACCAAAGCGCCGCCGGAGTTGCCCGGGTTGATGGCCGCATCGGTCTGCAGATAGAAGTTCAGATCGGACTGCCCATTGCCCATTTGGGTCCGTGCCAGGGCCGAGACGATGCCACTGGTCACCGTCTGACCGACACCGAAGGGGTTACCGATGGCCAGCACGATATCGCCGACTTCCGCCGTGTCGGAATCGGCCAGTTTCAAAACCGGCAGGTCCTTGGGCGCATCCTTCAGGCGCAGGATGGCCAGGTCCGTGCGATCGTCCGTCCCGACGATAGCCGCTTCGAACTCGCGCCGATCGTGCAAGACCACCTTGATCTCGTCCGCGCCCTCGATGACATGGTTATTGGTGACGATCACCCCGTCGGCCCGCACGATGACGCCGGAACCCAGGGAATTCTGCACTTTCTGCTTCGGTCGCTTACCGAACTCGAAGCCCAACTGCGGCCCCAGAAACCGCTGAAAGAAAGGATCGTCGAACAAGGTCGGACGCTGCCGCTGCGCGACCTTCTTCGCGGTGAAGATGTTGACGACGGCGGGCGTTACCTTCTGCACCACCGGCGCGTAGGACAGCATCACCTGCTCCTGGCTTCTCGGCACTTCACGTGGAGCGGCCTGCACCGCCGGTCCGGCAAGGATGAGAGCCGCAAACAAGGCTGTCACGAGGCGGTAGGAACGGTTCCGGGAAGGTTGTCCAGTCATGGGATGATCAGTCTCTGTGGCCATGGTGAAAACGGGAAACATCCCGATACTTCAAGATTTAGCCGGATTATGGCGAGGTCAAGGCCCGTGGCGCAAATGCCGGATCCTCTTGCCGCCGACCTGTGAAACGAAAAAGCGCGGCCACCAGGGGCCGCGCTTTCGTATCGGATTGATCCGGACCGGATACCCTATTCCAGGGTCTCGGCCTCGGCCATCTCGGCTTCGTGGCGGGCCTTGTCTTCGGCACCTTTGGCCTCCGGGTCGCGATCAACCAGCTCGATCACGGCCATCGGGGCCGCATCGCCGTAGCGGAAGCCGGCCTTGAGGATGCGGGTGTAGCCGCCCGGGCGTTCCTTGTAGCGTTCGGCGAGCGAGCCAAACAGCTTGGCAACGGCGGCATCGTCCCGCAGGAAGGCAAAGGCCTGACGGCGGTGATGCAGGGCGCCCTTCTTGCCCAGCGAGATCATCCGGTCGGCGAAGCGACGCAGTTCCTTGGCTTTCGGCAGGGTCGTGGTGATCTGTTCGTGGGCGATCAGGGACGCGGTCATGTTGGAGAACATGGCCTTGCGGTGGCTGGCCGTCCGGTTGAGTTTGCGGTAACCGCTCTTGTGTCTCATATCAGGCTCCTTCTTTGATTTTCGCCCGGGCGTGCCATTTTACCCCCGGAGGCGCCCCGCCATCTTTGTCATCAAAGACCGTCGGGGTGGTTCTTCAGTTAACCGGGCGCCGGGATTAGCGGCGCCCGTTCAGATCAAAACGGATCTTCGAGCTTCTTGGCCAGCTCTTCGATGTTTTCCGGCGGCCAAGCAGTGATTTCCATGCCCAGATGCAGGCCCATGGAGGCCAGGACTTCCTTGATCTCGTTCAAGGATTTCCGGCCGAAGTTCGGAGTCCGCAGCATATCGGCCTCGGTCTTCTGGACCAGATCGCCGATGTAGATGATGTTGTCGTTCTTCAAGCAATTCGCGGAACGGACGGACAATTCCAGTTCGTCCACCTTGCGAAGCAGGTTCTTGTTGAACGGCAGATCTTCCTGCTGCGCTTCCTCGCGGGCGTGCTCCGGCTCTTCGAAGTTGATGAAGAGCTGCAGCTGATCCTGCAGGATACGCGCGGCCAGGGCCACGGCGTCTTCCGGCGTGACGGCGCCGTTGGTCGTGATGTTCAGCGACAGTTTGTCGTGGTCGGTAACCTGGCCAACGCGGGTGTTGTCGACCTTGTAGGCCACTTTGCGAACCGGCGAGAATACGGCGTCGATCGGGATCAGGCCAATCGGGCTGTCTTCGGCGCGGTTCTGGATGGCGGGAACATAACCCTTACCCGATTCCACGGTCAGTTCCATGTTCAGCTTGCCGTCGCGGTCCAAGTGGCAGAGCACCAGGTCCGGATCCATGACTTCGATGTCGGCACCCGTTTCGATCATGCCCGCGGTCACGGCGCAGGGACCTTCAGCCTTAAGCGTCATGCGCTTCGGGCCCTGGGCTTCCATACGAAGGCCCATGGACTTGATGTTCAGGACGATATCGGTGACGTCTTCACGCACGCCCGGGATCGACGAGAACTCGTGCAACACGCCATCGACCTGGATCGACGTCACGGCGGCACCCTGCAAGGACGACAGCAGGATGCGGCGCAACGCGTTGCCCAGGGTCAGACCGAAGCCACGCTCGAGCGGCTCGGCGACGATGGTCGCCTGACGCCCCGGGTCGACGCCGGGGTTGATGTCGAGCTTGTTCGGTTTAATCAGTTCTTGCCAGTTTTTCTGAATCACGTCAGTGACCTCGCGTTCACGTACCTATGTGGGGGACCGTTGCCGGCAGGTCCCGTGGTGTCGGTCCCCACCCGGCGATCGGTGGGGACACGGGCGTGGCGGCCTATTGGTGCACCTGAAGGCCGCCTGCCCGTCTTAAGGATTAGACCCGGCGGCGTTTCCGCGGACGGCAACCGTTGTGCGGGATCGGGGTGACGTCACGGATGGCCGTGATCGTGAACCCGATGGCCTGCAGGGCACGGAGCGCGGACTCACGTCCCGAACCCGGTCCCTTGACCTCGACCTCTAGGGTCTTCATGCCGTGTTCCTGGGCCTTCTTGCCGACCTCTTCGCCGGCAACCTGCGCGGCGTAAGGGGTCGATTTCCGCGAGCCCTTGAACCCCATGGAACCTGCCGACGACCAGGCAATCGCATTGCCCTGCGCATCGGAAATGGTGATCATGGTGTTGTTGAACGTGGAGTTGATATGGGCCACGCCGGAGGCGATATTCTTGCGCTCGCGGCGGCGCGGGCGTGCTGCTGCTGCCTTAGCCATCTCTGATTATCCTTGAACTTGCCGTTATTTCTTCTTGCCCGCGATGGCCTTGGCCGGGCCTTTGCGGGTGCGCGCGTTGGTATGGGTCCGCTGGCCGCGCACCGGCAGGCCGCGACGATGGCGCAGCCCACGATAGCAACCCAGGTCCATCAAACGCTTGATGTTCATGGCCGTTTCGCGCCGCAGGTCGCCTTCGACCTGATAGTCGCGATCAATGGTCTCGCGAATCCGCGCGACCTCGTCTTCCGTCAATTCGTTCACCCGACGATCCAGGGGAATCCCGACACCGTCACAAATCATCCGCGCTTTGGTGCGGCCGATGCCATGAATGTAGGTCAAGGCAATCACCACCCGTTTCGCCGTCGGAATATTCACACCCGCAATACGCGCCAAGGTTTTAGCTCCTCACGTTCGTCAAAATTCAAGAGCAAGCCGCTTCGCCGTGCCGCTATGCCGTACCGTTGTCGGCCTTGCTCTAACTCGTTGTTCCCAAAGCAAAAAAATCGCGACGAACAAAATTGTTCGCTCGGATTTGCTTTCTATGTTCAAAATCCGCCGGGCCTGGAAAGAGGCGCGATTATAGGCAGTTACATTCCCAAGTCAACCACGGGACACCGCCTTTTTCACGCCCTCTAGGCCCCGCCGATCACTCCTTTCAACTGGTCCGTCACGGCGTCGATATCGGCCATGCCGTCGACGTCTTTCAGAACCCCTTGTTCTTTGTAGTAGGCGAGGATCGGGGCCGTTTGTTCGTGATAAGCGTTCAGACGGTTGCGAACCGTGTCCTCGGTATCGTCCGCGCGGCGGGTAAACTCGGTGCCGCCGCATTTGTCGCACACGCCTTCGGTGGCGGGCTTTTCAAATTCGTCGTGGTACCCCTGACCACAGCCGGCGCAGGTGTAGCGCCCGGTGATTCGCTGAACCATCGCATCATCGTCGACCGCCAGCTCGATCACATGATCCAGCTTACCGCCCTTCTCCGCCAACATGACGGCCAGCGCTTCGGCCTGCGGCACCGTGCGCGGAAACCCGTCAAGGATGAAGCCGTTAGCGCAATCGGGCTCTTCGATGCGGGCCGAGATCATGTCGATGATCAGGTCGTCCGGCACCAAGTCGCCGCGTTCCATGATCGCCTGCGCCTTCCGGCCCAGATCGCTGCCGGACTTAACGGCGGCGCGCAACATGTCGCCGGTCGACAATTGGACGAGGCCAAAGACCCCTTCCAGACGTTTCGACTGGGTGCCTTTACCGGCCCCCGGCGGTCCCATGAGCAACAGGTTCATTAACGCCTCCCCCGCAAACGCTGCTTCTTGATCAGACCTTCGTACTGATGGGCGATCAGATGGGATTGAACCTGGGTCACCGTATCCATCGTCACGGTGACGACGATCAGCAAGGACGTGCCGCCGAAGTAGAACGGAACGCCGAAGTTGGAAATCAGCAATTCCGGGATGGCGCAGATCACTGCCAGATAGAGGGCACCGACACAAGTCAGGCGGGTCAGCACACGATCCAGGTACTCGGCGGTGTTCTTACCCGGACGGATACCGGGGATGAAGCCACCGTACTTCTTCAGGTTGTCGGCCGTGTCGTTCACGTTGAAAACGACAGCGGTGTAGAAAAAGGCGAAAAACACGATCAAACCGATATAGATCGCCATGTAGACGGGGGAACCCCGGCCCAGATAAGCCGCCGCGGCATTCATCCATTCCGGCCCCTGCCCCGCCGACAGCGTGATGACCGTGATCGGCATCAACAGCAGCGACGACGCGAAGATCGGCGGAATGACGCCGGCGGTATTCAACTTCAACGGCAGGTGGGAGCTTTCGCCGCCCATCATCTTGTTGCCGCGCTGACGCTTCGGATACTGGATCAGGATCCGGCGCTGCGCGCGTTCGACGAAGACGACCAGGGCAATGACGCCAACGGCCATCAGCAGGATTGCAATGATCAATGCGGTCGGAAGCGCACCGGTTCGGCCCATCTCGAACGTACCGGCCATGGCCGCCGGCAATTCGGCGACGATACCTGCGAAAATAATCAGCGAGATGCCGTTACCGACACCCCGGGCGGTGATCTGTTCGCCCAACCACATCAGGAACATGGTCCCGCCGGTCAGCGTCACGACGACCGCGAAGCGGAAGAAATAGCCAGGCTCATGCACGGCCGGCCCTTGGCTGCCCGACATGCCTTCGATACCGACGGCGATCCCGTAGGCCTGCAGCAGACAGATCAGCACCGTAAGGTACCGAGTGTACTGGTTGATCTTCTTGCGGCCCGACTCGCCTTCCTTCTTCATCTGCTCCAAGGACGGCGAGATTGACGTCATCAGCTGCATGATGATGGAGGCCGAGATGTACGGCATGATGTTGAGCGCGAAGATGGTCATCCGGCCCAGCGCACCGCCCGCGAACATGTTGAACATGCCCAGCACCCCGCCCTGGTTGGCGCGGAAGATTTCGTCCAGCACCACCGGATCGATGCCCGGCAGCGGGATGAAGGTGCCCAGCCTGTAAACGATGAGCGCACCCAGTGTGAACCAGATGCGCTTCTTCAATTCCGTCGCCTTCGAGAAGGCGCCGAGATTTACGTTCGAGGCGAGTTGTTCGGCGGCGGATGCCATTCACAAGTCTCCGGCGGCGGGGGACATTAGGCCCCCGCCCTATTGGTCGTTATTCGGCGTCGCCCTGTTCGGCGGCGCGGCGCTTGTTCTTGCCTTTGATGCCCTTCTTGGACTGGGCTTCGTCCTTGGCTTCGACCGGCGCATTGACGGTCACCTGGCCGCCGGCCTTCTCGACGGCCGCCAGCGCACCCTTGGTGGCGCCTTCGACTTCGATCGTGACCTTGGCTTTCAGCTCGCCCTTGCCCAGAAGGCGCAGGCCGTCCTTGGCTTTCTTGACGACACCGGCTTCAACCAGGATCGCCGTCGTGATCGGCTTGGACGCATCGACGCGCTTGGCGTCGATGGCTTCCTGCAAAAGACCGACGTTCAGCTCCGCATAAACACGGGCGAAGTTGGCGTTGTTGAAGCCGCGCTTGGGCAGACGCCGATAGATCGGCATCTGACCGCCTTCGAAGCCCAGCAGGCTGACGCCCGAACGGGACTTCTGCCCCTTCATACCCTTACCGGAGGTCTTGCCGGTGCCGGAGGCGATGCCGCGGCCGACTCGCTTGCGCGGGCGGGTCGCACCCTGGTTGTCGCTGATCTCATTCAAACGCATAGCTTTGTTCCTTAGGCCATAAGCCTTCGTTGGTTATTTAGTCCGCTTGCTCGACCCGCACCAGGTGGCTGACCTTGTTAATCATGCCACGGACGGCCGGGGTGTCTTCCAACACGCGCGTGCGGTGCAATTTGTTCAGGCCCAGGCCCTTCAGGGTGGCCCGCTGATCCGCCGGGCGGCCGATGTGGCTGCCGATCTGCGTGACGGTAACGGTTTTCTTGTCTGCCATTGTCAGGGCTCCGATCAGGCCTGTTCGGTGGCGGCGGCAACGTCTTCACGACGCTGCACGATGTCACCGACTTTCTTGGACCGGCGGGACGCGACGCTGCGCGGCGACTGACACGCCTGCAGGGCGTCGAAGGTCGCCTTCACCATGTTGTAAGGGTTGGCGCTGCCCATGGACTTCGCAACGACGTCCTGGACGCCCATCGTTTCGAACACGGCGCGCATCGGGCCGCCCGAAATGATGCCCGTACCCGGAGGGGCGGAGCGCATGATCACGCGACCGGCGCCGAAGCGGCCATTGACGTCGTGATGCAGGGTCCGGCCTTCACGCAGCGGCACACGGATCATGTTGCGCTTGGCGGCGTCGGTCGCTTTGCGGATGGCTTCCGGCACTTCGCGCGCCTTGCCCGAACCGTAGCCGACACGGCCTTTGCCGTCGCCAACCACGACCAGGGCCGCGAACGAGAAGCGACGGCCACCCTTGACCACTTTGGCCACGCGGTTGATGTGGACCAGCTTGTCGGTCAGTTCGTTGTCTTCGCGCTGCTCGGGCCCGCGATCGCGGTCGCCGCGGCGGCCACGCTGGCCTCGGCCTTGACCTTGTTCGTTACGTTGCTCTGCCATGAGGCTGTTCCTGATTTCCTAGTACGCGTTAATTAGAACGACAGGCCGGCTTCGCGCGCGGCGTCTGCCAGAGCCTTGACCCGGCCGTGGAATTTGTACCCGCCACGGTCGAAGACGACTTCCTTGACGCCTTCCTTGACAGCGCGGGAGGCAACCAGCTTACCGACTTCGCCGGCCGCTTCGATGTTGCAGCCCTTGGCCAACTTGCCCTTGAGTTCTTTGTCCAGGGACGAAGCGGCGGCCAGCGTCTTGCCGGCGCGGTCGTCGATGACCTGGGCATAGATATGCAGGCCCGAGCGGTACACGGCCAGGCGCGGACGCTCGCCGCCCGCCTTGCGGATCTGGCGCCGAACGCGAAGCTGGCGCTTCTGGAATTTTTGCTGAGCGTTGGCCATGACTTACTTCTTCTTCCCTTCTTTGCGGAGGATGAACTCGCCCGCATATTTGACGCCCTTGCCCTTGTAGGGTTCCGGCGGCCGATAGGCGCGGATTTCCGCGGCAACCTGCCCGACCAACTGCTTGTCGACGCCTTCGATCACGACCTGCGTGGCTTCCGGGCAGGAAATCTTGATGCCTTCCGGCGCCGGGTATTCGACGTCGTGGCTGAAACCGAGCTGCAAGACCAGCTTGTTGCCCTGCATCTGGGCGCGGTAACCGACGCCGGAAATTTCCAGTTCTTTCTTGAAGCCGTTGCTCACGCCTTCGACCAGGTTCAGAACCTTGGTCCGGCTCATGCCCCACATCTGCCGGGCACGCTTGGTGTCGTTGGCGGGCTTGAAGTGAATCAAGTTGTCTTCCTGAGAAACGATCACTTCGTCGACCAGGGTCTCGCTCAACTCACCCAGCTTGCCCTTGGCCTTGACCGTCATGCCGTTGATTTCAACGGTGACGCCCTCGGGCACCTCGACCGGGTTCTTTCCAATACGCGACATCTTATACCGCCTTCTTACTTATTCGCCCGGGTGCTCTTAGAACACCTGGCAGAGAATTTCGCCGCCCACGTTATGCTCGCGGCATTCGTGGTCCGACAGCACACCCCGCGGGGTCGACAGGATGGAGATACCCAGCCCGTTGAACACGCGCGGCAGATCGCCGATACCGGAATAGACGCGACGGCCCGGGGTCGAAACGCGCTGGATCTCGCGGATCACCGGCTGGCCTTCGTGGTACTTAAGTTCGATTTCCAGTTCCGCCATGCCAGGCTTTTCTTCGCGCTTCTGATAGCCGCGGATGTAGCCTTCACGCATCAACACTTCGAGCACGTTGGCCCGGAGGTTGGAAGACGGCGACAGGACGACGCTCTTGCGCGCCTGCTGGCCGTTGCGGATACGGGTGAGCATATCACCCAAGGGATCGGTCATAGACATGTTAGTATCTTTCCCTTCCTACCAGCTCGACTTGACCATGCCGGGAATCATCCCGTCGGAGGCCAAATCCCGCAGCGAAATGCGGGAAATCTTGAACTTCCGATAGTTGCCGCGCGGGCGACCCGTCAGTTCGCACCGCAGACGATGCCGGTTAGGGGCGGAGTTGCGGGGCAACTGCGCCAGTTTCAAATGCGCATTGAAGCGGTCTTCCGGGGACGCACTTTCGTCCCGGGTCAGAGCCTTGAGGCGCGCGCGCTTGGCAGCGAACTGCTTCGCCATGCGGGCCCTCTTATTGTTCTTCTGGATCGCGCTTTTCTTCGCCATTACTCGATCTCCATCCGCCGCTTGGGCTTACTTGCCGGCCAGCGGCATGTTGAAGGCCTTCAGCAGAGCCTTCGCTTCATCATCGGTACCGGCCGACGTGCAGATCACGATGTCCATGCCCCGAACCTTATCGACCTGGTCATAGTCGATTTCCGGGAAGACGATCTGCTCCTTCAGCCCCATGGCGAAGTTGCCATGGCCGTCGAAACACTTGCCCTGGATGCCGCGGAAGTCGCGAACACGCGGCAGTGCGATGTTCACCAGACGGTCCAGGAATTCATACATGCGGTCCTTGCGCAGCGTGACCTTGGCACCAATCACCATGCCTTCGCGCAGTTTGAAGCCCGCGATGGACTTCTTCGCCCGGGTCGCGACCGGCTTCTGACCGGTGATACGGGTCAGATCCTCGATCGCGCCCTCGACCCGCTTGCGGTCTTCGGTCGCGTCGCCGACGCCCATGTTGAGAACGATCTTTTCAAGCTTCGGCACCTGATGGACGTTCGAATACCCGAACTGTTCCATCATCGCGGACTTGATTTCCGTGTCGTAGACTTCTTTGAGCCGTGTAGCCATCGTCAGGCCCTCGCTTAATCAATCTGCTCGCCGGACCGCTTCGCGAAGCGGACCTTGCGGCCGTCTTTAAGGATCTTCGTGCCGACGCGGGTCGGCTTGCCGTCCTTGGGATCCATATGGGCCAAGTTGGACAGGTGAATCGGGGCTTCCTGCTCGATGATGCCACCGGCCGACGTCTGGGTCGGACGGGTGTGGCGTTTCATGCGATTGATGCCCTGGACGACGGCGCGGTTGTCGGTGGGAAGCACTTTCAGCACTTCGCCTTCCTTGCCTTTGTCGCGGCCGGTCAGAACAACGACCTTATCGCCCTTTTTGATTGTCGCTACCATCTCTCAACGTTCCTCAAATCACTTCCGGCGCCAGGGACACGATCTTCATGTAGGCCTTGGCCCGCAGTTCACGGGTCACCGGGCCGAAGATACGGGTGCCGATGGGCTCGCCCGACGTATTGATCAGCACGGCGGCATTGTTGTCGAAGCGGATGGACGTCCCGTCGTTACGACGGATGTCCTTGGCGGTGCGCACGACGACCGCGCGCACGATCTCGCCCTTCTTCACGCGGCCCCGCGGAATGGCTTCCTTGACCGAGCAGACGATCACGTCGCCCACCGAGGCGTATTTACGCTTCGAGCCGCCCAGCACCTTGATGCACTGGACACGACGGGCGCCGGAATTATCGGCCACGTCCAAGTTCGTTTCGGCCTGGATCATTCTTCTTGTCCTTGACTAAAGGGCTTGGTCACAAAGACCTCAGCCCGCCTCGCTAATCACTTCCCAGGTCTTACGCCGCGAAATCGGGCGCGTTTCCCGGATCTGAACCGTGTCGCCAACCTTGCACGCATTGTTTTCGTCGTGCGCGGCGTACTTCTTGGTCCGCTTGATGAACTTCTTGTAGAGCGGATGTTTGAACCGGCGTTCAACCTGAACGGTCACGGTCTTGTCCATCTTGTCGCTGACGACGACGCCCTGGAGAATACGTTTCGGCATCTTTCGCTACCTCTTTGTCAGGACGCGGCCGCGGCAACGCCGCGTTCGCCCAAAATGGTCTTGATCCGCGCAATGTCGCGACGAACCGTCTGCACCCGCGCAGTGTTTTCCAGCGCGCCGGACGCCTTCTGGAAGCGCAGATTGAAGGCTTCCTTCTTGAGGTCCATGAGCTGATCCTTCAGCTCGTCGTCGGATTTGGTCTTGAGATCGACAGCTTTGGTCATGATCAACCCTCCTCACCCAGGCGGGTGACGAACCGCGTTTCGATCGGCAGCTTCGCAGCCGCCAGTTCCATGGCCTTCTTCGCCACGTCCAGGGGCACACCGTCGATTTCGAACATGATGCGGCCCGGCTTGACGCGGGCGGCCCAGAACTCGGGCGAGCCCTTACCTTTACCCTGACGAACTTCGGCCGGCTTCTGAGAGACCGGGACGTCCGGGAAGATACGGATCCAAACACGACCGGCACGCTTCATGTGACGGGTCATCGCACGCCGCGCGGCTTCGATCTGCCGAGACGTGATACGGTTCGGCGAGGTCGCCTTCAGGCCATAAGAGCCGAAGTTGAGTGCCGTGCCGCCCTTGGCGTTGCCATGGATCCGGCCCTTGTGGGCCTTGCGGAATTTCATTCTTTTCGGGGCTAGCATTTTCCGTCGCCTATCCCATTGGTTTCCGTCGAAGCCAGGTCCCTTAGCGGACCGGCTGTTGTTCCTGAGCCAGCTTGTCCATCGCCATCGGATCGTGGGCCATGATGTCGCCCTTGTAGATCCAGACCTTGACGCCGCAAGCGCCGTAGGTCGTGCTGGCGGTGGCTTCACCGTAATCGATGTTGGCGCGCAGCGTGTGCAGCGGCACACGGCCTTCGCGATACCACTGCATCCGCGCGATTTCGGCGCCGCCCAAACGGCCGGAGCAGTTGATCCGGATGCCTTCGGCGCCGAGACGCAGGGCCGACTGCACGGCGCGCTTCATGGCGCGGCGGATCGACACGCGGCGTTCCATCTGCTGGGCGACGTTTTCGGCGACCAGCTGGGCGTCGATTTCCGGCTTGCGGATTTCAACGATGTTGAGATGGACTTCCGAAGACGTCATCTGGGCGACTTCACGGCGCAGCTTTTCGATATCCGCGCCCTTCTTGCCGATGACGACGCCGGGACGGGCCGTGTGGATCGTCACGCGCGCCTTCTTGGCGGGGCGCTCAATGATGATCTTGGACACGCCAGCCTGCTGAAGCTTTTTCTTCAGCTTGGTGCGGATCTTGATGTCCTCGTGCAGCAGGGTCGCATAGTCGCCGTCGTTGGCGAACCAGCGGGAGTCCCAAGTGCGGTTGATGCCGAGGCGGAGCCCGACCGGATTGACTTTCTGACCCATTTAAGCGGTCTCCTCACGTTCGCGCACGACAACCCGAAGGTTCGAGAAAGGTTTCTCGATGCGCCCGACGCGGCCACGGGCACGCGCTTTCCATCGTTTCATGACCAGCGACCGACCGACGGTGGCTTCCGACACGACCAAGCGGTCGACGTCGAGCTGGTGGTTGTTCTCGGCATTGGCGATGGCGCTTTCCAGAACCTTCTTGACGTCCAGCGCGATGCGGCGCTTCGAAAACGTCAGTTCAGCCAACGCGCGCTCGCAGGTCATGCCGCGAATGCTTTCCGCCACCAGGTTCAGCTTACGCGGGCTGGTCCGGATGTGCTTGGCGTAGGCCATCGCTTCGTTGTCCTTGAGCGGACGTTCGGCAGCAGACTTACCCATGACTAGCCCCTCTTCGCCTTCTTGTCGGCCGCGTGACCGTAGTAGGTCCGGCTCGGCGAGAATTCACCGAACTTGTGGCCGATCATTTCTTCGGTCACCAGGACGGGGATGAACTTCTGGCCATTGTAGACACCGAAGTTCAGGCCCACGAACTGGGGCAGGATCGTCGACCGGCGGGACCAGGTCTTGATCACCGAATTACGTCCGGACGCACGAACTTCTTCTGCTTTCTTCAGCAGATAGCCGTCGACGAAAGGACCTTTCCAAACGGAACGCGACATCGATCGCTCCTCTTACCGCTTCTTACGGACGTGGCGCGACCGCATGATCAGCTTGTCCGTCTTCTTGTTGTTTCGGGTCCGCTTGCCCTTCGTGGGTTTACCCCACGGGGTCACCGGATGCCGGCCGCCCGAGGTGCGGCCTTCGCCGCCGCCATGCGGGTGGTCGATCGGGTTCATTGCAACACCACGCACCGACGGGCGCTTGCCTTTCCAGCGGGCGCGACCGGCCTTGCCGATCTTGGTGTTCTGCTGGTCCGGGTTAGACACGGCACCGATGGTGGCCATGCATTCGGCGCGAACCATGCGCAGTTCACCGGACGACAAACGGAGCTGGGCGTAACCCTGGTCCTTACCGATGATCTGGGCGTACGTGCCGGCGGAGCGGGCCATCTGACCGCCCTTCCCGAGCTTCATCTCCACGTTGTGGATGATGGTGCCGACCGGGATGTTCTTCATCGGCATGGCGTTACCGGGCTTGATGTCACAGGCTTCGCCCGCGACCACCATGTCACCCGCGCGAACGCGCTGCGGCGCCAGGATGTAGGCCAGCTCGCCGTCTTCGTACTTAATCAGCGCGATGAAGGCCGTGCGGTTCGGATCGTATTCCAAACGCTCGATCGTCGCCGGCATGTCGAACTTCTGACGTTTGAAGTCGATGACGCGATAACGCTGTTTGTGGCCACCGCCACGACGACGCGCGGTGATGCGGCCGTTGTTGTTGCGGCCACCCTTTTTGCGCAGACCTTCGATCAGCGACTTCTCGGGCTTGCCCTTATGAAGGTCGCTGCGGTCCACCAGGATCAAACCCCGGCGGCCGGGCGTGGTCGGTTTAAACTGTGTCAGAGCCATTGGTCTCTGCCCTTTTTCTTCTCTAATCCCTAAAGGGTCCCGTCTGGGGCCCTTAGATTCCCGTGGTCACGTCGATGGAGCTGCCCTCAGCCAGCGTCACGATCGCCTTCTTGGCGTCGGAACGCTTGCCCGGACGACCCCGGAACCGCTTGGTCTTGCCCTTGGAAATCAGGGTGTTGACCGAGGTCACCTTGACCTTGAACAGCTGTTCGACGGCGGCCTTGACTTCGAATTTGTCGGCGTCCATCGGCACGAAAAAGCTGACCTGATTGTGTTCGCCCATCAGGGTGGCTTTCTCGGTGATGACCGGGCGACGCAGGATTTCCATCATGCGTTCCTGGGACACCGTCGCGGTGTTGGGGCTGTAGCGGCTCATTTCAAGCGCTCCATCAACTTGTCCACGCCGGCCTGGGTGATGACCAGGGTATCGCGACGCAGGATGTCGTACACATTGGCCCCGCCGGACGGCAACACGTCGATGCCGATAATGTTGGCGGCCGCCTTGGCGAAATTCTCGTCGACCTGCTCGCCGTCGATGACCAGGGCACGGCCCCAGCCCAGCTTTTCCAGCTGTTTGGCGAGTTCGCGGGTCTTCGGCCCCTTCATGGCGGCGCTGTCGATGATGACCAGCTTGCCTTCTTTCTGCTTGGCGCTGATGGCCGACTTAAGGGCCAAACGACGCACCTTCTTCGGCAGCGAGTTGGAATGGTCACGCACCAGCGGGCCGAAAACGACACCACCACCACGCATCTGGGTCACGTACTTGGAACCCTGTCGGGCCCGGCCCGTGCCCTTTTGGCGGAACGGCTTGGCCTTGGTGCCGTTAACTTCGGAACGGCCCTTGGTCTTGTGAGTCCCGGCACGCCGCTTGGCGAGTTGCCAATTGACCGTGCGCGCCATCAGGTCGCCTCGGACGTCGATCCCGAAGATCGCTTCGTCCAGGTCGATATCACCGACCTTCTTGTTGGCGAGCGAGATAATGTCCTGCTTCATCGCCCTTATTCCTTGTTCTCTTCGGCGTCGCCGGCAGCGTCAGACGCCGTATCGGCTTCGGCCGCGGCTTCGGCTTCCGCTTCGGCCTTGGCCGCCGCTTCCGCCGCCGCCTTCTCTTCTTCGGAGAGGGCCGCCGCTTCTTCGAACATATCCTGACCTTCGGCTTCCGCGATGGCCGGATCGCCCTTCACGCCCGCGGGCAGCGGCAGATCTTCAGGCATCGCCTTCTTGACCGCATCACGCACCAGGACGTAGCCGCCCTTGGCACCCGGCACCGCGCCGCGGACCAGGATCAGGCCGCGCTCGGAGTCGGTCGCGACAACCGGAAGGTTCTGCACCGTGCAGCGCACGTTACCCAACTGACCGGCCATCTTCTTGCCCTTGAACACCCGGCCCGGATCCTGACAGTGACCCGTGGAACCGTGCGAACGGTGCGAGATGGAAACGCCGTGAGACGCCCGCAGCCCGCCGAAACCGTGGCGCTTCATGCCACCGGCAAAACCTTTACCGACCGAGGTTCCCGTCACGTCGACCATCTGGCCCG
Organism: uncultured Rhodospirillaceae bacterium; assembly: GCA_913030825.1. GTDB lineage: Bacteria > Pseudomonadota > Alphaproteobacteria > Rhodospirillales > Casp-alpha2 > UBA1479. Next base: position 760 of record CAJWCU010000009.1, on the reverse strand, counting down.
ACACAAAGTGGGCGGCAGACAGTTCGGCGCCGACGTCGACCAGATTGCCTTCCGACACCCGGAACTCGCGCAGGCGCTTGCCCGGCTCGACCTTGGCTTTGGCGTAATGGCCACGCAGGGCCTTGGACATGTTTTTCGGCTTGGCCTTGCCCCAGGAGAGCTGAACGGCCGTGTAGCCTTCTTTTTCCGTCGTCCGCTGGGCGACGACATGCACGTTGTCCACCTTGAGGACGGTCACCGGCAGGTGCCGGCCGTCTTCCTGGAACACGCGGGTCATACCCAGCTTCTGTGCGATCAATCCGGTCCGCATAATCTCGATCCCTTAGAGCTTGATCTCGACGTCGACGCCGGCGGCGAGGTCGAGCTTCATCAGCGCGTCCACCGTCTGCGGCGTGGGGTCGACAATGTCGAGCACCCGCTTGTGGGTGCGGATTTCAAATTGTTCCCGCGACTTCTTGTCCACGTGCGGCGACTTCAGCACGGTGAACTTCTCGATACGGGTCGGCAAAGGAATGGGGCCGCGCACCGAGGCGCCGGTCCGCTGGGCCGTATTGACGATTTCACGCGCGGATTGGTCCAGCACACGATGGTCAAACGCCTTCAGCCGAATTCTTATGTTCTGTTGGTCCATGGCTCTAGCCTTAAATTCCTTGGCCCGAAAAGTTCGCCGGCCCCTAGGTAACGAGGGGCCGGCTGAACGGTTACCCTATTCGATGATCTTGGAAACGACGCCGGCGCCGACGGTGCGGCCCCCTTCGCG
>CAJWCU010000008.1 GCA_913030825.1 uncultured Rhodospirillaceae bacterium | reverse complement strand
GCGACGAATGGGCTTCCTTGCCCTTGAACTGGGCACGGAAGCTGCGCTTGCCCTTGTGGCCGACGCAGACCTGCATGCTGGTCGGCTCCCCGATGATGCCCATGACCGGCCGGATCGGCAGGTCGTTCATCATCTTGATCAGCGACCGGACCCCGATACAGCCGACTTCCTCGTCATGGCTGAACGCCAGGTGGATCGGCGTTTCAAGCCCACGTTCCAGGAATTCCGGCACGAAGGCCAGCGCAATGGCGATGAAGCTCTTCATGTCCGACGTGCCGCGGCCATAGAGCTTGCCGTCCTTTTCGGTCACGACGAACGGGTCCGTCGCCCAGTCCTGGCCGTCCACGGGCACGACGTCCGTATGACCGGAAAGCATGATGCCGCCCCGGTCCGTCGGACCCAGGGTGGCGTAAAGGTTCGCCTTGGTCCCGGTGGAATCGTGGACCAGTTGGCTTTCCACGCCATGGCCGGTCAGGTAGTCCTGCACGAAGGCCATGAGTTCCAGGTTGGAATAGTGGCTGGTGGTGTCGAAACCGATGAGCTTTTCGATCAGCGGGCGGCTGCGGAGGTCGGTCATCTGGGCTCTTATGATCTGGTTGTCGCGTTGGCGGGATTGTTGCCGGTCAAAATCGGCGCTTCCGGGCGCAAGGTCAAGGACCCTGAACGTGAATCACGTTTCGGGCCTCGGGCGGTATCAGGTTTCCGGCCGGGGACCTTGGCCGACGCCCCGGACCAGGCGCGGGTACATCACCGCCATGGTGATCCCGCGCATGCCCAGGAACAGGGTGAAGGCCGCCCAGAGACCCTGGTTGCCCCAGGTCGCCGTGGCCCAGGGCAGCAGTACGGCGAAAACGGCCAGCGAAATCGCCATGCCGTTGCGCATCTCCCGCGTCCAGGTCGCGCCGATGAAGACCCCGTCCAACAGGTAGCTCCAGACCGAAACGACCGGCAGGGCGATCATCCAGACCAGATGCACATAGGCCATTTCCCGCACTTCCGTGACGGTCGAAAGCAGGTTCACGATATGCGTGCCGAAGGCCCAATAGGCCATGGAGAAGACCAACGCGAACAGCACGCCCCAGACCGTATTCACCTTTACCGCGCGGCGGAACAGATCCTGATCGTGCGCCCCCACGGCTTCGCCCGCCATGGCCTCGGCCGCATTGGCGAAACCATCCAGGGCGTAGGCCGTGAACATCGTGAACTGCAGCAAAAGCGCATTGGCGGCCAGCACGTCGTCGCCCATGCGGGTCCCGGCCGAGGTGAAGATCACGAAGGCCGCCTGCAGGCAGATCGAGCGCATGAAAATGTCGCGGTTGACGCCCAGCATACGGCGGATGCGCGAGGTGTCGCGGATGCGGTCCCACCGCCACCGTCCGCCCAAATGCCCCAGCCGCCGGGCGGCCAGCCAGAAACCCAGCAACACGGCGGAATATTCGGAAATGATGGTCGCCCAGGCGACGCCGTCGACGCCCCAACCCAGGCCGAGCACGAACCAGACGTCGAGCACGATGTTCATCCCGTTCAGGAAGACCTGGGCGTAAAGGGCGGAGCGCATGTCCTGCACGCCGAAGAACCAGCCCAGCAGCGCGAAGTTCAACAACGCCGCCGGCGCCCCCCAAATTCGGATCTGGAAATAGCTTTCCGTCAGCGGCCAGACGGCGTCGCTGGGCGCCATTAGCCAATGGGAAAGCCTCAGGACCGGGACCTGCAGGGCGACAAGCGCGAGGCCCAGCACCACCGACAGAATGCAGGCCCGCGCCAGCCAGGAGCGCATTTGATCCGAATCCCGCGCGCCGAACGATTGCGCCGTCAGGCCCGTGGTCCCCATGCGCAGGAAGTTCAGCGAGGCGTAAAGAACGTTCATGATCACGGCGGCGATGGCCACGGCGCCCATGTATTCGGCCCCCGGCAGGCGGCCGACCACCGCCGTATCGACCAGCCCCAACAACGGGATGGTGACGTTGGTCGCCATGATCGGCAACGCCAGCGCCCAGACGCGCCGGTTGAAGGCGCGCGCGTCGATCGTGGAGGAAGCGGGAGGCGTTTCTGTCATCGAAGACGTCGGGGGGCGGAGGCGGAGGGTGGCGCACCGGAGGCGGCGCCGATCCTCATCCGCCGGCGGCCGGGCCCGGATCGGCCCGCAGGTTGGTCGCCCGGAGGCGCCGGGACAGATGCATGAACAGGTCCTTGTAGAACCGTCCGTCGAAGCTGGGATCTGTCGCGGCCAGGGAACTGATGGCATCGCGTGGAATGGTCAGGACCTCCGTCTCGCCGTCGGCGATCAAAGTGGCGCTTGCCCCCTTGCCGTCGACGAAGGACATCTCGCCGACCACGTCGCCGGGGCCCAGGGGGCCGACGAATTCGCTCAAATGACCGCCCTCGAAAACATGGGTCACGCGCAGCATGCCCTTGGAGACGACCATCAGGTTCGCGACGGTATCGCCCTGGTTGATCACCGTTTCGCCGCCCTCGAACGCGGTGCCGGTGGCGACACGCATCAAGGTCGCGCGTTCGTCCTCGGTCAGGTTCCTGAACGAATGTTCCAGGGCCATGTTTCGAATCCTTAAATCTGCGGGGCGGTGGGCACCGTCCGGAAAATCTAGCAGATGTTGGCGCGGAAAGGTAAGTCCCGGCGGCCCGAGGCAGCGGCAGCAGCGGCCTAGTTCGCCTGGAAGGCGCCACGAATCCAGGCGGCAAGCGGCATCCCCGTCTCGGCACCCAGCGCCAAGGCCGCGGGATTGGCGCGGGACAGGACACCCCGCTCCCATGCCGAAGCCGCATCGCCGATTCGCGCCGAGACATGCGCCACGGCGACCGCTGGTATACCCCGCGTCTCGAGCGCGGGCAGCCGCGTCACCCCGGCTTCGTCGGCGCCGATCCCGGCGTCGTTGAATACGGCGAGTGCCGCCTCCGCCTTCAAGGCCCGCGCGGGGTCGCCGCCGACCAGCCCGCCGTGCGATCCGGTGACGACGATCCGCCCGGTGTCTTCCGATGAGACCAGGGAGGCTGAATCCACCAGCACGATTTCCGGTCCGCCGGGCGCCGCAGCGGACGGCGGCAAGACGCGCCGCGTCTCTTCCATGGCGGGCAGGGTGCCGGTCGGCAGGGGGGCGTCGGCCAGCCTTGCCAGGGCTTCTTCGGCGGCCATGCCCAGGGCCAGGCCGAGCCGTTTCGCCCCGTCGTTGACGATGGAGATGCGGCCCCGGGCGCGCATGTCTTCGGCGTCGCCGATGCGGGCCGTGGCATGACAGATCGCGGCGGCGGCCATACCCGCGTCGTTCAGCGCCAAAACACCGGCGACACCCGCATCGTCCAGGCCGATGCCCGCGTCGCTGAACAGTGCGGCGCGGCACCCGGCCTTGGATGCCAGGCAGGCGGCGTAGAGCCCACCGTGCGACCCGGTCAGGACGACCCGGCCCTCCGCCGCCGCGTCGGCGTCGGTGATTGATGGCAATAAAAGCGGATCGCGATCGAACATGCTGGACAGTCTAACCCTTAAAATTGGTAGTTGGCAGTCGCGTACCGTCGCGGTTAGGCAGATAGGGTGGGGGAGGGCATCGTACTATGGGAGGATCGAATGAGTAACTGGGAGGATACCTTCGACGTCGTCTGCGTCGGGTATGGATTTGCCGGTGCGGCGGCGGCCGTGGCGGCCCACGACGCGGGCGCCAAGGTGCTGTTGATCGAGAAAACGGCCCACCCCGGCGGTATTTCGATTTGTTCGGCGGGCGGCGTGCGGGTTTCGCGCGATGCCGACGCGACCTTCGAATATCTCAAGGAAACCAATGCCGGGACGACGCCGGAACCGTTGCTGCGGCAAATGGCCGACGAGATGGCGCGGATCGAGCCCTTCATCCGAGATCTGGCGACGGTCAACGACGCCGAGGTCACGACGACCTGGTCTCCCGCCAACTACCCCTTCACTGGCGGCGACAGCTTCGGCTTCGTCTCCGTCAAGTCGATTCCCGGGTTCGACGCCGTGCGCGATTTCACCTGGGGCATGGGCATGCGCGGCGGTACGCGCCTCTTCAAGGTGATGATGGACAGCGTTGAAAAACGCGGGATCGAGGTCCGCATGTCCTGCCCGGCGGAACGCCTGATCCATGAGAACGGCTTGGTCACCGGTCTGGTCGCCGGGGGCAAGCGCATCCGGGCCAAGGGCGGCGTCGTGTTGGCGACTGGCGGCTTCGAAGGCTCGCCCGAAATGCAGATGCAGTACTGGCAGGAAAAACCCGTCTATTCCGGTGCTTACCTCGCCAATACCGGCGACGGCATCCGCATGGCGCAGGAAGCCGGCGCCGACCTTTGGCACATGTGGCACTACCACGGCACCTACGGTTTCCGGCATCCCGACCCGGCGTCCCACCCCTACGGCATCCGCCTGCTTCGTCTGCCCGATTGGATTCCCGGCGCCGACGGCGCGGAAGCGCAAATTCAGAACTTCTTCTCCACCTATAACGACGCGTTGATGCCCTGGATCATCGTCGACCGGTTCGGCAAGCGGTACATGAACGAATATCCGCCCTACCTGCAGGACACCGGCCACCGCCCGATGGCGACCTATGACGCGTCGAACCAGTGCTATTCGCGCATTCCGTCCTGGGTGATCGTCGACGAGGACGGCCGCGCGCGCGGGCCCATCGGCTTCCCCTCCTATAACGACCCGAACTGCACCTTCAAATGGTCCGACGACAATCTGGCCGAGATCGAGATGGGGATCCTGCATCAGGCCGACAGCGTCGCGGAATTGGCCCAGGCCATCGGCGCCGACGCGGAAGACCTGCAAGAAACCATCGACCGGTGGAACGCCGCCTGCCGCAACGGCGACGACCGCGATTTCGGGCGTCTGCCGGCGACCATGATGCCGTTGGAAAAGCCGCCCTTCACCTATGGGCAGCTCTGGCCGATTTGTGCGAATACGCAGGGCGGCCCGGTCCATAACGCGGCACAGCAGGTCCTCAATCCGTTCGGCGAGGCCATTCCCGGCCTCTACGCGGCGGGCGAATTGGGCAGCCTGTTCGGCCATCTCTACATGTCCGGCGGGAACCTCGCCGAATGCTTCATCGGCGGTAAGCGGGCGGGCGAGGAAGCGGCCGCCGTCGCGGGGGCCTAGCGGGCGACGCGCCCGAACAGCCACATTCCGGCGGCCATGGCGGCACCGAAGATCAGCACTTCGGTCCGGCCACTGCCGAGCGCCGCCAGGGCCGGGCCCGGGCAGAAGCCGACGAGCCCCCAGCCGAGGCCGAACATCACGGCGCCCAGGGTCAGGCGGCGGTCGACGGCGCCTTTGCCGGGCACCTGAAACGCGGGTTCGAATACCGGCTTGGCCCGGCGCCGGGCCAGCCAGTAACCGGGCGTCGCGACGGCGAGCGCCCCGGCCATGACGAAGGCCAGGGTCGGATCCCAAGTGCCTTGGGCGACCCCGGCGATATCAAGGAAGCCGAGCACCCGGGCGGGATCGACCATCCCGGACAGCGCCAAGCCCGCGCCGAACAGCGCCCCCGCGATCAGTCCTGATAGAAGCCGCATCATCGCCTCAGCCCCCGATCACATGGCGGACGACGAACAGGGTCGCCACGGCGACGCCTATGTAGATCGCCGTCGAGACGAGGGAGCGTTTGGAGCCCCGTGCCAGACCGCAGACGCCGTGGCCGCTGGTGCAGCCGCTGCCGAGGCGCGTGCCGAACCCGACCAGCAAGCCGCCCGCGATCAATAAGGGCGTCGAGCCTGTGATCTCGATTGTCGCCTCCGGCCGCGCCAACATGACCGCTCCCGCTCCGATCAATCCGATCAGGAAGGCGAGGCGCCAGGGCATGTTGGCCCGGTCCAGGTCGAGAATACCACCGAGAATGCCGCTGATGCCTGCAACTCGGCCGTTGAACAGGACGGCCAGCGCAGCGGCGAGGCCGATCAGAGCGCCGCCGAGGAGGGCGGTCAGAGGATCGAAGGAGGTCATGACCGGGAGTCTATACCCCCAGGCCGCGACAAAACACATTCATTTTTATGAATGTCACTTCGCCCGGTGGATTTTGGTTTCCCGGTGCCAGATGTACAGGCCCGTCGCGATGACGATACCGGCGCCGATCGTCGTCATCAGATCGGGCAGAACGTTCCAGATCAGAAGATCGAACAGCACGGCCCAGCAGATCGCCGTGTATTCGAACGGCGTGACCACGGCGGCGGGCGCGAATTTCATGGCGTAGGTCATCAGCAATTGCCCGATGCCGCCGACCACGCCGGCCGCGATGTAGAAGATCAGGTGCTCCTGCGTCGGCGTGATCCAGACGAAGGGCAGGATGACGACCGACACCAGGAACCCGGTGATCATGTAGTAGAAGACGATCAGAGACGGGGTTTCCGTCTGGGCCAGTTTCTTGATCAGGATCAGGGAAACCGCCCAAAGCACCGTGCCGATCAGGGCGAACAGGCTACCCATCTGAAAATCGCCCGCCGGATCCAGGGCGACCACGACGCCGCCGAAACCGATCAGGATGGCGATCCACCGCCGCATGCCGACTTTCTCGCCCAATAGGGGGATCGCCAGGATCGTCGCGAAGATCGGCATGGCCATGGAAATGGTCATCCCGTCCGACAGCGGGATCGACATGTAGGCGTAATAGAAGCTGGCGTTGCCCAGCACACCGGACAGCGAGCGCAGGAAATGCCCGAACGGGCGTTTGGTATGCAGCGACGACAGGCCGTTCGCCCATAACATGAACGGAACGATCATGACCGCGGCGACGGAATTGCGGAAAAACACCGCCTGGAAGGGGGAGTATTCGGGGCCCGTCAGCTTGACAAACATCTGCATCGCGGCCAACGCCCCGATGGAGCCGACCATGCAGAGGATACCAAGCACCAGCGAGTGGCGTGGCAGGGTGTCGTCGGAAGAGGGAGTGGGGGAAGGGGGGTTAGAGGTGCTCACGCGCGATCATGCTCATCCTACGCCCCTTATTGAAATCGACAATGACCACCTCCGCGCGGTTCCCACGCCGCGCGGAGGGGCACATTCGGTATTAGTCGGCGAGTGCCGCCTTCAGTTCCGGAACCGCGGTGAACAGATCCGCGACCAGACCGTAATCGGCGACCTGGAAAATCGGCGCCTCTTCGTCCTTGTTGATGGCGACGATGACCTTGGAATCCTTCATCCCCGCCAGGTGCTGAATGGCACCGGAGATACCGACGGCGATGTAGAGTTCTGGGGCGACGACCTTGCCGGTCTGACCGACCTGGTAGTCGTTGGGCACGAAGCCCGCATCGACCGCCGCGCGGGACGCGCCGACGGCGGCGCCCAGGATATCGGCGACTTCTTCCAGCATGGCGAAGTTGTCGCCCGACTGCATGCCGCGGCCGCCGGAGATGATCACCTTGGCGGCGGTCAGTTCCGGGCGTTCGGACTTGGTCAGTTCCTGACCCACGAAGGCGGTCAGGTCGCTGGCGGCGGCTGCCGTGGCCGGTTCGATGGCGGCGGAACCGCCTTCGGCCGCGGCCGCGTCGAAGGCCGTGCCACGCACGGTCAGTACCTTCTTGGCGTCTGTCGTCTTGACAGTCGCCAGCGCGTTACCGGCATAGATCGGGCGGATGAAGGTATCCGGGCCTTCGATGCCGGAGATGTCGGAAATCTGCTGCACGTCCAGCAAGGCGGCGACGCGCGGCATGACGTTCTTGCCGCTGGTCGTCGCGGCGGCGACGATATAATCGAAGCCGTCGGCCAGGCCCGCCATCAGGGGGGCCACGTTTTCCGCGATTTCGTTGGCATAGGCCGCGTCATCGGCGACCAGGACCTTGGAAACCCCGTCAATCTTGGCGGCGGCTTCGGCGACGGCGCCACAACCCGATCCGGCGACCAGGACGGTGACGTCGCCCAACTGCTTGGCGGCGGTGACGGCGTTCAGAGTGGCCGCCTTCAGGGCCGCGTTGTCGTGTTCGGCATAAACCAGGACAGCCATGACTAGATCACCTTCGCTTCGTTTTTCAGTTTCTCGACAAGTTCGGCGGCGCTTTCGACCTTGACGCCGGCCTCGCGGACGGGCGGCTCGGTAACCTTGAGGACTTCAACACGCGGCGTCACGTCGACGCCCAGTTCGTCCGCCGTCAGCTTGGCGATCTCTTTCTTCTTGGCCTTCATGATGTTCGGCAGCGAGGCATAACGCGGCTCATTCAGGCGCAGGTCCGTGGTGACCACGGCCGGCAGCTTGATATCCAGCGTTTCCAGACCGCCGTCGATTTCGCGGGTCACTTTGGCGGTGCCGTCGGCGAGTTCGATCTTGGACGCGAAGGTGCCTTGGGACCAGCCCATAAGGGCCGCCAGCATCTGGCCGACCTGGTTGTTGTCGTCGTCGATCGCCTGTTTGCCCAGGATCACGACGTCCGGGTTTTCGCGGGCGATGATCTCCTTGAACAGCTTGGCGACGGCCAACGGCTCGACACGGCCGTCGGCGACGACGTGGATGCCGCGGTCGGCACCCATGGCCAGCGCGGTACGGATGGTTTCCTGCGCCTGATCCGGGCCGATGGAAACGGCGATCAATTCGTCGGCCGTTCCGGCCTCGCGGAGGCGCACACCTTCTTCGACGGCGATTTCGTCGAACGGGTTCATGGACATTTTGACGTTTTGGGTTTCGACACCCGTCTGGTCCGATTTGACCCGGACCTTCACATAGGCGTCGATCACGCGCTTGACGCCAACCAGGATTTTCATGGCTTTACCTTCTTATTCAGCCGGTCGCGGGGGCACTCGGTCCCCCTCGGCTACGTTTGTGCACTGCGAGATTTAGAGGAGCAGGATTTAAAGGAGACGGGCATTTCCGTCAAGAAACGGAAAGTCGTTCCGCATAGCGAACCGGAGGGATCGCGGGGCTTCCGGGTGGATATGTAAAATTTTACGCAAATTCAGATAAAAACTAACTTAAATAAAAAATATTGATTACTTGTTCTATTAATAAGAATATTTTGCACGGCGCAAAGTAAATACCAGGGGACCGGACTGCGGCGACATGAAGAGAGAAGACAGTCACGATGGCCCAACAATATTCAGAGATGCCCTATGGCGCGAGCCGGCCGATGGTCCCGCGCTACGGCCCCCATCCCAAGGTTTCGCTCAAGGGGCTTTTGCTGCTCCCGGTGATGCCGCTGGTCTGGGTGGTGCGCGGCGTTAAGCGCCGCCGCGATCGGCAGAAGGATAAGCTGCAGCGGGAGATCCTGGATCTTCGTCGTGAGATCAAGGGCTTGCGGCGGATCAACATGGAGCTGATGAACGGCAAGGAACGCGCCGAAATCAGCGATCAGCGCAAATCGGAATTCCTCGCCCGGATAACGCATGAGCTGCGGACGCCGTTGAACGCGGTGGTCGGTTTCGCCGATCTTGTCCGCCAGGAACCTTATGGCGAATTGGGCAATCCCAAGTACGGGGAATACCTGACCGATATTCGATCGACCAGCGCTCATATGCTCGATTTGGTCAACGATCTGTTGGATGTCGCCAAGATCGAGGCCGGGCACATCGAGATGCGCGAATCCTGGGCCTCGGTTCCAAACATCCTGGATGACTGCCGCCGCCTGATGGCCGCGGATGCCAGCGCCGGAGGCGTTGAGCTTGTCGTCAAGACGGCGCCCGATTTACCGGCTTTGCATTGCGATCCCGGCCGGGTCCGTCAGATCGTCGTTAATCTCTTGTCGAATTCGGTGAAGTTCACGCCCAAGGGCGGGCGCATCACCATCGCGGCCCGACCGGACCGGGTCGGCGGCATCGTGATGCGGGTCGAGGATACCGGGATCGGGATTCCGCGCGACGCCCTGGACGACGTGTTCGAGCCCTATACCCAGATTCGCGCCAACCACTTGGTCAAGGGCCAACAGGGCTCGGGCTTGGGCCTCTCGCTGGTCCGAATTCTCGCCGACCTGCACCAGGCGACGCTGGGCATCGAAAGCGTCGAAAACCAGGGCACGACGGTGACCGTCCGCTTCCCGCCGACTCGGGTCGGGCGCGCAACCTAATCCGGTCGACACCTGGGTTCGCTTCGCGGTTGTTTCGCGCCCGGCCATGCAGGGTGATTGCGGGGCAGGGCCACCGGGAATATGTATGGGGCATCGGCCGAGCGCGATCGGCCAGACACGATCTGCCGAGGTTCCCCATGCGCCGTCTGCCGAAAATCCGATTCCTGACGCTCGCCGTTGCGATGTTTATCGTCGTCGTCCCGGCACATGCCGAAGCCCCTCGTACCTTGACCTGGGACGACCTGATCCCCGAAGGCGCGACACTGGAAAGTCCCTACAAGAATCTCGACCTGGATCAGCAGGTGGAATTGGAAATGCTCACCTCGATCCGCGGCCAGTTGGCCGCCGGCGTGATCAACGAAGTTCATCCCCTTTTCGAAGACGCCCGGGAAATCGAATTCAAGCTGAAGGGCGAGGGCATCGACGTCGAGGCGATGATCCCGAAGGTGCGGGCGTTCCAGGCCGAGATCGTTCGCCGCAATACCCTGCTGGCTCATACGCTGGATGGCGAGACCGTGCGTCTACCGGGATACGTCCTGCCTCTGGAATTCGACGGCACCTCGGTCGAGGAGTTCCTGCTGGTGCCCTATGTCGGCGCCTGCATCCATGTCCCGCCGCCGCCGATCAATCAGACCGTGATCGTCCATCTGAAACAGTCGTTCCGCGCCAAGGAATTGTACGAACCCGTCTGGGTCACCGGCAAATTGGCGGTGAAGCAGGCGACCCGGGCCCTGACCTTGGTCGATGGTACGGGCGACGTCACCGCCGGCTATTCGATCCAGGGCACGCTGGTCGAGCCCTATAAGGACAAATCCGGGAACTGACCGCGAACGCGTTACGTAGATACGACCGAAAGAAAAATCCGGGTCTTCCCGGTTGCTGCCATAAAAACGTTATAATATAACATTACACATTCGGGCCAATCCGCCGCCATACACCTCAAGGAGCATTCAACATGACCAGCCATACCCTCGCGCCGGGCGCCGGGTTCCCGCGTGCCGTTTTCTCTATTTCTCTCGGTATCGGCGTCGCCGCTTGTCTCGCCGTGGCCATCGCCGGCCCGAGCCGTGCCAGTGATCGGGAACAGGGTGCGCACGTCCATGGGGTCGGGCAGATGAACCTGGCGATCGAAGGCAAGGAAGTCGAAATCGAACTTACCGCCCCCGGTGCGGACATCGTCGGGTTCGAGCACCCGGCCGATACGGAGGCCGACCGCAAAACGCTCGACGCTGCGGTCGAACGCCTGGAAAAGGGCCTCGCCCTGTTCAAATTCCCCGAAGCGGCGCGCTGCGAAATCGAGGGAGCTGAAATCCATTCGGCCATGATGGAAGGCCACGAAGGGGAGCATGAGAAAGACCATGAGCATGGCAAGGACCATGGCCATGAAAAAGAACATGCCCATAAGAATGAACATGCTCATGAGAAGGAGCACGGACATGAAAAGGAACACGCCCACGACAAGGAACATGGGGGCGAACATTCCGAATTCCGCGCGCACTATCATTTCGAATGCGCGGCCCCCGAGGCATTGAGCCATGTCGACGTCGCCGGTTATTTCGAAGCGTTCCCCAACGCCCGTGAATTGGAAGCCAATACCATTACCGACAAGGGCCAGGGCGCTGCGGAGTTGACAGCCGCCAATCCGCGCCTGACCTTCTAACGGGCGGACCGGTTTCCGCGCCCGATTGGGGAGAGGCATGAGCGACGAGGCCGTACGGCTAGACGATGTTAAGTTCCGCTGGCGCAGCGATGCGCCGCCGGTCCTGGATATCCCGTCGCTGTCGGCCCGGGCGGGCGAACGCCTGTTCATCAGCGGGCCCAGCGGCAGCGGCAAGACGACCTTGCTGAACCTCCTCGCCGGAATTTCCCAGCCGGAAACCGGGACCGTCGAGATCATGGGAACGGACCTGTCGCAGCTGTCCGGCGGCGGCAGGGATGCGTTTCGCGCCGATACGATCGGTTTCATCTTTCAGATGTTCAACCTGTTGCCGTTTCTGTCTCTGGCCGAAAACGTTCTGCTGCCCTGCCGGTTCTCGTCGGCCCGCCGGGCCCGCGCGGCGGCGGCGTCGGGCGGTGCGGAGGCCGAGGCCCGCCGTCTGCTGACCCATATGGGCCTGGCGGCGGAGGTCGACGCGGGCCGTTCTGCGGCGGAACTCAGCACCGGCCAGCAGCAGCGCGTCGCCGCCGCCCGCGCGCTGATCGGGGCCCCTCCGGTGATCATCGCGGACGAGCCGACTTCGGCCCTCGACGCCAACGCCCAGGCCGCCTTTCTTGATCTGTTGACCGGCGAGGCAGCGCGAACCGGGGCGACGGTCTTGTTCGTCAGTCACGACCGGCGCCTGGAAAGTCATTTCGACCGGGTGATCGATCTGACGGCGGTCAACCGGGCCGCGTCGGACGCGGAGCGGGCGGCATGAGAGGGGCGCCGATCCTGGGGCTTGCCGTCAAGAGCTTGGCCAACCGCCGGGCCACGGCGTTGCTGACCCTGCTGGCGCTGGCGGTCAGTGTGATGCTGGTGCTGGGTGTCGAGAAGTTGCGCAACGAAGCCAAGGCGAGCTTCGCCGCGACGATTTCCGGCACAGACCTGGTGGTGGGTGCCCGCAGCGGCTCGATCCAGCTTTTGCTCTATTCCGTATTCCGCATCGGCAATGCGACGAACAACATCTCCTGGCAGAGTTATAAGGAAATCGCGGCCCGGCCCGAGGTCGCCTGGACCGTGCCTTTGTCGCTTGGGGATTCCCATCGCGGCTTTCGCGTGCTGGGCACCAACGGAGATTACTTCAGGCATTACAAATACGCCCGCAAACGGCCGCTGACTTTCGCCGCGGGCAAGCCGTTCGACGACCTGTTCGACGCCGTTCTGGGGGCCGAGGTCGCGCGCAAGCTCGGCTATGAACTGGGCGATCCCATCGTCGTCGCCCACGGGTTGGGGCGCGAAGGGTTTTCGAACCACAAGGACAAACCGTTCCGGGTCGCCGGTATCCTGGCCAAGACCGGCACGCCCGTGGACCGCACCGTGCACGTCAGCCTGGAAGCCATCGAGGCGATCCATGTCGATTGGCGCAGTGGCGCGCCGGTCCCCGGCATGCGGGTGACGGCGGACCGGGTGCGGCAGATGACCCTGACGCCCCGCGCCATCACGGCTTTTCTGGTCGGCACCAAATCGCGGTTTGCTGGGTTCGCCTTGCAACGGAAGATCAACGAGTACCGGGCCGAGCCTTTGCTTGCCGTTCTGCCGGGTGTCGCCCTGCAGGAATTGTGGGACCTGATGGGCACGGCGGAGGCCGCCTTGGCCGCGATTTCCGTCGCGGTCGTTGCGGCGGGGCTGCTCGGCATGATGATCATGTTGTTGGCCGGTTTGAACGAACGGCGGCGCGAGATGGCAATCCTGCGATCCGTCGGCGCCGGGCCACGCCATCTGTTCGGCCTGCTGATCGCCGAGGCGGCGGTTCTCAGCGCGCTGGGTGCGGCGGTCGGGCTGTGTCTGTTCTATGCGGGGCTGGCGGCCTTCCGGCCGCTGCTCGACAGCCGCTTCGGATTGTTCCTGGAAATCACCGCGCCGACGGTCCACGATCTCACGATCCTGGCGGCCGTGGTGGGAGCGGGGATGTTGGCCGGCGCGGTGCCGGCGTTCCGGGCCTATCGCCAGTCCCTGGCCGACGGGATGACCATTCGGATTTGACCTAGAGGCAAGGGGAGAAGGCCGCCATCGACCGCACCATCGATATCGACGGCGTTACCGTCCCCCGCCTGGTCTACGGCACGGCCTGGAAGGAAGACGCGACCGAGGGGCTGGTGACCCAGGCCCTGGCGAACGGATTTCGCGGCATAGACACGGCCAACCAGCGCAAACATTATTTCGAGGCCGGGGTCGGGTCGGCGCTGGAGAAGGCTTTCGCGGAAGGTCAGGTTCGGCGCGCGGACTTGTTCCTGCAGACCAAGTTCACCTTTCTGCGTGGCCAGGACCATCGCCTGCCTTACGACGCCGAGGCTCCGGCCCCTGTTCAGGTCGCCCAGTCGTTCGAAAAATCCCTGGAACACCTGGGCACGGATTACGTCGATTCCTACGTTCTGCACGGCCCGTCCACGGGTGGGCGCCTGACGCCCAAGGATTGGCAGGTCTGGCGCGCGATGGAGGCGATCCATGCCTCCGGCCGGGCGCGATTGCTGGCCGTCAGTAACTTCAATTTGGATCAGCTGCGCCTGCTCTGCGCCCAGGCCAAGGTGAAACCGCGTTTCATCCAGAACAGATGTTATGCCTCGCGTCTGTGGGACAAGCCGATCCGGGATTTCTGCCGGGTGCAGGGCGTGACCTATCAGGGCTTCTCCCTGCTGACCGCCAACCGAACGCTGTTGGATCATCCCGGGTTCAAGGAAATGGCGATGCGCCATGGCAAGACCCCAATGCAGGTCGTCTTCCGCTTCGCCCTGCAGGTCGGCATGGTGGCGCTGACCGGAACCAAGGACGCGGCCCATATGGCCGAGGATCAGGATATCTTCGATTTCACGCTCAGCGATGCGGAAGTCAGTGCCATCGAAATGGCGGCCAAGCCCCACCCGGCGGGAACTTGATGTCGCGCATTGCCGGAACCCCCGGGAAATGTGCTAACTGAGAGCATGGTAATCGGAAACGGACCCATGGGCGCACCCTCCCTGCAGCAGGCCTTCGCCCGCCATCAGGCGGGCGATCTGGCGGCGGCGGTGGACCTGTATCGCCGGGTGATCGCGGCGCAGCCCAATCACGCGGAGGCGCGGCATCTTTTCGGCATCGCCCTGATGCAGGGCGGTGACCTTGCCGCCGCGCGCGAGGAATTGGAACGCGCCGTGGCCTTGGACGGCGGGCAGGCCGCCTGGTGGAACAATCTGGGCCTCGCCCGGTTCTATGGCGACGATTTCGCCGGCGCCCGCGCGGGCTACGCCAAGGCGTTGGCGTTGGCGCCCGGCAATCCGGATTTTCTCAACAATCTAGGCATGGCCCTGCAGAAGCTCGACGACATTGCCGGCGCGATCCAGGCGTTCGAAGACGCCCTGGCGAAGCAACAGGGCGATCCCGAGATCTTCCATAATTACGGTGTCGCCCTGCAGGCGGCGCAGCGCCCCGACGACGCGCGCAAGGCGTTCGAGAAGGCAATCGCGATCTCCAACGGCTATCCCGATTCCTACGCCAGCCTGGGCGCTGTCTATTTCGAGTTGGACCGGCGCGAGGAGGCTTATGAGGCGTGTCGGAAGGCGGTTGCTCTCGATCCGTTTCACGAGGCCGCGCATACCTGCTTCAAGACTCTGAAGTGGACGGCAGACCAGCAGGACCAGATGCACGACACTTATCGTTGGGTCTGCCGGGAAATGCCGGATCATCCCATGGCGTACCTGCAATACGGCGCGTCCCTGGTCCTGGACCATTGGTATGCGCAGGCCCTGCCGATTCTGGAGCGTGCCATCCAACTGGCGCCCGATGCGGCCCAGGCCCATTCGCTTCTGGGTGCGGCGCTGGTCGGCCTGGGGCGGATCGATGAAGGATTGGCCGCCCATGAGCGGGCGATGGAACGGGACGCCCGCGACCCCGAGGTGTTGGAGCGCTATGGCCAGGCCTTGATCTTCGCCGGGCGGCATGGCGAGGCCGTGGCGCCGCTGCGGGACGCGCACGGCGGAAACCCCCGCCGCTCGACGACTTTGGGTCTGCTGACCATCGCCATGACCGAAGCGGCGGACCCGGCGGTCGACAGTCTGGTCGACTACGACACGGCGGTCACGGCCCGGCTGATTGACACGCCCGACGGCTACGCCGATCTGGATGCCTTCAACGCCGCCCTGCACGCGGAATTGGAAGTGCGGCACAAGGCCCTGCCGCCGCCGATCAATCAAACCATGCGCGGCGGCACGCAGATTCCCGACCATCTGTTCAACGGGGCCACGGGCACGGTCGCGCTGCTCAAGACGCAGATCACCGACGCCATCAAGGCGTACATCGCGGGTCTGCCGCGCGACGACAGCCATCCCTTCCTGCGCTATGTAAATCCTGATTTCCGGTTCACCGGCGCCTGGTCGACGATCCTGCGCGGCGCCGGCTACGACGCCAGCCACATCCACGACGAAGGCTGGCTGTCGGGCGTCTATTACGTGAAGGTCCCGGATCTGCCGGAAGATTTGTGGGATGCCGGAGAAGGCTGCATCCAATTCGGCGCCCCCCCGGAAATCTATGTCTCGGATCGCAACCGCAGCCGCAAGCTGATCCGCCCGGAGGCAGGTAAGCTGGTCCTGTTCCCGTCCTACGTCTGGCACGGGGTCAAGCCGTTCACCCGGGACGACACCCGGCATTCCATCGCGTTCGATTTGATTTAAGGCAAGGGAGAACGCCATCTCGAGGCGGCCGTGCAAGGCCAACCCAGGACACACCTTGCCGACCGCGCCATCCCAAGGTGGCGCGCCGTGCGACAAACAGATTTTTCAAAAAAATTAGGGGTCTGCCTTCCGGATCGCGAAGGGGGGCTGGAGCGATCCAAAAAACAGACCCCAAGGTGGGAAGTCGATGCCCGGTGAGGGACCGGGTAGGGAGATAATTCCTCAGGCAAGGCCGCCGAAGCGGCGAAGCGTTAAGAGTGGACTTGGGTAAGTACGTCTCTCAGGTAGTCTGGTCTTAAGTAGTCTGGCCGATGCTTACTTGAAGAAGCGGCCGAAAGCTTGGCGAACGTTCCGCATGTCGCGGTCCCAGGCCTGGTGGCGCAGGGCGTTCAGTTCTTCTTGGGTCGGCAGCGCGCCGTGGGGCAGCGGGGCCGAATGTCCGATATGGCGATTGTAGGCCATGTTAATTCTCCTTAACTCTCAAAAGGGTCTAACGAACCCGGTGTTGTCGGCTTGGAGCGTTTGTCCCTTAGTGACTTATCTGCTTCGGATCTGCGGAGCCTTTCGTTCGTGGGCTTTCCGCGTCCTGTTGAAAGAAACTTACGGATATCGATGTTGCGGCGCAAACGACCATTTCTCACGCTTGATTTTAGAAAATCTATAAGATAAACCTATTTGTCATGAGAACTTTGCCGCCTCTTAACGCGCTTCGCGCCTTTGAATCCGCCGCCCGGCACCTGTCCATGTCGCGGGCCGCGGATGAACTTCACGTAACACCTGCGGCGATCAGCCACCAGGTGAAGGGGCTTGAGGAGTATTTAGGTGTCCAGCTGTTCCACCGGCAGCAACGGGGCCTGTCGCTGACCGAGGCCGGGGCGGCTTATCTTCCGGGCCTGCGCGAGGGGTTCGAGAAACTTCAGGCGGCGACCGAGGCGCTGTTCGAGTCCGAGACCACGGGGCCGCTGACCGTTTCCGTGACCCCGACCTTCGCCGCCAAATGGCTGGTCCACCGATTAGAGAAATTCACCAACCTGCACCCCGAGATCCAGGTCATGCTGGTTGCGACCTCGTTGAAGGTGCGTTTCGAATTGGGCGAGGCCGACGTCGCCGTGCGCTACGGGCCCGGCAATTACCCGGGCTGCCGCGTCGAAAAAATGTTCGAGGAAGAAGTCTACGCCGTCTGCGCGCCCGAACTGATGACCGGCAAGAACCCGATCCACAGCCCCCACGACCTGTTGAACCATACCTTGCTGCATCCCGTGCAGCAGGACATCGACGAGAGCTTCCCGACCTGGGCGATGTGGTTGCGCGGCCACGGCGTGCGAACGGAAGGCCCCATCCCCGGGCCAAACATTTCGCCTCACTGGATGCTGGTGGAGGCCGCCGTCAACGGCCAGGGCGTGGCATTGGTCAAGGCGTCGGTCGCCGAACGGGATTTGGAAAGCGGGCGTCTGGTCCGGCCCTTCGCGGAAACCTTCCCGGTCGCCCATGCCTATTGGCTGATCTCGCCCGAGGACACGGCCGACAAGCCCAAGGTCAAGGCATTCCGCGATTGGATCATGGCCGAAGCCAAGGAACACGCGGAGCACCATGCCGAACTCGAAGCCAAGCAGCAGGCCGAATGGGCCGCGGCGCGCGTGGTGGCGGCGGACGACGCCAAAGCGAAAGAAACCGCCTGACCGGTTCTTGCCGGTCGGCCGTATACCGAACAACAAGGGGGGGCATACCCTTGAGCGGAGGCATCCAAAAATGAAGATCACCATTCTCGACGACTACTTCGACGTCATCAAAACCCTGCCGAGCTTTCAGAAGATCGCGGGCCACGACGTCACCATCTGGAACGATCACCTGCAGGACACCGACGGCCTGGCCGAACGCTTGAAGGATACGGAAGCCCTGGTGCTGATCCGCGAGCGGACCAAGATTCGCACGCCGCTACTGGAACGCCTGCCCAATCTCAAGATCATCAGCCAGCGCAGCGTCTGGCCCCATATCGACGTCGATACCTGCACGAAGCAGGGCGTTGTCGTTTGCTCGTCCCAGCACGAGGGCACGCCCAGCTACGCCACGTCGGAGCTGACCTGGGCCCTGATCCTGGCCGCCATGCGCGATATCCCTCAGCAAATGGCATCGCTGCAGGCCGGCAATTGGCAGATGGGCATGGGCCGGACCCTGCGCCATAAAACATTGGGACTGTACGGCTACGGGCGCATCTCCCGCGCCGTCGCCGACGTCGGGCGTGCCTTCGGTATGCGCATTCTCGTCTGGGCCCGCGAGGCGTCGCGAGAAGCGGCCAAGGCCGAAGGCTGCGACGTCGCCGAAAGCAAGGAAGCGTTCTTTCGCGACTGCGACGTGCTGAGCTTGCACATGCGGCTCAAGGACGCAACCAAGGGCATCGTCAGTCAGGCCGACCTGGAGCTGATGAAGCCGACGGCTTTGTTGGTCAACACGTCGCGGTCCGGCCTGATCCAGGAAGGTGCTTTGGCGGCGGCGCTGAAAGGTGGGCGTCCCGGCATGGCGGCGGTCGATGTCTACGACCACGAGCCGGTGACGAAGGGATCGGAGCCGTTGATCGAGATGCCCAATGTGATCTGTACGCCGCATATCGGCTATGTCACGGTCGACGAATGGGAAATTCATTTCTCGGATATCTTCGATCAGATCGTGGCCTTCGAGAACGGGGCGCCGATCAACGTGATCAATCCGGACGTTCTGGCCACCTGAACGCCAAGCCCACAGCACGAACCAACGGAAGAAGATGAAACAAACCATCCTGTTCAAGCACCCGGCCCCCGTTTACCGCGAGGCGTTGAAGGACGATTTCGACGTGGTCGATTTCGATCTGGAGGCCGGAACACCGTCCGACGACATCCGCCGGACGGCCAAGGTGCTGGTGACCTCGGGTTCCTACGGCGCTTATGCGGACGAATTCGACGCTCTGCCGGGCTTGGAATTGGTCTGCTGCGTCGGCACCGGTTACGACCGTGTCGATCTGGACGCCTGCCGGGCGCGCGGCATTCGGGTTACCCATTCCGCCGGAACCAATGCGGAAGGTGTCGCCGATCATGCCATCGCTCTGTTGCTGGCGGCCTTGCGCGATATTCCCCGCTACGACGCCCAGGCGCGATCCGGTGCCTGGCGGCCGCCGACGGACACGCGCCCGACGGCCAACGGCCGCCCCATCGGCATCCTGGGCATGGGCGCCATCGGCAAGGGCATCGCCCGCCGGGCCGAGGCCTTCAACATGCCGGTGTTCTATACCGCGCGCAGCGAAAAGCCGGACCTGCCCTGGACCTATGCGCCAAGCGTGCTGGACATGGCGGCGGCTGTTGATTTTCTGATCGTCGCCGCACCCGGCGGCGCGGAGACCCATCACCTGATCGACGCCCCGGTCCTGAAGGCGCTGGGCCCGGAGGGTTTCCTGGTCAACATCGGGCGCGGCACCGTGATCGATACGGCGGCGCTGGTCGCCGCGTTGAAGAACGGCGACATCATGGGGGCCGGCATCGATGTCTACGAGGACGAACCCAATATTCCGGCCGACTTGATCGCGCTGAAGAACATTGTCCTGACGCCGCATGTGGGCGGCATGCTGGACGGTATTCATGCTCTCAGCGCCGAGCTGATGCGGCGCAACCTCAACGCCTTGTTCGCGGGCGAGCCGCTGATTTCGCCGATCCCGGAAATGGCCGGGTAGGCGGGGGAGGGGCGGCATGGCGAAGCTGAAACACCGGGGTTGGGTGCCCGCCGACTGCGAAGCGCTCGTTCAGAAATACGCGGCGGCGGCGGCGGATGAGGACAGCGCCGATCTCGCGGCACGCATCGACGGCTTGATCGCGCGCAACTTGGATATCCACGACCGCGACTGCTTCAACCTCAACCCGGCGACCAACGTCATGAACCCGAAGGCCGAGGCGGCGCTGGCCGCCGGCTTAGGCTCGCGGCCGTCGCTGGGGTATCCCGGCGACAAGTACGAGATGGGCCTGGAGGCGATCGAGGAAATCGAAGTTATCGCCGCCGAACTGGCAGCCGAGACCTTCCGCGCCGATTTCGCGGAAATTCGCGTTCCTTCGGGGGCCATCGCCAATCTCTATGCCTTCATGGCGACCTGTGTCCCGGGCGACCGCATCGTCGTGCCGTCGCCGGAAATCGGCGGCCATGTGACGCATCATGCGGCGGGCTGCGCCGGGTTGTTCGAGTTGCAGAGCCATGCGGCGCCTGTCGATCCGTCGGGCTACACGGTCGATCTCGACGCCATGGAAAGTCTGGTGCGCAAAGTCCGCCCGAAGCTGATCACCATCGGCGGCAGCCTCAACCTGTTTCCCCATCCGGTCCCCGAAATCCGGACCATCGCCGATACGGTCGGTGCCAAGGTGCTGTTCGACGCCGCACATCTCTGCGGTATCGTGGCGGGCGAAGTCTGGCCCGATCCGCTGGCCCAGGGAGCGCATCTGATGACGATGAGCACCTATAAAAGCCTGGGCGGACCGGCGGGCGGCCTGATCGTCACCAACGATCCGGAAATCGCGGAGAGCCTGGACGTCATCGCCTTCCCCGGCATGACCGCCAATTTCGACGCCGCCAAGTCGGCGGCGCTGGCGATCTCGCTGCTGGATTGGCGGGAGTACGGCGCGGCCTATGCCCGGGAAATGGCGGCGACGGCCAAGGCCTTGGCCCAATGCCTGCAGGCCGAAGGCATTGGGCTGTTCGCAGAAGAGCGCGGGTTCACCTCCTCGCACCAGTTCGCGGCGCTGGCGGCCCCTTGGGGCGGTGGGCAGGCGGCGGCGAAGAAACTGCGGCGGGCGGGCTTCCTTGCTTGCGGCATCGGCCTGCCGACCGAACGGGTGGCGGGCGATATCAACGGCCTGCGCATCGGCACGCCGGAATTGGTCCGCCGCGGCATGACCGTGGACGACATGCCCAGGCTGGCGAACCTGATTGCCCGTGCGCTGAACGCCAACGACCCGGACGGCATGGCGGCGGAAGTCCGTGAATGGCGCGGGACGTTCAGCGGGCTGCATTTCATCCGGCCGTAGGCGCCGCCCGCCCTTTTTTCGCCTCAAGGTCCCGGTTTCTTGACGCTGTATTGGATGGGAGGCGCCAATGGCTCAGGGATTAAGCCACATCACATTTATCGTCCGAAACCTCGAGCGTATGACACAGATCGTCACGCAGGTTTTGGGCGGCAGGCAAGTCTACGACAGCGGTGAGGAGACGTTTTCGCTGTCGCGCGAACGGTTCTTCACGGTCGGCGACGTCTGGATCGCGATCATGGAAGGCGATCCGGTGCGCGAACGTAGCTACAATCATATCGCCTTCAAGGTCTCGGACGCCGACCTGCCCCGGGCAGAGCAGGCTATCCGCGACCTTGGACTGGAGGTTCTGTCGCCCCGTTCACGGGTCGAAGGCGAGGGCCAATCGATCTATTTTTATGATGACGATAACCATCTTCTGGAACTGCATTCCGGCACGCTGGAACAGCGGCTGGATCGCTATGCTCAGGGACGGTAACCCCGCTGGCGGGGCTTAGAGCGGCCAGAACAGCAGGATCGCCGGCACGGCGACGATCAACACCACGGCCGACAGCGGCAGGCCGAGCCGCCAATAGTCACCGAAGGCATAGCCGCCGGGGCCCATGACCAACGCGTTGTTCTGATGCCCGATGGGCGTGACGAAGGCGCAACTGGCGGCGACGGCGACACCCATCAGCATGGGGTCCGGATTGATGTCCAGCCGCTGCGCCAGGGTCAGGGCGACCGGGCCCATGATCACCGCCGTCGCGGCATTGTTCAGCGCCGCCGACAGCGCCATTGTCACGACCATCAATAACGTCAGCACGGCGATGGGGCTTATGGGCAAGGGACTGTCGAGGATCGCTTGGGCGATGAGCCCCGTGGTCCCGGTCGATTCGAAGGCGTCGCCGACCGGAATCAGGGCGCCGATCAGCACGACCACGGGCCAATCGATCCCATCGTAGATTTCCCGCATGGGCAGTAGCCCAAGGACGACCATGGCCACGGCGGCGATGCCAAGGGCCACGGCGATGGGCACGGCGCCGACGGTCGCCAGCGCCACGGCGGCGGCGAACACGGCGATCGACATTTGCGCCTGGCGGCGGCTGCTTTCGCCGAATTGGGTGCGCTGTTCCAGGATCAGGCAGCCCAAGCGCGCGATCATATCCGGCATGGCATCGCGCGGGCCGTAGAACAACACCAGGTCACCGGGGCGGAACCGGAACTTGCCCATGCGGCCGCGAAAGGCACGGCCCTGGCGCGAGACGGCCAGGATATCGGCGTCGTAGCGGGCACGCAGGCGCAGGCCGACGATTTCGCGCCCGACCATGCGGGAATCCGGGCGGACGACGGCTTCGACCAGATCCATGTCCTCGGCCAGCATGCGCTCCATCTTGGCGTCCTTCATGGTGCCGACCTTCAGATTCATTTCCGTGGTCAGGCGGTCGAGCCCTTCGGCGCTGGCTTCCAGCAACAGTTTGTCCCCGGCTTTCAACCCGTCGCCGCTGGGCAGTTGCTTGAGCCGCCGGCCCCGGCGGAACACGCGGACGATCAGCACGTCGCATTCTGTGGCCAGGGCGATAACCTCGTCCCGGGTCATGCCGATGGCGTCCGTTTCCTTGACCACGGTGGCTTCCGTGACGAACTTGTCGATGTCCATGCGGTTGCCGGCGGCGTCCTGCGTCTGCCGTTCGGCGGGGATCAGGAAGCGTGCGAAAACGGCCAGGAAAATAACCCCGGCGCCGGTCACCAGGATGCCCACGGGCGTAAAGTCGAACATGGAGAAATCGCTGCCGACGGCGTCGCCGCGAAATGCCGCGATGATGATGTTGGGCGGCGTGCCGAGCAGGGTGATCAGGCCGCCCAGGATCGTCGCGAACGAGAGCGGCATCAGCACGGCTCCGGCGTGATACTTCGTCTTCAGGGAGGTTTGGATCGCCGCCGGCATCAGCAGGCCGAGCGCCGCCACGTTGTTCATCATCGACGACATCAGCGCGCCCAGACCGGACAGGACGGCGATATGGCGGGTCATTCCGACGGCCGATCGTTCGATCAAGCGGGCCAGCATTTCCGACGCCCCCGTGCGTGCCAAGGTATGGCTGAGCACCAGGATCGCCGCGACGGTAATCGTTGCTGGATGACCGAACCCGTCGAAGGCCGTGTCCGTCGGCACCAGCCCCAGGACGACGGCGGCCAGCAGGGTCGTGAAGGCGACGACGTCGTAACGCCATCGGTCCCAGATGAAGAGGCCGAAGGCAAGGGCGATCAGACCGACGATGGCCAGTTGCTCGAAGGTCATCGGAGGGCGGGATTTTGGCGTTGCATGTTCATGGTTCGAAGTGTGCGGTGCCACGGGCAAAAAAGAAAGGGGTCCGCCGGGGTGCGGCCCAAGGAAAAGAAGGGCGATCCCATAACCGGGATCGCCCTTTCAAGTCTGCCTATCTGGTAGGGAGTTGGCGTCGTTCGCCCCGATGTTCCGAACAGGGGGTCTGTCGGATCGGTGGGGGGTAACCCGTCGAGGCGCCGCCGACAGCCGGGCGGCATAAAGTCGGTGCGGCGGCCTAGTTGCCTGCCGCTCCGTGGTACTGGGCCGGCCGTTTGCCCGTTTCCGAAGGCCCGTGGGAGAAGATGCGGCTCGCCAGGTCGCGCACCGCTTCGGCGCGCATCTGGCGGCCCCGGCGAACGCCGGCTTCAATCTCGTAGTGGGGGATCGCATTCCCCGGTTCGAAAGGTGTCATCGGCATGGCTCTGATCCTTGATCTCTCATCGGTGCCTCGGCACCTGCTCATGAGGCGCCTCGGCGCCGTTCGTTGAAGGGGACCATATAGAAGCTTATTTTTATTGATAATCCGGGTGAGTGGACTATGATTTATGAAATTTATTCACTAAATGGGGGTTTTGGGTCGCGATGGACCGGGATAGTGAAATGGCGGTCTTCGTCCGCGCCGTCGAAGGCGGCGGGTTTTCCGCCGCCGCGCGGGATTTGGGGATCACGCCGTCGGCCGTCAGCAAGTTGGTCGGGCGTTTGGAAGATCGGTTGGGGGCGCGGCTGTTGAACCGCACCACCCGGTCCATCAGTCTGACGGAAGAGGGCCGGACCTATTACGAGCGGGCGGTCACGATCCTTGAGGAAATCGAGGCCGCCGAACTGGCCGTGCGCGAATTGCATGCGGAGCCGCGCGGCGTGCTCAAGGTCAATTCCTCGACCGCCTTCGGCCGTTATGCCGTGATTCCCCATCTCCACGAATTCATCGAGGCCTATCCCGAATTGCAAGTCCAATTCACCAATTCCGACAGCATGGTCGATCTGGTGGGGGACGGGGTGGACGTGGGCCTGCGCATCGGCACGTTGACGGATTCGTCGCTGATCGCCCGCCGCCTGGCCCCGGTCAAGCGTGTGGTCGCGGGGGCTCCCGCCTATTTCGAACGCCACGGCGTGCCGAAAACGCCGGACGATCTGGCCCGGCACAATTGCCTGCGCGTCAGTTTCGAGACGACGATCAACCGGTGGGAGTTCAAGGGGGCGGACGGACCCCGCATCCTCGACGTGAACGGCTCCCTCATGGTCAACGACGCTTCGTTGCTCTATGACGCGGCGTTGGCCGGCGTCGGCCTGATCCGTGCGGCCCAGTTCCTGACCTGGGAGGCCCTGCGCGAAGGACGGCTTGTCCCCGTGTTGCAGGAGTACGAGACGGAAGAGGATCGGTCCGTCTTCGCCGTCTATCCGCCGGGCCGCCATCAGGCGCCCAAAGTCCGTGCGTTCATCGATTGGCTGGTCGAACGGTTCGTTAAGAACCCGCCTTGGGCCGACGCCCTGAGCTGATTGATCGGCAAGCACGGCGAGGCTGGCCGAACTTATTTAATATATCGGCTTGATATATTATAAAATTGCATATAATTTCCGACCCAAATCCAAGGAAACGAGGACGGGCGCACGGGTGCCCGCGACGGATATGGATGCAAAGACGCTTTGCCTGGGCGTATTGGTGATGGGCGACGCCACCGGGTATGAGATTCGCAAGATGTTCGAGGAAGGGCCCTTCGCCCATTTCCAGGACGTGGGCTATGGATCAATCTATCCGGCTCTGGCCAAATTGGCCGACGAAGGCCTCGTCTCGGTGATCGAGGTGCCGGAGAACGGTCATTCTGACAGACGGGACAAGAAAACCTACCGAATTACGGAGGCCGGCCAGCGTGCCTTTATCGCAGCCCTGGCCAAGCCGCCGGCCCCGGATAAGATCCGGTCAGACACGACGTTCCTGATGTTCTTTGCCGAATTCATGGACCCAGCCCATCTCCGCGCGGTTTATGACGATTATCTGGCCTATTACCGGGATCGGGCGGAGTTCCTGAAGACCCTGGATCCCGAAGGCGTGCCGGAGGGCCGCCTGTTCGTGCGGGGGATGGGTCTCGCGTTTTATGAAGCCGTGGCGGACTACATGACTGAAAACCGGTCGCGGTTGATCGGCGAAGAAGCCGACGCGGCCGATTAGGAGAGATGAGCGGATGAAACGATTTCTCAAGCCGTCCTATATCGCGGCGGCGGTGCTCGGCATCGGGGCGGTGGTCTGGATTCTGTCCGGCGATTTGGAGCAGGCCAAACGGTATTACGGCTTCAGCGACGCCCAGCCGGCCGCCGTGAAGGCCGATGCGGCGGCCCAGGCCCAGCCGTCCGGCAGCGGATTGGGGGCCGGCGCCGGGCAAGCGGAGAAGAGCCTGCCCATGGTGCGCGTGCGCCGCATGGAAGCCAGCGACCGCATTCGCGAGATCAACGTCACCGGACGGACCGACGTGATTTTCGATGCCGAAGTGACGGCCGAGACTTCCGGCCGGATCGTCGAGATCGCCGCGTCCAAAGGGGCATGGCTGGAGAAGGGGGCCGTGATCCTGAAACTCGCCATGGACGACCGGCAGGCCAAGCTGCGCGAGGCCGAGGCTCGCGTCGCCTATGAGCGCAAGGGCTTTGATGCCGCGCGCAAGCTCAGCACCAAGGGTTTTCAGTCCGAGGTCAAGCTGGCCCAGGAAGAATCCGAATTGGAGGAGGCCAAGGCGACCCTGGCCGAGATCAAGCTGGATATCGAGCGAACCACGGTACGCGCACCCGTCGATGGCTATCTGGAAACCCTGCCCGTCGGGGTCGGCGATTATCTGCAATCGGGGGACAAGATCGTCGTGATGATCAATCCCGATCCGATCCGCGTCGTCGCCCAGGTCTCGGAACGGGATGTCGGGCATTTGAAACCGGGCGATGCCGCCGTCGCGCGAACAGTCGAAGGCCGGGATTTCAGCGGGGCCATCCGCTATATCGCGCAGCGCGCCGACGAGGCGACCCGGACCTTCCGTGTCGACGCCTGGGTCGACAATCCGGAGCATGTCCTGCGCGACGGCCAGACCATGCAGGTGCTGTTCCAGGCCGGACGTGAGAAGGCGCATAAGGTGTCGGCGGCGGTCTTGACGCTGAACGACGACGGCGCCATCGGCGTCAAGTTCGTCGACGCGGACAACCGGGTGCGGTTCCACACCGTGCGGATCATCGCCCATACGCCCGACGGCATCTGGCTCGGCGGGCTGCCCGATACGGTCACCTTGATCACCGTCGGCCAGGAATTCGTTTCCGAAGGACAGCTTGTCCAACCGGTCGAAGAACAATCGCAAACCGCAGGGGAGCGTGGCGCGGCATCATGAACGCATTGATTGATGCGGCCCTGGGGCATTCCCGGACGGTCATTCTGACTCTGGCGTTGATCCTGATCGCCGGGGCGGTCGCCTATGTGGAAATCCCCAAGGAAGCCGACCCGGACATCAACATTCCCATCATCTATGTCTCGATGACCCACGAAGGCATTTCACCGGAAGACGCCGAACGCCTTTTGATCCGGCCGATGGAAAAGGAAATGCGCGGGATCGACGGGGTCAAGGAGATCACCGCCTCCGGCTTCGAAGGCGGCGCCAACGTGACCCTGGAATTCGAAGCCGGGTTCGATGCCGACAAGGCGTTGACCGACGTCCGCGAGAAAGTCGATCTCGCCAAACCGGAGTTGCCGTTGGACACGGAAGAGCCGGCCGTGCACGAGGTCAATTTCTCGCTGTTCCCGGTGGTCGCGGTGACGCTGTCCGGCGACGTGCCCGAACGCCTGCTGCTGAAACTGGCGCGGGACCTGCGGGACGATATCGAAAGCCTGTCCTCGGTCCTGTCGGTGACCATCGCCGGTGACCGCGAGGAGCTTCTGGAAATCCTCATCGATCCGGTGAAACTGGAAAGCTACAACCTGTCGCCCGTCGATACCGTGCAATTGGTCGAGGCGTCCAACAAGCTGGTCGCCGCCGGCGCCCAGGATACGGGCAAGGGCCGGTTCTCGTTGAAGGTGCCGGGTCTGTTCGAAACCCTGTCCGATATCGTCACCATGCCGGTCGCCTCGAACGGCGACGCCGTCGTGACCTTCGGCGACGTCGGCGAGGTCCGCCGCGGGTTCAAGGACCCGGAAGGTTTCGCTCGCATTCACGGCGAGAAAGCCATCGTGCTGGAAGTCGTCAAGCGCACCGGCGAGAACATCATCGACACCATCGAAAACGTCCGCAAGGTCGTCGCCCATGAACAGGCCGCCTGGCCGGAGCAGGTTCAGCGTAGCGTTTCCGTCGACTTTATTCAGGACAAATCGACCCAGATCCGGACCATGCTGTTGGACCTGCAGAACAACGTCACCAGCGCCATCCTGCTGGTCATGGTGGTGATCGTCGCGGCCCTCGGCCTGCGCTCGGCCGGGCTGGTCGGGCTGGCCATTCCGGGATCGTTCCTGGCCGCCATTCTCTGCCTGTCGGCGATGGGGCTGACGGTCAATATCGTCGTCCTGTTCTCGTTGATCCTGGCGGTCGGCATGCTGGTCGACGGCGCCATCGTGGTGACCGAATACGCCGACCGCAAAATGACCGAAGGCGCACCGCCCCGGCTGGCCTATAGCCTGGCGGCGAAGCGCATGGCCTGGCCGATCACCGCTTCGACGGCGACGACCTTGGCGGCTTTCCTGCCGCTTCTGTTCTGGCCGGGGATGGTCGGCGAGTTCATGAAGTTCCTGCCGTTGACCTTGTTGATGACCTTGGCGGCGTCCCTGGTGATGGCGTTGATCTTCGTGCCGACCCTGGGGGCGACCTTCGGGCGGGCCGGCGGGGCCGGCGATGCCGAGACGGCCAAGCGCTTGGCCGCCGTCGAAGACGACGACGGTGGATCGTCCGATCTAGGCGAAGTACGCGGCCTGACGGGCGGCTATCTGAAGGTGCTGGGCGGGGCGCTGAATCATCCGGGCAAGGTTCTGCTGGGATCGGTCTTGCTGCTGATCGGGGTGCAGGTCACCTATGCGCATTTCGGCAAAGGGGTCGAGTTCTTCCCCGATGTGGAACCGGAACTGGCGCAGCTTCAGGTCCGCGCCCGGGGCAACCTCTCGGCCTGGGAAAAGGACGGTCTGATGCGCGAGGTCGAGGCCCGTATCCTCGACATGCACGAATTCAAGAGCATCTACACCCGCACCGGCCAGAACCGCGAAAGCAAGGAAGCCGAGGACATCATCGGCACCATCACCCTGGAATTCGCCGATTGGACGACGCGGCGCACGGCGGACGAAATTCTGACCGACGTCGAGAAACGCACCCATGACCTCGCCGGGATCCACGTCGATCGCCGCAAGCAGGAAAAAGGCCCGCCCGTCGGCAAGCCGGTTAACGTCGAATTGACGGCGCGCGATCCGTCTTTGTTGCCCGGCGCGGTGGCCCGGATGCTGGAAGGCATCGACGCGGTCGGGGGCATGATCAACGTCGAGGATGGCCGTCAATTGCCGGGCATCGATTGGGAAATCCAGGTCGACCGTGCGCAAGCGCTCAAGTTCGGCGCCAACGTGCAGTTGATCGGACGCATGGTTCAGACCGTTTCCACCGGCATCAAGGTCGGCGAATACCGGCCCGACGATTCCGACGACGAGATCGATATCCGTGTCCGCTACCCGGCTGAATACCGGACCCTGGAACAGCTCTATTCGATCAAGGTGAATACGGCCAATGGGCCTGTGCCGATCCGTAATTTCGTGACCATCACGCCGAAGCCCAAGATCGGCACTCTGTCGCGGTCGGACGCCAAGCGGGTGATCGCCGTCAAGGCCGACGTGGCGCCGGGCGTGCAGGCGTCGGAAAAGATCGAGGCGCTCAAGACCTGGATCGCACAGGCCGGGCTAGACCCGCACGTCGGGATCGAATTCAAGGGCGAGGACGAAGAGCAGGCCAAGGCCGAAGCATTCCTGTCGAAGGCTTTTTCGGCGGCGCTGTTCATAATGGCGATCATCCTGGTGACCCAGTTCAATAGCTTCTATTCCGCCTTCCTGATTCTGTCCGCCGTCATCATGTCGACCATCGGTGTGTTTATCGGCCTGTTGGTCACGGGACAGCCGTTCGGCATCGTCATGACGGGCATCGGCGTCATCGCCTTGGCCGGGATCGTCGTGAACAACAACATCGTGCTGATCGATACCTTCGACCGGCTGGCGAAGAATGCCAAGGACATGAGGGGCGCGATTTTGCGCACCGGCGCGCAGCGCCTGCGCCCGGTGCTGCTGACCTCGGTAACCACGGTGTTGGGTTTGATGCCCATGGTGCTGGGCATGAACATCGACTTCGTCAATCACGCGGTCACGGTGGGCGCGCCTTCGACCCAATGGTGGCGGTCGCTCGCCACGGCCATCGTCTTCGGCCTGGCCTTCGCCACGGTGCTGACCCTGATCGTAACCCCGGCGGCATTGATGGTTCGGGCCAATTTCCAGGCCTGGCGAGCAAAGCGGCGGCAACGGGGCGTTGAGGAAGAGCCCGAGCGAGAGGAACCCGCGCGGGCCGCTGAATAGCACTTCGGTGAAGTTGACGGTGCGGGTCGTCAACCCGGTGGCGGATCTCCGCGCCAATTGACGATGATCGAGCGAATCAAAGCTTCCAGACGTTCTCTCTGTCGGTCGCCGATTGGGTGTCCCTTGATCAACTCCTGTGCGACCGCCCGTCTGATGGCGACGGCGATCGGAAAATAGTTGCCGTAGTAGCGATCGTATTTGATCTGAAAAATGGCGTCGCTTCGTTCATAGTTCGCGGGGTTGGGTTCTTTGACGTATTCTTGATCGACTCCGAATCGGCGCAGTGCGGTATCGACGACCCGTGTTAGGTCCGACCGTTCTGCCGTTTCCATGAACACCGCCCTTTCTTCCGACTGTTGGCCGGGTCCCCGCCGGTAGGCGGTGACGCCGATACTCGCGGTGTAGCGAGCCAGCCTATGCTTCGAACACTTCACGACTTTACCGACCCGAAGGGCATGTAAATCGTGGGCGATGTTCGAGAACTGATCGAAGCGGAGCAGTTCGTCATCCGGGGACGATAATTGGTACGTCATCTTTGACCCGGCGGAGGCCGAAGGTTTCAACCAGGAAAACCATTGAAGCGGCCCTAAGTCCGCTTCGACTTTCAACTCGAACGTCACTTCCGCCTGGGCCCCTAAGCCGCAACCGGTTCCGGTAATCTCGGCTGCGATGTCCTTCAGTTTCATTCGCCGGTCATCGATATCGACATCATCGGCGAACATCCGGGCGAGAAAATCCGTAAAACAATGGGTGAGTTTCTGAGGGCCCCGGCATGTGTTCGGGGCCATATCAAGATGCCCTAACCCGGCCATTGTTCTCGGTGTCCACTGAATGGCGAAGTCGCCTTCGCGACCTAATTTTTCTTCAATGTCGGCAAGCAAGTACCCAGTGAACCAAGCAAGCTTGGGGCCGGTTTCTGTTGTGATTTCACTTAGATACCGGACAAGAAGGACGGGTACGCCGGCCATTTCTTCGGTTCCCGTCGGATCGTTTCGAATCGTACCGTCGTCATATCGATACCAATGGGTTCTCGGGTCCTCGGCATCGGCATAGTCCGAGGTTTTCAGGACGATCACCTGGAAACTCGATCGCGAACTTTCGATTGGTTGGTTGGTCGCGTCTCCGAACCAATCCCCATCCTTAATCAGTCTGTTGACTAAAATTCCTCTATCGGGAGACGTCGGCAGAATCAACGCCGATACGTCTTTGCAAGTTATGGCTTTTCCAGAGTTGGGAGTCGGCGGAATCATGTCGGTGAGTTTCTCCACCGCAAACCGATTAATCCAACCATGGCGGCCATCGCCGGCGATGAACCGGCGATAGTTCTTCAATTCATTGCCCCCGTGGGGCGGCGCCGCCTCTTTTTTCGTTCTGTCATCGAACAGGCGGATAAAACGACCCCGCTGCAGATATCCTGCGATCGGGTATTTTTTGACGCCGCTACGGTTCGACGGCGTGGGCCCGGCATAAAGAACACCGGCGTGGGTGAGGTTGCGCGGAAATACCACCGACAGGTTCTTGCAGGTTTCCGCATCGGGGCCTGAAGCCCAGAATGGGTCCGGCTTGGGTTGCGGAGGTAGCGGTTTGGGCGGGCTGATCGGCTTGGGAAGCTTTCCCCTGCCAGCGAGCGGGACCCGGATTTCGTCGGCCCCGCGGGAAGCGATGGACAGGACGGTCGAATATGCCTCTTCCTTGCTTGGATCGAAGTGGACGTTGATCGTACAGGCATCATTCGGGCCGAGGCGGCGGCCACTGCAGTCGTCGTCGATCAAGGAGAAATGTTGGTCGCCCGGCGCCAGGCTTGGGGGCGATAAGTTTCCGGATCGCCCCCCTGTGACATGGGTGATGCGAACGGTGAAATTCTTCGGCTGACCAACGAGAGTATCCCCTAAGGCAACATGCCCAGGGGTTGCGACAATTTGAGCCGGATCGTCACAGGCCGCGACGGGCGCCAAGCAGAGTACCGATGCGAAAATGCGCCGCCAGCAGCTTTCAATTTGCATGGCCGGTGTGCTCCCTCATATCCACCGGGCAGAATAGAAAAAGTGTACCGAAGTCGGGATAAACACGCAAATCGAGCGAGCTTGGAAAAGTTCGAGAAAGGTGTCGGCGCGCGGGCTATTCCGAGGGAGCGGGAGAGGCGGGTTCCGTCGGCGTGCGCCGCTTGTGCCAGAGGTAGCTGCGCATGGCGAGCGGGAAACTGGCGAGATAGAGCACCAGGATCGCCGTCAGGGCCAACCAGGGGTCGGAGACGACGAAGGCCGCCAAGACCGCGACGCCGATCATCAGCGGCATCATCCAGGCCCGCGCCATCTTCATGTTCTTGAACGAGAAGGTCGGCAGGGTCGAGACGAACAGCCCACCGCAGGCGACCAGCACGACCGAGACCAGATAGGGGTTCTGCAGGTAGGGGACGATGTCCTCCGGCACCTGGAACGACAGAATCATCGGCAGCAGGACCAGCCCGGCGCCCGCCGGGGCGGGTACACCGGTGAAGAAGCGGCCGGCCCAGACGGGTTTTTTCTCGTCTTCCAGCATGGTGTTGAAACGCGCCAGACGCATGGCGCAGCACATGGCGAATAGCACCACCAGGAACCAGCCGAAACGGCCCGCGTCCTCGAGTGCCCAGTGATAGAGGATCATCGCCGGGGCGACGCCGAAACATATGAAGTCCGACAGGGAATCCAGTTCCGCGCCGAATTTGGACGATCCCTTCAACAGGCGCGCGACGCGGCCGTCCAGGGTGTCCAACAATGCCGCGATCAGGATCGAGAAGGCGGCGGCCTCCCATCGTTCGTTCAGGGCGAACCGCATCCCCGTCATACCGGCGGCAAGCGCCCCCAGTGTCAGCATGTTGGGGATCATCTTGTTGATCGGCATGACGCGCAGGCCGCGGCGGCGGCGCGGCGCCGGTTCGGCAGTGCCTGTGTCCTTGTCTGCGTTCGGGGTGGGGGCGGTGTCGCTCATGGCAATCCCAATCTCAATTCGGGCCCAGTCAAATTTCGGGCCGCGTCTCGGTTCGATTAGCGGCGTTGCGCGTCGCGCGGGGCCTCGGCACCGATCTCGGCGATCACGGTTTCCCCGGCTATCGCGGTCTGGCCGACGGCGACCAGTGGCTCGCAGTCTTCGGGCAGATACACATCGACCCGCGAGCCGAACCGGATCAGGCCGATGCGGTCGCCGGCGGTCAGGGCATCGCCCTCGGTCAGGTCGCAAAGGATGCGCCGCGCCACCAGACCGGCGATCTGGACGACGGCGATTTCGTTTTTCTTGGCCGATCGGCTTTTAACCCCGGCGATTTTCAGGCGGACGCTCTGGCGTTCGTTCTCGGTGCTGGCCTTGTCCAGCGAGGCGTCGAGAAAGGCACCCGGCCGGTAGGCCAGTTTGACCACCTTGCCGGAAACCGGCGTGCGGTTCACATGGACGTTGAAGACGTTCATGAAGATCGCGATGCGGGTCCGCTCGTCGTCGCCCATTTCCAATTCGGGCGGGGGCGCGGCGCGGTCGATCATCTGAACAACCCCGTCGGCGGGCGAAATCACCAGCTTGTCACCCAACGGCGTCATGCGGTCCGGGTCGCGGAAGAAGAGGGCGCACCAAACGGTCAGGATGACACCCAGCCAACCCAGCGGTTCGGCGATGAAGAACAACACGATGGTCACCGCCGCGAACAATGCGATGAACGGCCAGCCGGCCCGATGGATCGGGAACATGACCGCGTTCTGAATGGTATTCAGCATCATGACTTGTGCTATCGCCCCTTTGTTGTCCTGGCGTGTCCGCGTTTCCGCCGACGGCGCCTTACATAGCATATATTATCCCGTTTGCCCGGTCGAAATCCCGCCCGGCCGACGTCGGACACAAGCGCCACAGGACTTCCGCCATACTTGTCAGAGCGGTCGTCGGCTGGGATAATTCACACCTGATCCAATTGGAGGTTACGCCTTGGCCGTCACGCAATCCGCCGAAAAGACCAAAGCCTTGGTCGATGCTGCAGGGGACCCGTCGCGGGCCCTTCCTTTGGGCGCCATGGGCCTGAACGCCGACGGCGAACTGGTCCGCAAGAACGACGACGGCATTATCGAGTTCACCTTCAGCTACATGGGCTATCAATTCGCCGTACGGGCCGAGGCCGAACCGGGCCATACCCGGATGCGTATCCACGCGGTTCTGGGCCATCTGCCCTATACGGCCGAGGCACCGGAATTAAGGACCAACATGCGCGCCGTGGTCGGCGAGGCGGGGCGGGCCCTGGGCGGGCGCATTCATATCAATCAGCAGCAACGGATCATGTTCTTCGACGAATTCAATTTCGACGAAACCCTGACGCCGAATTCGCTTTTGACGAAGACCGTCGCCTTCCTGTTGTCGGCCAAGCCCTATCTGGAATTGCTGTCGCTGATCGCCGGGGCGAGCAAGGAACTTTACGCCCTGCTGCCGGAGCCGACTTGGGTCACGCACGCCGAATAGGCCGAGTGCGGTCGCGATGGGGCCGGGTGGCCCCGCGCAATCAATTCGTTTGTTTGGGAACTTCGAAGACTTGGCCCGGATAGATCAAATCCGGGTCGTTGATCTGCGACTTATTGGCGCCGTAGATGATCGTGTACTGCAGCCCTTCGCCATAGACCCGACGGGCGATCCGCCAAAGCGAGTTGCCCGGCTGCACCACGATCATCTGATCCCGGGGCAGGTCCGGCTTGATGGCGTCCTGGCGGAACGGGATGGTCACCTGGGCGACCGCCTTTCCATCGGCATCCAACTGCACGGCCTTGAGGGTATGAACCCCCGGCCCGGCATCGTCCTTGAGCGTCAGGGACCATTGGCCGTCGTCGCCGGCAGCGACCGTGCCTAGAACCTTGTTGCCGAGCGAGAGTTGCACCTGAGCGCCGGCCGGGGCGCGGCCGCTGACGATGACCTTGCCGGCGGGGGTGTAATCGACGGCGCTGATGTCGAATTCGATCTTCTGGGGGCCGTCGCCTTGGATCAGGCGGCTGGGCCCTTCGCCGGTGCGTGGCATCTGAATGGCGAGCGGCTCGGTCGTGCGCTCTTGCGCAACCAGCGGGCCCGTATCCGTGCGTTCGGGCACGGCAAGCACGACGACGTCGGGCGAGGCCAGGATTTCACCGTTCGGGCCCATGGTCTCCAACGAGAGATATCGGTTGCCGGGCGGCAGGGGGTCGCTCGGCAGATAGACCCATTCGCCTTTTTCATCGGCCTGGATCCGGCCGATTTCGGTCTGGCCGTCCTTGATGATGACCGTGGCGCCCGGCGCGGCGCGGCCGGCCAAGACAGTATCGCCGGTCGGGCTGACGCGAACCACGTCGAAAGTCGGCAAAATGGGGTCGCCCGGTTTGGCCGTCGGGGGGGGCGGTTTCCGCTCATCGGCGGATTGTTCGGCGGCGGTGCCCGCCGACGGCGCCGAAGCGGTCGGCGTTTGCGGCGGCCGATCATCGTCGTCGTCGGGCGACGTCAGATTGACGACGATGGCGAAGGCCACCACGACGATCCCGATACCGATAATGAAAAGTGGATTACGCCACATCGCGTGCTCGTCAAAGCCGCGATCACGCGGCTCGCCCCTTATTTTTCCCCAAATTCTTCCCATAAACATCTAAAGGGCGAAGGGCGTCGGCGCAATCGGCATCTCTCCGCGCCTGGCCGCCGCTGCCGCAGGCCCCGGTCCACGGCGCTTGAAACCTTTGCCGCACCGCGTCATTTTTCATGAAACGGCGAAGGAGATCGGCACATGACGGCGCAGAACGGAGAATCGGGCGACACCACGGATACGGCAGAGGGACCGGTGGTCCGCGTGTGGGACCTGCCGGTGCGGCTGTTCCATTGGGCGTTGGTGATCGCCGTCGTGACCTCCGTCGCGACGGGTCTGGTCGGCGGCCTGTGGCAGATGGACGTCCATATGATCTCCGGCTACATCATTCTGGGCCTGGTCATTTTCCGGGTCGTCTGGGGGCTGATCGGCGGGCGGCATGCCAGATTCGCGGCCTTTCTCAAGGGCCCGGTGACGGTCATGCGCTACGCCGCCGATTTCGCCCGACGGCGCGAGGCCCATACACCGGGCCACAATCCAATCGGCGGCTGGTCGGTGATCGCACTATTGACCATCATTGCGCTGCAGGCGGGCACGGGGCTGTTCGCCAACGACGATATTTTCCTGGAAGGTCCGTTGTTCAATCTGGTCAGCAAGGAAACCAGCGACTGGCTGACCGGGTGGCACCATCGCATGGTGACGGTGATTTATATCCTGGTCGGCCTGCATGTGGCGGCGATCGCCGTCCACTGGCTGCGCGGCGATAATCTGATCAAACCCATGGTGACGGGAACCAAGACCAACGCCGACCCGGCGGCCGACGATGCGACGCCGCGCCCGGTCCGTTTCCTGATCGTCGCGGCCGTCGCAGTGGGGGCGGTATTCGGTATTCTGGCCCTGGGATAAGCCGCAAGGTCGGGCAGGAACCGGGCATGAAAAAAGGCCGGCCCCGACGGGACCGGCCTTTGTTCGGATCAGATCGATCCTAGTCCTTTTTCTTGTAGTCGTCGTGGCAGGCCTTGCAGGCGTTCTTGCCCAGCGCACCCACGGCGGCGCCCAACATCTTCGGATCGCCCGAGGCGGCGGCCTTCACGACACCTTCGGCATATGTCACGAAGGCCATGTTGACCTTCTTGAAGTCGTCGGCCTTGTCCCAGATGGCCATCTTGGCGTCGGTCTCGCCGCCCATTTCGTCGGACCCCTTGGGGAAGATACCTTGGGAGACCTTGGCCAGGCCCAGCATGCCGTCGGCCAGGGCCTTCATATCGTCCTTGTTGGCGGTCTCGCCCTTGACGATGCCGACCAACGCATTCATATGCCCTCCGACGGCCTTCATGACCGCCTTGCGGTACTTGATTTCACCGCCGTCGCTGGCGATGGCGGGGGCGACGCCGGAGGCGCCCAGGGCGATGGCGGCCGCCACCAGAACTTTCAGGGAAACAGACTTCACATTCCGCATAATGCCGATCCTTTTGAAACAAAACAGTATCACTCGTCGGACCTGGTCTGGCATATACTGCCCCGGGCCAGCACCGGACCTTGAAAGGGAGTCTATCCACTCCCATGCTCTCTGTGAACGGTATACGGTCGCGATCACTTAAATTTTATCGAATATAATGTTGGTGCCCATGTCTTCGCCCCATTCCCATATCACTTCTCTCTGCATTTTCTGCGGCTCGCGGATGGGCAATGACCCCGCGTATGAGGCGGCCGCCCGCGAACTCGGCCGGATGATGGCCGAACGGGGCATCCGGCTGGTGTACGGCGGCGGGCGGATCGGTCTGATGGGCGTGATCGCCGACGAAGTCCTGGCCGGCGGCGGCGACGTCATCGGCGTCATCCCCGAATTCCTGATCCGCCGCGAGGTCGGGCGTGACGATCTGACCGAATTGATCACCACGGACAGCATGCATTCCCGCAAGCAGCGCATGTTCGACGAGGCCGATGCCTTCGTGACCCTGCCGGGCGGTTTGGGCACCTTGGACGAAACGGTCGAGATCGCGACCTGGAAGCAGCTTGGCCTGCATGACAAGCCGATCATCATCCTGGACGCCGGCGGGTATTGGAGTGCGCTGTCGGCGTTGCTGGCCTCGGTGGTGCAGGGCGGGTTCGCCTACGGCGACATCGCCTCGCTCTGGACCGTGGTACCGACGGCCGATCAGGTTTTCGACGCCGTCGAGGATGCGCTTCATCCCGGACCGCAGGCGGCTTCCAACCGGCTCTGACCGTCCGCACCTCTCCACGCCTTTTCCCGCCGTTTCCCGGCTTTCCGGTGCCGCCTCCCGCTTGCAGCGAAAGCGGGCAGGCTATATTGTGCGCCGCAATTCCAAACCCAGGGACAATCGGAGCATCGAACTGATGGCGAAAATTCAGGTAAAAAACCCAATCGTGGAGCTGGACGGCGACGAGATGACGCGGATCATCTGGGAGTTCATCAAGGACAAGCTGATCCTGCCTTACCTCGACGTTGATCTGAAATACTACGACCTTTCCGTCCAGAAGCGGGACGAGACCGACGACCAGATCACGATCGATTCCGCCAACGCCATCAAGCAGTACGGCGTCGGCGTCAAATGCGCGACCATTACGCCGGACGAAGGCCGGGTCGAGGAATTCGGCCTGAAGCAGATGTGGCGTTCGCCGAACGGCACGATCCGTAACATCCTGGGCGGCACCGTTTTCCGTCAGCCGATCATCTGCAAGAACGTGCCGCGTCTGGTACCGGGTTGGACCCAGCCCATCGTCATCGGCCGTCATGCTTTCGGCGATCAGTACCGCGCGACCGACTTCAAATTCCCCGGTGCGGGCAAGCTGACCATCAAGTTCGAGCCCGACGACGGCGGCGAAGTGATCGAACGCGAAGTCTTCCAGGCGCCGGATTCCGGCGTCGCCATGGCCATGTACAACCTGGACGAATCCATTCGCGGCTTCGCCCGGGCCTGCATGAACTACGCCCTCGGCCTCGGCTGGCCCTGCTACCTGTCGACCAAGAACACGATCCTCAAGGCCTATGACGGCCGTTTCATGGATCTGTTCCAGGAAGTCTTCGACGCCGAATTCGCGGACAAGTTCAAGGCCGCCGGCATCACCTACGAACACCGCCTGATCGACGACATGGTCGCCTGCGCCATGAAATGGGAAGGCGGCTTCGTCTGGGCCTGTAAGAACTACGACGGCGACGTGCAGTCCGATACGGTCGCCCAGGGCTTCGGCTCGCTGGGTCTGATGACCTCGGTCCTGATGACGCCGGACGGCAAGACCGTCGAGGCCGAAGCGGCCCACGGCACGGTCACCCGCCACTACCGCCTGCATCAGCAGGGCAAGGAGACCTCGACCAACCCGATCGCCTCGATCTTCGCCTGGACCCGTGGTCTGCAGTATCGCGGCGAATTCGACGGCACGCCGGATGTGGTGAAGTTCGCCGATACCCTGGAAAAGGTCTGCGTCGGCGCGGTCGAAAGCGGCTCCATGACCAAAGACCTTGCCATCCTGATCGGCCCGGACCAGGGCTGGTGCACGACCCAGCAGTTCCTGGACGTGCTGGACGGCAAGATGAAGGAAGAAATGGCTAAATGGTAACAGCCATCGATACCTTTAGATGATCTGGAGAACCCGGGCCTTGGCCCGGGTTTTTCATTGCCCGAACAGGTTCCGGGTCGCACCGCCGCGCGGCACGATTTCCACCGTCCCGGCCCCCATATGGCGCTGGATGGCCTCCGCTGTCTCCTCGGGTGGGACGGGGTTGTCTTCGGACTCGCTGATGACGACGGCACGCACGGCGATGTGTTTGGTGCGCAGCGTCTGCACGGCGGTTAGGGTATGGGAGATCGTGCCCAGGTAGCTGCCGACGACCAGCAGCACGGGCAGGTCCAGCGCGGCGATCCAATCCAACACCGTGTGGCGCTCGGTCAGCGGCACCATGACGCCGCCCACACCTTCGATGAACACCGTCTCGTCCGGGGCCGACTTTTCGACGGCATCGCGACAGAAGGCGACCAGGGCGTCGAAATCGATTTCCCGGCCTTCGCGCGCCGCCGCCATGTCGGGCGAGAGCGGTTCCTTGAAGCGGTAGGGGGAGCAGGCCGCGATGGCCTCTGCCGTCGCATCGATGCCCTGGGCGGCCAGCAATTGGCCGGTGTCGGAGGCCGCGATGGCCGCCGGATCGTCTTCCCAGCCGGAGATGACCGGCTTAATCGCGCGGGCCGGTGTGCCCGCCGCGCGGGCCGCGCGGATCAGCGACGCCGTGACATAGGTCTTGCCGATGCCGGTGCCGCTGGAGGTTACGAAGACGCCCGGAATGGTTCCTCTCCCGTCAGCACCTTTTCGGCAATCAGGTCGGCCAGTTTATCGATATCCGCATCCGTATGCTCGGCGGTGAAAGTCAGGCGCAGACGGGCCGTGCCTTCGGGCACCGTCGGCGGGCGGATGCCGACGACCAGGTAGCCCGCGTCTTCCAACCGCTTCTGCGCCGCCATGGTGCGCGCCGCGTCGCCCAACAGAATGGGAACGATGGGGCTTTCCGCGAGCGGCAGGCCCAGGCGCTGAGTGAAGCGCTGCGCCTTCTTGAGAGGTCGGGATGCGTATTCGGGATCGCTTTCGATGATGTTCAGCGCCGCGATGGCCGCGGCCACCGTGGCGGGCGGCAGGCCCGTGGAATAGACCAGGGTGCGGCAACGCGTCTTCATCAGATCGATCACCGGCTTGGAGGCACAGAGATATCCGCCGTAGCCGCCGACGGCCTTCGATAACGTGCCCATCTGCAGATCGACCTCGGCCTTGGTGCCGCCGGCGAAGGTCGAGCCGCGCCCGCCGGCGCCGACCACGCCGATGCCGTGGGCATCGTCGGTCATCAGCCAGGCATCGTATTCCTTGGCGA
The DNA here is from genome assembly GCA_913030825.1 of uncultured Rhodospirillaceae bacterium. Taxonomy (GTDB): domain Bacteria; phylum Pseudomonadota; class Alphaproteobacteria; order Rhodospirillales; family Casp-alpha2; genus UBA1479. The sequence goes on along the minus strand of CAJWCU010000008.1, from coordinate 138,260 downwards.
GCGCCGCCAGTTCGTGGACCGGCGCCAGGTCGCCATCCATGGAAAACACGCCGTCGGTGACGATCAGGCAATGGCCATGGGATGCCCGGTGCCTATCCAGCAGGGCCCGCAGGTGGTGCAGGTCGTTATGGCGGAACAGGTGCTGGTCGGCCTTTGACAGGCGACCGCCGACGATGATGCAGGCATGGCTCCATTCGTCGGCCAGGACCAGATCGCCCTCGGTCACCAGGGTCGGAATGACGCCCGTGTTGGTCAGGAAGCCCGAGCCCATGACGGCGCAGGCTTCCGTGCCTTTCAGGCGGGCCAAACGGCTTTCGAGTTCCGGCAGCAGGGGGTGGTCGCCGGTCACCAGACGTGACGCGCCCGATCCGACGCCGAGCCGGTCGATGGCGTCCTTGGCGGCCTGTTTGACGGATGGATGCTGGCTGAGGTTCAGGTAGTCGTTACAGGAGAACGAAATCAGCTTGCGTCCGCCGCGCAGAATCTCGATGGGCCCCGTGCGCTCGGTCACCGTCAGGCGGCGCAGCAGGCCCTTGGCCTCCAGGCCGTCCAGCTTTGCTTGCGCGAATTGGTCGAGGGTGTCGGACATGATCCTACTTCTTGCCGAACTTGGCCGCCCATTCGGGCACGATCTTTATTATAGCATCGGTCAGGCGGGCGAGGTCATCCGCCGCGATGTTATAGGCGGGCGTCAGATAGACGATATTGGTGAACGGGCGGATGAAGACGCCTTCTTCGACGAAGCGCCGGCGCAGCCAGACCAGTTCGTCGAACCCGCCGATATCCAATTGAACCACGCCGATGGCCCCCTTGCCGCGCACGTCCACGACCCCCGGCATGTCGCGGCAGGGGGCGAGCGCGGGGAGCATCGCCGTTTCCAGCGCCTGGACCTGGGCCAATCGGCCTTCGCTCTCGAACAGGTCCAGCGAGGCATTGGCGGCGGCGCAGGCCAGCGCGTTGCCGGTGAAGGTCGGCCCGTGCATCAGGCAATCCTCCAGCCGGTCCGACTGAAAGGCGGCGAAGACCTGCTCCGACGCCAGGGTCGCCGACAAGGGCAGGGTGCCGCCGGTCAGGGTCTTGGACAGCGTAAGGATATCAGGCTGCACACCCGCCAAGCCGCCAGCCAGCATGCCGCCCAGACGGCCCAGCCCGGCGAAGATCTCGTCGAAGATCAGCAGGAGGCCATGGGCGTCGCAGAGCTTGCGAATGCGTTTGAGCGTCTCGCCGTCGTGGAACAGCATGCCGCCGGCGCCCTGAACCAGGGGTTCGACGATCACGGCGGCCAGGGTTGCGGCCTCGCGCTCCAGCAGGTCCGCCAGCGCCGCTTCGGTCGCGTCGTCTTCCGGCAGGTCGGCGATCAACTGGCCCGGCACCACGCCCTGGAACGCGGCGTGAAAGCCGTCCACGGGATCGCAAAGCGACATGGTGGCGAAGGTGTCACCGTGATAGCCGCCCCGGAAACAGAGGAACTTCTTGCGCCCCGTTTCGCCTTTGTTGTGCCAGTACTGGGCGGCGATCTTCAGCGCGACCTCGACCGAGACCGAACCCGATTCCGAAAAGAACGCGCGGTAGGGCGGCAAACCCAGGGCGTCCGGTAGGCGTGCCGCCAGGGTGAAGGCGGGCTCGTTCGCCAGGCCCGCCAGCATGACATGCGGCAGCTTCGACGCTTGGTCGCGGATCGCTTCGACGATATGGGGATGGTTGTAGCCGTGGCAGGCGGCCCACCAGCTTCCGACGCCGTCGATCAATTCGCGTCCGTCGGAAAGGTGGATGCGCGAGCCTTCGGTCTTCACGGCGGCTTCGGGCAGGGGGGCGGTCTGCATCTGGGTATAGGGCATCCAGATGCGGTCGTAGCCCGATTGCAGCCAACCGGGCGTCTGCGGAGTATCCGTCATAGAGTGTCGGTCGAAACCGGTCCGATGTCTTCGCCATGGATTCCTAAGCGGCGGAACAGATTGGCGTCCTTGTCCTGTTCCGGGTTGGCCGTGGTCAACAGCTTCGGCCCGACGAAGATCGATCCGGCCCCGGCCAGGAAGCAAAGGGCCTGCAACTCGTCCGACATTTCCTCGCGCCCGGCCGACAGCCGCACGGTCGAGGCCGGCATCATGATCTTGGCGACGGCGATGGTGCGCACGAAATCGAGCGGGTCCAGTTCTTCCCTGCCTTCGAGCGGCGTGCCTTCGACCTGAACCAGCATGTTGATCGGCACACTTTCCGGATGGGGCGAGAGGCCCGCCAGCGTGACCAGCATCTCGGCCCGGTCGCGGGCGGCCTCGCCCATACCCAGGATGCCGCCGCAGCAAACCTTGATCCCCGCGTCGCGCACGGCCTGAAGGGTATCCAGGCGGTCGGCGTAGGTCCGGGTGGTGATGATTTCCGAATAGAAGCTCTCGGATGTGTCCAGGTTGTGGTTGTAGTAGTCGAGCCCGGCATCCTGCAGACGCTGCGCCTGGGCCGGGGTCAACATGCCGAGCGTTGCGCAGGCTTCCATGCCCATGCCGCGCACGCCTTCGATCATGGCGCAGATGGCGTCCATGTCTCGGTCCTTAGGCGACCGCCAGGCCGCCCCCATGCAATAGCGGGTCGCACCCGCGTCTTTGGCGGCCTTGGCTTCGGCCAAGACGGTCTCGACATCCATCAGCTTGGCGGCGTCGACGCCGGTATCGTACTGGGCGGCCTGGGGGCAATAGGCGCAGTCTTCCGGGCAGCCGCCGGTCTTGACCGACAAAAGCGAGGCCATCTGCACCGTATTGGGGTCGAAATAACGGCGATGGAGGGTCTGCGCCCGATGGATCAGATCGGCGAAGGGCAGGGCGAACAGCTCAAGCGCCTGCTCCGCCGTCCAATCGTGGCGGATATCCCGATCTTTTTCGCTTGTGGATACGTTGATTTCGTTCATTTTGGGCCTTCCAGAGCCTGTCCCCGGTGTCCGGCTGGGATAGGGGCCGTGAAAGCCCCGGTCAAGCAATTTAGCACAATCGGCCATGCCTTGGTTGACTGGCCGACGCGATTGCATTAAACAACCGCCTCCGGCGCGGGAGAAGGCCTTTCGCGCCGCCGTTTTTTGCCAGCGAAAGCTGATCATAGGAATTCAGAGTCATGTCCAAAGTTTGCGATCTGACGGGCAAGCGTGTGATCACGGGGAACAACGTCTCCCACGCCCATAACAAGACCCGCCGCCGGTTCGAGCCGAACCTGCAGGAAACCAGCCTGTGGAGCGATTCGCTCGGCAAGATGGTGCGCATGAAGGTTTCGACGAGCGCCATGCGCACGGTCGAACATAAGGGCGGCCTGGACGCCTTCCTGCTGGACGCGCGTGACGCTGACCTGGCTCCGGCTATGGTCAAAGTCAAAAAGCTCGTCAAAAAAGCCCAGGAAAAAGCGGCGTAGGCTAACCATACGAAATTTGCCAAACGGCAAAGGCCCGCGCCCCACCAAGGCGCGGGCCTTTTTCGTTTTCCATTTTGGTTCTTTTTGAGCCCGGTCACATAGAAGGAGACCCAGACGATGACCGATATGTCAGTGACCCAGATTCTGTTCCGCGATGCCGAGAAGACGGACGCCAAGGCCATTGCCGCGCTGTACCGCCTCGCCGCCGGCGGGGTCGCTGATGTCGTATGGGAGGCGTTCCGGGAAGGCGATGAAGACGTCGTCGAGGCCGGTGCCCGGCGCTATGCCCGCGACGGCGAGGATTTTTCCTATCAGAATTGCGCCTTGGCCGAAGCCCGGGGCCGCACGGTCGGCCTGTTGCATGCCTTTCCCATGCATGCCGATCCGGACTTCGACCCGTCGGATATGGACCCGGTCCTCAGGCCCTATGCCGACCTGGAAGAACCCGACAGCTACTACATCGCCGGGATCGCCCTGCGTCCCGAAGCGCGCGGCCGCGGCATCGGCACGAAAATGCTGCGTCTGGCCGAATTGCGGGCGTTGACCCGCGGGTTTTCCAAGCTCTCGTTGATCGCCTTCGAGGAGAACAAGAAGGCCGTTCGTCTGTATGAACGCCTGGGTTATCGGACCACCGACAGCCGAGACGTCGTGCCGCATCCGTTCGTCGAATACGACGGCCGGGCATTGCTCATGGTCAAGGCCCTCTAAAGCAGGCTATTCATGGAAACGCCGAGCATCGAATCCGGGCGCCTGCGTTTACGCGGTTGGCGGCGGGAGGACTTCGGTCCTTTCGCCGCCCTGCGCGGCAGCCTGGAAGATCAGGCCTCCCGCGCCGTGGCCGAGCGCCTGGGGGCGGTCGTCGAAGGGCAGGGAAAACTGAATGGCGAGCCGCGTCTGATCTACCGCCATGTCGGGCCGGAAAAGGCAAAGGCGTAGGGTCGGACGCCCTCGAAAACGACATTCGTTTCTGCAACAATGGCCCCTCGTTCGCCGCCGCAGTCCGGTTCCGGGGGGCGGCCCGCAAAAGGGCCTGGCATGACTAAGAATAACCCGAGATTTATGCGCGCTTCTGCGCTTGCGCTCGGCCTGGGGCTGACGGCGGGTGTGCTCGGTCTGCCGGCGTCGGCACATGCGCAATCGGCGATACAGCAATGGCAACGTCAGATGGACCCGGCGGGGCACGCCCATATCCTGGGCAACTACGACGACGCCGAGGACCATTACCGGGCCGCCTTGGATCTCGTCGATCAGTTCGACACGACCGGCACCTACCGTGAACGGACCCTGGCCGGTTTGGCCGGTTTGTTCCTGTCGGAAGAGCAATACGGTCAGGCCGCCGACCTCTATCGTCAGGCGATCGCCATCGCTGAGCCGCTTTATGGCCCTGGCCATCCTCGGCACGGCATTCTGCCGATCTACAAAAAAGCCCTGGCCGAGGCGGAGGCGGGCAGCGACCGGTTGGCGCAAGCCAAACGCCGCACGGAACAGGCGCTCGCCGAACAGGAACGGGCGGCGGCGGAACGCGCCCGCACAGCCCAAGAAATGCGCGCACAGGCGGCACGCGCCCGTGCCCTGGCGGAAGTCCAGGCACGTGCCAAGGCCAGCCCGGCCCCTGTTCGTCAAGCCACCGAGACACTGCCCCAGCGCGGTAGCCTGGCCCAAGCGGCAGCCCCGCAACCACCGGCCCCGCCGCCGGCACCGGCCGGCCTGCTGTCCCATTATCGGCTGACCCGCGCGCCCGTGCCCAACGTACCAACCGCTTCGCCTCCTCCGCCTGTCGAGGCACCGGTCCAGACCGCATTGCCCGCAGCATCGCCATCGCCGGCCCCCATCGCCGCTTCAGTGCCGGAGCCGGTTCCGCAACCCGAACCGCAAGCGAAACCTCAATCCGAAGTGGCGGCCGCCGTTTCTGATGCGAAAATGGCGCCCGCCCCGATCACGGCGCAGGCGCCGCAGTCGGACCAACCGTCCAAGCGGGATCCGGAGACGGACCCATCGGCGTCATCAGAGCCTGTCGCGGTGCGGGTTAAAGCGCCTGTCGCACCTCCGGCGGCGCCTGTCGGATCGCCGTCATCGTCTGGGGCTGCGGTTGCCGCTGTGGAACCGCCCGCTGCGGTGGAGCCGCCGCTCGCTCCGCCGCCATCGATTGTTACGCCGGGCGCCCTGTCCCATTATCGAATGACCCATCAGGCCGAACCCGCGGTGTCGCCGTCCGAATCCTTGCGCGTTTCGGTGCCCGAGGCGACGAAGCGGCTTGCCTCGGCGGAGACCCTGCCGCGACCGACGGCGGCCGAACCGGCACCGATTGAAATCCAGGCGGTACCTCGGTCTCTGCCGCCCGCCGTCGACGTGCCCACGGTCGCGGCTGATCAAGGGGCGGGCGAGATCGCGGCGGCGGAACGCGTATCGGCCGAGACCACGATGCCCGCGGCGTCGGTGCCCGATGCGTCCGCGCAGGACCTGGCGGCACGCGTGCGCGCGGCGCTCGCGCCGGTTCGGGTGAAAGACCCGGTGCCTGCCGCCCCACCGGCTGCCGCGGTCGATGCGCCCGTCAATGCAGCAGGTCCCGCTGCGGCACCCGCACCTGCTGCACTTAGACCCGCACCGGCCGCGACACCCGCCATGCAGTCTGTCGCCGCGTCGCTTCCGCCCGCCGTCGACGTCGCCGAGATCGCGCCGGATGCACCGACGGATGAGATCTCTCCCAGTGGGGTCGCTTTGCGCAGAGCGGCACCGGAGTCGCCGCCATTGCGCGGGGCGCCGCCGCGGTTGATCGCCGCCCGTGCCGTGACACCGTCGGATGCGGCAATCAGCGGTCCCGCGCCGGCCCGGACCGCGGGGCCGCAGCCGGTTCGCTCCTGGATCCCGAATGCGCAGACGGCATCTGCGATCGCACCTTTGGAAAAGGCGGCTGTGGCCGAACCTACGACATCGACCGTGACGGAAACGGCAACCGCCGGTGCGGTTGCCGACGCCGCACCGCAACCGGTCGAGAGTTGGACGCCGGCCCCACCGCCGGCGTCGGAAGCCAAGACCGCCTCGGCGTCTGCCGTTCCCGCCGATCCGGCGCCGCAGGCGCCCGCGTTGGAGCCACGCATCGTTCTGCCGTCCGATACGCCGCCGGTCGATGAGGTGGTCAAGACAGCGGAGCGGACGGCGGCGCTGAAGGCGATATCCGCCGACCCCGTGGCGCCGCCGGACATCGCATCCTGGGCGGTGCCGTCGGAATCGCCGGAAGAAATCGCGGCCAGGGAGGCGTTGTTGAAACGCCATCCGGTCTTGGGAATCAAACTGGGGGCCGCCGAGCGGAACATGGGGCCGATCTATCCCGACACGCCGCGCCTGGCGGATGCGGAAAAGGTCTATCTCGCCGAGTTGGAAGGCCTGGAGCGCAGCGTCGGGCCGGAACACCCGGATGTCGCCGCGGCGCTGTATCGACTGGCGCGCCTCTATCAGCGGCAAAGCCGGTACGAGCTGGCCGGTAAGATGTATCAGCGCAGTCTGATCATCCGCGAACAGGTGCTGCCGGAAGGCCACCCGGACACGATCAAGACCTTGGTGAGCTATTCCCGGCTTCTCCGTGCCAGCGGATTTTCCCAATTGGCGGCGGATTTGCGGGCACGGGCCGACAGCCTTCGCACCAAGGCGACGGAAGCCAGAGCGCAATAGCCCCGCCGGTCCGGGGGGCATTGTCCGGTGACAATACTTTCATTGCGGGCGATGGGCGCCCGCCGCTAGCCTTCCTCATCGTTTCGCTTCGAAGGTAGGACCATGGCGGCAACGGACGACTTTATCGACAGATTGGACGATCAGGTGCGGGGCATCGTCGATGCCTGCACGGCCTGTGGTGCCTGCGTTCGGGCCTGCCCGACGCCGGATATTCTGGGCATCGACGCGGGCGACGGCGCGGCCGTGGCCGCCGGGGTGCTGGATATTCTCAAGACCGGGGAAGGTCCCGTGGATGCCGAGGAATGGGCCGGGGCCTGTTGCGGCAGCGGTCATTGCCTGACTGTCTGCGAGCACGGCATCAATCCGCGCTTCATGCTGACCATGGCACGCCGGGCGATGACGGCGGCCCGACCGGCGGCCGAGCGCCGCGCGGGCGGCAAGGACGCCTTCAAGGCCATGAGCCGGGGCGTGCGGGTCCTGTCGCGTCTGCAACTGTCGCCGGATTTGATGAACCGGCTCAGCCCCTCGTCTCATCCGACACGGGAAACGCCGCCGGATATTGTGTTCTATACGGGCTGCAACATGCTGAAGACACCGCATATCGGCTTGCTTTGCCTCGACGTGTTCGACCGTCTGGGGGTGAGTTACGAAGTCTACGGCGGTCCGTCCAACTGTTGCGGCATCCTGCAATTGCGGCCGGGCGACACGGCCAACGCGGGCCGTCAGGCGGGGCGTACCATGGAACGCTTTGCCGAGACGGGGGCCGCCGATGTCGTTTCGTGGTGCCCAACCTGTCAAATGCAGATGACGGAAACCCTGACCGCCGCTCCGGCGGCCGCCAGCCCCTTCGACGCCCGCATGCTGCCGGTCTTCCTGGCGTCGCGGCTGGACGATCTGAAACCCTATCTGACGCGGCCCGTGAACAAGCGGGTAGCGCTGCATGAATACCCGGGATCGCCCGGCGTGGTCGATGCGGTGAAGGCGCTGCTGTCCGCCGTGCCGGGGGTGGAGCTTGTCGATCTGGACCATCCGGGCGTCGGTTATCAGATGTCGTCCCTGGACGGCATGCCGGACGTTCAGCAACGCCATATCGCCGGGACCTTCCGCCAGGCCGAGGCGGCGGGAGTCGACGCCTTGGCCGGGGTTTTTCACGCCGACCACCGGGAACTTGTCGGCCATCAGAACGAATGGCCGTTCGAGATCGTCAACTACATGGAATTGATCGGCGAGAGCATGGGCCTCAGTCGCCCGGACCTGTTCAAGCGCATGAAGCTGATGCAGGACGCGGACGCCATCATGGCCGAGGCGGCGGACCTGATCGAAACCCACGGTCTGGACCCGGAAGAAGTTCGCGACGTGATTCTGTCCGATATCTTCGGCGAACGGAAATTGCCGACCGACCGGTCGCTTCATCCGGCGGAATGATCCGCTGCGGATGTCTTAGTCGGCGATCTCCGGCATGAACGGCGGGCGCGGGCGCTTGGTCCAGGTCGCGGCCCCTTTGCCCGCGAAGATCGCTTTCTCTCCCGCATAGAACGCACGGTAACCCTCGACGACATCGGGCCGTTTGTAGCCGTCCGGCATGGCCTGGGGCGGCGGCGCCCATTCGCCCACCGGCAGAGGCGGCGTGCTGGGCAGGCTTTCCAGAACGTCCTGGCTGGCGTGGCGGCGGTCCCGGCGAAAGGTGTATTCGGCGAACAGCAGGCCCGCGAAATCCCGCAGCCACTGCCATTGCGCCAGGTTGTCGCCGGCCCAGAGGACGCTGGGGTGCTTGGCATGGGTCGGCTTATAGGGGGCTTCCAGGCCGTATCGATGCAGGGCCGTGCAGAGGATTTGGACGTACTCCAGGGGCATTTTCCAGACGTGCTGATCGCAGTGATAGCGCACGGCCACCTCGGGATCCGGATCCAGGTAAAAGATGTTCATGGCCGATACCGCAACAGGATCACGCGGTCGTTGCCCGTATCGGAAATCCATATCCGGTTGCCTGAAACGGCGACGCCCTCGGGCCCGTCCAGTTCTTTCGGCCCGACGTCCGCGCCGATGACCCGGTCAACGGTCATGAAGGCATTCAGATGAAGGATGCGGTCATTGTCGGAATCGGCGAGCCATAATCCGCCCTCGGCGTCGGCGGCCATGTACATGGGGTCGTCGAAATCAAAGGGTGCGCCCTTGTAGACGCCCAGAAAGATCAATTCGGGGTTCAAGACGACCAGCCGGTCGTCGCCCGTGTCGGCGACGATGACCCGGCCCGCCTTGTCGACGACGACGGCATGCGGTTCGGAAAAGTTGACCATGTCGCGGGGGTGCAGGCCGCCGATGCCGTTCTCCAAGACCCCCGAGGGGGTCAGGCGAACAACGGCGTCGCTGTCGCCGTTGGCGACGTAGACGGCGCCGCCGTCCGGCGCCACGGCGATTCCGTCTGGGGCCTTCATATGATCCGACCAGGATGCCGTGAGCCGGGCCGCCGTCTTGCCGTCCTGGACCCCATGAAAGTCGTAGACGGCGATGCGGTCATGGCCGGTGTCGGCGACCAGCACCGTGTGATCGTCCAGGAACGCGGCGTCCCGGGGGGCCGCAAGCTCGCCTTTTCCCAATGTCCCGATCACCTTCAAGGTCTCGGGATCGAGAATCTGCACCACGTCGTGGCCCGTGTCCGCGACCAGCAGGTATTTGCCGTCGGGCGAGAGCACGAGGTCGTGAGGCCGGTCGAAGAGAGGGCCTGAATCCGCGATCGGGTCGACACCCGGCTGAAATACTCCGGCGGCGGCAAGCGGCCGGGTGAATACCGTCAGGGCGAGGAATGCGGTCAGCAGGAAAAGGGGGCGCATCGTGGGATCGTCAATCCGTCAACTCGAACATCATCAGCAAGGTGCGCTGCGGGCCGAAGCGGTTGAAGTTGTTGTCCGAGATCAGAAAGATCAGGGTTTCGCCCTTGGGGCCTTTGATTGCCTCGATGCCTTCGAAGTTGTCGACGGTGAAGGGCTCGCGCATTTCGGCCAGAACGTCGCCGCTGATCTCGGCGCCCGGTTTGATGTCCTGATGGGCGATGCGGCGGATGCGGATGCGCACGCCCTGGCGGGGCGAGAAATACCGTTCCACCAGCACCACGTCGCCGCCCGGCAAGGTCGCCGCCCCGGTCGGGCGGTAGCCATCCGTATTGCGATAGATCAGCACGCTCCAGCCGCGCCGGTTGCTGACCCAGGCGAGATTGGCGCCCTCCCGCCCCAAGCCTTCGGAGACGGCGAACAGGCTGCCGTCGTTCAATAGCGTCAGACCTTCGATCCCCCGGTTTTCGGTCGCCCCCCGCATTTCATCTGGCACGGGTAGGGGGCGGGGTCCGGTCTGGTTCGGCGGATAGGCCCAAAGGCGGTGGATGCGTTCGAAGGACACGATGATTTCGCCGTCGACGCCGGCAGCCATGGATTCCGCGTCGGCCATGGTCTTGTCCATCAAGGGGACGGCTCCGGGACCCGTCAGGGTGAAAATCTCGGTACTCTTGAGGCCCGCGAAATCGCCGTCCGGGCCATAAACCACTTCGGCGTCCAGGCGGTTGCCTTCGTCGGTCAGCGAGACCATGCGCTTGCCGTCGGCGCTGAGACCCAGGGCCGAAAAGCCGCCGAACCGGTCGGAATTGCTCAGAAGTTCGACGCCGCCCCGGTAGGTCAGCTTGCCGACGGTCTTGAGATCCGGCTGGGCCGCGTTCAGCGGTACGGTGACGGCGCGAACCTCGATCGGATCGGCTTTGGCCGCCGGGCCCGCTGCGAAGGCGCAAAGCAGGGCCAACGCGAATGCGCGGGGGGCGGAAGAGGCGATGCGGCGGTGCATGGCGAGGCTCCGGGAACGATAGGGGCCCTTAAAGATGCGGTCGTGGGGGCCGCTTGTCCATAGGCCGCTCAGAACCCGGAATTGACCTCCGGCTGGGCGGCGTAGCGGTCGCGCATATGCGATGGAATGCGGTCGGCTTCCTTAGGCCCCAGTTCTCGGCAGCCGCTATCCTTGATCTTGATCGGCACGCGGGGGCCGTCTTCGGACAGGCTGAACATGGGTTGTTCCGTGAACTTGTTCCGCGCGAAGGTGCAGTAAGATTCGCGGGAGAACCACATCTCCACCTGCACCGGGCCGTCGACCTGCGGTACGGCGAGAAGCAGCGTCAATAACCAGCCCATGGCGGTCCTCCATCAATCGGATGCGCGCGGGCGGCGCGGGGGTGGATCGTCAGGCTCATGGTCCGACCATACAATTCGTGTGTGAAAGCTTTGTGACCCCCCAAATAGGGTGGGGCGGCGGTCAGTTCTTCTTGCCCTTTCGGGCCCGTGCCTTGCGGATCAGGGCATAATAGTCCTGGAAGACCTCCAACAGGCCCGGCATGTCGGGGCGGCCGTGATCCCAATCGCGCATCATGGCCGGCTGGGTCTTGCCGACGAAGCGGCGGAAGTCGTGACAGACGCGGCGGTCTGTCGCGCGGCGGAAATCCACCATCTCCCGCGTGTCCTGGGGCATCTTCGCATCGGTGTAATATAGCTGCTGCCAAAGCCGCGCCTCGCATTCCAGGTCGATGGGCCGGTCGTGACCGAAGCGGTTCTTCAGGCGCTGAATGCCGTGGCCGATCAACTCATGGACCAGAACCGCCGCCAGGTCCTCGACCGACCAGTTGGCGCCGAAGCGTCCGACGACCACGGTGAAGTCGCGCTTGCCGTCCTGAGGTTGGAACTCGCCGACCAGATAGGCGGCGATGACGACGCGGGATAACGAGCGTTCGGGAAAGGCGGCATCGTAGACGATGCGGATTTTCCCGGCCTTGGCCAAAGCCGCCAGTCCCCGCACGGAAACGGGTGAGAACTTCACCACCCGTTCGACGGCGGCTTTGATCTTGGCGACCGTGGCGGCGGGATCGGCAAGCGGGATGTCGTAGTCGGCGGCCGGCGGCAACTGCATGCCGACAATCTCCATGCCCCGATGGGTATCGCTGAGCGCCGCCTGATCCATGGGTCGCAGGTTCCAGACCGTATCGACCAGGTTCTGCGCCCAAGCCGATGCAGGGAGCAGCCAGAGCCCGGCCAGAACCCCGAGGATCAGGGTGCCGCGCGTCAGGCGTGGCATGGGCGGGCGGTCCCGGCGTACACTGGCGAACCGGAAGAAATCGAAATCGGCGTCATGGCGCCATCATACCGAGGAGGATCGGATTTGTCCGACGATGCGATGAATTTTCCCGACCGGCAGACGCCCACGGGCGACGAGGTTTTCTTCGATCATGTGGCCTGGATGACGGCGGATATGGACCGGGCGTCGGCGGCCTTCGAACGCCTGGGTTTTGTCCTCACGCCCTATTCCGAGCACGGCAATCGCGATCCGGAAACCGGCGAACGGCAGGTTCAGGGATCGGCCAACCGCCTGGCCATGCTGGAACGCGGTTATATCGAACTCCTCTGTGCCGTGCCGGGGACGGACACGCCGGTCTCGCGCAACATCGCCGACAACCTGGCGCGCTACGAAGGGGTCCATCTTGTGGCCTGTACGGTATCGGACGCCGATGCGGATTATGCGCGGCTGCAACGGCAAGGCACGCCGCTTTATCCCATGGTCCACCTGCGCCGTGATGTCGAGGCGGCGGACGGGTCGGACGCCGAGGTTGCGTTCTCCGTGGTTCGGCCCGAGTTCGGGGCGTTCCCCGAAGGTCGCATGCAGGTGCTGACCCATCACACGCCGGACCACATGTGGCAGGACCGATATATCGCGCGGGAGAACGGTCTGACCGGGCTTGCGCAGGTGTTGTTCTGTGTCGAGGACCCGGCGGCGTCGGCGGCACGGCTGTCGGCCCTGACCCGCACGCCCTGGCGGACGGACGGCGAGGATGCGGTGATCGACCTGACGCGGGGGCGCATGCGATTCACGACCGAGGCCGGCCTGGACCGCCTCATTCCGGGCGCAGTGGCGCCGTCGCTGCCCTTTGTCGCGGCCTTAGGCTTTCGCAGCCGCGACGTCGCGGCCAGCCGAGCGTTCTTCGCGGATCGCGGCGTGACGATGATGGGCCGGTCGGATGGGGCCGATGGCGGCTTCGCGATCGGGGCGCAGGACGGGCTTGGGTGTTATCTGATGATCAGCGACTAGATCAGCCGGCGGCGCGGCGACCGCGGGCCCGACCGGCACCGCCCGAGGGGGTATCCTCATCGAACAGCTCGGCGAGGTTGGCCATCATGGTGCCGCCCAGTTCTTCGGCGTCGACGATGGTCACGGCCCGGCGGTAATAGCGCGTCACGTCGTGGCCGATCCCGATGGCGGTCAGTTCCACGTCGGACTTCGTCTCGATGAATTCGATGACGTCGCGCAGGTGCTTTTCCAGGTAATTGCCCGGGTTCGCGGACAGGGTCGCGTCATCGACCGGGGCACCGTCGGAAATCACCATCAGGATGCGGCGTTGTTCCGGGCGCGCGAGCAGGCGGTTGTGGGCCCACATCAGCGCTTCGCCGTCGATGTTTTCCTTAAGCAGGCCCTCGCGCAGCATCAGACCCAGATTCTTGCGGGCCCGGCGCCAGGGCAGGTCGGCGGCCTTGTAGACGATATGGCGCAGGTCGTTGAGACGGCCGGGGTTTTTCGGCTTTCCTTTCTCGACCCAGTCTTCGCGCGATTGCCCGCCTTTCCACGACCGCGTGGTGAAGCCGAGGATTTCGACCTTCACGCCGCAGCGTTCCAGGGTGCGGGCCAGGATATCGGCGCTCATGGCCGCGACGGTGATCGGCCGCCCGCGCATGGAGCCGGAATTGTCGATCAGCAACGCAACGGTGGTGTCGCGGAAATCGGTGTCCTGTTCCTGTTTGAAGGACAGCGGATGCAGCGGGTCGGTGACCACGCGGGACAGACGCGCGGCGTCCAGCAGGCCTTCCTCCAGATCGAAGTCCCAGGACCGGGTCTGTTTGGCCATCAATTTGCGCTGTAGCCGGTTGGCGAGGCGCGAAACGACGCCCTGCAGGTGCGACAACTGTTGATCCAATTGTCCGCGCAGGCGGGTCAGTTCCTCGGAATCGCAGAGTTCCTCGGCCTCGATGACTTCGTCGTAGGCCTGGGTGAAGGCCTTGTAGAGTGCTAGGTCATCGGGCGAGTTGCGCGGCCAGTTCTCATCCCAATCGGACGGGCCGGCGGGCTCTTCCTCGCCTTCGCCGGACATCACGTCCTCGTCGAAGCCTTCGGTGGAATATTCCATGTCTTCCGACATTTCCGCTTCGCCCTGCTCGCTCGACATGGAGCCGTCGGTGTCGACGTCGGAATCCGCGTTCTGGTTGTCGTCCGATCCCTGTTCCGGGTCGTCCTCGGCGGAATCCTGTTGGTTCTCCGGTTCGGACGGGGCCGGGGCGTCGGTCATCATGTCCAACGCGACGATCATTTCGCGCACCAGGTTGGCGTAGGCTTCCTGGTCCAGGGCGTTCTTTTCCAGCTCGCCCAGCTGCGTGCCGACTTTTTTGTTCAGTTCATCGCGCCATAGGTCGAGAACCTGAGTCGCCTCGGCCGGCAGGGTCTGGCCCGGCAGGCGTTCGCGGACCAGCAGGCCGAGCATTTCCGGCAGCATGGCCTCGTCCCGCTCGGTGATGGCGCCATAGCCCTTGGCCCGGCATTTTTCCGCCAACAGGAAATCCAGATTGTCGGCGACGCCGGTCATGCGTTGCGAGCCGATGCTTTCGCAGCGTGCCTGTTCCAATGCTTCGAACACGGCGTGGCTGTCCGGCCCGGCGGGGGCCAGTTTCCGGTGCAGGTCGGCATCGTGAAAGCGCAGGCGCAAGGCCAGGGCGTCGGAAACGCCCCGCAGCTTGGTGATGCCTTCGGCGCTGGGCGGGCCGGAAGGGGCGGGCAGGTTTACCGACCCCTCGCTCGCCGAGGCGCCCGACGCTTGGAAGTGGACTTCCAATTCGGGCCGGTTGGCGATCGCCTTGACCGTCGCCGAGGTCACGCGCTTGAGAAGGTCCGCCGGCCGTTCAGATTGGCTCATAAGTCACCAGGTTCCGGCGGGCGCCCGATCCCTTGAGTGGGGCGGGCGCCTGTGCCGGGTCTTTCTTCTGCCTACTGCAACACCGCGCGCATGGCGGAATCGGGAAGTTCCTCGCCCATGCAACGCTGATAGTACTCGGCCACGACCGGGCGTTCGATCTCGTCGCACTTGTTCAGGAAGGTCACGCGGAAGGCATAACCGACGTCGCTGAAGATGCGGGCGTTCTCGGCCCAGGTGATGACCGTACGCGGCGACATGACCGTTGAAATGTCGCCGTTCATGAACCCGGCACGCGTCAGATCGGCCAGTTCGACCATGGCGTTGACCGTGTCCTTGCCTTCCTTGCCGGCGTAGCTCGGCGATTTGGCGAGAACGATCTCGACCTCTTCGTCATGCGGCAGGTAGTTGAGCGTCGTAACGATGCTCCAGCGGTCCATCTGGCCCTGGTTGATCTGCTGGGTGCCGTGATAGAGGCCCGTGGTGTCGCCCAGACCGACCGTGTTGGCGGTCGAGAACAGGCGGAAATACGGGTGCGGCTTGATGACTTGATTCTGGTCCAGCAAGGTCAGCTTGCCGTCGACTTCCAGAACACGCTGGATCACGAACATCACGTCCGGGCGGCCGGCGTCGTATTCGTCGAACACCAGGGCCGTCGGATTGCGCAGCGCCCAGGGCAGGATGCCTTCGCGGAATTCAGTGACCTGCTTGCCGTCGCGCAGGACGATGGCGTCCTTACCGACCAGATCGATACGCGAAATGTGGCTGTCCAGGTTGACGCGGACGCAGGGCCAGTTGAGGCGTGACGCGACCTGTTCGATATGGGTCGACTTGCCAGTGCCGTGATAGCCCTGGATCATGACCCGCCGGTTGTGGGCGAACCCGGCCAGGATGGCCAGGGTCGTTTCCCGGTCGAAGCGATAGGTGTCGTCCCGTTCCGGCACGTGTTCCTCGGCCTCGGAGAAGGCGGGAACTTCCATGTCGCTGTCGATACCGAAGGTTTGGCGCACGGAAACGGTAACGTCGGGCACCTGATGGGCCGCATCGATCCCGGGCGTGGCGGTCGATTCCAAAGATGTCATTTAATTATCCAATTTCTTAGGCTGTCCCGGCGGACCCGGGCGTGGGTGCGGTCATATTTGGCAAACGTCGTAGGGGTTAAGCGGCGGATCGTCAAGGGGCGAGAAAGGCGACGAGCGCTTCATAAGCCTCGGTCACCTTCTTGAATTCCTCCTCGGCCGCCTTGGTGCCGCCGTTGGCATCGGGGTGATGGCGTTTGACGAGTTCTTTGTACCTTGTCTTCACGTCGTCCATGGTAACCGGAATTTCAAGGGCGAATACGGCCATGGCGCGGGCGAATTTCGGATCCGTCTGGCGCGGATCGGCTTGATGGCCTGCATCGCCCTTGCCGCCCTTGCCGCCCTGGGCGCGGGCATCGGCGTCGCGGGCGGCGTCACCCACACCCAATGGGTCGTTGATCTTCATATTGGCGAACTTCGGCGCCTCGCCGGCGCCCAGTTTCCAGGTCGGGCGCTGCCAGACGGTATCGTTCCGCACATCGGCCTCGACCTGGGCCTCGTCCATGCCGCTGTAATAGTTCCAGTTTCGATTGTATTCGCGCACATGGACCAAGCAGAACCAGCGGTATTCGTTCAGGGCGTCCCGCGACCGGGGCGCCTTGAATTCGGCCGCGCCGTCGCATCCCGGCCATTCGCAGGTCGTCTCGTCCTTGTCCGAGCGGCGGTTTTTGAGCAGTTCTCCCATGGCCATACTATGCGCGTGCCCGGCAGCGCAGACAAGACGGCTAGACCTCAGATCGAAACGCTTTCCCGGCCCCGGCGGGCAGGAATAATCGAAAGGGTTGAAAAAAAGACTTATTACCTTCGTCTAACTTGAAAAGCCTCGAAATTTTCCTGATCCTCTATGGTGGAGGCGGATGTTTTCGCCTTTTCCATGGTGCGTCCGCACCAGCTGGGCTTTGTCTAAACGGGGGAGAAAGTCATTAAAAATCATAAGGTTACGTGCTGTCCGGCGGGTGTCGACAGCATGCGGAAATATGTGAATGGCCCGTCATGGGGGGAATCCACGCGAACATGCCAAGTCGATTAATTAGCCGAAACGTCACCGTGAACGGGCGCCGAACCAGTTTGCGCCTCGAAGGAGCCACTTGGGAGGCGCTGGATCAGATCTGTGATTGTGAAAAAATAACCGTCCACGAACTATGCACGATGATTGAAAGCGTGCGCTTCGGATCGTCTAGAACATCGACGGTGCGCGCGTTTATCGTCACTTACTTCCGACTTGCCGCCAATGATACGGGTATCAAGGGCGGAATCGCGGACAAGGCGTTGACGACTTTCAAAAATGCCTGAATTCGTCATTTTCGAAATGCGCCGCGTCGTCGCGGAGGGCGGAATTTTTCCGGTTCGTCAGCCGACCTTTTTCTCGTTGTCTGCATGCTCTTTCGGCGTTTCATCCGCCAATTCGTCATCGCCCGTATAAAACTCCGGCCAGCGGGCCTGAACTACCGGCCCATCGGTGCGAAAGGCGTAACAGGAGTCGATCAGCGGCGATTTTTTTCCGGGTCCCGGATTTCCGCGCTTTTTACGCGCCGGAAAAATCGTCTGAAAGGCTGTCACGGCGAGAGGCCCCATCACCAGATCGCGCAGATGGGTGCAGCCGTGCACGCCGCCCATGGCCTGGGCGACGGCTTTGCGCCAACCCGGGCCGACCTTCAGGCCGACCAGTTTCGAGAAAGCCTGCGTGACGTCGCCGCACATGGAAAAGGGGCTGGATTCGGTCGAGGCCTCGGCCGCCTGAACCGTCATGTCGCCATCCAGGGTCAGGCGGATCAGCATGTCATGGATCGGCTCGCCCGCGGCGATCCCGCCCCGGTCGTGATTTTCGAAGGTATAGGTCTTGATGTCGGTCAGGCGCCCTTCGATGTCCCAAAGGCCGTCTTCCCTTTCGAAGCCCAGGCATTTGATCTCGCGGGTATGAATATGTTTGCGCGGCGCGGGTTTGCTCAGAGGCATTTGTGGTGTCCTGTTCGGCATGGGAAGGGCCGCCCGCAGGATTGCACCGATGCACGAAACCGGCGGGGGCCGTTTGGCCAGACTTTATCGGTTGCCGGGTAGGGGCGGCAAGAGGCACCCGGATCAGGTTCAGCCTAACCGGTAGAATATCTTCTAAATCAATGAATTAGGCGCTGTATCGGTCGCCGAACACGAAAGCCTCGGTCTCGCGGATATTCTCTTCCAACGATTCCTTCACCGCTTCGTAGAGGTCGCGGATAGAGACCATGGCGATGCATTTGCCGTTTTCGTCTTGCACCGGCAGGTGGCGGTAGCGCCGCGTCAGCATCAATTCCAGGGCGTCCGAGGCGCGGTCGCCAGGGGCCAGGGTATCCGGATTGGCGGTCATGATGTCGCCGACCTTGGTGTCGCTGGGCACCTTGTTCTCCGCGACGATGCGGCGGCTGAGGTCGCGTTCGGTGACGATCCCGATCAGCTTGCCGTCGGCGTCGAGCACGATGATCGCCGCGACGTTGGCGGCGGCCATGTCCTTGGCGGCCTGTTCGGCGGTTTGGTCGACGGTGGTCGTGGTCAAGTCCCGGGGCTGAACGATGTCCGGAATGATCTTTCGTTGCATCAGTCGTTTCCTCTCGTTTTTCCCTGAATTCCCCAAGGGAATCCGGAAGGCGTTAAGGGCGCCCTGCGATGGATCATTGTACGGGAAATGCGTCTCCGGGTTAAGAATTAACAATCGTGAATATGTTGGACCGGTCACGCCGGCTACAGCGTTGATCGGCCGGTCGTCAATCGGTGATTTCGCCGGGTTTGGGGGGGCTGACACGGACCCGCGTGAGTTGGTGGCGTTGGCGGCTGACGATGTCGAAGCGGAAACCGAACAGGCGGAACGACTGCCCGACGTCGGGAATGCGACGGGCCTCGTGCAGGATCAGGCCGGCGACCGTCGCGGCTTCCTCGTCCGGCAGGCCCCATTCGTATTCGCGATTGAGATCACGGATCGTAACCGTGCCGTCGACGAGGAACGATCCGTCGGCCTGCGGCTCGACCCCGGCGACGGTCAGGTCCGTCTCGTCGTCGATCTCGCCGACGATTTCCTCGATGATGTCTTCCAGAGTCACGACGCCCTGCAGGCTGCCGTATTCGTCGATGACCAGGGCGAAATGTTCGCGCCGTTCGCGGAAGGTCTCCAACTGGTCCAAAAGCGGCGTCGTTTCCGGGATGAACCAGGGTTCGGCCGCCAGATCCTTGACGTTCAGTTTGGACAGGTCGCCGTCGGCGTCGCGCACGGCGCGGAACAGGGACTTGGCGTGCAGAACGCCGACGATGTTGTCGGCGTCGCCCTGCCACAGGGGAATGCGGGTGAACGGGCTTTCCAGAACGCCGGCGATGATTTCCTCGACCGACAGGTCGGCGTCCAGGGTCTGCAGGGACGATCGGTGAACCATGATTTCGCCGACTTGGACGTCGGCCAGGTCGAGGACGCTGCGCAACATGCTGCGCTCCAGCCCGGTTTCCTCGTTGCCCGTATGCAGTTCGATGGCGCCGCGCAGTTCTTCCTCGGGCTCGTGTTCACTGTCGTCGGCGCGGATATCGATCCCGATGACGTGAAACAGGCCGCGGACGAGAACTTCGACCGTATGGGTCATCGGCGACAGCACGGAGACGAGGAAGCTGACCGGCCGACCGACGGTTAGCGCCATGGTATTGGCGTTCCGGATGGCGTAGGTCTTGGGCATGACCTCGGCGAAGATCAGGACCAGCAGGGTCATGCCGAGTGTCGCGTATGCCACCCCGGCCTCGCCGAAATAGGTTATCAGCAGGCTGGTCGCGAGCGACGAGGCCAGGATGTTCACCAGATTGTTGCCCAAAAGGATCGCGCCGATCAGGCGTTCCTTCTGCTCATAGAGCCGGTTGACCACCGCCGCCCGCTTGTCGCCGCCCAATTCCAGGCGGTGCATCAGCGGCTGGGAACAGGCCGTCAGCGCCGTCTCCGAGCCGGAAAAGAAGGCCGACATGACCAGGAGGCAGAAAATGGTGATCAGGCTAGTTTCGTCTTCCATGAACCTTACTCGTTTTGGCGCGTGTTACTTCGGGCGCGTGGTGCCTCGGTCTTGAGGCCGAAAAGGGGTGGGGAATCAGGATTGGCCGGACAGGAATTCTTCCAAGACCCGGGCGACGGGCTCTTGCGGCACGGCCTTTTCGATGAAGGCACCGCCGACTCCGCGGGCCAGGATGAAGGTCAGTTCACCACCCTCGGTCTTCTTATCCTTCATCATATGCCCAAGCAGGCGTTCCGTCGTCCATGTGGACGTGTCCAAGGCCGATAAATCATGGGGTAGGCCCGTCGCCGCTAAATGGGCCGCAAGCCGGGCGCCGTCGTTGCCGGGACATTGGCCGAGCCGAGCCGACAGCGTCATTGCCATGACCATGCCGATGGCAACACCTTCGCCGTGGAGCAGGCCGCCGCCGTAGCCAACTTCGGCTTCCAGCGCATGGCCGAAAGTATGCCCAAGATTGAGCAAGGCGCGCTGGCCTTGTTCGGTCTCATCGGCGCTGACGATGCGCGCCTTGGCGCGGCAGCAGGCGAGGATCGCCTCGCGCCGGGCGGCCGCGTCGCCGTCGATCAGCGCCGCACCATGGCCTTCCAGCCAGGTGAAGAAGTCGGGCATGTCGATGACGCCGTATTTGACGACTTCGGCATAACCGGCGCGGAGTTCGCGGGGGACCAAGGTGTCGAGCACGCCCGTATCGGCCAGCACCAGGCGCGGCTGATAGAACGCGCCGATCAGGTTCTTTCCCTGGGGCGTGTTGATCGCGGTCTTGCCGCCGACCGAGGAATCGACCTGGGCCAGCAAGGTCGTCGGGACCTGAATGAAATCGATGCCGCGCAGGGTCAGCGCCGCGCAGACGCCCGTCAAATCCCCGATCACGCCGCCGCCGAGCGCGATCAGCGCCGTCTTGCGGTCGATCCCCATTTCCAGCAATTCGCCGCAGACCCGTTCCAGATGGGCGAAATCCTTGGTCTGTTCGCCGGGCTCCAGCACGATGGCCTGGCTCGTGATCCCGGCGGCCGCCAGCGATTGGGTGAGGGTCGCCAGGTGTCCCGCCTGAGCGACGTTTTCATCGGTAATGACGACGACCCGGTCCGAGCGCAGCGCCGGTTTGATATGCTGGCCCGCATCGGCCAGCAGACCACCGCCGATCAGGATGTCGTAGCTGCGCGCATCCAGATCGACTGTCAGTCGTTCGATGGCCGTTTCGGCGGGGGAAGTCGGGGCGGTGCTCATTCTTCGGTCTGACCTGCCAATTCCTGGATGATCCGGTCTGCGGTCTTTTCCGGCGTTTCATCGAGGCTTTCGATAATGATATCCGCCTGTTCGTACACGGGATAACGATCCTTGATCAATTGCTTCAATTTTTCGCCGGGATCGGAGCCTTTCAACAACGGCCGCCCGGCGGCGCGGCGCTTGGTGCGGCGCTCCAAAACGCTCAGATTGGCGCGCAACCAAATGCTCACCGCCGACGCCGCGATACGGTCGCGGGTGCGGGGGTTCATGAAGGCGCCGCCGCCCGAGGCGAGAATCGCGGGCGGCCCCTGCAACAGGCGTTCGATGACCCGTTCCTCGACATCGCGAAAGGCCGGCTCTCCGTAGATTTCAAAGATATCCTCGATGCTGCAGCCGGCGGCTTTTTCGACCTCGTCATCGGAATCGATGAACGGCAGGGCCAATTTGGCCGCCAGGATCCGCCCGACGGAACTTTTCCCAGCCCCCATCAGGCCGACCAGGACAATTGTTTTTTCTTGTTTCACAACGGGTTGAGAAGACATCGGCTTGTTTCTTGAGGAATGGAAGGCAGGACAGGCGGGCGGCGTTGAAAGCGGGCAGGCGAGCCGATAAACTCCGGCCACCTTTTCCGGCCTGCTCGGCGCCGCCGGAAAAATGCCACAGTCGCAGTTTAGCAGAAACCCCCAAACGCTGTGACGGACCGTGTGACAGACCGACGGTTATTCAATCAACCCGGGGCAGGCGGTCCGAACGACCGCTCCGCCCCAGGGGTAAATTTGACCCATAAGACGAAACAGGCCCGCCGTATTCATGAAAAGCATTTCCAAGATCATCGTCATTCTGGCCCTGGCCCTCGTTCTCGGCGGTGGGACGTTCCTGGTGACCTGGGATTTTCCCGCGCCGTCCCAGGACGTGAAGAAGGTTCTGCCCGATGACCGATTCCCGCGTTAGTCGGCCGGGCGACGCGCGGCGGCTGACCGCCGCCCTGGTGATCGCGGGACTGGCCTGGGGCCTGACCGGTGTTTCGGCGCAGGCTCAATCGCCTTTGCGCACGCCCGCCCGTCCTGGCGAACTGCCGACCCCCCAATCACAAACCCAGGCTCCGGCTCCGGATGCTCCGGCACCCGAGGCAGGGGAGCCTCAGGCCGGCCAACAGCCGCCTGAAAATCCAATGTCGCTGGAACCGCCGGCCGCCCTGGCGCCGCCGCGTGCGCTGAAGCCCGCCGGCCCGGCGGCGCCGCAAGCCGCCCCGGCCCGCCAGGCGGAAGGACCCGCAGCCGAACGTAACCGGTCCGGCACCGGCAGTGAGCCCGGGGTCGAAGTCGATACTTTGGCGACCGTCGATCCCGAGACGGTCGGTACCCTTGGGCCCGACAGTGGCGGATTGGGGTTCAATTTGTGGCAAGGGGCGGATCGGGCCTTCGTCGCCGCGCTGATCGCCGAAATGCCGGTGCGCGCGCCGTCGCAGGTGATGCGCGACCTGATGCGCCGGATGCTTTTGACGGCGGCGCAGCCGCCGGCATCCCGGGCCCCCGTGGCCCCAGCAGAAGGCGATGCCGCACCGGTCAAGAAACAAAGCCTGATTTCCCTCCGAGTGCAGCAATTGGCGGCGATGGGCGATGTGCCCGGTGTCGGCGAGTTGCTGGCCGTTGTGCCCGGCACCGTCAGCGACCCCGCCTTGTTGCAGGTCGAGGCCAATGCCCGGTTCCTCGCCAACGACAACGCACGGGCCTGCGGCATCACCGCGCAGGAAGTCCAGGCAGGCGTCGAAGCGGCCTATTGGCAGAAGGCGATGATCTTCTGTCAGATTCTGGCCGGTGAGCCGGAAAAGGCCGAGATCGGCATTTCCATGCTGAACGAATTGGGTGCGAAAGAGCCGACCTTCTATGCCCTGACGGATCGGCTGCTCGGCGGTGCGACGGGGGAACTCAGCACGGTCAGCAATGCCGACGGGCTTCTGTTGGCCATGGCGCGGGCGTCGAAGACGCCGCTGCCCGCCGACGCGACCCGTTCCAACCGGCCGGGCGTCCTGCGCGCCATCGCTCAGAACCCCAATGTCGCCCCGGATATCCGTCTGGAAGCGGCGGAGCGGGCCGAGGCGGCCGGGGCGTTTGACACGGAAGCCCTGCGCCAGCTTTACGCAACCGTATCCTTTGAACAGGAAGACCTGAACCGGCCGCTGTCGCGGGCCGAGGAGATCGGTGGACCGCTGGCCCGGGCGTTGCTCTATCGGTCGGCCCTTCTGCAGAAAATTCCGACGGCTCAGGCGGAAATCATCGGCAAGGCGTTGCAGATCGCCGTGGGCGAAGGCCGTTATGGCGCCGCCGCCCGGGTATTCCAGCCTTTGATCTCGAAAATTCCACCCTCTGCCGATCTGTTGTGGTTCGCGCCCAATGCGGTGCGGCTGATGCTGTCCAACAACGATCCCGAAGGTGCCGAGGCGTGGTTTAAGCTGCTCCAGGCGAGTGCCTTGTTCCAGGACGACAGCAAGGCACTGTTGATCCGCCTGACGCCGTTGGTCCGGCTGGTCGGTACCATGGGGTTGGAGAACGAACCACGCGATCTAAACGTCTGGTGGCGAAGCGTCGCGGAGGAGCCCGACGCGGCGCGGCGCGCGGCCCTGTTGTACAGCCTGCTCGACGGGCTGGGAGATTTCGTGCCGCTGGATGCCTGGCAGGCCATGGGCCCGGTGACCGGCCGCTCGGCGGTCGACACGGTGCATCCGGCGCTGTGGTTCCGCCTGATCGCCATGACCGACGCGGTCAACGATTGGACGGCCCGGCGTGAAGCCCGCGAAGCGGCCTTTCTCGCCGATGCCGCCGCCGGGGCGCCGGTGGCCGAACCGGTTCAGGAAGCCCAATTGGCGGCTTCCGGCGAGGGCCAAGTCCTCCCGGCGCCGCCGGAGCAGGCGGTCCTGCCGCCCCACCGCGGGGAGATCCTTCTGATGGCGCTCAGCGTTCTCGGCGATGCCGGACCGGCGCAGGCCGGCGCGGCGGCCTTGCGTCAGGTGGTGGAAAGCTTGCGGGCCATCGGTCTGGAGCAGGAAGCCCGTGACCTGGCTCTTGAGGCCGCGCTGTCGGCGGGGCTGTAGGCCCGGCCGCGCCCGCGAACAACCATCGAAAAGGGGAGGTGCGTCCTGTCCCGTTACGTCAATCTGTTTCTGGACATGCTGGCCGCCGAGCGGGGGGCCGCCCGCAATACCATTGAATCCTACGGTCGTGACCTGGCAGATTTCGCGGGCTTTTGCACCCGCCGCAAGACCGAGCCCGATCAGGCCGGGCCCGGCGATATCACGGATTATATGAAACGCCTGTCCGGCGCCGGGATGGCGGCCAGTACCCAGGCCCGCCGTCTATCGGCGCTGCGCCAGTTCTTTCGTTTTCTGCAGGCCGAACGTGTTCGTGACGACGACCCGACCCAGGCCGTCGACGCGCCGCGTCAGGCCCGCTCCCTGCCCAAGTACCTGAGCGAGGACGAAGTTGAACATTTGCTGGACGCCGCCCGGGAGCGGCCCGGTGCCGACGGTTTGCGGGCGGTCGCGTTGTTGGAAGTTCTCTATGCCACGGGATTGCGGGTCTCCGAACTGGTCGGCCTGCCGTTGGCGGCGCTGTCGCGGGACGGGCGGGTTTTGGTCGTTCGCGGTAAGGGGGGGAAGGAGCGCATGGTGCCCGTGGGCGGCCCGGCGCGGGAAGCCCTGGGCGATTATCTCGCCGTGCGTGACGGGTTTCTGAAGTCGGGCCGGGGCGGTGGCGCGGCCTTTCTGTTTCCGTCGCGGTCCCGCGAGGGGCACCTGACCCGTGCCCGGTTCGGTCAGTTGCTGAAGGACCTGGCCGCCGTCGCCGGGATTCCGCCGAAGCGGGTGTCGCCCCACGTTCTGCGACATTCCTTCGCCAGCCATCTGCTGGCCCATGGCGCCGATCTGCGATCCCTTCAGCAGATGCTGGGCCATGCCGATATCTCGACGACCCAGATCTATACCCATGTATTGGAAGAACGGCTCAAGGCGCTGGTCGATCAGGCCCATCCGCTGTCCAAGGTGCCGCTCGACTGACCGGCCGGCCGCCCCCGCTGTATCAGGCAGGGGGCAGGGCGCGGCGATAGAGGTGCCAGGTGGCGTGCCCCAGCACCGGTAGCACGACGAACAATCCGACAAGCCCCGACAACAGCGAGACGGCGACCATGGCGGCGATGGTCGCGCACCAGACCGCCATGACCTTCGGATTGCGGGCGACGAATTTGACGCTGGTCAGCATGGCCGTGATGAAGTCGATATCGCGGTCGAACAGCATGGGGATCGAGATTACCGAATAGGAAAACACGGCGAAGGCGATCAAGGCACCCGCCGTATTGCCGACCAGCAGGAACAGCCAGCCGGTCGGCGTGGTGAAGATATCGGTGATCATTTCCTCGAAGCCGAAGAACTGAAAGCCCATGAAGCCGAAGGACATGATCGCCGCGATGTCCATCCAGAAGAACAGAGAGAATCCGGTGACCAAGGCCATCCAGCCGAGTTCGTGCCCGAACATGGATTTCACGGTGCCGAGCACGATTTTCCAGGACAGCACGGGGCCGTCGGCGGGCGGCGTCTCCAGGCGTTTGCTGACGATATAAAAGCCGCTGGCGATAAAGGGGGCGATCAAGGCGAACCCGGCGGCCAGGGGGTAGACGAGGTAGGGCAGGTCGAAGGCCATCAGCATGAGAACCAGGACCCAGCCGCCGACCGCGTAGATCGCCGCGAAGAACAGATCGTATCGCATGGCCGTGCGGAAATCGCGCAGGCCCAGGGCGAGGATCTCGATCAGATCGTTGATCCCGACGGCGTTGACTTCCGGCAGGCGTTTGGGGCCGGACGACGCAGGGCGCGTCGTTCCGGGTGTCGTGTCAGGCTCCGCCGTCGCCAAGGTTCCGCTCTTCTTTCTTGCGCGCGAAATGGCTGCCGCCCTGGCGCAGTTCCCGGATGATGAAATAGGACGCGATCGCCAGGACAATGCAGATGACGACCCACAGGTCCGGCTCGGCCACGAACTTCATGAGGATGTAGCAGAAGACAATCAGCCCGGCGAGGGAGCCGAGGGCGAGAATTCTATCGAGCAACTGCATGGATATTACCCCTGCTTTTTTCCGTTCTTGATGTTACCACGCCGGCGCCGTCAGGCCAGCGCCGCGACTTTGTCGATCAGCCACCGCGCCGTCCGCAACAGGCGGGCGTCGTCGCCCTTGGGGCCGATCAATTGCACCCCGATGGGAAGGCCCTTGGCCCCGACCAGCAGCGGCACGGTGATCGCCGGCACGCCGCAGAAAGACCACAGTGAACAGAACGCCGGATTGCCGGTGGCGTCCAGGCCCTCGGGTGCTTCGCCCGTGGTCGCCGGGGTGAGAATGACATCGCATTCCTCGAACATCTCGTTCAGGGAATCGTTGTAGATTTTCTGCCAGGCGCGCGCCCCCATGTAATCGACGGCGCGGGTCTTCTGGCCGTCTTCGATCATGCCCTTGAGGACGTCGCTCAGCCGGTCGGCGCCGCCTTCATAATAGCGTGCCAGCGATCCCGCCAGGTCCACGTTCATCACCATGTTCTGAACCTTCACCGCGTCGTCGAAGGGGCCGGGCAGGGCTTGTTCCTGGCAGACGTCGCCGAGGGCTTCGACCAATTCGGCGAAGGCTTCCTTGCAATCGTCGTCGGCCAGGTCCCAGGCGGCGGTCTTGACGAAGAATAGGTTGGGTTCCAACGGCGGGGTGGAGGCCGCGACCTCGGCCAGGCCGGCGCGGCCCTGGGGTGTCATGTCCGGGTCTTGCGGATCGTAAGCCATCAAGGCATCGCCGATCAGGGCGGCGTCCTCGACCGACCTCGCGAACACCCCGACATGGTCGAGGAAGCGTGACAGGAACAAGGCGCCCGTGCGTGAGATGCGCCCGAAGGTTGGCTTGAATCCGTAGACCCCGCAATAGGACGCCGGGCGGATGACCGAGCCGTTGGTTTGCGATCCGACGGCCAGCGGCACCATGCCCGCCGCCACCGCAGCGGCCGAGCCCGAGGACGAGCCGCCGGGCGTGTGCTCCGGATTATGAGGGTTGCGGGTTTTGCCGGGGCCGTAAACGGCGAGTTCCGTCGAGACGGTCTTGCCCATGATGACCGCCCCGGCATAGCGCAGCAACTGCACCGCCGCCGCGTCCTGCGTGGGCCGACGCCCGGCATCCAGAACCGTGCCGTTTTCGGTCGGCCAGGCAATGGTATCGAAGATGTCCTTGATGCCGACGGGCACACCGTGAAGCGGACCCAGGGGGCGGCCCGACGCGCGCTCCATATCCCGTTGGCGGGCTTGCTCTAAAGCGTGTTCCGGGTCGAGATGCGCCCAGGCCTGCACGGCGGGCTCCCGTTCGCGGATGCGTTCCAGGCAGGCGGTGACCAGATCGACCGACGACAATTCGCCGGCCGCGATCATTCGCGCCGCGTCGGCGGCACCCAGGTCGGCCAGGTTTTCTCCCAAGCTCATATCGTTCATTCCAATGCCTTATGATGATGGATATTCGTGGTCCTGTGGCACCTGCTCAGCCGTAGGCCAGGGTCGGCAGCCAAAGGGCGATGCCCGGGAAGTTGTACATCAACACCATGGCCAGCAGGATCAGTGCCAGATAAGGCATGACGCCGCGGAAGATGTCCATCAACTGGATATGCGGTGGCGCGACCCCCTTCAAGTAGTAGGCCGCCATCGCCATGGGTGGCGTTAGGAACGACGTCTGAAGGTTGAGCGCGACCAGGATGCCGAAGAACAGCGGATCGATCCCGAAGTGCGGCAGCATGGGCAGGAAGATCGGCACGAAGATGATGATGATTTCCGACCATTCCAAGGGCCAGCCCAGCAGGAAGATAATGATCTGCGCCATGATCAGGAAGGCGACGGGCGACAGGTCCATGCTGAGCACCCAATGTTCGATCAGATCGTGCCCGCCGAGATAGGAGAACACGGACGAGAAGGTCCAGGAGCCGACGAACAGCCAGCAGACCATCGCCGAGGTCCGGACCGAGAGATAGACCGACTGTTGCAGCCCATCCTTGTCCACCGCCTTCCACGCCATCCAGCCGATCAGGCCGATGAAGAAGCCGTCGTCGAAGGCCCAGGGGTTCAGTTCGTGGAAGATGAAGAAATCCTGTTCCGGGTCCGATGCGACGATGACCGTATAGACCGCGCCGAAGAACAGACCGATCAAGGCACCCCGGCCACCGAAGGCCAGCAGCGGGCGAATGAACGGCCGCGACGGCACAAGGAAACCCAGGATCGGCAGATTGCCGTTCGTGAGCCTGATCGCCACGGCGAGAACCACCGACAGCGCGACGCCGACACCGGGCGCGCCCGGAAGATGGGGCGACGGTCCGGGAATGCCGAAGAAACTGGTCGCGATGCCGTGCAGGATGAAATAGGCGACGAACAGGATCAGGGCCAAGACCCCGCCCGATCCCAGGGCGAACAACCATTCGTTGGCGTTTTCGTCCCTGGTGCCCATCCAGGGCGGCGTCAGGTCGCCGTTGTACATGGCGCCGATGCGGTAGCTGATGGCCAGCACGATGCCGCCCATGGCCCCCATGGAGGCGGCTTCCGACGGGGTCGCCAGACCGAACAGGATCGCGCCCAGCACGGATAGGATCAGGAAGGCCAGCGGGAAGAACGAGGTCAGCATGCGCCAGCAGATTTCGGCGAAACCGATATGGCCGATGTCTTCTTCGCGCGGTTTGGGCGCCAGGCTCGGATTGATCATGGCGCGTGAAATCACATAGGCCATGTATAGGCCCGCCAGCATGAAGCCCGGGATGATCGCCCCGGCGTAGAGCCGCACGACCGAGACGCTGGCCGCCGCCGCATAGACGATCAGCATGATCGACGGCGGGATCAGAATGCCCAGGCAGCCACCGGCGCAGATCACACCGGCCGAGAAGCTGGTGTCGTAGCGCGCCTTCAGCATGGCCGGGAAGGCCAACATGCCCATCAGCGTCACGACGGCGCCGATGATGCCGGTCGCCGTCGCGAACAGGGCGCAGGTCGCCAACGCCGCCACCGCCATGGAGGCGGGTAGACGCTTGGCCGCGATCTGCAGGGTGACGAACAGCCGGTCGACGATGTTCGCCCGTTCGACCACATAGCCCATGAACAGGAACAGCGGCACGGCGGTCAGCACGTCGTTGGCCATGACCGAATAGGTCTGGTTGACCATCAGGTCGAAGACGTTGTTGTTCAAAAGGGCTTCCAGGCTTTGCTCGAAGCCCTCCGCTTTGTCCCAGCCCATGCGGGCGGGATCCCAATAGGCGTAGTAGCCGAAGAAGACCCCCATCGCCATGAGCGTGATCCAGATGGGGAAGCCCAGCAGGATCGAAAGCACGAAAACGGCCAGTTGCAGAACCGCGACTTCAGCGTTTGTCATTTCTTATCGTTCCCCCCTAGGACGCGGTTTGGCCGCTGTTTTCCTGTTCCTGCTGTTTCTGCAGTTCATGCTGCTGCAGCAGGATGGTCTCCATTTCCTCGACGTCTTCCAGATGGGACGGCCATTCGCCGGTGCGGATGCAGACCACGCAACGCAGGATCTGCGCGATGCCCTGGATGAACAGCAGGCCCGCGGCGATCGGCATGATCGTCTTGAACTGGTAGATCGGTACGTTGGCCGGGCTCATCACGCTGACTTCGCCACGGCCGCCGTTGTAGGACCAGCTTTCGGCCGCGTAATCGGCGCCGGCGAAGATCAGCGCCAGGATGCCCGGATAGAAGAAAAGAATGTAAAGCGTCAGTTCGACGATGGCCTGGGTCTTCGGTTTCCAAAGCCGGTAGATAACGTCGCCGCGAACATGGCTTTCGCGCGATAGCGCATAGGCGCCGGCCATCATGAACAGGGAGCCGTACATCATGTAACTGACGTCGAAGGCCCAGGACGTGGGATTGCGAAGGATGTAGCGGACGAAGACTTCGTAGGCGACGCCGAAGGTGAGCAGAAGAATGGTCCAGGAAAAGGCCTTGCCGGCCCAGGCGCTCAACGCGTCGATAATGAAAATCATGCGTTCCATGAAAGTGTCCTTGGAACCGAAAAATCTAAACGAATAAGGAGTTCGGTAGGGGCGGTGCCGAACGCACCGCCCCCGCCGATTTGATCTGCGAGCCTTTCAACAGGCGGCCGCGTCCGTTAGGACGGCAGCTTGCCCGGGAAATAGTGCTCGTAAGCCAGCCGGTAATCGGCCGAGTTGGTCAGGTCGTAGAATGCGACCCGCTCGGACCAGGTTTTCTGGCTGTCGACGATCTTCTTGAAGAACGCGTCCTTGTTCAGGCGCTTGAGGACCTTGTCCCAGGAATCAAGCTGTGCCTGCAGGATGGTGGAGGACGTGCGGTACACGTTCACCTTGTCTTCGTTGATCAGCTTCTGCAGGTCCTTGGAATACTGGTCCATGGCCCAGCCGTAGCTCGCCGTGTTGGCGGCTTCCGCCGAATATTCGAGGATCGCCTGATGTTCCTTCGGCAAGGAGTTGTATTTGTCCTTGTTGAAGATGATTTCGAAGAACTCGGCCGCCTGGTGATAGCTGCCCATGTGGTAGTGCTTCGAAACGTCCTGGGCGCCGAAGCGCGAGTCGGCCGTCGGATTGTTGAATTCGAAGGCCTCGATGACGCCTTTTTCCAGGGCCGGCATGATTTCGCCGCCCGGAAGCTGGGTCACCTTGACGCCCATGCCCTGCATGATGTCCGTGGCCAGGCCGACGGTCCGGTACTTCAAGCCCTTCAACTGATCGGCGGACTTGATATGGCTCTTGAACCACCCCAGCGGCTGGGTCGGCATGGGCATGGAGAAGAAGCCCACCAGATTCAGCTTGAGGATGTCGTTGATCAGTTCGGAATAGAGCTCCTTACCGCCACCGTAGTGAATCCAGGCGAGGATCTGCGAAGCGTTGCAACCGAACACCGGGCCGGTGCCGAACAGGGACGCGGCCTTGTTCTTACCGTACCAGTAAGCGGTCACCGTATGGGCGGCGTCCAGCGCGCCTTTGTGGCAGGCGTCCTGCACCTGGAACGCCTTGACGACGGCGCCGGAGGGCAGCAGGTCGATCTTCAAACGCCCGCCGGCCATGGCGGTCGCGCGGTCGATGTACTGTTGCGCCATGAGTTGGAACGGGCTCGTCGAGCCCCAGGACGACTGCATCTTCAGGGTCGTGGTCTCGGCTCTGGAGACGTTCGGCATGGCGAGGGTGGCAGCCGCAGCACCAGCTGCGACGGCGCCCCCTTTAAGGAACTTCCGCCGGTTCGTATTCGTGGTCATATGTGTTTCCTCCCTGTCTTGATCGCCGGATAACCACCATCGGGCGAAGGGTGTATTGCGCGATAGGCGCGCGCGATTGCTGACGGCCCGGTTATGGATGTCGTTTTTTGTTTTTGATTGCTTCTGGGCCGGGTACAGGCACGCCCGCCCGCTTCGGGGTCTTAGGTGCTGTATCCTGCAGGGAATCTCACGAATAGATGATGCCCTGGCAAGGCTTTTTCACGCTGCACGTGCGTACGGCTATGCCGCACCTGCGTCCTGTCGGCCCAGGTGCCGGGCCCGCACGACGGCTGCATCGGCAGGGCCGAACGCAGGTATTCCGCCGATTGTCGGGGCGGTCATCGGCCCCCGGCCCGTGGGCCGGAGACCGTCATCGGTTTTTCACAATACGGAATTCGCCGGTCGTCACGACCGACGGCGCGGTCACGCGACGCGGTCGCCCGGTTCGCGCCCGGCGAAAAACGCGTCCAGGTTGTCGAGGGCGCGAAAGCCCATGGCGTCGCGGGTTTCCCGGTTGGCGCTGCCGATATGCGGCAACAGGAAAGTGTTGTCCAACGCGGCGATTCGCGGATCGACATTGGGCTCGTTGTTGTAGGCATCGATCCCCGCCGCAAACAGCTTGCCGGATTTGAGGGCGTCGATCAGGGCGTCGTCGTCGATCACGGCACCCCGCGCGGCGTTGGCCAAAACCGCACCGTCCGGCAGCAGGGCGAAGCGTTTCGCATCCATGATGCCGCGCGTCTCCTCGGTCACGTTGCAGTGCAGGGAGAGGAAGTCGCAATGGGGCAGCAAGTCCTCCAGGGTCTCGTGAAAGACGGCGCCCTTTTCCTTGTCGGGGCTCAGGCGGGATCGGTTGTGGTAGTGGATTTCCATACGGAAGGCGCGGGCCAGATCGGCGACGGCCTGGCCGACGCGGCCCATGCCCAGGATACCCAGGCGCTTGCCGGTTACCGCGACGCCGACCATGAAGGCCGGTGACCAGTCCTTCCAGCCGCCGGAGCGGACCAGGCGTTCGCCTTCGCTGGCGCGGCGGGCGGCGCCGAGCATCAGCAGAATTGTTGTTTCCGCCGTGGCGTCGGACAGGACCTCCGGTGTGTTGGTGACGACGACGCCGTGCTTGGCGGCGGCCTTGACGTCGACATGGTCGTAGCCGACGGAGAAGTTGGCGATGATCTTGACGCTGTCGGGCAAGCCGGCGAAGACGTCTTCCGTGAAATGCTCGGTATGACAGGGCAGGATCGCGTCGGCGCCTTGGGCGGCGGCGATCAACGCGTCTTTGTCATAGAGCCGGTCTTCCGGATTCAGGCGGGCGTCGTAGTCGCGTTCCAACCGTGCGTGCACGGCATCGGGCAGGCGGCGGGTCACCAGGACAGTTGGTTTGTCGGCTTGGGCCATCTTGAGTTCCTCCCATTCGGTTTGCATTTGAGGTACACCATGGGTTCGTCAACTGTCGAGTAGCCATCAGGGACTGCGCCATGACCAAAGACCGCTTCGGCAATGAATTCGCCCCCGGCCTCGCCTATGCGCGGGGCGAGATTTTGTCCTCCACCGCCGACGACCTGGCGAAGCTGCGCGCCGCCTGGGCCCATATCCGGGCGCGTGAGGCGGAGGGCGAGGAAACGGTCAACGCATCAGGACTGGAACGTTGCATGTCGGTTGAACCCGGCGAGGAACGGCTGCTCGACGACGAACTGGCGGCGGCGCTGCTGACCGATGAGTTGAAGGAACTGGGTCTCAAGATGTTCGGCGGCGACGCCGAAGCCCACGACATCATGATGAGCAACCGTCTGACGGCAGGGCTTTGGGTTGCGGCCAATGTGGTCGTGCCGCGTGGATCGCACGTCGTCGGCTTCTCGCCGACCTATTCCCATCCGGCGGTGCAGCGTGCCGTGAGCGACGCCGGGGCGACCTTCACCGATCTGACGGACATGGCGGAATTGAAGGCGGCACTGGCGGCAGATCCCAAGCCGGGGGCGTTGTTCCTCACCCGCCTGGCCGTGAGCTATCAAATTCTCGACGAGGCCGATCTGCGCGCCGCCGTCGACATGGCGGTCGCCCGCGATATTCCGGTGGTCGTCGACGACGCCGGTGGGGCGCGCGTCGGCCCGGCCTGTTTCGGCCACCCACGTACCTTGGAACTGCCGGTCACCGTGGCCTGCACCGGTCTCGACAAATACGGCACGCTGGGGCCGCGCCTGGGCTTGATCGGCGGCAAGGCCGAGGTCATCGCCGCCATGCGGGCCCGGGCCTACGAGCTGGGGATGGAGGCGCGGGCCATGCTGTACCCGCAGGTCGTCCGGTCCCTGAAATATTATTCCGATGAAAAGGTCCGCGACCTGGTCGATTGCACGATGACCGTGCGTGACGCCGTGGTCGCAAAGCTGGGGGCGGAGAGGGTGCTGGTCACCCCGGTGACCGCGCAATTGATGGCCGAGGACATATTGGAAATCGCCATGGCGCGCTCGGGCGTCAACGAGGCCCCCTGCGTGCCCTACGAGGCGACGGCGGCGCTGGCCATGTTGTTGCTCCGCGATTACGGCATCCTGACCGTGCATTTCGCGGGCATTCCGCCGGGCACGTCGGCCTTGATGCTCAAGTTCATTTCACCGGAGGTATTGTCGCGGATCGGCGGGGCCGAAGGTTTCGCCGCGGCGATCGATGCCTCGCTCGACAAACTCGGCGGTATCCTGACCGATAAAGACGAGTTGGCGCGCCTTCTTAAGGGCGCCGAGGCAAATGTGCCGAAGGTCGCCGCAGAGTAGCGCTCCTTCCATTTTCCCGCTATTTTTCCGCAATGCGGTATAGCCTTCCGCAATAGCCCAATATGGCTTGCGGGCCTTTGGGGGGCTGGGTATTTTGCGCCCGCGAAATAACAATTCATAATCCGGCGGCGTTCCAGGGGGCGCCCCGATGGTTTTCAGGAGTTGACCATGAGCTTTAAAATCGTTGACCAGGCGCCGGCGCGCCTGAACCGCAGTGAGTTGGCCGTTCCGGGCTCCAACCCGACCTTCCTTGAAAAGGCGTCACAGAGCAGCGCGGACGTGGTCTTCCTCGACCTGGAAGACGCCGTCGCGCCCGACGACAAGGCCCCCGCGCGGAAGAACATCATCGAAGCCCTGAACGACCTGGACTGGTCCGGCAAGCAGGTTTCCATGCGCATCAACGGCCTGGACACCCATTACATGTACCGCGACCTGGTCGAAATTCTCGAAGGGGCGCCGGGCAAACTCGACCTGATCATGATCCCCAAGGTCGGCACGGCGTCCGACGTTTACGCCGTCGACATGAT
Organism: uncultured Rhodospirillaceae bacterium; assembly: GCA_913030825.1. Classification (GTDB taxonomy): domain Bacteria; phylum Pseudomonadota; class Alphaproteobacteria; order Rhodospirillales; family Casp-alpha2; genus UBA1479. Next base: position 103,328 of record CAJWCU010000008.1, on the reverse strand, counting down.
GGTGACGCAGATCGAAGACGCGACCGGCGTCGACAAGCGCATCGGCTTCGAGCTGATCATCGAAACGGCGCTCGGCATGCAGAACCTGGCGGAAATCGCCCCGGCGTCGAAGCGGAACGAATCCCTGCACTTCGGCGTTGCCGACTATGCGGCCTCGACCAAGGCGCGGACCACGGTGATCGGCGGCCCGAACAAGGATTACGCCGTGCTGACCGACCCGGACGACGCCGGCAACCGCGACGTCCATTGGGGCGACATGTGGCATTACCCGATCGCCAAGATGGTCGTCGTCGCGCGGGCCAACGGCCTGCGCCCGATCGACGGTCCGTTCGGCGATTTCTCCGATCCGGACGGCTACAAGGCCCAGGCCATGCGGGCCTCGACCCTCGGCTGCGAAGGCAAATGGGCGATCCACCCGTCGCAGATCGACCTGGCCAATGAGCTGTTCAGCCCGTCGGATAAGGAAGTCACCCAGGCCCAGCGTATCCTGGACGCCATGGAAGAGGCCCAGAAGGAAGGCCGCGGCGCGGTCTCTCTCGACGGTCGTCTGATCGATCTGGCCTCCATCCGTCAGGCCAAGGTGCTGGTCGAGAAGGCGGCACAGATCAAGGGTGCGGGCTGAACACCGGCCCCATCCACAGTCACTCATAGAATGATGTGCAGCGGCGGGCTTCGGCCCGCCGTTTTGCGTTCCGGAAGTGAAAATTACGTTCCATATGGCGAAAGTAAGGATGTTCATGGCCGCCGGATCATTCTTATAATGAGTGGCAAAAGAGCGGGCAGGGATGATAATGGCGGAACAAACCGCACAAGGGGAGCAGCAGACGCGCCGGTTTTCGGACCGGGACCGTTTCGTCGCGTTCTCATTCTGCTGGGCTGAAGCGATCCTGGAATTGGATTCCGAGCGCAACATCACCTTCGCCGGTGGGATCCTGCCGATCCTGACCGGCAAGGACACCCGCGCGCTGAAGGGCCTGCCCATGCTCGAAATCATCTCCGAGGATGATCGGGCCCTCGCCGAACAGATGCTCGACGCCATTGCCCGGACCGGCCGGTTCGACAACATCCATCTGCGTTTCAAGGGGGCGAACGGCAATTCCCAGCCGTTGGTCACGTCCGGCTATCGCAATCCTGAATTGGAAAATCGCTATTTCCTGGCCTTCCACCTGGCCGGTGGGCTGACCTCCGACAAATCCCTGAAGAAGACCGGCAAGGAAGGTCTCTACGACGCCGACAGCTTCGGCAAGATGGCGTCGAAGATGCTGGCCGACGGTGTCGACGGCGCCGACAAGATGACCTTGCTGGAGCTTGACGGTCTGGCCGAAGCCGAAAAGGACATGGACGAGGCCCAGCGGGAAAACCTGATGGGGGCCGTCGGCTCGGTGCTCAAGATGTCGTCGATCAACGGCGATGCGGCGGCCAAACTGGGCGACGGCAAATACGGCGTGGTCCACGGCGACGGCCTGGACGTGGACGCCATGAAGGCGCGCATTTCCTCGTTGATTACCAATATCGCGCCGGAGGCCGAGGGCATTTCCGTCGGCGCCGCGACGATCGAGGCCGATGGCGAAGGCCTGACCGAAGAAGCGCTGACCAAGGGCGTGATCCACGCCATGAACGAATTCTCCAAGTCCAAGGGCGGCGTCTCGTTGGAGGCGCTCTCCGGCAACATGGACGACCTGGTCGCGGACGCCATGGAAACGGCGGAAACCTTCAACCGGGTGGTCAAGAAATCCGATTTCCGCATGGCCATGCACCCGATCATCGGGATCGAGGACGGCGTCATCCACCATTACGAGGCGCTCGCCCGGTTCCAGGGCAAGCACGGCGAAAGCCCCTATAAATACATCACCTTCGCCGAGGAAACGGGCCTGATCGGGGCCTTCGATCTGTCCGTCGTCGACAAGGTTATGGCCTGGATCGATGAGAACAAGGACGATCCCATGTTCGCCTCGGTCGCGGTGAACATCTCGGGCAATTCGATCATCGACAAACGCTATATCGACGGCTTGCAGGAACGCTTGAAGGCGAACCCTTGGACCCAGGGCAAGCTCATCTTCGAATTGACGGAATCCTCGCGGGTCGAGGACCTGGAAACCGCCAACGAGTTCATTCAGAACCTGCGGGGCCTGGGCTATCCGGTCTGTCTGGACGATTTCGGCGCGGGGGCCGCCAGCTTCCAATACCTCTCGGCCATCGACGTCGACGTGGTCAAGATCGACGGCCCCGTGGTCAAGAACGCCGAAGCCATCGAACGCGGGCGTGCGTTCTTGACGGCGCTGGCTTCGTTCTGCCGCGAATTGAAGGTCGAAACCATCGCCGAAATGGTCGATACACCGGAAACGGTGTCGTTCTGCCACGATTGCGGGATCGATTTCGTGCAAGGCTTCCTGTTCGGTCCGCCCAAGTTCGACCTGACCGAGTTCTCGGATTTCCGCGAGAAACTCAAGGGATCCAGCGCGCCCGGCCAAAACGCTACAGGAACGTTGACCTCGACCCACGCGGCGCCGACGGCGACCGCCGGCAGCGCTACGCCTGCACCCCAAACGGCGTCCGACGCGGCGCCGCAGGCCGCGCCCGAGCCGGCCCCGACCCCCGAGCCCGCAACGCCGTCCTGATCCCCACCGGCGGTTTTTCGCGTTCGATTTCTCTGATTTTTCCGAATTTTCGCCGTCGCCTTGCCATATGGCCTGTGCTAGAAGACGCAAATGCACAATTACCTGGATTTCGAGAAGCCCATCGCCGAATTGGAGGGCAAGATCGAGGAGCTGAGGCATCTCTCGTCCGACGGCGAGATGAACATCGCCGATGAGGTCGGCAAGCTCCAGACCAAGGTCGATAAGCTCCTCACCACGACCTACGAGAAGCTCTCGCCCTGGCAGAAGACCCAGGTGGCGCGGCATCACGACCGCCCCCATGCGATGGACTATATCAACGCGCTGATCGACGATTTCACGCCCTTGGCCGGCGACCGGCAGTTCGCCGAGGACCCGGCCGTGGTCGGCGGCATGGGCCGCTTCCGGGGCCAGTCCGTGGTCGTCATCGGCAACGAGAAGGGATCGGATACGGCGGCCCGCGTGCGTCACAACTTCGGCATGGCCAAGCCCGAAGGATACCGCAAGGCGCAGCGCCTGATGCAGCTGGCCGACCGCTTCAACCTGCCGGTGATCACCCTGGTCGACACGCCCGGTGCCTATCCGGGCGTCGAGGCAGAAGCCCGCGGCCAGGCGGAAGCCATCGCCCGGTCGATCGAGGTCTGTTTCGGCATCCGCGTGCCCTTCGTCTCCGTCGTTATCGGCGAGGGCGGGTCCGGCGGTGCCATCGCGCTGGCTTCGGCCAATGTCGTGGTGATGCTGGAACACGCCGTCTATTCGGTGATCTCGCCGGAAGGCTGTGCCTCGATCCTGTGGCGCGACGGCGACATGGCGGAAGAGGCGGCGGGCGCCTTGAAGCTCACGGCGCAGGATCTGGAACAATTAGGCGTCATCGACGCCGTGGTCGATGAGCCGCTCGGCGGGGCCCACCGCGAACCGGCGGAAGCGATCAAAAGCGTCGGTCGCGAAATTGACCGGCAATTGGCCGAATTAGCCCCGATGGCCGGCGAACAATTGCGTTCCGCCCGGCGCGAGAAATTTTTGAAGATGGGTGCGTCCGGACTCGCGTAAAGTCCCTCCATGACGTCCGTTCACAAAAGTATTGTGGTCCTGAGCCTGATCGGCGCCGCCGGTCTGGCGGTCATTCTATGGGGCTTGTTGGCTTGGCTCGACGGCTGGCCGGGACCGATCCCCGATGCGGGTGAGCGCATACAGCTGGCTTTGAAGCTGGCGGTCGGGCCCGTGGCGTTTCTGGTCGTCGTCGTGCAGACGGTCGCCCTTTGCCGCCTTTTGACCGGGGCGGTCGATCCACTGGACGACGACGCGCCCCGATGGCGGCGGGTCGATATGCGGGTCTTGTCGAACACGGTCGAACAGACGCTGATCTTTCTGCCGCTGTTTCTCGCCACGGCCATGGTCATTCGGGCCGATGAAAGTGCCTGGCTGCCGGCCTTGGCAATGGCCTTCGTGCTGGGGCGGATCGTGTTCTGGATCGGATACCGCCAGTCGACACTGGGCCGCGCGCCCGGCATGTCGACGGCGTTCTATATCAATCTGGGTATGCTCGGCTTCGTGGTCGCACGGTTCCTGGGCTGAGCCTTCGAACCGATACAGGCGGCCTCAAACCTTGCCGTGGCAGTGCTTGAACTTCTTGCCCGATCCGCAGGGGCAGGGAGCGTTGCGCGGCACCTTGCCCCAGGTGGCCTGATCGTTGGGATCGACTTCGTCGGCGGCCTGGCGGTTGACGACGGTCATCGTCGCGCTGCCTTCCACGGCTTCCTCGTCGTCGGCATCGGCGAAGGCATTCATGTCCTCGTGATGGGCCTCGCCCTCCGTTCCGGCGTGGGCGGCCAGGTATTCCTCTTCCGAGAACTCCATGTTCAATTCGACATGCGACAGCATCATCGAGGTCCGCTCGCGCAGGGTGACCAGCATTTCCTCGAACAGGGCGAAGGCCTCCTGCTTGTATTCGTTCAAAGGATCGCGCTGGCCGTAGGCACGCAGGCCGATGCCGTGACGCAGGTGATCCAGGGTCAGCAGGTGATCCTTCCACAATTGGTCCAGCAGCTGCAGCAACACCGCCTTTTCGACCGAGCGGAAAACTTCCGGCCCGGCATTGGCGGCCTTGGCGGCGATCTGGCCGTCGACGGCCTTGATCAGGCGTTCGCGGACCTCGGCATCGGCGATGCCTTCTTCCTTGGCCCAATCCTGAACCGGCAGGGTCAGACCGAAGATGCGCAGAACCTCTTCGTGCAGGGTGTCCATTTCCCACTGCTCGGCATATGCCTTTTCCGGCATCGTCAGGCCGACCAGGTCGTCGACCACTTGATGGCGCATGTCGGCGACGTCTTCCGAAACGTCCTCGGCAGCCATCAGTTCCTTGCGCTGTTCGTAGATGACCTTGCGCTGGTCGTTCATCACGTCATCGAATTTCAGCAGGTTCTTACGAATTTCGAAGTTACGTTCCTCGACCTTTTGCTGGGCTTTCTCCAACGCCTTGTTGACCCAGGGGTGGACGATCGCTTCGCCTTCCTGCAGGCCGAGTTTCTGGAGCATGCTGTCGATGCGTTCCGAGCCGAAGATGCGCATCAGGTCGTCTTCCAGCGACAGGAAGAACGATGAGGCCCCCGGGTCGCCCTGACGGCCCGACCGGCCGCGCAGCTGGTTATCGATGCGGCGGCTTTCATGGCGTTCCGTGGCGATGACGTAGAGACCGCCCGCCTGCTTGACGATCTCGCGGTCGGCGGCGATCTCGTCGTCGATCTTCTTGAAGGCGGTCTCGTACTCGGGCGTGCCGGGCTCGGCGGTGATTTCCTGCAGGGCGCGCATTTCGACGTTGCCGCCCAATTGAATGTCCGTGCCGCGGCCGGCCATGTTCGTCGCGATGGTTACGCCGCCGGGGCGGCCCGCCTGGGCTATGATCTGGGCTTCCTGGTCGTGGAAACGGGCGTTCAGGACGTTGTGCTCGATCTTGCGCTTCTTCAGGCGTTCGGACAGGTCCTCGGATTTCTCGATGGACACGGTGCCGACCAGGACCGGCTGATTGCGCTTATGGCAATCCTGGATCAGGTCCATGATCGCTTCGAATTTTTCCTCGCCCGTGCGGAAGACGATGTCGTCTTCGTCCTTGCGGATGCAGGGCACGTTGGTCGGGATTTCGATGACTTCCAGGCCGTAGATTTCGTGGAATTCGCCGGCTTCGGTCATTGCCGTGCCGGTCATCCCGGCCAGTTTGGGATAGAGCCGGAAGTAGTTCTGGAAGGTGATCGACGCCAGGGTCTGGTTCTCGTTCTGGATCTCGACCCGTTCCTTGGCTTCCAGGGCCTGGTGCAGGCCTTCGGAATAGCGCCGTCCTTCCATCATGCGGCCGGTGAACTCGTCGATGATGACGACCTTGCCGTCCTTGACGATGTAATCCGTGTCACGTTGGAACAGGATATGCGCGCGGAGCGCCGAATTGGCGTGATGGACCAGCGAGATGTTCTGGATGTCGTAAAGCGAGCCTTCTTCGATCAGGCCGGCCTCGCGCATCATCTCTTCCATCTTTTCCATGCCGTCTTCGGTAAAGGTCACGGAACGGGCTTTTTCGTCCTTTTCATAGTCGTCCGGCGTGACGTTCTTGAGCAGCTTGTCGACCGAGACGTAGAGGTCCGAATTGTCCTCGGTGGCGCCCGAGATGATCAGCGGTGTGCGCGCTTCGTCGATCAGGATGCTGTCGACTTCATCGACGATGGCGAAATTGAAGGGGCGCTGGACCATGTCTTCCAACGAGAACTTCATGTTGTCGCGCAGATAATCGAAGCCGTATTCGTTGTTGGTGCCGTAGGTGATGTCGGCGCCGTAGGCGGCGCGCCGTTCCTCGTCGTCCAGGCCGTGCCGGATGACGCCGACGGTCAGGCCCAGCATGTTGAAGACGGGCTCCATCCACCCGGCGTCGCGGGTCGCCAGGTAATCGTTGACGGTAACGACGTGGGTGCCCTTGCCTTCGATGGCGTTCAGGTAGACGGGCAGGGTCGAGACCAGGGTCTTGCCTTCACCGGTCTTCATTTCCGAAATCATGCCCCGGTGCAGGACGATGCCGCCCATCAGCTGCACATCGAAATGGCGCTGGCCCAGGGTCCGCTTGGCCGCCTCACGCACGGTGGCGAAGGCTTCGACCATGATGTCGTCGGTGGTCTCCCCGGCTTCCAATCGGCGGCGGAAATCGTCGGTTCGGGCCTTCAGCGCATCATCGGAAAGCGCCTCCAACTCGGGCTCCAGGCCGTTGATGGCGTCGACTTCCTTTTGCAGGCCGTTTAGGAACCGATCATTGGCGGAACCGAACAGGCTCTTGGCGATGGCGCTGAACATTCGGGGGTCGTCCTTGAAAGCGGAAAATCTATCGGAGAAGTATGATGCGATTATGGCGGTTCCTAGGCGGAATCGCTGGGCAAGAGATAGAGGTGCGCCCGGGTCCTGTCAATGAGCCGCCGCCCCACAATTCCGCCCAAATTTCGCCTCACATTCAAATGATTGTCTTTCCCCGGGGCCCTTCGCTAGGGTGGGGCCCGATTCAACGGCCGGGCGAACGGCCGCCAACCAATGAAAAGGCCGCCCCGAGAGACGGCCGACCAGTGAAAAGGATTGCTTCATGACGTTCGTAAACTCGCTTCGGGCAGGTGGTATCGCCGTAATGCTGGGACTCGCCCCCATGAGCCTCGCGTCCGGCCCGGCCCAGGCGGCCAACGATCCGGTTGTCGCCACCGTGAACGGCACGAAAATCATGCGCTCCGACGTCACCCAGGCCTACGGCCAGCTGCCCGATCAGTACAAACAGGTCCCGTTCGAACAGATTTTTCCGGCTTTGCTGGACAGCCTGATCGACACCAAGCTCGCGGCGGGGGCCGCGCGCAAGGCGAAGATCGATGAGACCCCGGCGTTCAAGGCCGAATTGCAGGGCTTCACCGAACGCCTGCTGGGCTCGACCCTGATCCAGCGCGAAGTCGAGACCAAGGTCACGGACGCGGCGGTCAAGGCCCGTTATGACGAGGTCACCAAGGAAATGGGCGGCAAGGCCGAGATTCATGCCCGCCACATCCTGCTCAAGACCGAGGACGAAGCCAAGGCGGTGATCAAGGAATTGGCCGGTGGCGCCGATTTCGCCGAAACGGCGAAGAAGAAGTCGACGGGCCCGTCCGGCCCCAACGGCGGCGACCTGGGCTACTTCGGCCAAGGCCAGATGGTGCCCGAGTTCGAAAAAGCCGCTTTCGCCCTGGATAAGGGCGGGATGACCGACGCGCCGGTACAGACGCAGTTCGGCTGGCACGTAATCAAGGTCGAGGACAAACGCACCAAGCAGCCGCCGACCTTTGCCGAGATGGAACCGCAGATTCGCCAAAGCATGATGCGGGAAGCCGGTGCGGCCTTTACCCAGGGGCTGCGCGAAGACGCGAAAATCCAACGCTTCAATTTGGACGGCACTCCGGCTAAGTAAGGGTTCCCGGGGGCGGCGGCGGTTTCGCCGCGCGCCCTCATCCCTTTACACGGACGAGTGCCCGACCATGCCGGAAACCACGTTATCGCCCCTGGCGCCTGAAAAGTTCCCCGATATTCCCGCCATCGGCGGTGTGCGTGTGGCGACCCGCGCCTGCGGCGTGAAGTACAAGGGACGGACCGACGTTCTGTTGGCCGAACTGGCCGAAGATACCCAGGTCGCGGGGGTCTTCACCAAATCGCTGACCGCATCGGCGCCCGTCGAATGGTGCCGCAAGTCGCTGCCGGGCGGCATCGCAAGCGGCCTGATCGTCAATTCCGGCAACGCCAACGCCTTCACCGGGCGGCTCGGGGACGAAGCGGTCGAACAGGTGGTCGAGGCCGTGGCGGATCGTCTGGCCTGCCGACCGTCGCGGGTCTTCGCCGCCTCGACCGGCGTGATCGGCGAGCCGCTGAACTTCAATGCCATCACCGATGAATTGGACGCCTTGGCGGCCGATCTCGCCCCCGGTAAATGGGACGAGGCCGCGAAGGCGATCATGACCACGGACACCTTCCCCAAGGGTGCCTACAAGGAAGCGGTCATCAACGGCACACCTGTGAAAATCGCGGGCATTGCCAAGGGGTCGGGCATGATCGCGCCCGACATGGCGACCATGCTGGCTTATGTCTTCACCGATGCGGCCATCCCGTCGCCGGTTCTGCAAGGCATTCTGGCCCCGGCCTGCGTGCGGACCTTCAATTCGATCACTGTCGATTCCGATACCTCGACCAGCGATTCCCTGATGCTGTTCGCGACGGGCGCGGCAGGGAACAAAGCCGACTTTTCCGGCTCCGACGATCCGGCACTCGACGATTTCAAGGCCAAGCTCGAGGCCGTGATGCTGGACCTTGCGCATCAGATCGTGCGCGACGGCGAAGGGGCGACCAAGTTCGTCGAAATCACCGTGACCGGCGCCGAAAACGATGCGGCGGCCAAGACCATCGGCCTCGCCATCGCCAATTCGCCCCTGGTCAAGACGGCGATCGCCGGCGAGGACGCCAACTGGGGCCGCATCGTCATGGCCGTCGGCAAAGCCGGCGAGCGGGCGGAACGCGACCGGTTGAACATCGCCATCGGCGGTGTGACCATCGCCTCCAACGGTTTGGCGGTAGAAGGCTATGACGAGGCCCCGGTGACCGCCCATATGCAAAGCCCGGAAATCAACATCGCCGTCGACGTCGGCATCGGCAACGGCCGGGCCACGGTCTGGACCTGCGATCTGACGCATGGCTACATCGCGATCAACGCCGACTACCGTTCGTGATGATGTCGGAGCTTCCCGAAGGCGGCTGCTGGGACGCAGAATTCCGCAATGCCCAGGGCGATGTGAAGACGGTCATCGTCGTCGCCGCCGTGCTGGTCGATATCGACGGCCGTGTCCTGGTCGCGCAGCGGCCCGAAGGCAAGGCCATGGCGGGGCTTTGGGAGTTTCCGGGCGGCAAGCTGGAGCCGGGCGAATTGCCGGAAACGGCCCTGGTCCGCGAATTGAACGAGGAATTGGGCATCGATCTGACGGAAAGCTGCCTGGCGCCCCTGACCTTCGCCAGCCATCTCTATGAGGACTTCCACCTGCTGATGCCGGTCTACGTCGCCCGGCAGTGGAAAGGCGAGCCGCAGGGCCTCGACGGTCAGGCCCTCAAATGGGTGCAGCCGACGCGGCTTCGCGACCTCGACATGCCGCCGGCGGACGAACCGCTGATCGCGCTGATCCGGGACTTCCTGGGCTAGCCAGACGGGCGGCTCAAGCGAAGTACCAGAAATCCACCAGGTAATGGGTGAGGATCACGAGAGCGAGGCTGCCGCTGCGCCGATAGACGGCCATGAGCAATAGCCCCCAAAGGATCGCGATGCCCGTGTCGGCCAGGCCCTGCGGCAGGTGCAGCAGGCCGAATACCACCGACGATCCCAGATAAAGCCCCGCGATCCCGCCGCCGCGCGCCACCCACCATTCCAACCACAGTTTGCGGAAGACCAGTTCCTCGGACACCGCGACCAGCACGAGGCCGAAGGTCAGGTCGATGATTTCCCAAAGCGGGTCGTCCAATGGCGGGAACGAGACATCTTGGAATAGAAGCGTATCCAGCGTCTCGCGCCAGGGCTGGCCGTCGGTCGCCTGATCGAACAGGATGATCGCCACCGACCCGGCCAGGGCCCAAAGCCAGGCCGTGTTGGTGAGCAAGGGCAGGGGGCGGCGCAAGGCGTCCCGCAACATCCCCCAAGAAAGGGCGATGATGACGATCCGCTGGGCATAGTCGATCAGGTAGACGTCGGTATCCGTGGCGAGGAACTTGCCCCAGCCGAGGTAGAACAACGCAAGAAGAAAGGCCAGGCGGGCGCTGGGAGAAATGGCCGCCATCGGTTACTTCATGCCGTCGATCATCTTGCAGGTCTTGCGCATCTCATCGACGACGAAATCGAAATAGACGTCCAGGCGGTCGCGCAGGTCATCGGACAGGGTCAGCAATTTTGACCGCGCGTCCTTCGGGTTGTTCTGCTCGATGATCAGGGCCTTTTCCAAGGCGACCTCGAGATACTTGCCCGCCGTATGCGCGCTTTTGATGGTCGTCATGAACTTGAGGGCGTCGGTCTTCCGGACGGGCGTTCGGGCCCGCCACATGTTGGTCAACAGATCCCAATAGGCCGCGTCGACGAAATCCGTGTCGCCTTCGAACACGTCGGCCCATTCTTCGATGACGGAATCCGTGAAATCCATATAGGTACGATGTTGGTCATTGCTGAATTTCAGCTTCATTTTTACCCCGTTTGTTTCCCGATGCGCCCCGGGTTTCCCCCCCGTCCCGGATGCGTCCCTTTCCCCGACATTCTTATAGCCCATCGAAAATTAGAGGCAAAAAGAAAAACTGTTATTGACTTCAAAAATACATTCAAATATACATGTGAATGTTGACCCGCATTGCCGGGGAAACATCACTGCCGACCGGCAGATTTAAATTGGAGGTACCAATGACGAACATGCAGATCGACCAGGCCGTGACGACCGGCCCGACAGAAAGCAATCAGACGACCCAACCGCGCAAGATCAAGCGCGCCGGCCGCCGGACGGCCGTCGCCCTGGCCGCCGCCATGATGGCGGTTACCGCCTTGGGCGGTTGCGTGACCGACGGCATGGGCACCAAACAGGGAGCGGGCACCTTGCTCGGCGCCGGTTTGGGCGGCTGGGCCGGCTCCCAGGTCGGGGGTGGCCGCGGGCAGTTGGCGGCGGTCGCCGTCGGCACTTTGCTGGGCGGCGTCGTCGGCAACCAGGTCGGCGTCTCGCTCGACAGGGCCGACCGCATGTATCAATCGCGGGCCCAGAGCACGGCCATGAACAGCGCCGATTGGCAGCCCGTCGCCTGGTCCAACCCCGACAGCGGCAACCACGGCACGATCACGCCCGTGCGGACCGTGCAGAACACGAATACCGGCCAGTTGTGCCGTGAATACCAGACCTCGGTGACCATCGGTGGCCGGGTCGAACAAGGCTACGGCACCGCTTGCCGCACGGCCGACGGGGATTGGCGCATCCAAAGCTGACCCGTCCGCAGGGACGCCTTTTCCGCACCCCCCGTTCCCCCGCAGGGACGGGCTACCTCCCCTAGTCCCTGTCCAAGCAAGGGCCGCCCCGATCTTCCTTGGGGCGGCCCTTTTCTTATCCGGCGGGGTGGGGGCGGCAATCCGAACACCGTTGCCAAGCGGGCCGCTTGCCGCTACCTAGAACGCCATCATGAGCGAGCAAAAAACCGTCACCGCCTGTCTGATCATCATCGGCAACGAGATTCTTTCGGGCCGCACCCGCGACGCCAATCTGCAGTTCCTGGGCGAGAACCTGAATAAGCTGGGCATCCGCATGATGGAGGCCCGGGTCATCGCCGACGTCGAGGAGACCATCATCGCCTGCGTCAACGACGCCCGGGCGCGCTTCGATTACGTCTTCACCACCGGCGGCATCGGGCCGACCCATGACGACATCACCTCTGCCTGCGTCGCCAAGGCGTTCGGGCGCAAGTTGATCCGCCATCCGGACGCCGAGGCGCTGTTGCTTTCCCACTACAAGCCGGAGGACGTGACCGAGGCCCGCATGAAGATGGCCGACGTGGCGGAGGATTCGATCCTGTTGGAAAACCCGGTCAGCCGTGCCCCCGGGTTCCAGGTCGAAAACGTCTTCGTGCTGCCCGGCGTGCCGCGAATCATGCAGGCCATGTTCGACCTGTTCAAACACCGGTTGGTGGGCGGGGCGGAGATGCTGTCGAAATCCATCGCGTCGTACACGCCCGAAGGAAAGATGGCTGCCCGCCTGACGGCGCTGCAGGACAGACACCCGGACTTGGAAATCGGAAGTTATCCGTTTTCCCGGGACGGCAAGCACGGCTCGACCATCGTCATTCGCGGGACCGACGCGGCGGAGATCGACCGGGCGGCGGAAACCCTGCGCGGCATCATGCGCGACTTCGGCAACGAGCCGCAGGAAGTCGATCTCTAGGCACCTGGTTCCGGGCCTTGGGCTTTGCCCCGCGGCCTATCTTTTCAGGATGAATTCCTCGATCGCGGCGCGGTCCTGCCATCCGGCGCGGACCAGTTCCGGGTCGCGGTGTTCCTCTTCCGGCCGGCCGAGGCAGAGATAGGCGACCAGCCGCCAATCCGCCGGCACGTCCAGGGCCACCGAGACTTTCTCCGGATGCAGGATCGAGACCCAGCCGACGCCGACCCCCGCCGCCCGCGCGGCGAGCCACAGAGTATTGACCGCCGCGACCACGGAATAGGGCAGCATCTCCGGCATGGTGTTCTGGCCCAGGCCGTGCCCGCGCTCCGTCGCCTGATCGGAGAACACGGCGAGTTGCACCGGCGCCTTGTCCAGCCCGGCCAGTTTCAGGCCCGCGTAGGTCTGCGCCCGCTCGCCGGAATAGCCGTTCAGGGCGTCCTGATTGGCGGCCTCGAAATCGTCGCGCACGCGGCGGCGCCGCTCGGCATCCTCGACCAGGACGAAGCGCCAGGGCTGCGAATTGCCGACGCTGGGGGCGAGGGCCGCCTGGCCCAGCAATTCCTCGATCAGGCCGTCCGGTAGCGGGTCGGCCAGAAACCGCCGGACGTCACGCCGCCACAGGAACAGGTCCTTCAGCTTGTCGCGAAAGGCGGCGTCGAAATCGGGCGGCGGGGCGGCGTTCTCGTCGGTCATGGGGGCAAGGTGTAGACGCTGGCGCGCATACGGGCAACCGCCCTTGGCCCTTGCGGCGCGACGCCCTTAGGATTACCAGAGGAGGCCGCAGCGACGGCGCTCCGGCGGGCGTGGTGAAATTGGTAAACACAAGGGACTTAAAATCCCTCGGCCTTACGGCCTTGTCGGTTCAAGTCCGACCGCCCGCACCAACCTCAACGCAGGCGACTTGGGGCTGGCCGGGTCGGCCAGGTCGCCGTCCAGAGGACGCTCCATCATGGGGGCGGTGCGGCGCAGTCACCATTGCAGGGAAATTGTTTCGAAATTACCCTTTGGTGAGAAACTTAATTCGGAGAGGTGGAGGATGCAGATTTCTCTCAACTCATCACTCTCAAAATTGGCTGCGATGGCGACTATTGTTGGCGCGGCAGTCGCATTGATGGATTATCTGGGCTCGAAAGATCATGAAGATCAGCCGTTGACCAGTGTTTATGGTCCTCCTTCAAGCATCACCAGTAACCAGAATTCTACGGCGTCCAGTGTCGCCGGACCTGGCGGGGCATCGTCAGCTATCAGCAATATTTCTAACTCTTACACGGTCAATCAGATCGACAATCGTGTGAATGCAGGGGATGGCGCAGTTGTTATTATCCAAAGAGGGAAGTAAGCAACGCGCCACAAGCTATCACTGCACCATTTGAATCTTTCGACGACTTTCAGGCGGCGAATAAACTTTCCCGTGATCGCGCGGCCACCAATTCTCACGCCGCCGTTACCTTCAACCCCACGATCCCCAGCGCGATCAGGCCGATGCAGGCGAGCCGCATCAGGCTCGCCGGCTCGTCGAACAGCCAGATGCCGAAGGCGGCCGCGCCCAGGGTGCCGATGCCGGTCCAGACCGCGTAGGCCGTGCCGAGCGGCAGATCGCGGATCGCCAGGCCCAGAAACCCCATGCTGGCGATCAGGGCGACGGCGGTGAAGATGCTGGGCAGCGGGCGGGTGAAGCCTTCCGCGTATTTCAGGCCGAGCACCCAGCCGACCTCGAGCAGGCCGGCGAGAAACAGATAGAACCAGGGCATTGTCCCCTCCATGACGTTGTGTCGGGGCCGTCCCCAGAATGATTTCGCGGATGTGCGGCGGGGTCGTCCCCGCCGGCCCATAGATGGCCCCGCGCGCGGCGGGGGTCAAGCCGAGCGGCTGTCAAAAGGGAGGAGCGGCCGTCGGCACGAAGTCGTCACATTTCCGCCAAACCGGTGCCTTGCGTATCGCCATCATGAACGGAGCCGCGGCGGGCGGGGATGCTCGCCATCCTGTCCGTTCGCATCCAGAGGAGGTCGCCGATGCCGGATACAGCACATATGCCCCAGGAGCGCCTGGCAGAGCCCGACCCCGACACCGACCCCGACCCCCTGTCGGCGCAGTTCCACGACAAGTTGGACGCCGACGCGTTGATGGCGGCGCTGGACGAGGCACAGCAGACCGTGCGCAGCTACGACACCAAGGCGCAGATCGTCGGCGTCGGATATATCTTCGCGTTGGGCGTCGTGATGCGCAGCGGCGACCATATCCCGGTCCCCATGGACCATGCGGCGCTTTACGTCTTCGCCGGCTGGCTGGTGGTGATCCTGCCGATCATCATGTTCGCCTTGGTGCTGTATCCGTCCCGGATCGACAAGTTCACCCGCAAGCGCCCGGCGGCCGGCGTCGCCGGGACGATGTACTTCGACCCCCGGAAATTCGCCGACGTGGCGGCCTATACCAAGGCCGTGTTGAGTGCCGATTGGGCGCGCGAGGTCGCCTATGAGATCGTCACCGTGTCCGACATTCGAGACAAGAAACGCATCCGCTTTCTGCGGGCGCTGTACTGGACCGGCGGGTCGTTCGTCGCGCTGTTTCTGTCGCAGATGCTGCGGGCCGGCGGGGTCTTGTCGGAATGACCGAGAGAGAGACGGGGGCGCGGTATCAGGTGTCCGGGAAGGTCTCGACGACGTTGTCCAGATAGGCCTCGAACTTCTTGCGGAAGGTCTCGTTCAGCGTGACCAACTGGGTTCGGGAGTCGTTTTCCTTCTGCCGCTTGTCGACGATACCGTTGCCCGCCAATTGGGCGATCAGTTTCAGGGTCGTCGATTTCGATGCGGCGACCGAGACGCAGATATCGGAGACGTTCAGGTTCTGACCCGCGTACTGAGCTTCTGCTATGAGAAACAGGACATCCCAGGTCAGGTTCTGAGTTCCGGCGTTACGATAGAGTGCGTTTTGTGCACTTCGGACCTGTTGGGCCCATCGAACGAGATCAAGATACTTCGATCCCGCCCGACTTTGGCTGCGAGTATTCACCATTTTTTTTCTCCTCCCCCGAGGATCTTAATTTCCGTAGACCACTGGATTCATTACGGATCATCACTCGTATATTCTTTTGCTGACAAAAATGTGAGCAAAAAAAGGTCTAGAAAATAAGGCCGGTTCTCGTTTCACGATAGTAATAAAGCGATTTAGAAGCGTTAAAATAAAACATTGTCGCTCTTTAGATCGATGATCCGCAACGACGTTCGTCGGGCTTGCGCCGGGTCGTCAGAATAGGCATCCTATCCGCATCAATAAGCTGGCGGATCAACCGGCGGCGTTCTTCGAGGGGTGCTTTTTTGGATTGCGGCATCGCCCAAATTGGGCGTGTCCAACGGGGCACGGGTCTCCAACATGGAAACAAATCTCGCCGGTAAGACCTATGAGGTCCAGACCGAGTCGGGCGGCAAGTGGACTTTCGTCGCCAGCTATAACGTAAAATCACAAGCCATTCAGCAGGCCCAGGCACTGTTGGAATCCCATAAGTATTCGGGTGTGAAGGTCATCGCCGAAAGCGACCGTAGGGGCGAGGAGGTGATCTTCAACGAGCAGTCGGAAGTGACCGACAAGGGCCTGACCATCGTGCCCATCGACCGCTCGCCGCGCTGTGATTCCCTAAGCGATTTTTATCAACTCGAAGCCCGTCTCACGGCAGGTCGGTTGTTGCGTCAGTACTTGGACGACGCCGGTATGACGGCCATGGAACTGGCCTTCGATTTCGGCCGTCTGAAGATGCTGGAGCGCGACGATAAGCTCTACATCGGCGCCTTGGCGCGCTTGGCCAGTCTGCAGGTGGACAAGGACGGCCCTGAAAAGCCCGCCGACCGACAGGGCGCGTTGGAACGCCTGTTCAATCAGCTGAAAGACAATGCCCAGAAGATGATGGGCCGCGAGGATCTGGGGGCGGCCGTGCGCGACAGAGGGCTACAGGCTCTGATCGACAAGGTCAACGGCGAAGCGCCGACCGACGACCGCCACCCGATGATCCTGGCGGGGCTTGCCGCCTTCATGGGCGAGCAGGGTGATTGGAGCGGCAAGGCGGAGGCGGTGATCGGCCTGCTGAGCCCCGATTCAAGTGTCGCCGCCCAGGCCTATGTCGATGAAGCCTTGGCGGAAATCCTCGACGGGGCGCAGGCGGTCGGCGAATTGCTGGGCGGTGTCGCCGATGCGGCGACCGGCCACCGCATGCTCGTCCAATTGTGCCAGGGCCGCTTGCCCGAGGTGAAAAACCCGCTCAGCTGTATCAACGAATTGAACAAGACCATGGGCGCTTTCGAGTTGGAAAACGCCCGAAGCGCGATCCTCAGCCGTGTTGCCCGCGGCATCGGCGGGGTCAAGCCGATGACCCGCGAAGGGCGCGAGGGCGAGCGTACGGCATTGGTGAACCTGATCCGTAACCTGGAAGACTACGCCGGCCTGATGGGCGGGCCGCAGATGGCCGAGGCCCTCACCCTACGTGCCAAGATGGCGCTGGGCGGGGATGACGGGGACCTCAGCGCCGAGCAATCGGTTTCCAAGATCGTCGGTTTCCTGCCGTCTTTGCCGTCGCGCGCGGGCTACGTTTTGGACCTGTCGGCGACCGATACCGGCGCTAAACAGCAAGCGGCCATCGTGCGTAATCTGGCCCAGGCCATGCGCGGCCTGACCGGGATCGATGCCTTGACCGGCGGCGGCCAGGACCCGGCCATGGCCAAACGGGTGATCGACGCCCTGAACGATAAGATCGCGGCTGCGGGCCTACCCGGCGATTTGAAAAAAACCGCTTCGGCGACCCTGGCAAAGGCCATGAATGCCGTCGCGGCGGCTCCGGCTGAAGATCCGGCGGCGGTCAAGGCGAGCGCCAACAGACCCCAGGAACAACGCTGGGATAGCGGCAATGCGAAGCCGCAGGCCCCCGCACAGCCGCCGCAACCGGCCCAACCGGTCCAGAAACCGGCTGCCGCCGCGCCTGCCGCCGCGGCACCGGCCAAGCCCGCCAACGGCAAGGGGCCGGAGCAACGCAAACTGGTCAAGGGCCAGATTCTGTTCGAGGAAGGCGACCCGGGTAACGAGGCGTTCCTGATTTCCTCCGGCGCCATCGAAATTTATCGGCGCGGTGCCATTGAACAGAGTCTCGCGACTTTGGGGCCCGGCGAATTGCTCGGCGAAATGTCGTTGATCGACGATCAGCCGCGTGCCGCATCGGCCCGGGCATCGGAAGATTCCTTGCTGGTCGTGCTATCCAAGGAATCGCTGAAGATCCGTCTCCAGCGCCTGGAGCAGACGGACAAGGTCCTGCATCGTCTGATGGGCGTCTTGGTCAACCGCTTGCGCGGAATGGCCAAGACCGCCGAGTAGCCCGACCGGAATTCGACTAGCCCCAGGGAAAGACCGATTTCGCCGGCAGGGCGAGAGAGCCCAGGGCATCGCCGACCCGCAGGCCTTCGTTCCATTTCGCCATCCGTTCCGACCGCGTGAACGACCCCACCTTCAATTGATGGGCGCCCCAGCCGGTCGCCAGATGGACGATGGTCACGTCTTCGGTCTCGCCCGAGCGGGCAGAGACGATGGCGCCCATGTCGGCGGCCTGTGCGGCCTCGAAAGCCGCCTTGGTCTCGGTCAACGTGCCTGCCTGGTTCGGTTTGATCAGCGCACAATTGACGGCGCCGTCACGGGATCCGGCGCGGACCCGGTCGGCGTTGGTGACCAGGAAATCGTCGCCGACAATCTGCAGATGGCCCGGTGCGGCCTTGGCGAAAGCGATGAAGCCTTCGGCATCGTCTTCGGACATGGGGTCTTCGATGGACACGATGGGATAGCGCGCGACCCAGCCCAGCAGCATCTCCGCCAATTCGGCGCTGGTCATGTCGCGGTTCTCGCGGGCCAGGCGGTAGCTGCCGCCTTTACCGAATTCCGACGCCGCGATGTCGAGCGAGATGGAAACCTGTTCGCCCGGCCTCAGCCCGGCCTTTTCGATGGCCTGAACCAGCGTTTCGGCGGCGTCCTCGTTGGCGTCGAAGGCGGGCCAGAAGCCGCCTTCGTCGGCGACACCCTGCAACAGGCCGCGTTCGTCCATGATCTTGCCCGCCGCGATATAGACTTCGGCGGTCCAGGCGAGCGCCTGTTCATAATCGTCTGCGCCCGTCGCCATGACCATGAAATCCTGCACGTCGACGCGCCGCCCCGCATGGGCGCCGCCGCCGAATATCTGAATTTCCGGCAGGGGCAGCAAGGGCGTGCCCGTCTTGCCGCCGGTTTCCCACAGGTATTGCCAGATCGGCTGTCCCGCCTGGGACGCCGCCGCATGCAGGCAGGCCATGGACACTGCGATGGTCGCGTTGCCGCCCAGTTCGGCCTTGTTCGGTGTGCCGTCCAGATCGAGCATCGCCTGATCGACGGCCCCTTGATCGGCGGCGTTCATCCCTTTGAGACGATCGGCGATGGCACCGTTCGTGGCCTTCAGCGCGTCGGTCACGTCCCAGCCGCCGAAGCGGGGGCCGCCGTCGCGCAGGTCGATGGCTTCATTGCTGCCGCGCGACGCGCCGGCGGGGGCGATGGCCCGGCCCATGGCACCACCGGAAAGCGTGACTTCGGCCTCGACCGTCGGGCGGCCCCGGGAATCCCAAACCCGGCGCCCCTTGATGGCGGCGATGGCGAAGTCGGCGGAAGTGGCGGTCATGGACGAAGTTCCTTTTCCCAGGCGTGGCGGACGGCGGCGAGGTCCGCCGGCGAGGTTTCTATCATTGGAATGGCGGCGTGGCGGACGCGGTCGCGGTCGGCCTCGGCAGTGAGATATTCGACGGGAGATTTACCGTCCACCCGCGCCAGGAACAAGGCCGGAAGCAGCGCCGCCGCCCGGGCCTCGACGGCGGGGGCAGGGGCGTATCCCGCCGCCAGGGCATCGAAACAGGCGAGGAAGCCGTCCGTCGCGCTGGGCGTCCAGAGGCATTTCAGAAGCAGGTGGTTCAGGCAGAAAGCGAGATCGAAGGCCGGATCGCCGTACCAGGCGCATTCGGCGTCCAGGAACACGGGCGCGGTCTCGGCGACCAGGATGTTCTTCGGGCTGACATCGCCGTGGACCAGGGCTTCGCGGGTCCCGGCCGTCGTCTTGACCAGGGAATCGAGCCGCGCCGCCAGATCGGGATGCGCGCGGCCTGTGGCGACCAGATAGGGTTCCAGGCGGATATCGTAGAAGGTCGCGTCGGTTTGGAACCGTTCGGCGACCTCGGCGTTCCCGGTGGTACCCGCGTGAACGCGTGCAAGGTCTTCGCCGACGGCGCGGGCGAAGGCCGCATCGGCGCGGCCCTGATGCAGCTCTTCCTTCCAGGTCGGGTGTCTGTCCGGGTCGAGGAAGGCCATGGCGAACATGCCGTTCTCGGCGTCGTGGGCGAGGATATCCGGCGCCAGCCCGTCCCGCAGGGAATTCGCCGTCTCCATCCAGGCGACTTCGAAGGCGTTGCGTTCGACCGGTGCGAACCAATCGACCTTGACCTTCAACTTGGCCAGGGCCCGTTTGACGCAGACCGGACCCCGCGCCAGATCGACGCGCCAGATATCCGACGACACACCCCCGGCAAGCGGCGTGTAGCGGGGCGTCTCGTCCGCCGCCGCCAATCCCGTGCGTTTGAGGAAATCCGTCAGGTCGTGGGTATCCGCCGTCATCGTTCTCTATTGCCCCCGCGCGACCTTGCCGACGAAGTCCGCGATCTCCGCGATCGGCAACACGGCATGGCAATCCCCGGCGGACGCGACGGCCCCCGGCATGCCCCAGACGATGCTGCTGTCCTTGTCCTGCACGACGACCGTGCCGCCGCCGTCGGCGACGGCTTTGGCCCCGGCCTTGCCGTCCGACCCCATGCCGGTCAGGACGACCATCAGAATGTTCTCGGCGCCGTAGACGTCGATCACGCCGCGCATCATCGGTTCCGCCGAGGGGCGGCAGAAGTTTTCTTCCGGCCCGTCGTTGATGCGCAGGACCGTGCCCGTGGCGCCTTTCGCCGGCACCATGTGGAAGCCGCCCGGCGCCATGTAGGCATGACCGCCTTCGACCGCCATGCCGTCCGTCGCCTCCGAGCAGGGCCAGCCCGCACGCCGCCCGATATGATCGGCAAGGGCGGTGGTGAAGCCGGCGGGCATGTGTTGGGTCAGGAAGATCGGCTGACGGATGTCTTTCGCAAGACCGCCGAACAGGGTGAACAATGCCTGTGGTCCGCCGGTCGAGCTGGCGATGGCGATGGCCTTTGGCGTATGCGGTTTGCGCTTTCGCAGCTCACCCTTCGCCGGTTCCGGATGATCGAAGCGCGCGGTGACCGCCGGGGCGGCGATGACGCGCGTGCTTTTTTCCCGGTGCGCCCGGCCCAGGCCCTGGGCCAGGTCGGCGATTTGGCGGTTGAAATCGGTCTCGACGATGTGGGGTGTGTGCTTGCTGGGCGCCTGGACGAATTCGGCGGCGCCGCCGACCAAACCGGCCATGGCGTTTTTCACGTTGGCGAAAGTCAGGGTCGCGACCATGACGATCTGAATATCCGCATCGACCCGGCGCAGGCGCGACAGGTCGGTCGCGGGTTTGACCTGCGTATCGCCGATGTCGATGAAGATGACGTCGATGGCGTGCTGGCGCAGTTTGCTGACGGCATCCACGCCGTCGCGCGCCTCGGCCGCGACGTCGACCCCCGCGAGGCGGCGCAGGATCGCCTTGATGCGGGTCGCGACGACATCCGACGTGCCGACCACCATAGCCTGAATATTCTTGGTTGCTTCCGCCATGCCGACGAACCGCGTCCCCCTTGTTTTGCCGCGACCATAGCCATTGCCCACGGGGCTGACAATGCCATCCGGCGGCGCCCGGGCCATGCCGCAGTGCACCCACCGGCGTCATTGACCGGAACCGCATGCAGGCGTATACCCGCCGTGGGCCAGGCCCCCCCAACGGGGTCGGACTCTTCTGGAAGCGAAGGGAGTAAAATTCGATGCCAGTTCCCCAGAAGCCGGGCGTCCGCCCGGCCAATCCGTGCTTTTCGACCGGCCCCTGCGCCAAGCGCCCCGGTTGGAGCTTCGACGTTCTCAAAGACGCATTTCTCGGCCGTTCACATCGCCATGGCACCGCCAAGGCGAAACTGAACGAGGTCATCACTCGGTCGCGTGCGATCCTGGGCATTCCCGACGATTTCTACGTCGGCATCCTGCCCGGTTCCGACACCGGCGCCTTCGAGGCCGCCATGTGGAACCTGCTGGGTGCGCGTGGTGTCGACCTGCTGGCCTGGGAAAACTTCGGCAACGAATGGCTGAAGGACGGCGACATTGAAATGAAACTGCCCGGCCGCCGGGTGTTCAAGGCCGACTTCGGCGAGATCCCCGACTTGTCTCAGGTCGATTTCAACAACGACGTGGTCTTCACCTGGAACGGCACGTCTTCCGGCGTCATGGTGCCGGGCGGCGACTGGATCGCCGACGACCGCGCCGGGCTGACGCTCTGCGATGCGACGTCCTGCATCTTCGGCGTGGATCTGCCGTGGCACAAACTGGATGTCACGACCTGGTCCTGGCAGAAGGTCATGGGCGGCGAGGCCGCGCACGGCATGATCGCGCTGAGCCCACGGGCCGTCGAACGGCTGAATACCTTCGAGCCCGACCGCGCCATTCCCAAGGTCTTCCGCATGAAAAAGAACGGCAAGATCAATCCCGAGCCGTTCGAGGGATCGACGCTCAACACGCCCTCCATGCTCTGCGTCGAAGACGCGTTGGACGGCCTGAAATGGGCCGAAGACATCGGTGGTCTGCCGACCCTGATGGGCCGCGTGCAGTCCAATTACGAAGTCGTCTGCAATTGGGTCGAACGCACGCCCTGGGTCGATTTCCTGGCCACGGACCCGGCGATCCGGTCCTGCACCTCGGTGACGTTGAAGGTCGTCGATTCGGCCTTCGACGAATTGTCCGAGGACGAGTTGCGGGCGACCCTGCGCCGCATTCCGAAGATGTGCGAGGCGGAAGAGGCCGGCTACGATTTCTCGGAGCACAAATCGGCGCCTCCGGGTTTCCGCATCTGGTGCGGCGCCACGGTGGAAACGAAGGACCTGGAAGCCCTGTTCCCTTGGATCGAATGGGCGTTCCACCAGATTCGCGCAGAACTGGCGGGTGAGGCGGCTTAGCGCCGCCTCGCGTTTCCCATGCCGAAAGTGCTGATCTCCGACAAGATGTCGGACCTCGCGGCCGAGGTCTTCCAACGCCGCGGGATCGAAGTGGACGTGAAGACGGGCCTGTCGCCCGAAGAGCTTTGCGCGATCATTGGTGACTATGACGGACTGGCCGTGCGCTCGTCGACCAAGGTGCGGGGGCCGGTGTTCGACGCCGCCACCAACCTCAAGGTCGTCGGCCGGGCCGGGATCGGCGTCGACAACGTCGATATGGACGCCGCCACGGCCAAGGGCGTCGTGGTGATGAATACGCCGTTCGGCAATTCCATCACCACGGCCGAGCACGCCATCGCCATGCTGATGTCCTTGGCCCGCGACATTCCCCAGGCCAATGCCTCGACCCATGCCGGGAAGTGGGAGAAATCCCGCTTCATGGGGGTCGAGATCACCGGCAAGGTGCTGGGCCTCGTCGGCTGCGGCAATATCGGCTCGGTCGTCGCCGACCGGGCGCAGGGTTTGAAGATGCGGGTCATCGCCTTCGATCCGTACCTGACAGAGGACCGGGCGACGGAACTGGGCGTCGAGAAGGTTGCGCTGGACGACCTGCTCGCCCGCGCCGATTTCATCACCCTGCACACGCCGTTGACCGATTCCACGCGCTACATCATCGACGCGGACGCCCTGGCCAAGACGCGGAAGGGCGTGCGCCTGATCAACTGTGCCCGCGGCGGGCTGGTCGATGAGGCGGCGCTCAAAGCCGCGCTTGAAAGCGGCCAAGTGGCGGGGGCGGCCATCGACGTGTTTGAGGAAGAACCGGCCAAAGAAAACGCGCTGTTCGGTATGGAACAGGTCGTCGCCACGCCGCACCTGGGCGCCGCCACCTCGGAAGCCCAGGAAAAGGTCGCCGTGCAGATCGCCGAACAGATGTCCGACTACCTGTTGGACGGGGCGGTCTCCAATGCCCTCAACATGCCGTCGGTCACGGCCGAGGAAGCGCCGCGTCTGAGGCCCTACATGGCGCTGGCGCAGCAGCTTGGCAGCTTCGCCGGGCAGGCGACGCGCTCTGCCATCCGCGAGGTGACGATTTCCTATGAAGGGGTCTGCGGCGAGCTGAACTGCAAGCCGCTGACCGCCGTGGTCCTGCAGGGTCTGTTGGGCCCCTCCATGGAAGGCATCAACATGGTCAACGCACCGACCATCGCCAAGGACCGCGACATCATCGTCCGCGAGGTCCGGTCCGACAATGCGGGGGCCTTTCATTCGCGCATCCAGGTCACGGTGACGACGGAGAACCAGACCCGGTCGCTGGCCGGAACGTTGTTCCACGACCATCCGCGCCTGACCGAGATCAAGGGCATCCCCATCGACGCGACCCTGGGAAAGAACATGCTCTACATCACCAATTCCGATAAGCCGGGCCTGATCGGGGCGCTGGGCTCGCTGTTGGGTGACGCCGGTATCAACATCGCGACCTTCAACTTAGGGCGCGCCGAAGCCGGCGGCGATGCCATCGCGCTGCTGGAGGTCGACGAGGCCCCGTCACCGGATATTCTTGCCCGCATTCAAGGTCTGGAACACGTGAAGATCGCCCAGGCGATGCGTTTCTGACCGTCGTTTGGTCGCGTCAGATGCTTGACACTCACCCGTGTGGGTGACGAAGCTAATGCTTGGGCGGGGTGCCATGGCCCTCCGCCGGGGTTGGGAGGCCTATTATGACGCAGACCAAATTCAAACCGAAAAACGAGTTCGACGCGCGGGCCACCGCCGACATGCGCCAGCACCTGTTGAAACCGAACTGGTCCGTGCGCGAGAAACTGGCGCTGAGCTGCCGCATACTGGCCGAGGCGGGACATGAATCGGCGATCGCCGGCCAGATCACGGCGCGCGGCGAGGACCCCAAGACCATGTGGACCGCGCGCTTCGGCCTGGGGTTGGAGGAAACGCGGGCCAGCGACTTCATTCTGGTCGATGACGAGCTGAACGTGCTGGAAGGGGACGGCATGCCGAACCCGTCCAATCGCTTCCACCTTTGGGTCTATCGGGCGCGGCCGGACGTGATGTCGATCATGCATACCCATCCGCCCTATGTCTCGGCGCTGTCCATGCTCGGCGTGCCGTTGAAGGTCGCGCATATGGATACGTCCATGTTCTACGAGGACGTCGCCTTCCTGGACCATTGGCCCGGCCCGCCCATCGGGGATGAGGAAGGCGCGATCATTTCCAACGCGCTGGGCGACAAGCGGGCGATCCTGCTGGCCCATCACGGCCAGCTCTGCGCCTGCGGCACGGTCGAGGAAGCCGCCATCATGGCGATGTTCTTTGAAAAGGCGGCGCGGTTACAACTGCTCGCCATGTCGGCCGGCACGATCCAGGACCTGGAGCCGGAACACGCCCGGGCGGCCCATGATTACCGGCTGAAGCCGGAGCCCTTGGGCGCGACCTTCCACTATTACGCCCGGCGGGCGTTGCGCGCCGACCCGGACTGCCTGGGTTGATCGGGGGCGGGCCGGGAATTCGGCGGACCGCAACCAAACTGTCAAATAACACCGTTATCTTGCGCCAAGGCGGCCGGAGCCTTCGGCCGCGCGCGCACGCCTGCGCGCATGCCAGGACGAAGGAGACGGGGCATGGATGATAAGCGCGACGTGAAAAAGCAGCAGACCTGGGTCGAGGCCGAATTGGAAGACAGCTTCGACGAAGAATTGGAGATGGAGATCGACGACGAGCGGATTTCCCGCGAATTGCGTGCGATCACCGATCTCAAGCATACGTCGTCCATCGAACGCCGCGTCTATTTCCATGAACTGTTCCGTCTGCAGTCGGAACTGGTGCGTCTGCAGGACTGGGTTCAGGCGACGGGGTTCAAGCTGGTCGTCCTGTTCGAAGGCCGCGACGCGGCGGGCAAGGGCGGGGTGATCAAGCGGATCACGCAGCGCCTGAACCCGCGCATCTGCCGCGTCGTCGCGTTGCCGGCACCCAGCGAGCGCGAAAAATCCCAATGGTATTTCCAGCGTTATGTGCCGCACCTGCCGGCGGTGGGTGAAATGGTCCTATTCGACCGGTCCTGGTACAACCGTGCCGGTGTCGAACGAGTCATGGACTTCGCCACGCCGGATCAGGTCGAGGAGTTCTTCAACGACGTGCCGGAGTTCGAACGCATGCTGGCGCGGTCGGGCATCAAGCTGATCAAGTACTGGTTCTCGATCACCGACCAGGAACAGCAGCTTCGCTTTCTCATGCGCATCCACGATCCCATGAAGCAATGGAAGCTCAGTCCCATGGACCTGCAGTCCCGAATCAAGTGGGAGGATTACACCAAGGTGAAGGAAGAGATGCTGGAACGTACCAACATCCCCGAAGCCCCATGGTACATCGTCGAAGGCAACGACAAGAAACGGGCACGCCTCAATTGTATCAGTCACTTGCTGGATCAGATCCCCTATGGGGACGTGCCGCATGATCCGGTGACCCTGCCGGAACGCGTGTTCAATCCCGAATACGAGCGAAAAATCCTACCCGACAATCTTTACGTGCCGGAAAAGTATTGATCAATCCCGGACCCCATACCGATGAACAATGGCCTGCGTCTTCTGCATGATGTTTTGCCGGCGGGTGCCCGAGTACAAACGCCCCATACAGCAAACGGACGGAGGCATTCATGGATAAGGAACTCAAGGCTTTGCACGGCAAGATCGCCAAGTTGGCGGGCAAGCCGTCCAGCGACGCGGCGCCGGAAGTGGGCCGCATGTCGGCGGGCGAGCACAAGATGCTTGCCAAGGCCCGTGAATCCTTCGGCCCCCGGAACGGCCGCGATTGGCGCAAGGCCGCCGTCTGACGCCGCTGTCATGGGGTTGATCCGGATCATCGCGAAGACCTTGCGAGCCCGATAAGATGCGACCATATGCCGAAAAGGCATACCGGCTTTTTCCAGTGGAGGAGAGAGATGGTCGAGAAATCCGAAATGACTCCGGGGCCCAATGATCTGTGGTCCCAACTATACCGCCCCATCCGCCAGTTCGGCGAACGGGTCGCGGAATTCTTCCAGCCGTCGTCCGATGCGTCATCGGCGGAGGAATACTATGAAATCAACATCGAGCTTCCCGGCGTGTCCGAGGACGAGATCACGGTCGAGGTCCACGACCGGCGCCTGACCGTGTCCGGCGAGAAGAAGGCCGCCCGAGAGGAAAAGGGTAAGAACTTCTATTTCTCGGAACGGTCCTACGGCATGTTCCGCCGGGTCTTCCAATTGCCCGCCGACGCCGATGCGGAGAACGTCCTTGCGACCCACAAGGACGGCCTGCTCTGCATCAAGGTCGCCAAGCAGTCCCCCGACAGTCCGCAGCCGAAGCGAATTCAGATCAGCCGAAGCTAGTTCCGTACTTTAGCGGGGGCCTCGTGGGTCCAGCCGGTCGCGGTGTTCCGGGTCGCCGGCCAGACTGCCGCTGACCCGGTGCCCCGGCCCCGCGAAAGAGGGCAGCGGCTCGGCCCGCAAGGCGCGGACCAGGCCCCAGGCCATGAACAGCATGATCACGGAGAACGGCAGGGCCGCCGTGATGGCGGCCGTCTGCAGGGCGGACAACCCCCCGGCCAACAGCAACACCGCCGCGACGAGGCCCTCCTTGAGGCCCCAGATCACCCGGTGCACGACCGGCGGCTCCGGGTCGCCCATGGACAGGATCGTGTTGACGACCAGGGTGCCCGAATCCGACGAGGTGATGAAGTAGGTTGCGATCAACAGGGTCGCGACGGCGCCCGCGATCTTGCCCATCAGCCCGGGATCGAGTTTGGCCAGCGTGACGTAAAGGGCGCTGGTGATATCGGCGGAAACGGCTTCGGTAATCCCGCCGTTCTCGAACAATTCGATATGCAAGGCCGTGCCGCCGAACAACACCAGCCAGATGAAGGCGAGGAACGTCGGCACCAATAGCACGCCCAGAGTGAATTCGCGGATCGTGCGGCCGCGCGAGATGCGCGCGATGAACATGCCGACGAAGGGCGCCCAGGCGATCCACCATCCCCAGTAGAAGGCGGTCCAATTGCCCTGCCAGTCCGTGTCCTGCTGGGCGTCGGACCAAAGCGACAGGGGGATGACGTTGGCGATGTAGTCCCCCGTCGATTGTAGCAACGTGTTCAAGAGATAGACCGTCGGCCCGAACAGGAACAGGAACGCCATGATGGCGATCGAAAGCCAAAGATTCAGTTCGGACAGGATCTTCACGCCGCGCCCCAGGCCGGAGACCACGGATAGCGTCGCGGCGGCGGAAATCACCGCGATCAATGCCAACATGGCGGCCACGTTGGGCGATTGGCTGCCGTCGGGCGCGATATCCACGAAGGCTTCCCACCCGGTCAGGACATAAAGGCCCGTCGCCATTTGCTGCACGCCCAGGCCCAGTGAGGTGGCGACGCCGAAGATCGTGCCGAATACGGCCAGGATATCGGCGGCATGGCCCAGCGGGCCGTAGATGCGTTCGCCGATCAGCGGATAGAGGGTCGAGCGGATCGTCAGCGGCAGACCCTTGCGATAGGAAAAATAGGCGAGGGACAGGGCGACCACGACGTAGATCGCCCAGGGGTGCAGTCCCCAATGAAAGAAAGTCAGGCGCATGGCGATCCCGGCGGCGCGCGGCGTTTCGGCCATGGCGTCGGCCATGAAGGGATTGCTTTGGAAATGATACATGGGTTCGGCGATCGACCAGAACACCAGGCCGATCCCCATGCCCGCGCTGAACAGCATGGCGAACCAGGAGAAGTAGCCGAACTCGGGGCGGTCGTCGTCCTTGCCCAGGCGGATATTGCCGTAGCGCGAGAACATCAGCCAGACGACGAAGAACAGGAATCCGGCGACCAGCGCCAGATAATACCATTTCATGGTCGTCACCATGAACGCCTTGACGGCGTCGAACAGGCCGCCTGCGACGTCTGTCCAAACGGCGCCGAAGATCACCAAGGCGAAGACGATGAACTGCGACCATTGCGTCACGATGGGGTTGAGGCCTTTGTGAATCCCGCTAGACGCGCAGGCCTCCGCCACCTTTCGTGCGTGCATGGCCGGGCTCACGTCTTGCTGAAATGCAGGATACCCCAAGCGAGGTATCCCTTGTCCGCACCGTTCACCCAATGGTCCAGACCGCGCAGCATGTTATCCACGTAGAGCTTGCCGGACAGCTTGATGATTTCGTCGTAGTCGTTCTTCAGGACCTGGCCGACCCGGAAGTAATGGGTGCGAAGCTGATCCAGCATGGGATCAATATCTTCTTCGGCGAAGCCGTGCTTGGCGAATTCCGCGCGGTAGAAGGCGAACGAGCCGAGCGTCGACAGGTGAATGCGGTCGAGGATCGGTTGCAGCACGCCGTCCGGCACGTCGTCGGCCTGCATCGGGTCGGTAAAGGTCACATGCCCGCCCGGTTTCAGGATACGGTCGATCTCGGAAATGACTTTGGGGCGGTCGCCGGAATGCAGGATCGCATCCTGCGACCACACCACGTCGTAAGAGGCGTCGTCCGCAGGGACGTTCTCGAACGATCCGTGGACGACGTCGATCAGTCCGTCCAGGCCCGTCTCGGCGTTCTTTTCCCGGTTCAGGTCGTTCTGGGTTTCGCTCAGGTTCAGGCAGGTTACCCGGCAGCCGAATTCGGACGCCAAATACCGTGCCGATCCGCCGTAACCGGCGCCCAGGTCCATGATCCGGGTCTCCGGCCCCAGGTCTGGAATCCGACGGGCCATGGTCTCGACCGTGCGGCGGCTGGCTTGGGCAATGTCTTCGCCCGGCGTGTCGTAGATGCCGATATGGATGTCCTCGCCGCCCCAGACGTTCAGGTAGAACGCATCGGCTTCGGGAGAATCGTAATATTCCTCGGCCAGCGAGACGGCCTGCGATTGCTTACTCATGATAATTTTTCTCCGCAACATGGACGAAGAAATCGGGATCCGGCTCCTGATGGGACTCCTGGAAGTCGCCGTAGGTCTTGATCTTCTGGAAGCCGACTTCCTTGAGCAGTTGGCGCGTATAGGCCTTGCGCAGCGGGAACATGTTCAAGTGGTACTGTGAGCCGTCCGGGAACGAGTAACAGAACCGGGCCAGGCCGTCGTCGATGTGTTCCGGTTCGGCCGAGACTTGATCGCCGCAGTAGTAATATTTGTGCTTCGACGTGAAGCCATGATCCAGCATGCCGTCGTAATTGCGCTGATCCAAGATCAGGATGCCGTCCCATTTCAGAGCGGCATAGAATTCGGCCAGCGTGCGGCGGCGGTCATTTTCGTTGAACAGGTGGGTGAATGAGTTGCCCAGGCAGATGATGGCGTCGAACTTGCCGTGCACGTCCTTGTTCAGCCAGCGCCAGTCGGCATGCGCCGTGTGCAGCATCAGGCCGCGGTCGCGGGCGTTGTCGAACGCCTTGCTCAGCATTTCGGCGTTGCCGTCGGAACTGGTCACGTCGAAGCCGGCCTTGAGCAGCTGCACGGAATGAAATCCGGTCCCGGTCGCGGCATCGAGCACGCGGTGCTTGCCGCGCGCTTTCAGCATGTCGATGAAGAATTGGCCCTCGCTTTCGGCACGGGCCTCCCAGTCGATGAGTTCGTCCCATTTTTCGACGAAGGACTGGATGTATTCCTCTTGGTAATGGTCGGTCGTTCGGGTTTCGAGCGGATTTTCGCCGAAATCCTGTTGCTCTTGATTGATGTCGTCCATTTATCGGTTCCTCCACGGCAACGCAATTGTCGGCGCGCCGACGCATAGACGACGGCGCGCGGCGGACCTTTGCGGGCCCGCTTGAATATTCACGGCATGACACACCCCGGAGGCTCTATGGCCGGGTCACGCCGATACGAATTGATTTGTTTGGCGGTTGAAAGGACCGAACGCCGGCGCCGCCCCGGGGGGGGAGGCTGGGTGATCCGAAAGACGCGTTTATCGTATTGTCATTGCCCATCCCGAAATCGGGATAGCGGGACCATGCGGATCCCGACGCGTCCACCGCCCGGACAGCTGAAAACGATGCTCAACCAGCTCCCATCCTTGCGAACCGAAGCGGCATGCCGCCCATGAGCATTGCGGCGAACCTACCAGTCGGGCCAAAGAGGATCAACCGGGGGCGCGTATGATTGCCTTGCCCAGGTTCGCGCGTGGGGAAAATCTCGATGTTTCACAATAGGTTACGTGGAATGTGAAAAGTTCAATCCGCATTTCCCGGGGAAGGGGCAACCGGCGCTTGCATGTCGAGACTCGGCAAAGTCACCGGGTTGCCCGGGTGTCTTCGGCGATCCAGTCCATACATGGCGGTCGCCGCCAGGAACGGCAGGCTCTGGACCGCAAGCGTCGCCGCGAACAGGTGCCATTCGACGATCCCCGCCGTATTGGCGACGGTCAAGGCGGCGGAACTGGCGATCAGCGCCAAGCCGATGCGTGTTTCGGCCCGTACGGGTGAACGGGCTCCCGCGTCGCTATCCTTGGCCTTGCCTTTCTGGGTCCGGCGGAACGGCAGGTCCGGATGGCGGATGCCGTCGTAGATGGCGCCCGCGATCGTCCATTGCAGGCTGCCCGCTGCAAGGGCGGCCCCGGCGATGCGGGCCGGGCCGATCTTGACCCGGGCCACATAGAGCAGCACGCAATGCAGCAGCCCGGCGGCGAAGGCGGCCAGGATCGGCAGAGTGAAGGGGATCGGCGGCAGCATCACGCCGACGAACAGCACGAAGGGCACCCAGGCCAGGTTGATCACGGCGGCCAGCGCGCCGACGGCGTCCGACAGCCAATGCAGCCAGCCGGTGACGTAATGAAGCTTCTGGTCGCGGGTCAGGGTCTTGGCGCCGGGCAGCATGTGGCGCCAATGCTTTCGGACAATCTGAACAGCGCCGTAAGCCCAGCGGTGGCGCTGCGTCTTGAAGGCCCGGTAGGTATCCGGCAACAAGCCCCAGCCGTACCGACGGCGGGTATAGCACGCGGCATATCCGGCTTCGTACAGGCGCAGGCCCAATTCCGTATCCTCGGTAATGGTGTCCGACGACCAGCCGCCGACAGCCTCGAACGCCGCGCGGCGGACCAGCAACATTGTGCCGTGGGCGATGATCGCATCCGTCTCATTGCGCTGAACCATGCCGATGTCGAAGAAGCCGGTGTATTCCGCGTTCATGCAGCGGGCCAGGACCGATCCTTCGCCGTCGCGGTGATCCTGCGGGGCCTGGACCATGGCGACCTTGGGGTCGGCGAATGCTGGGATCAGGTCTGTCAGCCAGTTCGCCGCGACGACGTAGTCGGCGTCGATCAGTGCCAGAATTTCCGCATCGGGCGCGACATGAGGCATGGCGGCGGTCAGGGCGCCGGCCTTGAAGCCGTCGATCTTTGGGAAGTTGAGGAATTTGAACCGCGTACCCAGATGGGCGCAATGCGCCTCAACCGGCCGCCAGAGCCGTTCGTCCGGGGTGTTGTTGACGATGACCACCGCTTCGAAATCCGGATAGTCCAAGGTGGCCAGTGAATTCAGCGTCTCAATCAGCATGTCCGGGTTCTCCCGGCAGGCGGGAACCTGGATCGACACCTTGGGCCGGGGGGCGGCTGCGGCCTCGGGATGATCCTCGATCCGCCACAGGCGCACCGGGCGCGGGCCCAGCGTGACCTCGGCGACTTCGTCCAGCTTGCCCAGGGTGACCAGTGTCAGGGGCGCCATCAGCAGAATGCCCAGCCCCCAGGCGAAAGCGGAACCGAAGTTCAGGTAGTTCTCGAAAGGATAGAGCAGGGCGACGGCGACGGCGGCGGCCAGCGCATTGGCCGCGATCGACATGGCGAGCGCATGGCCGAATGTCGGCCGCCGGAAGGCAAGCCAGAGGACCGTCATTACGGCGCCAAGGATCAGGGCCAATATGCCGCGTCGCCATTGTTCGGGCTGGCCGACGGCCCCGGCCAGCGAAAATTTCGGCGTGCCGTCCCGATCGAACACGCCCCAATAGGGGCCGACGCTTCCTTCCATGGTTTTCCAAGGCTGGTCGAAAGCTTCCATCAGGTTGTAGGAAACTCCTTGGCGCGCCGCCTCGGCGATGAACTCGCGAATGATCGTCGCCTGGGTCATCGGGTCCGGCCCGGCGTCGCGATTACGGTAGCCGCGCGACGGCCAGCCGAATTCGGCGATCATGGCCCGTTTCTCAGGAAAGCTCTCACGGATCTGCCGGAACCGTTCCATGGTGTAGCCGACGGCATTGGCGGCGCCGATGGCTTCCCAGTACGGAAGGACATGGACCGCGAGAAAATCGACTTCTTCTGCAAGGTCGGGGTGTTTCAGCCAGCGGTCCCAGGTTTCGCCCGTCGTCACCGGCACCGGCACGCGGGTGCGAACCTCGCGGATGATGTCGATCAACGCGGTCTCGGTCATGTCTTCGCGCAACAGGGTTTCGTTGCCGACGACGACGGCGGAGATGTTCGAATACTTGCGGACCAGGTTCACCGCCGTTTCGATTTCCTGCCGGTTGGCGTCCGAGTCACGGCCGAGCCAGATGCCGAGCATCACGTCGATGCCGCGTTGTTTGGCGAGTGCAGGAACCTGTGCCTGGATACCGCTGACCGTATAGGTGCGGATGGTATGGGCGACGGGGCGGACGACATCCAATGCACGGGTGACGTCGCGTAAGCTCGCCGGGCGCCCGAACCAGACTTCGCGCGGGGCACCGACGTTGAACGACAGCGACTGGACCTTGCCCGTGATGTCGGGAAGGACCGGTGTCTCCAATGTCCCGAACCAGGCCAGGCCATGCAAAACGGCGGCGATCACCGCCGCCGCGAAGACGTTTTTCATCTTGTTTTAGAACACCCTGGGAGCGGTACTTGGCCGGACCTCATCACGCGGCGCCACCGGGCCGCACGGTTTGAACGACGGAAACTTAAGGGCGCGGAATTCCCCGCGCAAGGGGCGGTGCGGCAGCAATGCCGTCGGTCACCAACGGGCGGAGATTGCGCCTGTTCGGCGCCTCTCACAAGAGGAAGATGAGGCCCAGGCAGAATTAATTCGAGCCGCCCGTCGGGTGCGTCAGGCGTCCGATTCCATCAGACCGACAAGCCCGGGAATGTCATCCACCGTATCGATGCTCATCAGCCCATCGAACAACGGCCGTAGGCGGCCGGCGGGCAGGACGCGGCCGGTGCAATCCTCGAACTTCTCCCATAGGTCGTCGGAGGTCATGGTGTTTTCGCCGCTGCGCCCGATCAGGTTGGATACGGTCTCGGAAATTTTCTGGCCGTCCTGCAGAGTAACGATGACCTCGGCGCCCCAGTTGTCTTTATCGTCGCCTTCCAGGTCGGGATGAGGCTGCGCGCTTGTGACTTCCAGAAGGCGCCGAACGGGTTCCTCGCGGAAGGCATCGTTCTCGAAATCCTTGAGCTTCACCGTGCCGTCCAACAGCGTCCGCGCGACGACGTATTGGGTCGAGAACTTGGCCTCCAATTCGCTTTCCGGGAACGGCGTGTTGGTGTGCCGCAGGCGACGGATATGGGGCATGATCTCGATCCCGGCGACGGCCTCTGGCGGAATCGTGTGTTTCGCGCGCATGCGCTGCATGGCGGTGATGCATTGATGGGTCGAGCCGCAGCAAGGGAACTGCTTGATGGCCAGATCCTCCGCTTCGGTCGCCCAGGGGCCGTTGTCCCAGTTTTCCAACAGACGTTCGGCGGCGTAGTTGCCGGCGCCGTTGTAAACCTCGAAGAACCCTTGGTGATGCTCCATCGTGTCGGGGGCGGCATCGAATCCTTGTTCCGCCAACAGTACGGCGAGGAGACCCGAACGGGCCGAATGGCCGACATGCAGCGGTTTGGTCATCGTGCCGAAGTTGGCTTTCAGGCCGCTCGCCATCGAAGCCGCCATCGCCAGGGCGATGGCTGTCTGATCGGTGTTCAGGCCGATCAGCCGGGCACACCCCGCCGCCGTGCCGAAGATGCCGAGCGTCGCCGTCGGGTGCCAACCCTTGTCGTAGTGATGGGGGTGGACCGCGCGGGCGAGGCGCATTTCGGCCTCGAGCCCCACCGCGTAGGCGGTCAGCAGGTCCTGCCCCGACAGCGCGCGTTCCTCGGCCAGGGCGAACAACGGGGTGACCAGGGGCACCGACTGATGGCCGCCGAACACGGATGAGAAATCATCGAAGTCGAGGGCATGAGAGGCAATGCCGTTGATGAAGGTTGCATCCAGCGCGCTGGTCCGCCGACGCGTGCCGAACACCAGAGCCTTGCCCGGCGCCGTCGCGACGCCCGGGGTCTTCAGCGGAATCTGGGTCGCGTCTTCGGGCAGTCCGGCGAGCGTCACGCCGATGGTGTCGGTGATCGCCAGTCGCGAGAGGTACAAACCCCGCTCGGAAATGACGGCGGGGTCGTAAGCGAGAATACGTTCAGCCAGACGCGTCAGGATGGTCCGCTGATCGGCGGTGGAAATGGTGTTCATGGATGCCTCATGCCGTTGCCGCCGGACCTTAAGGGGCCGTGCGTGTTTTCCTTGATTGTATACAATATCAAGGGGCGGCGGGCGTCAATCCTTGCCGAGGCTTAGGGAGATCAGCTCTTCTTGCCGATATCGTCCATATCGAACGGCGCCGTCTGATAGACCATGTTGATCCAGTTGCCGAACAGGATGTGAGCATAGGCGCGCCAGTGGTTGACCGGCGTATTGGCGGGATTGTTGTCGGGGTAGTAATTGGCCGGCACCTGGATGCTCTCGCCCTTTTCCGCATCGCGGCGGTATTCCGCGTCAAGCGTATCGGAATCGTATTCCAGATGATTGAACATATGGACGTGGTTGAGCTCATGGTCGTGGACAAGGGCGATGCCGGTCTCGGCGCTTTCCATGAGGATTTCCAACTGCGGAAAGGGGGCCAGGTCCGCCGCATGGTTTTCCGTATGGCGCGAGACGGGGATGTACAGCGTGTCGTTGAGCCCCCGGCACAGTTCGGAGGCGTTGTTCATCACGCGATGCTCGAACACGCCGAAGGCTTTCTGCGGCAATTGGTATTTCGGGATGCCGTAGAAATGATGCAGCGCCGCCTGAGCGCCCCAGCACAGGTTGAACAGGCTGTGAACGTTGGTCCGCGACCATTCGAAGATGCGGCACATCTCTTTCCAGTATGTCACGTCCTCGAACGGCAATTGTTCGATCGGCGCGCCGGTCACGATCAGGCCGTCGAACTTGCGTTCGGCGATCTCGGTCCAGGGATCGTAGAACTCGTCCATATGTTCTTCGGAAACGGTTTTCGGCGTGTGGGTGGTCAGCGCCAGCAGTTCCATTTCGACCTGCAGCGGCGTCGCGCCCAGCACGCGGGCGAGTTGGGTTTCCGTCTTCTGCTTCAACGGCATCAGGTTCAGCACCGCGATACGCAGCGGGCGAATGTCCTGAAGCACGGCGTGGTCATCGTCGATGATCGGCACGCCTTCTTTCTCAAGAATGGCGCGAGCGGGAAGGTCGGAAGGAATCTTGATGGGCATTTTGCCGTCCAAGAGCGTTGTTTTAATTAAATTTTTCCGCTCCGCGGGCGCGGCACGGAGAGAGGTCAGAAGTCCAGCGCCCGCCGTTCGGCCCGCGCGAGACATGCGTTGACATAGTGGTTTGCGTTGACCGCCGCAACCTCGTTCTCCGCCGCCTGGGTGTTGATGACGTGCAGAATACGCTCCAAAAGGACCTCTGTATCGGGCACGATCTGGCCTTGCGGTGGGTCTGCGAAAAGGTCCGCCGCATCAATGGTGAAGCCGAACCTGTCGGCCATTGCCTGGTATCGCGGTTTCCGGTCCGCGACCAAGGCCGGGAACAGTGAGCGGGCGAAATCCTTGGGCCCCACGCCGGCCCCGTCCTCCGGTTGGCCTTGCAGGTGCCGGGTGATGAAATCGGGGTAATAGAACAGCGGCTTGGGATCAGATTCGGCGCGCTCGATCAAGGCTTCCTCGTCGGCGCGGCCGGCCCGAATATAGAGGATCAGTGTTTCCGCGCGCAGGGCCGCGATCACCGGATCGTCCGGGTCGTCGATATCGACGATTTCGCAGAGGCTACCCGAGGCATCGTTGATGAAATCCTTGCAGCGGTAAATTTCCCAGGCTTTGGCGATGAAGTGACTGGCGTCCTTCATGGATTCCTGTTCGCCCCATTTGTACAGATCCTGGCGGCGCAGGAACGTCGCCATGTTCAGCCCGCCCTCCGCCGGATCGCCGTACATCCCCAGGAAAGTCGACACCGGATCCAGGTTGTCGACCGTGATGTTGTGGTTGATGTAGATCGAATCCGAGCGCAGCAGGTTGGCCACAAAGGTGTCCTGCATATGCATGATCTTGTACTTGATGTTGTCCAGGATGTGTTCGGCGAGGTACCGCGTGCCGATGCGGTAATCGGCGGAAAAATGGAACCAGTCGGCGCGCCGGCGCAGATGGGTGGACAGCATGGTCTTACCCACGCCGGACATGCCCAAAAGCGTGATCGCTTGGGGCAGGTGGCGGAACGATTCGACGTCGCTCAAATAGGCTTCCGTGCTCATTATTCTGATTTGGCCCGGACCGGGGCAGTTGTAAAGGAATTTGATGCGGGGCGGCGATCATTCGTCAATCGCGAAAAAGTATTTTCAAGACCGGTGGGACGGGGTGCTAGACTTGCCGCAGAGCCAAACCGAGGCCCGGCGCCGCCATCGGCGGAAACGACCGGGCCCGACCACCAGCAATCAACCGAACGGGAGGGTTTCATGCTGAAAGCCTTGAACATCGATCCGGGCAAGTGCACCGGCTGTCTGCAGTGCGAGCTTGCCTGCTCTTTCGAGAACGAAGGGGTGTTCAATCCCTCCAAA
The DNA here is from genome assembly GCA_913030825.1 of uncultured Rhodospirillaceae bacterium. GTDB lineage: Bacteria > Pseudomonadota > Alphaproteobacteria > Rhodospirillales > Casp-alpha2 > UBA1479. Next base: position 65,825 of record CAJWCU010000008.1, on the reverse strand, counting down.
TCGCGGATCAAGGTCTTCAACTTCCACGACCAGGGCCGTTTCGTGCCGTATACCTGCACGCAATGCGACGAAGCCTGGTGCATGCATGCCTGTCCCGTGGACGCGATCAAGCTGAACAAGGGAACCGGCGCCAAGGAAGTCGATAGCAACCTCTGTGTCGGCTGCAAGGTCTGCACCATCGCCTGTCCCTTCGGCACGGTGAATTACAATTCGGCCACCGGCAAGGTCATCAAGTGCGATCTTTGCGGCGGCGACCCCGAATGCGCCAAGGCCTGCCCGACCGACGCCATCACCTACGTCGATGCGGACTGGACGGGTCTGGACAAGATGCGGCAATGGGCGGCGAAGACCGACGCCGGCCAGCAAGCGACGCACTGAGCGGGGGGATGATGTCATGGCATGGGCACGGCGCATCCTGCGGGTCGACCTGACCAAGGGCACCTGCACGCACGAACCCCTCAACATGGACTGGGCAAAGCGCTACCTCGGGCAGCGCGGCCTGGCGACCAAGTACCTGACGGAAGAGATCGATCCCAAGGTCGATCCGCTGGCGCCTGAAAACAAGCTGATCATGGCGACCGGTCCGCTGACCGGGACTTGCGCCTCGACGGCCGGGCGCTATTCGGTGATCACCAAGGGGGCGCTGACCGGCGCCATCGCGTGCTCCAATTCGGGTGGCTTCTTCGGCAACGAAATGAAGAACGCCGGGCTGGACATGATCATCTTCGAAGGCAAGGCCAAGTCGCCGGTCTATCTGTTCATCGATAATGACGACTGCCGATTGCTGGACGCTTCGGACTATTGGGGCACCTCCGTCTGGGATACGGAAGAAGGCATCAAGGAACGCCACGGCGATCCGCAAATCCGCGTCGCCTCGATCGGTGTGTCGGGCGAAAAGGGCGTGAAATTCGCCTGTGTCGTCAACGACATGCACCGCGCCGCCGGGCGTTCCGGCGTCGGCACGGTGATGGGATCGAAGAACCTGAAGGCCGTCGCCCTGCGCGGCACCAAGGGCGTTTCCGTGGACGACATGCCGGCCTTCCTCAAGGCCGTCACCGACGGCAAGAAGGTCCTGGCGGAAAACGCCGTGACCGGCCAAGGCTTGCCGGCCTACGGCACCCAGGTCCTGATGAACGTGATCAACGAAACGGGCGCGCTGCCGACCCGCAATCACCGCGACATTCAGTTCGAAGGGGCGTCGAAGATTTCCGCCGAGGCCATGGCCGAGCCGCGGGAATCCGACGGCAAACCCAATCTGGTCCGCAACGCCGCCTGCTTCGGCTGCACCATCGCCTGCGGGCGGGTTTCGACCATCGACCGCACCCACTACACGGTCGCCGACCGGCCGCAGTATCAGATCGCCTCGGGCGGCCTGGAGTACGAAGCCGCCTGGGCGCTGGGGGCCGCCACCGGGGTCGATGACCTGGACGCCCTGACCTTCGCCAACTTCATCTGCAACGAACAGGGGTTCGATCCGATCTCGTTCGGTGCCACGGTGGGGGCGGCGATGGAGCTGTTCGAAGACGGCGTCATTACTCCTAAGGAGACCGGCGGGATCGAGCTGAATTTCGGCTCCGCCAAGGCGCTGACGGACCTGGCCGAATTGTGCGGCCGTGGTGAAGGCTTCGGGGCCGAGATCGGCCTGGGCTCCAAGCTGCTGTGTGAAAAGTACGGACACCCGGAACTGTCCATGTCCGTCAAGGGCCAGGAATTCCCGGCCTACGACAGTCGTGGCATTCAGGGCATGGGCCTGACCTATGCGACGTCCAACCGGGGCGCCTGCCACCTGCGCAGCTATACGGTCGCGTCGGAAGTCCTGGGCATTCCGGAAAAGACCGATCCGCTGGTCACCGACGGCAAGGCCGGTCTGGTCAAGGCGTTTCAGGACGCGACAGCGGCGGTCGACAGTGCGGGCATTTGCGTCTTCACGACCTTCGCCTGGACGCTGGAAGACATCGCACCACAGATCGACGCCGCCTGCGAAGGCGACTGGTCGGTCGAGAATCTGTTGGAACTGGGTGAGAGGGTGTGGAACCTGGAACGTCGGTTCAACCTGGCCGCCGGGTTCACGGGCAAGGACGACAACCTGCCCAAGCGCTTGGTCAAGGACGCGGCCAAGACCGGACCGGCCAAAGGCCTGACCAACGGTTTGGACAAGATGCTGCCGGAATATTACGAACTGCGCGGCTGGTCCAAGGACGGGGTGCCGACCAACGAAACGGTCAGCCGGCTGACTCTGTGACGGCTAGGAAGGACGGCACAATATGACCTATGTCATCATCGGCGCGGGGCCTGCGGGCGTCGTCGCCGCGGAAACGCTTGCCAAGACGGACAAGGGCGCGGAGATCGTGTTGCTGGGCGGGGAAGCCGATCCGCCTTATTCCCGCATGGCGATCCCCTATGTCCTGACCGGCATCATCGACCATGGCGGCACGCATTTGCGTAAACAAGCCGGGCATTACGAGGCTCTCGGCATTACCTATCGCCAAGGCATCGCCAAGGGCCTGGATGTTGCGGGCCGCAAGGTGCTGCTCGAGGGCGGTGGGGAGCAGCCCTACGACAAGCTGCTGATCGCCACCGGGGCCAGGCCCATCAAGCCGCCCGTGCCGGGGCTCGACCTGCCGGGCGTGCATCACTGCTGGACGCTCGACGATTGCCGCGCCATCGAGAAACTGGCCCATGAAGGTGCGCATGTCGTGCTGATGGGGGCGGGCTTCATCGGCTGCATCATTCTGGAAGCCCTGGTCGAACGGGGCGTTAAGTTGACCGTGGTCGAAGCGCTGGACCGCATGGTGCCGCGCATGATGGACGCCACCGCCGGTGGCTTGATCAAGGACTGGTGCGTTCAGAAAGGCATCAATGTCGAGACGGGCACCAAGGTGACCAAGGTCGAACGCCGCGAGGCCGACGACGAGGACAAGCTTTTCGTCGACCTGGATACCGGCGATCAGATCGCGGCGCATCTCGTCGTCGTCGCGGCGGGCGTGACTTCCAACATCGAATTCCTGGAAGGTACCGGCATCGAGATCGAACAGGGCATCCGCATCAACGAGTTCCTGGAAACTTCCGTCCCCGGCGTCTATGCGGCCGGTGACTGCGCCCAGGGACCGGACTTCGGCGGTGGCTTCAACGTTCACGCGATCCAGCCGACTTCGACCGAGCACGGCCGGATCGCGGCGCTCAATATGGCGGGGCGGGTCACGCCCTATCAGGGGTCGCTGCAGATGAACGTGCTGGATACGGCGGGTCTGATTTCGACCTCCTTCGGCGATTGGGAAGGCGGCCCGGGCACGGAAATGGCCGAGGTGCTGGACGCCGGCCATTTCAAATACCTGCGCCTGAATTTCAAGGACGACGTGCTGGTCGGTGCCCTGTCGTTGGGCCGCACGGACCACATGGGTGTGCTGCGCGGGCTGATCCAGAACCGCACCCATCTGGGCCCGTGGAAGGCCAAGTTGATGGAAGACCCCCACCGCATCATGGAAGCCTACGTCGCCCATGCCTATGCCTGAGGTCGCCAGAGGCGATGAAGGCCGGGGGCCGCGATGAAGATCACAGTCAAACTCTACGCCTCGCTTGCCGATCACCTGCCGGCGGGATCCAAGGGCAACGAGGCGGAGATCGAGGTCGCCGACGACGCCACGCCCGCCCAGGTCATCGCGACCTTGGGTCTGCCGGAAAAGATGTGCCATCTGGTCCTGCTGAACGGCATCTATGTCGAGCCTTCGGCGCGCCACACGGCGACGTTCGAAGACGGCGACGCACTCGCCATGTGGCCGCCGGTCGCGGGTGGGTGAGGGGTCGGGCGTGACCGATCCGGTCGTCATCGAAAAAGAAATGGCCCTGACGCGGGCCGGTTTTTACCGGGGCATCGAGAAGGCGTTGGGTTCCGACGCCTACGAGCGGACGCCGTCGGGCATTGTGTTGGCCGCGGAGGGACGGCGTTTGGAAATCACCCTAGGGTCGGAACGCCGCCGGAAAATCGCCCTGATGGAGATCGAAATCATGGACGTGACCCTGGCTTTTTCGGGATACTCGGATCGTGATCGCGCGGCGGCCCTGGCGCGTTTCGACCGGGCGTTTCAGCGGGGTGGGGGATGACAGGGCGGATGGGCCGGGATTATCCCGATCATGTCCGTTGATCCCTGCGGCGTATCCATTATCTTAAATGTCCACAGAATATCTGTATTAAGGAGTTCCCATGACGAGCGAAGGTTTCCACGAACCGTTGGATAAACTGTCGGAAGACACGATGGACAAGCACCGTGCCATCGTCTCTCTGATGGAAGAGCTTGAGGCCGTGGACTGGTATCAGCAGCGGGTCGATGCCACCAAGGACCCGGAACTCAAGGCGATCCTCGAGCACAACCGGGACGAAGAGATCGAACACGCGGCCATGGTTCTGGAATGGATCCGGCGCAAGATGCCGGCCTTCGACAAGGAACTCCGCGAAAACCTGTTCAAGGAAGGCCCGATCACCGGCCATCACGGCCACGATCACGACGAATAAGCCGATCGCCTGATCGACGGCGCGGCCCTACCGCTTGTCGGCGTAGGGCCTAGCGCCGGTCGGCATATGGATTATCGCTCTTGCGGTAGATCAGGCGGATCGGCACACCGTCCAACCCGAAATCGTCACGCAGGCCGTTGACCAGATAGCGGGTATAGCTGTCCGGCAATTCGACGGCGCGCGTACAGAAAATCACGAAAGTCGGCGGCCGCGTCTTGGCCTGCGTCGCATAACGCAGGCGGATGCGCTTGCCGCCCTTGCCGATGGGGGGCGGGTGGGCTTCCTGCATGGCGCCGAGCCAGCGGTTGAGGTCGCCGGTGCCGATCCGCGCGTTCCAGGTGTCGTAGGCTTCATTGACCGTGGGCAGCAGCTTGTCCATGCCCTTGCCGGTCAGCGCCGACAGGGTGATCACCGGAATGCCCCGTACCTGCGGCAGGCTGGTCTGCAACCGGTCGCTCAGCCGTTCGATGGTTTCGTTCCGGTCTTTGGCCGCATCCCATTTGTTGACGGCGATGATCAGGGCCCGGCCTTCGTCGATGACCCGGCGCGCGATGGTCAGGTCCTGGCGTTCCAGGACCGCGTCGGCGTCCAGCACCAACACCACGACATGGGCGAAGCGCACGGCCCGCATGGTGTCGCGGGTCGAGAGGTATTCCAGCTTTTCCGTGACCCGCGCCTTGCGTCGCAGTCCCGCCGTATCGATCAGCCGGTAATCGCGGCCGTCATGGTTCCAGGTGACCGAGATCGCGTCGCGGGTGATCCCGGCTTCGGGGCCGGTCAGCATGCGGTCCTCGCCCAACAGGCGGTTGATCATCGTCGACTTGCCGACGTTGGGGCGCCCGACGATGGCCAGTTGCAGGGCCTTTGGCTCGGGCAGGTCTTCGATCTCCAACTCGCCGTCTTCGTTCAATTCCAGCGCGTCCACGTCGCCCAGGCCATCGTCGGCCAGGTCGGCGAATTCGTCGTCGTCGATCAGGTCCTCGGCGCCGTCGGCGGCGACGGCGTCGGCATAGGGCTGCAGGCGGTCGTGCAGGTCCGACAGGCCGAGGCCGTGTTCGGCGGAAAACACCACCGGCTCGTCCAGGCCCAGGGAATAGGCTTCCATCAGACCGCCCTGACTGGCGCGGCCCTCGCATTTGTTGGCGATCAGGATCGCCGGCGTACCGCGCGAGCGCAGCCATTGCACGAAATATTGGTCCAGCGGCGTGACCCCGGCCCGCGCGTCGATCACCATCAAGGCGACGTCGGCTTCGTCCAGGGCGCGTTCCGTCTGGGCCCGCATGCGGGCTTCCAGGCTGTCGTCGGTGACGTCTTCTAGTCCCGCCGTGTCGATCACGCGGAATTTCATCGGCCCGATGCGGCCTTCGCCTTCGCGGCGGTCGCGGGTCACGCCGGGGGTGTCGTCGACGATCGCCAGGCGGCGGCCGACCAGACGGTTGAACATGGTCGACTTGCCGACGTTGGGGCGGCCGATGATGGCGATGGTGAAGGGCATGGCCTTGGCCAATCAGATTGCGGACCTTGAACGTCCGGCAGATGGGTTAAGTGGGTCGGGTTACTTGTAGACGACCAGTTCGGCGTCGTCGGACAGGAAGATCACGCGGCCGTCGGCGACCACCGGCGGCACGGAAATGCCGTCCGGCAATTCGACTTCACCGATAAAGCGGCCCGTGTAGGGCGACAGTGCCCAGGCCAGACCATGCGATCCCGCCATGATCAGCCGGTCGGACGCCAGGATCGGGCCGGTCCAGATGATCAGGTCTTCCTGATCGTCGGGGTCTTCGAAGCGCGGCAGCGGGCGGACCCAATAGACACCGCCCGTATCGCGGCTGACGCAGGCGACTTCGGCGTCGTTGGTCAGGACGTAAATGTATTCGCCGGCAACCCAGGGGCTTTCGACGCCGCCGATATCGCGTTCCCAAATGCGCCGTCCGGTGCGCAGGTCATAGGCGGCCATGATTCCGGAGTGGCTGACGGCGATGACGCGTCCCCGGTCGATGACCGGCCGGCCGCGAATATGGGACAGGGCCGAGACGATGTCCGAGCGTTTCAGCGAAGCCAGCGAGTCCGACCACAGCAGGCGGCCGTTCTCCGTGCGCAGCGCCACCAGTTCGCCGGAAGAATAGGGGACGATGACGACGCCCTGATCGACGGCGGGGCTGGCGGCACCCAGCAGCGACGCGGACTCGGTGATGCCCGAATGATCCCACAGTTGTTGGCCGGTTTTTTCATCCAGGGCGAAGGAGCGGTTGTCCAACGTCACCACAAACACCCGCCCGCCGCGCACGGTCGGCGCGGCGCGCATGGGGCCGGTCAGGACCGTGCGCCACAGTTCCTTGCCAGTCTTGGCGTCCAGCGCGATGACGTGGCCGAAACCGGTCGCGGCGAAAACCCGCCCGTTCTCATAGGCGACGCCGCCGGAGATATGGCCGTCATCTTCTTCTGCCTCGGGTGCTAGGGGAACCTCCCAATAACGCTCACCGGTCTCCAGATCGACGGAAGACACCTCGGATTCGGCATCCATGGCGTAGACCCGCCCGTCCGCGACCACGGGTGATCCCATGAACCGCAATTCATCGTCGTTCCCGGTGCCGATGCTGGTCTCCCAGGCGAGGGAAATGTTCTCCGGTACCTGAATGTGATGCATGGCGTGGTTGGGATAGCCCCCCGGCTGCGGCCAATTGGGATTGGGCGAGGGTGCCGGCAGCAAAATCTGATGTCCCGCCAGGTCCGGGTCGGCGGCCAGGGTGCGCTGATTGGACAGGATAGAAATCCGCGTTCCGGGGAGCGGTGGGTCCTCTTTGGTAAACAGATCCTGCAGATATGTGCACCCGCCGACCGCGACGGACAAGGTCACGGCAAGGGCACAGGACAGGGCCCGCGCGCGCAGGCGGCGGGGGTATCCGGCGTGTCCCGGATGGGCAAGAACGCCCCGTTGCGGGCGAATTCCGTTCGTCGGCGCAGCCATTCCGGTCTTTTCCCTGTTCCCCGATGTCTTGTCCTGATTAATTCAGCGGGGTTTTTAACGCAATATCGTTAACATTTCCGTTGCGCGTTGGCGCATGCGGCCCGGCGTTTCGGAATCCTTGGAAAGTTCGCCATAGATTTCCTTCGCCTTGGCCGTATCCCCGGCCTTTAGCGCCAATGCCGCCATTAATTCCTGCGCGCTGAACCGCCAGGGGTTCCCGGCCGCCGTCAACGGCGCGAGGCGGCTTTGAATGGCCGCTGCGTCGGCGTCCGGCTGATTGACCTGGATCCCAGCCGCCAGCAACTGCGCCAGTTCCTGATAGAGCTTCGTGGCGCCTGAGTTCTTTGAAATTTCGTCGTACACGGCCAGCGCACCCGCTGCATCGCCCTGTTTGGCGAGCAGGGCCGCTTCCTGGAACCGGGCGAGCAGGCCATAGCCGCCGCCTTCTTCGGTCAGGTTCTTGAAGGCAGTGACGGCGGCGTCGGCTTTGTCCCCGGCGGCCATCTGTTGCGCCTGATCGAAACGTTCGCCCAGCGCGTGGCGGGTTTCCAGGTCGTGCTTGAGCCAGAACTGGTAGCCGGCGACGGCGGCGACGCAGAGCCCCGCGGCGCCGAGAATGAGTTTGCCGTAGCGGCTCCAGACCTTTTGGAACTGGTCCTGGCGCAACTCTTCGTCGATTTCGCGGATTAGGCTGTCTTCGGTATGATCGGCCACACTGGGGCTCCCGACGTTCGGTTTGAATTCGCGGGGAAAATAGTGGCCTTTTCATTTGATAGCAACTGGTGGGGCGCGGTGCGGGATGCCTATGTTGCCGTGAGACGCCCCTTGATGCGTCCGGCGGGTTTACGGCTCCTTAACGATGATCGGGCAGGATGCGGAATGGCGGCGTTCCATTCGGCCGCTTTTCGCCTGTGAGGAGCCCCATGAAGGGTATGACACGAATTCTCGCGACGCTTGCCGTTGGCCTATTGATCGCCGGGTGCGCCGCCGCCGTCGGCGTCGAAGGTGTTTCCGTCATTGCGACGGATAAGACATTGGGCGATCACGTTATTTCCCTGTCCAGCGGCAAGAATTGCTCCTCCGTTCGCAAGGAACGCGGCCTGACCTATTGCGAAGAAGACGAAGTCGTCCCGCAAATGAACGTCTACTGCTATCGGACGTTGGGCGAGGTCACCTGCTACGACAAGCCGGTGTTCGAAGGCAAACAGGAACGCGTTCGTCAGGGCGGCGAAAAACCGCGCTGACGCCGCCGGGCGCCCCCTTGATCATTTAAATTTTCCCGAGCCGCTTACGAGACGCTTGTCCTCGGGCCCGTCGCCGTCGTTCAATGCGGCGCCATGCGTTTTCTCGCTTACATCCTCCTGTTGTCGGCCTTGCTGGGCTCCGGTTGGGCGGCCTGGTTCTTCTTCGGCGCGCCCGCGCAGGAGGACGACCCGGAATTGGCCGCCCTCAAACGCGAGATCGTCCGCCTGGAGAAAACAGTCGCGGCGGGGGATCTGAACGCGGCGGTCGATCTTGGCTGGTTGATGGTCCGCCGAGACTCGCGCGTTGCCGACCCCGATCGCGCCGTTGCCTTGTTTCGTGACGCGGCGGGCAAGGGCTCGGTTCGCGGCCAGTACGCCATGGGTTGGGCCTACGCCAACGGCCGGGGGCTGCCGCGGGATTTCGCCAAGGCCGCCGAATGGTACCGCGTGGCGGCGACGGCGGGGGGGGACAAGGATGCTCAGTTCGCGCTGGGCGAGCTCTATTTCAACGGGCTGGGCGTGGCCAACGATTACGGCCGGGCCATCGATCTGTACCGTAAGGCGGCCTATCAGGGGCAGCCGGTAGCCCAATATCTGATCGGGATCATGTACGTCGAAGGATGGGGCGTGAAACGCGATGCGGTCGAGGCATATAAGTGGCTGACCCTGGCGCTGCCCCATGCTGCCGAGATCAAAAACCACAATCCGCAATTCGATCCCAAGGGCCAGCGGGAAAAGCTGATGGTTACCTTGAACAGGACGCAGATCAATCGGGCCGAACGCATGGCGCGGGAAATGTCCGGGACGAAACAATGATAACGAAAAGGGCGACACAGCCATGACCGAGCCGCTTCGTATCCTGTTGATCGAAGGCAACACGGCGGCAGGCAACCAAGCCATGGCGCAGGCCGGCCTGGGCACCAATTCCGAACAATACGCCGCGGCCGTCCGCCGCACGGCACCCGACGCGGACATCCATATCGTGTTCCCCGCCGACGGGCCTGCGGACCTGCCGGGCGGCGTGGCGCTGGGTGATTTCAATGGTGCGATCCTGGGGGGATCGGGGCTGTTCGTGCGGGCGTCTGGCAACGCGCCGGAGGTTCAACGCCAGGTCGATTTGATCAAGGCCGTGTTCCACGCGGGTCTGCCGCTGTTGGGCAGTTGCTGGGGCCTTCAGGTCGCCGTGGTCGCCGCCGGCGGCGACGTGGCGCCCAGCCCCAACGGGCGCGAGGTCGGGTTGTGCCGCGATATCGAGATCAGCGATGACGGCCGGACCTTTCCGCTGTTCGGCGGTAAACCGGCCGTTTTCGACTCCCTGGCGATCCACTATGACGAAGTCACGCATTTGCCGCCTGGGGCCCAGGTCCTGGCGTCCAATCGCCACAGCCCGATCCAGGCCGCCCGGTTCACCTTTGACAAAGGCGAGTTCTGGGGCGTCCAGTACCATCCCGAATTTACCCTGGAACATATGGCGGGCCTGATCCGGCGGTACGGCGACGATATGGTCGATCAAGGCATCTATCCCGACCGCCAGACGATGGTGGCGGCGACGGACGGCATGCGCCGTATCGGGGCGGCGGACGACCGCTCAGCACCCGATGTGGCAGCCTTGGCCGCCGGCCTGGGCGTGGGCGAAGTGGTCGCCGATCCGGCGGTCCGCTGCCGGGAAATCGACAACTGGCTGCATCACGTGAAAGTCTCCTGATCGTACATACGCCTTTTGGATAGCTAGATTCCAATTGACCGGAATTTGTATGCTTGCGACCGTGCTGAGACAGCTGGGGGGCAAATTATCCAATCGTGCACATCTAATTCCCTTTAATCCGCCGGTTTCAGGCGGGGGAATAGGTGATTGATCCCAGAGCTTTTCGGATTGTTTTCTGGTCCTATTGGTTCTGACGCCGAAAGGCCAATCGCATAGGATAACGTGCTCCAGTTGGGGGAAGCGGCCCGAACCTACCGGAAAACGGGTGGGACGGACGCCGTTTAGACAGAGGAAACAGCCAAGAAAAGGGTCTGGGACGATGAACGACAAAGAAAATCCCGCCGAAGACGAAACGGTGGGAGAGCCGCTTGCCGAAGCGGCCGACGAGGTTGAGACCGCTGCGGCGGAAACGGACGAACACCAATCATTCGACAATCAGGCGACCGACAATCAGGCGACGGAGCCCGCATCCGCGGCCCCCGGCGCAACGGGACGAAGCGGCATGGGCATCGGGGCCCGATTGCTGTTTTCCGTGCTGGTCATTTTCGCCACCACCGCCGCCGCCATCGCCGTCGGCTGGTATTCCATGAGCACCACGTCGAATACGTTGGCGACCATAACGCACGGCAAGGTGCCGGCGATGGCCAATGCGCTGCGCCTGTCGGAGACCGTCGCGCGGATCACCTCGATCGCGCCCGCAATGGTCGCCGCCAAGGATCAGCTCGGGCGCCAGGAAGTCGATGATTTGGTCAACACCAGCTTCGACCGGTTTCAGCAGATCATCGCCAACGTGGATATGAGCGACGATGTCCTCATGCAACTCAGGGACGGCGCCGGCCAGCTTAAGGAAAAGCTTCAACAGGTCGGGGATAAGGTCGAACAGCGTAACGCTCTTGTCGAAGCCCGCCACAAAGCCATGGAGAGCGTCGGGATCATGCATGAGACCCTGGCGTCAATGACGTCGGTGATCGCCGACGAAGTTGCCTTCAATCTCTCCTTGGGCGCCGAAGCCGTCGATATTACTCAGCCGGGGGCGGTTCTGGAGTTCGTCGAAGGCGGGGTGGAACCCCTGACCGCGGCGATGAACGTTAAGGCGGAAGTCAACCGGGTGGTCGGCTTGTTGGGCAACGCGGCGGCGGAAACCGCGCCGGAGAGGATGCAGCCCCTCAAGGAGCGCTTCATCGGCGCCAAATCCCTTCTGGAAGACAACATGTCGCTGATCGCCCAGTCGGATCAGTCGGCCGAGATGGCGAAGATCGTTGGAAAACTGGTCGCCGTCGGCGCAGGTGAGAACAACGTGTTCGATATGCGTCTTACCGAGCTTCTGGTGCAGGAGGAAGTCGAAAGCCTGATGGCCGAGTCCCGTCAGATTTCTTCGTCGTTCAGCGAGTTGATCGCGGAGCAGGTCACCATCGCCGAAGCCGAAATGTCGTCGGAAGCCGCGGCTGCCGACGTAACGGCGGAGCGGAACAAGAAGTTCCTCATCTTCCTGGCCGTCGCCTCGTTCCTGGTGCTCGGTTTCATCTACTTCTTCATCGTCCGCCGCCTGGTCGCGCGGCTGGTTCAACTGTCCGACAACATGGTCGCGCTGGCCGACGGCAATCTGGGGGTCGAAGTCGATACCCACGGTTCCGACGAACTGGCGGCCATGGCCGGGACGGTCCAGGTGTTCAAGGAGAACGCCCTGGAGGTGCAGCGCATGTCGGCGGAGCGGTCCAACGAAGAACGCCGCAACCGCCGCCGCCTGCGCAGCGAGGTTCTGGCGCTCAATTCGGCGTTGGAGGAAGAAGTCGCCAAGGCCGTCGAACTGGTCAAGGAACGGGCCGGCACGGTGGAGACTTCCGCCCGGTCGGCGTCGGACCTGTCACAGGCGGCGCATGTTCAGGCAACGACCGTCGCCAGTGCCGCCGAGGAGGCGACCATCAACGTGCAGACTGTAGCCAGTGCGGCCGAGGAACTGTCGTCTTCGATCAACGAGATCTCGTCTCAGGTCGGCCGGTCATCACAGATCGCCCGGCAGGCGACCGAGGATGCAGATCGTACCAACGCCCAAATCCAGGGCCTAGCCGAGGCGGCACATAAGATCGGCGAGGTGGTCGATTTGATCACCGATATCGCCGAGCAGACGAACCTGCTGGCCCTGAACGCCACCATCGAGGCCGCCCGTGCCGGAGACGCCGGCAAGGGCTTCGCCGTCGTGGCGTCCGAGGTCAAGAATCTGGCCAACCAGACCGCCAAGGCGACCGAGGAGATCGGCAAGCAGATCGGCGGAATCCAGACGGCGACCCAGGACTCGGTGCATGCGATCGAAGGCATCACCCAGACCATCGGCGACATCAACGAGATCGCCTCGTCCGTCGCCGCCGCGGTCGAACAGCAGGGCGTGGCGACCCAGGAAATCGCCCGCAATGTGGAGCAAGCCGCAGCCGGCACGCAGGAGGTCTCGTCCAACATCATCCAGGTGACGGACGTCGCCGGGCAATCGGGCGAAGCCGCGCAGCAGCAGTTGGAAGCGGCGGGTGAGGTCAACTCTGGCATCGATCATATGAACGAACGCCTGGTCGAGATCATCCGTGACAGCCAGGACCCGGAATGGTCGACCGCCCATCCGATGGGGATGGAAATCAAGGTCACCGTCGGCGGTACGGTCAAGAGCACGATGTTGCATGCCATTTCCAAGGGCGGCAGCGTGATCCTGAACCGCGGGCTGGAGGTCAAAGAAGGCGATGCCTTTACGATCGACCTGCCGGGGGCCGGCACGCTGGCCGCGTCCATCGTCGCCAAGACCGATGCCCATACCCATGCCTGTCTGGACATGGACGACGACGATCTAGAACGGCTGTTGACCTTTATCGACTCACGGGCCTGATCCCCGGGGCGGGTGCTCGGGGCTGGGCAGGCGCGCCGGTCAGACGTCCGGCGCGCCGGGCCCACCCGTGAAGCGGTAGTAATACCAAAGCATCAAGGCGGCGGTGGACCGGTAAGGCTGCCAGCGTTCCGCGATCTCGGCCAGTTGCTTGGGCTTGGGCCGGGCGTTCAAGCGCATCAAGCGGGCGGCGGCTTCGGCCAGCGCCAGATCGCCCGACGGCATCACGTCGGGCCGGCCCAAGGCGAACATCAGATAAATCTCCGCCGTCCATTGGCCGATGCCCTTGAGACGGGTCAGGGTTTCCAGAACCTCTTCGTCCGGCGCGTCGCGCAGGGCGTCGAAATCCAATTCCCCCGCCGCCACGGCCTCTGCCACGCCGCGAATGTATTTCACTTTGGGGCGAGACAGCCCGAAGCCGCGCAATTCATCGTCGTCCCGCGCCAGGACGGCCTCGACGGTGATGCCGCCCAGTCCTGCCTCGACCTTGCGTTGGATCGCGGCCCCCGCGTGGGCGGAAACCTGCTGCCCGATGATACTGGCGACGATGGCGGGGAAACCGTCCGGCCGCCGCCGGGGCAAGGGGGCACCGGCTTCGGCATAGGCGCGGGCCATGAACTCGCATTGATCAACCAGTTCCAGAATGCCGGGGGTCGGGGGCATAGCGTGATCCTGTCCTTTTCCGGATCTAGCCGAGGTCGCTGGCGAGTGCGTTTGCCATGACGGCGCGCAGGGATGCCGCATCGACGGGGACGGGATTTTCCCGCGCGGTCACGTCGGCGGCGGCGGTCTCGGCCAAGGCGTCGAGATCGGCCTCGGTCACGCCCAGCCCGTCCAGGCCAGGGGGAATGTCGAAGCTTTCGCGGATCGCAAGGGACCAATCCAGCAAGCCCGTGAAATCGTGCCGGGGCAGTCCCATGCAGCGCGCCAGGACGCCACAGGCGTCCTCAATGGCCGGGCGGTTGTGGACCAGCACATAGGGCAGGACGACCGCATTGGTCAGTCCGTGGTGGGTGTCCAGGTGGGCGCCGACGGCGTGGGAGATCGCATGCACCGCTCCCAGGCCTTTGTTGAAGGCGACGGCGCCCATGGCGGCGGCGGCCATCATGTGCGATCGGGCTTCGATGTCCGTGCCGTCGGCCACGGCGCGGGGCAGCCATTCGGCGATCAGGCGCATGCCCTCGGCGGCGATGCCGTCGCACATCGGATTGAACATCCGGGCACTGTAGGCCTCGATGCAATGCACGGCGGCGTCCATGCCGGTCCAGGCCGTCAAGTTCGCGGGCAGGCCCGTGGTCAATTCGGGATCACAAATCACCGTGCGGGCGAGAAGCTTCGAGTGGTAGAGAATGCGCTTCGCCGTGGCCGCTTCGTCCGAGATCACGGCGGCATAGCCCATCTCCGATCCGGTGCCCGAGGTCGTCGGGACCGCGACCAGGGGAGCGATCCCTTTGGCGTTGATTTCCTTATAGCGCGGCCCGCCGACGGCATAGTCCAGGATCGCGCCGTCCTGTCCCGTCTGCAGGGCGATGGCCTTGGCGGCGTCCATGGCCGATCCGCCGCCCATGGCGACGATGCCGTCGCAGCCGTTCTCCAGGAACATCGCTGACCCGGCCGCGACGTTGCCCGCGGTGGGATTGGATCTGACCTCGGAAAACAGGACCGGGGCGAGGTCCATGTCTGTCAGGGACGCCTGCGCGGCGCCGACCATCGGCGTTGCAGCCAAGCCCGCGTCGGTTACCAGCAAGGGGCGCTTGAAGCCCAAACGCGCGCAGGTCTTGCCCAATTCGGCGATACGGCCGGGTCCGAAACGCACGGGGGTCGGGAAGGGCCAGGTGGCGGTCAGGCGGGCAATGTCGGCGGTCATGGAGGCGATGGGCTTTCGATCGGTTTGGCGGCATCTGTGCGGGGCGCCAGTGTCTCCGGGGCGGCATGAAAAGTCCACCGCCCGGGAATGGCGAGGGCTAGAAATCGACCGTCGCGAGGGCGCGCGAGACCTTGGCCTGGGCCCAGGTGACGGGCGCGCTCGGCGGCTGTTCCGCCGACGGTACGGCGGTGCCTTGGCCGACAGTGGTCAGTTCGACCGTCCCGGCCTGTGTCGTCACCGTCACGGCGGTGCCGTCCAGCAACGCGACTTCGAAGGCCGTCTCCAGCGTACCGCCCCAGACCGTGGTGCCGCGAATGCCGATGGTCGCCGTCGTGGTGGCGACGGTCATGGCATTGGGGTTGCGTGCGGCGAGTTCGCCGGACACGGCCTTGAACGCACCGGCCAACAGCCGAAGGGCGATGTTTTCGTGGCCGGGGCCTTCGTCGAAGTCGGCCACGGCGAAGCGCGCCCGCTCCCCCAGGGTCACGACCGAGCCGTCACGCAGCGAGAACTCAAGACGGGCGCCGTCGCCGGTTGAAATCACGTCGTTGATCATCACCTCGCCACCGACCGCGAGGGGCCGTTGATCGGTGTTCTGCAGTGCCGTCGCGGCGTTTTTCAGGCGCAGCACCTTGCCCACCACATCACCGTCCGCGGCAAAAGCCCCACCCGTGCCGAGCAGGGCGATCAGAATGGCGAGTTGAACCGCTGCCGACAGGTTCGCGAGGCGATCCAAGAAATGTTTGGTCGTCATGATCGATTCTCCTCCGATTCCGCGAACAAGTGGTCCGCGCCGGAATTCCCGCCCTTTGAATATCAGGCTTCGGCCTTGCTGAACACAGGGCCGGTATCGAAGCGCCGCCGAATGCGGGTACACTCCGCGAAACATAGACGGGGAAACCGGTGGCGCCAGCGAACGATACAGACGGGCCTGTGGAACAGGCGATGCCCCATGGCGGCGATCTCGCTGCCTGGGCCGGGCGCTACGGGCGGCCCCTCGCGGAATGGTTGGATCTATCGACGGGCATCAATCCTGTCGCCTATCCCCTGCCGGATCTTGCCGCCGAGACCTGGACCAAATTGCCGCAATCGGCGGCGTTGGCGGCGTTGAAGGAGGCGGCGGCCACGGCCTATGGCGCCACGTCACCAGACTTGGTCGCCTGCGCGCCGGGAACCCAGGCTCTGATCCAAGTCCTGCCTCTTCTGTTCGACCGCCGCAGGGTGTCGATCCTTGGCCCGACCTATTCCGAGCATGCCTCGGCATGGCGCCAGGCGGGGGCCGAGGTCACGGAGGTTGGAGATCTCCCATCCCCTGATCGTTCGCTCGTTTTGGTCAATCCCAACAATCCGGATGGACGGACCATCGTGCCCGATGTGCTGGCCGCCTGGGCGCGAGACGCCGCGGGACAGGGGCAGATACTGATCGTCGATGAAGCCTTCGCCGATGTCCGACCCGAGGTGTCCCTGGTGCCCACCATGCCGTTGGGCAACGTGGTGATCCTGCGATCCTTCGGAAAGTTTTTCGGTCTGGCGGGGTTGCGTCTGGGCTTCGCCGTAGCGGCGCCTGACATCGTTCGGCGTCTCGAGACCCTCATGGGTCCTTGGGCCGTTTCCGGGCCGGGCCTTGCGATCGGCGCGCGGGCACTTTCCGACGGCGCCTGGATCGCCGCCGAACGCGACCGGTTGGCCGCCGCCATGGTCCGGTTGCGGGAAATGCTGACCGGCGCCGGGGCGCAGATTGTCGGTGGCACGGACCTGTTCGTGACGGTCGATCATGGCGCCGCTCCGGACTTGTTCGACCATCTGGCGCGCGCAGGTATTTTGGTGCGCCGGTTCGATGCCGCCGCCCGACGGCTGCGGTTCGGGCTGCCCGGCGATGCCGGCGCCTGGGGGCGTCTGGAACAGGCCCTGGCGGCGTTCACGGTGCCTTGTGCGCCCGAGGCCGTATCCGCGGAGACCCATCGCCATGGCTGATCTCACCGAGGCCCTGACGCGGGCCGTCGATCGTCATCAGGCCGGTGACCTGGACAGCGCCGAACAGGCCTACCGAGTGATTCTTGAGAACCAACCCGATCATGCCGACGCCCTGCATCTGCTTGGCCTCGTGCTGTATCAGAAAGGCGATCCGGCGCAGGCCACGGATTTGATCCGAAAGGCCATTTCCTTGGTCCCGGGCCTGCCGATGTATCACGGCAATCTGGGGCGCGTCCTGATGGCCCAGGGAGAGGCGCACGGCGCGGTCGACGCCTATCGCAACGCCGTGGCCTTGATGCCGGATGACGCGGCCCTGCATTCCGACATGGCGGCGGCATTGGTGACCGCCGGTGACAGCGACGCGGCCCGCTCCCGGGCACGATTGGCGTTGGAGTTGAACCCGAACCTGGCACCGGCCCATCTCAATCTCGGGCTCGCCCTGCAGGGCACGGGCGGGACGGCGGCGAAGGAGGCGGAGGCCTGTTTTCGGCGCGCCGCCGACCTTGATCCCGGTTTGGCCGATGCCCATCACGCGCTCGGGCAAATCCATCAGGCACGGGGCGAAGACGATGCGGCGATGGAATGCTACCGCTTGGCCATCGCGGCGCGTCCGGACTTGATCGAGGCGCGATGCAACCTGGGAAACATCCTGCGCGAACGCATGGACCTGGATGCGGCCATGGCACAGTACGATGCGGCATTGGCGGCCGCGCCAGGCGAGGCTACGCTGCACGCGAACCGGGGTGTTGCGCTGCACGAGATGGGCCGGTTCGACGACGCCTTGATGGCATACGACAAGGCCTTGGAGATCGACCCGGACGATGCGGAATGCCGCCGCAACCGGGGAATGACGCGGTTGCTGCTGGGCCGGTTCAAAGCCGGATGGGCCGACTACGAGGCACGTTGGCAGACGCGGCGTTTCAAGGACGAAGGACGCGGGCGCGATCCGGGCAAACCGCGGTGGACCGCCGATGCGGTGAAGGACGGGACGACAGTCCTTGTGCAGGCGGAGCAGGGGTTGGGCGATACGATCCAGTTCTCCCGCTACGTGCCGCATATCGCGGACCTGGGGTTCCACGTCACACTTCAATGCCCGGCGCCTTTGATGCGATTGATGGCCTCGCTGGAGGGCGTCACGAAAACTGTCGAGCAAGGCGATCCTGCGCCTGATCATGATTTCCATATCCCTATGTTGTCCTTGCCGGCGGCCTTTGCCACGGAGCCCGATACCGTCCCTGCCGACGTTCCCTATCTGCAGCCGGACAAGATGGAAACGGCGGCCTGGTCGGATCGCCTTGCCGATCTGCCGGGGACACGGATCGGCATTTCCTGGAAAGGCAGCGCCGCCCACCCCCGCGACCGTGTCCGCAGCCCGGGGCTGGCACCGTTGCTGCCCTTGATCAATCTTTCAGGGGCATCGGTGCTATCTCTGCAGAAGGACGGCGGAGCGGCCGATCTGGCGGCCCATGGCGCGGATGCCGTCGTCGATCCTACGGGCGACCTTATGGACTTCGCCGCGACGGCCGCCTTGGTTGCCAATTTGGATGTTGTCGTGACCTGCGATACGGCGGTCGGCCATTTGGCGGGGGCGCTCGGCCGGCCCGTCGTGATGCTGTTGCCGCATGTTCCCGAATGGCGTTGGCTGCTGGAGCGTGGGGATACGCCTTGGTATCCGACCATGCGGTTGATCCGCCAGCCGGCTCCGGGTGATTGGAGCGGCGCAGTCGATCAGGCGGCGAAGTATATCCGCCGCCACTGGCTTTAAGGTATTGATCGGGGCGGTGGCGGCTTCGTCCATTGCACGGACGGCGCATATTCTGTTAAGTCCAGCCCTGGCTTTGATTTGCTGGGGCGCTTTCGGGCGATCCGGCGGCAATCCCGGTAAACGGAGACCGATTACCATGACAAAGGCGCTCGCGCGTGCATTGGCCATCGCCTTTCTGGCGGCCATTCCGGCCCTTGCTCAAGTTTGGTCCGCCGGTCCGTCGGCGGCGCAAACCCAGTCGCGCCCGGCGATTTCCCCGCAAGCCCAGGCCGCCCAGGATTTCGAAGCCGGCGTCGCCGCCGCCAAGGCGGGCGAGTTGGCTCAGGCGATCGAATTGTTCACCAAGGCGCTGGATTCGGACGCGTTGAACGACAGCGACCGGGCGCGGGTTTTCAACAACCGGGGGGCGACTTATCGGCGCATGGGAAATCCGGACGATGCCGTCGATGATTTCTCCCGGGCGATTCGTCTGCGGCCGCAATATTTCCGGGCTCATCTGAATCGCGGGGCGGCCAATGGCGACCTTGGCGAGTTCAAGGATGCGGAAGAAGATTATGCGGAAGCCATCAAGCTGCGGCCCGAGGAAATGGCGACCTTCATGGAGCGGGCAAAAACCCGGGCCCAGAGTGGGCGTCTGGATACGGCGATCCTGGACCTCAACGAAGTCTTGCGGGTTCAGCCGCGTAATCGCGCCGCGTTGATCCTGCGGGGGCAATATCTGCGTTCGCAAGGGCTTTATGACCGGGCGATGGCGGACTTCTCCGCAGCCATCGAACTTAAGGGAACCGATCCGGAGTATTACGTCGAACGGGGCCTGACCTATGCCTATATCGAGGATTATCCGGCGGCGTTGTCCGATTTGAACATGGCGGCCAGTCTGGGTGCCATCGGTCCGGAAATCTTCTACAACCGCGGCCTGGTCCACGGGGCGCTCGGCAATCACGTCAGCGCGGTCGAGGATTACAGCCGGGCCATCGCAATGCGGCCCGGGTATGTTGGCGCCCTGTATGCACGGGGATTGGCGGCGCTCGGGGCGGGGGATACCAAACTCGCGCGCGCGGATGCCTTGAAGGTGCTGGAGTTGGCGCCCGACCACAAGGGGGCCGCCCGGATCATCAAGACCTTGGATCAACCGCCGCCACGTTGAACATCGGCCTGTCGACTATGGTGTCAGCCTATCCAACTCCGAGAGCAGCCGGTCGATCTGATTGCGCCAGGACCACCCTCGCATGAAGGCATGGGCGGCGTCGCCTATGCTCTTGGCGGCTGATCTGTCCTGGTAGATCGCTTCCAGGGCCGCGACGATCTCGTCGATATCCGATTCCCGCCAATGTTCGCTACCGGTCGGGCCGAAGGGCACGGGGCTTTGTCGAGACAACGGATA
Organism: uncultured Rhodospirillaceae bacterium; assembly: GCA_913030825.1. Classification (GTDB taxonomy): domain Bacteria; phylum Pseudomonadota; class Alphaproteobacteria; order Rhodospirillales; family Casp-alpha2; genus UBA1479. Next base: position 45,542 of record CAJWCU010000008.1, on the reverse strand, counting down.
ACACCGGTCGTTTTCGCTCAAGTCCGAGCCGGTCAGGTCAAGGTGGCCGCTGTTGGCCGACAGTACGCAAGGCAGGCCTGCGGCCATGGCCTCCATGGCGACCAGGTTGGTGCCGCCTTCGCACCGGTTGGGGAACAAGGCCGCATCGCATTCCTGCAGCAGCGCCGGCATGTCGGCGTTGAAGGTGGGGCTTAAATCGATGTGTGCGCCTTCCGGCACGCCCTGATCGCGAACCCAATCGTTGATGCAATTGGGAAAGGGGGTGTTTACGTCGGGTAGAGTGCTGACATGCGGGCTTGCGGCCAAGTCCTGCATGATCGCCGGCCAAGGGTTGAGCCAGACCGTGACAAGCAAAGCGTCCGGGTGGCGTTCGTGAAACCGCTTGAAGGCGGCAACCACCAGATCCTGGCCTTTGCGCAATTCCAGCTTGCCGCCGGAAAACACGACAAACCGGTCCCCGAACCAGCCGGTTTTGGGGGCCGGCTTGAAGGCGTCGGTATCGACGCCCTGAAAAACGCAGCCGACGCGGGGAAAACCGATCTCCTGCAAAATTTCGGCATTCCAGGTCGATCCCGCCATCATGATCTGAAAATGGGCGTTTCGGGCCACGACGTCTTGGGCGAACACCATGTTTTCGAAGAAGGTGAAGCCGACGTTCGGCTCGCCGCGAAAACGCGCGGCTTCCGGCGGTTCGGCCAGATCGTTGCCCAATGAATGCAGGACGTGGACGCCGCCCAGCGTGATGTCGCCTTGGGCGCCGGCCAATTGCTTTTCGATCTGCTGTTGTTCGGCGATCAGGCCTTGGAACCGCTCCCGGTCGGCGGCATTCATGTATTCCGCCTGCATGGGGAAAAGCGTGATCGGTTTGACGTCGCCCCGCCGCAACGCCTCGCGCAGCAGGTTCGTCCCGAACACGCCCCAGCCGTGAATGGCGGAAGGCGGCCAGGTCAGGGCGATTGCGTTGACGGGCATGTCAGGCCCCCCAGGGCGGGTTACGTGGGTGTCGGTTGCGCGGTGATCGTCTCGCCATGCAGGGTGCAAGCGGGGTCGATCAGGCGAAGAAAGTCGTCGGCGATGCTTTCCGGCGCCTTGACGCTCTCCGGGTCTTCGCCGGGAAAGGCGCGGGCCCGCATGTTGGTCCGCGTGGCACCCGGGTTCAGGATGTTGACCTTGACGTTGGTCGTCACCGTTTCCTCGGCATAGATCTTTGCGATCATTTCCAGGGCGGCTTTGGACACCGCATAGGCCGACCAATAAGCGCGGGGTTCGTGTCCCACGGTCGAGGTCACCAGAACGACGCGTCCAGCGTCGGACATTCGCAGCAGAGGGTCCATGGACCGGATCAAGCGCCAGTTGGCGGTCGTATTGACGCCCATGACCTGATCCCAGACCTTCGGGTCCGTATGGGCGAGGGGGCTGAGATTGCCAAGCATGCCGGCATTTCCGACCAAGCCGTCGAGCCGCCCGTAGCGTTCGAAGATGCCGGCGCCCAGGCGGTCGATGGCGTCGTAGTCGGTCAGATCCATCGGCACCAAGGTGGCGGCGGCCCCTCCGGCGGCGCGGACTTCGTCGTCGACTTCCTCAAGCGCGCCGGTGGTCCGCCCGGTCAGAACCAGAGTGGCGCCTTCGGCGGCGAAGCGGAGCGCCACGGCACGGCCGATGCCGCGGGTCGCACCCGTGATCAGAATGATCCGGTCTTGCAGGCGTCCGTCCGGCAAGGGCTCAGCCCTCTTCCAACAGCGAGAGCTGACGCGGGCCGGCGGCGCTGTTGCGGTCGGTCAGGGGAATGGGATACTCGCCCGTGAAGCAGGCATCGCAATATTGCGGGAATTCCATGTTGCGGCCGGCTTCCCCGACGGCGCGGTACAGGCCGTCCCAGGAAATGAAAGCCAGGCTGTCGACGCCGATGATGTCGGCCATCCCCGGGATGTCGTGCTGGGCGGCCAGCAGTTTCGATCGTTCCGGCGTGTCGATGCCGTAGAAGCATGAATGGGTCGTCGGCGGGCTGGAAATCCGCATGTGGACTTCGGCGGCACCGGCTTCGCGGACCATTTCAACGATCTTCACCGAAGTCGTGCCGCGCACGATGGAGTCGTCCACCAGAACGACCCGCTTGCCTTCCAATTCGGCGACGTTGGAGTTGTGCTTCAGACGCACGCCCAAATGCCGGATGTTGTCCGTCGGTTCGATGAAGGTCCGCCCGACGTAGTGATTGCGGATGATCCCCAGTTCGAAGGGAATGTCGGACTCACGCGCGAAACCGATGGCCGAGGGCACGCCGGAATCGGGGACCGGCACGACGACGTCGGCGGCGACAGGGGCTTCGTGGGCCAGTTCGACGCCGATGCGTTTGCGGACTTCGTAGACGTTCTGACCTTCGATGCGGGAGTCGGGCCGGGCGAAATAGACGTGCTCGAAAATGCAGAACCGGCGGTTCTTGCTTTGGCCGAAGGGGTGGTAGCTGGTGATGCCTTCGGCGTCGATGACGATGATTTCGCCCGGGTCCACGTCGCGCACGAAATCGGCGCCGATGATGTCCAGGGCGCAGGTCTCCGACGCCAGGATATGGGCGTCGCCCAGCTTGCCCAGAACCAGCGGCCGCACACCCGCCGGGTCGCGCACACCGATCAGCTTTTTCTGCGTCATGGCGACCAGGGAATAGGCGCCGTCGATCTGGCGCAGGGCGTCGATCAGGCGGTCGATGACGTGACCGGCTTCGCTGATCGCCATCAGATGAATGATGACCTCGGTGTCGCTGGTCGACTGGAAGATGTTGCCCCGTTCGACCAGGGCCCGGCGTAGTTGATACGCGTTGGTCAGGTTACCGTTATGGGCGACGGCGAGCCCGCCGAACATGAACTCGGCGAACAGCGGTTGGATGTTCCGGATCATCGTCCCGCCGGAGGTCGAATACCGCACGTGGCCCATGGCGCAGTGGCCTGTGAGGCGTGAAATCGTGTCCTGGTCGTTGAAGTTGTCGCCGACCAGACCTAGGGCGCGGTGACCATGAAACTGTTCGCCGTCATAGGCGACGATCCCGGCCGATTCCTGGCCCCGGTGCTGCAATGCGTGTAGGCCGAGTGCCGCGTGGGCGGCCGCGTCTTCATGACCATAAATGCCGAAGACGCCACATTCCTCGCGCAGCTTGTCATCGTCCCAGGGGGCGGCCTTGGCGCGCGCGGCGGCCGTGTAGGCGTTGGCGGGGAGGAGGCGGGGAGATTTCATGACGGGTATGTACTCCGTATCGGGACGTTTTTCACCGTTATTTTTCCCCCGTGCCGTCGATTATTGGGATTGCCCGGTGGCGTTTTCGATGGCCCGGTCCATGGTCGCCCGTTCCTTGGCGCCGTATGCGTTTTCCGGGCCGCTTTGCGGAGCGGTTTTCGGCGCGGGTTCGGGCGCCGTCAATAGGCGCTTGATGGCCTCGCCCTCGGTCTTCGGCAGGCTCGGAAGGCTTTTTTGGAAGCCGCTGGGCGCCACGTCCTTCAACTGGCTTTCCAGGTTGTCCGGGATCATGCCGCGCAGGCCGTCGGCCCCGCGCAGGATCAGCGGCATGGATTTCGCTTCGCGCAGCCAGTTCGGCTGTTCCTGCGGCGTGATCAAAAATTCGACCCCGAGATAGGCGATGCAGACGATTAACGCCCCCCGGACCAAACCGAAAAGGAAGCCCAGCGAGCGGTCGAGCACGTTGAGCGAGCTTTGCTGAATATGCTTGGCAATGGCCCGGATAATGATCGACAGCGTGAAGAGGGTGAACACGAAGATCACCACGCCCGCCGCCAGATCCGCAGCCAGTTGAATGGGGATCAAATCGCGGGCATAGGGCTGGGCATAGGGAAAGCCGTAGATGGTCGCGAAGATCGCGCCGATCCATCCGCCGATGGAGAGGATTTCGTGCATGAAGCCGCGGGCGTAGGCGAAGATCGCGGAGACCAGCAGCACCGCCAGCACGGCCAGATCGACGACGTTCACAGGCAGGTCCTTGAGCGATTCCATGCTGAGTTACTTCCGCCCCTTAAGATACGGACCGCGCCGGCCGCACCGCCGGATGACCGTCATCGAACAACGCCACCAGATCGTCCAACCGGTCCAATGCCTTGATCGACACGGACTCCTTGGTCGGGCCGTCTTTGCCCTTGCTCTTGCCCCGGACCTTCGGAACGAAGGCCCCCGTGAAGCCCAGTTTGCCCGCCTCTTTCAAACGCACGTCCGTGCGGCTGACCGGACGGACCTCGCCCGATAGGCCGATTTCGCCGAACACCACGGTTTCGGGCGGCAATGCCACGCCTGTATGCGAGGACACCAGGGCCGCCGCCACGGCCAAATCCGCCGCCGGCTCGCCGATCCTGAGCCCCCCCGCCACGTTTAGGTACACGTCGCAGGCCCCCAGGGCAAGGCCGCACCGGGCCTCGAGAACGGCCAGGATCATGGCAAGACGCCCGGAATCCCAGCCGACCACGGCGCGCCGGGGCGTACCCAGGGAGGAGGGCGCGACCAGGGCCTGAATTTCCACCAGAACCGGGCGAGATCCCTCCATCCCGGCGAACACGGCGGAGCCGGCTTCGCGGCCTTCGCCGTCTTCGCGGTCCCCTAAGAACAGGGCAGAGGGATTGGAAATTTCCTTCAGGCCGCCATCGGTCATTTCGAACACGCCGATCTCGTCGGCCGGGCCGAAGCGGTTCTTCACTGCGCGTAGGATGCGGAATTGATGGCCGCGTTCGCCTTCGAAATAGAGCACCGTATCGACCATGTGTTCCAACACGCGGGGCCCGGCGATGGTGCCTTCCTTGGTCACGTGCCCGACCAGTATCAACGCGAAGCCACGCCGCTTGGCCAGACGGATCAGTTCCTGGGCAGAGGTTCGAACCTGGGCGACCGTGCCCGGGGCCGATTCAAGGCTATCGACGAACATGGTCTGGATACTGTCGATGATGACCAGATCGGGCGCGCCCGGCGCATCCAGCGTCGCCACGATGTCGCGCACGTTGGTCGCCGAGGTCAGTTTAACGGGCGCGTCCGAAAGCCCCAAGCGGGCCGCGCGCAGGCGCAATTGTTCGACGGCTTCCTCGCCGGAGATATAGGCTGTGCCGTGCTTGCCCGCGAGCTTGGCCGCGACCTGCATCAACAGGGTCGATTTACCGATGCCGGGATCGCCCCCGACCAGTACCGCCGATCCCTGAACCAGGCCGCCGCCGGTAACCCGGTCGAATTCCGGCATGTCGGCCAGCCATCGGGGTGGTTGGGGGGTGTCGCCCTTGAGGCCGACGAATTCGATGGCGCGGCCTTTGCGTCCGGCTCCCAGGCCCTTGGGCACGGTTTCCGCCTGGACTTCCTCGACCAGCGAGTTCCACGCATCGCAGGCATCGCATTTGCCCGACCACTTGGGGTGGACGGCGCCGCATTCCTGACAGACGTATTGGCTCGCCGGGCGCTTGGCCAATGGAACCTCGCCGGGTTGGGGTTTGTTTCGCGTGGGCGACACACGTTTGCCTCTCTTATCGCGTGGGGCGGGCCGGGGCAAGGCAAACCGGGAATTCGCATGAGGAGAGGTGATGTCTGTGGGCGGTGTCACCTGTGGGACGTGGGCGTAGTTGCCCAGGCCGTCCTTTTCGGCAAGACTTGGTGAGGGAGGAAATATCGACATGACCGACGCCGACCCCCTGGATCAAGGGCGTGAACCTGCCGCCAGCGACGCGATATCCGTCGATGACGCGGCACAGCGCATCGACGCGGCCATGGCGCGCATCGATGCAATGGACCTGGACGGTGCCTTGTCCATCCTCGCCGAGATCGAAGCCGGATTGCGGTTTCCCAAGGACCCGAGTTTGCGGGTCCAGTGGGCGCGATGCCTGGATGGGCTGGGATTCATCGATCTGATGGATGCCAAGGAATTGCGCGCCGCAGGGGAGGCGGCGGTGCCGGGCGCGGAGGACCCCGACCATAAATTCACCAGGGGTTTAAAGCAGGCGCTGGCCAAGTTCGATCAGGCCTTGGCCAATCAGATGGACCCGACGTATCGAAACACTGCGGACGGCAACAAAGCGTATGTTTTGGCTTTGCTCGACCGGCAGCAAGAGGCGCGGACCCTGTTTCGGCGCCTACTCAAGGCAGGAGGCAAAGAGGTCTACGACGGACAGATGCGAGATACGGGACGGTATCCGATCCACGAGGATCGCGCGGTCCGGCGCATGCTTGATGATTTATGGGAGGAGATCGACAAGTGACTTTAAGGCGGAGTGTGCTGTTCTATCCGGCTCTCAGTACGGAGCGATGGGACGAAGCGATGAATTCGGGAGCCGATATGATCGTCTTCGATCTGGAGGACGGCACCGTCCCGGCCCGCCGCGCCGAAGCACGCCCCAAAATTCTGGCCATGTATGCCGGGGCGCGCGGGGCGGGACAGCCGCTGCGCCTGCTGCGGGTCAACAACCCGCGGACGGAAGACGGGATCCGCGATCTGATCGCCGTTCTCGACTGCGCCGACGGGCCGGACGGCCTGATCCTGCCCAAGATCGAACATGCCGAGGAAGTGCGCTGGGTCGCCGACCTGCTGCGGCCCAAGCACCCGGACATGGAGTTGATCGTCCTGATCGAAAGCCCCCGAGGGGTGAAGAACGCCATGGAGATCGCCTGTTCGACCCAGGGCATCGACGGCCCGCAGATTACCTGCCTGTTCCTGGGAACCGCCGATTTTTCGGCCTCCATCGGATCGGACCTGGGATGGGACGCGCTGGCTCATGCGCGGGCGGAAACGGTCTTGGCGGCGCAGGAGGCCGGGATCGACGCCATGGACGGTGTCTGGTTCGATCCGTCGGATGAGCCGGGACTGATCGACGAGGCCGGGCGCATCGCCGCCATGGGCTTCACCGGCAAGGCGTCTTACGATCAGGTGCAGATCGGCAATATCCATGCGGCGTTCACGCCGACTGCGGATCAGCTCGATTGGGCGGAACGGGTCCTGGCGGCCGCGGCCGACGACCCCCTGGGCACGGCCCGGGTCGATGGCAAGATGGTCAATGAATCGATCGCCCGTCGGGCAAGGCGCATTCTGGATCGCTGTCCGGCCTAGGCGCTCATCTTGAACGGCATCAGTTCGCCGCCGCTGACGGTCGTGCGGATGAATCTGCGGGCCTGGTCGCGGGGATAGTCCATGCGACCGGAGTGCATGAGCCCACCCCGGTTGTCCCACATCAGCGTGTCGCCGGCCGACCATTCGTGTTCCCAACGGAAGGCGAGGTCTTCCATTTGATCGGTCAACAGTTCGATCAGCGCCTCGCTTTCGTCCTCGGGCAGGCCGAGGATGTGCGAAGTCGTATACGGGTTGGCGAAGATCGCCGGTTCGCCCGTGGCGACATGACGGACGACCACGGGCTGAATGGCGACGGTCTCGGTCTTCGCCTTGCCCTTCAATGCTTCCGCCGCCTTGGCGGCGAGCGGGTTGCGTTTGGCCTGGCCATACACGAATTCGGCCTGCAGGCCGTCGAGACGCTGTTTCACGTCTTCCGGCAGGGCCGCATAGGCCATGGTGGTGTTCGAGAAACAGGTGTTGCCGCCGCTGTTCGGTACCTCGATCGAATGCAACAGTGTCGCCTTCGCTGGCTGGCGTTCGAAAGACAGGTCGGAATGCCAGCCGTCGCGGGTTTTCGGCGCGGCGCCGCGCGCGGCCCCGACCTCGTCAAAAGTGCCGTCGGCTTTCTTGTTGGTCATCTGGACGACCTCGGGAACTTCGGGGTGCTGATAGGCCGTTTGGACGTGGGCCTGCAGCGGGCCGAAGTTGGCCGAGAAGTCCGCCAACTGGCGGGCCGTCATCGGCTGTTCCTTGATCACCAAGACCTTGTGGCGGTTGAACGCGGCCTCGATGGCGGCGACGTCTTCGGGCGCCAGGGGGGCGGTAACGTCGATGCCGGAAATCTCGGCGCCGCAAACGTCGCTCACAGGCGTGATTTTCAGTCCCATGGTGTGTCCTCCAGATGGTGCCCGATTGCCCCGATTCTCCGGGCCGGCAGGCTTGTCTTGTTGTTTCAGGAAAAGATTGCCACCGGTCACAGCGCCTTGAGAAGCCCGGATTTCTTAATGTTTTGCCCTGCGAAATTCCGAACCTGCCATGGAATCGCCAAACCTTTTTGCCATATTAGGGAAAGTAAGAGGGCCCGCGAGGTCTTAGAACAAATAAACGGAGAAAAAGGAGAGAGCAGCATGACGGACCTTCAGAAACGACAAGAGATCGATCTGGAAAAAGCCCTGGTCGATCCGTCGGCGGTTTTCGCCACGCCACAGGATGTCGTCGATGAAGCGGCGTTGGCGACGCCCCAGAAGATCGAAATTCTTCGGCGTTGGGAGTACGACGCCAAGGAAGAGTGCGTCTCGGTGGAAGAAGGCATGCCCGAGGGTAGGGGGGCCAAGCTGGATCAAATCCTTACGGCGTTGGATGCCCTGGGCGCAGCACCCGATAGCAGCCATGGGCCGACAAAACAGCAGGGCTGACGCTGTGTTTAGGCCCGGACCTGCATTTTGATCGGGCCGTCGACGCGACCGTGGACGAATTGGTCGACCACGGGATCGACTTCGCCGTCGATGTCGCCCGGCGCGCCGGCCCAAACGATCTTTCCCTGATACAGCATGGCGATGCGGTCGCCGATGCGGCGGGCACTGTCCATGTCGTGAGAGATCGACAGCGCCGTGGCGCCGACCTCTTGATTCACATGCACGATCAACTCGTTGATCATGTCGGCCATGATCGGATCGAGGCCCGTGGTCGGCTCGTCGAAGAAGATGATTTCCGGGTCCGTGGCAATGGCGCGGGCAAGGCCGACGCGTTTCTGCATGCCAATGGAAAGATCGGCGGGCATGGCGTCGCCTAGGGCGGGTTTGAGGCCGACCTGGGCTAGCTTCTTGATTGCGATTTCCCGCGCTTCCTCGCGCCCGCATTGCTTGCGCGACAGCAGGCCGAAGGCGACGTTTTCCCAGACGGGCAGGGAATCGAACAAAGCGCCCCCCTGGAACAGCATGCCGACCTGACGGTTGATGTCGTCGCGTTCGCCGACCGATAAGCCGGTGACTTCGCGCCCGTCGATCTTGATCGATCCGCTATCGGGCGTCAGCAGGCCCAGAATACATTTCAGGGTCACCGACTTGCCGGTGCCCGAACCGCCGATGATGACGACGCTTTCGCCCTTGGCGACGTCCAGGTCGACGCCGGTCAGGACCTTTTTCGGCCCGAAGGCCTTGGCCACGCCCCGCAGTTGGATTTTCGGCTCGCTCATGGAGGCCCCCATCCTACAGGCCGAAGAAGGCTTCCGTCAGGATGTAGTTGAAGCAGAGAATCAGGATCGAGGCCGAGACCACGGAATTGGTCGTCGCCGCCCCCACGCCCTGGGCCCCACCCTTGGAATAATAGCCGTGGTAGCAGCCCATCAGGGCGACCAGGAACCCGAACACCGAGGCCTTCACCAGGCCCGAGACGACGTCCAACAGTTCCAGGAAATCCCAGGTGTTCTGCAGATAGATCGACGGGTTGAAGCCCAGCTTGTAAACCGACACGAGAAAGCCGCCGAACACGCCGATGATGTCGGCGACGAAGATCAGCAGCGGCAGCATCACGACGCCCGCGATGATGCGCGGCACCACCAGGTATTTCATGGCATTGGTCGACAGGGTCGTCAGGGCGTCGATCTGTTCGGTTACCCGCATGGTGCCGATCTCTGCGGCCATGGAGGCGCCGACCCGCCCGGCGATCATCAGGCCGCCCAGAACGGGGGCCAGTTCGCGGGTGATCGACAGCACGACGACGTTGGCGATGGCGCCCTCGGCCGAGAAGCGGGCGAAACCGGTATAGCTCTGCAGCGCCAGGACCATGCCCGCGAAGATCGCCGTTAGGCCGACCACGGGCAGCGAGTAATACCCGATCTCGATCATCTGGCGGACCATGATCCGGGGATAATAGGGCGGCAGGAAACAATGACGCACGGCGTTCAGCGCGAACAGCGTCAGCCGCCCGGTGGTGCCGAGGAAGCCGAGGAACACGCGGCCGATGGCTTGCAATGGATTCATGGCTGACATGCCGCAGAAAAGACCGTCATGGGCCTATTCCGCCCCACCTGTGTAAACACGGTGATACCGGTGGCCCAGAGATGTCAGAATTTCGTATCCGATGGTGCCCGCTTCGGCGGCCAGGTCGTCGACCGTGTGGCGCGGGCCGATCAGGTCGACCGTCATGCCGGGCCGGCACAGGGCTTCGGGTACGGCGGTCACGTCGACGGTGATCAAATCCATGGAAACCCGTCCCACAAGCGGTACTTCGTTATCCCCGATGAACGCCTTTGCCCGGCTGGACAAGGAGCGCAGATATCCGTCGGCATAGCCGACGGGCAGGGTCGCGATGCGAGAAGGTTCCGCGATCCGATGCGAGGCACCGTAGCCAACGGTCTCGGGGCTGTCAACGTCGCGCACCTGCAGGATTTTTGCTTGCAGACGAACGACTTGCGCCATCGGGTTGGTCGTATGCGGGGTCGGGTTGACGCCGTAGAGCGCGACCCCCGGACGGGCCAGATCGAAGCGATAATCGGGTCCCAGAAAGACGCCCGAGGAATTGGCGAAGGACGCCCGGCCCAGGGGCAACGCCTTGCGGATGTCCTGGAAGTAGGCGAGCTGCTCCGCGCTTTGCGGGCTGGCCGCGTCGTCGGCGGAGGCCAGATGGCTCATCACCGTCTCGATATTGACGCCGTCCAGCAGCGACGGGTCGGCGGCGGCGCGTTTGAATTCCGTCCGGTCCAGGCCCAGGCGGCACATCCCCGTATCGACATGCAGGACGGCGGGCAGGGCATCGCCGACCTTGGCCGAATAAGCCCGCCAGCGTTCGACGTCGCCCAGGCAGTTGAGCGCCGGGATCAGGCGATGTTCGCGAAAGGCGTCTTCGGCTCCGGCATGCGCACCGTTGAGGACATGGATGCGGGCGTCCGGCAGGTGGCTGCGCAGCGCCACGCCTTCGGACGGGTGGGCGACGAAGAATTCGCGGGCCCCGGCATCCCACAGGGCACGGCCCGCCGGACCGATGCCCAGGCCGTAGGCATCGGCCTTGACCACGGCCCCGGCAATGGTGCCGCTGCCCAGGGTCTTGGCGATGGTTCGGTAGTTGGCTTGAAGGGCCGACAGGTCGATGGTCAGAGTCGCGCCGGCAAGGCGCGCGTCGATTGTGGAGTCGCCGGCAAGTTGCGCATCGACGCCGGACGGGTTTCCGGCGGTCTCAGTCACCTTGGAACCGCTGACGGTAGGGGTGATCCTTGGACAGGTTGCCGAACCGCGTGAAGGCCCCGTTGAAGTGCATGGGCACGTTGCCGATGGGGCCGTGACGCTGCTTGGCGACGATGACTTCGGCGACTTGGTGAATGTCTTCCAGCACCGACTCCCAGCGTTCGATACGCTCCACCAGTTTGCTTTCGTCTTCGTCGGACCGGCGGGACGGCTTCTTGCGCTCCATGTAATATTCTTCGCGGTAGATGAACATGACCACGTCGGCGTCCTGTTCGATGGAGCCCGATTCACGAAGGTCGGCCAATTGCGGGCGGGGCGGGTCGCGCTGTTCGACGGTACGCGACAACTGCGACAGGGCCAGCACCGGGACTTCCAATTCCTTGGCCAGGGTCTTCAAGCCACGGGTGATTTCCGAGACCTCCTGGACACGGCCATCACTGCGGCTGTTGGCGCTACCGGAAACCAGCTGCAGGTAATCGATGACGATGAAGCCCAGGTTGTGGCGGCGTTTCAGCCGCCGGGCACGGGTGCGCAGCGCGCTGACCGTCAAGGCCGGGGTGTCGTCGATGAACAGCGGAATGTCGTGCAGCGTCGTCGCGGCGCTGGCCAGCTTTGTGAACTCGTCGTTCTCCAGCAGGCCCTTGCGGATGCGGTCGGACGACAGCTCCGATTGTTCGGAAAGAATACGGCTGGCCAACTGTTCGGCCGACATTTCCAGGGAGAAGAAGCCGACGACAGCGCCTTCCTCGCCCTTGGTGCGGGCGTAGTTGTAGGCCGTATTGAAGGCGATGTTGGTCGCCAGCGCCGTCTTGCCCATGGATGGGCGGCCGGCGAGGATGATCAGATCCGAGGAATGCAGCCCGCCGAGCAAGGCGTCCAGGTCGATGAAATCCGTCGCCACGCCGGCCAAGCCGCCGTCGCGTTTGTGGGCGGCCTCGGCCGCATGGATGGCGGCGACGACGGAGCTTTTGAAGTCCTGAAAGCCGCCTTCGTAATTGCCCGAGGTCGCGAGATCGTAAAGCGCCTGTTCCGCCTGTTCGATTTGATCCGTCGCGGTCTCATCGACCTCGCCGCCGTAGGCGCCGTTGACGACGTCTTCGCCCAGCTTGATCAATTCCCGCTTCAGGAACAGGTCGTAGACGATGCGTCCGTATTCGCGGGCGTTAATGACCGTCACGGCGCTGGCCGCCAGATCGGCGAGATAGGCCGGGCCGCCGATTTCCGACAGCGAGTTTTCGTTCTCGAAGAACCGTTTGAGGGTGACCGGGTCGGCGATCTGTCCGTTGTCGATCAGGACCGAAGCGGCTTGATAGACCTTGGCGTGCTGCTCGACCGAGAAATGCTCCGCGCGGAGGAATTCCGCGACCTGCTCCTGGGCCCGGTTGTTGACCAGAATCGCGCCCAACAACGCTTTCTCGGCGTCCAGGTTATGCGGCATGGAACGAAAGGCCGCCATCGCGCCGCCGCCGCTTTCACTGGCGGCAGGGGCGGCGTCATGGCCGCGGCCGTCGTCGGGTTCGGGGCCGTCGTAACGATCCTCGTAATCCTCGACGGGCGGGGCGTCGTCGCCGTGAGGCGGTTCTGTGGTCGTTGTGCTCATCGGTCACTGGTAGTCCAAAGCCGCACGCTGGGCGAGCGGACAGTGAAGGGGATTAGGCATTCACTGGGGATCGTTTTCATACCCGGCGGTCGGAATGTGAGTATGGGGATGGTCTGTGGATAAGTGCAAGGCATGCGCCCTCGGTTCCGGGCGATTGCGGCGAGGGCCTTGGGATGGCTGGAAAACTTGGTCGGCGCGGATTGGCGGTGGTAAGGGCGGATCAGGCCGCGGCGCCGTCGCTGGTCGATACTTTGTCCCGCCGATTCGCCCGTTTCTCCCATTCGGTGATGTAGTCGCGGGTAATTGGCACGGCGTCCTGGCGGCGGGTCAGTTGGACCTGAAAGACCACGTTGTCCATGTAGCGGAAGGAGCATTCGCTGGCGGCCAGGTAGAATTCCCACATTCGGCAGAACCGTTCGTCGTAGATCGCCTTGGCGTCGTCGCGGCGCTTTTGGAAGCGGTCGCGCCAATGTTCCAGCGTTTTCGCGTAATGCAGGCGCAACACCTCGACGTCCGTGGTGACCAGGCTGGTTTGTTCGACGCTGCGCATGACTTCGGACAGGGCGGGGATGTAGCCGCCCGGGAAGATATATTTGCGGATCCAGGGATTGGTCGAGCGCGGCACTTCAGATCGCCCGATGGTATGGATCAAGGCGATCCCGTCCTCGGTGAGCAGGTTTTTGACGGTCGAGAAATATTCGTCGTAGTGCGCGATGCCGACGTGTTCGAACATGCCGACGGAGACGATGCGGTCGAAGGTGCCTTGCTGGTCGCGGTAATCGCGAAGTTCGAACGATACCTTGTCCGCCAGACCGGCTTGCTCGGCCCGTTCGCGGGCGACGGCCAATTGTTCGGTCGAAAGGGTCAGGCCCGTCACTTGGGCTCCCAATTCGCCCGCCAGATAAAGTCCGAGGCCTCCCCAGCCGCAGCCGATATCGAGGACTTTCATCCCCGGCTCGATCCGAAGCTTGGCCGCGAGGTGGCGCTTCTTGTTCAGTTGCGCCGTTTCCAGGTCGTCTTCCGGCCGCTCGAAATAGGCGCAGGAATACTGCCGGTCCTTGTCCAGGAACAATTCGTACAACTCGCGGCGAAGGTCGTAATGGTGCGCCACGTTCTGCCGCGACCGTTTCGCCGGATTGTACTGCTGTATCCGGCGAAACAGGGAATCGGCGGCGGCAACCCAGGCCATAACCGGATGTTCGCCGGCGTCCTGCATGTTCGAGGTCGCGAATTGGAGGAAGTCGTAGATGTTGCCGTCTTCAACCGTGAGCGTACCGTTCATATAGGCTTCGCCCAGGTAGAGGCCGGGGTTGAAGAACAGTTTCCAATGCAGGGCAGGGTCGTGCAGACGGATCGTCAGGCTGTTGCCGGGCGAACCGGAAATGACGTGCTCCTTACCGCCGGCGTCGATGACCCGAAGCCGGCCGACGGAAACGATATGGCGTAGCAGCCGCGCAAAAAGCATTTTCCACCTCCCCCGGATACACGACTGCGCTATCGCGACCCTGGGTTACCTCTGAAACTTAAGAGCTAAACTCCAGACTTTATAATTGTTCTAAAAAATGGCCCGAGTGTCAATCCGCCGGAAACCCGACTGATATACGATGCCTTGAGGAGCGGGCACGAAAAAGGCGGCTCCCGAAGGAGCCGCCCGGATCGTCGGGATGTTGCCCGAGATTACTTGTCTTCGTCTTCGCCTTCCGGGGCGGCATCGCCTTCGGCGGCTTCCGCTTCGGCCTGGGCCTTGGCGCGGGCTTCCAATTCGGCCCGCTCCTGGGCGTCGGCTTCGGCCTGCTCGACGGCGGCGGCTTCGGCTTCGACCTCGGCGGCGGACTCGGCGACGGCGTCACCGGCGATGTCTTCTTCGAAGACTTCGTCGGCCTGGGCGGCGACGGCCTCGGCGGCCTGGCTCGCGACGTCGACGGCATTGGCCGCCTGCTGCGCTTCCTCGCCGACCACGGCCTGGCCGGTGTCGGTCTGAACCTGGGCTTCATCGGCCGTGCGCGCGACGTTGGCGGTCACGGTCACGGAGACTTCCGGGTGCAGGCGCACGGTCACGTCGTGCAGGCCCAGGGTCTTGATCGGCTGGTTCAGCTCGACCTGGTTGCGGGCCACGGTAAAGCCGGCTTCGGTCAGGCCGCCGGCGATGTCGCGGGCGTTGACGGAACCGTAAAGCTGCCCGGATTCACCGGCCTGACGGATCAGGACGATGGCTTCGCCGTCCATCTTGCTGCCGACGGCTTCCGCTTCCTTGCGGTTTTCCAGGTTCTTGGCTTCGAGCTGTGCCTTCTGGGCTTCGAACACGGCCTTGTTGCCGTCGGTCGCGCGAAGGGCCTTTTTCTGCGGCAGCAGGTAGTTGCGGGCAAAGCCGGGCTTGACCTTGACCACTTCGCCCATCTGGCCGAGCTTTTCGATACGTTCCAACAGGATCACTTCCATTGCGATCTCTCCTACTCACTCATCATCATGCGGCGGGGTGCCGCTTGCGGGGCCGATAAACCGGTGGCGAATGCCGGCCCATTGTTCAACGACGCCGATCCCGGCGGTCACCAAGAGACCCGCCCAGCCGACAATGAAAAGAATCAGGTAAATGGCCACCAGGGCCAGGGTTCCACGCCGGACCCGCCGCGCCCATTGATGCAGGACGGCAAGACCGAGAAGAAAGAAGGGCACGGCCAGGGCAAGGGTCAGGTTACGGGCGAGGAACTTGACCTCGCCGCCGGCGATCAACGAGACCACCGCCGCTCCGACCAGGGCCCAGGAAATCCAATCGGGCAGGACCATATTGGCGTACCGCGGGGTCGGGCGCATGTTGCGTCCGGCCCGTGCCAGGATGGATTGCGCGATGGTGGCGCTGACCAGGGCCATGATGACCCAGCTCGATCCCAACGACGCCGGCAGAAGCGGGGCGTAGGCATCGACCATTTCCTTGCGCGCGGCCTCCGGCATTTGCGGGGCCATGGCCTTCAGGACATCGGTCAGGCGATCGTCGACGACGATGCTGAAACCGGTGCCGTTGGCCATGAACACCAGGCCCGCAAGCAGAAGAAGGCCCGCCGACAGCCCGGACAGGCTGGCGACGATGGGGCCGGGGGACATCCATTCCGTATGTCCGTCCGGCGCCGTGCGCTGGAGCATGGCCTGGCGGATCACGGTGAACGCCGGCAGCAGATGCACGAGGGCGAACACCCCCGCCACCAGAACGCCGCCGAGCGTCGCCGCGGCGACGAAGCCGCTGAGCGTCGCCACCGTGCCCGCCGTCACGCCAAACGCGAATCCCGTCAGGTAGATCGGCAGGCTAGCCACATAGAACAGCATCAGCCCGCCGGGCGCACCGTTCAGGGCCGGCATGGCCGCTACCAGGCTCAAGAGGCCTGCACAAATGGCGATCAGGATCGTTTTCGGCATCGGGTCATGCTCCCGGAACCCAAGGATTCCTGGGGGAGCCCTCTCCTCGTTACTTCACGACGTACGGAAGCAAGCCAAGGAACCGGGCCCGTTTGATCGCCTTCGCCAGCTCACGCTGTTTCTTGTTGGAAACGGCGGTGATGCGGGACGGCACGATCTTGCCGCGTTCTGAAATGAAGCGGCCCAGCAGGCGCGTGTCCTTGTAATCGATCTTCGGCGCGTTCGGCCCGGCGAACGGGCAGCTCTTGCGGCGACGGTTGAAGACCGGGCGATTGCCCCGGCCGGATGCTCTCACGGGTGCGGGTTTCATTCGTCGCCTCCCTTATCGCTGGATTTGTCGTCGGATGCTTCCTGGCGCGGTGCGCGGTCGCCCCGATCGGGACGGTCACCACGGTCGGGACGGTCGCCCCGGTCCGGGCGCGGGCCACGGCGCGGGCGGTCGTCGCCACGGTCTTTGTTCTGGACGATGATCGACGGACCTTCTTCCAGTTCATCGACGCGCAGGGTCAGGTGGCGCATGACGTCTTCGTTGATCCGCATCTGGCGCTCCATCTCGGCGACGGCATCGGCCGGCGCGTCGATGTTCATGAGCATGTAATGCCCTTTGCGGTTCTTCTTGATACGGAAGGAGAGGTTGCGCAGGCCCCAGTATTCTTTTTTCTGGATGCTGCCGCCGCCGCCGTTGATGGCTTTTTCGAAGGTTTCGACCAGACCGTCGACCTGTGCGGACGAGATGTCGGGTCGCGCGATAAACACGCTCTCGTAATAAGGCATATAAGCTCCCTTTGGCTTGTCTCAGCCTCCACCATGGAGGCATAGCCGGCCATATCGTTTCCTGACCGACAAGGAGGTCGGGGAATTTGCCCCGAGGCGGCGCACTATACACATTCCGGGATATGGCGCAAGCACGCAGAAAATCGGCGTTTCGCATGGCCCGGAGGGGTTCGGCAGGCTACCATGGCGGGGTTCTGACGCGGCCGATGGAAAGACCCTCGGGTGGCGGGGCAACCGGGCACGCGAAGAGGCTGGCGCAGAACATGGGAGGGGACAGCCGCCCACGGGCGGCGCGGGCCCTTGACAGGTAACGGGCGGGGCGGCAATACCTCTCGCCCCGAATATATAATGATAAGGAGCACAGTCGCTCACATGGCACGCGCGCTGATTTTCCCGGGACAGGGTTCCCAGACCGTGGGTATGGGCAAGGACATCTACGACGCCTTCGCCGCCGCCCGCGAGGTCCACGAGGAAGTGGACGAAACGCTCAAGCAGAACCTTTCCAAGATCATGTTCGAAGGACCCGAGGACGAGTTGACCCTGACGGCCAACGCGCAGCCCGCGATCATGACCGCCAGCATGGCCGTGATGGCGGTGCTCAAGGCCGAGGGTGGGTTCGACCTGACGGCGCGCGCGGATTTCGTCGCGGGGCATTCGCTGGGCGAATATTCGGCCCTGGCCGCGGCGGGGACATTTACCCTGGCCGATACGGCGCGGCTGCTGAAAACCCGCGGCACCGAAATGCAAAAGGCCGTGCCCGTGGGGCAGGGCGCCATGGCGGCGCTGATGGGCCTTGAGATGGATGCCGTCGAAAAGGTCTGCGAAGGCGCCATGGCCGTCCCCCAGGCGACCGAGGGCGAGGTCTGCCAAGCCGGCAACGACAATGCGCCGGGCCAGATCGTGATTTCCGGCTCCACCGCCGCCGTTGAACGGGCGACCGAACTGGCCAAGGAAGCGGGCGCTAAGCGGGCGGTTCTGCTGCCGGTTTCCGCCCCGTTCCATTGTGCCCTGATGCAGCCCGCCGCAGACGCCATGGACGAAGCGCTGGGCGCCGTCGCGATCAACGCCCCGGCCGTGCCCGTGATGGCCAACGTCACGGCGGCCCCGGTGGAGGACCCGGCCGAGATCAAGCGCTTGTTGGTCGAACAGGTGACCGGCATGGTGCGCTGGCGCGAATGCGTCGAACAGTTGAAAGCCCAGGGCGTCGATACGTTGGTCGAGGTCGGCTCGGGCAAGATTCTGGCCGGCTTGGCGCGGCGCATCGACCGCGAGCTTTCCGTCGTCAATGTCGGTACGCCGGAAGAGGTCGAGGCCTTCCTCGCTTCTCTGTAGGGCCGCCGCTTTATAACCATAAGGAAAGAGGGAACATCGGAATGTTCGATCTTACGGGAAAAACCGCTCTGGTCACCGGCGCCTCCGGCGGTATCGGCGGCGCCATCGCGCGTGCCTTGCATGGTGCGGGCGCCACGGTCGCGTTGTCCGGCCGCCGCGTCGAAGCCATGGAGCCGCTGGCCGCCGAACTGGGCGACCGCGTTTATGTCATCCCGGCCGATCTGTCGTCGGCCGAGGGCACGGACAAACTGGCCGCCGACGCCGAGGCGGCGATGGGCGGCATCGACATCCTGATCAACAACGCGGGTCTGACCCGCGACACCCTGATGATGCGGATGAAGGACGAGGATTGGCAGGAGGTCGTCGACGTCAATCTGACCGCGGCCTTTCGGCTGTCCCGCGCGGTCCTGCGCGGCATGATGAAGAAGCGCCAGGGACGGATCATCGGGATCACCTCGATCGTCGGCGTCACCGGCAACGCGGGCCAAGTCAATTACGCGGCCTCCAAGGCCGGCATGATCGGCATGAGCAAATCGTTGGCCCAGGAAGTCGCCGCGCGGGGCGTGACCGTCAACTGCATCGCCCCCGGGTTCATCGCCACGGCGATGACCGACGAACTGACGGACGCCCAGAAGGAAAGCATCATGGGTGCCATTCCGGCCGGCCGCATGGGCACCTCGGAAGAGATCGCCGCCGCCGCCCTTTATCTGGCAAGCGACGAAGCGGCCTATGTGACGGGCCAGACGATGCATGTGAACGGCGGGATGGCGATGATCTGACGGTCGTCATTGCCCGTGTCACGCAGGTGTGAAAGGCCAATCGACAAAGCTGCGTTCTGGTGCTGGTCAAACGAGTTCGAAGTGTGATAGGAAGCGGGCGAACTTGGTCCGCGGCCCCAGAAATCCTGCCGCCGAAATCCGAATTTCAACCTTATTTCCTGAGCGAATAATTAGGGAACCTTTAGGGGAATTAACATGAGTGATGTTGCTGATCGCGTGAAGAAAATCGTCCACGACCACCTCGGTGTGGACGAAGCCAAAGTTGTTGAAAATGCTAACTTTATCGACGATCTGGGCGCGGACAGCCTCGACACGGTTGAGTTGGTCATGGCCTTCGAAGAAGAGTTCGGCATCGAAATTCCCGATGATGCGGCCGAAAAGATCCTGACCATCAAGGACGCCATCGACTTCATCGAATCGCAGCAGTAATCGCGAGCGATTCGTCCCCTTCGGCGCCCGCCCCCTTGGGGGCCGGTGCGCCCCTTGGGCGGGTGTGAAATCTGATATGAGACGCGTCGTCGTTACCGGACTAGGTATCGTCAATTCGCTCGGCAGCGGTGTCGAGACGAACTGGTCGCGCCTGTTGAACGGGCAATCGGGCATTCGTAGGCTCGAGGGCTTCGATGAATACGATCTGCCGGCCAAGATCGGCGGGACCGTTCCGACCGGTGACGGGTCGGACGGGACCTTCAATGCGGAAGACTGGGTTCCGACCAAGGACCAGCGCCGCATGGATTCCTTCATCATCTACGGGATGGCCGCCGCCATTCAGGCGATCGAGGATTCCGGATGGAAGCCGGACGCCGACGAGGACCGCTGGAAAA
This sequence comes from uncultured Rhodospirillaceae bacterium, assembly GCA_913030825.1. GTDB lineage: Bacteria > Pseudomonadota > Alphaproteobacteria > Rhodospirillales > Casp-alpha2 > UBA1479. The sequence goes on along the minus strand of CAJWCU010000008.1, from coordinate 25,575 downwards.
CCGGCGTCCTGATCGGCTCTGGTATCGGCGGTCTGCCGGAAATCTCTTCCGGTGCGATCACCGTCCACGAAGGCCGTGCCCGGCGTCTCAGCCCGTTCTTCATTCCCGCCTCGCTGATCAATCTGGTCTCGGGTCATGTGTCGATCCGTTACGGCTTCAAGGGGCCGAACCATGCCGTCGTGACGGCCTGTTCGACCGGTGCCCATGCCATCGGCGACGCCGCCCGCATCATCATGTGGGAAGACGCCGACGTGATGGTTGCCGGTGGCGCCGAAGCCGCGATCTGCCCGTTGGGCGTCGCCGGGTTCTGTTCCGCCCGGGCCCTATCGACCGGGTTCAACGACACGCCGGAAAAGGCCTCCCGCCCGTGGGACAAGGACCGCGACGGTTTCGTCATGGGTGACGGCGCCGGGGTGGTCGTGCTGGAAGAACTGGAGCACGCCAAGAAGCGCGGCGCCAAGATTTACGCCGAAGTCGTCGGCTACGGCATGTCGGGCGATGCCCATCACATCACCGCCCCGGCCGAAGACGGCGACGGTGCCTACCGCTGCATGTCGGCCGCGTTGAAGCGGGCCGGTCTCAACCCGGAAGACATCGACTACGTCAACGCCCATGGCACGTCGACGCCGCTTGGCGACGAAATCGAATTGGGTGCTGTGAAGCGCGTGTTCGGCGATGCGATCAAGGACATTTCCATGTCCTCGACGAAGTCGGCCGTCGGGCATTTGTTGGGCGCCGCCGGTGCGGTCGAGGCGATCTATTCGATCCTCGCCATGAACAACAGCATTATTCCGCCGACCCTGAACCTCGACAATCCGTCGGACGCCTGTCAGGGCGTGGATTTGGTTCCGCACCAGCCGAAGGAGCGCAAAATCCGCGCGGCGCTGTCGAATTCCTTCGGGTTCGGTGGCACCAATGCCTCGCTGGTGTTCAAGGCCGTCGACTAGCCTTAGAATACCGGGATGAGCCGCCGCTCCACCGTCATTGCCGTTGTCCTGTTCATCGTGATCGCCGATGTGATGTTCGGCGGTTGGATCTGGTTTCAGAACAAGGTTTCCGGCCCCGGCCCCCATCAAACGGATCAGGTCGTCCTGGTGCCGCCCGGCAGCGGTATCCAGTCCATCGCCCAGACGTTGGTCGATCAGGGCGTCATTGAATCGGATTGGGTGTTCCGCCTGGCCGCGCGCATCAAACAGGCCGACCGCAGCCTGAAATCCGGCGAATTCACAATTCCCGCCAAGGCCAGCATTTATGAGGTTCTGACCGTCCTGACCAAGGGCGAGACGGTGTCACGCAGTTTCACCGTGCCGGAGGGGCTAACGGTCGTCGAGGCGCTGGCCATCGTCGATAAGGCGGAGGGTCTGATGGGGCCGTTACCGCCGGCGCCGGACGAAGGGCACCTACTGCCCGAGACATACCACTACGCCTACTACGACACCAAGGTGCAGGCCGTGCGGCGCATGGAAAAGGCCCTGGACGCCGCCTTGGAAAAAGCCTGGACGGGGCGGTCGGAAGGGCTGCCGCTGAACAGTCCCGAGGAAGCCTTGGTCCTGGCCTCCATCGTTGAAAAGGAGACCGGGGTCGCGGCGGAGCGTCCGCGCGTCGCGGGGGTGTTCATCAACCGCCTGAAACGCGGCATGAAATTGCAATCCGATCCGACGGTGATCTACGGCATTACCCGCGGTGAACAGCCGCTCGACCGGGAGTTGACCCGCGCAGACCTGGAGGGTGCCACCGCCTACAACACCTACGTGATCTCCGGCTTGCCGCCGACGCCGATCGCCAACGTCGGGCAGGCGGCGATCGAAGCCGTCATGCACCCGGAGGAGACGGACGCGCTCTATTTCGTCGCGGACGGGACCGGCGGACACGCATTCTCCAAGACCTTGAACGAACATAACCGCAACGTCGCCAAATGGCGGCGGATCAAGCGTCAGAGCCGCTAAGCCGACCTGACGGCGGTGCCCCAATCCTTCGAGTACTCTCGCACCTCTACCACTCCCGTCCACGCATGGCGCGGTGAAGGAGGGAATCCGTCCAGGACGGGGGCAGGGCGCCGAGCAGCCAGGCCGCCAGGTGCATGGGCCAGGGGAAGACGATGCGGGCCTTGTCCCGCGCCAGCCCCCGGCGGATCGCGGCGGCGGCGGCATCGGCGGGCATCAGGAACGGCATGTCGAAGGTGTTGTTCTGGCTGATCCGGCTTTCGACCCAACCCGGGCAGATCACGTTGACCCGCACGCCGGTCGCCAGACGTTCGCCGCGCAGGGCTTCGCCCCAGGCCTTCACCGCGGCTTTCGAGGCCGAATAGGCGGACGACGTCGGCAGCCCTCTGAACCCGGCGATCGAGGCGACGATCGCGGCCTGGCCCCGCCCACGGGAGTCCATGGCGGCCAGGGCCGGCAGCATCGTGTTGACCACGCCGTCGATATTCACGGAGAGAATCCGACGAGTCCGCTCCGGACCGTCTTTCAGGCCCGAAGTTGAATTGGTGATGCCGGCGTTCGCGATGACGAGGTCGAGCGGCGTCTTGCCGTCGGCATCCGCGATCCAGGCCGCCATGGCATCGGCGTCCGTCACGTCGATGACTCGGCCCTCGGCCGTCGCGCCCCGGGCGCGGCATTCTTCGGCCACGGCTTCGACGCGGTCCTTGTCGCGACCGGAGACGTAGAGCGTGACGCCGTGCCCGGCATAGGCTAGCGCCAGGGCATGCCCGATGCCGCTGGACCCGCCGGTGATCAAAATGGTTTTCGGATGTTCCAGGCTCATCCCCCGGTTATAGGGGGCCGGTAGGGCCGATGGGAAGAGGCGACGGCCGCGACCGGCAGATGCGGGCCGCTTGTTGGCGTGCCATGGGGTCGGTATAAGGTTCGCAACGTTCACGACCACACGGAAAAGGAACGCAGCTTGGCCATCAACTCAATGACCGGATTTGCTCGGACCGAAGGCGGTCTCGACGATCACGCCTGGGTTTGGGAAATCCGCAGCGTCAACGCCAAGGGCCTGGATCTGCGGTTCCGGCCGCCTCCGGGCTACGAATCCCTGGACCCCCAGGTCCGCGCCCGGGTAGGCAAGAAATTCAAACGCGGCAGCGTTTCCGTGAATCTGCAGACCCGTCGCGAAGGCGGTGGCGGGGCCTACCGCATCAACGAAGACTTCCTCGCCCAGGTCGTCGGCCGCATGGACGCCCTGGCGAAAGAGGTCCCGAACGCCGGGCCGCCCAGCCTAGACGGTATCCTGGGCCTGCGCGGCGTGATTGAGCCGGTCGACGAGGTGATGGCCGAAGACGCGTTCGAGCGCATCGCCAAGGCGATGATGGCGGATCTGGACAAGGCGCTCGACGGCCTCGCCGCAATGCGTGCCGAGGAAGGCAGGCGCCTTCTTGCCGTCATGACGGGCCAGATCGACCAGGTCGCGGGTCTGACCGAACGTGCCGCCACGGTTGCCGGGACACAGCCGGAGGCCATCCGCCAGCGTTTGAACGAACAGGTCCAACGCCTGATCGACGACAATCCCGGCATGCCGGAGGAGCGTCTGGCGCAGGAAGCGGCGATGCTGATGACCAAGGCCGATATCCGCGAGGAATTGGACCGGCTGATCGCCCATACGGCGGCTGCCCGTGAAATGCTGGAGAAGGCCGACGGCCCCGTCGGGCGCCGCCTGGATTTCCTCTGCCAGGAATTCAACCGCGAGGCCAACACGCTTTGCTCGAAGTCGCCGGATACGGATCTGACGGCGATCGGCCTCGACCTTAAGACCGTGATCGACCAGCTCCGCGAGCAGGTCCAGAACATCGAATAGCGAAGGGGCGGGCCAATGGTCGATATTTCACGCCGTGGCATGATGCTGGTGCTGTCGTCGCCGTCCGGTGCGGGCAAGACCAGCATTTCCCGCCGCCTGCTGGCCGAGGAAGAAGGCATCGTCATGTCCGTCTCGGCGACCACGCGCCCACCGCGCCCGGGCGAGGTCGACGGCAAGGATTACTATTTCTATTCGCCCGAGACGTTCGCCCGGATGGTCGCCGAGGATGGCTTTCTGGAACATGCCACGGTGTTCGACAATTCCTACGGCACGCCGAAGAAGCCTGTCTGGGAAGCGCTGAATGCGGGGCAGGACGTGTTGTTCGACGTCGATTGGCAGGGAACCAGCAAGCTTAAGGAGAGCGCCAAGGAGCACCTGGTCAGTGTCTTCATCTTGCCGCCGTCCGTTGAGGAACTGGAAAGCCGCCTGAAGGGGCGGGGCCAGGATTCCGATGAAGTTGTCGCCGGCCGCATGGCGCGCGCCAAATCGGAAATGAGCCACTATGCCGAGTACGACTACATCATCATCAACGATGATCTCGACAAGAGCGTCGAGAGTGTGAAGTCGATCCTGCGGGCGGAGCGCCTGAAGAAGGACCGCCAGACGGGCCTGCTCGATTTCGTGCAGGGGATGGGCGTCGGCAGTTAGCCGACCTCCCTCCGGTCACCCGGCGGCGCGCTTGCGCGAATGTTCGGGGGCATAAAGGTCCAGCGTCGTCGGACCGACCCGCCGCGACTGATCGTCGTTCAACCAGAGCCGGATCAGATGCCGCCGGTGGTCCGGGCCATCGACGTAATCCGTGCGTGAATGCAACAGGACGAAGTTGTTGACGAACTGCAGGTCGCCTTTGCGCATTTCCATGGGCAACTGCATTTCCGGCCGGGCGACGACGGAATCGAAATAGTCCAACGCCTCGACCTCTTCCGCAGACAGCTTCAAGCCTTCCTTCTCGACCCAGTTCGTGGGGTTCCGGTTGTAGAAGCAGTGGAGCAGGTCGTTGTAGAACTCGAACACCGGAATACGGTTGGGCGAGATCGGGCTTTCGTCGTCCCGCTGTTCGCCCCGGCGGTGGTGATAAAACCCGCGTTCGTATATCGGCATCAGATCCGGGCGTTCGCGGACCACCGTGTTGTAGACGGCCGGGGCCGAGACCAGGATGCTCAGCCCACCTTCCATCGCCGTGTCCAAGCAGAGCAGGCCGACGCGGTCCGAGCCGTCCGTATGGAACGGCAGCAGCTTGTTGGAGCTGTAGCCGCGCGATTGATGGCTATAGGGAATGCCCTTGTCGAGGACGTCGACGGAGCGGTCGCCGCTGCGTCCCTGGGCCGTGATCTCGCCCAGATAGGACGACAGGCCGCAATAGGCCCAGAGGCTTTCGTCGTAGCTGAAATCATCGACCGGAAAATCGCCAATGACGGCGAAGCCGCGACCCTCTTCCAACTGGTGCCGGGTTTCGGCAAGCAGGGGCCGCATGGCCGGCAGATCGAAGGTGTCCGGCGTCAGGTCATAGGGAGAGCCGCCGGCGGCCATGGCCTTTGCCACGGCGGTCTTCAATTCGGCGCTCATCCCGGGCGACAGCGGCTGGACCCAGCTACGGGTTTCGGGAAAGTCGGCGCGCGTCCAAAGCGCGCCGTCGGAAATCGGGCGGGGGGTGGTCATCGGGTGTTTCCTCCGGTCGGCGGTATATGTGGCTTTTCTTTTGATCTTGAGCCCCCGCTAGGGGGCGGGTCAAGGGCGGCCCGCGAGAAGCCGCGCCAAGGCGCAGAATTGAACGACGTCCAGATCTTCTGCGCGGGATTCCGGGCTGATCCCGGCGGCGGCCGGATCGATGCCCAAGGGTTTTAGGCTTGAGCGCAGCATCTTTCGCCGCTGGCCGAAGGCCGCCTGAGTGACCTTTTCCAGATCGGTGAAGACGGCATCGGCGAGCGGAGCCGTACGGGGGATCAGTTCAACTACCGTGGAAGCGACTTTGGGTGGCGGCGTGAACGCCTGTTTCGAGACGTTGAACAGGGGGCGGACATCGCAGACCCATTGGGTGATGACCGACAGGCGGCCATAGGACTTGCTGCCCGGTTTCGCGGTTAAGCGGTCCGCGACTTCTTTCTGGAACATCAGGATCATGCGCTGGTACTGGTCCGCCCGGCGCAGCCATTGCAGCAACAGGACGGTCGAGACGTTGTAGGGTAGGTTGGCGACGATGGCGCGTGGCGCCGGGGTCAGGTCCGCCGGATCGGTTTTCAAGGCGTCGGCCTCGACGATGGTGAAGCGCCCGGGAAAGGCGTCCCGCAATTGGCTCAGGGCGTCGATACAGCGGCTGTCTTTTTCGATGGCCCAGACCCCGGCGGCGTCGGTGCGCAGAAGCGAACGGGTCAACCCGCCCGGGCCGGGGCCGATCTCGACCACGTTCACGCCGGCGAGCGGTTCGGCGGCACGGGCGATGCGGTCGGTGAGGTTCGTGTCGAGCAGGAAATGCTGCCCCAGGGACTTCCGCGCGCCCAATCCGTGATCACGAATGACGTCGCGTAGGGGCGGAAGATCGGGATCGGGGGCTGACATTGTGGCGGGGTTCCTGCCCGGGTTAGGCGCGCTGCGCCCGGTTGGCGGCGATCAGGCGCGCCATCATCAAGGCGGCGACCAGGCTTTGCTCGCTTGCTTGACCGGTGCCGGCGATATCCAACGCCGTGCCGTGGTCCGGAGAGGTCCTGACGACCGGCAGGCCCAGGGTCACATTGACTCCGCCGTCGAAATCGAGCGCCTTGACCGGGATCAACGCCTGATCGTGATACATGCAGAGGGCGGCGTCATACCCCCGGCGGGCGCGGGGGCTGAACAAGGTGTCGGGCGGGGCAGGACCGAAAGCATCGATCCCTTCGCTTTGGAGGATCGCGACGGCGGGGGCGACGATATCCCGGTCCTCGGTCCCCAAGGTGCCGTCTTCGCCGCCGTGGGGGTTCAACCCGGCGATGGCCAGCCGCGGCCGCGCAATGCCGAAATCCCGTTTAAGGGCGGCGGCGGTGATACGACCCTTGTTGACGATGGTTTCCGTGCTCAGGCTATCGACCGCTTGGCGCAGGCTGACGTGAACGGTGACGGGCACGGCGCGTAATGCCTCGCAGGCCAGCATCATCACCGGCTCGACATCGCCGCACAGCTTAGCAACGAATTCGGTATGCCCCGGATGTTCGAAACCGGCGGCGTAAAGCACGGATTTCTGGATCGGGTTGGTGACCAAGCCAGCGGCGGTACCGTCGAGTGCCAGCCGGGTTGCGCGTTCGATCGAATTCACGACGGCTCCGGCATTGACGGTATCCGGTTTGCCGGGTTCGACCGGCGCGGCCAGCGGTTCGGCCAGAACGGGCAAGGCGCGGGCGAAGACAGTCGCCGCCTCTGCGGGAGCGGCGATCTCTTCCACCTTAATGCCGCCGCCCAACCGCTCTGCCAGGGCGGCGAGACGGGCCGGATCGTCGATGGCGAAGAACGGCCCGGTTTGGTCACGTGCGGTCGCCCAGGCGCGGAGGCTCAGTTCACCGCCGACGCCGGCGGGCTCTCCCATGGTCAGGGCAAGGGGCGGTGCGTCGCAGTGCGGGGTTTCCGCCATGGGGCTAACGGCGTTCGATGAAGGCGTTACGTCGCAGGTCGCGCATGAATTGCCGTGCAGCCAGATCAAGGCGGGCGTCGATCAGACGCCTGCGTACCTGGGCGCGGACGATTTCTTCGGAATTCTCGGCGACACGTTCGCAGACCATGAACAACATATAGGCACCGGGAACCTTGATGACTTCGCTGGGCTTGCCGTCGGGCAGGTCCTTGATCGATTCCTTGACCAGCGGTGAAAGCTGGCTGAGCCGGAGCTTTAGCCTATCGGCGGTCAATCCTCCGGCGACGGTGCGGGGCATGTCGGCCATGTCCTGACAATTATTGGCCCGAAGCCGTAGTCGCTTGGCCAGATCCAACTCATTTTCCGCGCCGGACGTCGGGCTGACATCCTTCACAGGGATGGTTACCTGTTGCAATTCGATTTGGGGGTCGGCCGCGGGGCCCGTGGCGCCTTGGGACACGCGCTGGTCCCTCAGCCAATAGACGGAGAAGCCGTCCCGGGATCGGATCGGTTTCGAATAATCTCCGGTTTTCATGGCCGCCAATGCGCGACCGGCCTCAGGTGCCAAGGTTCCAACGGAAACCCAACCCAGATCGCCGCCGACGGCCGCTGTCGGGCTTTGCGAAAAGGTCGTGGCCATGGTCTGGAACGGCGCGCCATTCTTAAGTTCGCTGATAATACGGTTCGCGACCGCGCGCACTTCTTGTTCTTTGTCCGGTTGGTCCACCGGAAGGAAAATCTCCGAAAGGAGGGCCACCGGCTTACCTTTTTCGGCCTCCATGCGGGCCAGTTCTTCGTCGATCTCCTCGTCGGAAACCTGCGTCAACGCACGAAACCGACGCCGAAGCGCATCACGCCAAGAGAGATCTGCGCGAATCTGTTGGTACAGGACCTCTTCGGATAAGTTCATGGTCTTCAGCATTTCAAGCATTGCGCCTGCAGGCATGTTGCGCGCCTGCTCGAACCGCCGTACCGCCGATTGCACCTCTTCCTGGCTGACCTCGATCCCTAGGGCTTCCGCTTCTTGCCGCTTTAATTCTTCTTCGATCAGGGTATCAACCACCTTGGGCGCCAGTTGCTGAACAGTCTGGCGATTGCGCGGCAGGCCCGACATCGCCATGACCAGTTCCAGGCGGGCTCTCAGATCGTATTCGGAGATCGGTGCGCTGTTGACCGTGGCGATAATTCCCATCTGCTGGGCGAACGCGGGCGCTGCTGTGGCGAACCAAAATACCGTGGCCAAAGCCATGGCTGCTGCTGCGCGTGAAAGCGCTGGGAAGGGGAGAACGAAACTGCTCGAACTCGTCGGAGTGATCGGGGTCAATCGCATTTAGAAAGTGATCTGTCCTAGGGTCTTCAAAAGAAGGTTCACGGTAAAGGCATCGGTTGGCTGAAGGTCCCGGTCTTCGTAAAACGTTCTGGAAAACCGGGTGGTGACTATCAGGCATTCGTCTTCGTACACGAGATCGCTGGAGATCGAGCGCATTTCGTTGGCCGCCATATCCCGAATAGCCTGAACCTGGACCCGCCATTCCCGTGTGAACTGGGAAGAGATGTTGAAAGACAATTCTTCGCGACCGCTGAATTCACTGTCTTCCGGTTCTTCGAAGAAGATATAGCTGGTCGAGCCCCGCAGCAACGGCACGCCGGCACTTAACTGAACCTGATGGCGGCGTGCAGAGAACGAATCCTTCTCGATCTGCGTGCGATAAGTGGCGTCGAAATAGGGTGACGGATTGATCCGGGCCGCCGCGACGATATCGGACAAATCGTCTTCCAGGCCGCTGCCTTCAGCAAACGTATCGTCGGGATTAAATCGGTAGGTCTGGCCGACCAACAAGGTGATGCTTCGTCCGGTCGGGCTGAACAGACCCCACTTCAGGCCGTAGTTGATGCGCGAGCCGCCCTCGACCCGGTCGATCCCACCGAACCGGTTAGCCCCGAATAGGTTGGTGTCGTCGAATTCAAATTCTTGACTGTCTTCGTTGGGAATGTTGCTGGAGTTTCCGCCGTTCGGGCTGGCGACGAAGTTGACGATCGGCTCGAGGGTCTGGCTCGCCTTGCCCAGTTGATTGATCAAAGGAAGGCGCCATTCGAGCGATGCATAAGGATAAATACGCCCGGTCACGCCGGTGAAATCCGAGGTATTATCGCGTTCAACGTTGGCAACGTGATAACCATCGGCCCAAACGCCGGTGGAGAAGGCAAAGAGATTCCCGATGGAATCCGAGAAACGGCGGTTCCAAGAAGGTCGAATCGACAGGCGGCGGGTATCGTTTCCACTTTCGTCGCGCGAGACGACCAGGAAACTGGCATCCATGGCGAAATTGCCACCGAACCGATCGGGTTCTCCGACGTGGTTGTATTCAATTAGGGGGAGAACCAGGGGGCTGTCGATTGAATCCGCATCGGCGCGCTGGTCCTGGAAGGAATACGCATTGACGCCAAGGTAATTTCGGCCGCGGAAGCCTTCCGCGAAAACCCGGCTTTCAAGGACGGGCTGGCTGTCGAAGCCGAAACGCCGCAGATACGTGTCGTCCGTCGCACGATTGATATCGAAACCCGCGCGCCAGGTCCGGTTCAGATCCCACAATCCTTCGGAAAATACGTGTCCGCGGAAATCGCCTTCAGAATCGTTGATCCCGCTGACCTGGGTGTCCAACTTGCCGTTCTGGAATCGCTTGCGATGATCCAGCGTCAACTGGAAGCCTTCCGATTCCGAAAAGGCCGGTGTCGCGGTCAGGTCATTCGTGTCATCGAACGGGTAGAAATAGGGAATTCGTGCGACGAAGCCCAAATCGGATGAACCGCCGAACCCGGGGGCGAGAAAGCCTGCCTTGCGGCGAATGCTGGGGTCTGGGTGAATGAAATAGGGCGTGTAAAGAACGGGAACCCCGAATACCTCCAGCCAGGCATCCTTGTATTCGAGTGTTTTGGTCCGCTTGTCGTGGATCACGCGGACGGCTTTGATTTGCCATAGAGGCGGCCGTTCAGGGTCCTCCGCACACAAGTTGCATGGAGAATAGACGCCTTGGCGCAACTCGGTGACGATCGCGCCGGACCGTTTGGCGCCCTGGGCCGCGAGACGAGAACGATCGGCCAATATCACGCCGATGTTGCGGATCAGGCCGTCTTTCAGGTCGCCGGTGATCGTGATTTGGTCGGCAAAAATCTGTTCCCCCGACGGTTCCAGGATCGTCACGTTCCCTGCGGCTTGTACGATGTCCGTCCGCTGGTTGTATGTCACTTGATCGGCAGTCAGCGACCGGTCCCCAAAAGTGATTTCGACATTGCCCGAAGCCGTGACCAAACTGTTTTCGCGATCGAAGCTCATTTCGTCGGCCAGCAGGTTGACCGGAGCCTCCGTGGAACCTTCAATCTTTTCCGGCGTGCTCTCGGGTGTTTCGGGCGATGTGTCTGCCTGTCGTGTTTGGCGCGGCGCAGGGGGCGGATCAGATGTGTATTGGGGCGCCCGCCCGGTCGGAGACGCGGCCGAGGGCATGACGGGACGCGGTACCGCGACGGGTGGGTGCAAGGTGGTGGGCGCGATCATCGACGCAGGCCGTGCCTGGCCGGAACCGTCGCCTCGTGGGGTGACCGGCGCGGCCGCCGAATTGTCGAACAATAGGCCGAGCGGGCGGGCACCGGCCGGAGCGATTGAAGCGGCCGGTTTTTGGATAGGAGCGGAGTTGTCGCCGGTCGGCGCGTTGAAAAGACGGTTCGGTTGTGCCCGCGCCGATGCGGGGGCTGAGAGCAGGCCGCCCGGGATCGGGCGCGATGCCGACGATGTGGAAGGCACAGGGGGAGCGGAGGTGGGCGGTGCGTTGAACAATCGGGTGGGCGTGGGCTGCGCCGTACGTGAAGGCAACGCCGAGGGCAGGGCGCTTGGCACCGTGGGAGGCGTTGCGGCAGGCTCACCTTCTGCGGTTGATGACGTTGGTGCGCCGTTCAGCAACAGAATACCCAGCGGGCGTTGGGTATCCCTTCCGTCATCCGTTGCGGCATGCGAGGAAGGCGCGCAAACGAGAGCGGTCGTAACCGTCAGCAAGGATGCCGCCAGTCGTCGGGACATCGCGAGGGAGCGCAAGAAGCGGGCCATCGTTCCTACCCGTCTTCCAGATGGAACAGCATCGCCGTGCCCAACATTGTCGCAACTCCAGACGGCGTCCAGGCGGCAAGCAGCACTGGAATGCTGTCAGACAGTCCGAGGGCGAAGACGATATCCGAAAAGAAATACAGCACGAAGCCGGTGAACACGCCGCCGGCGATGACGAAGGTCGTGCCGCCACGCCTCGTCTGGCGCAAGGTAAAGGTTGCGGCGATCAGCACCATGGCGCACATCAGTAGCGGGGCCGCGAGCAACGTATGCCAGTAAAGTCGATGGCGGATGGCCGAGAATCCCGCCTCTTCCAGCGTGTCGATGAAGCGCGGCAAATCCCAGAAAGACATGGTTTCGGGCGGTGCGAAATTGTCTTGAATGCGCGTCACGGTCAAATCTGTGGGCAGCCAATAATCTTTCTCAAAGGCGGACGGTGCTTCGGGCTGGAAGAGCCAGGCGTCCTTCAGATGCCAAAAGCCGTCTTCCAGGCGCGCCGATTGCGCATCAATGCGTTGCAGGAACGTGTCCTTCCCTTCGTACAGGAACACCAATACCTCGCGAAGTTCGACTTCGCTGTTCTGCTGCAGAACACGTTCGGCATGGACCACGCTTTGGCCTTTCTGGTCCGCCTGACGCAGCCAAAGACCTGAATTGGAGATTGAGAGGAAACTCGTGTGTCCTTCGATCCGCGTCGCTTCCAGGCGCTCGTAGCGCGCCAGCATGGACGACGACAGGGGATTGATGACCATGACCTGCAGAATTCCCAAGACGAAGGCGAGGAACAAAACCGGCAACATGAATTGCCAGGCAGATATGCCGGTTGCGCGGGTGACGACCAATTCGTTGGTCCGAGTTAGGCGCCAGAATGCGGCCATGCCGCCGAACAGGATGGCGAAGGGAAACGTTTTCTGCCCCATGAACGGCAATTTGAGTAACGACATTTCCAGAATCATCGTGAAGGTGACATCTGGGTTTTGCCCTGCGCGGCGGAGCAATTCGACGGAATCGAACAACAGAATCAGCATCAAGAACAGGCAAAAAATCCCCAGAAAACTGACTAGGAAATGGCGCCCGATATAAATCGAAAGGATCGCTGACAGCCGCATTCTCTCGACCCCTCCCGGTCAGGCCGCGCTGGACGCGTTGGCTGGCGCGGCGGCTGGCGCGGCGGAAGGCGGGCGGACCATGATGAACCATGCGATGGGAATCGGCGCCAGCACGACCGCATAGAGCAGGGGTATCAGATTCAGGTTTTTGGCGATCACGTTTTCCGTTCCCAGGATGATTCCTTGCAGGACTACCATGGTCGCGACCGCGGTTAGAACGCGGGCCGTTTGCGTTCGCCGCCCGAAGTTCCCGGTTAATAGACAGCATAGTCCGATCACCGCATAGGTCAGGCAGAGCATGGGAGCGATCAGCCGACGATGGGCTTCGACGATGAACTTCCCGACGTTCTGTGAACCGATCTGTTCGGCCTGATTCTCCGTATCGAACAACTCGGCGAGCGTGCGTTCACGTGGCTCTCGCCATCGTGCACCTTGTGGCCCGCCGATCGCCAGATTGTAGACCCAGCGGTCGAAATACAAGATCGAGAATTTGTTGGTGGTCTTGTCGACCTCCTGGCGGTTCCCTTTGAACATCACAACGCGGGGCCCCGTCGGCGTGTCGATCATCGCCCCGCGGTCGGCCATCAGGGTGAACGGCTTGGCTACGTCCCGCGTGTCGTGGACGAGAATGCCGTGAAGCTGCCCATCCGGCGTGCGCGAGCGGATATAGACGGTGGTGGTCTTGCCCACGTTGTTGAATTCGCCCTCTTTCAGCAGGACATGGGAGACGCTGTTGCGGATATCCCATTGCAGGTCCCGGAAGGCGCGATAGGATTCCGGCACCAGTTGAAGGTGCAGAGTGTAAGACAGAACGACCGTGCACCCGGCCAAGATCAACGCCGGCCGGGCAAGCGCCAGTTGGCTGAGCCCCGCTGCCCGCATCACCACCAACTCTCGATCCGTGATCAGCTTGGCGTAGATGAAGACGACCACGGTGAACAGTGCGATGGGCAGGATGACGACCAGGAAGTTCGGCAGCAGCAGGCCGGAAAGGTACAGAAACGTGCCCGCGCTCAAGCCCCGGTTGACGATCATTTCGACAAACCGCAGCGACTGGGTCAGCCAGATGATACAGGTCAGGCCCGTCGTCACAAGGATCATGCCAACCAGAAGTTGGCGCAATACGTACCGCGTCAGCGCGTTCATTCGAATCCCCAGGGAATACGGGATTGAACCTGTAGGAAAAAGGTTAATAAATCAAGGCGCAAAGCCCGAAATTTCAAGGTTTGCGAAAGGTTTTCGGCGGGGCCGAAAGGAGGGGGCGGGGCGGCTTAGAATGCGTCCGGTGAAACCTCTGTCACGGTCCCGCCGCCTTGCAGGATGGTGGCCTTCAACGCGGCCGCCTGTGGCAGGTATTGCTCGGCGAAGAAACGGGCCGACACAAGCTTCTGTTCCAGGAACGGATCGCTGTCGCCCGCGGCCCGGCGCCGGTTCGCGCGCAAGGCCCCAAGGATCAGCAGCCAGCCACCCGAGACCACGCCCATGAGGCGCAGGTAATGGGTTGCCCCGGCGGCGACGATGGCGGGGTCGCCGGGAAAGGTCTCGACGATCCAGTTCGTTGCAGTTTCCAAGGCTTCGACGGCCTGTTCCAGCGCCGGCGCCAGATCGGCCAGGTCGCTGGCTTTCACGTCATCCAGCGTGCCCCGAATTTCTACGACCAATGCTCCGGCGTTGCGGCCCTCGTCCCGGGCGACCTTGCGGCCGACCAGGTCGTTGGCCTGGATGCCGTTGGTGCCTTCATAGATACGCGTGACGCGGATATCGCGGGCGTGTTGGGCGGCGCCCGTTTCCTCGATATATCCCATGCCGCCGTGGACCTGGATGCCGATGTCCGCGACCTCGGACGCCGTATCCGTCGAAAACGCCTTGGCGACCGGCGTCATCAGGTCGACGAAGCCCTGGGCGCGGGCCTTCATATTCGCGTCCGAATGGCGCCGCGCCTTATCCGCCGCCGCCGCGACGCGGTAGGCGATGGCGCGGATGGCTTCGGTCTGAACCCGCATGGCCAGCAGCATCCGGCGGACGTCCGGATGATGAATGATCGAGACAGGTTCGGGGCCGCCCGAAACGGCGCGGCTCTGGACGCGCTCCTTGGCGAAATCGCGGGCCTGCTGATAGGCGCGTTCGGCGATGCCCACGCCCTCCATGCCGACCGCCAGTCGGGCCGCGTTCATCATGATGAACATATATTCGATGCCGCGGTTCTCCTCGCCGATCAGGAAAGCCGTGGCGCCGCCGTCGTCGCCGTAGGACATGACGGCGGTGGGGCTGGCGTGCATGCCCATCTTGTGTTCCAGCGAGACGCAGCGCAGGTCGTTGCGCGCGCCCGGGTTGCCGTCGCCGTCGGGCAGAAACTTGGGCACGACGAAAAGCGACAGGCCCTTGATGCCCTCGGGCCCGTCCGGCGATCGGGCGAGCACCATATGGACGATGTTCTCGGCCATGTCGTGTTCACCGTGGCTGATGAAGATTTTTTGGCCGCGCACGGCGTAACCGCCGCCGGAGGTCCGTTCCGCCTTGCAGCGGATACGCGCGAGATCCGATCCGGCCTGCGGTTCGGTCAGGTTCATGGTCCCGGTCCATTGCCCGGTGACCAACTTTTCCAGATAAACCGCATTGATCTCGTCCGAGCCGTGAGACAGCAGCAACTCGATCCCGCTTTGCGTCAACATGGGGCAGAGCGCGAAGGACAGGTTGGCCGCGTGCCAGACTTCCGAGACCGCGGTCGCCAGTGCGACGGGCAGGCCCTGGCCACCCCATTCCTCAGGTGCCCAGATGGCGTTCCAACCGCCTTGGAAGAATTGCTGATAGGCGTCCGGAAAGCCCTTGGGCGTGCGGACGATGCCGTTTTCCAGAACGCAACCTTCCTGGTCGCCCGTGTGATTCAAGGGGGCCAGCACGTCCGATCCGAACTTGCCGGCTTCTTCGAGAACGGCATCGACCAGATCCGGCGTCGCTTCGCCGTAGCCGGGCAGGGCGTTGACCGCCGCCATGTCGGCGATTTCGGTCAGGGCGAAACGCATGTCGTCCAGGGGCGCGCGGTAATCGGCCATGGCATGTCTCCTCAGGTTCATCCGGTTTTAGGCAAGGTTTCGGGCGCTGACAACGGTGCCGTTACGTCAAGCGAAAGAGGATGTAAGATGGCGAAAACCACAGCCAAAACCGAAGACCAGGGGAGATGCCCGCGACCATGCCCGATACCACTCAGATACCCAATTCGTTCGATATGATCATTGCCGGCGGCGACGTCATCGATGGTACAGGCGGCCCGCGTCGCCGCGCCGATGTCGGCATCATCGCCGACCGTGTCGCGGCCGTCGGTGACCTGTCCCAAGCCCAGGCCAAGGAGCGCGTGGATGCGACGGGGTTGGCCGTCGCTCCCGGCTTTATCGACGTTCATACCCACGATGATCGCATGGTCCTGACGCAGCCCGCCGTGGCACCGAAATCCAGCCAGGGCGTGACCACGGTGGTGACCGGCAACTGCGGCGTGTCATTGGCGCCCTTCGTGCCGGGTAGCCGTGCGGGCGAGGCCAACCCGCCGGGCCCCATGGCGCTGCTTGGCACCTGGGACGATTACAAGTATCCGACCCTGGCGGATTACAACGAAGCCCTGGAAGCAAGCCCGCCGGCCATCAACGTGGCCAGCCTGGTCGGTCATTCGACCCTGCGCGCGGGCGTCATGGACGGCTTTGAGCGGCCCGCGACGAAGGCCGAGATCGACGCCATGGCGAAGGTGTTGGAGCAAAGCCTGAAGGACGGCGCCGTCGGCCTGTCGACGGGGTTGGCCTATCCGACGGCAATCCACGCGCCGACCGACGAGATCGTCGAACTGGCGGCCTGCCTGAAGGATTTCGGGGCGCTTTACACCACCCATATGCGGAACGAGGGCCCGGACTTGGTGCCGTCGGTGGACGAGACCATCGAGATCGCCGACCGTTCCGGGGCGGCGACCGTGATCTCGCACCACAAATGCGTCGGCCGCGAGAACTGGGGCAAAAGCCACGACAGCCTCGCCCATATCAAGGCGGCGCAGCAGCGCATGAAGCTGGATTACGACGTCTATCCCTATACCGCGACCTCGACGATCCTGTTGAAGGACTTCCTGTCGACCTCGGAGAAGACGGTTCTGACCTCCTCGGCGACCCATCCGGAAATGGTCGGCCGCGAATTCGACAGTATCGTCGCCGAATGGGGATGTTCCGTCGACGAGGCCATCGATCGTCTGTCCCCGGCGGGGGCGGTGTACTTCCGCATGGACGAAGACGAAGTCCGCCGGATCATGGCTTTCCCCGGCGCGATGATCGCGTCGGACGGCCTGCCCATCGACGAAGGCCGGCCGCATCCGCGCCTTTGGGGAACCTTCCCCCGCGTGCTCGGCCATTACTGCCGCGACCATGGGGTGTTCAGCCTGGAAGAGGCCGTGCACCGCATGTCCGGCAAACCGGCCAGTGTGTTTGGCATCAAGGACCGCGGCGAAATCCGCCAAGGCGCCTTCGCCGATCTGGTGGTCTTCGATCCCAAGACGGTTATCGACCGCGCGACCTTCGAGGCTCCCGAAACCCCGGCGGGCGGGATCGAGCGGGTCTACGTGAACGGGGAGTTGGTTTGGTTTGAACTGGCCTGGACCGGGGCCCGGCCCGGACGGCGGGCGGAACGCGCCGCCGTATAGGTCGGCGGTCGAGGCTTATGCCGCCGCCGGGGTGACACCGGCGGGCGCGGCGGGGGCGGCCGATTGGCCGTCCCGCTTGTCGTCGGCGTCCTGGACCTTGCCCCAGATTGCTTCGTGGATCGTGTAGGCGACGGTCTGGACCATGGGTTCGATAATGCCGACCCCCAGGGCGATGTGCCAGTCGCGGGTCAGGGCGTATGCCACGGCCACGGCGACCACCAGGTGCATGATGGAGTAGGTCCCGGTTTTGATCAATTTGCGCGGCATGGCGATATTCCTTTCATCAGATGGGCGGCCCGTTTTCCGGTTCGCCCGGCGGCCTTCTTTCTCGGCCTGTGTTGAGAAGAATATAGCGCAAATGCGAATTATTCGCAATTAAAACAAAGATGGATTATTTCACTGCCTTTGATCGATTTTTTCGGTCGATTGGGTCGCCGCCGGTGGAGTGGCCATGAAAAAAGGCGGGACCCGAGAGCCCCGCCTTTCATGCAAGTGATTGGAAAAAGACCTATTTTCCGAACAGGCCCTTCACCTTATCGCCGACACCTTCCATCGCCTTGCCGGCGCCTTCGCCGGCACCCTTCATGGCGTCGGTGGCGCCCTTGGTCGCGTCTTCCATCATCTTGGCGGCATTGCCGATCAGTTTTTCCGGATTGATCGACATGACGCCCGCGGTGATCTTGTCGATCACGGCCTTGGCCACCTCGGCGGGGCTGGTGCCGCCCGAATCCTTACCGATGTCGGTCAGGGTCAGGTCGGGCAGGGACGCGTCGAGCGTCTTGTCGCCCAGCATCCCGGCGTTCAATTTCACCTGGCCCCCGGTGATCGTCAGCTTTTCGATCACCAGTTTCTGTTCGTCGCCGGACGATTTCTCTTCCGTCTTGGCCTCACCGCCGGAGCCCGCGAACTGCTTGGCGTAGGCGTCGACATTGGCCTTGATCGCGTCGATGTTCGACGTGCCGCCCGATTTTTCATAGGTCACGATCGGGCCGGTGATGGCGATCGACTTGATGACGACCGGGTTCTTGCCAACCGTGTCCGTGTCGATCTGCATGGAGATCGAGCCCAACTCGAAGGCGCTGGGCGATTTGAAACCCTTGGGGTTGCCGACGATCAGGCCCTGCATCCCGCCGGTGCCCTGGAACATGTCCAGATCGACCTTGCTCAGCGTCACTTCGGCCTGGGTGGCGTCGCTGCCGACGCGCTCGACGGCGGTCTTGATCAGGTCGCCCGCGAAGACGAAGACGTAAATCGCGACGGCGACGACAAGGACGATAATCGCGCCCAGGACATAGACGATTTTTTTCATGGTGGCCCTTCCTTTGATCCAGCCAACTTTAAAACGGTACCCGCCGTGCTCAGCGTTCATGCCCCCGCCGGGACGGCCGCGCCATCTTAGGCGCAAGGGGACTGAGGGGTCCAAGATTTAACGCGGTCGTTGCGTAGAACCATACCGGCGGCAGGCGTCGGTACCATGACGCAGGTCACACCCGTTGAAGGTGCGTTTACGTCAGCGCGCCCCGCGCCGTGACCTGCCAGAGCGCTTCGACCCGCCCGTTGCGCACGCCGACGTACCAGTCATAGAGGTTCACCGTCGGATCGCAGTGGCCGGGGATCAGCTTGACCTTATCGCCCAGTTTCAACGCCTGCTTGGTCTCGCTCAGATCCAGGCGGCCGTGTTCGTCGGACGGATGGGAATAGGCGACCTCGTCCAGGTCAAGGACACGGGGGAAGCCCTGGTCGTTGCCCAGCGCCTTGTGGCCCGCATCGACGACGCAGAAGTCGTCCGTCGTTTTCGACATCACCGTCGCCAGGACGAAGAGTGCGTTTTCGAACTCCGTGAACATCGAGCCGTCTGCCATGCGGTTTTTGCCGTAGTCCGTATCCATGAAGACGTAGGAGCCGCACTGTAATTCGTTCCACACCTTGGACCCGATATGAAATTCGTAGGTCCCCGTACCGGCGCCGCCGATGGTCTCGCAGTCGAGCCCGGCCTCGGCCAATAGTTCGAGGGTCTGTTTGGTCAGAACCTGGGCCGCGTTGATCGCCATCTTGCGTTCGGCGAAATCGCGGATGTGCTGGGCCGACCCCTGATAGGCCTGGAGGCCCGAGAAACGCAGATTGCGCGACCCATCGATCAACTTGGCCAATTCCACGGCGGGGGCGCCGGGCGCGATGCCGCAACGGCCCGCGCCGACGTCGATCTCGACCAGAACGTCCAGGGTCACGCCGACCTGGCCCGCGGCGGCGTTCAGATCGATGACGTTGTCCGCATCGTCGGCGCAAACGGCGACTTTGGCATGGCGGGCAAGGGCCGACAGACGGTTCAGCTTGTGCCGCCCCACGACCTCGTTGGAAATCAGCACGTCGTTGATGCCCGATTGCACCAGGGCTTCGGCTTCCGAAACCTTCTGGCAGCACACGCCGACAGCGCCGCGTTCCATTTGCAGGCGCGCGATATGGGCCGATTTATGGGTTTTGGAATGCGGCCGCAGGCGCACGCCCGCGTCCTTGGCGAAGGCGGCCATCTTGTCCAGGTTGCGCTCGAACGCATCCAGGTCGATCAAAAGGGCGGGAGTATCCACGTCCTCGGCGGCGTCGCCGATGCGTGCGGGGGCCGGTTGCCGCATGGGCGGTCTCCTGTACTGGGGCGGTCGTGTCCCGAAAGGGCTTGAGCGTTGATAACGCGCCCGGCGCCGTCGGGCAACGCTTAGACGAGACCGATCGCCCCCAGGGCCGCGCCGATGCCGACCAGGGCGGGGATCGGCACTCGTCCCGTCAGAAGCAAGGCCAGGGCGCCCAAAGCGACCGCGGCGGCGGCCCAATCGACCCCAAGGGTTCCCGGTTCGCCCGTGATCAACACGGCTTCGCCCAGGAAAACCGCCAGATTGAAGATCACGCCGACCACCGCTGTGGTGATCCCGGATAAGGCCCGGCGGGCGTGTTCGTTTTTCTGCAGGGCGTCGACATAGGGCGCACCCGCGATGATGAACAGGAACGACGGCAGGAAGGTCACATAGGTCACGAGCCCCGCCGCCAGCAGCCCCGCCGCGATCTGCGGCAGACCGGCGGCCTCGGCCGCGTTCCAACCGGCGAAGAAGCCGACGTAGGTGTTGACCAGGACCAGCGGCCCCGGCGTCGTTTCGGCCAGGGCCAGGCCGTTCAGCATGTCGCCCGGCGCGATCCAGCCGTGGGTATTGACCGCCGCGTCGGTGATGTAGGGCAGCACCGCGTAGGCGCCGCCGAAGGTGACCAGCGCGGCGGTGGTGAACAATTGCGCCAGCGCCAGGAACGGCGCCGGGCCGGCAATCGCGACCAGCGCGGCCACCGGCAAGGCGAGCGCAATTAGGAACACCGCCGTCAGGCGCGCCAGGCGAATCCAGGGATTGCCCGCAGGGCGTTTCATATGGGCGGGGTCTTCCGCGCCCGACGCATCGCCGTGGCCGCCGCCGACCTTGCCGAGTGCCGGGATCATCGCGCCCAGGACGCCCGCCGCCAGGATGATCAGCGGAAAGGGCACATGGCCGAAATGCAGCGCCGCGAAGGCCGCCGCCGCCAAGGCCACGCCGGGCAGGGAATTGCAGGTCTTCTTGCCGATCCGCCAGACGGCGAAGACGATGATGCCGATGACGGCGGGCTTGATGCCGCTGAAGATCTTGACGACCCAGGTGTTGTCGCCATGCGCCGCCGCGATCCAGGCCAGCGCCATCATGACCAATGCGCCCGGCAGGAAAAACAGGGTGCCGGCAGTCACCGCCCCTTTGATGCCGTGCAGGCGCCAGCCGATATAGGCCGCCAGTTGCTGCGCCTCCGGCCCCGGCAGCAGCATGGAATAGTTGAGGCCGCGCAGAAACGCCTGCTGGTCGATCCAGCCTTTCTTGTCGACGCAGTCCGTCTGCATGATGGAAATCTGACCGGCCGGGCCGCCGAAGGAAATGAAGCCCAGGTGCAGCCAATAGCGCGCGGCCTCGGCGAACGAGACCTTGGGTGCGGCGGTGTTTTCGGGATCGGCGACCGTGCCGGCGGTATCTGCGTCCATGACAAACCCTTTCGTCGAGCGGCGGCCCGGTACCGATTGGCGCCGGGTCGGGCCTACGTCAGGGCAGAGCTTGGACGGGAGACCCGCCTGATGGTGCCGGGCGTCTGCCGAATGCCCGGAGGGACCGAAATGTTACGCCGCCACCCTGGGCCGCGCCACGAAAATCGCGGATCCCTTACTTGGATACTTTCGGCGGCTGCTTGCGGGTGAACACCCACGTCTTGTCGTCGCTCTGCTCCGGCTGGAAGCGATACCCGCCTTCTGTGAAACTTTTAAGACCATCGGCGGTTTCGACGCGGTTGGTGATCATGTAGCGGGCCATCATGCCGCGCGCCTGCTTGGCGAACATGCCGAGCACCCGGGCCTGGCCCTGGTTGATTTCCTTGAAGACAGGCGTGACGACCGGCGCCTTCAGGGACTTGGTGTCGATCGCCTTGAAATATTCGTTGGAGGCGAGGTTGACCACGGTCGGGTCCTTGTGGCCCGCGACTGCGTCGTCGACCGCCTTGGCCAGCTTGCAGTCCCAGAATTCGTAGAGGTTTTCACCGCCCGGGTTCTTGAATTTCAGGCCCATTTCCAAACGGTAGGGCTGGATCAGGTCCAAGGGGCGAAGCACGCCGTAAAGCCCGGAGAGAATCCGTAAGTGATCCTGCGCGTATTCCAGATCGGCCTTCGACATCTCGCGCGCTTTCAGCCCGACGTAAGTGTCGCCGTTGAAGACCATCGCCGCCTGCTTGGCGTTGGTCAGGTCGAAGGGCGGCTTGAAATCCTTGAAGCGCTGAAAGTTCTGGTCGGCCAGCTGTTCGCTGATTCCCATCAGGTTGCGCAGGTCCTGGCGCGACAGCTTGCGCGCGGCGGAGACCAGCTTCTTCGACTGGGGCAGGAAGTCGGGCTGGGAATGGTTGTCCAGCGTCGGTTCGGTTTCGAAGTCCAGCTTTTTCGCGGGGGAGATCAGGGCCAGCATGTTCGGGTCTCGTCCGTTCGGTTGGCAGAAATCAATGCCGGTGACATATAGGGGCTCTAGACCCTATCGTAAACGGCCAAGCAAGAATGAGCCAAGGAGGAGAAGGCGAGGATCATGCTGACCGTCTGGGGATTGAAGACCTGCGACACCTGCAAGAAGGCGCTGAAGTGGCTGGAGGCCGAGGGCATCGCCTATGAGTCGAAGGACGTACGCGCGGATGGCGTGCCGGTCGATGAACTGGCGCACTGGATCGACGCTGCGGGGTGGGAGACCCTGGTCAATAAATCCTCGACCACGTGGCGTGGTCTCGACGACGCGTCCAAGGACGGCATCGACGCGGCCAAGGCGAAGGCCCTGCTGGCCGAACATCCGACCCTGATCAAGCGCCCGGTATTCCTGAAAGGCGACGACGTGATCGTCGGGTTCCGCGATCCGCAGAAGGCCGCGCTGAAGGCCGGGGGCTGATCGGGCCGCCGTCATGTCCCTTTTCCAGCGCCTGGCGCCCAGCGAAAAGTTAAGCGACGCGGAGGTCGAAAGCGGCCTTCGGTGGATGCTGCGCGACGGGGTGTGTTCCCATTCCATGGAGACCTTGGCGCTGGGGCCCATTCTGGTCGCCTACGCGCTTTATTTCGACGCGTCGAATTTGGCGATCGGGTTGTTGGCGGCCTTGCCGAACCTGGCGCAACTCACCCTGCTGCCCGCCGTGCAGGTCGTCGAGAAGGTACGCCGCCGGCGGTTGCTCGCCGTGCTGTTCGCGGCGGTCAGCCGGCCGATGCTGCTGGTCATGGCGGCGGCGGTGTTGTTGCCGTCGAAGGAACTGGGGCTGGCGGTGCTGCTGGGCGCCTTGACCTTGCGTTACGCGTTCGGCGCCTTCGTCGGCTGTGCGTGGAATTCCTGGGTCCGTGACCTGGTGCCCGAAGGCCGCATGGGTCAAGTCTTCGCCCAACGCCTGATCTGGATGACCGCCATGGGCATGGCCGTCAGCCTGGGCGCCGGTCTGTTCGTCGACGAATGGAAAATCTGGATGCCGGGGCAGGAAGCCCACGGCTACGCGATCCTGCTGGTGCTCGCCTTCGTCTGCGGCGCGGCGGGAACTTATTGCGTGATGCGGATGCCCGAACCCGCCATGCCGCCCGCCGAACGGCATCTGCCCCTGATCGAACGCCTGGCCCAGCCGTTGAAGGACGGCAACTTCCGGAATCTGGTGATCTTCCTGGGGACCTGGAATTTCGCGATCAACCTGGCGGCCCCCTTCTTCACGGTCTACCTCTACAAGCGCCTGGGGCTCAGCGTCACCATGGTGACGGTTCTGCTGATCGTCAGCCAGGCCGCCAACATCGCCGTGCTCAAGACCTGGGGGCGGATCGCCGACAAGATGTCGAACAAGGGGGTGCTGACCGTCGCGGCACCGTTGTTCGTGCTGTCGATCTTCCTTTGGACCTTCACGACCCTGCCGGAAAAGCATGCGATGACCACGCCGCTTCTGGTCGTCATCCATATTCTGACGGGTATCTCGACCGCCGGGGTGACCCTGGCGTCGGGCAACATCGGGCTCAAACTGGCGCCGCGCGGGGCGGCGGCCAGTTACCTTTCCGTCGCCTCCCTGGTCACCGCCGTCTGCGCGGGTGTGGCCCCCATCTTCGGCGGGTTGTTCGCCGACTGGTTCGCCGACCGGGAACTGACCCTCATCCTGCGCTGGACCGAGCCGGAGACCCGCCACCTGTTCCAGGCGATCAACCTGCGCCATTGGGATTTCTTCTTCGGGCTGGCCGCACTCCTGGGCTTGCTGTCGCTAAACCGCCTGCGCCAGGTTCGCGAGGTCGGCGAGGTCGAGGAAGATATCGTATTGGAAGAATTGATGGCGACGGCGCGCCAGGGCATGCGTAACCTGACCTCCGTCGCCGGTCTGCGCGCCGCCGCGACCTATCCGGTGGAGATGCTGTTCCGCCATACCCGACGGCGGCGTCGCCGGGACAAGCAAGACGGGACGCCCACCGATCCTCCGGCGCCGCCCACCACCCCTTCATCAGACGGACCGCCCCCCTGACATGATCACAGACCCTCTGTTCTACGCCGCCGCCATCCCGGCGGTGCTCATCGCGGGCATCTCCAAAGGCGGCTTCGGCTCTGGCCTGGCCCTGGTCGCCGTGCCGCTGATGGCGTTGATCATTCCGGTGCCCATGGCGGCGGCGATCATGCTGCCGGTGCTGATGTCCATCGACTTCATCAACATCTGGGTCTACCGCAACGATTTCTCACGCGCCGATTTGAAATTGCTGCTGCCGGGCGGGGCGGTGGGGACGCTGGTCGGCTGGTTCGGATTTCAGTTCATGACCGAAGACGGCACCCGCCTGATGGTCGGACTGATCGCCATTCTGTTCACGCTGGATCACTGGTTGCCGTTCCGGCCTAAGGCCGATGGTGCCCGCCCGGCGACCTGGCCGGGGCTGATCTGGGGCACGCTCGGCGGGTTCACCAGCTTCTTCGCCCATGCGGGCTCGCCCCCGGTGCAGGTCTACCTGCTGCCGCGCGGCCTGACGAAGCGCGCCTACGTCGGCACCTTCGCCGTGTTCTTCTGGGCCGTGAACATCATGAAGTTCCCGGCCTATTGGGAATTGGGTCAGTTCACGCCGGACGTCCTCTGGACCGCCCTGGTCCTGGTCCCCCTGGTGCCCATCGGCATGCGCATCGGCCTTTGGGGCCAGGAACGCCTGTCCGACGGCATTTTCTTCGGCGTCTGCTACTTCTTCCTGTTCCTGACCGGAATCAAGCTGACCTGGGATGGGCTGAGCGGGATGCTGGGGTAGGGATCAAACGAAGTACTTGCCCGGGCTGACGCCCAGCACCTTCTTGAACATGGCGATAAAGGCCGACGGGCTGTCGTAGCCGAGGTCGAGGGCGGTCGCCGTCACCGATTGGCCGGCGGCGAGGAGTTCGAGGGCCTTCAGCAGGCGCGCCTGCTGCCGCCAGGCACCGAAGGTCATGCCCGTTTCCTTGACGAACAGGCGGGCCAGGGTGCGGGCACTGGCGCCCGCCGTTCTCGCCCAGTCATCGAGCCCGGCGTTCATCGCCGGATCGTCGATCAGGGCCTCGGCGATCCGGGTCAGGCGGGCGTCCTCGGGCCAGGGCAGGTGCAGGGCGGCCTGGTCGAGCACCCGCAGTTGATCCAGGATCACGGTCATCAAGCGCCCGTCCGGGCCCTCGGTGTCGTATTCGGCGGGCAGGTCCACGGCGGCGCGGATCAGTTCGCGCAGCAGCGGCGAGACGGTGACGACGCCGCAGACGCGGGGCAGGCCGCC
>CAJWCU010000007.1 GCA_913030825.1 uncultured Rhodospirillaceae bacterium | reverse complement strand
ATGGATTTGTAATGAATCCTCCCTTCCCTCAAGAGCACAGACTGCCGGCCGGGACCTCGTGTCCCGGCCGTTTTTCTTTGTGCCTGCGGCGCTGGGCGGGACCTCGTGTCCCGACCGTTTTCTTCGCGCGTAGGAGACGCGCCGCCTGACCGACGGGTCTGAACATTCCGATGTAAGAGAGAAATGGTCGGAGCGGCGGGATTCGAACCCACGACCCCCACACCCCCAGTGTGGTGCGCTACCAGGCTGCGCTACGCTCCGACGTTTCTAAGGGCCGCGGTCATTTGATTGGGAGGGCCCGCGACGCCCGGCAAATCGGCCCGGCGGGCCGGGTGGATTGCGGGGCGGACTATACTTGCTGTGTCTGGTGGGGGCAACAACCCTGCACCCCCTGCCCGGCCTTTTTTTCGGCGCTGCGAAAGCGACCGTCAGGTCAGGTCATGAGGGCGCGGATTTCCTTGAGGTCGGCGAGGATTGCACCGAGCTGCGACGCCTGATCTTCGGACACCGGAGTTGCCTCGTCGCCGGCATCGGGCTGCGCGGTTTCGGCATCGTCGGTGACGCCGTCCTTGAGTAGTTTCTGCACACCCTTGATGGTGTAGCCGTCTTCATAAAGCCAGCGGCGAATGCGGTCGAGAAGCTGAATATCCTCGGGCCGGTAATAGCGACGGCCGCCGCCGCGCTTCATGGGTTTGATTTGCGGGAACTTGGTTTCCCAGAACCGCAGGACGTGCTGCGGCAAATCCAGTTCTTCGGCCACCTCGCTGATGGTGCGGAAGGCGCCGGCGGATTTCTTCACGGATCGAGTGTCGTCTGCAGCCATCGCCCGGCGGAATCTAGCTGCCGCTCATGGAGCGGTTGATCCGGCTCTTGAGAACCTGGGACGGCCGGAACACCAAGACCTTGCGGGGAAGGATCGGCACTTCCTGACCGGTCTTCGGGTTGCGGCCGATCCGCTGGCCCTTCTGGCGGACGGAAAAGCTCCCGAACGAGGATATCTTCACCGTCTCGCCTTGTGCCAGGGCGTCGGTCATATAACCGAGAACGTTTTCAAGAAGGGCGGCGGACTCGTTCCGCGACAACCCAACTTCCTGGTAGACCGCCTCGCCAAGCTGCGCGCGGGTAATTGTCTTACCTGCCATTATCCGGTCCCCCTTAGGTCCGCGACCGAGGCAAAGGGTATCTCCGCCGGAGAAAGCCGTCAACGTCAAAGGGTTGCGTGTAACAACTTAATATCAGTCGGGAATTTAAGGGCGCGGGGCCGCAACTCACCAGCGAACGAGCGCCGAGCCCCAGGTCAGCCCGCCACCCATCGCTTCGAGCAGCAAAAGGTCGCCGCGCTTGATGCGGCCGTCCTTGACGGCGGCATCCAACGCCAGCGGAACGGACGCGGCCGAGGTATTGGCATGTCGATCCACAGTCGTAATGACCCGCTCCGCCGGGAGGCCCAATTTACGCGCCGTCGAATCCAGAATGCGTTTGTTGGCCTGGTGTGGGACGACCCAGGAAATATCGTCGCGTTCCAGCCCGTTGGCTTCCAATGCCTCATCGACCACGGCGGCCAAATTGGTCACGGCATGGCGGAAAACCTCGCGTCCGACCATGCGGACATGCCCCACGGTCTGGGTCGAAGACGGCCCGCCGTCTACATAAAGAAGGTCGTTCAACTTGCCGTCCGAATGCAGATGCGTGGACAGAACGCCGCGTTCCTGATTATGGCCCGCCTGGCCCGGTTCGGCGTCTTCATTGGCGCCGTGCGCCGCACCATTGGTGGATGCCTGCATGACCACGGCCCCTGCCCCGTCACCGAACAATACGCAGGTCGTGCGGTCCTCCCAATCGAGGATACGGGAGAATGTTTCGGCACCGATCAGAAGAACCGTCTTCGCCTGGCCCGATTTGATGAAGGCGTCGGCGGTGGAAATTCCATAGAGAAAGCCCGAACAGACGGCCTGAATATCGAAGGCCGCCCCGTTCGACATGCCGAGAGCCGCCTGCACTTTCGTCGCCGTGGACGGAAACGTCTGGTCCGGCGTGGTCGTCGCCAGGATGACCAGATCGATGTCATCGACCTCAATCCCGGCGTGTTCGACCGCCCGTTCGGCGGCGGCGATGGCGAGGTCCGAGGTATATTGGCCGTCTTCGGCGATGTAACGCTGGGTGATACCGGTGCGTTCGACGATCCAGTCATGGGTCGTATCGACGCGCTGTGCCAGTTCCTCGTTGGAAACCACGCGTTCGGGCAGGTAGGAGCCGCAGCCGAGAATGACGGAGCGTGGGGTCATCCGTTGGCCACCGCGCCCGATCCGTCGGGCGTGTTCGTATCGGTCGGGTCACTGCTGTCCTTCAACGCGTCGGGATCGCTGGAGGCACGGAATTTTTCGTAGTCCTCCTTGATGCTTTCGTTGAAGTTGTTGGAAATCAGGTCGACCGCGACGTGAATGGCATTCGCGAAACCGACGCCGTCCGTGCCGCCGTGGCTTTTCACGCAAATCCCATTGAGACCGACCAGCATGGCGCCGTTGTAGCGCCGAGGATCAATCCGCATCTTGAAGGTCATCAGCGCCCGTTTGGCCAGCAACGCGCCGAGCTTGGCCGTGAACGTGCTGGTCAAGGCTTCGCGCAGGAAGTGGCCGAACAGCTTGGCCGTGCCTTCCGCGGTCTTCAGCGCGACGTTGCCGGTGAACCCGTCGGTCACGATGACGTCCACGGTGCCGGCGCCGATATCGTCGCCTTCGACGAAGCCATGAAAATGCAGCGGCAACGCCGCGTTCATCAAACCCTGGGACGCAAGCTTGACCGCCTGATTGCCCTTCAGGTCTTCCTGCCCGACATTGAGGATACCGACACTGGGGTTTTCAAGGCCCAGCACGTTGCGCGCGAAAACTTCGCCCATGACGGCGAATTGGATCAGGTTCTCGGCGTCGCATTCGACGTTGGCGCCGAGATCCAGCATAACGCTCTCGCCGCGCCGGGTCGGGAAATAGGTCGCGATCGCCGGGCGGTCGATGCCCGGCAAGGTCTTGAGCACGAACTTGGCCATGGCCATCAGCGCGCCGGTGTTGCCGGCCGAGACGATGCCCGCCGCTTCGCCGTCGGCGACGGCGTTGATCGCCAAGCGCATGCTGGAAGCACGGCCCTGGCGCAAGGCATGGGCCGGCTTGGCGTCGTTGGTCACGACGTCCGACGTATGGCGCACCTGAGACACCGCCCGGGCCCGGGGGAACCGGTCCAACAAGGGGTTCAGGCGCGCTTCGTCGCCGAACAAGAGGAAGCTGACGTTCGTCAGCCGCTCAAGAGCCGTATCCACGCCTTCCACGACCATGTCCGGGGCGTTATCCCCGCCCATGGCATCGATGGAGAGCGTCAGGTTATCCGACAAGGAAGAGTCCTTTCCCGACAGCCTCGTTTTGTTAGCGCCCGATAAACAGGGCTACGCGGCGTCGTCGGCTTCGATCACTTCGCGGTCGTCATAGTGACCGCACGCCTGACACACATGGTGGGGGCGTTTCAGCTCGCCGCAGTTGGAGCATTCGTTGTAGGACGAAGCCGCCAAGCGGTGATGGGCTCGTCTCATGTCTCTTTTGGACTTCGAGACTTTCTTCTTAGGAACAGCCATGCTGAGTTTACCTTATTCAAAAAAATAACGCCCGGACGGAAATCCCGCCTGCGGCGCGAAGCCGCTTACTTAAACAATCTCGCTTTTTCCTGCAAGCGCTAACCCACCATTATTTTTCAAGATTGCGCATCCGTGCAAGGACCGCGAAGGGATGATCTTCGCCCAGCCCATCGTCGCCGGACACGCCGCCGGCGGCGGCATCGTCCTCGGGGGCCTCGGGGCTGCGCGGATAAGGCTCCATTTCCAAGGTGATGTGCTCGCAAACGGCGGCCCCTGCATCGATCACGCCGTTCTCGACGTCATCGGGGGTATCGTCGTCGAAGGGATCCATCTCAGGATCCTCCTCGGGCGCTGCGCCATCCTGATAAACACGCCGAATCGGGCCGTCCAGGCGGGCCTCGACCGGATTCAGGGTGGCGATGCAGGACTGAACGATTTCTGCCGTGACATGACCGTCCAGGACGAACTGGCGGCCCGGCTCGGCGCGCAAGATCAAATCGGCCTTCAGCGTCCGGACTTCCGGGATCCCCAGGTATTCCGCAAGCGCCGCCCGTTCCTCCGGCCCGGCATCGATGGACACACGAATCTTCTCTGCCTGAAGCAGTTCGACGACGGAAATCGGGTGCGAAATCGGGAAATCTTCGGTCTCGTTCATGCCGATGCCTCCTCGCCCGCCAATTCAGGGGCCCGGAAGCCGGGCTTTCCGCCGAGGACTCCCGCATCTGGCTGGGCTGCCAGATGGTCCGTCTGGCGACTGATATAGGCAACCAGGCGGCCGACCTGGGCGTCTTCCGGTTCTGTATTGCGATAGAGATTTCGCTGGAGCGCCGCGCCCAGAGCCTCATCCCCGCCCGCCATGCCATCGCGATAGGCGGTCATGCGGCCGTAGAATCCTTCAACCATTTTCTGAATGCGCCGCCGCACACCTTCGTCGCCGAAGCCCATTTCTCGGAGACTGCGATCGAGGTCTTCGAACAAAACGTCGAACAACGCCTGTTTCAGGTCTTTCGGCTCGGGCGATACCCGGTTCAGACGCTCCAGCACAAGGAACACATGCAACAAAATCATGTCGTAGCGGCCGTCTTCCGTATCGGCGACGCCGCCATCGGGGCCGTAAAACCCAGGTTGCCGGGCCTGGGCCACAATTTCGCCGTACAGCGTCCGCGCGGCGGCGGTAGCGGAATTACGCTTGAAGAGAGAGAGGATCATCGCGAAACGTACCGAAATGGGGTAAAAACCCGGGGCTTACCCCTGGACTTGCTCATTCGCGTGACTAATTATCAAGTCCTTCCTGGTCTTGCACGCAAGAAGACGGTATTCGGGGCGTCATGACGGAGAAATCGACCAAAATGACCAATTCGGAATTTCGTTTGCCCTCCCCGCGCCGCGCGGCAGCCCTCCTGACGGCGGCGGTGCTGGTATCGGCGACCTTGAGCGGCTGCGCGACCCGTGTCGCGGTGCGCGGCAACCTGCCCGATTCCGAACGCCTGGCCGAAGTCGTTCCCGGCGACATGAGCCGCGAGGAAGTCGCGGAAATCTTGGGCTCGCCGTCCAGCGTTACGCCCTTTGATTCCGATCTTTGGCTGTACATCAGCGAAAAGACGGAAACCTTCGCCTTCATGGCACCCGAGGTCGTCGAACGCAACGTGATCATGGTCAAGTTCACCGACAAGGGGATCGTCAACGAGGTCAAGAAGCTCGACCTGTCCAACGCCCAGGACGTGAAGCACGTAGAGCGCGTGACCCCGACCTCGGGCAACGAGGTCACCTTCTGGGATCAATTGTTCCACAACGTCGGGCGGTTCAACACCGGCGACAGCGGCCTCGATCCCAGCGGGAACTGATATTCCATCCCCTCGCCGCCGCGTTGCACGGATGCGCCGGAAACCGGACAAAGAAAAAACCCCGATGGCCGAGCCACCGGGGTTTTTCTTAGGCTTGTGAGCGGTCTGTTGCTTAGGCGAGGATCGCCAGCAGCAGGATCGCCACGATGTTGATGATCTTGATCATCGGGTTGACGGCCGGACCGGCGGTGTCCTTGTAGGGATCACCGACCGTATCGCCGGTCACCGCGGCATGGTGGGCGTCGGAGCCCTTGCCGCCGTGATGGCCGTCTTCGATGTACTTCTTGGCGTTATCCCAGGCACCGCCGCCGGAGGTCATGGACAGCGCCACGAACAGGCCGGTAACGATGGTGCCCAGCAGCATGGCGCCGAGGGCGGAGAACGCCGCCGATTGACCGGCGATGGCGTTGACCACGAAGTACATGACCACCGGTGCCAGCACCGGCAGCATGGACGGGACGATCATTTCCTTGATCGCGGCCTTGGTCAAAAGGTCGACGCATTTGCCGTATTCCGGCTTCGCCGTGCCTTCCATGATGCCCGGGATTTCCCGGAACTGGCGGCGCACTTCGACCACCACCTGACCACCGGCGCGGCCGACGGCCATCATGCCCATGGCCCCGAACAGGTAGGGCAGCAGACCGCCGATGAACAGGCCGATGACCACGAACGGGTCCTGCAGGCGGAAGGTCACGTCGACGTCCGGGAAGTAGTGCTTGAGGTCCTCCGTATAGGCGGCGAACAGCACCAGGGCGGCGAGACCGGCCGAACCGATGGCATAGCCCTTGGTCACGGCCTTGGTCGTGTTGCCAACGGCGTCCAGGGCGTCCGTCGTATTGCGGACGTTTTCCGGCAGGTTGGCCATTTCGGCGATGCCGCCGGCGTTATCCGTAACCGGACCGAAGGCGTCGAGCGCGACCACCATCCCGGCGAGCGCCAGCATGGTCGTAGCGGCGATGGCGATGCCGAACAGGCCGGCGTTCAGGAAGGCGACGATGATGCCGGCGCAGATCACGATGACCGGCAGGGCCGTCGCTTCCATGGAAACGGCGAGACCCTGGATCACGTTGGTCGCATGGCCCGTTTCCGAGGCCGCGGCGACCGACTTCACCGGGCGATATTCGGTGCCGGTGTAGTATTCGGTGATCCACACGATCAGGCCGGTCACACCCAGACCCGTCAGGGCCGTAATGAACAGCTGCATACCGGTCACGGTCTTGTCGCCCATCTGGAACACGGTGTCCCAGCCCATGAACATGGAGATCACGCCGCCGATCAGGACTGCGGAAATCACCGCCGAGGCGATGAAGCCCTTGTACAAGGCACCCATGATGGACTGCGAGGCGCCCAGCTTGACGAACCAGGTCGCGACGACCGAACCGACGATGCAGACGCCGCCGATGACCAGCGGGAACAGCATCATCTGTTCCTGGGCCGGACCGGTGAAGAAGATGGCGGCCAGCAGCATAGTGGCGACCATTGTCACGGCATAGGTTTCGAACAGGTCGGCGGCCATACCGGCGCAGTCGCCCACGTTGTCGCCCACGTTGTCGGCGATGACGCCGGCGTTGCGGGGATCGTCTTCCGGGATACCGGCTTCGATCTTACCCACGAGGTCGGAGCCGACGTCCGCACCCTTGGTGAAGATGCCGCCGCCGAGACGCGCGAAGATCGAGATCAGCGACGCCCCGAAGCCGAGGGCCACCAGGGCTTCCAGAACGTGACGCATGCCTTCGGGGGTGGTCGTGTCGACCATGCCGCGCAGCGCGATGTAGTAGCCGGCAACGCCCAGCAGGGCCAGGCCGACCACCAGCATGCCGGTGACGGCGCCGGATTTGAAGGCAACGTCCAGACCGCCCGCCAGGCCCTTGGACTGGGCGGCTTCGGCGGTGCGCACGTTGGCGCGGACCGAGACGTTCATGCCGATGTAGCCGGCGACGCCCGACAGGATGGCGCCGATGAAGTAGCCGATGGCCACGGTCATGCCCAGCTTCAGGCCGAGCAGGATGCCGACCACGGCGCCGACGACGGCGACGGTCGTGTACTGGCGGTTCAGGTAGGCGGCTGCGCCTTCCTGAATGGCGCCGGCGATTTCCTGCATCCGTTCGTTGCCGGCGGGCGCCGACAGGACGGAACGGATCGCATAGGCGCCGTAAAGCAGCGCCAGGACACCGCAGGCGATGACCAAGGTGTAAAGCGACATTCTCAATTATCCTTCATGCATGTGAACGCGCCGCCGGGACAAACTCTCCCCTACCCCTTCAATTACGGCGCCGGTGATTCTTCTTATCGGGGCCAGTATGCGGCCCCTTGGATTTTAGGCGTTCTTTCGGCCTGAAAAGCCGCCGGGAAGATACGCAAAGCCTTTTCATAAAGCAACCGCCGATCAGGGACCGCCACGGGCCCGAAACCTTTGGTTCCAGCCGGACAGAGCCGAACATCAGGCGATGCGCGGGCTACTTCTGAGGGGTGTCGACGACGGACTGGATCAGCACGCTCTGCACGACATGCTTTCCAAGCACGATATCCGCGCGTTGCTGCAGCCGTTGTTGGAGAATCGCCAGGTTCAATTGGTCCTGCTCCTTCAGCATTCGCGGAATGAAGGTATGCAGGTCCTTGAAAAAGGCGTCTTTCAGGATCGGGGTCATCTTCCGGACTTCCGCGTAATGGTCGTCGTTCCAGACTTCCAGCTTCAATTCAAACTGGAAGTTGCCGAGCACCTTGCCGTTGCCGAAAACGTTGACCAGCAAGGGCGTCATCTCGATGAACTTGGCGTCGCCCTTGTCCGGGCGCTTGGGTTTTTCGGCTTCCGCATGGGGATTGGCGAAGGGGCCGACCTCCATCCATTTCATGGCGCCGACGGCGCCGCCCAGGATGCAGATCAGAACGATGAACCCGATGAAGATCTTTTTCATGGCGACAGGTTTAGCCGAGCTTCGGGCCGGGGTCTAGAAATGCGTGAACCCGCCGGATTGCAGGTCGAGCGGCGCACCGCTCGGCCCCAGGACGCGGACCCGGGGACCGCTTTCCGGCGGGGCCGTCATCGTGCCGATGCGAGTCAGCTCAATGCCCGTTTCGGCGGCCAGTTTTTTCACTTCCGCCGCCGCTTCGACGGTGTCGGGCAGACAAAAAGCCAGTTCGTAATCGTCACCGCCGGTGACGATTCGGGACAACAGTGCCGGATCGCCCTCCAGCGCCGCCCGCGCCGCTTCGGACAACGGCAAATTGGCGGCGTCGATCTCGGTGCCCAGGTTCGAGACCTCGGCGATATGCCCGACGTCGGCGGCCAGTCCGTCGGAAACGTCGAGGCAGGCCGTGGCCAGGCCGACCAGGCGCGGCCCCAACGAGGTGCGCGGTTGCGGGCGCTCGTAGCGGTCCTTGAGAAAGGCGTCCCCCGCCTGCCCCGCCAGATTGCGGCTGTCCTGTGCAACCAACAGGCCCAGGGCCGCATCACCGACCGTACCGGAAAGATAGACAGCGTCGCCGGAACGCGCGCCGCCGCGGGTCAGGGCACCGCCTTGCGGCACCCAACCCATGGCCGTGACGGAGAGTGTCAGCGGTCCCTCGGTGCCGACCGTATCGCCCCCCAGCAGGAAAATTCCATGCGCCGCCTGGACCTCGCCCAAGCCCGCCGCAAACCCGGCAAGCCAGTCTTCGGACAGCGGCTTGGGCGCCGCCAATGCCAGGGGATAGCCATAGACCTCGGCCCCCATGGCCGCGAGGTCGGAAAGATTGACGCCTAGCGCTTTGTGGGCCAGGCCGGCCGGGTCGCCATCCGCCAGGAAATGCCGACCGGCGACCAGTGCGTCGGTCGTCACGACCAATTGCCGGCCCGCGGGCGGCGTGATGACGGCCGCATCGTCGAGAAGATTAAGGGCTTCGGCCCGTCCCTCGGTCAGGGGCCGGAAGTAGCGCGCGATCAGATCGAATTCCGACAGCGCCATGGCTTCGATCAGGCGCCCGAGGCGTTAAATTCCGCCGGACGAAGTTCGCGGCCGAGATGATCCAGGAACCCATTGACCAGGGCCGGTTCGCGGCCGTCGAAGAACGCATCGGCGACGTCGACGTATTCCTTGATCACGACGACGGCGGGGACCTGCGGCCGCTTGGCCATTTCATAGGCGGCGGCGCGCAACACGGCGCGCAGCAGCGTTTCCAGGGATTCCACCGTATGCGGGTGGTTTAGCGCCATTTTCAGATATCGGTCGACATTCTCAAGATCACTACTGACCCCGGCGACAAGTTCCTTCAACAGGTCCTGATCCGGCGGGGTGAACCCACCGTTATCGTCACTGGGGACGGCGCCGCCATCCGTATCGTCGGCGGCCCCCATGGACCAGCGTTCCGCCATGATGGCTTCCAAAACCGGATCGGCCCCGGCGCCGGCCAGGTCCATTTCATAAAGCGCCTGTACGGCGGCAAGGCGCGCGGCGCTGAGCGGTGCGGAACGGGCGGTGCTGTTCATGGTCTTTTACGCTCCGTCGAAGCGGCGTTTGACGCCGATCATGGCGATGCAGGCGCGGGCCGCCTCGGCGCCCTTGTTCTTACCCTTGGGATCGGCCCGGACGATGGCCTGATCCATGGTTTCGCAGGTCAGGATTCCGAAACCGAGCGCCAGGCTGTCGCGCATCGTCAGATCCATGATCGCGCGGCTGGCTTCCTCGCAAATGTGGTCGTAATGGGTGGTTTCACCCCGGATCACGCAGCCGAAGGTCAGGAACCCCGCGTAATTCCCGCCAAAGGCCGCGTGGCGTACGGCGGCGGGGATTTCGAACACGCCCGGTACTTCCAGGCGTTCGTGGTGAAGGCCGGCCTCTTCGAGCAACGGCAGCGCACCGGCGATCAGGCCGTCCGCGATTTCCGGGTAATAGCGGGATTCAACGATCAGGACCCGATCCGGCCTCTTGGCGTCGGCGGGGCTCATAAGCCGTCCCTTTCGATGGCTTGGCGGCCGGTGATGGTCAGACCGTGCCCGTCCAGGCCGACGATGGTTTTGTCGGAATTGGACAACAGGACCATTTCGGAGATGCCGAGGTCCGTCAAAATCTGTGCGCCGACGCCGTAATCGCGAAGTTGGCCGCCCGGTTGCGCTTGCGACTTGTCGCCCTCGCCCAGCTTGGCCTTGACCCGATCGGAAAGGCTGGTCGGCATGGGCTCACGGATCAGAACGATCACGCCCCGACCCATTTCGCCGATCATTTCCATGGACCGCTGCAGCAAGCCGTCCGTGCCCCGCGACGTATCGCCCAGGACGTCTTCCAAAACGTTCAGGGCATGCATCCGCACGGGGACCGGCCCGCCGCTGGTCACGTCGCCCTTCACCAGGGCGATGTGTTCGGCATAAGCCACGGTGTTTTCATAGATCACCATGTTGAAGGTACCGCCATGGCGGGTATCGAAGGGCGCTTCCAGAATGCGGTGGACCAGGCGGTCGTGTTTGCGCCGATAGGCGATCAGGTCGGCGATGGTGGCGATCTTCAGGCCGTGATGCTGCGCGAAGCTTACAAGATCGGGCATGCGGGCCATGGTGCCGTCGTCGTTCATGATCTCGCAGATCACGCCGGACGCGTTGAGCCCCGCCAGACGCGCCACGTCGACCGCCGCTTCCGTATGGCCGGCGCGGACCAGCGTGCCGCCGTCGCGGGCTTCCAGCGGGAAGATATGGCCCGGCGTCGCGATATCGGCAGCACCCCGCGCCGGATCGATGGCGACGGCGATGGTGCGCGCCCGGTCCGAGGCGGAAATGCCCGTGGTCACGCCTTCCCGCGCCTCGATCGAGACCGTAAAGGCCGTCTGATGGCGCGACGAATTGGTGCGGCTCATATGCGGCAGGTTCAGCTTTTCGACCCGGTCGCGGGTCAGCGCCAGACAGATCAGGCCGCGCCCGAAGCGCGCCATGAAGTTGACGGCGTCCGGCGTCGCCATCTGGGCCGGGATCACCAGGTCGCCTTCGTTCTCCCGTTCTTCGTCGTCGACCAGGATGAACATGCGCCCGTTGCGGGCGTCCTCGATGATGTCCTCGATCGGCGAGAGAATGCTGTCGTAGGCGTTAACGTCTTGTAATTTCAAGGGGCTTCACCGCTCGTCTGGATAAGGCGCGCAACATAGCGCGCCAGCATGTCGATTTCCAGGTTCACCGCCATGCCGACGGCGAGGCCGCCGAGGGTCGTCTGATCCTGGGTGTGGGGAATGATGTTGACCGTGAAGTCCCGGTTTTCAACCGAATTGACGGTCAGCGAGACGCCGTCGAGGGTAACCGATCCCTTGGCCGCGATGAACGGCGCCAAGGCATCGGGCGCGCGGAATGTGAGTTTGAGGGACTCTCCCTCGGGCTCC
This sequence comes from uncultured Rhodospirillaceae bacterium, assembly GCA_913030825.1. Taxonomy (GTDB): domain Bacteria; phylum Pseudomonadota; class Alphaproteobacteria; order Rhodospirillales; family Casp-alpha2; genus UBA1479. Next base: position 172,450 of record CAJWCU010000007.1, on the reverse strand, counting down.
CGCGCGACCAGTTCGGCCAGGCCGTCGACATGGCCCGACACGATGTGCCCGCCCAGTTCGTCCCCGGCCTTCAGCGCCCGTTCCAGGTTAACCGCGGTCCCTTCGGCCCAGCCGCCCAACGTCGTCAGACGCCGGGTCTCGCCGGAGGCCTCGAAGGCCATCCAACCGGGGCCTTTTTCGACCACCGTCAGGCAGCAGCCCGAACATGCGACCGACGCGCCGATGTCGATGCCGGCGGTGTCGAAGGCGGTCTCGATTTCGATGCGGCCGTCGTCGGCGTCCTCAAGGGCGCGAACGCGGCCGATGTCTGTAATGATTCCGGTAAACATGGGTGTTTCTTACGCCGGTCGGGCGCGGATCGCCAGCACTTCCAGAATGTCGTCGCCGATCTGTTCCATGCTCAGGCGGTCGAAGCGCAGCGCATCGTTCATGGTCGCCACAGAAAGGGGGGCGACGGCGGGAATGCCGTCGGCGCCGACGACGACCGGCGCGTGGAACCAAGCCAGACGATCGATCAGCCCGGATTTCAAGAATCCGGCGGCGACCGAGCCACCGCCTTCGATCAAAAGGCGCGTGATCCCGGCATCGGCCAGTGCGGCCAGGACTGCGGCCGGTTCGGGGCGACCGCCTTCCCCGGCGGTGACGCGGACGACCTGAGCGCCCTTGGCTTCCAAGGCTTGTGCCGCTTCTTTCGAGGCGTCGGGCACCGTGACGATCCAAAGCGGGATATCGTTCGCCGTCGCGACGAGTTTGCCATCCGACGGCGTCCGAAGGCGGCTGTCCAGCACGACCCGCGCCGGGGACCGGTCTTCCATACCCGGCAGGCGACAGGTCAGTTCCGGATCGTCGGCGAGAACCGTGCCGATGCCGACCAGGATCGCATCCGATTGCGCCCGCATCAGATGGCCGCGTGCCCGCGCCGCACCCGAGGTTACCCATTTGCTGTCACCGCCGGCGGCGGCGATACGGCCGTCCAGGCTGCTGGCGGCTTTGAGGGAGACCAGTGGACGCCCTTCGGTAACACGTATGATGAATCCGGCGTTGACCTCGCGGGCCTGGTCTTCGTCCAGGCCGAGATCGACGCCTACGCCCGCCTCTTTCAATTCGGTGAGCCCCTGCCCCGCGACTCTGGGGTCAGGATCTTCCATGGCGACGACGACGCGGGCAACCCCGGCGCCGATCAGCGCCTGGGTGCAGGGACCTGTCTTGCCGGTATGACAGCAGGGTTCCAAGGTGACATAGGCCGTCGCCCCCTTGGCGAGGTCCCCGGCACGCCCGAGAGCCTGCGTTTCCGCATGGGGGCGCCCGCCGGGCTGGGTCCAGCCGCGACCGACGATACGCCCGCCGTTATCGGCAGTTCCCAGGTCCGGGCGGACCAGGACGCAGCCGACCGCCGGGTTGGGCCAGGTATTGCCCAAACCGCGCCGGGCCAGGCCGATGGCCAGGCCCATGAAACGGCGGTCTTGCTTGGTAAAGGGATTATTCGTCTTCACCACCTAAATTCTCAACGAAAGCCTCGAAGTCTTTGGCCTCGCGGAAGTTTCGGTAGACGGAGGCGAAGCGGACATAGGCGACCTGATCCAGGTTGGCCAGGTTTTCCATGACCATTTCGCCGATCACCTTGGACGGGATTTCGTTCTCGCCCAGGGTTTCCAGACGGCGCTGTATGGAGTTGACGATCCGCTCTATGCGGTCTTCGTCTATTGGCCGCTTGCGCAACGCGATGTGCAGGGATTTGGACAGCTTCTCGCGGTCGAAGGGAATCTTCTCGCCGTCCTTCTTGACGACCACCAGTTCGCGCAACTGCACGCGCTCGAAGGTCGTCCAACGGGCGCCGCAGGCCGGGCAGAACCGGCGGCGGCGAACGGCCGAGCCGTCTTCCGTCGGGCGGGAGTCCTTGACCTGTGAATCGTCATGTCCGCAAAAAGGGCACCGCATCTGTCGTTTTCTCCCCAGTTCCCCTGAGCGCCGGCGGGGTGATCCCCCAGCCCGGCATCAATATCTTGTGCGTCTTTTTACCGCCCGGTTCTAAACAAGCCGTTACCGGGTCTCGTAGATCGGGAAATTGGCGCAAAGTTTGCCGACGGCTTCCGCCGCCGCCTGCTCAGCCGCCGAATTGTCGTTCGGATTGGCGGCCAGGCCGTCCAGCACGTCGGCGATCAGGTTGCCGATCTGCTTGAATTCGTCGGTGCCGAAGCCCCGCGTCGTGCCCGCCGGGGTGCCGAGTCGCACGCCCGAGGTCACCGTCGGCTTTTCCGGATCGAACGGCACGCCGTTCTTGTTGCTGGTCATGCGGGCGTTTTCCATGGCGGCCTCGGCCTTGTCGCCGGTCAGACCCTTGGAGCGCAGGTCGACCAGCATAAGGTGCGTGTCGGTGCCGCCCGCGACGATGTCGAAGCCGCGCGAGATCAGGGTATCGGCTAGGGCGCGGGCGTTATCGACGACGCGCTGGGAATATTCCTTGAACTCGGGGCGCAGCGCTTCACCGAAGGCGACGGCCTTGGCGGCGATGACGTGCATCAGCGGCCCGCCCTGCAGGCCCGGGAAAACAGCCGAATTGATCTTCTTGGCGATCGCTTCGTCGTTGGTCAGGATCATGCCGCCGCGCGGCCCGCGCAGCGTCTTATGCGTCGTCGTCGTCGCGATATCGGCATAGGGGAACGGGCTCGGGTGCACCCCGGCCGCGACCAGGCCCGCGAAATGGGCCATGTCGACCATCATCAGCGCGCCGACCTTGTCGCAGATTTCGCGGAATTTCGGGAAATCCAAGGTCCGGGGATAGGCAGAACCGCCGGCGATGATCATCTTCGGCTTGTGCTTGAGGGCCAGTTCCTCGACTTCGTCGAAATCGACGCGGGCGTCCTGTTTGCGCACGCCATACTGCACGGCGTCGAACCATTTGCCGGACATCGCGGGCGGCGCACCATGGGTCAGGTGCCCACCGGCGGCCAGCGACATGCCCATGATGCATTCATCGGGCTTGATCAGGGCCAGCATGACGGCGCCGTTGGCCTGGGCGCCGGAATGGGGCTGCACATTGACGAAGCCGCAGTTGAACAGTTTCTTGGCTCGCTCGATCGCCAGGCTTTCCGCGATATCCACATGCTCGCAACCGCCGTAGTACCGCCGTCCGGGATACCCTTCGGCGTACTTGTTGGTCATGATCCCGCCCTGGGCCTCGAGGACCGCGCGGGAGACGATGTTTTCCGAAGCGATCAACTCGATCTTGTCCTGCTGGCGGGCCAGTTCGGCGCGCTCGGCGGCGTAAAGCTCGGGATCGGTCTCCGAAAGCGGGCTTTCGAAAAAGCGGTTGAGCGAGGGATCCGCGTATTTAGGGGTATTTGCGTCGGGCATATCGTTGAACGTCCTTAAGCTCGAAATTCAAGGTCAGCGCCCGGGCGTCGTCGCCGTCGGGCGGGGTTCGGTGCGGTCGGCGGCGCTTAGGCCGGCGACGACAGCTTGTCGACGCGCCGCCCGTGGCGGCCGCCTTCGAAGTCGGTTTCCAGGAACGCCTTAAGGCAATCCTTGGCGGTTTCGGGGCCGATCATGCGGCCCCCGAAGCAGATCACGTTGGCGTCGTTGTGCTGGCGACACATCCGCGCCCCCAGGGCATCGTGGATCAACGCGGCGCGGACTTCCGGGTAGCGGTTGGCGGCGATGGAGATGCCGATACCGGAACCGCAGACCAAAACCCCCTGCTCCGCCCGGCCGTCACGGATGGCCTGGGCCATGGCGAAGCCGAAATCCGGGTAATCCACGGAGTCCTCGGAATTGGTGCCGAGGTCCAGAACCTCATGGCCCATATCACTAAGTTGCTGCTGCAATTCGTTTTTAAGGGCAAAGCCTGCATGATCGCAGGCAATCGCGATGGGTTTGGCGCTCACGGGGGCTCACCGTTACTGTTGGGGTCTGCGTTCGTCCGGCGGCAGTGATACCACATCTCGATTTTCGCCGCCATACGAACACAAGGGCTTCACGTCGATCCAGATGTTGAAAACTCCCGGTTTCGGGAATTCAAATGAAAGAACGGGGCGCGGAAATCAAGCGATGAATTGTCCGGGGACAAACCAGACGCGGCGGTCGATCAGGCAAGCAGGTCCGTGCGTCCCGGGCGGCCCGTCGTTCGCGCCTGGGCGCGGCGCTTGCGCAGCACGTATTTCAGCTTGCGCACCGCCAGCCGTTCGATCATCGCCTGGGAATAGCTTGAATCGCAGACGGAGACGACCTCGACACCGGTCAGCGGATCGATGGCGTTGACCCGGACATACCGGCCCCGGGGATGGAACTCGAACAACACTTCCGGCAGGTAAACGTCGTCGTCCTTGACCATTCATCGTCCTTGACCGGCATTTTGGCCGGGCGGCCCCGGTCGGCGGGCGCTCCCCGCCCCGGCTTGGGTGTGTCTCCGGTCCAGAGAACAATATTTCACAGCCGCCATCAAGACAGTGTGCGGGCATGCCGGATCCGGCCCCGGTGACGATAGTAAATCGCGAGACCCGTTGACTTTCCCCGATCCCGGGGGGATTTTGACGGCGTCACATCAACCCTGGGACGATCGACCTTGGCCACATTTCCCCGCAAACGCATGCGCCGCAACCGGCAGGCGCCCTGGATCCGCCGCCTGGTGGCGGAAAACGTGCTGACCGCCGACGATCTGATCTGGCCGGTCTTCGTCGTCGACGGTGAGAACAAGCGCGAGGCCGTGCCGTCCATGCCCGGGGTCGACCGCCAGTCCATCGATTTGCTGGTGCCCGCCGTGGCGGAGGCCCGCGATCTGGGCATTCCGGCGATCGCGATCTTTCCCTACACGGACGAGACGCTGAAAACGCCGGACGCCCGTGAAGCCTATAACCCGGACAACCTGGTCTGCCGCGCCGTGCGCGCCGTGAAGGCGGAGGTGCCGGAGGTCGGCGTGATCTGCGACGTCGCGCTGGACCCCTTCAATTCCGATGGCCACGACGGCCTGGTCCGGGACGGGGTGATTCTCAACGACGAAACCGTGGAGATCCTGGTCAAACAATCCCTGGTTCAGGCCGAGGCCGGCTGCGACATCATCGCGCCCTCGGACATGATGGACGGGCGTGTGGCGGCGATCCGCGACGGTTTGGACGACGGCGGCTTCCAAAATGTCTGCGTGATGTCCTATGCCGCGAAATACGCCTCCGGCTATTACGGGCCGTTCCGCGACGCGGTCGGCTCCTCCGGCGCGCTTAAGGGCGACAAGGCGACCTATCAGATGACCCCGGCCAACGTCGACGAAGCGTTCTGGGAAGTCGAAATGGATATCGAGGAAGGCGCGGACATGGTCATGGTCAAGCCGGGCTTGCCCTATCTGGACGTCGTCCGCGCAGTCAAGGAACGGTTCAAGGTGCCGACCTTCGCCTATAACGTTTCGGGTGAGTACGCCATGATACGCGGCGCCGGAGACGCGGGCTGGATCGATTACGAGAAGGTGATGATGGAGACCTTGGTGTCGTTCAAGCGCGCAGGCGCCGACGGCATCCTGACCTATATGGCCCTCGACGCGGCGAAGCTGTTGAAAAAGATCTAGGGGCCGGGCCCCGTTCGCGGGCTAGAGCCGCGCCCGGATGTTGAGCAGACGGTTAACGTCCAACACCACCATCAATTCGTCCTTGAGCCGATAAACACCGACCGAGAACTCGCGCCACACCGGATCGAGGGTCGCGGGATTGCGTTCGTACAATTCGTTGGACAGGCTGACCACGTCGCCGATGCTGTCGACCAGCAGGGTGTAGAGTTCGTGGTCCTGTTCGACCGTCACGCCCATTGCTTCGGCGGAGGTTTCCTTCGCCGCCGGCAGGCCCAGACGAACGCGCACGTCGATCACGGTGACGATGCGGCCGCGCAGGTTGATGGAGCCGCGCACTTCCGGCGGCGCCAGCGGGATCGAGGCGATGCGGTCCGGGGTCAGGATGTCCTGCACCATCAGCACCGGGATGCCGAACAACTGGTTCTTGACCCGGAAAGAGACGAAATCGTCGAGATCCTCGCCCGGATGGGTGGCCAGGTTATGGGCTTCCGCTTCGCGCAGGGCCCGGGACGAGTTCGTAGCCTGAATTTCCGTCATGTCGAACGCTCCAGTCGTTGCAGCGCACCGCGACCGGTAACAACGGGGAATCCCGGCCGACGCGATGGTGGACGCATAGTATGCGGCGACGGCGGCCGTTTCAATACAGACAAAGGTATGTGGTGGTTGGAAAAAACGGCGTAGGGCCCAAGCCTCCGAAGAACCGGTTCGGGACCGGATCGAAGGCGGTGCCTAGGCCGCCAACCAGGCCGCGATCAGGTCCAACTGATCCGCGGCCATCAGCGCCGGAGCATGGCCGACGCCGGGAATTTCGCGGGCCGTGACCGCGGGGCCCCTGCCCTGCATTTCGGCTAGGGTGTCGGCGCGCAGCAGGTCCGATTCCGCGCCCCGGATCACCGTCACCGGGCACCGTACGGCATCCCAGACGGGCCAAAGCACCATATCTTCGCCAACGACCGAGGCGAACGGTTTGGCGATTCCCGGATCGTATTTCAGGGCGATGCGGCCGTCGGGCCGCTCTGTCATGCTGTGTTTCGTCAGATGCGCCCATTGTTCGTCGGTCAGCGGCCCGAACGGCGCATGGACCGTCCGCAGATACGCCTCGGCCTCGGCCATGTCGGCGAAATCGGGTGCGCCGCCGACATAATCGGCGATGCGTTGCAGGGATTCCTTGGAGATCACCGGCCCGGCGTCGTTCATCAACAGCCGCTCGACCGGCGTATTGCCGGCGGCGGCGGCAAACATGCCGAGCAAGGCTCCCATGGAGGTCCCCAGCCAGGAGACCTTGTCGACGTCCAGCCGCGCGATCAGCGCCGTCAGATCGGCCAGGTATTGCGGCGTACCGTAGAGATCCGGATTTGCAAGGCGCCCGCTTTCGCCGCGCCCCACCACGTCGGGGCAGATCACCCGCCAGGTGTCACAGAACCGTTCGGCGACGGCGTCGAAGTCACGGCCGTTGCGGGTCAACCCGTGAACGCAGAGAAGCACCGGCCCGTCCGCCGGTCCCCATTCCCAGTAAATGACCTCGTGAAAAGCCCCGGCGGCGGAAAGGCCGCGAAAGGATTTGCGCTGCATGTCCGGCATTTCCTTTCGCCCTTTCCGTTCCGCCGGTTGGGCGCTAGATCACGCCACGATCACGCAGCTTGGAAATCTCATCCGAGCCGATGCCCAGAACCTCGCCCAGGACGTCGTCCGTGTGCTGGCCCAGGACGGGCGGCGCATAGCGGTAATCGACTTCGGACTTGGAGAATTTCAGCGGGCTGGCGACCATCTTGACCGGCGCCGTACCCGTCGCCGGGTGCGGCATTTCCAGGTTCATGCCGCGCGCGTTGAAATGCGGATCGGCGAAGACCTGGTCCAGGCGGTTGATCGGGCCGCAGGAGACGTTGTTCTTCTCCAGGTTGGTCAACCAGAATTCCGACGGCTGCGCCGCGACGATCGGCTGCAACAGGGCGACGATCTCGTCGCGGTTGGAAACGCGGGCCGCATTGGTCGAGAATTTCGGATCCTCGGCCAATTCCGGGCACCCGGCGACCTGACAGAACCGCTGGAACTGCCCGTCGTTGCCGACAGCCAGGATGATATCGCCGTCCGAAGTCGCGAAGGACTGATACGGCACGATGTTCGGGTGCGCGTTGCCCAGGCGCGGCGGGTTTTGGCCGGTCGCCAGGTAGTTCGCACCCTGGATCGACAGGATCGCCGCGGTGGTGTCCAGCATGCCGATATCGATGTGCTGGCCTTCGCCGGTAACCTCACGATGACGCAGGGCCGCGTTGATGGCGACGGCGGCGTACATACCGGCGATCAGATCGGAAATCGGGATACCGGCCTTCTGCGGCGGGCCATCCGGCTCGCCCGTGGTGCTCATGAATCCGCCCATGCCCTGGATCAACACATCGTAACCCGGACGGTTGGCATAAGGCCCCGTGTGACCGAAACCGGTGACCGAGCAATAGACCAGACCGGGGTTGTCGTCCTTCAACTGATCGTAACCAAGGCCGTATTTGGCGAGGCCGCCGGTCTTGAAGTTCTCCGCCAGGACATCCGACTTGGCGATCATCCGCTTGGCGATATCGACGCCTTCGGGTTTGGTCAGGTCCAGGGTGATCGACCGCTTGTTGCGGTTGGCGCAGGTGAAATAGGCGCTCTGGTCCGTGTCCTGACCGTCGCCGTTCTTCAGATAAGGCGGCGCGAAGCCGCGGGTGTCGTCCCCTTTGCCGGGCATTTCGACCTTGATGACGTCGGCGCCCAGGTCGCCGAGAATCTGCGTGCAGGAGGGGCCCGCCAGGATGCGGGTCAGATCGAAAACCCGAAGGCCGCTCAAGGGTCCGGACATGAGATATTTCCTTTTGTTGCTGGCCCCTTATTGTGGGCGACAGGCATTGGATGGAAAAGGCCGAAGCCCCCGCCAGGGGAAGGTTCGGCCCAAGATTCGGTTTCGCGCGATGTATACCCTCAAGCCCCGTTTCCCGCAATCCGGCGGGGCGATTTTTTCAACCGCCGCCGCCCGGCAGAGCCCCGCATGCGCCGCTCGCGTCTGAAATGGATCGTTCTGGGCGTGATCGCCCTGGCGGTCGCCCTGCCGGTCGCCTTGGTCGCCCGGACTCTGCCGCAGACCGAGGGCGAATTGCGTCTCGCCGGTCTGGGCGATGCGGTCCAGGTGATCCGCGACGGCCACGGCATCCCGACCATCCGCGCCGAAACCTGGGACGACGCCTTCTTCGCCTTGGGCTTCGTCCATGCCCAGGACCGGTTCTTTCAGATGGAGATGACCCGGCGGGTCGGCGCCGGCCGGTTGTCCGAACTGGTTGGTGCGGCGGGCCTGGGGACCGACCGCTACATGCGAAAGCTGGGGATCTACAAGCTGGCCCAGGCCCAGGCGGCGACGGCCTCCCCTGCCCTGAAACGACGCCTCGATGCCTACGGTGCGGGGATCAATGCCTGGATCGCCGAAACCGGCTGGCCGCGCGCTGTGGAATTTATTCCGCTCCTGCACGCGCCGGAACCCTGGCTGCCCACCGACAGTCTGATCTGGGGGAAGCTGATGGCCCTGCGGCTGGCCAACAACTGGCGGACGGAATACCTCCGCTTGGGCTTGGCGCAACGGCTGACACCGACGCAGATCGATTTTCTGTGGCCACCCTATCCCGAGGATGCGCCAATCGCCCTGCCCAAGCGGGCCGGCGTCTCCTTTGACGACCTCGCCCCCTTACCGAGTATGGCGTGGGACCCGCGCGCCGACGGGGCCCCGTCGACGGCGTCCAATGCTTGGGCCCTGGCGGGAAGCCGGACCGCATCGGGCAAGCCGGTACTGGCCAGCGACCCTCATCTCGAATTCCGTGCACCGATCCTCTGGTATCTCGCACGCCTGGAAACGCCGGACGGCGTGCTGGCCGGGGCCACAGTGCCCGGCGTGCCGTTCCTGGTCATCGGCCACAACGGCCGGGTCGCTTGGGGTTTCACGACCACGGGGGCGGATACGGAAGATTTGATCGTCGAGACTCCGGCGCCGGGCCACCGCACCTACCGCACGGCGGACGACACAGCAGAGTTTCGGGTGCGCACCGAGATCATCAAGGTTCGGGACGGCGAGGTCGAAACCGTCGAAATCCTGACGACGCCCGACGGCCCGGTCCTGACCGATGCCCCGGCGACGGGGGCGCAGCATCCATTGACACTGACGGCGCCTTATCTGGACCCGGATGACCGCACGCCCGAGGCGCTGATGAAACTGAACGCCGCGACTTCGGCGGCGGAGGTCCAGGCGGCCCTGGCGGATTTTCATGCCCCCGTTCAGAATCTGCTTTTCGCCACGAAGGACGGCCATATCGGCCAGATCACCGCCGGGCGAATTCCATTGCGGCGGCGCGGCGACGGGCGCCTGCCGCTGGTTCGCGCGCATGGCCCCGTCGGTTCGGCGGGCTATCTGTCATACGACGCCATGCCCCGGTATCTCGACCCGACGGGCGGCGCCGTGATGAACGCCAACAACAAGGTCACGCCGCCCGGCACCGACCCCGACCTGACGCGGGACTGGCCCTCGCCGTTCCGCGCCGAACGCCTGGCCGACCTGCTATCCACCGAAAAACCGAACAGCAAGGCCGCGCAGATGGATATCCGGTCCGGCGCGGCGCGGATGCTCGTCCCGGCGGCTCTCGGTCTGCTCGACGACGCTGGTCGGTCGCACCCCCTGGCCCAAATGCTGGACCGATGGGACGGCGCCATGGACCGCACCCGTCGCGAACCCCTTGTCTACATGATCTGGGCGCGGCATTTGAAACGCGCGGTCTTCGCCGACGATCTGGGCGCGCAATACCGAGATTGGCATGGATTGCGCACTCAAGTGCTGGCTGGGGCACTGACGACGGCCGCTGGGGCCGATTGGTGCGATGACCAAGAGACGCCGGACATCCGGGAGACCTGCGCCCGGATGGTTGCCCGCGCGCTCGACGCCACCGCCGAAGATTTGGCGCAACGCGACACCGACGCCGGACGGTCCGTTCTTTGGGGTGACGTCCATATCGCGCGGTTCGAGCATCCCGTTTTCAGCCATATCCCCCTGCTCGCGGATTGGACGGCGGTCGAGGTCGCGACCGACGGCGGGAACACGACCTTGAATCGGGGCGCGATGTGGCTGGGCCGGGACAATGCGGCTTTTCAGCACCGGCACGGCGCGGGCCTGCGGGCCATCATGGACATGGGTGATCCGGGGGCGAGCCGGTTCATCATCGCCACCGGCCAGTCGGGCAATCCTCTGAGCTCCCACTATCGTGACCTTGTGGAAACCTGGCGGGATGGCGGCGGCTTGACGCTGGCACCACCGCGGAACGGTTCGGGCGATGTGCTGAAAATCCTGCCCAGGCGCTGATGAAGGGTGTCAAAAGCGGGCCGAAGGTGTAAGAAAGCCCCGTTCCACCCAATGCCATTGACCTGAACGACCCGGACATCGCCATGACCGTGACCATTGAGACCATCCGAGACGCCGCCAAACTTCTCGAAGGCGAGGTCAACCGCACGCCCGCGATGCGGGTCCGTCGGCTGTCTCAGATGACGGGTGCCGAGGTTTATCTGAAGCTGGAAAACCTGCAGGTCACCGGCTCGTTCAAGGTGCGCGGCGCCGGGGTCAAGCTGGCCAGCCTGACCGACGACGAGAAAGCCAAGGGCGTCGTGGCGGCATCGGCCGGGAACCATGCCCAAGGCGTCGCCTTTCACGCCGGGCGGCACGGCCTCGATGCAACGATCTATATGCCCGAGGGCACGCCGTTTACCAAGGTTGGCCGGACCGAAGACCTGGGCGCCACGGTCGTTCTGGAAGGTACGGATTTCAACGCCGCCCGCGATGCCGCCATCGCCCATGCCGAAGCGACCGGTAAACTGTTCATCGCCCCCTTCGACGACGAACATGTGATCGCCGGTCAGGGCACGGTGGCGTTGGAGTTCCTCGAAGACGTGCCGGACCTGGACGCCATGATCGTGCCGATCGGCGGTGGCGGCCTGATGGCCGGTTGTGCCGTGGCGGCCCATGCCCATGATCAACGAATTGAAATGATCGGGGCACAGGCCGGTCTGTTCAATTCGATGGCCGCCGCCATTGCCGGAAAGCCGTTTTCCGGCGGCGGTACGACCATCGCCGAAGGCATTGCGGTCAAGATTCCCGGTGATATCACTCAGCCGATCATCGCCGAGCATGTCTCGGACATCACCGAGTTGAGCGAGGAACAGTTGGAGGCCGCGGTTCTGCTTCTGGCGGAAGGCCACCGCATCGTCGCCGAAGGCGCCGGCGCCTCGGGTGTCGCGGCGCTGCTGGCGGCTGGTGGCAAATTCGCCGGCAAGAAGGTCGGCATCGTCGTGTCCGGCGGCAATATCGATTCCCGCCTATTGTCCAACGTGCTTCTGCGCGGTCTGGTGCGTGGCGGGCGGATGGTCAGCCTGCGCATCAAGATGACCGATAAACCGGGCATGCTGTCCGAAGTTTCCGGCCTGATCGGCGGCCTCGGCGGCAATATCCTCGAGGTCTACCACCAGCGCCTGTTCTTCGAAGGCCCGATCAAGGACACGGAACTGGACCTGGTGATCGAAACCGTGGACGCCCAGCACGTGCAGAAGATCGTCGCCGCGCTTTGCGAGGCCGGGTTCCAGACCCGCGCATTGTCGGAAACGGAAGCCTGACCGACGGCATCCGCACGGTCGTCCCTACAATCGATAAACGAGAAGCCGCGTCCGGCGCCGGTCGTCGACGGTAACCACCTCGTCCGGTTCGACCCCCGGGACGGCGAAGCTGTTTGAGACGAACAGGCAGCCCGGTTGCATCTCGTCCTTGGCCTTGGCATAGAGCCGTTCCATGGGAACCGGGGACAGAAAGCAATAAACCATGTCGAAAGTGCTTAGATCGGCGCGCCATATCGACAGGAAATGCACGCCCAGGTTCGCGCGCGGCTGGACCAATAGGCGCAGCCGGGTGAACAGATAAACCAGCGGCGCCGTTTCGAAGCCGTCGAACCGGGCGTCCGGCCGGACGTCTGCGAGATGCCAGAGTGCCCCGCCCAGGCCGCTGCCGAGATCGGCGACATGTGTCCCTGCCCGCTTCGGCGTCAGGGTTTCCAGCGCCCGCCAGGTTTTGGAATTGGAAAGATAGAGCGGCACGCCTTCGCCGACTGCGTTCCAGTAGATCGCCAGGAGCACCACGAAGACGGCGGGAAACACCCAAACGGGCGGCTGCAGGTCCAACATGACCCAAAGCAGGACCGGTGCCACGGCCTGCACCGGCAGCCACCATCGCGCCAGTCCCATGGGCAGGGTCGCGACGGCCGCCGCGACACCCCAGACGATGCAGAGCGTAGCCGGTGGCGCCGGCCATCCGGCACGCCGCAGCAAGGCGGCAACAATGATTGTGACGATGCCGCCCACGAGTTGCGCCGCCACCGCACGAACGATGGGAAAGGCGAACAAGAACGGGGGTTTATCCCTGCTCACTTAATCCACGGTAGGAGCTTTGGAAATAGACCAAAGGCGCTTTCGTCCGATCCACCCGGACCTCTTCAACCCGGCCGACGACGATCCGGTGATCGCCGCCGTCATGGACGGCGTGGGTGCGGCAGGACAACGCCGCGGCAACGCCGTCCAGGAGCGGCGCACCGGTCGTCCCGGTCGAATGGCCATAGCCATGCATATCAAAGGTCTGCGGCCCGGCGAAGGCGTTGGAAACCTCCCGCTGATCGTCGGCCAGCAGATTGACGGCGAAGCCGCCATCGGGCTCGGTGAAACAGGCGATGCAACCGGTCCGGTTGTCGAGGCAGACCAGGACCAGCGGCGGGTCGAGCGACACCGAGCAAAAGGCGCTGACGGTGACACCCACGGGGCCGCGGTCGTCGCCGGCCGATGTCACCACGGTGACGCCGGACGCGAAGCAGCCGAGAGCGTTTCTGAATTCGATTGGATCAACCATGATGGACGGCCGGATCATCCCCCCAAGGACGTAGAAAAGTACATGCGGACGACCCCATCAATACGTCGGGCTGGGAAGCCGAGGCAAGCCTTTACCCTTTGCCAATATCTTTTCGTGTTTACTGGGGATTGGCCCGTTGAATTATTCCATCTGGCTTAATGGTGCTTCGGCGCGAGAAATGCTTGTCTTTTGGGATGATAGGGCGATAGCTTTTGCGACGTGCGCCGTCGCCCCAACAAACGGTCCGGCGCGAACCTTGCTCTTGGAGACTGCTTGAATGCTATTCATCGTCGGCTCACTCGTCGTTCTCGTTGCCGTGTTCGGCGCCTATGGCGTGCACGGTAGCTACGGCGTTCTGTGGCAGCCCCTTGAATTCATCATCATTTTCGGCGGCGCCATCGGCGCCTTCGTCAGCGGCAGCCCAAAGCCCGTGATCAAGGGTGTGATGGGATCATTTGGCGCGCTGATCAAAGGGCCGACCTATACTCGAGAGCATTACGAAGAGCTTCTCGGCTGCCTCTACTCGGTGTTCCGACTTGCCAAGACCAAGGGCGACCTGGCGCTCGAAGCGCATGTGGAAAAGCCCGAGGAAAGCACCCTGTTTTCCAATTTTCCCCTGTTCCACCACGATCACCATGCGGTCGAATTTCTGTGCGACTATCTCCGGCTGCTGACCCTGGGGGCGTCGAATCCGCACGAACTGGAAGCGGTCATGGACGTGGAGCTGGAAAAACACCACGAAGAACTGCACGCGATCTCCGGCGCCTGGCAGAGCATGGCCGACGCGACCCCGGCTCTCGGGATTGTCGCCGCCGTGTTGGGCGTGATCGTGACCATGGGCTCGATCACCGAGCCGCCGGAAGTTCTCGGTAACCTGATCGCGGCCGCCTTGGTCGGTACCTTCTCGGGCATCTTCTTCGCCTATGGGTTCATGGCTCCCATCGCATCGTCACTGACCAACACCTACGCCGCCGATGCCGCTTATCTGAACTGCATCAAGACCGCCCTGATCGGCCACATGCAGGGATACGCCCCGCAGGTCTCCGTCGAGTTCGCGCGCAAGACCCTGAGCCACGGCGTACGTCCGACCTTCGCCGAGGTCGAGGAAATGGTCACCAACCTGCCGGCGGCGGCGTGACGAAGGCGGGCCCGGCCGGACCCGGCGTGCCCGAGGACGGATCCACCAAGACGGATCTCCATAGGAAGGCCTGATGGCGGAAGAAGTCACAAAACAACCGATCATCATCAAGAAGATCAAGAAGGGTGGACATGGCCATCACGGTGGCGCGTGGAAGATCGCTTACGCCGACTTCGTGACCGCCATGATGGCCTTCTTCCTGTTGTTGTGGTTGTTGAACTCGGTCACCCAAGAATCGCTCGAAGGCATTTCCAACTACTTCGCGCCGATCTCGACCTCGCAGACGACCAGCGGTTCAGGCGACATTCTTCAGGGTAAGACGATGTCCGAGGAAGGCATCGCGCAAAGCACCACGGCGCGCGACAGCGTAACCGTCGACCTGCCGCCGCCCAAGGCCGGCACCGGCGGCGATCTGTCCGAAGGCGAGGCTGAATCGAAAGCCGATCCGACGGACGAGGATATCGAGGCCCAGGCCGCCCGGAAGGAACAGGCGGAGTTCGAGGACGCCCAGGAAGAGCTTCAGAAGACCCTGGAAAGCGTGCCGCAGATGCGCCAGCTCAAGAACAGCCTGCTGGTCGACAACACGCCCGAGGGATTGCGGATTCAGCTGATCGACCGGGACGGCCTGGCCATGTTCCCGTCCGGATCGTCCAGCATGTTCGTGCACACGAAACGCCTGCTGGAATTGGTGTCCAAGGTAATCCTGGAAATGCCGCAGGATATTGCGATTTCCGGCCATACGGACGCCACGCCGTTTTCCGGCCAGGACTATGGAAACTGGGAATTGTCGTCGGATCGTGCCAATTCGGCGCGCCGGGAGCTGGAGCGTTTCGGCGTCCCTGACGCCCGCGTTAAACGGGTTGTCGGTAAGGCGGCGACGGAGCCCCTGATTGCCGACGACCCCAAGCATGCGTCGAACCGGCGTCTCTCGATCGTCCTTTTGCGCGGCACCGGCCGCGAGGCGGAAAAGGCCAAGGCCGAGGAAGCCGCCAAGCGCGAACGCGAGAACGAAGCCCTGCCCGGCCTGAATGAAATCAAACGCCAGCAACAGCGCGAGGATATCGGCCTGCCGACGGCGCCGCGACAGCCGGCCCCCGCGCCGGTTCAGCCGTCGCAACCGGGCCAACCGGCCTTGCCGTCGCTGCCGGGGATCAATCTTGAAATCCAGGGCACTATTACGCCACAGTAGTGGCATGACGGATCAAGCATTGGGGGGCTTGGTCGGCGCGTTTCATCAAATGCGCCAAGATCGATATGCAGGGATAGATCATGCGCCATAAGCCGATCTCCGACGCGCGGTTCTTTTTCGCCACCGCCCCGCTGCCCTGCCCGTATCTGCCGGATCGGGTCGAACGCCGCGTGGTGACCGAATTGTTCGGCCGCGACGCCACCCGCCTGCACGATCAATTGTCCTACGCCGGGTTCCGCCGGTCCCACGGCATCGTCTATGCCCCGGCCTGTCCCGGGTGCGACGCCTGCAAGGCCGTGCGCATCGGCGTCGACGGCTTCGAGATGCGGTCGTCTCTGAAACGGATCCGCAACGCCAACGCCGATCTGACCGCGCGCATGTCGCAGCCGGTCGCCGATCAGGAGCAGTACCGCCTGTTCCAAACCTATCAGTCGTCGCGCCATTCCGGCGGCGACATGTCGAAAATGGATTATCTGGACTACCAGGCCCTGGTCGAAGACACGCCCATCGACACCTTCCTGGTCAAGTTCCGCGACGCCAAGGGCACGCTGACCGGCGCCATGCTGGCCGACCGCCTGTCCGACGGCCTGTCGGCGGTCTACAGCTATTTCGACCCGGAACAGCCGAAGCGCGGCATGGGGACCTTTATGATCCTATGGCTGATCACCGAGGCCAAGCGCTTAGGGTTGCCCTACGTCTACCTGGGGTTCTGGATCGAGGGCTGCAACAAGATGTCCTACAAGGCCCGGTTCCGCCCGCTGGAGGTCCATACGGCCGACGGCTGGCTGCCGTTCGACGAGTTTACCTCCGACGAAGCCGCCGAATAGGCCCCGATCTCCGCTTTCGTCTCTCGATTAGCTGAACCGGCCCGACCGGGGGAAGCCCTTGGGCACGTTGAGGCCCGCCTGCGCCCGCTTGCCGACCCATTGCTGGAATTCCGTTTCCGTGCGCGTGCCGCCCGATTTCCAGGTCAGGCCTTCGGCTGTGCGCATGGTCGTGACGTCCAACAGGCCGCCCTTGTTGTAGCGTTGCAGGATCACGCCCTTGCCCCGGCCCATTTCCGGCAACTCGTCGATGGGGAAGATTAGGAGCTTGCGGTTCTCACCGACCACGGCAACCGCGTCGGCGCCGTCCATGACGTCGCAAATCGCCGCCGCTTCTTCCCCGGCACCCACGTTCAAGACCTGCTTACCGTTCTTAGTCTGAGCCATCAGGTCGTCCGACGGCACGATGAAGCCGCGCCCCTTGTCGGACGCCACGATGTATTTCTTGCCGGTCTCGAAGACCGCCAGGGAAATCGGATCGTGGCCGTTGGGGATATCGACCATCAGGCGGATCGGCTCGCCATGGCCGCGCCCGCCCGGCAGCTTGTCACCCGCGACCGTGTAGAACCGGCCGTTGGTGGCGAAAATCAGGAATTTGTCCGTGGTCTGGCCGTGAATCAGGAACTTGAGGCTATCGCCGTCCTTGAACTTGACCTCGGTCTCCGGCTCCACATGCCCCTTGAGGGCACGGATCCAGCCTTTTTCCGACAGGACGACGGTAATCGGCTCTTTCTCGACCATGGCTTCCAGCGGCACGATGACGGCGGTCGGCGGCCCGGCGATTTCCGTCCGCCGGGCGCCGAGGGTAGTCTTCTGGCCGAAGGCCTTCTTGGTTTCGGCGATCTCATCGGAAATCGCCTTCCAGCGCGCGTCCTCGTCCTTCAACAGCTTCTTGATGGCGCTGCGTTCCATGCCCAATTCGTCGTTCTCGCGCCGGATTTCCATTTCTTCCAGCTTGCGCAACTGACGCAGACGCATGTCGAGGATCGCATTGGCCTGAACTTCGGTCAGGTCGAACCGCTTCATCATCACGGCCTTGGGGTCGTCTTCCTCGCGGATAATCTTGATGACCTCGTCCAGGTTGAGGAAAGCGATCAGCAAACCGCCCAGGATTTCCAGCCGTCGTTCGATCTTCTCCAGGCGGAAATTCTTGCGTCGGATCAGGACCTTGTGACGGTGATCCAGGAACGCCTGCAGCACCTCGCGCAGCGACATCACACCGGGCGTGTTCGAGGCGTCCAGCACGTTCATGTTCATGTTGAAACGGATTTCCAGATCCGTTTCCCGGAACAGGTGCTCCATCAGGGTTTCGGCATCAACGGCGCGGTTCTTGGGCTCCAGGACGATACGGACCTCTTCCGTCGACTCGTCCCGAATGTCCTGCAGGATCGGCAGCTTCTTGGCGATGATCAAGTCGGCGATCCGCTCGATCAGCTTGGCCTTCTGGATCTGGTAGGGGATTTCCGTAACGACGATCTCGTACTGCCCCCGGCCCAGGTCTTCGATCTGCCATCGGGCACGCAGGCGGAAGGCGCCGCGTCCGGTCTTGTACGCCTCGACGACGGTGGCCCGGTCCTCGACCAGGACGCCGCCGGTCGGGAAATCGGGGCCCGGAATGAAATCGCAGAGCTTGTCGAAAGTCGCGTTCGGAAACTTGATCAGATGGATCAATGCGTCGCAGAGTTCGCCCACGTTGTGGGGCGGAATGTTGGTCGCCATGCCGACGGCGATGCCCGTGGCGCCGTTGGCCAGCAGGTTGGGGAAATTGGCGGGCAGAACGATGGGTTCTTCTTCTTCCCCATCGTAGGTCTGGCGGAAATCGACGGTGTCTTCGTCGATGCCGTCCAGCAAGGCCGAAGCGATCTCGGTCAGGCGCGATTCCGTGTAACGCATGGCGGCGGGGTTATCGCCGTCGATATTGCCGAAGTTGCCCTGACCGTCGATCAACGGATAGCGGACGGAGAAATCCTGGGCCAAACGGACCAGGGCGTCATAGATCGCCTGATCACCATGGGGGTGATACTTACCCATGACGTCGCCAACCACCCGCGCGCACTTCTTGAACCCGGCCGCCGGGTCGAGCTTAAGCAGCCGCATGGCGTAGAGCAGCCGCCGGTGCACGGGCTTCAGCCCGTCGCGCACATCGGGCAGCGACCGCGAGACGATAGTCGACAGCGCATAGGCGAGATAGCGCTCGCTCAGCGCCTGGGACAAGGGAGTGTCGCGGATTTCCCCCCCTCCTCCGTCGCCGAAGTCTCCGGGGGGCGTGATCGCGGTCATGGAAGCTGTCCTTACTTTCTGGAATTCCCGCGCATCTGGGGCGGGGTCGCCTGAATTCGCACCAGATATAGTACATTCAGGGGGTGTGCGGTCAATGCGCCGCTACCCGTATCAGAGTTATTTTTTTACTGCGAAACGGTCGGTCAGACGCTGGCGCGCGGGCAATCGCCCCGGGCGTCCCTCAAGAGCGTGATTTTCCAGGAAAAACCCGGTCAGTTTCAGGCCGGCGACGACCTCCTCGGTCGTTTCGGCGATCCCGGGGCCGCGCAGGAACGGCGGCAGGGGCAACATCCGATCATGGTAGGGCCGCCCGGCGGCGGTCGAAACGGCCCGCCCGGACTTAGGCGAAACGTAGGTCAGATTCTCCGTCTCGCCGGTCGCGGCACAGGCCGTGAGGTCGAGCCCGAAGCCCAGTTCGCCCAAGACACCCATTTCCCATTGCACATAGGCGGAACCGAGCAGAACCCCCTGCTCCGGCTCGTCCAGAACAGCCATGAGGCCCGCCAGGCCGTGGTAGATGGCGGGATGCTCTTCGCCTTCGGGCAACAGGGCCTCGGCCACCGCGCAAGCGGCAGTCAGGACAGCCAGGCCCAGGGGCCGGTCCAGCAAGGCCGCTGCCGGGGAGTCCAGGACTTCCGTGGTCAGGGTGCCGAGATGCTCCGGCAGGCGGCCGCGCCAATCCAGGGTGACCAGATTGCCGACCTGCAGGCCACCCCGTTTGCGCCGCCCCGCCCCGCCCCGCACGAGGCCCGCCTGACGCCCCCGGTTTTCCGTCAGGGCGCTGACGATCAGGGCACTTTCGCCGTGTTTGCGGGTCGCCAGGATGTAGCCCCGGTCATGCCATTCCATGGCGGGATGCCTTGCTCCGTTCGTTCAAGCACTTTCCTTTGACCGCGATCGGGCCCGGGGGTCAAGCGTCGAAGTCCAGGCCCCATTCGGCGTAGCGTTCGCGGTCGTCCTGCCACTTGCCACGCACCTTCACGTGGACGAACAGGTGGATTTTCTGATCGAGCAGATCCTGCAACTCGGCGCGCGCGGCGGCGCCGATCTTCTTGATCATCGCCCCGCCCTTGCCCAGGACGATGCCCTTCTGACTGTCGCGTTCAACGAAGATCGCCTGATGCACGCGGGCCGATCCGTCGGCCTGCTGCTCCCAGTCCTCGGTCTCGACGGTCAGCTTGTAGGGAAGCTCCTGATGCAGTTCCAGGAACAGCTTCTCGCGTGTGATCTCGGCCGCCAGAAGGCGGGCCGGCATGTCGGAAATCTCGTCCTCGGGATAGAGCCAGGGCCCTTCCGCCACGGCATCGGCGAAGGTCTGGGCCAGATCGGCGACGCCGTCGCCCGTATTGGCGGACACCATGAAGCAATCGGTGAAGATGCCCGTATCCATCAGCTTCTGCGCCAGTTCCAGCAGCGCCGGTTTGGCGACGATGTCGATCTTGTTGAGGATCAGGTAGGCTTTGCGGTTCTCTTCCTGAAGCCGGTCGATGATCGCCTGCGACCGTTTGTCGATCCCGGCCTTGGCGTCAATCAGCAAGGCGACCGCGTCGGCGTCCTTGGCCCCGGACCAGGCGGCGGCGACCATCGCGCGGTCGAGGCGGCCCTTGGGTTCGAAGATACCGGGGGTGTCGATCAGGATGACCTGAGCGTTGTCTTTGATGAAGATGCCCAGCACGCGGGTTCGCGTGGTCTGCACCTTTGGCGAGACGATGGAGACCTTGGCGCCAACAAGGCGGTTCACCAGCGTCGATTTACCGACGTTGGGAGCCCCCAGAATGGCGATAAAGCCGGCACGGGTCTGGCCGCTGTCGTTCGTGGTGTCGTTCATGTCTTGCTCCAGGTATCGAGCATGGCCTGGGCGGCGGCCTGTTCGGCTTCCTGTTTGGCACCGCCGGTACCGGTCTGAGGGGCCCGGCCTTCGACCGTGACGGTGATGGTGAAGGTCGGTGCGTGGTCGGGGCCGGTCTGGTCCGTGACGGCATAGCCGGGCAGGCTCAGGCCCGCTTTCTGACAACGTTCCTGCAACCGTGTCTTGGCATCCTTCAGGGGGCCTTGGTGGGCATCGGCGCGGGCTTCCCAATGGCGGCGGATGAAATCGGCAGCGGGCGCGAACCCGCCGTCCAGAAACATCGCGCCGAGCAATGCCTCGCAGGCATCGGCCTGGATCGACGGATTATCGGCCCCGCCCCCGGCCTTTTCCCCCGGCGACAGGCGCAGACAATCGGCCAGACCCAGGTCACGCGCGACCTCCGCCAGGGTTTCCTTGCGCACCAGGGCGGTGAAGCGATAGCCCAGCTCGCCCTCGGTCTCGTCGGGGAAGCGTTCGTAGAGCAGCGCCGAGACGGCCAGGCCCAATACCCGGTCGCCCAGAAACTCAAGCCGTTCATTGGAATTCAGGCGATCCGACTGCCCCGAGGCATGCGCCAGCGCCTGCTTCAAAAGGGATGGATCGTCGAAACGGTGGCCCAGGCGATCCTGCAGGGCCGAAAGGCGCTTGGTTGCGTCGCCGCCGCTCATTCAATGCCCTGGAAGATGCGGCTGAAACGCACGGTTTCAGGCCATTTCCAGGGCTTCCACAGGTCGCCCGCGGTGGAGAAGAACAGGAATTCGGCCCGGCCCACCAAGTTCACCGCCGGAATGAAGCCGACATCGCCGTAGCGGGAATCGTTCGACCGGTCGCGATTGTCGCCCATGGCGAAAAACATGCCCTCGGGCACCTTGTAGACCCGCGTGTTATCCATCGGATCGTTGTCGGATTCCTCGAGGATGTAGTGCTGCACCCCGTTGGGCAGGGTTTCGATGAAGCGCGGCACCCGCCGGGTCGTGCCGAAGTCGTCGGTCGAGACGAAATCCTCGACCCGCTTGCGCTCCACGGGTGTGCCGTTGATGTGCAGGATGCCGCCCGTGACCTGGATTTCGTCACCGGGCAGGCCGACGATCCGCTTGATGAAGTCGGTCTTGTTGTCCGACGGCAGCTTGAAGACCATCACGTCGCCGCGCTCAGGCATCGATTCCATTACGCGCCCCGGGATCAGGGGCAGCGAGAACGGCAGCGAATGCTTGGAATACCCGTAGGAAAATTTCGAGACGAACAGATAGTCGCCGATCAGCAGCGTCGGCAGCATGGAGCCAGACGGAATGTTGAACGGCTCATAGGCGAAGGTGCGGACCACCAACGCGATCAGGATCGCGTAGCCGACCGTCTTAATGGTATCCCAGAGGCCTCCGGATTTGTCGCCGCTCATCTGCTGTTTTCCGTGATTTTCCCAGGTCGTGCTGGGGTGTCTGTGGGGTATCTATGGCGCCACCGGCCGCTGTATCGACCGGTTGGCGGACTAAACGCGGCTCAGCGTCAAAGGTCAAGCGCCTTCCTTATCCCGAGGCGCCCGGCCCCCTACCCGCCCGTGCCTTCGGGGATGGCGGATATGATGACCATCGCGTGCGCCATGGGATATTCGTCGGTCTGGGAGACATGGACCTGCGCCGTCATGCCGGGCGGCGTCAGCTTGTCCAACCGCACCTTGGCCCCCCCGGTGATCAGCATATAGGGCTGCCCCGTCGGCAGATTCGCGACCACCATGTCGCGCCAGAACACACCCTGACGGAACCCGGTGCCCAAGGCCTTGGAACAGGCTTCCTTGGCGGCGAAGCTCTGGGCGAAGCTCGAGGCCGGATTCTGGCGCCGGAAGGCCTTTTTCTGTTCACCCTCGGCGAACAGGCGCTGAACGAAGCGGTCACCGAACCGGTCCAGCGTCCGTTCGATGCGGCGGATATCGCAGAGATCCGTACCGATGCCGATGATCATGGAATAGCGGGCGTCCGTCGGCGCATCACGGGGCCTAGGCCGACCGTTCGCCGGTCGCTTGCGCTCGCGCCTGATCCATCAGGGCGCGCATCCGCTTGATGGCACTCTCCAGGCCACCAAAGATCGCCTCGCCGATCAGGAAATGCCCGATATTCAATTCGACGATGGTCGGAATGGCCGCGATCGGCCCGACCGTGTCGAACGTCAGGCCGTGTCCGGCGTGGCATTCCAGACCGATGGCATCGGCATGGGCGGCGGCCTCAATCACGCGGGCCAGCTGCGCCTCACGATCGTGTGGGGTGGCGTCACAGTAGGCGCCCGTGTGAAGCTCGACCACGGGGGCACCCAGGGCCTTGGCGGCGTCCAATTGCTTCACATCGGCCTCGATGAACAGGGAGACGCGGATGCCCGCCTCGCCCAGGGCATCGACAAAGGGTTTCAGGCTGTCGAAACCGCCGGCGGCGTCCAAGCCGCCTTCCGTCGTCCGTTCCTCGCGCTTTTCCGGGACAATGCAGGCGGCATGCGGCTTGTGCCGCAGGGCGATTTCCAGCATTTCGTCCGTCGCCGCCATCTCGAAGTTCAGCGGCAGGTCGATCTGATGGGCCAGACGCTCCATGTCATCGTCGGAAATGTGACGGCGGTCTTCACGCAGGTGCGCCGTGATCCCGTCGGCCCCGGCCAGGGCCGCGGCGCGGGCCGCGCGCACGGGGTCCGGGTGGCCGCCGCCGCGGGCGTTTCGGATGGTCGCGACATGGTCGATGTTGACGCCGAGCCGAAGGTTATTAGTCATTGAAGTTCTACCTGAATCCGGATTCGTAACTTGTTGATAACATGTGGTTTCAGCCGCGCGAACGTTCGACGGAATTGACCGCCGGCGACGCCCTTAGGGCGGCGATGATATCGGTTAGATGCTTGACGTCGCGAACCTCGACATCGATCAGCATGTCGAAGAAATCGGTCGACCGGTTGATGATCTTCAGATTCGAGATATTGCCGTCGTTCTTGGCGATCATGGTCGACAGATCGCCCAGGCTGCCCGGCGCGTTGGCGACGGTGACATGGACCCGGCCGACATGCAGTTCGTGCTGCGCCTCGTCCCGGTCCCAGGCGAGGTCGAGCCAGCGTTCCGGCTCATCCCCGTAACCTTCCAGGGTATCGCAATCGATAGTGTGGACGGTGACGCCGCGCCCGGTGGTGACGATCCCGACGATACGGTCGCCCGGCAACGGATGGCAACAGCCGGCGAAATGCATGGCCATGCCGGGGATCAGCCCCTGAATGGGGACCCCGCCCTCGCCCTTCTCGCGGCTGCGCTTGCGGTTGCGGGCCTCGGCCAGGGGCACGACACGTTCGTCGTCCTGGCCCTTTTTCGTCTGCTTCTTAGCGCGCGGATAAACGGCTTCCAACACGTCGCGGCCCGGCAGATGCCCCAGGCCGACGGCGACGTAGAGGTCTTCTTCCGTCGATTGCCCCAGCTTCTTGAGGACGCCAGAGATGCCCTTGTCCGTCAGGTCGAAGTCCGCTTCCTTGAACGTCCGCAGCAGGATCGAGCGGCCCAGCTTTTCGTATTCCTCGCGCTCCTGCAGGCGCACAAATCGCCGGATACGGGCGCGCGCCTTGCCGGTCACGACGAAACGTTCCCAGGTCGGGTTGGGCGTCTGCGCCTTGGACGTGACGATTTCGACCTGGTCGCCGTTCCTGAGTTCCGTGCGCAGCGGCATCATCTTGCCGTTGATCTTGGCCCCGACACAGTGATCGCCGACCTCGGAATGGACGGCATAGGCGAAATCGACCGTGGTCGCACCGCGCGGCAGGTTGATCAGGTCGCCCCGGGGCGTGAAGCAGAACACCTGATCCTGGAACATTTCCATCTTGGAATGCTCCAGAACTTCTTCCGGATCGGCGGCGTGCTCCAGAATATCCAGCAGTTCACGCAGCCAACGGTATTGCGTGACGCCGTCCTGATTGGGGATGCCCTGTTTGTAGTTCCAATGGGCTGCGACGCCGAATTCGCCGACCTCGTGCATCTTGCGGGTGCGGATCTGCAGTTCGATGCGCTGCTGATGCGGGCCGAACACGCCGGTGTGTAGCGATTGATAGCCGTTCGGCTTCGGCATGGAGATGTAGTCCTTGAACCGCCCGGGCACGACCCGATAGGCGTTATGGGCGACGCCCAGCGCCTTGTAGCAGTCCTCGATGCTGTTCACGATGATGCGGAACGCCATGATGTCGGAAAGCTGTTCGAAGCCGACGTCGTGCTTCTGCATCTTGCGCCAGATCGAATAAGGCGTCTTTTCCCGACCGTGGACTTCAGCCTCGATGCCATTTTCCTTCAACGTTTCCGACAACTCGCCGATGATCTTGGGCACCAGTTCGCCACCCTGATCGCGAAGGGTTTCCAACCGCTTGACCACGGCGCGGCGCGCTTCCGGATTGATTTCGGCGAAGGCAAGATCCTCAAGCTCGGTCTTGATTTCCTGCATGCCGATGCGTTCCGCCAGCGGCGCATAGATTTCCATGGTTTCCATGGCGATGCGGCGGCGCTTTTCATCCTTCTTGATGTAGTGAAGGGTGCGCATGTTGTGCAGCCGGTCGGCCAGCTTGACCAGCAGGACGCGAATGTCCTCCGACATGGCGAGGACCAGCTTACGGAAGTTCTCCGCCTGCTTTTCACGGTCGCTTTGATATTCGATACGGGTCAGCTTGGTGACGCCGTCGACCAGTTGCGCCACCTCGTTGCCGAAGTGGGACTTGATGTCGTCCAGCGTCGCCGGGGTGTCTTCGATGGTGTCGTGCAACAGCGCCGTTTCGATGGTCGCGCTGTCGACGCGATAGTTGGTGAGGATGCCCGCGACCTCGATCGGGTGCGAGAAATACGGATCGCCCGAGGCCCGCAATTGCGACCCATGCGCCTTCATGGCGAATACGTAGGCGCCATTGATCCCGACCTCGTCCGCATTGGGATCGTAGGCCTTGACCCGTTCAACAAGTTCGAACTGGCGGATCACCTGACGGCGTCCCTTTCAAAACAGTCCAGGACGACACCGGCAATGGTGGGAAACTTCTTTTCGCGGAAGGCCTTAGTCTTCGTGCGGGATGTCCGCGTCCTGGAACACAACATCGGCCCCCATGGTAGCAGGCTCCGCGCCGTCGTCCACGTCCAAAGTGTCGTCGCCGTCGCCGGACGGGGCGGCTTCGCCGGCGGTCATGAGCTGCATTGGCTCGGGAATGGCCGGGTCCAGGTCTTCGATCGATTCCTCGATCTGCACGTATTTCTGCAGGCCCTTGATGAGGGATTCTTCCAGCTCGGGAAGCTCGACCGCTTCCTCGGCGATCTCGCGCAATGCGACGACCGGGTTCTTGTCGTTGTCGCGGTCGACGGCGAGCGGCGCACCTGCGGAAATGTGACGGGCGCGCTGGGCCGCGAGCATGACCAGCTCAAAGCGGTTGGGGATTTTCAGAACGCAATCTTCGACCGTAACGCGGGCCATGCGGTACCTCCAGGGGACGGAATGTCAGGAATCGGCTGCCGTCATCAATGACGGAAGGAGTGGGTTATATGCTTGAGTGCCGTGTTTTTCAAGCCTTTCGGCGGCCTATTCGGGCGGTTTCCATTCCGTGCCCAAATAGCCGCCTGCGTCCGGCATCTCACGAATTTCCTGATCCCCCGGCAGGTCGGCGATCAGGTCCTCGACCGGACGTCCCAATTTCGGGTGGTGCCAGCCGGCGGCCAGGTCGCGGATCGGCATCAAGGCAAAGGCCCGGGTATGCAGGCGCGGGTGCGGAACTTCCGGGTCGCCGGTCAGCACCCGGTCGCCGAAAACCAACAAATCCAGGTCCAGGATCCGTGCCGCGTTCCGCTCTCCCCGCTCACGCCCGAACCGGGCCTCGACATCCAACAGCAAGGCCATCAGGTCTTCCGGCGACCGGTCCGTTTCAATGGCGACGGCGCCGTTGACGAACCAGGGTTGGTCGGAAATCGGCACAGGGGCCGTTTCGTACCATTTTGCGCAGGCCGAAATCGCGATACCCGGCGTTTCAGACAGGTAGAACAACGCCGCCCCACAGGTCGCGCGCGGCGGCCCGAAGGCTTCCGTCGGCAGATTGCCGCCGACGCCGACGATGATCGGCGCGGTCATGGTTTGCGGGTCCCGCGGGAAATCACCCTTCCCTTGCGATTTTCGAGTATGAGACTTAAGTGTTTGACCATAGGATTTACGTGATTTTTCCCACACCCGTATTTGCTTTAAGGAATTTGAAAATGAATTTTTATCCGGAAGAACGCGTCGCACTTTTCATCGACGGTTCAAACCTTTACGCCGCCGCGCGGGCGCTGAATTTCGACATCGACTACAAGCGTCTTTTGGCTGTTTTCTCTGATAAATGTCGGCTGATCCGGGCCTTCTACTACACCGCCATGGTCGAGGACCAGGAGTATTCGCCGATCCGTCCGCTGGTCGATTGGCTGGACTACAACGGCTACACCATGGTGACAAAGCCGACCAAGGAATTCACCGATTCCGCCGGGCGGCGCAAGATCAAGGGCAACATGGATATCGAACTGGCCATCGACGTGATGGAGATGGCCGACAAACTGGATCATGTCGTGTTGTTCTCCGGTGACGGCGATTTCCGCCGCCTGGTGGACGCGATCCAGCGCAAGGGCTGCCGCGTCAGCGTCGTCTCCACCGTCAAATCCCAGCCGCCCATGGTCGCCGACGAACTGCGCCGTCAGGCCGATATCTTCATCGAACTGCAGCACCTGCAGAAGGAAATCCAGCGCGCCGGCGGCGGCCCGTCCCAAGGCCCGCTGCTCGACGACGACGATGACGACGATTACGATTACGACGACGATGAGGGTGAAGCTGAAGTCGAGGTCGTCTGACCCGCTCGGGCAGACATCCACTCATGACCGCCACCTTCACCGCCCCTCCCCACGATTGCGGCGCCTGTCCGCGCCTTGCGGCCTTTCGGGCCGAGAACCGGGCCAAGTTTCCCGATTGGCATAACGGCCCGGTCCCGTCCTTCGGCGGTTTGGACGCGCGTCTGTTGATCGTCGGCCTGGCCCCGGGATTACGTGGGGCCAACCGCACGGCACGGCCGTTCACCGGCGATTGGGCCGGCGACCTTCTTTATCCGACATTGGGCGCGTTCGGATGGACGCGCGGCACCTATGGCGGTGCGCCCGACGACGGGCTGACGCTCAACGGGTGCCGGATCACCAATGCCGTTCGGTGCGTGCCGCCCCAGAACAAACCGACCGGGGCGGAAGCCACCGCCTGCCGGCCCTACCTGATCGACGAGATTGCCGCGATGACGAACCTGCGGGTGATCCTGGCGCTGGGCGGCGTCGCCCATGCCAATGTGTTGACCGTACTGGGCCTGCGGAAGAAGGATCATCCCTTCGGCCATAACAACCGATTCGACATCGGCGACGCGGTCGGGCGGCCCGGATTGTGGCTCGCGGACAGCTATCATTGCTCGCGTTACAACACGAACACAGGACGTCTCACGACCGAAATGTTCCACGACGTTTTCGCCGGGATCGCAACGCTGACGACGGATTGAAGAGGCGCCGCTCCGAGGCGCCGGTCGGCTTGGGCCCATTCGTCCGGTCGTAACAAGGGCTTGGCGACAAGCGTTTGTTCGGGTTATCGTTTTCCAGTCGCCGGCAACGCCGGTGCCTGTGCGAACGGAGGGACGGGATGACCGCGGAGATCGTCAACTTACGTCAGTATCGCAAGGAAAAGCAGCGCCGGGAGCGAGAGCAGTCGGCCGAGGAAAACCGTGCCAAGCACGGCCGGACCAAGGCATCCCGCCAGCAAGACAAAACTGAGAAAAACCGCACCAAGCAAGACTTGGACGGTAAGCAGTTGGACCCCGAAAGCGACAAGCCGACGGGCTGAGCGGCGCCCCCTGCCCCCTGCATCCGAATTTTCAGAAGGTTATCGTTCAGAACCACAGGACGGCGACGGCCCCGCCGCCGCGCCCCGCGTCTCTATATGAAGCCGATCAATCCTCGTGGTTGTCTTCCGGCTCCAGCAGCCGGTGCAGGTGCACGATCACGTATTTCATATTGGCATCGTCGACGTTGGCCTGAGACGCGCCGCGCCAGGCTGTCAGCGCCTTGGCGTAATTCGGATAGATCCCGACCACTTCCAGATTGTCCGGATCGACGAAATCCTGGCTTTGGGGATCGGAGACCTTGCCGCCGAAGACAAGGTGCAAAAGCGCGTTCGACATTGTGTTGACCCTTTTCGTTACGTGCCGGTTTGTTGCGTGCCGGTTCCGTGCCCGGAACTTTGCGGTCCCGGACCTTTGAGATTGCGAGACGACCCCTTGGATGCCGACCTCACGGATTGTTCATCCGCGGACCAACTGTTTTTCCGCCGCTTGCCCTGGCGGTGCGGCGAATTTCCCTTAAACTAAGGGCAATTCCGCAGCCGGGCAATACGACCATTGTCCAGATTTCGCGGCTTCCGAAAACCGCCGGCGCGCCTGCGCGGCGACAAACATCCGAAAGGCTTGAACCCTATGATTGACGCCTATTCCTGGCCGACTCCCAACGGCCACAAAGTCCATATCATGCTCGAGGAAACGGGGCTGGAATACAAAGCCCACCCGATAAACATCCAGAAAGGCGACCAGTTCAATCCGGACTTTCTCGCGATTTCGCCGAACAACCGCATCCCCGCGATCGTCGACAGCGACGGCCCGGGCGGAAAGCCCTATTCGCTTTTTGAAAGCGGCGCGATCCTGATCTACCTCGCCGACAAGACCGGCATGTTCCTGCCGAAGGACCCGGTCGCCCATTACGACTGCCTGCAATGGCTGATGTGGCAGGTGGGCGGCGTCGGACCGATGTTCGGCCAAGCCCACCATTTCCGGGGCTACGCGCCGGAGAAGATCGAATACGGCATCGACCGTTACACCAAGGAGGCCGGCCGCCTTTACGGTGTCATGGACAAACAGCTGGGCAAGTCCGAATACCTGGCCGGCCCCGAAGTCACCATCGCCGACTTCGCGACCTTCCCCTGGACGCGGTCGATCGACCGTCAGGGCCATTCGCTGGACGATTTCCCGAACGTCAAACGCTGGTCCGACGCCATGAACGCCCGGCCCGGCGTGCAGCGCGGCGTTACGGTCCTGGAGGCCGACCGCGGCGAGCGCAAGGAACTGACGGACGAAGAACGCGCCGTGATGTTCGGCGACAAGCAATTCGCCAAGCGTTGACGATCCAAGGTTCCATGGCCGCGCCGGAGTGTCGTTCCGGCGCGGCCGAAGGAGCGTCGAACTTCCATAACGCCGGTCACCGGCCCGGGTAGGAGCAGAGCATGATTTTCAGAACCGCAGCGGCCGCCGCCGTTTTGTTTGCCGCCTGCGCCGCGCCGGCGCAGGCTCAGGGCTTTCTGGATAAATTGAAGAACGCGGCGGGGGCCATCACCTCCCCCGGCGGATCGACTTCGGGCGGCGGCGCGGATGCGCTCGCCACCGACGAGATCATTGCCGGCCTGCGCGAAGCGCTCCGCGTCGGAACCGAAAACGTGGTCGGCCAGATCGGCACGACGGACGGCTTCAACGCCGATCCGAACATCCATATTCCACTGCCGCCGGATTTGCAGAAGGTTCAAGGTTTGTTGCGGAAATTCGGTCTCTCCGGCATGGCCGACGAGGTCGAACTGAAGCTCAACCGCGCCGCCGAAGCCGCAGCACCAAAGACCAAGGAATTGGTCTGGAAAGCCATCAACGAGATGACCTTGGAAGATGCCAAGCGCATATACGACGGCCCGCCGGACGCGGCGACGTCCTATTTCAAGCGCGTGGCCTCGACCGATCTGAAGGCGGTCATCAAACCGGTCGTCGACAATTCATTGAACGAGGTCGGTGCCGTCGCCGCCTATGACAAGCTCATGGGGCAGTACAAATCCCTGCCCCTGGTGCCGGACGTCAAAGCGGACCTCTCGAACCACGCCACGACGATGGCGCTCGACGGGCTGTTCTATTATCTGGCCAAGGAAGAGGCCGCGATCCGCCAGAACCCGGCGAAACGGACCACTGAAATCCTGACAAAGGTTTTCGGCGGCTAGACGGTCCGACTTATTTCTTCTTCTCGAACTTGACCGCGGCGGTCAGCCGCGGATGGGACCGATAGCTCGTCGCCCGGTGCCACATTTCGCCGTCGAACACGACCAGTCGCGCAGGCCGGGGCGGCAGCCCCTGGATGATGTTGTTGACGATGAACTGCGTCTCGCCGCCTTCGTCGATGTCGTATTGCGGGGTGATGTAGAAAAGGCAGGTGAAGACGTCGCCGTCCTGATGGAAATACGGGCGATCGTTCGGAAGGAACAGGTTCACATAGGACCGCTGCAATTCCAGACCGTCCAATTTGTCGAATTTTGATATCGCGACATCACGTAGGTAATTCCCCAAATCCGTGCCGTCCAATTCCACGACCATGCCGACGGGCGTGTGATGCGGCCGATCCCGTTCGCCATAGCTGTATTGCGTTTCGTTCAGCAGGAAATTGTAGATTTCGTTGTTCTTGTCTTCGGACATGACGTCGTCGAACGGGTAAATCATTTTCGTCTCTATCTGTCGTGATCTGAATGGACGTGAAGGTATGAGGGGCACCGGGCTCTTTTAACACCTGGACGGCGGAAGGAAGCAACCGGGGTATTTATCATCCAAGGCCGTTCGCTCGCTCTAGTGCTTTTAGCGATTTTTTTTGTGCTTGGCATCGAGCATCGCGTATGGCCGTAAATTCCATGAGAACCCGCCTCAAATCCTGTCGGGTTAGACAATTCGATTCATCTTGCATGCCGAAACAGGCTAAACTAAAGCAACGCCGGTGGCGTCGTTCCCTGCTCGATCCGAGTTTGGGTTAACGATCACCGGAATTTCGAAAAACCCCCCAGGTCCGCGGAGCAATCATGAGCTTGTACACAGATTATTTGGCTGAAATCGAAGAACGTAAAAAGCAGGATTTGCATCCGAAGCCGATTGAGGACGGGGCGCTGGTCGCCGAGCTGATCGCGCAGATCAAGGATACCGGCAACGCGCACCGCGAAGACTCTCTGCAGTTCTTCATCTACAACACCCTGCCGGGCACGACGAATGCGGCCGGCGTCAAGGCCGCCTTCCTGAAAGAGATCATCCTCGGCCAGGCCGACGTCAAAGAGATTTCGCCGGAATATGCGTTCGAATTGCTCTCGCACATGAAGGGCGGGCCGTCGGTCGAGGTACTGCTCGACCTGGCCCTGGGCGACGACGCCGAGATCGCTAAGGATGCCGCCGAAGTTCTGAAAACGCAGGTCTTCCTCTATGACGCCGATACGGATCGATTGGAAGCGGCGTTCAAGGCCGGCAACCCGGTCGCCAAGGACATCCTGGAAAGCTATGCCCAGGCCGAATTCTTCACCAAGCTGCCGGAGATTGAGGACAAGATCGACGTGGTGACCTACGTCGCGGCCGAAGGCGATATCTCCACCGACCTCATGTCGCCCGGCGCCGAAGCCCATTCCCGCGCCGACCGCGAACTGCACGGCAAGAGCTTCATCTCGGAAGCCGCCCAGAAGGAAATCCAGGCGCTGAAGCTGCAGCATCCCGGCAAGCGCCTGATGATGATCGCCGAGAAAGGCACCATGGGCGTCGGCTCGTCGCGTATGTCCGGCGTCAACAACGTCGCCCTTTGGATGGGTGAGCAGGCCAGCCCCTACGTGCCCTTCGTCAACATCGCCCCGATCGTCGCGGGCACCAACGGCATCTCGCCGATCTTCCAGACCACGGTCGGTGTGACCGGCGGCATCGGTATCGACCTGAAGAACTGGGTCAAGAAGGTCGATGCGGACGGCAACGTCATCATCAATAACGACGGCAGCCCGGTCCTGGAGGAGAAGTACTCCGTCGCGACGGGCACGGTCCTGACCATCGACACGAAAGCCAAGAAGCTTCTGAATGAAGACGGCTCCGAAGAACTGGCCGACGTTTCCAAGGCGTTCTCGCCGCAGTCGATTGAGTTCATGAAAGCCGGTGGGTCCTACGCCATCGACTTCGGCAAGAAACTCCAGATCTTCGCCGCCGAAACGCTGGGCGTGGAACCGAAACAGATCTTCGCGCCGAGCAAGATCGTCTCCCACCCGGGCCAGGGCCTGACGGCGGTTGAGAAGATCTTCAACAATAACGCCGTCGGCGTGCCGGAAGGAACCGTCCTGCATGCCGGTTCCGACGCCATGGTGAAGGTCAACATCGTCGGCTCGCAGGACACCACCGGCCCGATGACGGTCCAGGAACTGGAAGCCATGGCCGCGACCGTGATCTCCCCGATCCTGGACGGCGCCTATCAGTCCGGCTGCCACACGGCTTCCGTCTGGGACAAGAAAGCCCAGGCCAACACGCCGAAGCTGATGGCCTTCATGAACAAGTTCGGTCTGGTCACCGGCCGCGATCCGAAAGGCGTCTACCCCGCGATGACGGATGTCATCCACAAGGTCCTGAACGACATCACCGTCGACGACCGGGCGATCATCATCGGCGGCGACTCCCACACCCGGATGTCCAAAGGCGTCGCTTTCGGCGCAGACTCGGGCACCGTCGCCCTCGCGTTGGCCTTGGGCATGGCGAACATCACCGTCCCTGAATCGGTCAAGGTGACCTTCAAGGGCAAGATGGCCGATCACATGGATTTCCGCGACGTCGTCCATGCGACCCAGGCCCAGATGCTGGCGCAATTCAACGGCGACAATGTCTTCCAGGGCCGCATCATCGAAGTGCATATCGGCACCCTGCTCGCCGACCAGGCCTTCACCTTCACCGACTGGACGGCCGAGATGAAGGCCAAGGCCTCCATCTGTATTTCCAACGACGAGACGCTGATCGAGTCCCTGGAAATCGCCAAGTCCCGCATCCAGGTGATGATCGACAAGGGCATGGAAATCCCGTCAGGCATGCTCCAGGGCCTGATCGACAAGGCCGACGCACGCATCGCGCAGATCAAATCCGGCGAACAGCCCGCGCTGAAACCGGACGACAACGCCAAGTATTTCGCCGAAGTCGTCGTCGACCTGGACCAGATCAACGAGCCGATGATCGCCGACCCCGACGTTAACAACATCGACGTCGCCAAGCGCTACACCCACGACACCATCCGCCCGATTTCCTATTACGGCGGCGACAAAAAGGTCGATTTCGGCTTCGTCGGGTCCTGCATGGTGCACAAGGGCGATATGAAGATCGTCGCCCAGATGTTCCGCAACCTTGAAAAGGCCAACGGCAAGATCGAATTCCACGCGCCGCTGGTCGTCGCCCCGCCGACCTACAACATCGTCGACGAGCTGAAGGCCGAAGGCGATTGGGAGATCCTGCAGAAGTATGCCGGGTTCGAATTCGACGATACGCACCCCAAGACCGAGGCGCGGACGAAATACGACAACACGCTCTATCTGGAGCGTCCGGGCTGTAACCTCTGCATGGGCAACCAGGAAAAGGCCGAGAAAGGCGATACGGTCCTGGCGACCTCGACCCGTCTGTTCCAGGGCCGCGTCGTTGCCGACTCGGACGAGAAGAAGGGTGAATCCCTGCTGGCATCCACGCCGGTCGTCGTGTTGTCGACCATCCTCGGCCGCACGCCGAGCATCGACGAATACAAGACCGCCGTGGACGGCATCAACCTGACCAAGTTCGCGCCGCCGGCGGCGTAACGACCAATCGGGACAGCAGCGCCAAGGCTCCTCACCCGTAGCGCTGCTGCTTCCACGGATCGCCGAGATTATGATAGCCCCGGGTTTCCCAGAAGCCCGGGGCGTCTTTTTCCAGAAACGTGATCTGGCGCAGCCACTTCGCGCTTTTCCAGAAATACAGGCTAGGGACCACAGCCCGGGCCGGGCCGCCATGTTCGCGGCTAAGCGGCGCGCCATTCCAGGAATGGACGATCAACGAGGCTTCGGCCAGGAAATGGTCGAGGGGCAGATTGGTCGTATAGCCGTCGTGGCAATGGAGGACAGCGAAGGCCGCCTCGGGCCGCAGGTCCGCCGCCTCTGCCAATGTCTTCACCAGCACCCCGCCCCAGCGATTGTCGAAGGTCGACCAGGAGGTCACGCAATGAATGTCGCTGGTCGTCTCGGCCTGCGGCAAGGCGAGGAACGCCTCCCAACCCAGGGTCAACGGCCGTCCGACCGCCCCCGCCACCTTCATCACCCATTGGTCGGTCGGGATCAGCGGGTGTTGCCCCAGGTCCAGGACCGGCCAATCCTTGGCCAGGTGTTGGCCCGGCGGCAGGCGTCCACCGCCGTCCCGACGGCGCGTTTGCGGCTGACGCTTGTCGCGCGCCCATTGTTCCTTGGTTTCGGTCAGTTTGGATCTCTGGTCGCCCAAGACACTGCCGGGCCGGCCCTCGAACAAGGCCTTGAAGCGGTCATCGTCGTCGCCGGTGTCCGCCATGGCTGGCCCCTGCCCTAGCCCTTGTCGCGCATCAGGCGGGCCTTCTGGCG
Source organism: uncultured Rhodospirillaceae bacterium (assembly GCA_913030825.1). Taxonomy (GTDB): domain Bacteria; phylum Pseudomonadota; class Alphaproteobacteria; order Rhodospirillales; family Casp-alpha2; genus UBA1479. Next base: position 137,236 of record CAJWCU010000007.1, on the reverse strand, counting down.
GCCCCAGTCGCGGGATTTTTCCGTCTCGCGCTTGTCGTACTGGCGCTTGCCTTCGCCCAAGGCGAGTTGGACCTTGGCCAAGCCGCGCCGGTTGAAATAGATGGCCAGCGGGATCAGCGCCATGCCCTTGCGGTTGACGGCCCCGCCCAGGCGCGCGATCTCGCGCCGATGCAGCAGCAGCTTACGCTTGCGCTTGGGCTCGTGATTGGCTGGGCCCGCCTGCTCGTACTTAGGAATGTCGGCGTTGTAGAGGTAAAGCTCGCCGTCCTCGTCCGCCGCATAGGCGTCGATCAGCGAGCCGCGGCCCTGACGCAGGGATTTGACCTCGGTTCCGGTCAGCATGACGCCGGCCTCCATGTCCTCGACAATCGTGTAGTCGCGCCGCGCCTTGCGGTTCTGCGCCACGATATTGCCGGGCGGGCCTTTCTTTTTCTTCTTCTGTGCCATGGGTGAAAACTCCGCGGCGGCGCCCTTTAGATGCGCCGCCTGCGCGGATCAGTTCAGCAGACCGACCGCGACCATGGTGTCGCGCACCTTGGTCTTGTTTTCCTCGGAGATATCGCAGATTGGCAGGCGCGCCTCCGGCGAACATTTGCCGAGCAGCGAGACCGCGAACTTCACCGGGCCCGGGCTGGTTTCGCAGAACATGGCGTTGTGCAGCGGCATAAGCCGGTCCTGCAGGTCCATAACCTTGTCCATGTCCTTTTCCCGCCAGGCGCGCTGCATTTCGGAACACAAGCGTGGGGCGACGTTGGCCGTGACGGAAATGCAGCCATGGCCGCCGCCCGCCAGGAACGGCACGGCGGTGCCGTCCTCGCCGGACATCTGGCAGAAATCCGAGCCGATGGCGATGCGTGTGTTGATCGGCCGCGCCAGGTCCTGGGTCGCATCCTTGACGCCGACGATGTTCGGCAGCTTCGCAAGGCGCGCCATGGTCTGGACGGTCATGTCGACGATCGATCGGCCGGGAATGTTGTAGATGATGATCGGCAGGTCGCCCGCGTCGTGCACAGCCTTGAAGTGCTGATAAAGCCCTTCCTGCGTCGGCTTGTTGTAATACGGCGTGACGACCAGGGCCGCGGCGGCGCCCGCCGACTTGGCATGCTTGGCAAGCTCGACCGCTTCCTGGGTCGAGTTCGATCCCGCACCTGCGATCACCGGCACGCGGCCGTCGGCGGCCTCGATGCACCATTCGGTGACCTGCATGTGTTCTTCGTGGCTGAGGGTCGGCGATTCACCGGTCGTGCCGCAGGGCACAAGACCGTCGGAACCTTCCGTGATCTGCCAATCCACGAAGCTCTTGAACGCCGATTCGTCCACCGCACCGTCTTTGAACGGGGTAATCAACGCAGGGAAAGAGCCCTTGAACATGGTCCACTCCTCGGGTCTGGATCGGGGGTCTAAAAGTTGTGCGGACCATAGCCCCCGCCGCGCCCGGCGGCAAGCACGGACGATGACGCGCCGCACCCAAGCGGAACCGTGTCCCCGGCGGCGAAGCGTCACAATTGCGTTGCTTGTTGAACAGGCGATCAAATCGTATCATTCGCGGCATGTTACGGCGGATCGCAAGGCTGGTTGACGTGGGGCCGCCGAGACCAGGAGGCCCCGTGCCATCGGCTGTGATCCGGTGGGCAGGCTGCGTGTGTCTTTGCACCTCCGTTGGATTGGCCGCCTCACTGTTTGCGATCCCTTCCGCGCCGGCCGCCGCCGCGTCGAAAACCGCCAATAATACGGCCCCCGCCCATACGGTCATCCGCCCCCTCCCCGTCAAAGCCCGCGACCTTTCGCTTTTGCGCAAGGCGTTTGAGGCCATGGATGCGGGCAAATGGGATCATGCCCTGGCCCTGCGGGCCCGGATCAGCGATCCCTTCGCCCGCAAGCTGGTGCAATGGCATCGTCTATCGTCCTGGCGAAGCCCCGCAGAATTCGATGAACTCTCGGCGTTTCTCTACGCCAACCCCCAGTGGCCCCGGGCCAGGCGCATTGCCTACAAAGCCGAGGCCCGGCTGTCCGCCACGGCGACCGACGACGAGGTTCTGTCCTTCTTCACCGGCCGGCAGCCGATAACCGCCTTGGGCAAGGCGCGCTATGCGGTGGCGCTGTTGAATCATGGGGACAAGGCGGATGAGGTCCGCGCGACGGAGATGCTGCGCGACGCCTGGATCAACGGCGATTTTTCCAAGGCGGACGAAAAGCATTTCATGGGCCGCCACAGCCGGCGCATTCGCACGACCGATCACATCGCCCGCCTGGACCGCCTATTGTGGGAAGGTCGTTATTGGGCGGTGCGCCGCCATCTTTGGCGGGTGCCCAAGGCCTATCAGAAACTGGGTTTGGCAAGGATTTCCCTGCGTCGTCAGGTCGGTAACGTCGACGCCCTGGTTGCGCGGGTGCCCAAAAACCTGCAGCGCGATCCCGGCCTGATCTATGAGCGGCTGCGATGGCGCCGGAAGAAGGGCAAGGAATCGGCGCTCGACCTCGTCCGATATCTCCCGGGTGATCAGCCCTATGCCGAAAAATGGTGGGAGGAACGATCGACCCTGGTGCGCCGCGCGCTGCGCCAGGGGTTCATCACCGACGCCTATCGCATCGCCCGCAACCACGGCCTTCACGAAGGCGCGGATTATGCCGAGGCCGAATGGCTGGCCGGATGGGTCGCCTTGCGCTTCCTGGACGATCCCAAGGTCGCGGCCCAGCATTTCCAACGCATGTATGCGCGGGTCAATTACCCGATCAGCCTGTCGCGCGGCGCCTATTGGATCGCCCGCAGTTTCGAAGCGATGAAAGAGCCGGAGCGTGCCGCCGAATGGTATGCGCGGTCGGCGCGGCACCCGACAACCTATTACGGGCAATTGTCGCTGGCGCGGGTCGATCGGTCGGCGGTGCTCCGGCTTCCGGCCGATCCGAAACCGGATGCCGATCTGGTTCGTCAGTTCGAAAACCACGAAATGACCCGGGCGTTCCGCATGCTGGCCGCCGCCGGGATCGATGTCGCATTGCGGCCGTTCCTCCAGGAATTGTTGTCCCGCGCCGACGAATTACCGGGCTGGCGGGTGCTGACCGCCGATCTGGCCGCCGAGGCGGACCGGCGTGACCTTGCCGTCAGCGTCGCCAAGCTGTCCCTGCGCGAGGGCCAGATGATGCCGACGCACGGGTATCCCGCGATCACCCTGCCCCGCCTCCCCGCGAAGTGGAACCTGCCGACCCTGGAACAGGCATTGGTCCTCGGCATGATCCGTCAGGAAAGCGCCTTTCGCGGCAACGCCGTCAGCCGCGCCAGCGCCCAGGGTCTGATGCAGCTCATGCCCGCCACGGCGAAGGTCGTGGCCAAGCGCCAGGGCCTCGGTTACTCCCGGTCCCGGCTGATCTCCGATGCGAGTTACAACCTGACCCTGGGGCAGACCTATTTGGCGGGACTGTTGACCCAATTCGACGGATCCTACGTGCTGTCCATCGCGGGCTACAACGCCGGGCCGCATCGGGTGCGCCGTTGGCTCAAGGAATTCGGCGACCCCCGCACCAAGGACGTGGATGTGATCGACTGGGTCGAAATGATCCCCTTCGACGAAACGCGCAACTATGTCCAACGGGTGATGGAAAACCTGCATGTCTATCGCTCGCGTCTGGCCGGTACGGAAATGGCCTTCGCGCCGCATGCCGACCTGATGCGCTGACCCTCTCCCGCCCCCTCACCCAACTGTGACTTTCCGGGCCATCCGCGCGGCTTGACCCCATACCGCCCGCCGCCCATAACGGCAGGAACACGGGCCTCAGAGGAGGCTGCAAACGGAAGGATCACGGGACATGCCCAACGACCAACTGACCGATATCGGGGCCTGCGTCTTCGACGCCTATGGGACCCTGTTCGACATCGCCGCGGCTGCGGCGCATTGCAAGGATGACCTGGGCGACAACATGGCGCCCCTAGCCGCCCTTTGGCGTGACAAGCAGATCGCCTATTCCTGGCACCGCTCGCTGACCGGCGATTACATCCCGTTCTGGCAAATCACCCAGGACGGCCTGGACTATGCCCTGGCGGCGCTCGGCCTGGATGGCGATCCGGCTTTGCGCCAGAAGCTCCTGGATCTCTACTTCAAGCTCGACGCCTATCCCGAAGTCCCGGCGATGCTCAAGACCCTGAAGGACGCCGGGCTGAAGACCGCGATCCTGTCCAACGGCTCGCCGGAAATGCTCAAGGCCGCCGTCGACAACGCCGGGATCGGAAACGTCCTCGACGAAGCGCTGTCGGTCGAAGACTTGGGTATCTTCAAGCCGCACTTCAGTGTCTATCAGATGGCCGTCGACCGGCTGGGCGTCGAGGCAAAGCGCGTCTGCTTCATGTCGTCCAACGGATGGGACGCGGCGGCGGCGGCGAACTTCGGATTCAAGGTCGTCTGGGTCAATCGGTTCAAGCAGCCGAGGGAACGCCTGCCGGGTGATATCATCACCCAGTTGGATACCCTGGCCTCCCTGCCCGACCTGCTTGGTCTCGGCTGACGTGACCATGGCCGACACGGGATATGCGGAACGCCGGTTCACGGCCCGCGACGGCCTGTCGCTCTATTTTCGGGACTACGCCCCCGGCGGCGGCGGAGCGGCAAAGACGCCGATCCTTTGCCTGCCGGGGCTCAGCCGGAATTCCAAGGATTTCCATGCACCGGCGCTGCGTCTGGCCGGGCTCGGTCACCGCGTGATCTGCCCCGATATCCGGGGGCGCGGGCGGTCGGACTACGACCCCGATCCCATGAATTACCGGATCGAGACCTATATCGACGACATGCGCCACCTCCTGGTCATGCTGGGCCTGCACCGCATCGTGGTGATCGGGACCTCCATGGGCGGGATCATGGCCATGGGCATGGCGGCGGCCATGCCCACAGTGCTGGCCGGTGTGGTTCTGAACGACGTCGGCGCGGTCGTGCCGGCCGGGCCGCTCAAACCCATCGTCGACAGCATGCGCGCGGAGAAGACTTTTGCCTCCTGGGACGAGGCGGCGGCCGCCCTTCGCCGCGCCTTTCCGGACCTTCCCGCTGAAACGGACGACGAATGGCTGGACCTGACCCGGGCGACCTTCATCGAAGACCCGGATGGCCGCCTGCGCCGCGATTGGGACAAGGAAATCGTCAAACCCCTGCTTGCCCTGCCGCCCGGCGATACGGACCTGTGGAGCTTGTTCAAAGCACTCAAGCACGTGCCGACGGGGGTTGTGCGGGGCGCCCGCTCGGATATTCTGAGCACCTCGATTCTGGAGGCCATGATCCGAGCGCGGCCGGACCTGATCCACGCCGTGGTCCCGGACGTCGGTCACCCCCCAAACTTAAAAGAACAACCAGCCAAGGAAGTCATCGATGCCGTCCTCGCCCGCGTCTGAAATCATCACCTATGCGGATATCGAAGCCGCCGCGAAGATTCTCGACGGCGTCGCCGTCAAGACGCCGGTGTTGGAAAGCCCGCTGTTGAATGCGGCATTGGGCTTTCGCCTGCGGGTCAAGGCGGAGCCGTTACAGGTGACCGGATCTTTCAAGTTCCGGGGGGCCTATAACGCGATTTCGCGCATTCCCGAAGACCGCCGCGAGGCCGGGGTGGTCGCCTTCTCTTCCGGCAACCATGCCCAAGGCGTGGCGGCGGCGGCCTCCATGCTGGACCTGCCGGCGACGATCCTAATGCCGGAGGACGCGCCCAAGACCAAGATCGAGCTGACCCGCGCCTGGGGCGCCGAAATCATCACCTTCAACCGGTTCACCGAAAGCCGCGAGGATCTGGGCGAAAAGTTGATGGCCGAAAGGGGTGCGACCCTGATCAAGCCCTACGACGCGCCGCTGATCATGGCCGGTCAAGGAACCCTGGCGGCCGAGGCCGTGACGACCTGTCTTGCGGGCGGTTGGACGCCGGACCTGTTCATCAGCCCGGCCGGAGGCGGCGGTTTGATTGCCGGCTGCTCGACGGCAGTGCGGGCCCTGTCGCCGGAGACCGAGATCTATGCGTCGGAACCGGCGGGGTTCGACGATACGGCCCGATCCCTCGAGGCCGGAACCCGCGTCGCCAACGATCCCGAAGCACGGTCGATCTGCGATGCGCTGCTGGCGCCCGAGCCGGGCGAGCTGACCTTCCAGGTCAATTCGGAGACCTTAACCGGCGGTCTCTGCGTCACCGACGACGAGGCCATGACGGCGATGGCCGTGGCCTTCAAATATCTGAAACTGGTTGTGGAACCGGGCGGTGCCGTGGCGCTGGCGGCGGCGGTGACCGGTAAAGTCGACTGCAAGGGCAAGAACGTGCTGGTCGTCTGCTCCGGTGGTAACGCCGACGCGGACATTTACGCAGAGGCGCTCAGCCGGCCTTTGCCGTTCTGATTTCCTGAAGTCTTCGGCATCGCGGGCGCGGATGGCCCCGCCGTATTTATTCGGCGGCGGCCGGAGTGGCCTTGGCCGCCGTGCCGGTCGGGATCGCGGCCTTGATGGCATCAACGTCCTTCTTTTCGACCAGGCGCTTGCAGTGGCCTTCCAGGAAGGCCCCGTTTTCGATCGCCAGGTCTTCGTGAAGAATGTCGCCGATCACCCGTGCCGAACGCGCCAGGGTCACGGAGCGGGCCTTGATCTGGCCGTTGATCGTGCCGTGGACCTGGATCCGGTCGGCGACGATTTCGCCCTTGATGTTGGCCGTCTCACCGACCAGGAGGCTCTTGGTACGGATATCGCCGTCGATGGTTCCGTCGATCTGAATTTCACCGTCCGAGCTGAGATCTCCAATGATTCGGAGGTCCGCAGAGATGATCGAAGGCCCCGCCGCTTTCACCGCCGGCTGTGAGCCGCTCTGCGTGCTCGTACCCTTACTTGTCTTTGAAAACATATTTACCTGCCCTGATGAACTTGAGGGGGTTCACCGGCTTGTTGTTGAAGACGATTTCGTAGTGAAGATGGGGGCCCGTGCTGCGGCCCGTGCTACCCAGGAGGCCGACTTTCTCGTGGAATTTGATCTCCTGGCCCTTCTTGACGAGGATTTTGCTCAAGTGCGCGAACCGGGTTTTCAAACCGAACCCATGGTCGATCTCGATCAGGCGGCCGTACCGCCCTTTCCAGCCCGCGTAGGTCACCTTACCCGCCGCCGTCGAATAAACCGGCGACTTGACCGGCCCGCCCAGGTCGACGCCGTAATGGGCGGACCAGCGATTGGTCATGGGGTCTTTGCGTTTGCCGAAACTGGAGGTGATGTAATAGGCCGTCATCGGCGCCGAAAGCGGCACCCGCGCGATTGATTCCTGAAGCGCTTCCAACCGGCTCAGATTACGGTCCAGGTTGGTGAGCTCCATCTTGAGGTCACCCGCCGGCAGGTTGTCTTCGCCCATGGGAATGAAGGGACCGCCGACGCCCGACTTCTCGCCTTCGGTCACGCCGAGCAGCCGATCCGGGTCCAGGCCGGTCAGTTCGATGACCTTCTCCAAACCGGCGATCTGGTCCCCGGCGCGCTCGTTCATGCGCTGTACGACCTCGCCTTCGGTGTCCTGCAGTTCTTTCAGGCGGGTCGTTAATTCCTCAACCCGGTTACGCATGTGCGAGGAGTCGGTCTGCGCCTTGTTGCGCTCGGTCATGATCAGATGAAGATCATTCTCGACCGCCGAGAGATTGTCCTTGAGCGCAAAGTTGCGGCCGGACAGCGACGTCATCTCGTTTTCCAACGCCGCCAGTTGCTCTTTCAGTCGTTCGCGGGCGTTGATGACCTGCTGCCGTTCGGCGGCGGTAATTTCAAGACGGCGGGAAACCGAGCTCAGGTTCCGCTGCAGCGCCGCGTTCTTTTCCACCAAGCCCAGCATGAGGGAATGATTTTCCTCGAGGTCTTTGGTGATCGCGGCGAACTTGCGCTGATATTGGGCGACTTCGCCCAGCAGCGAGCGATAGGCCAGCCGCGCGCCGGCGATTTCGTCGTCCTTGGCTTGCAGCACCTGGTCGTGACGCAGGAAGCTGACGGAGGTGAAAGCGCTCCAGCTCAGGGCGGCGACGATGACACCGGACATGACGATCTGAAGCGGCTGGGAAATCTTGAAATAGGAAACGCGACCGTCGGTGCGCATGACGAGCTGGCGTTCAGGAAACACCTGATCGACAACGGCCCGGACGCGCTCAAGTTTGGTGGGTTCCAACGATCCCCGTCTATTCATTCCCCCGTATTCCTTCCCTCTTGCAACCGTATGGCGTTGTAACCTGTCGGTCTGGTCCCTGTTCAGCGCCGTCCGGAGCATGTCATTCATGCGGCGTCCGGGTAATTTCACCTTTGTTTTTGGGCGGTTGAGCGCCTGTTCAACGCGATCGAAGCGATCCGCCTATGACGAAGGTATAGGGAAGAATTCAGCCGTTCAAGTATACATTTCCGGCCTGTTTGGCGCATCTGCGGACGGCGCACCGAAATTCGTCCTTTCGTGCCCCGGCGTGCCGTCGTAGTCATGGGGTCTATAACTCATCCACACTGCCTAGGAGGGCACGCCTCTGTCCCCGACCGACGCCTCCCCCGATGCCACGATCCCCGCTTCCGAACCATTGCCGGAGCGCCCGCCGGCGACGATGCCGGCGATGGTGCTGGCGACGTGGTTTTGGTGCGGATTGTCGCCAAAAGCACCCGGGACCGTGGGCTCGCTGGGTGCCCTTCCCGTTGCCTGGGCGGTTCTGGCTTTTGGCGGCGGATGGGTCTGGCTCGCCATCGCAGCGGCGGCGGCGACGGCAATCGGCACCTGGGCGACGGCGGCGGTTCTTCGCCGGTCGTCCGTCAAGGACCCCGGTTTCGTGGTCATCGACGAAGTCGCCGGGCAATGGATCGCGCTCCTGCCCGTTGCCCTGTTTCCCGCCATCGGCGGTGCGCCCGGGCCCGATCCGGTGTTGTTCGCGGGCGGCTTCATCGCCTTTCGTCTTTTCGATATTCTCAAACCTTGGCCCGTTAGCTGGGCCGACCGCAGTGTCGCCGGGGCCTGGGGGGTGATGCTCGACGACCTGATCGCGGGCGCCTATGCGGCGGGTGTGGTCTATGTCGTCGGTCGGATCATGGCAGGAGGAGGATGACGGTGATGGATACGGAGATCGAGGCCCTCGCCCGCAAAGTTATCGAGACCTATGCGGCAAAGGGGCTGACCGTCGCCACGGCAGAAAGCTGCACGGGCGGGCTGATCGCAGGCGCCTTGACGGAAATCTCAGGGTCGTCGGCGGTCGTTGACCGGGGCTTCGTGACATATTCCAACGACGCCAAGATGGACCTTCTGGGCGTCGACCCTGTAATCATCCGCGCCCACGGCGCCGTTTCGGAACAGACCGCGCGGGCGATGGCCTGGGGCGCCTTGAACCATGCGCCCGTCGATTGCGCCGTCGCCGTCACCGGCGTGGCGGGCCCGGGCGGTGGCACTGCGGACAAACCCGTGGGCCTCGTCCATTTTTGTGGTGCCCGCCATGGAATGGCCATCATCTCCGAACATCATGTGTTTGACGGTGACCGGGCGGCGGTACGCCGCGCGACGGTCGTGAACGCTTTGGGCATTTTCCTGCGTTTGGCCGGTTGACGCCCGCCCTTGAAAGCCCCATATGAGGGTGAGCAAGGCTCGTTGCCAAATCGATACGATCACGGGTATCTGATTTGCGCCTGATCCGGCCCCTACGGGATGATATGGGCCTTGTCGCCTACGGGGTTCCCCTAAGCCCCGACTGAACAGTCCAGACATACCGGTTGCGGCGTGACGCAGCCGGCACACCACCAACCAGCACCCCGAACTTCTGGTTGTCGACCCCACCGCTATTGGGAGTCGCCGATGAGGCTTGGGATATGAGTTTAGGGAAAAGCATGTTGATCGCGATGAGCGCCACGGGCACCACCATGGGCGCCGTGGCGATCGCCGGATTGCTGACGAATACCGGCCCCTTCGCCATCGGCAGCGACGGCGAACGCGCGGCCCGGGTGGCGTTGCAGGCCGTGCCGGCGGCGGAACGCACCGTGTTCATGGAACCGGTGCCCCTCGATCCCCGTGGCTACAGCCTGACCCGAAAGGATTTGGAGCCCGGCGACAAGATCCTGGTCGCCGTCGAAATCATCGTCCGGCAGAAGACCGACCGCAAGACCGTCTGCAAGCTGATGCCCCGCCTGCGCGCCGCCATCCTGCGCGATCTGGGTCCCCGCGTCTGGTCCGCCCCCATGGCGACCCCATTCGACGAAATCGCCGCAGGCGGCGTCGTCCACGCCAGCTTCAACGGCGCCCTGGGCGAGCCGCTGATCCGAGGTGTAACGGTAAAGTTCATCGACGACCGCCGTCAGGCGACGCAGTCCAATTGCCTTGAGGCCCTGCACGGCGGTTGGATGACTTGGCTACGGTCCGACCTGCTCAGCGGTGGCGGAAACTAGCCGCGCTGCCCGATGGCGGTGCCGGGATCGGGCGCTCGCCCGCCGTAAAGATCGGCGGCACGGCCTTCGAAGGCATTGACCATCTTGGTCACGGCCTCGTTGAACACCACCGAAATCGCCGATTGCAGCAGCTTTGAGCGGAATTCGAAATCAACGAAGAAGTCGATATCACATTCCTGCCCGTTCTCGGAGGGCGTGAAAATCCAATGATTTTTCAGATACTTGAACGGCCCGTCCGAATAGGCGACGTCGATCCGCTTGGCCTCCCAATCGAGCACCACGCGGGACGTGAACCGTTCGCGGAAAATCTTGAAGCCGATGACCATATCGGCGACCAGCAGGTCGTCCTTGCGTTCGCGGATGCGGGTCGCCTGGCACCAGGGCAGGAATTCCGGATAGCGCCCGACATCGGCGACCAGATCGAACATTTGGTCCGCGCGGTACGGCAGGCGGCGAACTTCGGCATGTGTCGGCATGGGGCGGCTCGCTCCCCTCGCCTCAGGCCTTGCCCGCCTGGCGGGCAGCTTGCAACTTGGCGAAATCTTCGCCGGCATGATGGCTGGAACGGGTCAGCGGCGAGGCCGAGACCAGCAGGAAGCCCTTGGATTCAGCCAGACGGCGATATTCCTCGAACTCGTCGGGCGTGACGAAGCGGTCAACCGGCGCGTGGCGCGTGGTCGGCGCCAGGTATTGGCCGATGGTCAGGAAATCGACCCGGGCAGAGCGCATGTCGTCCATGACCTGCAGAACTTCCGCCCGCGTTTCGCCCAGGCCGACCATGATGCCGGACTTGGTGAACATCTGCGGATCCAGGTCCTTGACCCGGTCGAGGATCTTCAGGGAATGGAAATAACGCGCACCCGGCCGAATGCTGGGATACAGCCGCGGCACGGTTTCCAAGTTGTGGTTGAAAACGTCGGGCCGGGCCGCGACGATGGATTCCAGCGCCCCCTTCTTGTCGCGGAAATCGGGCGTCAGGATTTCGATGGTCGTCTCGGGCGTCGTCTCGCGCAGGCGTTCGATACATTTCACGAACTGCCCCGCCCCACCGTCGGCCAGATCGTCGCGGTCGACCGAGGTTATGACCAAGTGTTTCATGCCCATTTCGCCGGCGGCGATCGCCAGGTTGTCGGGCTCGAACGGATCGACGGCGTTCGGCTTGCCGGTCGCCACGTTGCAAAAGGCGCAGGCCCGCGTGCAGATATCGCCCAGGATCATCACCGTGGCGTGCTTGGCGGCCCAGCATTCACCGATGTTCGGGCAGGCCGCTTCCTCGCAGACCGTATGCAGGTTGCGTTCGCGCATCAGCTTGCGCGTTTCGCCGTAGGCTTTGGACGTCGGCGCCTTGACCCGGATCCACGCAGGTTTTCGCTGGTGCGGGTTCTCCGGATTTTTGGCCTTTTCCGGGTGGCGCAACGGGCGGACGTTGGAACTTGTTTCAGACATGTTCGATCAATCTACCGCAAATCATGGCTTCGGGCCATTGGACGTTCTGACGGCCCGGCCCTTCGTGGTCTTACATGTGGATGACGCGTCCGTAAGCGTCAAGCACCGACTCATGCATCATTTCCGACAGGGTCGGATGCGGGAACACCGTATGCATGAGTTCTTCCTCGGTGGTCTCCAGGCCCATGGCGATGACGAAACCCTGGATCAGTTCCGTGACCTCCGCGCCGACCATGTGGGCGCCCAGCAGTTGCCCTGTCTTTTCATCGAACACGGTCTTGATCATGCCGTCCGGCTCGCCCAGCGCAATCGCCTTGCCGTTGCCGATGAAGGGGAAGCGGCCGACTTTCACCTTATAGCCCTCTTCCTTCGCCTTGGCTTCGGTCAGGCCGACGCTGGCGACCTGCGGGTGGCAATAGGTGCAGCCCGGGATCTGCGTCTTTTCCATGGGATGGACGCCGTCCAGGCCCTTGATCTTCTCGACGCAGATGACGCCTTCGTGCTCGGCCTTATGGGCCAGCATGGGCGGGCCGGCAACGTCGCCGATGGCATAGACGCCAGGTTCGTCCGTGCGGCCGTAGCCGTCGATGACGATGCAGCCCCGGTCGGTCTTAACCTTGGTGTTCTCCAGGCCGATGTCCTCGATGTTGCCTTGGACGCCGACGGCGGAAATCACCCGGTCGACCTTGATCTCCTGGGTCTTGCCGTCCTTGGTTTCGACCGTGCAGGTCACGTCGTTGGCGCCCTTGGCGAGTTTCGTGACCTTGGCCTCGGTCATGATCTTGAGACCGGATTTTTCCATCTGCTTGCGGGCGATGCCGGAAATTTCAGCGTCCTCGACCGGCATGATCTGCGACATCACCTCGACCACCGTCACGTCGGCGCCCAGCGTTTGATAGAAGCTGGCGAATTCGATGCCGATGGCGCCGGATCCGATGACTAGAAGCTTTTTCGGGAAGATGTCGGGTTTCAAGGCCTCGAAGTAGGTCCAGACCAACTTGCCGTCGGGCTCCAGCCCCGGCAGGGCGCGCGGACGCGCGCCGGTCGCGACGATGATGTGCTTGGCGCTCATGTCCGCAAGCGGTTTGCCGTCGGTCCCGGTGACGCCGACTTTACCGCCGCCCTTCAACTTGGCGGTGCCGTCGACGACGGTCACCTTGTTCTTCTTCAGCAGATGCCCGACGCCGCCGTTCAATTGCTTCGAAACACCGCGCGAGCGGCCGATGACCTTCTCGATGTCGAAAGACACGTCCTTGGCGCTGAGACCGTAAGCGTCGGCGTGTTTCATGTAGTGGTAGATTTCCGCCGAGCGCAGCAGCGCCTTGGTCGGGATGCAGCCCCAGTTGAGGCAGATACCGCCCAGGTGCTGTTTCTCCACCACGCAGGTCTTGAAGCCCAGCTGCGCCGCGCGGATCGCCGCGACGTAGCCGCCCGGCCCGCCGCCGATGATCAGGATGTCGAAGGATGTGTCGGCCATGATCGCGTCCCTTCCCGTCCTACAGCAGGAGACTGATGGGATCTTCGAGGATCGCCTTCAGTTCCTTCATGAAGCCGGCGGCTGTGGCGCCGTCGATGCATCGGTGATCGACCGCGAGGGTCAGCGACATCACCGTGGCGACGGACAACGCGCCGTCCTTGACGACCGGGCGTTGTTCACCGGCGCCGACCGACAGAATGCCGCCCTGCGGCGGGTTGATGATCGAGTTGAAGGATTTCACCCCGAACATACCCAGGTTGGAGATGGTGAAGGTGCCGCCCTGGAATTCCTCAGGAGCCAGCTTGCCGTCCCGCGCCTTCCCGGCCAGTTCCTTGGCTTTTGCGGAAATCGCCGCGAGGCCCAGGCTGCCGGCGTCCTTGATGATCGGCGTGATCAGGCCGCCTTCGATGGCGACGGCGACGGAAACGTCGGCTTTTTTGAACTTGAGGATCGCATCGTCGGTGTAGGAGACATTGACGTCCGGGCAGCGGCGCAACGCCACGGCGACGGCCTTGATGACGAAGTCGTTGACGGAAATCTTGTAATCCGCGCCGTCGCGACCGTTGAGGTCCTTGCGCGCGGCCAGCAACTTGTCGATCTCGATATCGGCCGAGACGTTGAAGTGCGGGATGTCCCGGGCCGAGGCCGTCAGCCGCGAAGCGATGATCTTGCGCATGCTGGAATTCGCCACAGCCTCGTATTCCGGCATGTTCTGGAACACGGGATCGTCGACGGTGGGTGCCGCGGCGGCCGGTGGTGCCGAGGCGGAGGGTGCCCCCGCCGGGGCGGCCTTGCCGGTGCCGGCGGCGATGGCGCCGTCGACGTCGCGTTTGACGACGCGCCCCTTGGGCCCGGAGCCGGAAATCGCGGCGAGGTCCAGGCCTTCCTGGGATGCGATGCGCTTGGCCAGGGGGCTTGCAAAGATACGTTCACCGGCGGCCTTGGGGGCCGGCGCGGCGGTGGGCGCAGGTGCAGCGGCAGGCGCAGGTGAGGCGGCAGGCTCGGGCTTGGCTTCCTCTGCGGCGGGCGCCGGGGCGGTGCCGCCCGAGGTATCGGCGCCGTCGAGGGCCGAGGCGTCCTCGCCTTCTTCCAGCAGCAGCGCGATGACCGCGTTCACGGCAACATCGGCGGTACCTTCCGGCACCACGATCTTGCCGAGGGTGCCCTCTTCCACCGCTTCGACTTCCATGGTCGCCTTGTCGGTTTCGATTTCGGCAATGACGTCGCCGCTTTCGACGGCGTCGCCTTCCTTCTTGTGCCATTTGGCCAGATTGCCCTCCGTCATGGTCGGGCTCAGGGCCGGCATCAGAATCTTGATCGGCATGTGTTCGGTCTCCCCGGCCTAGACGTAGAGGACGGATTTCGCCGCCTCGACAACGTTCGCGGCCTTGGGCAGGGCCAGGGCCTCAAGATTGGCGGCATAGGGCATGGGCACGTCGGCACCCGCGACCCGCACCGGCGGGGCGTCCAGATAATCGAAGGCATGTTCGCACATCAACTGAGTGACTTCCGAGCCAATGCCGCAGGTCGGCCAGCCTTCGCCGACGGAAACGATGCGGTTGGTCTTCTTGACCGATTCAACCAACGTTTCGACGTCGATGGGACGGACGGAGCGAAGATTGATAACCTCAGCGTCGATGCCTTCTTCGGCCAGTTTGGCGGCGGCTTCCATGCAAATTCCTACGGCGATGGAATAACCGACCAGGGTCACGTCGGCGCCCGGCTTTTCGATCTTGGCCTTGCCGATGGGCAGTGTCCAATCCTCATCGTCCGGAACTTCGAAGCTCTGGCCGTAGAGAATTTCGTTCTCCAGGAAGATAACCGGGTTCGGATCGCGGATCGCGGACTTGAGCAAGCCTTTGGCGTCCGCCGCCGACCAGGGGGCGAGCACCTTGAGCCCCGGGCAATGGGCATACCACGACGCATAGCACTGAGAATGCTGCGCGCCGACGCGGGCGGCGGCGCCGTTGGGGCCCCGGAACACGATGGACGCCCCCATCTGGCCGCCGGACATGTAGAGCGTCTTGGCGGCCGAGTTGATGATCTGGTCTATGGCCTGCATGGCGAAGTTGAAGGTCATGAATTCGACGATCGGCTTCAACTCGAGGAACGCGGCGCCGACGCCCAGGCCGGCAAAGCCTTGTTCGGTGATCGGCGTGTCGATGACGCGCTTGTCGCCGAATTCGTCGAGCAGGCCCTGGGAAATCTTGTATGCGCCCTGGTACTGGGCGACTTCCTCGCCCATCAGGAAGACACTTTCGTCGCGGCGCATTTCCTCGAACATGGCGGCGTTCAAGGCTTCGCGGACGGTCATCGTCTTCATCGGCCCGGAATAATCGGGCTCGTCCGCGACGGCGGCGGCGGCAGGCGGCGCGGCGGCCGGGGCGGCCTCGCTCTTGGCTTCCGGCGCGGGCGCTTCGGCGGGGGCCGCCGGTGCCGCGGCGGCCGGGGCGGCGCCGGTGCCTTCCGGCACCTCCTCGCCGTCCTCGACGATCACGGCGATGGGCGTGTTGACGGCGACGCCGTCGGTACCGTCGGGCACCAGGATCTTGCCCAGGATGCCTTCCTCGACGGCTTCGACTTCCATCGTCGCCTTATCCGTTTCGATTTCCAGAAGCACGTCACCGCTTGCGACGGTATCGCCTTCCTGTTTCAGCCATTTGGCGATCTTGCCTTCGGTCATGGTCGGCGACAGCGCCGGCAAAAGAACTTGCGTAGCCATTCGTGATGTTTCCTTAAATCCGCGGACGGTTGCCGGTCAGGCTTCCAGGAGGACGTCGGTCCAGAGTTCGGAGACGTCCGGTTCCGGGCTTTGCTGGGCGAATTCAGCGGCCTCGTTGGCCATCGCCTTGACTTCCTTATCGATCGCCTTGAGGTCGTCCTCAGTGACGACCTTGGCCTCCAGCAGCTTGTGCGCCAGGGTATCGATGGGATCGTGTTCGCGGCGGACCTTCTGGACCTCTTCCTTGGTGCGGTATTTGGCCGGGTCCGACATGGAATGCCCGCGGTAGCGGTAGGTCTTCATTTCCAGGATCACCGGGCCCTTGCCTTCGCGGCATTGCTTGAGCGCCCGGGCGGCGGCTTCCTGCACGGCGATCACGTCCATGCCATCGACCGGTTCGCCGGGGATGCCGTGGGCGGCGCCGCGGGTGTGTAGGTCGGGGGTCTTGGACGTCCGCTCGATGGAGGTGCCCATACCGTATTTGTTGTTTTCGATCACGTAGATCACCGGCAGGTTCCAGATCGCGGCCATGTTGAAGCTTTCGTAGACCTGGCCCTGGTTGATGGCGCCGTCGCCGAAGTAGACCATGCAGACTCCACCGTCGCCCTTGTACTTATGGGCGAAGGCGAGACCGGTGCCGAGCGGCACCTGCGCCCCGACGATCCCGTGGCCGCCGAAGAAGTTCTTTTCGCGCGAGAACATGTGCATGGAGCCGCCCTTGCCCTTGGAATAGCCCCCGCGGCGGCCGGTAAGTTCGGCCATCACGCCCTTGGGGTCCATGCCGCAGGCCAGCATATGACCGTGGTCGCGGTAACTGGTGATGACGGTGTCCTGGGGCTCGGCGGCGGCCTGCATGCCGACGACGACGGCTTCCTGGCCGATGTAAAGGTGGCAGAAACCACCGATCAGACCCATGCCGTACAGCTGGCCGGCCTTTTCCTCGAACCGGCGGATGACCAGCATCTCACGGTAATATTGTTTGAGTTCGTCGGGCGTCGGCCCGGATTTGGACGATTTGGATGCGGTGGACTTGGCGGGCGCTTTCGACTTCGCCGGCGTCTTGGGTGACCTGGCCATCGGACCTCCCCTGGCTGCCTGGTTCATCCCCAGGGGGCGGCACGCGTGTTAGCGCCGATGTCGGTCCCTCCCAAGGGTCCGCTCCCTCCCAGGGGCGGCGGTTGTCCGCCGCGTATGAAAAGATCATAACCGAAATTCGGTGTCGTGTTCAATATAGGTCAGCAGTGCTGTTATATTATTAACTTAATAACAGTTTATTTGTCTGATTTTCAGGGGTCGGACAATAAAAAACCGGCAGATATCCGCCGGTTATTAGGACGTTTAAACTGCCAGCCGCCCGGCAGCACCATGGTGTCAAACGACCGTGGGATTGTCCAGCCAGGGCCAGAAACATCCTTCCTGTCCGCAAATGCGCCCCATGAGCCCATTGTCGCCGACCAATAGGGCCGACGACTTTTTCCATTGGCGAATGTATTCAGGGGCCGACCAATGGGTGATCGCGTACTCGCGCCCGCCGTCCATCTCCTGAACCTCATATCCCAGGTAGCCGGGGCTTTCCTCGGCCAGGGCCGCCAACAAGAGCAGGGCCTCGGTCCATTTCGTCGACGGTTCACCATGCCAAGGTTCGGTATGAAGGACCGCGTAATAGGTCGTCTCCCGGGCGCCGTCGCGGTCGGGCGCGCTCGAGGTAACGTGATTGATGTCGTCAGATGTCGGCGCCAGCGCCGGCGGCACCGGATAACGCGGTGAAGCATGGCCAGACAGGCTCGCCGCCGTCCGCGCCAGGGCGGACATTACGCCGCCCGCCCCTGTTGGCCGATCACGGCAAGCGGCTCGGCGAGGTGACTGACGATCGAAACGGTCAAAGGCGTCTTTCCGCCGAACAGGCGTTTGACGATCCGCGTGACTTCGATGGCGCAGGCGTCCTCGATCCGCCGTGAGTTGACGTTCAGATCGTTGATCAACTGGGCCATCGCCTGGTTTTTCCAGCTCTGGATCGCCGACGGCGTTTTCCAGTAACAGATCGTGGCGCTGCGGCCGTCGTCCAGGCGGCCCGTTTCCAGCCCGAGAAAACCGGAAAGGCGCGGTGCCAGGGTAATCAGTTCATCCATGGCCATGCGGGCGGACGGCGCGTCGTCGGTGCCGAGCGGCGCCACGACGGCGGCGTAATACGGCGGACGCAGGTTTTCAGAAAGCGTGCTCATGGCTCAGCTCCCCTGCTTGCGCGTGTCGAGGAAGATGACGGTGTCGCGCTCGAAACCGACGTTCAGCATGACCCGCGCCCGTTCTTCCAACATGTCGAGATCGAGGTTTTGCGGGCTCAGCAGCGCGACATGGTGTTCCCAGTCGGCGCGCTCGGCCTTCAGATCGTTGGAAATCGCTTCCGCTTCGGCGACCTTGTCCTGCAGGATCATCAGCGAGGTCAGGCCACGGTCGCCATGAACCGTGTGATACGCAAAATAAGCGCAGGCCATGATGCCTAAGGTCGGGCCCAGGGCCTTGGTCAGTTTCTTTTTGAAGGTGGCAAGGCGTGTCGCCATCGGTCTTTCCCCTAAATTCCCAGTCCCGGGTCGCGACTCCCTCGCGAATCGGTGATTAAGAATCTAGAAGTTGATGGTTAATTTTCGGTTAGGAGTCGAAAAAGCCCTTTGATTTCCAGGGGTTTCCAGATCCGCTAATGTTAACGTCTCTGCAAATTCCCTAATTGCCCAAGGCTTGGCCCGGCACTTAGCCGAACAGGTCCGGGCCGCCGTAGACGGCGGTCGGGCCCAGGTCTTCGTTGATGCGCAGCAGCTGGTTGTACTTTGCCAGCCGGTCCGAACGCGACAGCGAGCCGGTCTTGATCTGCCCGGCGTTGGTCGCAACGGCGATATCGGCGATGGTCGTGTCCTCGGTTTCGCCGGACCGGTGCGAAACGACCGAGGTGTAGCCCGCTTTGTGCGCCATTTCGATGGTCTGCAGGGTCTCCGTCAGGGTGCCGATCTGGTTAACCTTGATGAGGATCGAGTTGGCGACCCCTTTCTCGATCCCATCGGCCAGGCGTTCCGGGTTGGTGACGAACAGGTCGTCGCCGACCAGCTGCACGGTGTCTCCGATGGCGTCGGTCAGGGCTTTCCAGCCGTCCCAGTCGTCCTCGGCCATGCCGTCCTCAATGGATTTGATGGGGTAGTTGGCGCAGAGGTCCGCGTAGACCTTGACCATCTCATCGGGCGACAACGTCTTGCCGATGCCTTCCATGACGTACTTGCCGTCGCGGTAGAATTCCGTCGACGCGCTGTCCAGCGCCAGGACCACGTCCTCGCCCGGCGTATACCCGGCATCGGAAATAGCCTTCATAATGAAATCAAGGGCTTCTTCGGAAGAGTTCAAGTTCGGCGCGAATCCGCCTTCGTCGCCGACGTTGGTCGAATGACCGGCCTTGGCCAGGCCCTTCTTCAGGGTGTGGAAGACCTCGGCCCCCATGCGCAGCGCGTTCGGAAAGTCTTCCGCGCCGACCGGCATGATCATGAATTCCTGGAAATCGATGGGGTTGTCGGCATGGGCGCCGCCGTTGACGATGTTCATCATCGGCACCGGCAGTTCACGGGCGAAGGAGCCGCCGACATAGCGGTAAAGCGGCAGGCCCGCCTCTTCCGCCGCCGCCTTGGCGGCCGCCAGGCTGACGCCCAGGATCGCGTTGGCGCCCAGACGCGCCTTGTTCGGCGTGCCGTCCAATTCGATCATGGTGCCGTCGATGAACAATTGGTCCTCCACGTCGGCGCCGGCCAGGGTATCGCAAATCTCGCCGTTGACGGCCTCGCAGGCCTGCAGCACGCCCTTGCCCAGATAGCGGTCTTCGTCGCCGTCGCGCAGCTCCATCGCCTCATGGGCGCCGGTCGAGGCCCCTGAAGGCACGGCGGCACGGCCGAGCACGCCGCTTTCCAGGGTCACGTCCACTTCCACGGTGGGATTGCCGCGGGAGTCCAGGATTTCACGGGCGAACACGTCAACGATGGCGGTCATTGTCACTCTCCGGTCGGGATCGGCCGGTGGGCCGTCTGATGGGGTTGGTATCGGTGGTGGTCGGTTGCGGGCTTTTTAACGGAAAGCCCCTCAAATGGAAATGGGCCGCGCCTTCGAAACCCGGTCGAATTCGGCCAGGGTTTCCAGCACGCCCGGCATGTCGTCGAGCTTGATCATATTTGGACCGTCGGACGGCGCGTTGTCCGGATCCTGATGGGATTCCATGAATACGGCGGCGACGCCCACGGCAACGGCGGCACGCGCCAGGACGGGTGCGAATTCCCGCTGGCCGCCGGATTTGCTGCCCTGCCCGCCCGGCTGCTGCACGGAATGGGTCGCGTCGAACACCACGGGGCAGCCCGTCTGGGCCAGCACCGGCAGCGCGCGCATGTCGGAAATCAGGGTGTTGTAGCCGAAGCTCGCCCCCCGTTCGCAGACCATGACCCGTTCGTTGCCGGTCGATTTGATCTTGTCGACCACGTTCTGCATGTCCCAAGGCGCCAGGAACTGGCCTTTCTTGACATTGATCGCGGCCCCGGTCTCGCCGGCGGCCAGCAACAGGTCCGTCTGGCGGCAGAGAAAGGCGGGAATTTGCAGGACGTCGACGACGGTCGCGACCTCGGCGCATTGGCCGGCTTCGTGGATGTCGGTCAGCACGGGACAGCCGATCTGGTCCTTGACCGCCTGGAACACGGGCAGCGCTTTGTCGATGCCCATGCCGCGCGGGCTCGACGCACTGGTCCGGTTGGCCTTGTCGAAAGAGCTTTTGTAGATCAGGCCGATGCCCAGCTTGCCGGTGATTTCCTTGAGCGCACCCGCCATGTCGAGGGCATGGTTCTCGCTTTCCATGGCGCAGGGCCCGGCGATCAGGGTCAGGGGCTCCGTATTGCCGATGGTCAGGTCGCCGACGGTGATCGATGAGGACACGGAAACTGTCTTTCCTAGGTTGCGGGGCCCGCAGTCTACGGGCCGAACGTTACGAAACGACCTGCCGAGCGCCGAAAACGGCGGCTTAGACCAGCCGTGCCTGCTTCACCGCCGCTTCGATGAACGAGGTGAACAAGGGATGCGGCTCGAACGGTTTCGATTTCAGTTCCGGGTGGAACTGAACCCCGATGAACCACGGATGATCCGGTATTTCAACGATTTCCGGCAGCAGCCCGTCCGGCGACATGCCGGTGAACTTGAGGCCCGCCTGCTCCAGCCGCGCCCGATACTCGGTATTGACCTCGTAACGATGGCGATGGCGTTCGGAAATGTCGGTTTGGGCGTAAATGTCGCGGACCCGCGAGCCGTCCTTCAACGTGCAGGGAAAGGCGCCTAGGCGCATGGTGCCGCCCAGGTTGCCGTCGATCTTGCGCTGTTCCAGCTGATTGCCGTTCATCCATTCGGTCAGCAGGCCGACGACCGGTTCCTGAGTATCGCCGAATTCCGTGGAACTCGCTGCCTTGACCCCGGCCAGATTGCGCGCGGCCTCGACCACCGCCATCTGCATGCCGAAGCAAATCCCGAAGTACGGCACACCGCGTTCGCGGGCGAAGGTCACGGCGGAAATCTTTCCTTCCGCCCCCCGTTCGCCGAAACCGCCCGGGACCAGAACGCCATGGACGTCTTCCAGACCCAGCAGGGCGTCCTGCTCCGTCTCGAAGATTTCCGACTCGATCCACTTGATGTTGACCTTGACGTTATTGGCGATACCGCCGTGGGTCAGGGCTTCGATCAGCGACTTGTAGGCATCGGGCAGCACCGTGTACTTGCCGACCACGGCGATGGCGACTTCGCCTTCCTCCGGGCGGATCGCCGTTTCGGAAATCGTCTGCCAGCGGGTCAGGTCGGGCTCGCCCGCCTCCATGTTGAAATGGCGGTAAACCGAGGTATCCAGACCCTCCGCGTGATAGGCCAGCGGCACCCTGTAGATCGTATCGACATCCAGCGCCGGCACGACGTTGCGTTCATCCACGTTGCAGAACAGCGCGATCTTCTTGCGCTCGCCCTCGGGCAGCGGCCGGTCGGCGCGGCACAGCAGAACGTCCGGCTGAATCCCGACGCTCAGCAGTTCCTTGACCGAATGCTGCGTCGGCTTGGTCTTCAATTCGCCCGCCGTCGGGATATAGGGCAACAACGTCAGATGCAGGTACATCGTGCGCTCGCGGCCCAGATCGTTGCGCAACTGACGAATGGCCTCCAGGAACGGCAGGCCCTCGATATCGCCGACCGTGCCGCCGATTTCGCAAAGCACGAAATCCTCGTCGGTCAGGTCGGAAATCACAAAGTTCTTGATCGCGTCGGTGACGTGGGGAATGACCTGGATCGTGGCGCCCAGATAATCGCCGCGCCGTTCCTTGGCGATCACGTCGGAATAGATGCGCCCGGTGGTCACGTTGTCGGTCTGGCGCGACGAAACGCCCGTGAACCGTTCGTAATGGCCAAGGTCGAGATCGGTCTCCGCCCCGTCGTCGGTAACGAAAACCTCGCCGTGCTGATAGGGGCTCATGGTCCCCGGATCGACGTTCAGATAGGGATCGAGCTTGCGCAAACGGACCTTATAGCCGTTCGCCTGCAGCAAGGCCCCGAGAGCCGCCGATGCCAGTCCTTTTCCGAGGGAAGAGACCACGCCGCCGGTGATGAAGATGAACCGCGTCATGGGCGTACACAATACGTACCTGGGGTGGAGGGGCCAAAAGAAAAGAGGCGGGTTTTTTCCCGCCTCCGATCTCTGTTCAGGAAGTCCCGGATTCCCGCCACTATTTTACTTCGCGATCGGGGCTGCGGGCGCGGCCGGTTCGGCCGGCATGGGAGCCGTCTGCGCCGGCTGGTCGAGAATCGACCCCGTCGCGGCCTTGCGGTCGTGCGCCGCCATGATCGCCAGCACCAGCGAGGTGATCATGAACAGGGTCGCCAGGATCGCCGTCGTCCGGGTCAACAGGTCCGCCGTCGCGCGGCCGGTCATGAAACCGCCCATGCCACCGCCGCTGCCGCCGCCGCCGATACCCAGGCCGCCGCCTTCGGACCGCTGGAGCAGCACGACGCCGACCAGACCGATGGCGAGCAACAGGTGAATGACCAGGATTACGTGTTCCATAGAACTTCCTTCCTACCGGACCGGGGTGCCGCGCCGGAACCCGGCGGGCCGCACCGGCCCCAAATCAGTTGGGGCGGGTTTTACTGCTTTGCAACCGGGATTTCCAGGGCCTTTTCGCCCCTGCCCCGCTTTGTCCTATCCCGCGGCCTGGCCGATGGCCCAGAAATCGTCGGCGACAAGCGACGCCCCGCCGATCAGACCGCCGTCCACATCCGCCAGCGCCAGCAGTTCCGCCGCGTTGCCCGGTTTCATGGAACCGCCATAGAGAATGCGGATTCCCGCCGCCGTTTCGGCGCCGAAGCGGTCGGCCAGCGAGGCCCGGATCGCCGCGTGCATATCTTGGGCGTCCTGCGGGGTCGCCGTCTTGCCGGTGCCGATGGCCCAGACGGGCTCGTAGGCGATGACCAGGTTCTCCGCCGTCGCGCCCTCGGGGACCGAACCCACGACCTGGCCGACCACGACCTCGGTCGCCCGTCCGGCGTCCCGTTCGGCCTCGGTCTCGCCGACGCAGACGATGGCCGCCATGCCCGCCGCCTGCGCGGCTTCGGCCTTGGCGCGGACCTGTTCATCCGTCTCGCCGTGGTCCGTGCGCCGCTCGGAATGGCCGACGATGACGTAGGCACAGCCGACCTGGGCCAGAAGCTTGGCCGAGACGTCGCCCGTATGGGCGCCCTTCTCGTTGCCGTGGCAGTCCTGCGCCCCCAGCGCGATGCCGCTTTCCTCGATCGCCGAAGCAACCATGGGCAGCAGAGGAAACGGCGGGCAGACCGCCAGTTCAAACCCCGGCGCCGCCGCCAGACCAGCCATCCGACCGGCCAGATCACCGGCCAGGCCGTCGACCTCGTCCAGGCCGCCGTTCATTTTCCAGTTTCCCGCGATCAGCGTCGTCCGCTCTTGGCTCATGTTTTACCTGCCCGCTTGCCAAATTGTGTTGAAGGTTCCTTCAAAGGCGATCCGTCTATCACAGGCCCCGGACCCTGCCAATCCACATGCCGTTGCCGGGCCGGGAAAATCGCCCATATCACCGGGGATGTGGTGTTGCGAGGCCCATCCACGGGCCCTATGATGCGCCGCCCCCGGGGATAGAGAACAAGAGAGCGCCGGGGAGACGTTCAACAAAAGGATTTTCCATGCTCCGTCAGATACGTGAAAGAACCGGCTCGGTCGTCGTCAAGATCATCCTCGGTCTGTTGATCATCAGTTTCGCCGCCTGGGGCGTCGGGGACATGGTCCAGTTTCGTGCAGAAGACCAGCCCGTGGCGGAAGTCGCCGGGACGGAGCTGACGCGCCGCGACGTGGAAAACGAAGTGCGCCGTGAAATGGCGCGCCTGAACCCGCGCTTCGCCGGGCAACTGACGCCCGAGACCGCCCGCATGCTGGGCCTGCCGCAATCGGTTCTGGGGCAGATGGTCAACGACATCCTGTTGAACGCCGAAACCCGCGATCTGGACATCGCCGTGTCGGACAACATCGTGCGCGAGGCCGTGCGGTCGTCCAACGCCTTCCGCAGCAACCTGGGCGCCGGCGGCTTCGACCGCCAGAAGTTCCAGGCCATGCTCTATCAATTCGGCATGACCGAACAGGAATTCCTCGACCGCGCGCGCCGAGAACTGGCTCGCGGCCAATTGCTGGATACCGTCGAGGCCGGGGTCGAAGCCCCCCGGGTCCTGGCCGAAACCTTCTATCGCTACCGCGAGGAAACACGGGTCGCCGAAACGCTCTATGTCACCGATGCCCAGGCGCAAATCACTACCCAGCCGACGGACGAAGAGCTTCGTGCCTATCACAAGGACAACCCAGCCCCCTTCACGGCGCCGGAATACCGCGCCGTCACCCTGGTCATGATCGACGCCAAGCGGCTGGCCGATCCCGCCGGTGTCACCGACGAGGATATCGCCAAAGCCTTCGAGGAACAGAAGGACAGCCTGAACACACCGGAAACCCGGACCCTGTCGCAGATGGTCCTGGCCGACAAGGACACCGCCGACAAGGCCGCCAAGATGCTGGCCGAAGGCCGCTCGTTCGCCGATGTCGCCAAGGAACTGGCGGGCATGGACGAGGCCGGCACGGATTTGGGCAAGGTAACGCGCGACGACGTGCTGGACGAAATCGCCGAGGCCGCGTTCTCGACCCCGGCCGGCAGTGTCAGCGCGCCGGTCTCCGGCCCGGGCGGCATCTTCTATATCGTCAAGGTCCGCGAGGTCGAACCCGGCCAGGCCGCGACCCTGGACACGGTCAAGGACAAGCTGAAAGCCTCGATTGCCCACGAACGCGCGATCGATCACCTCTACACGCTGGTCAACGACCTGGAAGACAACCTGGGCAAGGGAGCGACCATCGAGGAAGCCGCCCGGTCGCAGAATATCGAACCGATCAAGATTCCGGCCATCGACGCTGAAGGCAAAGACGCCGCCGGCAATCCGGTTCCCGGCCTGCCTGAGAACGCCGCCCCCATCGCCGCCGCCGCTTTCGATACCGAGGAAGGCGCCGATTCCACCCTGCGCGAACTGGGTGGCGAAGCTTTCTTCGTGCTGCGCGTCGATAAGATCACGAAACCGGCCCTGCGGCCTTTCGAGACGGTGAAAGGCCAGGTCATGGATGCGGTGATCGCCGAACGCCGCCGGGATGCGGCCCTGGCCTTCGCCAAGCAACTGGCCGACCGGCTCAAGGGCGGCGACGACCCCAAGGTCATCGCCGACGAGACGGGAGCGGTATTCGCCGAAACCCTGAAATTGAAGCGCTACATGCCGCGTAGCGAGTCGGGCATTCCGGGCCAGCTTTTACAGGATATCTTCACCCTGCAGAGCGGCGAGACCAAGGTAACGCGGGCCGAAGGCGGCTATTTCGTTTCCATGGTGAAATCGATCACTCCCGCCGATCCGGCCGCCGATACGACCGGCGTGACCGCCATGAAGGGCGAATTGGAAGGGTTGTGGAAAGACGATGTGGTGACCCAGTTGGCCGCCGCGTTGCGCAAGGAAAAGGGCGTCACCGTGAACGAGACCATCCTGCGCCAGGTTCTCAATCCCGCCGCCCAGTCCGGCCAGTGATCCCGGCCGTTCGTCACGCAAGCCGATGAAAATCGAACCCGCATTCGACGACTTCGCCCCTGCCTATGACCGGGGAGAGCCGCAAGTCATCTGGACCTCGTTGGTCGCCGACGTGGAAACGCCGGTTTCGGCCTATCTCAAGCTGGCGCGCGGCAAGAAGAACAGCTTCGTCCTGGAAAGCGTCGAAGGCGGTGCCGTGCGCGGCCGCTATTCCTTCATTGGCCTGGAACCGGATCTGGTCTGGCGGTGTCACGGCAACGTCGCGGAAATCAACCGCGACGTCCTGACCGATCCCGCCGGCTTCGCCCCCTGCCCGGTCGCGGAAGCCGACGGCGCCATCGCCTCGCTGCGGTCGCTGGTCGCGGAATCCCGCATCGACCTGCCCGAGGGTCTGCCGCCGATGAGCGCCGGTCTGGTCGGCTATGCATCCTACGACACGGTGCGCCTGGTCGAGGATATTCCCGACAACAATCCGGATGTTCTGGGCATTCCCGACGGGATCTTCCTGCGGCCCACGGTGATGGCCGTGTTCGATACGATCAAGGACGTGATCAACGTCTTCACGCCGATCTGGCCGAAGGACGGCGTGGATGCGCAAAGCGCCTACGGCGCCGCCGTCGAACGCCTGAAACGCATTGTCGCCGATTTCGACACGCCCCTGCCTGAAGCCGCCCGCGCCCATCCGGAACGGGACGTGCCCGACCTGACCCCGTCGTCCAACATGACCCAGGGCGAATTCCACGAGATGGTCGAAAAGGGCAAGGAATACATCAAGGCCGGCGACGTCTTTCAGGTCGTGCTGTCGCAACGGTTTTCCGTGCCCTTCCCCTACCCGCCCTTCGCGCTGTATCGGTCGCTGCGTCGGCTCAATCCGTCGCCGTTCCTGTTCTTCCTGGATTTCGAGGACTTCGCCATCGTCGGCTCCAGCCCGGAAATCCTGGTCCGCGTGCGCGAGGGCAAGGTCACGATCCGGCCCATCGCGGGCACGCGCAAGCGCGGCAAGGACGCCGCCGAGGACCAGGAACTGGCGCAAGACCTGCTCTCGGACCCAAAGGAATTGGCCGAACATCTGATGTTGCTGGACCTTGGCCGAAACGACGTTGGCCGGGTCGCCAAAACCGGTACGGTGACCGTGACCGAACAGTTCACGATCGAGAACTATTCCCACGTCATGCACATCGTCTCCAACGTCGAAGGCGAATTGAACCCGGATCTGGACGCGCTGGACGCGCTATATGCCGGGTTCCCGGCGGGCACCGTCTCGGGCGCGCCGAAGGTCCGGGCGATGGAAATCATCGACGAATTGGAAAAGCACCGGCGCGGCGTCTACGCGGGCTGCATCGGCTATTTCGGCGCCGACGGCGACATGGACAGCTGCATCGCGCTGCGCACGGCGGTGGTCAAGGACGACGTGATGTATGTCCAGGCCGGCGGCGGCGTGGTTCACGATTCCTCGCCCGAAGGCGAATACCAGGAAAGCATCAATAAATCCCGCGCCCTGGTCAGTGCCGCCGCGGAGGCGGTCAAGTTCGCGGGCTGATCCCGAGGCTCAGGCAATTCACGAAGTCTAGCCGGAAGTCCCGGAGAATTGCGCCGGCGAGGGAGCGGGTCGATGCAACAGCCGTGATGCCCCGACCAGCTCGAACCCCGCCGCCTGGACCTTGGGTAACCAGGTCTTCAGGGCCCGCAGCGTGATATCGCGGGGATGGCCGATGGCGATGGCGCTGCCGTGCTTGCGGGCCTTGGCTTCCAGCCGTTCCAACTGCTTGCGAACGAAGGCTTCGTCGTCCTTATGGTCGATGAAGACGTCACGGGTCGCATAGGCCACCCCCGCCTCTTTCGCCGTCTTGGCGCCGACGCTGTCGCGGCTGGTCACGGAATCCAGGAAAAACAGGCCCCGTTCCTTCAATTCCGCCATCACCGTGCGCATGCCCGCCAGATCGCGGGTGAAGCGGCTGCCCATGTGATTGTTGATCCCGGCATAGCCGTCCATCTGTTCCAGGTTCCAGCGCAGATTGGTCAGCAATTCCTGTTCCGGCACGCCTGTCAGCAGGACGTTGGGGCCAGGATCGGCCTCGGGGCTTTCCGGCTCCATGGCGACGTGCAGCATGATTTCATGGCCGAGTTTGCGGGCCTCCGCCGCCTGTGCCTTCAAATCCCGGGAATACGGCAGGAACGACAAGGTGACCTTGGCCGGAAGTTTCATGGCCCGGGCCGAGCGCCGCTGATCCACGCCCATGTCGTCAATGACGATGGCGATCATCGGCTTGTCGGCGGGCGGCGGCCCGACCATGTCGGGCGGCGGCGTGGCCGGCGCCTCGGGTTTGGCGGGGCCCTGGTCGACGGTCGGTGCCGCGCCAGGAGGCGTCGTCTCGACACGTGCCACGGGAAGGTCGGGATAGGACTCCATCGCCGGAGCCGGAGCCGGGGCCGGGGCCGGGGCCACGGGCGGCGGAGCCGGATCGACGGGCGCGGGCAACGGCGCGGCGCCCGTCACCGGTTCGGCGCGCGACGGCAAGGTCGGGACCGGCTGGCGGACGTGTTGCGGCGGCGGGGCGTCGATCTTGGCGACCTGGGATTCTTGCGCGGCCGCGGGCGGCGCTGGCGCCTTCTCGGGCCCGCCGACGAGCAGCACGACGGCCAGCACCAGCACGGCACCAACCAGGGCACCGCCGAGCGCCGCCAAGCGCACCGCCGGGTCTGAAATCGCCGTTTTGAAAAGTCCTTTGGGCTGATCCGTCATCGCTGAAGCCGTTTAAGCTGTGAATGCGTGGTCTCGCGCCCGTCCATGACGCTGCTGGTACTCCTCACGACCGACGCCGTCAAGGTGCCTGCCGGGCCGCGTTTCCGGTGTAACCGGGGGGCGGTCCAGTCACCGCCTTATGACACCGAATTTGTGAATTTAAGGTCAACAGCCTGCGCCTGCCTTATCAACGGTTATTTGCGGCTCCCGTCTTCTCATTGGACGCGGGCCTGTGCCAGTCCGGCGCGAGAGGTCCGTCCGTCCGGCTCTCATCCCCGGGAAACGGCTGATTTCGCGGCAATGGAATGGGGCTATTCCCCTTGACCGGTGAGGACTGCGGGGGGCATTGTGTCGCGCTTCTCCGGGGCCTGTCGCGGCGTTTCGCCGACGGGCCGCGCGCCTGAGCTAACTGATTGTAAGAATACGAAATGTTCGTCCTGATCGACAATTACGACAGCTTCACTTTCAACCTCTGGCATTACCTGGGCGAGCTGGGTGCCGAGGTCAAGGTGTTCCGCAACGACGTGGTCACGCCCGAGGAGGTTCTGGCGCTGAACCCCAAGGGCATCGTGATCTCGCCGGGGCCTTGCGATCCGGACAAGGCCGGGATCTGCCTGGATATGATCGCCGCCGCCGCGGGCAAGGTGCCGCTGCTGGGCGTCTGTCTGGGCCATCAGGCGATCGGCCAGGCTTTCGGCGCCAAGGTCGTGCTGGCGCCCAAGCCCATGCACGGCAAGGTTTCGACCATCACCCACGACGGCACGGGCGTGTTCGCCGGGCTGGAAAGCCCGTTCACCGCCACGCGTTATCATTCGTTGACCCTCGATCCGGACAGCATTCCCGATTGCCTGCGCGTTACCGCGCATAGCGAGGACGGTGTGATCCAGGGCGTCACGCACAAGGACATGCCGATCTACGGCGTGCAGTTCCACCCGGAAAGCATCGCCTCGGAACACGGCCACCAATTGCTCAAGAATTTCATCGGCATGACACCGGAACAGGCCGCCGCATGAGCGACGCGATGAAACCATACCTGGCCAAGGTGGCCGAGGGCACGCCCCTCACCGCTCAGGAAGCCGAGGATGCCTTCGGCGTCATCATGTCCGGCGAGGCGACCTCGGCGCAGATCGCGGGGCTGTTGATGGCGTTGCGCCTGCGCGGCGAGACGGTCGATGAAATCACCGGCGCCGTGCGTGCCATGCGGGCCAAGATGACCACCGTTTCCGCCCCCGCGGGCGCCATCGACGTGGTCGGCACCGGCGGCGACGGATCGGGGACATTCAACATTTCCACGGGCGCGGCGCTGGTCGTCGCGGCCTGCGGCGTGCCGGTGGCCAAGCACGGCAACCGGGCGCTGTCGTCGAAATCGGGCGCCGCCGACGTGCTGACCTCGCTGGGCGTCAACCTGGACGCCGAGATGCCGCTGGTCGAACGCGCCATCGCCGAAGCCGGGATCGGCTTCCTGATGGCGCCGCGCCACCACAGCGCCATGAAGCACGTCATGCCCGCCCGGGTCGAAATGGGCGTGCGCACGATCTTCAACATCCTGGGACCGCTTTCCAACCCGGCCGGGGTCACCCGCCAATTCACCGGCGTCTATGCCCGGCAATGGGTCGAACCGCTGGCTCAGGTTCTGAAGAACCTGGGATCGGAGGCCTGCTGGGTCGTCCACGGCGAGGACGGCTTGGACGAATTGACGACGACGGGGGCCTCCTACGTCGCGGAGTTGAAGAACGGCACGGTCACGACCTTTACCGTTTCGCCGGCCGACGCCGGTCTACCCATGGCCAAGCCGGAAGACCTCAAGGGCGGCTCGCCCGAGGTCAACGCCCAGGCGATCCAAGATCTGGTCGCCGGCGCCAAGGGAGCTTACCGCGATATCGTGGTGTTCAATGCCGCGGCGTCGCTGGTCGTCGCCGGGCGCGCGGACGACCTCGCCGCCGGGGCTGCGATGGCCGTGGACGCCTTGGACACAGGCGCCGCCGCCACGACGTTGAAGAAGCTCGTCGCCATTACCAACGGAGAGGCCTGAGATGACGCCCCCGACCGCCACCGCGACGCCCAATGTGCTCGACCGGATCATCGCCGACAAGCGCGAACATTTGTCTGAGCAGAAAAACAGGATCGCGTTGCAAGAGCTTAAAAAACAAGTAGAAACTCAGGAGCCTCCGCGCCGGTTTTTGCGCGCGCTGCAGGCCGCTTCCAAGACCGGTTTCGGGCTGATCGCCGAGATCAAGAAGGCCTCGCCGTCACAAGGCGTGATCCGCCCCGATTTCGATCCCCCCGCCCTCGCCCGCGCCTATCAGGCAGGTGGCGCCACCTGCCTGTCCGTGCTGACGGACGAGCCCTATTTTCAGGGCCGGCCAGAATATCTGATGGCGGCGCGCGCCGCTTGCGACCTGCCGGTCCTGCGCAAGGACTTCATGATCGACACCTATCAGGTGGTCGAGGCCCGGGCCATGGGCGCCGACTGCATTCTGCTGATCATGGCGGCGCTGACCGACGCCCAGGCGGCGGAATTGGAGCAATGCGCCTTCGATCTCGGCATGGACGTGTTGATCGAGGTTCATAACACCGAAGAACTGGACCGTGCGCTGCGTCTGCGGAGCCCCCTGGTCGGCATCAACAACCGCGACCTGACGACGCTGAAGGTCTCACTGGAGACCACGGAACAACTGGCCCGGGGTGTGCCCGACGACCGGATTTTGGTCAGCGAGAGCGGCCTGAACACCGGCGGCGACCTGAAACGCATGGCGACGGCGGGGGCGCGTTGCTTCCTGATCGGCGAGTCCCTGATGCGCCAGGACGACGTCGAAGCCGCGACCCGCACCCTGCTGACCACGGCACGGGCGGCGGCCTGAGCACGGCGCCGAAGGAGACGCATAACCCATGGCCGACGATTTCACCCATTTGGACGCCGACGGCAACGCCGTGATGGTCGACGTTTCGGCCAAGGAGTCCACGGAACGGACAGCGACCGCCCAAGGCAGCGTCGTGATGGCGCCGGAAACCCTGCAACGGATCCTGGATCGTGGCGTCAAGAAGGGCGACGTGCTTTCGGTCGCGCAGCTGGCCGGGATCATGGGCGCCAAGAAGACACCGGACCTGATCCCGCTGTGCCATCCGCTGATGCTGACCTCGGTCAAGGTCGACCTTGCTTGCGATCCGGCGCGGAGTGCCGTGGACATCACCGCGACCTGCCGCTTGACCGGCCAGACGGGCGTCGAGATGGAAGCCCTGACCGCCGTCTCCGTCGCCGCCCTCACGGTCTACGACATGTGCAAGGCCGTCGACCGGGGCATGAAGATCGAAAACGTCCGCCTGACCCACAAATCCGGCGGCAAGTCCGGCACCTTCGACGCGTCTTGAAACGACCGAGGACAGTCCCTCCATGCTGAGCGTCACCGAAGCCCTGGAAAAGGTCACCGCCGGCGTCGATCTTCTGCCGGCTGAACAGGTCTCTCTGGGCGACGCGCTCGGCCGCGTCCTGGCCGAGGACGTCACCTCCACCCTTACCCACCCGCCGGCCGCCGTTTCGGCCATGGACGGCTATGCCGTGCGTTGGGCCGACCTGACCGAGGACAAGCCGGTTTTGACCGTGATCGGGGAAAGTGCCGCCGGGCATATTCTCGACGATGCCGTCGGCCCGGGTCAGGCGGCCCGCATCTTCACCGGTGCCGCCCTGCCCGAAGGGGCGGATACAATCGTTATCCAGGAAGACACCGAACGTGACGGCGACCGCATAGCGGTGACCGACAAGCCCAAGGAACAGGGCGAATTCGTGCGCCCGGCAGGTCTCGATTTTTCCGAAGGCGAGGTGCTGCTGAGCGCCGGACGCGTGGTCACGGCCCGCGACGTCGGTCTGGCCGCCGCCATGAACCGGCCCTGGCTGATGGTCCGCCGCCGCCCGCGCGTGGCGTTCGTCGCCACGGGGGACGAGGTCGTGATGCCCGGTCAGCCGGTCGGTCCCGGCCAGATCATTTCGTCGAACAGCCTCGCCCTCGCTGCCTACATCACCGCCATGGGCGGAGAGCCGGTCAGTCTGGGGATCGCCCGCGACACCATGGAAAGCCTGGCCGAGACCCTGGCGGGCGCGCGCGGCGCCGACATGCTGGTGACCATGGGGGGCGCTTCGGTCGGCGACCATGATCTGGTGCAACAGGTTCTGGGCGGGCGTGGGTTCGAGCTGGATTTCTACAAGATCGCCATGCGCCCGGGAAAACCGCTGATCTTCGGCCATATCGACGGCACGCCGATGCTGGGCCTGCCGGGCAATCCCGTGTCCACCGGCGTGACCAGCGCGATCTTCCTACGGGCGGCCTTGACCAAGATGCTTGGCATTGTCGGGGCACCCTCGGAAGGCGCGGCCCGCCTGGGCGGGGACCTTCCGGCCAACGGCAAGCGCGAGGACTACATGCGGGCCGCCCTGACCACGACAGAGGACGGCCATGCCGTCGCCACGGCCTTTCCCAGGCAGGATAGCGCCATGTTGGCCGGCTTCGCCCGCGCCGAATGCCTGATCATCCGCCCGCCCCATGCGGAGGCCGCCAAAGCCGGAGATCTGGTGCGGATCCTGCCGCTCGGATTCGGGATGCTGCGCTTCTAGCCGCTCGTTTGAGCGAAAATCGTCAATCAGGCGGCCCCGCGCCTTCCCCTATATGGTCCAATTACCCCGGATTTGTTGGGGTTTGAGCCCGAAACGTGAACGCGGACGGGCACTTTAAAAACGTCTAATTCAACCCGCCAAAGTTGACACGATACGTGAACCAAAGTAGAACATAACGAGTATATTTTGTGGCGAAGCGTCCCACGAACGCCTTGGCCCGCGGTATTCGCCGACCTATTCGAAAGGTCGCCCCTATGCCGAGTGCCATGAGATCGCCAGGTTCATTCGGCGTAGTCGACGACGAATTTAGATGGGGTGGAGATAGTATGCTCACCAAGAAACAATACGAACTTCTGGTTTTCATCGACAAACGTCTGAACGAGTCCGGTGTCTCGCCGTCGTTCGAAGAAATGAAGGAAGCGCTCGACCTGCGCTCCAAATCGGGGATTCACCGCCTGATCACCGGGCTGGAGGAGCGAGGGTTCATCCGCCGCCTGCCCCACCGGGCCCGCGCGTTGGAGGTTCTGCGCCTCCCGGAAAACCTGGACGCGGCCCTGAGTGGCCCGCGGGCCGGGGTTTCTCCCGCCGCGGATACGGCGCCCCCCGCCCCCAACGTGATTTCCGGCCGATTCGGCGCCGGGCCGACCCTGGCGCGATCCGACACCGACAATGGGCCCGGCGAAGCGATCTCCCTGCCGCTATACGGGCGGATCGCGGCCGGTACGCCGATCGAGGCCCTGCGCGATCATTCCAATGCCGTCGATGTGCCGCCCTCGATGCTGGGCGGCGGCGAACACTACGCTTTGGAAGTGGACGGCGATTCCATGGTCGACGCCGGGATTCACGACGGCGACACGGTGATCATCCAACGCACGGACACGGCCGAGAACGGGGCCATCGTCGTGGCATTGGTCGAAGGCTCCGAAGTCACGCTCAAGCGGCTGCGCCGCAAGGGGGCGTCGGTCGCTCTGGAGCCCGCGAACCAGGCGTACGAGACCCGTATCTTCGGCCCCGATCAGGTCGAGGTTCAGGGCCGTCTCATCGGCTTGATGCGGAAGTACTAAGCCCGCGTCCCTCAGGCTTTGTCCCTCAGTCTTTCGGTTTCCAGGCCCTGGGTTGCACGACCCAGGGCCTTTTTCCGCGCTCGGCGCTGGCCGCGTCGATGGTGATCCGTCGCCCCAAGGTCACCGCGATCGCCCCATGACGGCGCAGATCGTAAAGGTCGATGATCCTGGCGTTTGCATGGCCGACTGCCCCGCCCCGCCAACTCGCCGTTCGGCAGAGCCGCCGGGCCGGCACCAAGGCGATGGTCAGGTCCGCCCGGCCGCAATCTTCGGTCAGGGCATCTGGGGTTTCGGCGATGGCCACGGTCCATCCACCCCGCCGCAGGATGCAGCCCCCGAGATCGCAGCGCAGGCCGGACACCGAGACCGCGTCGGGCCCGGACGGTGGGGACGCGGCAACGGTGCGAGCATACCCGCCGTCGCGTTGCCAGGTCTCCGCATCCTCGGCGCGGTATCCCGCATGGGACAGCCAATTTTCCCGCGTGAACCGGCCTTTGCGCAGGGACGAGAACAGATACCCGCCACCCTCGCCCCGCACCGCCGCCAGGCCGCCGTCGGCGGCGACGATCAGATCGGGCGCGGTGACCGATGCGTTGGCGACCGCGAAGACCAAGACACCCGCCAGCCCCGCCAACCGCACCCGCGTGCGCAGCACGCAGAGCCAGAGCCCGCCCAATACCAACGCCGCCAAGCCCCAGGCCGGGGCCGACGGCAGGACCTGGGTCGCCTCCGGCAGATGACCGATCCGCTCGGCCGCCCAAATGACCACCTCGGAGCCCCACCCCATGGGCACGAGGGCCAGATGTTCCAGGCCGAACGGCATCAGCAGGAACGACATCATGGCCGCCGGCATCACCCACAGCGCCGTCACCGGCACGGCGACCATATTGGCCAATAGACCGAATTTGGCGACCTGATTGAAGTGGTAGAGCACGAAGGGGGCGGTCGCCATGCTGGCGATGATGGTCGTGAAGGCGACCCCGGCGGCATAGAGCGCCAAGCCCCTGC
This sequence comes from uncultured Rhodospirillaceae bacterium, assembly GCA_913030825.1. Classification (GTDB taxonomy): domain Bacteria; phylum Pseudomonadota; class Alphaproteobacteria; order Rhodospirillales; family Casp-alpha2; genus UBA1479. Next base: position 101,647 of record CAJWCU010000007.1, on the reverse strand, counting down.
CCGGCCGCCAATCGGCGCCGTCACGCTGCCACAGACCCCGATCCGAGGCATATTCGTATCCGGCGATCAGGGCGATCGCGGCGGCAAAGGACATCTGAAAACTCGGGCCTAAGAGACTTTCCGGCTGCAACGCCAGGATCACCGTCGCCGCCCAGGCGAGCATACGTAAACTGACGCCCCGCCGGTCGACCATCACGGCGATCAGCACCACGGCGGCGATCAGAAAGGCGCGTTGCGTCGGCACTGTCGCGCCGGCCATCAGGGCGTAACCGAACGCCGCGATCAAGGCCAGAAATGCCGCCATTTTTTTCACGGGAAACCGCAGGGCGACGGCGGGAGACAGGCTCAACAGACGGCGTGCCGCGAAGAACACGATCCCCGCCGCCAATCCGATGTGCAGGCCGGAAATAGCCAGCAGATGGGCGAGCCCGGCATTGCGGAAAGCGTCGAGCACGGGCTCCGGGATCAACGTGCGGTGACCGGTGATCAATGCCGCCGAAACCGCCCCGGCATCGCCGCCGATGGCCGCCATGACGCGCTCTGCCAATCGCACCCGCACGTTCGAGAGGTGAATGCGCCAGTTCAACGGACCGGGCTCTGGCCCATCGAGAACCTTGACGGCGCCCATCGAAAACCCGACAGCGCCGATGCCGGAAAAGTAGGCGTGGCGCTGAAAATCGAAGCCGCCCGGCATCAGCGGCGCCGAGGGTGCCGAGAGCCGCCCGCGTACCCGCACCCAATCGCCTGCCTTCATGTCGGGTTGCGTGCCGCGCAGGCGCAAGCGGACCCGGGCCGGCGTGTCCGGCTGCCCCAGGGCGGCAACGTCGACATGGTCGAGAACGACCCGCGAGCCCTTGGCATAGGGCTGGAACTCGACGATCCGTCCTTCGATCACCGTGGTCGGCGTTTCCGACGCCAACAGGCGGCCGTCCACGGAATGAGTCCGCAGGGAGGCGGCGGAAAAGCCGAGTGCGACGAACAACCCGACCAGGATCAGCGGGAACAGCCCACCCGGGCGGGCACGGGCCGCGAGGGCGCCCAAGATACCGATGCCGGCGGCCAACAGCCCGGCGTACCACGGCGGCTCGGACGGCAGCAGGAAATATAGCCCGATGCCAATCCCCATGCCGACCGGCAGGGCAAAGGGCCAACGGTCCCGATTGGCCGCCAAAACCCCGGAAATCGCCGCGCTGAGTATCCGTCCCAAGGCCGATATGGCCATGCCCCGTCCCGCCTATCCATGTCCCCAACGGCGCCCGCCGGATCCCCATCCGGCGCGGATTCCCGAGGATTTCATCCAAGGGACTCACAAGGAATGCTGCGCCCGCACAAGTTTTATGGTAGACCTCCGGCGCCTTCCTTGAAAGCCACCTCTCCGCAATCGAATAGGACACTCAGAGAACCATGCCGGTCGTCACCCGCTTTGCCCCCTCTCCCACCGGATTCCTGCACATCGGCGGGGCGCGCACGGCGTTGTACAACTGGCTGTTCGCGCAGCATCACGCGCGCCACGGCGACGGCGGCACGTTCCTGTTGCGGATCGAGGATACGGACCGGGCACGCTCGACCCAGGCGGCGGTCGACGCGATCTACGACGGGCTCAGTTGGCTGGGTCTCGACTGGGACGGCGACGCGATCTCTCAGTTCGAACGCGCCGATCAGCACCGCGCCGCCGCCGAACGACTGCTGGCCGAGGGCAAGGCCTACAAATGCTATTGCTCGCCCGATGAGTTGTCGGCGATGCGCGAAGCCGCCCGCGCCGAGGGCCGCAAACGTATGTACGACGGCACTTGGCGCGACCGCGACCCGTCCGAGGCCCCGGCGGGCGTCGACCCGGTGATCCGCCTGAAAGCCCCGCAGGACGGCGAAACGGTCATTGAGGACCTGGTCCAGGGCCGTGTGACGGTCGCCAACGAACAACTCGACGACATGGTGCTGTTGCGCGCCGACGGCACGCCGACCTACATGCTGGCGGTCGTCGTGGACGATCATGACATGGGGGTAACCCACGTGATCCGCGGCGACGACCACCTGACCAACGCTTTCCGCCAGACGCAGTTGTATCTGGCGCTCGGGTGGGAAACGCCGGTTTTCGCCCATATTCCGCTTATCCATGGGGCCGACGGCGCCAAGATGTCGAAGCGGCACGGGGCACTCGGCGTCGAGACCTATCGCGACGACGGGTTCTTGCCGGAAGCGCTCTGCAACTACCTTCTGCGGCTCGGCTGGAGCCATGGCGACGACGAAATCATCTCCACCGAACAGGCCATCGAATGGTTCGGGTTGGACAGCGTCGGAAAATCACCGGCCCGCTTCGACCTTGCCAAGCTGACGAATCTGAACGGGCACTACATCCGCGAGGCCGATGATGGAAGGCTCGTCGATCTGGTTATGGAACGCCTTGAACAGGCGCATCCGGGAAAACTTGCTAAAGAGGCTCGTGATCGGCTATTTAAAGGCATGGCTGGTCTGAAGGAACGCGCGAAGACAATTTCAGAACTAACTGAAAATTCTTCGTTTTATGCGATCCAGCGCCCCATCGAGATGACGGAGAAAGCCGCCGGGCACCTGGGCCCCGAAGGATCGGCCCTGCTGCGTGACCTGCGCCCCGTCTTCGCCGATGCGGAGAGTTGGTCGGATGAGGCCTTGATGGCCGCAGCCAAGAATTTCGCCGAAGCCGGCGGGATCAAGCTCGGCGCCGTCGCCCAGCCGGTCCGCGCCGCGCTGACCGGCAACACGGTCTCGCCGAGCGTTTTCGAGATCATGGATGTATTGGGCCGTGAGGAAACCCTGGGACGCATAGACGACGCCCTGGGCGGCCCCTAACCCCGAACGGCCAGGTAGAGCCGACGAACATCTGACGGCCTTGGTGCCGAAACACTCGGAGACCCCGGTTTCCGATGCCCATTAAGGAGGGAAGAATGAGTGACACCGCCAACGGCAAAAACGCCACGTTCACCCTGACGGACAACCGCGACGGCAAGTCGTACGAGCTCGGCGTGATGGACGCCAGCGTCGGCCCGTCCGTCATCGACGTCCGCAAGCTCTATGCCGAGACCGATTGCTTTACCTACGATCCGGGCTTCACCTCCACGGGGAGCTGCGAGTCCAAAATCACCTACATCGACGGTGACGCGGGCATCCTGCTGTATCGCGGTGTCCCGATCCAGGATCTGGCCGAACATTCAGACTTCATGGAAGTCTGCTACCTGCTGCTGATGGGTGAACTGCCGACCGCCGACCAGAAGTCGAAGTTCGAGCATGACATCACCTATCACACCATGCTGCACGAGCAACTGGCCAACTTCTACCGTGGCTTCCGGCGCGACGCCCACCCGATGGCGGTGATGTGCGGCGTTGTCGGTGCGTTGTCGGCGTTCTATCACGACTCGACCGACATCAACGATCCGCAGCACCGGGTGATCGCCTCTTACCGGCTGATCGCCAAGATGCCGACGATCGCCGCCTGGGCGTACAAGTACTCGCTGGGCCAGCCGTTCATCTATCCGCGTAACGAGCTGACCTTCGCCGAAAACTTCCTGCACATGATGTATGCGACGCCCTGCGAGGAATACAAGGTCAGCCCCGTCCTGGCCCGCGCCATGGACCGCATCCTGACCTTGCATGCCGACCACGAGCAGAACGCCTCGACCTCGACCGTGCGTCTCGCCGGCTCCTCGGGCGCCAACCCGTTCGCCTGCATCTCGGCCGGCATCGCGTCCCTCTGGGGCCCGGCCCACGGCGGCGCCAACGAGGCGGTCCTCGAAATGCTCGCCGAGATCGGCCACAAGGACAACATCAACGAGTACATCAAGAAGGCCAAGGACAAGAACGATCCGTTCCGTCTGATGGGCTTCGGCCACCGGGTCTACAAGAACATGGATCCGCGCGCCAAGGTCATGCGCCAGTCCTGCCATGAAGTTCTCGACGAACTAGGCATCAAGGACGAGCCGCTTCTCGACCTCGCCATGGAACTGGAGCGCATCGCGCTGGAAGACGAGTACTTCGTGGACCGCAAGCTGTTCCCGAACGTCGACTTCTATTCGGGCATCATCTTCAAGGCCATGGGCATCCCGACCAGCATGTTCACCGTGCTGTTCGCCGTCGCCCGCACGGTCGGCTGGGTCGCCCAGTGGAACGAGATGATCGAGGATCCGAGCCAGAAGATCGGCCGTCCGCGTCAGCTCTACACCGGCTACACCGAACGGCCCTATGTGCCGATCGACAAGCGCTAAGCCGCTGTCTTAAAAAGACGTTTTGGAAAGGCCGCCCTTCGGGGCGGCCTTTTCTTTTTGGCCTCGTCAGATCGCCGGAAGCAAACGTGTGACGGTCCGCGCCGCGCTCTGGGCCGGGCTGCCCTCGGGGGCGCGGAGCAGCGCCATGGCGGCCCTGCAATCGGACTGTTGTGCGCCCCGGACATCGGCACTGCTCAGCAGCCCCGACAGCGCCGGTGCCAAGAGGTCGGCCCGGCAGTTTTCTTGCAGGAACTCGGGCATCACTTCCCGCTTCATCAGGATATTCACCAACCCCACGTGCGGCACCCGGATCATCCGTTTGGCGATGGCAGCGCTTAGGCCGGAGACCCGATAGGCGATCAGCGACGGCACGCCCGCCGCCGCCAATTCCAAGGTAACCGTGCCCGACGCGGCAAGCGCCCCCCCCTGCTCCGCCGCGGCGGCGAAAGCGCCCCATTTATCCGCGTCTCCGGTCACGGCGACGGCGCTGCCGGGCCATTCGGCAGTCGCGGCCCGGATGCGGTCGAGATGCCGCGTCAGAGTCGGCACGACGATGCGCCCACGCCAACCGTCCGCCCAAAGGCGCGTCAGGGTCTCGCCGAACACATCGAGATGACGGTCCAATTCGCCGGACCGGCTACCCGGGAGAACCGCCAGGACCTGATCGTCCGGAGCCAGCCCCAGGCGGGCCCGGAACGCCGATGCGCTGGCCTCCGCCCCCGGCTGTGTCGCCGGGCATTCGGCGATGGGGTGGCCGACGAAGGTCGCGGCCAAGCCCTCGGCCTCGAAATACGGCGGCTCGAACGGATAGAGACAAAGCAGATGGTCGAGGAACCGCGCGACGGCCCTGGCCCGGCCCGGACGCCAGGCCCAGACCGTGGGCGCCACGTAATGCACGATGGGCAGGTCCGGTCGGGCGGCCTTGACCTTCTTCGCGACACGGAAACAGAAATCCGGTGAATCGATGGTCACCAGGACTTGCGGCCGCTTGGCCAGGATATCCGTCCGCGCCTCTTTCATGCGTTTCAACAGGTCCGGCAGACGCGGCAAGACCTCCGCCAAGCCCATGACCGCCAAATCGTCCATGGGAAACAGGCTGGCGAGCCCCTGTTCCGCCATCAGCGGCCCGCCGATCCCGGCAAACGCGGCCTGTCCCGCCGTCTGTTCGGAAATCGCGGCCATCATACCTGCGCCCAGCGCATCGCCAGATGCTTCGCCCGCGATCACATAAATCAAGGGTGCCGCGCCGGTCATGCGGTCCCCGCGTCGGGCGTCGCGTCCGCCTCGCTAAAACCGTAGAGGACGATCCCCGCCGCGTCGGCACGCGCCACCATCGTCTCACGGTCGAGCATCAGGGAACGCCCGGCCTCCACGGCGATCCCTGCGAGCCCTGCCGCAACGGCCTGATCGACCGTGTCCGGGCCGCTGGCAGGCAGATCGACACGGGCTTCCTGGGCGGGTTTCATGGCCTTTACGAGGATGCCGCCGCGGGCGGCCTCTCCGGCCCCACGGACCAGGGCTTCGGTGCCTTCCAGGCCTTCCTCGCAGATCACCTTGCCGCCTTTGGCGATCACCGCTTGCCCGACGTCGCGGCGCCCCAGATCGCGCGCGCCCGCGATCCCGGCGGCCAGGTCCGCGGCCATGGCGAGGCTCAGAGAATGACTTCCGACGGCACCGGTGGGCGCCAGAAGCTCGGGAGCGATCTCACTCGGGCCGACGACGCGAAAGCCCTCTTCCGTCTCCAACGCCTGGACGATGGCGGACAGCAAGCCGTCATCGCCCAGTCCCATGGCCTTGGTGCGCGCCAGGAACTTGGTGGTCCAGAGATCGGGAATCAGGTCGGTCGCCTTGGGGCGGCGGACGGACCCGGCGAAAGTGACCTCTTCGACGCCTTCTGCGCGGAGGTGCTTGATGAGTTTTCCGGCGGCGCCCAAACGAAAGGTCTCGGTGCAATCGGCGGGATAGCGCGTTGGATCGCCCTGACCGTTCAACACGGCAACGAACAGGCCCCGGCCGCTATCGCGGCAGCGCTTGGCCAGAATTTCGGGCAGCAGACCGCCGCCCGCGATCAGGCCCAACTTGGGGGCGTTAGGCGGCATCCTCCACCATGGGCTGGCAGATGGAGCGCGAGGAATCGGAGCTGATGAATTCGACGATTTCCATGACCGGCTGGTTGTCGCCGAATAACTCGGCGACGTCGGCCAGGCGTTCGGCCATGGTGCCTTCCTGCGCGAAGATCAGGCGATAGGCCTGGCGCAAGGCGTGGATCGTTTCGCGGTCGAAATCGCGGCGCTTGAGGCCAACGAGATTGAGGCCTTCCAGCTTTGCCCGGTTGCCCGTGACCGAGCCGTAAGGGATCACGTCCTGCGTCACGCCGGTCATGCCGCCGATCATGGCGTGGCGGCCGATCCGCACGAACTGATGCACCGCCGACAGGCCGCCGACGATCGCCCATTCCTGGATCGACACATGCCCGGCCAGGGTCGCGTTATTGACCAGAATGACATTGTCGGCAAGCTGGCAGTCGTGCGCGACATGAGCACCGACCATGAACAGGCAGTTGTTGCCGACGCGGGTCTCGAGCCCGCCACCTTCGGTTCCCGGGTTCATGGTGACATGTTCGCGGATGATGTTGTTGGCGCCGATCACCAAGCGCGAGACCTCGCCCTTGAATTTCAAGTCTTGAGGCGCATGGCCCAGAGAGGCGAAGGGAAACGCGCGGGTATGGGCGCCGACTTCCGTATGTCCCTCGACAACGACATGGGACAGCAATTCAACCCCGTCACCCAAGCGCGCGTTCGGGCCGACGACGCAGAACGGGCCGATCTTGACCCCCTCGCCGACCTCCGCGTCCTTGTGGACGGCGGCGCTGGCATGGATATCGGTCATTTTTGTCTCGCGATCATAGCCGAATAGACGGCCTCTGCCTTGAGCACGCCATCGACGATGGCGCGGCCTTTGAATTTCCAAACGTCGCCGCGATTCTGCACCATTTCCACGTGGATGTGCACGCAGTCCCCAGGGACCACGGGCTTGCGGAACCGGGCGTTCTCAACCGTCATGAAATAAACCAGAGCATTGTCGGCGTTGTCCAATCCCGCCATGACCAACGCACCGGCGGTCTGCGCCATCGCTTCGACGATCAGCACGCCCGGCATGATGGGATGCCCTGGGAAATGGCCCTGAAAGAACGGCTCATTGATGGTGACGTTCTTGATGCCGATGCCTCTTTCACCCGGCACCGCGTCGATAATCCTGTCGATCAGGAGGAACGGATATCGGTGCGGGATCAATTCCATGATCCGGTTGATGTCCATTTCCATGGTTTCCGTGCTTGCTTCGGAATCCATTACGCCCGGTCTCCTTTCTTCCTGGCCAGTTTCGACAACGCCGCCGATTCCTTGAGCCAGTCCCGCATGTCCCTGGCGGGCGAACCACCCACGGTCGCCCCCGGCGGAACGTTCCGCATGAGGCCGCTTTGCGCCGCAATGCGCGCGCCGGCACCAACTTCCAAATGGCCGGCAATCCCCGCTTGGCCGCCGATCATAACAAAATCGCCCACCTTGGTACTGCCGGAAATACCGACCTGACTGACGATGATGCAGCCGCGCCCGATTTCCACGTTGTGGCCGATCTGAACCAGATTGTCGATCTTCGATCCCTGACCGATCACCGTATCCGGCCCGGCGCCCCGGTCGATCGTCGTATTCGCGCCGATTTCAACATCTGAGTCGATGACCACGCGCCCGATCTGCGGCACCTTCAAATGGCCGTCCGCCCCGGGGGCGAAGCCGAATCCGTCCTGCCCGACACGCACACCGGGATGGATGTAGACCCGATCGCCGAGCACGCAATGCTGCAAGGTGACATTGGCGCCGATCTCGCAGTCCGATCCCAGGGTTACCCCCCGGTCGATCACCGCGGCCGGACCAATCAAACAGTTGGCACCGATTTCAGCCCCATCCTGCACGACAGCCCCGGGTTCGATCCGGCACCCGGCACCGATCGTTGCGTTCGGTGAGACGTAAGCACCCGGCGATATTCCGGGCTCGACAACCGGGCGCGGGTAAAATGCCGCTGCGGCCTTGGCATAGGCCCGATACGGATCATCGCATAGCAACAAGGCTGCTTCGGTCGGGGCCTGATCGGCCAAATCCGGCGCGGCAAGAATGGCCGAGGCCTTGGTCGCCCGAAAGGCGTCCAAATACTTACGATTATCGATGAAGGTCAGGTCGCCCTCGCCCGCCTTGTCCAACGGCATGACATCGACCAGGTCGAGTTCCGCCGGGGCGCCCGGGGCGATACTCGCCCCGGTAACCTTCGCCAATTCAGCCAGAGAAAAGGGCCCGGCCCTCGTGAAGAATCGGGGGTCGGCCATAATCCGCTCTTACTGTTTGGCGGGAGCCGCCGTCGGCGGAGTGACCTTGACCGCAGGCAGGCGTTTGTCGAGACGTGCCAAAACCTCCGGTGTCACTTCGATCGGCGGGTGCACGACGATGGTGGCGCTTTTGCGGAAGATCAGGCCGTAGGACCGCTCATTGGCGAGTTCCAGAACGATCTGGTTGTAGACCTTCTGAACTTCGATAACCGCTTCGGCATTCGCGCGGTCCAATTGCTGGTTACGCGACTGCACCAGGCGTTGAACGTCGGCGACTTTCTGATCGAATTTGCGGCGTTCTTCATCAAAGGCATCGGACGACAGAATCGTCCGTTTGCGGCGCAGGTCTTCGTTTTCGCTGCGCAGGTCCGCCTGTTTGGATTCGATCTCCTGCTGGTACGCCTTACGCAGCTGCGAGACCTGATCGCGGATGGTTTTCATGGCCTTGGCTTCGCGCAAAATGCGCTGAACGTCCAGAACAGCCACCTTGGCCGCGCGGGCGGCGATATCTTCCTGTGTCGCCTGATCGCCGGTTTGCGTCTGTTGCTGCGCCTGGGCGGCGACGGGGACGATCAAACAAAGCGCCGGGACCAGGGCCCGCCGAAGCATAAATTTGGCGTAGGTGAACAAAAGAACCTCCTAGAATCGCGTACCGAAATTGATACGGACGATCTCGGTTTCATCAAAGGATTCCTTCACGATGGGAATCCCGAAGTCCAGCCCGAGCGGGCCGAACGGTGATTTCCAGGTAATACCGAACCCGGCAGCGGCACGGAGGGAGCCCGTATCCTCGATACCTGAGCGATTTGTCGCAATCGCGCCGGCACTACCGACATCGGTAAAGACGCGGCCGCTGACGCCGAGTTCGCTCGGCAGGCCCAGCGGGAAGCCGAGTTCGAGCGTGCCGGAATACATCCATTCGCCGCCGAGAGAGTCGTCCGTTGATACGTCGCGCGGACCGACACCGCCGGGCGCAAAGCCGCGCAAGTCGCGTCCGCCGACGAAGAAGCGTTCGGACAGCAAGACATCGTCCTGTATCGCAACGACATAGCCCGTGCGGCCGCCGAGTGTGACCAGGAACCCTTCGCGCGGCGTCCAGTGATAAGCGCCGGACAGAATGTTTTTGACGCTGTAAACGTCACCGCCAAGGCCGGCGAAATTGGTCGCAAGGCGCGCGAAATAGCCCTTGGTCGGCGTCAGGCGGCTGTCTCGGGTATCGTACATGATGCCGTGTTCGACGGAGGAGAACAGGAACGTGCCCGCCGCATCCTGCACGACCAGCGACGCCGACGTATCGACATCGGTGATCTTTTCCTGGCGCAGCTCGTAGGCCCAGTTCTGGGTCAGCAACTCGGTGATGTGGTAGCCCGCGCGCAGCCGGAAACCTGTCCGCTTCTTATCGAACGAACCGTAGTCCTGCAGATCCTCGGTAACCCGGAAGGCATCGGCACCGGCCGTGATATCGCGGTTCAGGAAGAACGGCTCCGTGAACTTGAGATCGATTTCGCTGCGCCGCGCGGCGATGATGAAGCGCAGAGACAGATCGCGGCCCGTGCCCAACAGGTTGCGTTCACGCAGACCAAAATCGGCGAGCGCCCCTTGGTCCGTCGAGAAACCGGCACCGATGGAAATAGACCCGGTCGATTTCTCCGCCACGGTCACGTTGATGACCGCTTTGTCCGGCGAACTGCCGGGCGTCGGCTCCAATTCAACGTTTTCGAAGAAATCCAGGTTCTGAATACGTTGACGCGACCGGCGCAGCTTGGCCGAATTGAATGCATCGCCCTCGACCAGGCGGAATTCGCGGCGGATCACTTCGTCCTTGGTCCGCACGTTGCCGACGATATTGATCCGTTCGACAAAGACACGCGGGCCTTCGTTGATTTCGAATTGGATGGCGATGACTTTGTTATCGCGATCACGATCCAGGCGCGGACGCACTTCGACGAAGGCGAACCCCTGCTCGCCCACGGCATCGGTCAATTTCTGAATGGTCTCGTCGACAAGGCTGGCGTCGTACCAATCGCCTTCATCGATATCGACCTCTTTCTTCATGGCTTCGACATCCAGATTACGGATCGTCGTGACCACGTCGATCTTGCCGAACTTGTAACGCTTGCCTTCCTGGACACTGAACGTGATGAAGAAATTCTTGCGGTCGCGGGTCAATTCGGCGACCGCCGACTGAACGCGGAAATCGGCGAATCCGTTGCGCAAGTAGAACCGGCGCAGCAATTCGCGGTCGAGCGTCATGCGGTCCGGGTCGTAGCTGTCGTCCGTCGACAGAAACCGGTACCAGATCGATTCCTTGGTCTGGATGTTTTCGCGCAGATCGTCGTCGTCGAAGAATTCGTTGCCGATGAAGGCGATGTGCTCGACCTTGGTCGGCTCACCCTCGTTGATCTCGAATGCCAGATCGATGCGGTTCTGCGGCAGGCGGATGACCTTGGGCTCAACGGTGGCGCCAAACCGGCCGGTCGCGCGGTAAACCGCCAGAATACGCTGCAAATCGGCCTGGACCTTGGCGCGGGTGAAGATGACGCGCGGCCGCAAGGTGACTTCACCCTCCAGTGTGGAATTCTCGACCTTCTTGTTTCCTTCGAAGGCGACCCGGTTGATGATCGGGTTTTCGACCACGTTGACGATCAACCGCGTGCCGTCCTGGCGCATAGTGACATCGGCGAACAGGCCGGTGGCGAACAGGCTTTTCAGGGAACGGTTGATACGCACCGGGTCCGCAGGCTCACCTTCCTTGATCAGGAGGTAGGAACGGACGGTGCCCGGCTCGACACGTTGGGCGCCCTCGACCACGATCTCGCTGATCACGGTTCGGCCCTGCGCGGACAAGGGTGACGGCGCGCCCCAAATGGCGGCGATCATCACTAAGCCGATAAGGAGTCGTGAAAGACGCTCCAATTTATTCCCCCGAACGCAATTGCCCAGTTCCCAGGTAACGGCCTCTTATGGACCTAAATGATTGGCAAGACGTTAAATTAACCCCTTGAACCACTCAACCACCCGGTCCCACGGCATCTGGGTTATATCATTCCAGGTCACGAATACGACGAGAAACAGCACCAACGCCAGACCGAAACGCATACCATATTCCTCGATCTTGGGTGCCACCGGACGCCCCCGCAGCCCTTCCGCCGCGTAGAACACCAAACGGCCACCATCGAGCACCGGGATCGGGAATAGGTTGATCAGGCCCAGATTGACGGACAGCGCCGCCATGAACATCATCAATTCCTTGATCCCCAATTGTGCGATATCGCCGGAAAGCTGGGCGATACGAAGCGGTCCGCCCAATTCCTCGGCGGAACGGTGGCCGGTGATCATCTCACCCAACACACCGAAAATCCGGGTCACCATGCCGACCGTGTAGCCGACTCCGGTGGAAACCGCGTCAATCGGGCCCTGGCGAATGTATTCGACGGCTTCGGGATCGAACCGCACGCCCAACAGGCCGATCGGCGCATCCTGGCCTTCGACCGTATGAGGCGCCGGCGTAACGGAAACGATCAGCGTTTCAGACCCACGCGCCACATCCATGGACATTTCCTGTCCCGGTTTGGCGGAAACCATACGGCGTAGATCGTCGAACCATTTGACCGGCTCGCCATCGATGGCGGTAATACGGTCACCGGGCTGCAGTTGCGCCTCGGCGGCGGCGCTGCCCTCCTGCACTTCGCCGACGGCAGCCAAGGGCCGCGCGGTGCCGACGATCCCGGCCAACAGAGCGACCAGAACGGCGGCAAAAATGAAATTGGCAATGGGACCGGCGGCAACGATGGCCGACCGCTGCCAGAGTTTCTTGTGGTGGAAGGAAACGGCTTTTTCTTCGGGCGACAACGGCCGGGATTCTTCCTCTTCTTCCCAGCCGAGATCGGCCTCGCCGAACATCTTCACATACCCGCCCAGCGGGATGGCGCTGATCTTCCAGCGGGTATCGTGCTTATCGGTCCAGCCGTAGATTTCAGGCCCGAAGCCGATGGAAAACACCTCGACCCGCACACCGGCGCGCCGCGCGACCCAGTAATGGCCCCATTCGTGGACGAAAACCAAAATCGTCAAAACGATCAGGAAGACCACGACGTAGTTAAAGGCGAAGTCGACGATTTGCATTTGGGGTCCTTCTAACACTGGCTGGCTGGGGCTGAACGGGGCAGTCCCCTACCCGGTTCAGGCCGACAATAACCCTAGCCGCTGGAATAGCTGAAATTCAGGAATTAACCAACTGATTTCGAAGCAATTTCCTCTGCGGCACGGCGGGCGTCGGCATCCGCCGAGAAGACGTCGTCAAGGGACGTAAGCGGCTGGGCAGGAACTGTTTCCAGGACCTTTTCGACCACATCCGTGATCTTCAGGAACGGGAGCCCTTTCTCCAGGAACCAGGCGACGGCGACCTCGTTGGCGGCATTCAGTAAGGTAGGTGCGCTATCGCCCCGCCGCAATGCTTCGCGGGCCAGTCGCAGGGCCGGGAAACGCACGGGATCCGGGGCTTCGAAGGTCAGTGTGCCGATTTCTTCCAGGTTCAGGCGTCCGGCCGGCGTTTCCACCCGGTGGGGCCAGGCCAGAGCATAGGCGATCGGCGTGCGCATATCGGGGGTCCCCAACTGCGCCAGGACCGATCCGTCCACGTAATCCACCATGGAATGGATGACCGATTGCGGGTGGACCAGAATCTCGATGCGCTCTTCCGGGACCGGGAACAGATGAAAAGCCTCGATAAGTTCCAAGCCCTTGTTCATCATCGTCGCACTATCGACGGAAATCTTAGCGCCCATGTCCCAGTTCGGATGCGCCACCGCCTCCGCCGGGGTGATGGCGGCAAGATCCTCACGCGGTCGAGTGCGAAACGGCCCGCCCGATGCGGTCAGAACGATGCGATGTACCTTGTCCGGCTGGTCGAAATCGAAAACCTGGAAGATCGCGCTGTGTTCGGAATCGACGGGCAACAGGGTCGCCCCCGCAGCTTCAACCTCGCGAACCATCAGGTCGCCTGCCGAAACCAGGCATTCCTTGTTCGCAAAGGCCACGGTGCCACCCCGCCGGACGGCATTCAGGACCGGTTTCAATCCCGCCGCACCGACGATGCCGGCGACCACGATATCCGCGGGCTGATCGCCTGCTTCGGCGATGGCCGCCGTCCCGGCCGCGGCCTCGATACCGGTTCCGGCCAGCGCCGATTTCAGATCGGCATATTTCCCGTCGTCCCCGATAACGGCGCGTTTCGCGCCAAGGTCGCGCGCCTGTTTCGCCAGAAGGTCGACATTCCGGTTGGCGGTCAACACCTCGGCCCGAAAGGCGTTCGGGTGATGGGCCAGGATATCCACCGTGCTACAGCCGATGGAGCCTGTCGCCCCCAGGATGGTGACGCTACGCGGGGGCGCGTCCGCCTCTGCCGTGGGGCTATCGCCTGAAATTCCCGATTGTATGGCCAGATCCATTCCTCGCCCCGTTTCGTTAGCGCCAAATTCCGGCACCCGCGGCAGCCACCGCGAAAGCCGCCGCCAGAAGGCCGTCGACCCGATCCAGGATACCGCCGTGACCGGGGATCATACGGCCTGAATCCTTGACCTGGAAATGCCGCTTCGCTGCGGACTCCAACAGGTCGCCAATCTGACAGGCAATGCTGCCCAAGGCGGCGACGACGGCAATCTGCACATCGACCGGATGACCGGTCAACCACCATATCAGGATACCCGCACCGCCCCCAGTCACCAAACCACCGATGGCCCCGGAAATCGTCTTCGACGGGCTGACCCGGGGCGCCAGTTTGGGCCCGCCCAATGCGCGTCCGGTAAGATAGGCCCCGGTATCCGTCGTCCACGTCACGGCGAACAAGAAATAGATCAGGTCTCGCCCGATCTGTCCGTCGCCCCGCATCAGGTACATCAAATATGCCGCGCCCAGCATATAGACCGTGCCCGGCACCAGCCAGGCGGGGTCACGCCCGGCAAGATGAGCCCATTCCCAAACCATGGCGGCGGCGAGAATGACGATCAGCGCGGTATACCAAGGGGGCCCGAAATGCACAGCGGCTAGAACGGGCGGAATCATGACCGCTGCGGAAATGATGCGCCTCAGCAACTCGCGGTCAGCCAATAAAACTCTCCGATCAGGGGATCATGGGCAATTCGGCCCTAGACGGCCGCGCCGCCGAACCGTCGTTCCCTGCCGCGGAATTCCGACAGGGCGTCGGCCATCTGATCTTGGCCGAAATCGGGCCAAAGTACGTCGGTAAAGACAAATTCGGCGTAGGCCATCTGCCACAACAGGAAATTACTGATCCGTTGCTCACCGCTGGTCCGGATCAACAGATCCGGTTCCGGCAGGCCGGCGGTATAAAGCGCGCGTTCAAATTGGGTCTCGTCGATGTCCGCGGGCGCGATTTCGCCGCGCTGCACCTGTTCCGCCAGGCTGCGGGCGGCGTCCAGAATTTCCTGCCGTCCGCCGTAGGACAGCGCAATCGTCAGGTGCAGTTTGGTGTTGCCTTGCGTGCGTCCTTCGGCGTCGACGATCAAACGTTGGATATCCTCGGCGAAACGAGACCGGTCGCCGATCACCCGCAAGCGCACGCCTTGGCTGTCCAACTCGGCGATTTCATTGCGGAGGTACAGACGCAACAACCCCATCAGGTCGCCGATCTCTCCAGACGGCCGTTTCCAGTTCTCGGACGAAAATCCGAACAGCGTGAGGTAAGGAACGCCCAAGGCGACCGCCGCCTTTACCGTGCGCCGAACGGCCTCGGCCCCGGCCTTGTGCCCCGCCGTGCGCGGCAACCCCCGCGCCTGCGCCCAGCGCCCGTTGCCGTCCATGATGATGGCGACATGATCGGGGCCGGCCGGCGCGTCGGAGTATTGCAAAGGAGTCTCGGGCATACGTGTTAGACCTGCATGATCTCGGTTTCTTTGTGGGCAATGATCTCGTCGATCTTGGTGACATGGGCGTCGGTCAGTTTCTGCACTTCCTCGGTGTAACCGTGATAGGCGTCTTCCGAGATATCGCCGTTCTTTTCCGACTCCTTGAGCTCGTCCATGGCGTGGCGCCGCACGTTGCGCACCGCGACGCGTGCTTCTTCGGCGTACTTATGGGCGACCTTGCTCAATTCTCCGCGCCGCTCTTCGGTCAGGGCTGGGATCGGCACGCGAACCATCTGGCCGTCGGCCGCCGGGTTGAGGCCCAGACCGGAATCGCGGATCGCCTTTTCGACGGCGCCGACCAAGCCTTTGTCCCAGACCTGAACGGTCAGCATGCGCGGTTCCGGCACGCCGATGGTCCCGACTTGGTTCATCGGCATTTCCGAGCCATAGGCCGTCACCGTGACCGGTTCCAGCAAACTGGTCGAAGCGCGCCCAGTGCGCAGTCCGCTCAGTTCCCGGTGCAGCACCTCAATCGCGCCGTCCATGCGCCGCGAGATGTCGTCTTTCAAAGTGGAAATACTGAATTCCGCCATAACTACCTCCCAATTCGGCCGTCGGACCGGCCTTGAGGAACCGGACAGCACCCAAATTATCGACTGAAATCAATCGACCAGGGTAAACCGCCCCTCCCCTTTGATAACTTTGGAAAATTCCCCGGGATTGTGGATCGAAAACACGAGAATGGGAACCCGGTTGTCACGCGCCAGAGCGATCGCCGAGGTATCCATGACCTTGAGATCGCGGGCGAGGACTTCCTGGTACTTCAAATTGTCGAAACGTTCGGCATCCGGGTTTGTCTTGGGGTCGGAATCGTAAACCCCGTCGACCTGCGTGCCTTTCAGCAGCGCATCGCACCCCATCTCCACCGCGCGTAGCGCCGCCGCCGTATCCGTCGTGAAGAACGGGTTGCCGGTCCCGGCGGCGAAGATCACGACCCGGCCCTTTTCCATATGGCGCACGGCGCGCCGCCGGATATAGGGCTCGCAGACGGTCTGCATGGGAATCGCCGAAAGCACCCGGGTGGCGACGTCCTTCGATTCCAGGACGCTCTGCACCGCCAAGGCGTTCATCACGGTGGCCAGCATGCCCATGTAATCGGCGCTGGTGCGCTCGATCCCCTTGGCCGCCGACGACATGCCGCGAAAGATATTGCCCGCCCCTATGACCAGGCAGACCTCGGTGCCCATGGCATGAACCGCCGCGACCTCGTCGCAGATGCGATCGACCATATCCGGGTCCAGCCCGTAGTCGCGCTGCCCCATCAAGGCCTCGCCGGAGAGCTTCAAAAGAACGCGGTGGTACTTGGGTGTGGTGGGATCAGAGGGCACGGGCGATTCTCGCGTCTTTCCATCGAAATCCGCCGCCGGCTCCTGGATGGGAACCGGCGGCGGGAATGGCTTCCGGATGACAGTCTACATCACCCTTAGGACGGCGTCTCGCCCGAGGCCCGAAAGCCCCAAGGGCGAGAACCTGAAAGATCAGGAACCGGCCGCCGCCGCGACTTCGGCAGCGAAGTCGCCTTCTTCTTTTTCAATGCCCTCGCCAAGAACGAAGATCTTGAAACCATTGATGGAAATCGCACCACCGGCATCTTTCCCGGCGGCTTCGACGGCCTTCGCGACCTGCGTTTCCCCGTCCATCACGAAGGTCTGATCCAACAGGCAGACTTCCTCGTAGAACTTGCGCAGGCGGCCTTCGACCATCTTCTCGATGATCTCTTCCGGCTTACCCGATTCGCGGGCCTGTTCGGACAGAACGGCGCGTTCGCGTTCCAGGATTTCCGGATCCAGATCGTCGCGCGACACGGCCTGCGGCTTGGCGGCCGCGACGTGCATGGCAACTTGCTTGCCGAAGGCTTCCAGCTTGCCCTTGTCGCCATCCGATTCCAGACCGACCAGAACGGCGATCTTGCCGATGCCGTCGGCCATGGCGTTGTGGACGTAGGTCGCCAGCACACCGTTGGACACGGTCAGCGCGTCGCAACGGCGGATCGTCATGTTCTCGCCGATGGTGGCGATCATGTCGGTCAGCTGATCGGCGACGGTGCCCTTGCCGCCCGGGAAGTCGGCGGCCAGCAGCTTGTCCATGTCGCCGTCGGCGGCCAGCGCCAAACCGGCGATGTCGCTGACGAAGCCCTGGAACTGCTCGTTGCGCGACACGAAGTCGGTTTCCGAGTTGACCTCGACGACGGCGCCCTTGTTGCCGTCGACGGCAACCGCGACGAGACCTTCAGCGGCCACGCGGCCGGCCTTTTTCGCGGCGGCGGCAAGGCCCTTAGTGCGCAGCCAATCGACGGCCTGCTCCAGATCACCGCCATTTTCGGACAGCGCCTTCTTGCAGTCCATCATGCCGGCGCCGGATTTTTCGCGAAGCTCCTTGACGAGAGCCGCAGTAATTTCAGCCATAATTCTACCTTCTCTTCAGATCGTTCCCGCAGGCGTCCTAACGGATTAGGAAGCCGGGGTGGTTTCTTCGCCTTCGGCCGGGGTTTCCGGCGCGGCTTCCGCGACAGCTTCGGCCGGGGCGGCTTCGACGGCGGCTTCAGCAGCAGCGGCTTCGGCCGGGGCGGCTTCAGCAGCGGCGGCCTCAACCGGGGCGTCCGGGATCGCTCCGCCGGCGTTTTCGTCGGCGCCGATATCGACACCCTTGGCCGTCAGCGAGGCGGACAGACCGTCCAGCACGGAATCGGCGACCAGGTTGCAGTAGGTCGAGATCGCGCGGATCGCGTCGTCGTTGCCCGGGATCGGATAGGTGATGCCGGCCGGATCACTGTTGGAATCGATGACCGCGACAACCGGAATGCCCAGCTTGTTGGCTTCGGCGACGGCGATGTCTTCCTTGTTCGTGTCGATGATGAACAGGATGTCGGGCAGGCCACCCATTTCCTTGATGCCGCCCAGCGCGCGTTCGAGCTTTTCCTGCTCGCGCGAAAGGCCCAGCTGCTCGCGCTTGGTCAGGCCCTGCACTTCCTGGCCGCCCAGCTTTTCATCCAGTTCGCGCAGACGCGCGATCGACTTGGAAATCGTCTGCCAGTTGGTCAGCATGCCGCCGAGCCAGCGGTGGTTGACGTAGTACTGGCCGCACTTCTTGGCCGCTTCGGCAACCCGCGGCGACGCGGCGCGCTTGGTGCCGACGAACAGGATACGGCCGTTCGACTTGACCACGTCACGGACGGCGGAAAGCGCCTGATGCAAAAGGGGAACGGTCTGCTGCAGGTCGATGATATGGATGCCGTTGCGGTCGCCGTAAAGATACGACGCCATTTTCGGGTTCCAACGACGGGTGCTGTGACCAAAGTGAACGCCGGCTTCCAAAAGCTGACGCATGGTGAACGACGGAATCGCCATGATAGAGTACCTTTCTCCGGTTATGCCTCCGCAGGGTGTCATTCGGTCCCATGACCGAACACCGGAGCGGCGAAACCCGTGAATTTGCACGAGCCGCCGCGTCCCCGCGTGCGATATGGGGCGGGTTCTATAGGCTTAAGGCCAGCCGATCAAGGGAAAAACGCGTGACACCGCGGACTTGGGTGGATCAGGTCTCGACGACTTCCAGCACGCCCTGCACGGACTTGAGCGCCTGGATCACGGCGGGTGAGACGGCATAAGTCTCGTTCAGGGTCAGGACGACTTCGCGGTTGTCCTCCAGGCGCGGCACCACATGGACTGGGACGCGGCCCCTGCCCTGGCTTTCCAGGACATCGCGCAGCGGGCCCAGCGGGCTTTCGCCGCCGATCACCACCGTCACCTCGCCGACGGAATTAAGGGCGGCGGCCTCCAGCGGGCGCAGGCCCTGGACCATGAAGCGCGGCGCCTCGGCCTCGATCTGGACTTCCATATCGATCAGGAAGGAGTTGCCTTCGGTCAGGTGTTCGCGGGCGGCTCCCAGAACTTCCGAAAACATGATTCCTTCGAAGGTCCCGGTGGTGTCGGAAAAGCTGACGAAGGCGTAGCGCGAGCCCTTGGCGGATGTCCGCTCCTTCATGGCGACCAGGGTCCCGGCCATGCGTCGGTGGCCAGGTCGGCCAGCGGTCAGGACATCGATGAAGGGCGTGACCTTCTGCTTTTCCAGGACGCTTTCGTAAGTTTGCAGCGGATGGGACGACAGGTAGAAGCCGACGGCGTCGAATTCTTCCTTCAGCCTGTCCATGGGCGTCCAGTCGGCGATGTTGTCGAGGCGGATTTCCGGCGTTTCCGCCGGTCCCTCCCCGCCGCCGCCGCCGAACAGTCCCATCTGATCCGACGTGCGGTCCTGATGGGCGGAGACGGCTTCCTTGAGGATGCGTTCCAGCCCCGTGAACAACTGGCGTCGGTTGGAATTGATGCTGTCCAGCGCGCCCGCGCGGATCAGGTTTTCCATCTGCCGTTTGTTGATGACCTTAGGGTCCAGGCGATGGGCGAAGTCCGAGAGGTTCTTGAACGGCCCATCCTCGCGGCGCGTTTCGACCAGGGCCGCCATGGCCCCCTCGCCCACGTTCTTGATCGCAGCGAGCGCATAACGGATGGCGCTTTCCGATTCCTCTTCGCCGGTGCGCCCCCGTTCGACGGAGAACGAGACCTCAGACTTGTTGATATCCGGCGACAGCAGGTCGACGTGCATGCGGTCGAGTTCCTGCTTGAAGATGTTGAGCTTGTCCGTGTTGTGCTGGTCCAGCGTCATAGAGGCGGCGAGGAATTCCACCGGGTGGTTCGCCTTCAGATACGCCGTCTGATAGGCGACCAGGGCATAGGCGGCGGCGTGGGATTTGTTAAAGCCGTAGCCGGCGAACTTGGCGACCTGATCGAAGATATCCGACGCCTTGCGCCCGTCCACGTCGCGCGCCACGGCGCCGTCGACGAACAACTGGCGCTGCTGGTCCATCTCTTCCTTGATCTTCTTACCCATGGCCCGACGCAGCAGGTCGGCGCCGCCGAGGGTGTAGCCGGACAGCAACTGTGCCGCCTGCATAACCTGTTCCTGATAAATCATGATGCCGAAGGTCTCGGTCAGGATCGGCTCCAGGATCGGGTGCAGGTAATCGGGTTCCTCCTCGCCCTTCTTACGGGCGATGTAGGACGGGATGTTGTCCATTGGGCCCGGGCGGTAGAGGGCGACGACGGCAATGATGTCTTCGAAGGTATCGGCCTTCATCTGGCGCAGCACGTCGCGCATACCCTGACTTTCCAGCTGGAACACGCCGGTCGTCTCGCCGCGGCCGATCATCTCAAAGGTCGCCGTGTCGTCGAGAGGGATGGTCGACAGGTCGATCTCGACGCCCTTCTCCTTGCACAACTCGACGGCGGTCGAGAGGACCGTCAGGGTCTTGAGGCCCAGGAAGTCGAATTTCACCAGCCCGGCGCTTTCCACGAACTTCATGTTGAAGCCGGTGACCGGCAGGTCCGAACGCGGATCACGGTAGAGTGGGATGAGTTCTTCCAGCGGCCGATCGCCGATGACCACACCGGCGGCGTGGGTCGAGGCGTGGCGATAGAGACCTTCCAGCTTCATCGCCAGGTTCACCAGATGCTGGACCTGGGGGTCTTCCGACATCATCTGGCGGATTTGCGGCTCGGCCTCGACCGCTTCGTTCAGGGTCACCGGATTGGCCGGGTTGTTGGGCACCAGCTTGCAGATCTTGTCGATATAGCCATAGGGCATTTCCAGCACGCGGCCGACGTCGCGCAGCACGGCGCGGGCCTGAAGCTTACCGAAGGTGATGATCTGGGCGACGTGGTCGTCGCCGTATTTCTTCTGCACGTAGCGGATGACTTCGTCCCGACGGTCCTGGCAGAAATCGATGTCGAAGTCGGGCATGGACACGCGTTCCGGGTTTAGGAAGCGTTCGAACAGCAGCCCGAAACGAAGCGGGTCCAGATCGGTGATCAGCAGCGACCAAGCAACGACCGAGCCCGCGCCCGATCCACGGCCCGGGCCGACGGGGATCCCCTGTTCTTTCGCCCAGCCGATGAAGTCGGCCACAATCAGGAAGTAGCCCGGGAAGCCCATTTCGTTGATGACGCCCAATTCGTAGTCGAGCCGTTCGCGGTACGGCTTGGCGGCTTCCTCGCGCGCGGGCGCATCCATGCCGTCGGTGAAGACATGCATTTCCAGGCGGCTTTCCAGACCGGCGCGGGCCTGGGCGCGCAATTCGTCCTCTTCCGTGCGGCCCTCGCCGCAATCGAAGGGCGGCAGGATCGGGTCGATCTTTTCGACCATGAAGGCGCAGCGCTTGGCGATGACCAGGGTATTGTCCACGGCCTCCGGCAGATCGGCGAAGGCCTGGCGCATGTCGTCGGCGCCCTTGAACCAATGCTGCGGCGTCAGGCGGCGGCGCTCGGTTTCCGAGACATAGGCGCTTTCCGCGATACAGATCAGAGCATCATGGGCCTCGAACATGTCGGCGGTCGGATAGAAGCATTCGTTGGTCGCGACCAGCGGCAGGTCCATGTCATAGGCCATGTCCAGGAACGCGCCCTCGGTCTGCTCCTCGGGCAGCATGCCGTGGCGCAGGATTTCCACGTAGGTGCGCCCGTCGAAGGCCGCGGCCAGGCGCTGCATCAGGTCGCGCGCCGGCTCGGCCTTACCCTGCAACAACAGGCGCCCGACCGGCCCGCCCGGGCCGCCGGTCAGCAGGATCAGGCCCGCGTTGGATTCCATCAGCACGTCGAGCGGCACCGCCGTCTCGGCGTCGTCCTCGCCGTCCAGGTAGGCGACCTTCAAGAGATGCAGCAGATTGCGGTAGCCCTCGGCGTTCTGGATCAGCAGCACCACCGAGGGCTTCTTCTCCGGATGGCGCGGATTGCCGCCGCCGTTCTGTTGGCCGTTGCCGCTGTCTTCTTCCGCCTCCATCTCAACGGAAAGCTGGCAGCCGACGATGGGCTGCACGCCCTTCTCCCGCGCCGCCAGCGAGAATTCCAAGGCCCCGAACAAGTTGTTCGTATCCGTCACGGCGACGGCGGGCATCTCCTTATCGCGGCACATCTTAGCCAGGTCCTTGACCCGGATGGCGCCTTCGGAAAGGGAATAGGCGGAATGAACCCGCAGGTGAACGAAATCAGCGTGGGACATGGCCATGATGATTCCACAGATGGCGGTTCAGGTAGACCTGCAAATCGCATCTGAAAGCGAGAACATCGGGGATAACCCGGTTTCCTTCGTCTTGCGGGCCGCTACAGCCGATTGAACGGACCGCGTCGGCGTGGCATCTTTGGCGAAAGAACATCCATTCGGGGAGAATCGCCCATGCCGCACGACGGCCACGACCATGACCATACGGAACCGCCCTCGGACGTCGCGCTTCGCGTGAAATCCTTGGAAAGCCTGCTGATCGACAAGGGGCTGGTCGATCCGGCGGCGATCGACGCCTTGGTTGATCGCTACGCCCATCGCGTCGGCCCGCAGAACGGCAAGAAGGTCGTCGCCCGCGCCTGGACCGATCCCGAGTTCAAGCAGCGTTTGCTCGACGATGCCCGTGAGGCCGTCGGAGAGTTCGATTTCAAGGGCCGCCCCGGCGAACGCCTGGTCGCGGTGGAGAACACACCAGAGGTCCATAACCTGGTCGTCTGCACGCTGTGCTCCTGTTATCCCTGGAATGTCCTTGGATTGCCGCCCGTCTGGTACAAGTCGGCGCCCTACCGCGCACGGGCGGTGTCCGATCCACGCGGCGTCCTGGGCGAATTCGGCACGGAATTGCCCGACGAGGTCGAGGTCCGCGTCTGGGATTCGACGGCCGAAATGCGCTATCTCGTGGTGCCCGAACGGCCGACCGGGACCGAAGGCTGGTCCGCCGAGCAGTTGGAAAAGCTGATCACCCGCAATTCTATGATCGGCGTCGAGCAAGCCAAATCCCCGGCGGACCTGGAAGGCGGCGCCTGATGGACAACGTACATGACATGGGCGGTATGCAGGCCTTCGGGCCGATCAACCCGGAGCCGGAAACCGAAGAGCCCGTCTTTCATGCCGAATGGGAAAGCCGCGTCTTCGCGATGACGCTGCTGTCCGGCTTTCTCCGGCAGTGGACCAACGACATGGCGCGCCACGCCCGGGAAAGCCAGAACCCGGTGACCTACCTGCGCAACACCTACTACGAGAACTGGCTGGCCGGGCTGGAGACCCTTTGGGTCGGATCCGGCCAGGTGACGCCCGAGGAACTCGCCAAAGGCATCTCCTCTGGCAAATCCGACATTCAGGCCATCGATGCCGAAAAGGCCCTGGTTTCCGTCAAGGGTGCCGGCGGGCCGGTCGATCCGGAAGCGCCCGTGAACGCCGGCCTCAAAGTCGGCGATCGGGTGCGCGTAAAAACCTTCCACCCGATGGGCCATACCCGGGCCCCCCGCTACCTGCGGGGGCGCGAAGGCGTGATCGACCGCATCCATGGGCGTCACATCTATCCCGACACGCATACGGTGGAGAACGTCGAGGATTACCCCCTTTATTCCGTGCGGTTCGAAGGCGCAGAACTCTGGGGGCCCGACGGCAACAAACGCTCGGCGGTTTACGCCGACCTTTGGGAACCGTACCTGGAGCAGCCCTAGGCATGACGACCGACGACGCCGAACCCGGTTTTTGCGAACCCTGGCAGGCCCAGGCCTTCGCCCTGGCAAATGCCCTGATCGACCAAGGCGTCTTCACCGCCGACGAATGGGCGCAGACCCTGGGCGATGAGATCAAACGCGCCCAGGCGGCGGGCGATCCCGATACGGGCGAAACCTATTACAATCACTGGCTGGCCGCATTGGAACGCCTCTGTGCCGAGAAGGGCCTGGCGCAGGCCGGCGAGATCGGCACACGCGCCGAGGAATGGCGCGACGCCTACCTGGCGACGCCCCACGGCAAGCCGGTATCCCTGCCCTAGGCGCCTGATAGGAGACCGTCATGAAATTCCTGAACCGGTTCAAAGACGATATCTACAGCCTGCTCCGCCTGATGACAGGGCTGTTGTTCCTGCAACACGGGACGACGAAGTATCTAAGCTTTCCAGTGACCAAATACAGCGGCGTCGATCCGACCTCGCTGATCGGCATGGCCGGGATGATCGAACTGGTCGGGGGGGCGCTGGTCGCGGTCGGCCTGTTCACCCGGCCGGCGGCATTCCTCTGCTCCGGCTGCATGGCCGTCGCTTATTTCCACGAACATTTTCCGCAGAGCTTCTTCCCGATCCTGAATTGGGGCGAGCTCAGTGCGCTGTACTGCTTCGTGTTCTTCTACATCGCGGCGGCGGGCGGCGGGAAATGGAGCATCGACGCCATGCGCAAGAGCGGCGGTTGACGCTGCCGCCGGCGGCGTTCGCCTAAACGGCCTGGGCCGCCGTCACCTCGATCTCAATCTCCACGCCCGGGCGCGGAAACGGCCCGACGCAGAGCAGCACCGCCGGCGGATTGTGGTCGCCGAAATAGGTTTTCCGCTGGGCGTAGAAATGATCCAGGTGCTTGGCATCGGTGAAATAGACCGAGACCTTGACCACGTCTTCGAACCCCATATCGGCAGCGGCTAGGATTGCCCGGATGCGGTCCAAGGCGACCGTCACTTGCTCGCCCACGTCCTCGGGCACGGTGCCGTCCTGTTTGCAGCCGACCTGGCCGTTGCAGAACAATAGCCGCGCATTGGGCGGCACTTCCGTTGCGTGGCCTGCGTTCTCGCGATGCGCGCCGATGCGGTCGTTCAGGGTATGGACTTTCAACATGGCAGGTGCCCTCCTCCGGCATGTTCGATGTTACGGGTGACGGCGGCGCCCCGGCGCCCCGACCGGTCAGATATTGGTCCAATGTCCGAACGTGGCGACTTTGGTGACCGTCACACCGTCGTCGGACAGCGGCACCCGGACCTGAACCTGTTCGACGTTCAGGCGCCTGCCGTATTGTTCCCGGTACACGATATCACGCGATGCGACGGGGCGCCTTTCACGGACGACCTGGAGATATTCCTCCCACCCTTCCGAGGTTCGGTATTCCGGGAAATCCCGGGTCCGCTTGCCGGTCTTGTCGGCCCCCTTCCATTCCGTTTGCCCGGTGCCCCAGAAGCGGATCACGAAATCCACCAACTCCCCATTCACCGGCTCGTAGACGGCGTCTGCGACGATCACATAAGGCACGAGCTTCGGATTGAGATTGGGCAGATTGAACTGCTTCCAGGAAGGCGCGAAGGCATCGCCCTTCGCGGACGACCAATAGGCGACGAATTCATGGATTTCAGGTTCGGCGATATCCGACAACTCGACGATCATGGTGCTGGTATCCGCAAGAACGCGGGTGGGCTGGACAGAGACGTTCTTCGCCTTCCGTCATACCGCGTTATTCGGGAAACAGGAACCCATCGGTCAGACGCAAGGTACGGTCCATGCGCGCGGCCAAGGCCGGGTTGTGCGTCGCGATCAGCGCCGCCAGGCCCGCCCCCCGCGCCAGGCGCAGCAGGATGGTGAAGACTTCCTCCGCCGTATGCGGATCGAGGTTGCCTGTGGGCTCATCCGCCAACATGACCTTGGGCGCGGTCGACAACGCCCGGGCGATCGCGACCCGCTGCTGTTCGCCGCCCGATAGACGCGCCGGGCGGTGGGTCAGGCGGTCGGACAGGCCCATCCAACTCAGGATTTCCCGTGCCCGATCCTTGGCATCCTTATGCGGAATGCCGGCGATGATCTGCGGAACGATGACGTTTTCCAGGGCTGAGAATTCCGGCAGCAGATGGTGGTGCTGGTAGACGAAGCCCAGGTTGTAGCGCCGCATCAGGGTGCGCTGTTCGTCGCCCATGGATGAACAGTCCTGGCCGCAGATTTCGATGGTGCCGCTGTCCGGCGATTCCAGAAGACCCGCGATATGCAGCATGGTCGACTTGCCCGCCCCGGACGGGCCGACCAAGGCCACGACCTCGCCCGGCCGCACGGTCAGGTCGATGCCCTTGAGGATTTCCAGCTCCGACCGGCCCTGACGGAAGGTCCGCCGGACGCCGCGAAGGGCAAGCGAAGGCACGGTATCACTCATAGCGGAGCGCCTCCGCCGGATCCGTGCGAGCGGCCCGCCAACTGGGATAGATCGTCGCCAGGAACGAAAGTCCCAGCGCCATGCCGATCACGGCGATCACTTCGTTCCAATCGATCACGGCGGGCAGTTGCGACAGGAAATAGATTTCGGCGGCAAACAGGTCCGATCCCGTCAGCCCCTGGATCCATTGCCGGATGGCTTCGATATTGTCGGCGAAGGCAATGCCGAGGATCGATCCGGCGATGGTGCCGATCACGCCGACGCTGGCCCCCGCGATCAGGAAGACCCGCATAACCATGCCGCGCGTGGCACCCATGGTGCGCAGAATGGCGATGTCCTTGCCCTTGTCCTTCACCAGCATGATCATCGACGAGATGATGTTGAACGCGGCGACCAGAATGATCAGCGTCAGGATCAGGAACATGACGTTGCGTTCGACCTGGATGGCGTTGAAGAAGCTGGCGTTGGCCTGCTGCCAATCGTGGATGCGCCCCACACCCTTCACGGCGCCCGCGATGCGGGTCTTCACGTCCAACGCTTCGTCCGGGTCGGTGATGAAGACCTCGAGGGACGAGACGGCTTCCTTCGGGAACTTGAAATAGATCTGGGCGTCGGCGAGGTCCATGAACACGAAACTGGAATCGTATTCGTACATACCGACCTCGAAGGTCGCGGCGATGGTATAGGCCGCGGTGCGCGGCACCGTACCGAACGCCGTTGCATTGCCCTTGGGCGAAATCAGGGTGATCCGGTCACCGACGCGCAGGCCCATCTTGTCCGCCAGGCGGTCGCCGATGACGACGTTCTTTCCGCCCGGTTTGAAGTTGTCGAGGCTACCCCGGATGATGTTGTCGGCGATCAGCTTGCGGCGGCTGATGTCGGACGGACGGATGCCGCGCACCAACGCCCCCTGCGCCGTGCCGTTGGCCGTGGCCATGACCTGCCCCTCGATCAGCGGCGTCACGCTGACCACGCCTTTGACGTTGCGCAGGCTGTCGGCGATGGGATCGAAGCCCTTGAGGTCGCGGAACTGGCCCTGCACGCTGAGATGGCCGTTGAGCCCCAGGATGCGGCTCAACAATTCCTCGCGGAAGCCGTTCATCACCGACATGACGATGATCAAGGTGGCAACGCCGAGCGCAATGCCGAGCAGCGAGAACCAGGCGATGACGGAAATGAAGCCTTCCTGCCGGCGGGCGCGCAGATAGCGCATCGCCATCATCCATTCAAATCGGCTGAACACGGGGGCCGTCTATCCTTTCCGGGGCCAGGGGCCCCCGTCGTCGTTATCCCGGGCGGCGCGTCAGGGCCGGGCCAGGGTGCTGCGGACCAATTCCACCCGTTCGGGCGGTGCGGTTTCGAAATCACCGGCGTCGAACGGCGGCTCCGGATCGTATTCGATGCCGAGTTGGATCGCCTTGGCGATTTCCTCCCCTGCGATGTCTGCGGCCAAGGACAATGCCATATCGATGCCCGAAGACACCCCGGCGGCGGTCACGACCTTACCTTGCTTGACGACGCGTTTGCGCACGGGCGTCGCGCCAAAATCCTTCAACGTTTCCATGGCGCGCCAATGGGTCGTCGCCTCCAGGCCGTTCAGCACACCGGCGGCGGCCAGGACCAGCGCCCCTGTACAGACCGAGGTCGTCCAGGTCGTGGTTTGATGAACGGACTTAACCCAATCGACGATTTCCGGGTCTTCCGCCGAGGGATCGGCCCCCGGCCCGCCCGGGACGAGCAGGATATCCGGCGCCGTCACCTCAGCCAGCGTGTAGTCGACGTTCAGGCCGAGAGAGAGGCCCTTGGTCCGCACCAGCCCGGTTTTCTTGCCGACGCATTTAACATGCGCGCCCGGCACCTTGCCCAGCACGTCGAAGGGACCGATCGCGTCCAGCGGCGTGATGCCGTCGAACAGCAAAATGGCGATATCGAAATCCTTGGCCATGGTTCCAGCTCCTCCTCGTGTTCCGGCTCAGCCGCCGGTCAGGCGCGCAAGCGCCGATTCACGGCTGATTTCCTCGCGTTCACCGGTCTTCCGGTTTTTTAGCTCGACCATGTCTTTTTCAAGGCCGCGCGGCCCCGCGATCAATTGCCAGGGAAGGCCGATCAGATCCATGTCGGCAAACTTGCCGCCTGCCCGCTCTTCTCGGTCGTCGTAAAGCACGTCCTGTCCGGCGGCGGTCAATTGGTCGTACATGCCCTGACAGGCGGCATCGCATTTCTCATCGCCCGAGCGCAGGTTGATCAGGCCGATGCGGAACGGCGCTACCGGCTCGGGCCAGATGATGCCGTTCTCATCGTGTGACGCCTCGATGATGGCACCGACCAGGCGCGACACGCCGATCCCATAGGAACCCATTTCGCAGACGACTTCCTGGCCGTCCGGCCCGGCGACCTTGGCGCCCATGGGTTCGGAATACTTGGTGCCGAAATAGAAGATATGGCCGACCTCGATCCCGCGCGCGGTGATCAGATCGTCACCCAACGCGGCCTCGGCCGCGGGATCGCGTTTCTCGTCCGTCGCCGCATATTTGGCGGTGAAGGTATCAACCACGCTTTCCAGGTCGCCGTCCATATCGACGCCGTCCAGCCAGTCGTTGTCCAGGAAGTCCTTATGGCAGGCGATCTCGCTTTCGCCCGTGTCGGCCAGGATCAGGAACTCATGGCTCATGTCGCCGCCAATCGGCCCGGTGTCCGCCGCCATGGGAATCGCCTTCAATCCCATGCGCTCATACGTCTTCAGATATGAGACAAAGTGCTTCTGATAAGACTTTCTTGCACCTTCATAATCCAGATCGAAGGAATAGGCATCCTTCATCAGGAACTCACGCCCGCGCATGACCCCGAAACGGGGCCGCACTTCGTCGCGGAACTTCCATTGGATGTGATAAAGCATCTTCGGCAGGTCGCGGTAGGAACGCACGGCTTCGGAAAAGATCTGGGTGATCTGTTCCTCGTTCGTCGGACCGTAGAGCATGTCCCGGTCGTGGCGGTCGGTGATGCGCAGCATCTCCGGACCGTAAGCGTCGTAACGCCCGCTCTGCTTCCACAATTCCGCGGGCTGGATGGTCGGCATCAGGACCTGCTGGCAGCCGATGGCGTCCTGCTCTTCCTCGACGATGCGGGTGATCTTCTTGAGCACACGGTAGCCAAGCGGCAGCCATGAATAGATCCCCGCCGAGGATTGCCGCACCATTCCGGCGCGCAGCATCAGCCGGTGCGACGCGATTTGTGCGTCGGCGGGCGTTTCCTTCAAGGTCGGCATGAAAAAGCGGGAGAGGCGCATGCGCTCGGGCATCCTTCCTGTGTTGGCGATCCGGTGGCCGGCGAGATGTTGCGGCCGGTACCCGGTATATGACGAAGGGGACGGAATTCGGACCGGGACCCCAGGAAAACCGGTGAGAAACTTATGGCAAGGTCTTACTCCTGTCCACGGGCGGTTGTCCACGGGGGAAGCGCCTTCATTCCGCGTCAGGGCGTTAACGAAGAATCTTGCAACCAATGGCGAGAAAAAGGGTGACCAAGGCAGAGGCCGATAGTATGATGCCCGCGCTCACAATGATGAGCACCTGCCGGTCAGACTGGGCCCGGGTTTTGGGAGGAAAAAAGTAAGAAGCAATAACAAGCGGCAGCCGAAACGGCGCGTTAGCTTTTAGGAATATCGGACTCATGAGGGGCAAGACCGTTTCGGTCTTGCCTTTATTTTTGGCTGAATGCCTTGGGTTTTCGACCAGAACGTAAAGTCAATTTACGAAACTGAACCACTGGCCATCGCCGCGATGCCCTGCCCGCCGCCTGTGGCCCCTACTGGCGGAACGTGACCAAACCGGATTCGTGAATCCAATAGATGATCCCGAAGATCACGCCGGACAGGACCGAGGTCGCGAAGAACTTCAACAGGATTCGCGGCTTCGCCGGGGCGCCCGGGTCTTCCCCGGGGTTCAGATCCGCGGGATCGATGCGCTTTACCCCCCAGGGCAGGACAGCGAACAGCGCGATCCACCAGACCACGAAATAAATGGCGATACCGGTCTGCCAGCTCATGGGTTCAGGCCTGCTCCAACTCGATCAAGGTGCCGTTGAAATCCTTCGGGTGCAGGAACAGCACGGGCTTGCCGTGGGCCCCGGTCTTGGGCTCGCCGTCGCCCAGCACGCGGGCGCCCTGCGCTTTCAAATGATCGCGGGCGGTATAGATATCTTCGACCTCGTAGCAGACATGGTGAATCCCGCCCGACGGGTTCTTATCCAGGAAACCCTGGATCGGCGAGCCATCGCCCAAGGGATGCAGCAATTCGATCTTGGTGTTCGGCAGTTCGACGAAGACCACCGTGACCCCATGGTCCGGTTCCGGCTGCTGCGGCGAGACCTTGGCGCCCAGGCCGTCGCGATAGGTCGCGGTCGCGGCGTCCAGGTCCGGCACGGCGATGGCGACGTGATTCAGCTTTCCGATCATGGTCAAAGTTTCTCCGTCTTTTCGGTCCCTGCCCGTTGATACCGGGCCGTTCCCTATCAGATACGCACCAAATGCACCGTTGTCACGGGCTTCATGTCGAGATTCGCACGGAACGTACGGCGCACGGCCAGGCGCACGGCTTCCAGCACCTCGGCGTCGTCGGCCAGTTTGCGCGGCGGCATCGATTTGACCGCGTTGATCGCGGCCTCGCGCGCCGCGTCGATCACCGGATCGTCCTCGGGCATTTCGGAAATGCCCAGGGTGGTGATCTGCGGCTCATCCGCCAGGCCGCCGTCGTCGACCGCCACGGTCACCGTGACCACGCCGTGCCAGACACCGCGGATGCGCTCCTTGATCAAATTCCCGTCCAGCGGCACCAGCCGCCCGCCGACCATGGCAAGCCGTCCCGTCGGCACATGATCCACCGTTTCGACGGGGTCGGGCGCCAGCCGCGCCATGGTGCCGTTGGGGGCGACGATCGCGGCTTCGACCTGGCACTCACGGGCAAGCCGCGCGTGTTCCACCAGATGGCGCAATTCACCGTGTACCGGCACGGCGATGCGCGGGCGGACCAATTGGTACATATGCGACAGCTCGTCCCGGTTGGGGTGGCCGGACACATGAATGAAAGCATCGCGTGCCGTGATGATCCGAACGCCGCGCGCGACCAGATCGTTCTGCAGGCGGGAGATGGACGTTTCGTTGCCGGGAATTTCCCGCGACGAGAAGACGACCCAATCGCCCTCCCCCAATTCGATCCGGGGATGGTCGCCGTTGGCAATGCGCGACAGCGCGGCGCGCGGCTCACCCTGGCTGCCCGTGCAGATGATCAGAACCTTGTCGTCGGGCAGGTTATTGGCCTCGGCTTCGTCCAGGAACGCCGGGATATCGGCAAGATAGCCGTTTTCCCGCGCCGCACTTTGGATACGCCAAAGCGAGCGGCCGGCCAGGACGACCTGGCGCCCATTCTCCTGGGCCGCGCGGGCGATGGTTTCCAGGCGCGCGACGTTGGTCGCGAAACAGGCGACGGCGATCCGGCCCGGGCAGTCGGCGATGATGCCCGACATGTTTTCAAAGATGTCGCCTTCCGATCCGGACTGACCCGGCGAGAAGACATTGGTGGAATCGCAGACCATGGCCAGCACACCGTCGTCGCCCAGCGCCCTGAGCGCGGCCTGATCCGCCTGATCGCCGATCACCGGGTCCGGGTCGAACTTCCAGTCGCCCGTATGCAGGACGGTTCCCAGCGGCGAGCGAATGACCACGGCGTTGGGTTCCGGAATCGAATGGGTCAGGGTGATGAGTTCCAGGTCGAACGGCCCGACCGAGAACTTGCCCTGCAACGGCACGATGTTGACCTCTGCCCGGTCTTCCCAGCCCGGCTCCGCCAGTTTGCGGGCCAGGATATGGGCCGTGAAGGGCGTCGCGTAGATCGGGCATTCCAGCCGATCCCACAGGTACGGCACGGCACCCAGGTGGTCCTCGTGGGCATGGGTGAGGATCAGGCCGTCCAGTTGATCCGCCCGTTCCTCAATGAAGGTCGGATCGGCCATGATGACGTCGACGCCCGGCGGCCAGCCGTCAGAGAACGTGACCCCCAGGTCGAGCATGATCCACCGCTCCTCGCCGGGCGGGCCGTAGCCGTAAAGGTTCAGGTTCATGCCGATCTCGCCGGCGCCGCCAAGCGCGACGAAGACCAGTTCGTTGCCGTCTTTGGCCGCCGAAGTGGAAGATGTCATGCAGTATTGTTCCGGTGGATCATGTAAAGCCCGTCCAGGGTCAGGTTGCCGTCGACCTTGTCGATGACCGTGGCCGAGCCCGCGAAAAGCGGCGCCAGGCCACCGGTCGCGATGACCTTGGCGTCGCGGTCGCCCATTTCACGGCGGATGCGCCCGACGATTCCTTCGATCAGGCCGACATAGCCCCAGAAGATGCCGGACTGCATGGCCGTCGTCGTGTCCAGGCCGATGACTTTGTCAGGTTTTTCGATGCTGATCAGCGGCAGTTTGGCCGCCGCACGGTGTAATGCTTCCAGCGACAGATTGATGCCCGGCGAGATCACGCCCCCCATGTAGCTGCCCTGTCCGTCGATCACATCGAAGGTCGTCGCCGTGCCGAAATCGACGATGACCAACGGCCCGCCGTATTTGGCATGCGCCGCGACCGTGTTGACCAGGCGGTCGGCACCGACCTGTTCCGGCCGTTCGACCAGAACTTTGATGCCCAGGTTCACGTTGGCATCGCCGACGACTAACGGGTCCACCCCGAAGTAGTCGCGGAACAGCCCGGTCAGGGGAAAGCGGTTGCTCGGTACGACCGTGGCCAGAATCCCGTGGGTGATGGCTGCCGGGTCGATATCGTTCATTTCCAGAAGCGGACGCAGCCAGACGGCGTGTTCGTCCTTGGTGCGCTCCAGCTTGGAATTAGCCCGCCAGGTGCCCTTCAGTTCGCCGTCGTCGCCGAACACGGCGAAGACGATATTGGTGTTTCCGGAATCGATGGCCAGCAGCATGTCGTCCCTACCCCTTCCTCACGCGTCGGACGGTTGGGGAAAGTATACGTCGCCAGCGGTGATCGTGCGCATCCCGTCTGCCGTTTCCAGGATCAACGCGCCACACTCGTCCAGGTCTTTGAAGGTGCCGGTCAGGGTTTCGTTAGCCAGGCGCACCTCGACCTCCTTGCCCACCTGACCACACCGCCAGACCCAGTTCTTGCGCAGGCGTTCGAATCCTTCATCGACCCAGATCCGCGTCCAGGCCAGGAAATGCTTGGCGAATCCTTCGAGAAATTCCGGCGGCATGACTGTCGTACCTTCATCGATCAGGGCCGTCGCCGGAAACTCCACATCTTCGGGATAGGACATTAGATTGACGCCGACGCCGACGATGACGAAGTCCGGCACCGCGTCGGGCCCGGCGCCGCCCTGGGCTTCCAACAGAATGCCCGCGACCTTGCGCCCGGAAATCAGCAGGTCGTTCGGCCATTTCGTCTGGGCGTCCGTGCCGGGCTGGGCCAGGCTGCCGATGGTATCGAACGCCGCCAGCGAAGCGACGAAGCCGAACTGGACCGCGTCCTTCAACGGAACGTCAGGGCGCAGAATGATCGAGGCGTAGAAATTCCCCTTGGGGCTGACCCAGGTCCGCCCGCGTCGCCCGCGCCCGGCGGTCTGCTCGCCCGCCCAGACCAGGGTGCCCTCGGGCGTTTCCTCAGGTCCCTTGTCGGCCAGACGGCGGGCTTCCGCATTGGTGCTGTCGACGCTGTCGAGCGCGACCAGATTGAATAGCGAGGGAAGTTTCGGCGCGTCCATGACGGACTCCTGCTCGGGGCGACCTGCCGGGCCGGTCAGCCCGCGAGCAGCGCCTTCGCAGCCGCCGCCGCCGGATCAAGGATCAGGTTCGGCTGAATGAAGAAAAACGAGATGATGAAGGCGGTGACGCCGATCAGGATCTTCAGCTCACGCCCGACCTGGGCGTCCAGCGGATCCTCGGCGTCCTCGAAATACATCACCCGGACGATGCGCAGGTAATAGAACGCGCCGATCACGCTGGTCAGCACGCCGATGATGGCGACCGTATAGAGCCCCGCATCGACGGCGGCCGAGAAGATGTAAAGCTTCGCGAAGAAGCCCGCCAACGGCGGCACGCCCGCCATGGAGAACATGAAGATCAACAGCGCCAGGGCGATCCTGGGATGGGTCTTGGACATGCCGGCCAGATCGGAAATCTGTTCGACCATCCGGTCGCCGCGCTTCATGCAGAGGATGCAGGCGAAGGCGCCGACGTTCATCACCAGATAGATCGCGAGATAGATCAGGATGCCCCGCACGCCCGCTTCGTTGGCGACGCAAAGGCCGATCAGGGCATAACCGACATGACCGATGGACGAATAGGCCATCAGCCGCTTGATATTCTTCTGCGCGACGGCGGCGACGGCGCCCAGGATCATCGAGGCGACGGAAACGAAGATGATCACCTGCTGCCAGCTGGCGGCGGCATCGCCGAACGGCTCCATCATCACGCGGGTGAACAGCGCCAGAGCCGCGATCTTGGGCGCCACGGCGAAGAACGCGGTAACCGGCGTCGGCGCCCCTTCGTAGACGTCGGGCGTCCACATGTGGAACGGCACGGCGGAAACCTTGAAGGCCAGGCCCGCGATCACGAAGACGATGCCGACGATCAGGCCGACCGAAGGCTCACTGGCCTGCAGCAGGTCGGCCAGGGCCGAGAAATTCGTCGTGCCGGAGAACCCGTAGACCAGCGACGCGCCGTAAAGCAGCATGCCGGAGGCGAGCGCCCCCAGGACGAAATATTTGAGGCCCGCCTCGGTCGAGCGCTGGTCTTCCCGTTGGAACGACGCGACGACGTAGAGCGACAGCGACTGCATTTCAAGCCCCATATAGAGCGAGATCAGGTCGTTGGCCGAGATCATCATCATCATGCCGAGGGTCGCGAAAACCACCAGGATCGCGTATTCGAAGCGCGCCACGCCGTGGCGTTCCATATACCCGGATGACAGCACGATAGCGGCGGCAGAGGCGATCAGCACCAGAACCTTGGTGTAGGTCGCGAAGCCGTCGACCACGAACATGCCGTTGAACGCCATCAACTGGCGATCGGCCAGCATGACGACCAACAGAATGGCAAGGCCCAGCACGCCGATGGCGAGGCCGGAAATCAGGCGGAAGCTCTTCACGTCCTGATCGGCCAGCGCGCCTTTCTGGAACACGCCCAGCATCAACAGCGCCATGATCATGCAGGCGACGAAAACTTCGGGCAGAGCCGGAATGATTTGATCGATGGTCATCGCGTCCGTCTCTCCCTCAGCGCCCGGCCATGCCGACATGGCCCGCGGCCGCCAGCGCCGTTTCGACGTGTTTCAACAGGTTCTCGACCGAGACATGCATGACGTCCAGGAACGAGGTCGGATAAATCCCCATCCACAGCGTAATGACGACAAGCGGCGCGAAAACCGCGATCTCGCGCTTGTTCATGTCCTTGATCTTGGCCAGGTGTTCTTTGGTCAGTTTGCCGAAGATGATCCGGCGATAGAGATAGAGCATGTAGACCGCGCCCAGGATTACACCCGTGGCCGCCAGGGCGGCCACCCAGGAATTGGACTGGAACGCGCCCAATAGAACCAGGAATTCGCCGACGAACCCGCCGGTGCCCGGAAGGCCCACCGAGGCCAGCATGAACAGCATGAAAGTGATGCCATAGGCCGGCATCCGTTCGACCAGACCGCCGTAATGGGCGATCTCGCGCGAATGTTCGCGGTCGTAGACCACGCCGACGACCAGGAACAGCGCCGCCGAAACCACGCCGTGGCTGAGCATCTGATAGATCGAGCCTTCGATCCCCTGCACCGTCATGGTGAAGGCGCCGATGGTCACGAAGCCCATATGCGCGACCGACGAATAGGCGATCAGCTTCTTCATGTCTTCCTGGGCCAGCGCCACCAGCGAGGTATAGATCACCGCGATGATCGACAGCGTGTAGACCAGCGGCGTGAACATCAGGCTGGCTTCCGGGAACATCGGCAGTGAGAACCGCAGGAAGCCGTAGCCGCCGAACTTCAACAGCACACCGGCCAGGATGACGGAACCGGCCGTCGGCGCCTCGACGTGGGCGTCGGGCAGCCAGGTATGAACCGGCCACATCGGCACCTTGATCGCGAAGGACGCGAAGAAGGCCAGCCACAACCAGGGCTCCATCGACGCCGGGAAGTCGTGGGTCAGCAGGACCGTGATGTCGGTCGTGCCCGCGTCGAAGTACATGGCCAGCATGGCCAGCAGCATCAGCACGGAGCCCAGCAGCGTGTAGAGGAACATCTTGAAGCTGGCATAGATGCGCCGCGGCCCGCCCCAGACGCCGATGATGATGAACATCGGGATCAAGACGGCTTCGAAGAAGATGTAGAACAGGAACAGGTCCAAGGCGACGAACATGCCGACCATGAAGACTTCCAGGATCAGGAAGGCGATCATGTAGTCCTTCACGCGGACCTTGATCGATTCCCAGCTGGCCAGGATGCAGATCGGCGTCAGCAGCGTCGTCAGCATGACGAACAGCATGGAAATGCCGTCGACGCCGACGCGGTAGGAAATCCCGGCGATCGGCATCCAGGCCGCTTCCTCGACGAATTGGAAATCCGCCGTCGTGCGGTCGAAGTTGAACCAGATCAGCAACGAGACCAGGAAGGTCCCGCCGGAAACCCACAGCGCCACGCGCCGCGCATTTTCCGCGTTTTCGGACGGCACGAAGGCAATCAGCGCCACCCCGACCAGGGGCAGGAAGGTGACCAGAGATAGAATGGGCCAATCCATGATCGCGTTACCCCGCCTTCGTCATCAGATACCAGGTCACCAGCACCACGATGCCCGCCAGCATGGCGAAGGCGTAGTGGTACAGATACCCGGTCTGCAGCGCCGATGCCCGGCGCGCGATGTTCTTCACGGCGGCGGAAACGCCGTCCGGGCCCAGCCCGTCGATCAGCGTGCCGTCACCGGTCTTCCACAAGTTACGGCCCAGGTAGAACGACGGCTTGACGAAAATCTTGTCGTAGAGCTCGTCGAAGTACCATTTGTTCAACAGGAACAGATAGATGCCCCGGAATTTGGCGGCGATCATGCCGGGGATTTCCGGCTTGAACATGTACAGCAGGTAGGCCAGCGCGATCCCGGCGACGCCGACGATCAGCGGCAGCAGCTTGACCCAGGTCGGGACATGGTGGGCGTTCTCGATCGCCTTGTGATGATCCAGCACCAGGATCGACTTGCCCCAGAATTCGGCCATGTGATGGCCGACCATCAGGTCGTAGGCCAGGATGCCGCCCAGGCAAGCCCCGACGGCCAAAACCAACAGCGGAATGACCATGACCGGCGGGCTTTCGTGAACATGCGCCATCACGTGTTCGTCGGCACGGGGGGCCCCATGGAAGGTCATGACGATCAGGCGCCAGGAATAGAACGCGGTCAGGAAGGCCGCCGCGATGCCCAACCAGAAAGCATACTGGCCGACGCCGGTATGGGCGCCGTAGGCCGCTTCCAGCACGATATCCTTGGAATAGAACCCGGCGAAGGGCGGAATACCCGCGAGCGCCAGGGAACCGATCCACATCAGGATGTAGGTGACCTTGATGTGCTTCCAGATGCCGCCCATCTTGCGCATGTCCTGTTCGTCCGACATGGCGTGAATGACCGAACCGGCGCCCAGGAACAGCAGCGCCTTAAAGAAGCCGTGGGTCATCAGGTGGAAGATGCCCGCCGAATAGGCCGAAACGCCGCAGGCGAAGAACATGTAGCCGAGTTGCGAACAGGTCGAATAGGCGATGACGCGCTTGATGTCGTTCTGCACGCAGCCGATGGTCGCGGCGAAGATACAGGTCGAGGCGCCGACGATAGTGACGACGGTCAGAGCGACCTCGGAATATTCGAACATCGGCGACAGGCGCGCGACCATGAAGACACCGGCGGTGACCATCGTCGCCGCGTGGATCAGGGCGGAAACGGGCGTCGGACCTTCCATGGCATCCGGCAGCCAGGTATGCAGGCCCAACTGCGCCGATTTTCCCATGGCGCCGACGAACAGCAGCAAGCAGCAGACCGTCAGCGCGTCGAACTCGCCGCCGAAAACGTTCAGCGTCGCGTCGGCCTTGCCCGGGACGGCCGCGAAGATGGTGTCCAGGTTGACCGTGTCGAACAGCATGAAGGTCGCGAAGATGCCCAGCGCGAAGCCGAAATCGCCGACCCGGTTGACGACGAAGGCCTTGATCGCCGCGGCGTTGGCCGACGGCCGGTCGTACCAGAACCCGATCAGCAGGTAGGACGCCAGGCCCACCCCTTCCCAGCCGAAGAACAGCTGCACCAGGTTGTCCGAGGTGATCAGCATCAGCATGAAGTAGGTGAACAGCGACAGATACGCCATGAACCGGGGGATCGACTTGTCATGGTGCATGTAGCCGCAGG
This sequence comes from uncultured Rhodospirillaceae bacterium, assembly GCA_913030825.1. Lineage (GTDB taxonomy): Bacteria > Pseudomonadota > Alphaproteobacteria > Rhodospirillales > Casp-alpha2 > UBA1479. Next base: position 62,737 of record CAJWCU010000007.1, on the reverse strand, counting down.
AATAGATATGCACCATGGCCGACACGCCGGTCACGACGATCATCATGACGGCGGTCAACTGATCGACCCGCAGCGCCCAGGAAACTTCCAGCGTACCGGAATCGATCCAGGTGAACAGCTCCGTCACGCGGGCGTTACCGTCCAACGCGACGTCCTTGAACAGAATGACGGCGCAGATCGCCGACAAGATCAGGCCGGTGCAGGTGATCCACTGCGCCAGCACGTCCATCTTGTGCTGCTTGGCCTTGTCGTCCTGCGGCATGAAGACGATCAGACCGGCCAGTGCCGATCCGATGAGCGGCAGAAAGACAGCGAGTATTTCGATCATATCTCTGTCCCTAGCCCTTCATCATGTTGATGTCTTCGACGTCGATGGACCCGCGGTTGCGGAAGAACACGACCAGGATGGCAAGGCCGATAGCGGCCTCGGCGGCGGCGACGGTCAGCACGAACAGCGCAAAGACCTGCCCCATCATATCGCCCAGGTACGTCGAGAACGCGACCAGGTTGATGTTCACCGCAAGCAGCATCAATTCGACCGACATCAGGATGATGATGACGTTCTTCCTGTTCAGGAAAATCCCGAAGATGCCCAGCGTGAACAGAATCGCGGCGACGGTCAGGTAGTGGCTCAGCCCGATTTCCCACATGATCAGATCCCCTTCCCGACTTCGACTTTGCGGGTTTCGACCGTATCGGTACCGCGCGCGTTCTGATCGGCGATGCGCTGCTTCTTCACGCCATCGCGGCGGCGATGGGTCAGCACGATGGCGCCGATCATGGCGACCAGCAGGATCATCCCCGCCGCCTGGAACAGATAGACGTTATGGGTGTAGATCAGGCCGCCCAGCGCGTGGGTGTTGGTCGTACCTTCGATGATCGGGGCGACGGCCTTTGCCATCTGCGCGCCTGCGGAAATCGATTGCCAGCCGCCCGCGACGACAACCATTTCGGCCAGCAGGATCAGCCCGATCAGCGCGCCCAGCGGCAAGTATTGCAGAAAGCCGGAGCGCAGCTGCGTGAAGTTGATGTCCAGCATCATGACCACGAACATGAACAGCACCGCGACCGCGCCGACGTAGACGACGACTAGGATCATCGCCAGGAATTCCGCGCCCAACAGCACGAACAACCCGGCCGCGTTGAAAAACGCGAGGATCAGGAACAGCACCGAATGCACCGGGTTCTTGGACGAAATGACCAGAACACCCGCCGCCACGGCGATGAAGGCGAACATGTAGAACGCGAGGGCCTCGACGATCATGCGCCGGCTCCCTTCCCGTTCGCCACGCAGGTGACTGCGCGGACGTTGTTCTGAATTCCCCTCATACTCTCCTCGTCGATCCTTTTGGTCTTCTCAGTCGGCGGTGCCCGGCGATCCGGCCGGCGCCCCTTCGGTCAGCGATAGGGCGCGTCGGCGCGCAGGCGGTCGGCGATCTCGGTTTCCCAGCGGTCGCCGTTGGTCAGCAGTTTGGCTTTGTCGTAGAGCAATTCTTCGCGGGTTTCCGCCGCGTATTCGAAATTCGGGCCCTCGACGATGGCGTCGACCGGGCAGGCTTCCTCGCAATAGCCGCAGTAGATGCATTTGACCATGTCGATGTCGTAGCGCGTCGTGCGGCGCGAGCCGTCGGCGCGGGGTTCGGCTTCGATGGTGATGGCCTGGGCCGGGCAAATGGCTTCGCAAAGTTTGCAGGCGATGCAGCGCTCTTCGCCGTTGGAATAACGGCGCAGCGCATGTTCGCCGCGGAAACGCGGGCTCAACGGTCCTTTTTCATAGGGGTAGTTGAGCGTCACCTTCGGCTTGGCGAAGTACTTCAGGGTCAAGGCCATGCCCGAGACGAGTTCCTTGAGGAACAGGGCTTTGGCGCTGCGTCCGATAAAGCTCATGGGACTCTCCTCCCCCTAACCCGCCACCGGCGTGGGCAGCCAACCGAAGGTCAGCAGGACCCCCGCGACGACCGCCACGGCGAACAGCGACAACGGCAGGAAGACCTTCCAGCCGAGGCGCATCAGTTGGTCGTAGCGGTAGCGCGGGAACGTGGCGCGCACCCAGATGAAAATGAACAGACAGAAGGCGATCTTGGCGGCGAACCAGATCGGCCCGGGAATCCAGTTGAGCGGCTCGATATCCAGCGGCGGAAGCCAGCCGCCCAGGAACAGAACCGTGGTCATCCCCGACATCAGGATCATGTTGGCGTATTCGCCCAGGAAGAACAGGGCGAAGGCCATGCCCGAATATTCGACGTTGTAGCCGGCGACCAGTTCGGCCTCGGCCTCCGGCAAATCGAAGGGATGGCGGTTGGTTTCGGCCAGGGTCGAGATGAAGAAAATCACCGCCATCGGGAACAGCGGGATCACGAACCACAGGTCGCGCTGGGCCTCGACGATGGCCGTGAGGTTCAGCGAGCCGACGCAGAGCAGCACGGTGATGATCACGAACCCCATGGAGACTTCGTAGGACACCATTTGGGCCGCGCTCCGCAGCGCGCCGAGGAAGGCATAGCGCGAGTTTGACGCCCAACCGGCCATCAGGATGCCGTAGACGCCCAGCGACGAAACCGCGAAAAGATACAGGATGCCGACGTTGATATCGGCCAGGACCAGGCCCTCGCCGAACGGAATGACGGCCCAGGCGATCAGCGCCAGGGCAAAGGTCACGCAGGGGGCCAGGATGAACACCCCCGGGTTGGCGCCCGACGGGATGATCATTTCCTTCAAGAACAGCTTGGCGCCGTCGGCCAGCGGCTGGAACAGGCCGAAGGGACCGACGATGTTCGGCCCCTTGCGCAACTGCATGGCGCCGATGACCTTGCGTTCGGCCAGCGTCAAATAGGCGACCGACAACAGGACCGGAACCACGATCACGAGGATTTTGATAACGATCCAGACCGTCGGCCAGATCCAGCTGTTCCAGGCCTCAACCATCGGTGCCGGTCTTCCCTTCTCCGCCGCCCAGGATTTCGTCGGTGCATTCGGCCATGGTGGCGGACGCACGGCTGATCGGGTCGGTCATATAGAAATTGGCGATCGGATAGGTGAAGGCACCGGAAACGCCGCCGGTCGCGCCGAATTCACCCCATTCGGCCGCCTGGATATCGTCGATGCCCTGGAACACGGGGTTCGCCTTGACCAGGCCCTGGCGGACCTCGGCGAGCGTGTTATAGGGCAGCGTCTGGCCCAAAACGTCGGAAAGCGCGCGAACGATCTTCCAATCCTCGCGGGCCTCACCCGGCGGGAACACGGCCAATTGGCCCCGCTGCACCCGGCCTTCCAAATTGACGTAGGTCGCGTCTTTTTCCGTATAGGCCGCGCCCGGCAGAATCACGTCGGCGACATGCGCCCCGGCGTCGCCGTGGTGGCCCTGATAGATCACGAAGGGCTTATCCAGGTCCTTGCTCGCGATTTCATCGGCGCCCAGCAGATACAGAACCTTGATCGCGCCGGAGGTCACGCCGTCCAGGATACCGGCGGTGTCGAGGCCGCCCTCACCCGGCGCGAAGCCGAGGTCCAGGCCGCCCACGCGGGAGGCCGCACGCTGCAGCACGTTGAATCCGTTCCAATCGCCGGACACGGCGCCGGACGCTTCGGCGATCTGACGCGCCAAGCCCAGGACTGAAGCCCCGTCGGGCCGCGCCGCGGCGCCGGAGCCGACGATGATCATCGGTTTCTCGGCGGTCTTGAGAACCTCGGCGAAGGGATGGTTGCCGTTCGCGATTTCGGCCAGGACATCCCCGCCCTCGCCCAACCAATCGACCGGATAACTCAGATCAATCGCCGGGCCGATGGCGGCGATGGGGAATTTGCCCATCAGATGCCGTTTGCGGATGCGGGCGTTGAGAACGGCCGCTTCCCATCGCGGATTGGCGCCGACGATCAACAGCGCGTCGGCGTCCTCGATCCCGGCGATGGTGGAATTGAAGGTGTAGGACGCCCGGACCTTGGGATCGACCTTCGATCCGTCCTGGCGGCAATCGATATTGGCGGAGCCGAGAGCCGTCATCAGGTCCTTCAAGGCCAGCATGCTTTCGCAATCGGCCATATCCCCGGCGATGGCGGCCATTTCGCTTCCGGAAACACCCTTGGTGGCCTTGGCGATAGCGGCGAAGGCTTCGTTCCAGGTCGCGGGGGCCAGCTTGCCGTTCTTGCCGCGCACATAGGGCCTGTCCAGGCGCTGGCGTTTCAGGCCGTCGACCCAATACCGGGCCTTGTCGGAAATCCATTCCTCGTTGACGTCCTCGTTGAGGCGCGGCAGCACGCGCATCACCTCGGGCCCCCGGCTGTCGACGCGAACGGCGCAGCCCTGGGCGTCGGAAACGTCGACGCTTTCTGTCTTCTTCAATTCCCACGGACGCGCCATGAAGGCATAGGGCTTCGAGGTCAGGGCGCCCACCGGGCACAAATCGATGACGTTAGCCGAAAGCTCGGAGCTCACGGCCTGGTCCAAATAGGTGACGATTTCCGCGTTCTCACCACGGCCGATCAGGCCCATGTCCGTGACACCGGCGACTTCCGTCGAGAACCGGACGCAGCGCGTGCAATGGATGCAACGGGTCATGATCGTCTTGATCAACGGGCCCATGTGCTTGTCTTCGACGGCGCGCTTGTTTTCCTTATAGCGGCCGTGATCCATGCCATAGGCCATGGCCTGATCCTGCAGGTCACATTCGCCGCCCTGATCGCAGATCGGGCAATCCAGCGGGTGATTGATGAGCAGGAACTCCATTACCCCCTGGCGCATCTTCTTCACCTCGGGCGTGTCGGTGTAGACGACCATACCGTCGCCCACGGGCATGGCGCAGGACGCCACCGGCTTCGGCGAGCGTTCCATCTGCACCAGGCACATCCGGCAGTTACCGGCGATGGACAGGCGATCATGGTAGCAGAACCGAGGCACTTCCTTGCCGGCCTGCTCGCAGGCCTGCAGGACGGTCATGCCGGCTTCGACTTCCAGTTCTTCGCCGTCGATGGTGATCTTTGGCATCTACCTCAAACCTCTACCCGTTCTATTCCGCCGCCTGGGAGCGTGCCTGGAAATCCAGGATGCGCTTCTCCATTTCCGGGCGGAAATGGCGGATCAGTCCCTGAATAGGCCAAGCCGCCGCATCGCCGAGGGCACAGATGGTGTGCCCTTCGACCTGGCGGGTGACTTCTTCCAGCGTATCGATTTCATCCACATGGGCGTTGCCCGTGACCATGCGCTGCATGACGCGGCTCATCCAGCCGGTGCCTTCACGGCACGGCGTGCACTGCCCGCAGCTTTCATGTTTGTAGAAGGCCGACAAGCGCGCGATCGCCTTGATGACGTCTGTCGACTGGTCCATGACCATGATCGCCGCCGTGCCCAGGCCCGAGCGCACTTCACGCAAGCTGTCGAAATCCATCAGCACCGTGTCGCAGATCGATTTCGGCAGAATAGGCACAGAGGCGCCGCCCGGAATGATTGCCAGCAGGTTGTCCCAACCGCCGCGCACGCCGCCGGCATGCTTTTCGATCAGCTCCTTGAGCGGAATGCCCATCTCTTCCTCGACCGTGCAAGGCTGATTTACATGGCCGGAAATATTGAACAGCTTGGTCCCGACGTTGTTCGGACGGCCGATACCGGAGAACCAGTCGGCGCCACGGCGCAGGATCGTCGGCGCGACGGCAATGGATTCAACGTTGTTGACCGTCGTCGGGCAGCCCCAGACGCCGACGCCCGCCGGGAACGGCGGTTTCAGGCGCGGCTGGCCCTTCTTGCCCTCGAGACTTTCGATCAGCGAGGTTTCCTCGCCGCAGATGTAGGCCCCGGCGCCGGAATGGACGTAGAAATCGAATTTCCAGCCGGTGCCGCAGGCATCGTCGCCGATCAGGCCCGCTTCATAGGCTTCGTCGACCGCCTTTTGCAGCGAGGCGATCTCGTGATGGAACTCGCCGCGCACGTAGCAATAAGCCGCATGGGCGCCCATGGCGAAGGACGCGACCAAGGCCCCTTCGATGAGCTTATGCGGCTCGGAGCGCATGATTTCGCGATCTTTGCAGGTGCCGGGCTCGCCCTCGTCCGCGTTGATCACGAGGTAATGCGGCCGGTCGCCGATTTCCTTGGGCATGAAGGACCACTTCACGCCGGTCGGGAAGCCCGCCCCGCCGCGTCCGCGCAGGCCGGATTCCTTCATCTCGTCGACGATCTTTTCGCGGCCCATTTCGATCAGCTTCTTGGTGTTGTCCCAATCGCCGCGCGCCTTGGCGCCGTCCAGCCAGGGGCTGTCGAAGCCGTAGATATTCGTAAAGATGCGGTCCTTGTCGGCTAGCATCAGTCGTCGCCTCCTGACTTGGCCGCCCGGTCCGGATACCGGTCCGTCAACGACGTGATCCCACCGGCGGGCTCGCAGGTGTGGCGGCCGGCTTGCGATCCGACCTTGGGCGTCTCACCTGCCTTCAACGCCTTCAGGATTTCCTCGGCCGAAGCCGAATCCAAATCTTCGTAATAATCGTCGCCGATCTGCATCATCGGTGCGTTGACACAGGCGCCTAAGCATTCGACTTCGAGCACCGTGAACTTGCCGTCTTCGGACGTTTCACCGTTCGAACAACCGGTCACCTTCTTGCAGGCTTCCATGACTTGGTCCGAGCCGCGCAGCCAGCACGGCAGATTCGTGCAAACCTGCACGAAGTGTTCGCCGACCGGGCTCAGGTTGTACATGGTGTAGAAGGTCGCGACCTCGTACACGCGGATCGACGCCATATCCAGCATGTCGGCGATCACCTCGATCGCCGCCTGCGGAATCCAGCCGCCGTTCTGGCGCTGCGCCAGGTCCAGCAGAGGCATGACGGCGGATTGCTGGCGGCCTTCCGGGTACTTGGCGATATGCCAGTTGGCTTTATCCAAGTTCTCCGACGTGAAGGAGAAGCTCGACGGTTGTTCTGTCTGCATGCCGCTCACCGGTCGATTTCACCGAACACAACGTCGATCGAGCCGATGTTCGCCACCACGTCGGCGAGCATATGCCCTTTCGACAAAAACTCCGTCGCCTGAAGATGCGCGAAACCGGGCGCGCGAATCTTGCAACGGAAAGGTTTGTTGGAGCCGTCGGCCACCAGATAGACACCGAATTCGCCCTTAGGCGCTTCGACGGCCGTATAGGTTTCGCCGGCGGGAACGTGGAAGCCCTCGGTAAACAGTTTGAAGTGGTGGATCAAGGCTTCCATCGACTGTTTCATGTCGCCCCGGGTCGGCGGCGTGACCTTTTTGTTGGTCGATTTGACCGGGCCGGAGGGCATGTTTTCAACGCATTGCTTGATGATCTTCAAGCTTTCCCGCATCTCGATCATGCGAACGAGATAGCGGTCGTAGCAATCGCCCATCTTGCCGACGGGAATGTCGAAATCCATTTCCGCATAGGCGTCATAGGGCTGCGCCTTACGCAAATCCCAGGCGATGCCCGAAGCGCGAAGGTTCGGGCCGGTAAAGCCCCAATCGAAACATTGCTCGGCGTTGATCACCCCGATGTCGACCGTGCGCTGCTTGAAAATCCGGTTGCCGGTCAGCAGACTTTCCAGATCGTCCATGAACGCCGGGAATTCCTCGTCCGCCCATTTGCCGATCTCTTCCAGCAAGCCCGCGGGCAAGTCTTGGGCGACACCGCCGACGCGGAAATAGTTCATGTGCAGGCGCGCACCGGAGGCCGACTCGCAGAATTCCATCAGCCGTTCGCGAATCTCGAAGCCCCAAAGCATCGGCGTCATGGCGCCGACATCCATGGCGAAGGCCGTGATGTTCAGGATGTGGTTGAGAATCCGGCCGATCTCGCAATAGAGCACGCGGATGTACTGACCGCGCTTCGGCACCTCGATTCCCAGCAGCTTCTCCGCCCCCAGGACGAAGGCGTGCTCCTGGTTCTGCGGGGCGACGTAGTCCAAGCGGTCGAAATAAGGCACGGCCTGGGCATAGGTCTTGTACTCGATCAGCTTTTCCGTGCCCCGGTGCAGCAGACCGATATGCGGGTCCGCACGCTCGACCACCTCACCGTCCATTTCCAGGACCAGGCGCAGAACCCCGTGCGCCGCCGGGTGCTGCGGGCCGAAGTTGAGGTTGAAGTTCTTGATCTGGGTTTCGGCCATCTCGTTACGACGCCTCGGTCTCTTCTTCTTCCGGTTCCGCTTCGGCCTTTTCGTCGCCCGGCAGGACGACACGCTCCATGCCTTCCCAGGGGCTTTCGAAATCGAAGTTGCGGAATTCCTGGGTCAGTTTCACGGGCTCGTAAACCACGCGTTTCTGTTCGTCGTCGTAGCGCACTTCGACATACCCCGTCAGCGGGAAATCCTTGCGCAGCGGATGGCCCTCGAAGCCGTAATCGGTCAGCAGGCGGCGCAGGTCGGGATGATCGGAGAAAAACACCCCGTACATGTCCCAGATTTCGCGTTCGAACCAGTTGGCGGTGGAGAACACACCGGCCACGGAGGGCACGGGATCGTCCTCGTCCGTGCGCAGCTTGACCCGAATGCGCGTGTTATGGGTCATCGACAGCAGGTTGTAGACGATTTCGAAGCGCGGGCTTTCGTCGGGGTAATCGACGCCGCAGACGTCCATCAGCTGATGGAACATGCAGTTCGAATCGTCACGCAGGGATTTCAGCACCTCGACGATCGAATCGCGCTGGACCGTGATCGTCAATTCGCCCAGCCGCACCTCGGCCTCGGTCAGCTTGGCACCGAGCTGGTCGCGGAGATGTTCGGCAAGTTCCTTAAGAGCCTGATCCATGGTCTTTTTTGGTCTTGTTCCGTACCTGGGTTTCGTCTTGGGCCGGGAAAATTAACGCCAAAGAGCGCCGGTCCGTTTGATCTTCTTCTGCAACTGGAGGATGCCGTAAACCAGTGCCTCCGCCGTCGGCGGGCAGCCGGGCACGTAGACGTCGACCGGCACAACCCGGTCGCAGCCCCGCACGATGGCATAGGAATAATGGTAATAGCCGCCGCCGTTGGCACAGGATCCCATGGAGATGACGTAACGCGGCTCCGCCATCTGGTCGTAGACCTTGCGGAAGGCCGGAGCCATCTTGTTGGTCAGGGTACCGGCGACGATCATCACGTCCGACTGGCGCGGGCTCGGCCGCGGCACGACGCCGAAGCGGTCCAGGTCGTAGCGGCTCATGTAGGCGTGGATCATTTCCACGGCGCAGCAGGCCAGACCAAAGGTCATCGGCCAAAGCGAGCCGGTGCGCGCCCAGTTAACCAACTTGTCGACGTTGGCCAGGACGAACCCCTTGTCCTGCAACTCCTGGGTGACACGGGCGAGTATCTCGTCCTGCTCGGCGCCGGGGCCGATGGGTTGCCCTGCTGCCGGATCGATACCGGGTTGGGTTACAGCACTCATGCCGTCAGGCCCCTTCCTATTCCCACTCGAGGGCGCCTTTGCGCCACTCGTAAACGAAACCAATGGTCAGGATTCCCAGGAAGACCATCATCGACCAAAACCCGAAGACGCCGATCGAGCCCAGGCTGATCGCCCAGGGAAACAGGAATGCGACTTCAAGGTCGAAGATGATGAACAGAATCGCCACCAGATAGAACCGAACATCGAACCGGCCACGGGAATCGTCGAACGCTTCGAACCCGCATTCGTATGCCGAGTTCTTTTCAACATCCGGGTTCTGCGTGCCGATGATGAAAGAGCCGAGCATGATCGCGCCGGCCAGCGCCACGGCGATCCCGATGAAGATCAGGATCGGGAGATATTCCAATAGCAAATCGTTCACGCCGAACTCCCTGTCCCCGGCCCCCGCCTTGGTTCCCCCGAATGCTCAACTTAGATCGTCGCGCCGCGGCGACGTCGATGACTACGAGGGAAAGTGACCGATAACCGGATAAATTTCAAAGGTTTTATCGCCGGATGGGCGCAAAGATACCGCACCGCCGCGCGCGGGTTATGGAAAGCCGATTTATAGGGAAAGTGGCGGGAGTGACGGGACTCGAACCCGCGGCCTCCGGCGTGACAGGCCGGCGCTCTAACCAACTGAGCTACACCCCCTTGAGAGGGTCTTTCAGCGCGGCCCCGCAGGGCCCGGTGCGCGAAAGAGCGCGATATGTAGTCCAGCCCCCGAACAGGTGTCAAGAACGATCGGCGGATATTTTTCAGTTCGATGAAAACCGGCGGAAACCGGGGCCCAGCCCCTTGCCGCGACGGCCCGTTTCCGGGCGGCATGCCACCCGAATCCCCCTCGCCTCCGCAAAGAAGGTGTCGTCATGGATCATTGTAGAAGGATGGTGGGCGGTGACGGGTTCGAACCGCCGACCCTCTGGGTGTAAACCAGATGCTCTCCCAACTGAGCTAACCGCCCGATTCCCGACCGGAACCGCGCCCTTATTTAAGGCCAGGCAAAGGCCGGCACAAGACGGCAATGCGCCCTGCCCGCCCCGAAGGCCGCCCGAATCAAATCGGCCGCCGATAAATCGGCGGCCGATCTGCAGGCGTATACTATACGGCTGGGACGCGGGGTCTTAGTTGACCGCGTCCTTCAGACCCTTGCCAGCCTTGAACTTGGGCTGGTTGGACGCCGGAATCTGGATGCTTTCGCCGGTCCGCGGGTTACGGCCGGTGGTCGCGGCACGCTTGGTGACGCTGAAGGTACCGAAACCGACCAGGCGGACTTCATCACCGCCCTTCAAAGCGCCGGCGATCGCGTCGAAAACGCTGTCAACCGCGCTGGCGGAATCGGACTTGGACAAACCGGTGCTGTTGGCAACGGCTGCGATCAGATCATTCTTGTTCAATTGAAGGCCCCCTCTTGCTGAAAGGATAAAGGTTGGGACAAATAGGATTTATGCTTTTGATCGGGCGAGGAATCGCCTTCTCGAAACGCGGGTGAGTGTAAGTCCGCACCCCAGGGGCGTCAACGTCAATGCCCCAGTTTTCCCCAGATTTTTGCGGGTTTCGACCAATTTCAAGGTATTCGTTCCGACTTCGGAAGAATGCTTTCGGAAACGATTTTCAACCCCTGAAACAGGGCCGGAAAAGCAACGGGCCGCCGGATGATCCGGCGGCCCGCTTAAAAGGTGTTTTACCTTAACGACTTGGGTTGGGTCAGTGCGTAACCACGCCCCCCACATCGTCGTCGTCGCCGCCCCCGGATGTTAGGGCGCCGGCCTCGAGATCGGCTTTATCCTCGTCCCATTCGACCGGTGTAACGGGGCTGGCCAAAGCCTTGGAAAGCACCTCGTCGACGGTCGTAACGGGCACGATTTCCAGGCCCTTCTTCACATTTTCGGGAATCTCGTCCAAATCCTTCTCGTTGTCCTTGGGAATCAGGACCAGCTTGATGCCGCCGCGGTGCGCCGCCAGAAGCTTTTCTTTCAGCCCGCCGATCGGCAGAACCCGGCCGCGAAGGGTGACTTCGCCGGTCATGGCGACGTCTTTTTTCACGGGGTTGCCGGTCAGCACGGAAACGATGGAGGTGACCATGCCGACACCGGCCGAGGGGCCGTCCTTCGGCGTGGCGCCCTCGGGCACATGGACGTGGATATCCCGCTTATTGAACAACGGCGGCAGAATACCCAGCGACGGGGCCCGCGACTGCACGTAGGACCGCGCGGCCTGAATGGATTCCTGCATGACGTCGCCGAGCTTACCGGTGATCGTCATCTTGCCTTTCCCGGGCACCATCACGGCTTCGATGTTCAGCAGCTCGCCGCCGACTTCGGTCCAGGCCAGACCGGTCACGACGCCGACCATGTCGTCGGCTTCGATCTCGCCGAAGCGGTATTTGCGGATGCCGGCGTACTTATCCAGGTTCTTGGCCGTCACCTTAATGCTGTCGGACTTGCCGAGCATGATCTCCTTGACCGCCTTACGGGCCAAATTGGCCAGCTCGCGCTCCAGGTTACGAACCCCGGATTCCCGCGTGTAATAGCGGATCAGATCACGCATGCCGCCTTCGGAGATGGACCATTCGTCCTTCTTCAGGCCGTGCGCCTTGACCTGCTTGGGGATCAGGTGGCGATTGGCGATTTCGATCTTTTCGTCCTCGGTGTAGCCGGAGAGACGAATGACCTCCATGCGGTCGAGCAGCGGACCCGGCAAATTCAGGGTATTCGCCGTCGTCACGAACATCACGTCCGAGAGGTCGTAATCGACCTCCAGATAATGGTCGTTGAACGAGGAATTCTGTTCCGGATCAAGCACTTCCAGAAGCGCCGAAGCGGGATCGCCGCGCCAGTCCTGGCCCATCTTGTCGACTTCGTCGAGCAGGAACAGCGGGTTGGACGACTTGGCCTTCTTCATGCCCTGCACGACCTTGCCCGGCATCGAGCCGATATAGGTCCGCCGGTGGCCGCGGATTTCCGATTCGTCCCGCACACCCCCCAGGGACATGCGCACGAAGTTGCGCCCGGTCGCCTTGGCGATGGACTTACCCAACGAGGTCTTACCGACGCCCGGAGGACCCACGAGACACAAGATCGGTCCAGTGACCTTATTTGTACGATTCTGGACGGCCAAGTACTCGAGGATGCGTTCCTTGACCTTTTCAAGCCCGTAGTGATCCACGTTCAGAACCTCTTCGGCCTTCACCAGATCCTTCTTCACGCGGGTGCGCTTCTTCCACGGAATGGACAGCATCCAATCCAGGTAGTTGCGCACGACCGTCGCTTCGGCCGACATCGGGCTCATGGAACGGAGCTTCTTCAATTCGGCCTCGGCTTTCTCCTTGGCTTCCTTGGTCAGCTTGGTCTTGCCGATCTTCTCTTCGATCTCGGCGACCTCGTCCTTGCCTTCGTCGGTTTCGCCCAATTCCTTCTGAATGGCCTTGAGCTGTTCGTTCAAATAGTACTCGCGCTGGGTCTTCTCCATCTGGCGTTTGACCCGGTTGCGAATCTTCTTCTCGACCTGCAGGACGCCGATTTCCGATTCCATGTGGGAATAGACGCGCTCCAGGCGCTCGGCGGCCGATTCGATCTCCAAAAGCTCCTGCTTTTCCGAGATTTTCAGGGCCAGGTGCGACGCCACCGTATCGGCCAGTTTATCGGCCTCGTCGATCTGGTTGATGGAAACCAGGACTTCCGGCGGGATCTTCTTGTTCAGCTTGATGTACTGCTCGAACTGACTGATGACCGAGCGGGACAGCGCCTCAAGCTCGTTCTCATCCCCTTCTTCCTCGGGGATCAGTTCGGCCTCGACCTCGAAAAAGGCCGGGTTATCGACAAATTCCGTGACCTTGGCCCGCTGCACGCCTTCGACCAGGACCTTTACGGTACCATCCGGCAGCTTCAAAAGCTGAAGCACCGTGGAAACCGTCCCGACGGAGTAAATATCCTCCGCCGTGGGGTCGTCCTGCGCGGCGTTCTTCTGGGCGACCAGAAGGATCTGCTTGTCGTCCTGCATCACGTCCTCGAGCGCGCGCACCGATTTTTCTCGGCCGACGAACAACGGCACGATCATGTGCGGGAACACGACGATGTCGCGCAACGGCAGGACGGGGAACTGCTGGGACTTCATGGCTGGGAACATCTGGCCTCAACACTGTGGGATTGCCACGCCGGGATCGGCGCGACGGGTTGGAAAATCTTCTCAACAAAGGTGGGGGACGAAACGCCCCGGCGCAAGGGCGCGGGCGCGGAAATCAGGGGATTGATCCGGCGCGCGACTACGCGCTGGTCTCCACTTCTTCGGCCTTTTCGCCGTAAATGAACAGCGGTTTGGCGCTTTCTTCCACCACTTCTCCGTTGATGACGACCTCTTCCACACCCTCCATCGCAGGAAGGTCGAACATGGTGTCGAGGAGAATGCTCTCCATGATCGAACGGAGGCCACGGGCGCCGGTTTTGCGCTCCACGGCCTTGCTGGAAATCGATTTCAGGGCCGAATCGGAGAATGTCAGCTTGGTGTCTTCCATCTCGAACAGGCGCTGGTACTGCTTGACCAGGGCGTTCTTCGGCTTGGTGAGGATTTCCACCAGGGCTTCCTCGTCCAGATCTTCCAGCGTCGCAACGACCGGCAGACGGCCGACGAATTCGGGGATCAGACCGAATTTCAACAGATCTTCCGGCTCAACCTCGGCCAGGATTTCGCCCGTCTGGCGATCTTCCGGAGCGCGCACGTCGGCGCCGAAGCCGATCGACGAGCCCTTGCCGCGGGCCGAAATGATCTTGTCCAGGCCGGCGAAGGCACCGCCGCAAATGAACAGGATGTTGGTGGTATCGACCTGCAGGAACTCCTGCTGCGGATGCTTGCGCCCGCCCTGCGGCGGCACACTGGCGACCGTGCCTTCCATGATCTTGAGCAAAGCCTGCTGCACGCCCTCGCCCGACACGTCGCGGGTGATGGACGGGTTGTCGGACTTACGGCTTATTTTGTCGACTTCATCGATATAGACGATGCCGCGCTGCGCACGCTCGACATTGTAATCGGCGGACTGCAGCAACTTCAGGATGATGTTTTCGACGTCCTCGCCGACGTAGCCGGCTTCGGTCAGGGTTGTCGCATCGGCCATGGTGAACGGCACATCCAGGATGCGCGCCAGCGTCTGGGCCAACAGCGTCTTGCCGCAACCGGTCGGACCGACCAGCAGAATGTTCGATTTGGCCAGTTCCACGTCATTGTTCTTGCCGCCGTGGTTCAGGCGTTTGTAGTGGTTATGCACCGCGACGGAGAGAACACGCTTGGCGGCGCTCTGGCCGATCACGTAGTCGTCCAGCACGGCGCAAATGTCCAACGGCGTCGGCACGCCGTCACCGGATTTCACCAGGTTCGTTTTGTGCTCTTCACGGATGATGTCCATGCAAAGTTCAACGCATTCATCGCAAATGAAGACCGTCGGTCCCGCGATGAGCTTGCGGACCTCGTGCTGGCTCTTGCCGCAAAACGAGCAGTAAAGGGTGTTCTTGGAGTCGCTGCCGGTTGATTTCGTCATTGTTAATCCTGTTGGTCCCGCGCCGCCTCCTGGGTGAGGGTCCATGTTAACCGGACCCTTGAGCAACACTCAATCACATTCACGCTTTTGTCGCTATGCCAAAAGGCGTATGGGCGAGCGGCGGGCTCGGGGGTTGGACCGCCGTCCGGCGCGGGACGGCGGGCATCATGCGGATGAAGCGGCCGGACGTCAGTCCGATTTGCCGTCGCCGTCTTCGCCGGAGGACGGACGGCTGGACACCACTTCGTCAATCAGGCCGAATTCCTTGGCGTCTTCCGGAGTCATGAATTTGTCACGCTCCATCGCATTTTCAATGGTTTCCAGCGACTGGCCCGTGTGCTCGACGTAAATTTCGTTGAGCCGCTGACGCAGGGCGATGATTTCGCGGGCGTGGATTTCGATGTCCGACGCCTGACCCTGGAACCCGCCCGAAGGCTGGTGAACCATGATCCGCGCATTGGGCAGCGCAAAGCGCTTGCCGGCGGCGCCGCCGGCCAGCAGCAACGAGCCCATGGAGGCCGCCTGACCGATGCAGACCGTGGAAACTTCCGGGCGGATGTAGCGAATCGTATCGTAGATGGCGAGGCCGGAGGTCACGATGCCGCCCGGCGAATTGATGTAGAGCGAGATGTCCTTGGTCGGGTTTTCCGATTCCAGGAACAGCAACTGGGCGCAGATCAGGCTGGCACCGTAATCTTCCACCTGACCGGTCAGGAAGATGATGCGCTCCTTCAACAGGCGCGAATAGATGTCGTAGGCACGCTCGCCCCGATTGGTCGTCTCGACGACCATGGGCACAAGAGTGTTCATGTAAATGTCGTGGGGGTCGTTCATGCCTCGGTCCTTATCATGCTCCCGGCCTTATGCAGCCGGCCTTGTACGTGGTGCTTGTGGTTGGACGGGCCGGAGTGGCCCGGGGTCGGGGTCGCCTCATCCCTGATAGCGCCCCCGGCCCCGTCGCCGCTACTCCTTTTTCGCCGCCGGCTTCTTTGCCGCCGGTTTCTTCTTGGCCGGTTTGTCGGCCGCCGCGTCGCCGTCGTCCTTGGCCGCCGCTTTCTTCTTCGGCGCGGCCTTTTTCTTGGCGGCGGGCTTTTTCTTGGTCTCTTCCTCGTCCTCGGACTCGAGAACCTTGATCAGGTCCTCGAAGGTCGCGGGCTTCTCGCTGACCTTGGCCATCTCGATGATGTAGTCGATGACCTTCTCCTCGAACACAGGCGCCTTGATCTGTTCCTGGGCCTGCGGGTTGGAGCGGAAGAACTCGAGAACCTGCTGCTCCTGCCCCGGATACTTCTGGGCTTCCTGGAGCATCGCGCGGTTGATGTCCTCGGGAGAGACCTGGATCTCATTGATCCGCCCGACTTCGGACAGCAGTAGGCCCAGCTTGACGCGCCGTTCGGCGATCTCGCGGAACTCCGCCTTGTGCTCCTCGTCGGACTTGTCGTCCTCGTGATCATGGTCGTGGTCATGATCGTGGCCCTCATGATCGTGGTCGTGATCGTGGGCGGCCTTGTCCTGCTGGCGCTGTTCTTCGAACTGGGCCCAGATGTTGTCGAATTCCATTTCCACCATCTTGGGCGGGATTTCGAATTCGTGGTTGTCCGCCAGCTGGTCGAGCAGCTTGCGTTTGACCTGCATGCGGGCCATCTGGTCGAATTCCTGGCGCTGACCGTCGACGATCCGCTCTTTCAGGGCGTCCAGGCTTTCCAGGCCGGCCTTCTTGGCCAGTTCGTCGTCGATCGCGGCCGGTGCGGCCTCGCGGATTTCATGAACCTTGACGTCGAACACGGCTTCCTTGCCGGCCAGATCCTTGGCCGCGTATTCCTCGGGGAAGTTGACCTTGACCTCGACGTCCGCGCCCGCTTCGACGCCGATCAGCTGATCTTCGAAGCCGGGAATGAACGAGCCGGAGCCCAGTTCCAGGTGATAACCTTCGGCCTTGCCGCCGGCGAACTCGACGCCGTCCAGCTTGCCGACGAAGTCGATCGACAGCACGTCACCGGACTTGGACTTGCGCTTGGTCGTGATCGGCTCGGACGTCTTGTGGGCGCCGGCCAAGTTTTCAAGGGTCTCTTGGACTTGCTTATCGTCGGGCTTGAGCACCAGCTTCTCCAGGGAAAGCTTGGAGAAATCCATCGGCTCGATCTCAGGCAGGATATCCACGGACATGGTGTATTCCAGGTCCTTGCCTTCGTCGAACGAGGTGATCTCGACATGCGGCTGGGTCGCCGGTCGGATGCCCTTTTCGGCCAGCGCCTGTTGCGAGGAATCGTTGACCGCCTGGTCCAGGATCTCACCCATGATGGCCGGGCCGTAGCGCTTGCGCAGCAGGCCGACGGGCACCTTGCCGGGGCGGAACCCGGGCAGAGAGGCGGATTGTGCGACTTCTTCGAGGCGCAGGTTGATTTTCTCTTCAATGTCCTTGGCGGCCACGGTGACTTTCATCTCGCGGCTCAGGCCTTCGGATTTTGTCTCGACGACTTGCATGGAACTCCCGTTCGGAAATCTGTGGCGGATCGGCCTTTGGCGGGCCCCGCCGGTAAACCAAGAATATGTCTTCAACTCAAGAGGCGGATATATAGGGCTCCGCCCCCCTTCCCGGCAATGAAAAACCGCCGGATTTCCACCCTTTCCGTTCGTCCGTCATTCGAGGCCGAAGGTGATGAATGGTGCGGGCGGAGGGACTTGAACCCCCACGACCAATGGCCACCAGGACCTAAACCTGGCGCGTCTACCAATTCCGCCACGCCCGCTTGGCGCCCCAGGACGGGCCGGCAAAGCCGCCGCGCCGTCATCGGGCGGCGCGACTTTATCCATTCTGGCGGTGATTACAACCGTCAAATCAGGCGGCGTTTCCGGCGGGAAACCAAGGAAGACGCGGGTCGATGCGTCAACCCTTGAGCACGGCCTTCACGCCGGACGAGGTATCGACGCTGCCGTTCAGGGTATAGGCCTCGTGATTGTTCTCGATCCGGTTCAAGTCATAGAGGTAGTTGACCATCAATCCCGCCGACTGAGCCAGCCCCTTGTCGGAGGTATCGCCAAGCCAGTTGAGGCGCTCCAGACGGGCGCCGTTGGACAGGTGGAAATGCGCGACCGGATCGCGGGCCCGCCGTCCCCGGCCTTTTTCCTTGGCGAGATACCGCGCTGCCAGACGCGTCAACGGCCCCTGCAGCGCCGCGACCGTCTTCTGATCCTTGATCCAGGTCGGGCTGTCGAGTGCGGCCAGCAACGAGCCCTTGGCCCCGCCCTTGCGGCCGGACGCCGCATTCAAGGCCTTACGCTCCTCGGCGGAGAACAACTTGGGCTCGCCTTCGGCCATGATTTCGTCGAGCCAGCGGCGGAACCCGGGGATCGGCGACAGCGTCGCGTAGGTCTTGAGGTTCGGGAATTCGCCGGAAAGGTGCTGCACCACGTTCTTGATCAGGAAGTTGCCGAAGCTGATGCCCGCCAAGCCCTTCTGCGCGTTCGAGATCGAATAGAAGATCGCCGTATCAGCGGTCGCGGGGTCGGATGCCGGGGCGTCCGTGTCCAATAGCGCCTGCACATTGGCGGCCATGCCGTTGACCAGCGCGACCTCGACGAAAATCAGCGGCTCATCCGGCATGCGCGGATGGAAATAGGCGAAGCAACGGCGGTCGGAATCCAGCCGGTTCTTCAAATCTTCCCAGCCGTCGATGGCATGCACCGCTTCGTAGGCGATCAGCTTTTCCAGCAACGAGGCCGACGAGCTGTCCCAGGCGATCTGGCGCAACTCCAGGAAATCCACGTCGAACCAACTGGCCAGCAGGTCGCGCAGGTCGTGCTCCATGGCCTTCAGCTTGGGATCCTTTTTCGCCAGCGGCAGCAACTCGGCGCGCAGGTCGACCAGGAACTTGACCCCGTCCGGCAAGGCGTTGAACTGCGTCAGCAAGCGCCGCCACGGCGCCTGCAGGCTATTCTGCATGGTCAATTGGGCGTCCAGACGCTCGGCATCTGTCGTTGCGGCGCGGTATTCATCGGTCGCCCGCTCAATCGCCTTGCCGTCGGTGCCGAAGTTCTCCGCCATCAGACGCAGGAATTTCTCGCGGCCCTTCTTGTCCAGCGCAAGATAGACCCGACCCAGAGCCGCGGCCCGGACGCGGGCCGAGACTTCGCCGCCTTTATTTTCAAGGCATTCGCGCATCTGTTCCAGGATATGCCCGGCGTCGTCGTCGGGCAGGTCCGGGCGCGTGCTCGCGGCCTCTTCGTCGTAAGACGAGCCGGCGATCGACTGCCAGCCCCGACGCAGATTGGTCAGGGTCCGATCCAGGAAACTGCTCGGCTTGTGTTCGGTCATAACATTTCCTTTAAATGCGTTCGGGCACCAGCTCTAAACGTGTTCGTTTTTACCCTCTGGCGCAAGGGGCAAAACGGTTAAAACTTGCCCCTCGGGACCAGCCGCCACGGCCCCTGGAAGCCCCCGGATCAGGGCCGGCAAAAGGTCCGGGATATCCTCGGCGATCAGGCCGTGGCCGACGGCATGAGCCGCCGCCGCATGCAACCAAATCGCCGCCGCCGCGCCGACCAATGGCGGCATGCCCTGGCCCATCAATCCACCGATCATTCCGGCCAGCACGTCGCCCGTTCCGGCCGTCGCCAAATAGGGCGCGCCGTTGGCGTTGATCACACAGCGCCCATCCGGCGCGGCGATGACCGTATCGAACCCCTTCAACACGACCACCGCACCGCATTCCGCCGCCGCCCGGCGGGCCCGGGTCAAGCGATCCCCTTCCCCGGCAAAGATGCGAGCGAATTCGCCTTCGTGCGGGGTCATCACGCAGTTTTCGTGCAGCCCCGCCAGCAACGGTGCTGTGTCGTCGGCGAACGCGGAGATCCCGTCGGCGTCCAGCACCATCGGCTTGCCGGTTGCGAGGGCCGCCAGAACGCGGTCGCGCGTCGCACCGTCCGTGCCCGCGCCGGGGCCGACGATCAGCGCCTTGACCCGCCCTTGAATGAAATCCGCATAGGCGGCTGCGTCGTCCAGGGGCCGGACCAGCACCCCGGGCGCGCCGGCGCGGAACAGCCCGGCATCCGCGTCCCGGCAGGCGATGGAAACCATTCCGGCCCCCGCCCGGCGGGCCCCGGCGGCGGTCATTCGCGCCGCACCCGGCATCTCCCCGTTCCCCCAAACCACGAGATGGCCGCGCGTATACTTGTGATCGTCCGGTCCCGGGACCGGGAAGTCCGGCCACCAGAGATCGGCGCTGTTAACCCAGGTATCCGGCGCCTGCGCCGCGACCACGCCGTTGGGAATGCCGATATCGGCAACACGCACGGCACCGCAGAGCGCCGCCCCCGGCATTAGGAAATGGCCCGGCTTGCGGCGGCAGAACGTCACGCATTCCTGAGCGTTCACAGCGGCGCCGGGAACGGCCCCGGTGTCGCCGAACACGCCGGACGGTATATCGACGGCGAGGACCTCGGCCTCCGACGCGTTCAGGCGTTCGGCAACGGCCGCCGCCGCGCCGTCCAGAGCCCGCGTCAGCCCCGCGCCGAACAAGGCATCGATCACGGCCATGCCCGGCTCGGTACCGAAGGTGTCGTCCAGGGCCTCGACCGGCCCGGTCCAGCGGTCGGCGGCCAGGGCCGCATCGCCCTTCAGCCGCGCCCGATCGCCCAGGAGAAGCAATCGGACCTCTACCCCCCGTTCGGCCAGAAGACGCGCTGCAACGAAGCCGTCGCCGCCGTTGTTGCCGGGCCCGCACAAAACCGTCACGGGGCGCCGCTCGAACAGGGCCTGGGCGCGATCCGCAACGGCACGGCCCGCCGTTTCCATCAACTCGATCCCCGGCACCCCACCGGCGATGGTTTGGGCATCGGCGGCGGCCATCTGGCCGACCCGCAGCAGCTCCGATGCCGTCCAGGAAGAAGGTTCCGGTTTCGTCATGTCCTATCCCGACTTTCTGGTCACTTTGCCGTCACTTCGCGTTATACTCTACCCGACGATACAAAAGGTGGGGGCACCGGGGTGCGTCGCGTCCCGCCGACATCCGGTTCAGGTCGGCGGCGACGCTGCGCCCTCCGTTATAGTTTACATGAAAAAATACGCATACTGTTTTGTTATTGCGTTTCTTTTTACCTTAGTCTGGGAGCTTTCCCTGTCACCGGCCTTGTCACCCATGGCGCCGGCTCTGCATGCTTTCGGCGCAACTTTGGCGGCGGCGCTAGGCGCGGTCGCCGGCCTGGCCGCGTCGCGCCACATGAGTTCTCATCAGGTTCTGCCGCACGGCGCGCCACCCGCCCCCCCCACGGCGCTGGTCGGAGACCTGGGCGACGACCAATGGCGGTCCTTCATTTACACCGCGGCCGATTGGTTTTGGGAGACCGATACGGAGCATCGCTTCATCTTCATTTCCGATCAGTTCCTGGAAAGTTACGGGCTCAATTCAAACGACATCCTGGGCCGCAGCCGCCGTGATCTGACCAAGCTGCATCCGCTTGCCCAAAACCGCGAGGGTTGGGAGCGGCATATCGCCGACCTGAATGCCCACCGCCCCTTTCGCGATTTCGAATATCCGTTGGTCGACGGGACAGGCAGAATTCGATATGCGCGGGTCAGCGGCGTGCCGATGTTCGCGGACGACGGCGCGTTTCTCGGATACCGGGGATTCGCCCGGGACGTCACCCACGAACGGCATGCCGATCAAGCATTGCGCATCGCCAAGGAAGAGGCCGAGTTGGCCAACCGCGCCAAGACCGAATTCATCGCCAACATGAGCCATGAATTGCGCACACCGCTGAATTCCATCATCGGGTTTTCCGACATCCTGGTGAACGAGACCTTCGGCGGACTTGACCCGCAGTACAAGGAATACGCGGGCGACATCAATGAAGCGGGCAAGCATCTGCTGCAATTGATCAACGACCTGCTCGACCTGGCGCGGATCGAACGGGGGCAGATGCACCTGAACGAACAGCGGCTGGATATTGGGTTGATGATCAACGCCTGTCATCGCCTTGTCCGTGAACGCGCGCTGGAGGCCGGGGTCGCCCTGGAGGTCGACTGTCCGGGGGACCTTCCGCCGTTGTTCGCCGATGAATTGCGGGTCAAACAGGCGGTCGTGAATCTGTTGTCCAACGCCATCAAATTCACCGACGAAGGGGGCAGCGTCCGCATCACCGCCCGCCGCCAGGACGACGGTGCCGTACGGGTGACCGTGGCCGATACGGGCATCGGCATCGCGCCGGAGGACATGGCGACGGCACTGGCGGAATTCGGCCAGGTCGACGGCGCCCTGACCCGCAAGCACGAGGGCACGGGGCTGGGATTGACCCTGGCGCGGAAGCTGATCGAATTGCACAACGGCGTCCTGAAACTGGACAGCGAAGTGGGCAAAGGCACCTCGGCGCATCTGGTGTTCCCCGTGCAGCGCAGCCTGCGTCTGCCGCGGGCGTCCTGACTTCCTCTGCCGGTCCCTGAAGGGCAAGATTCCGCGCCGTTTACCCGCTGCTTCTCGCCCGCCCCTCCCTTTCCTGTTTTCCCTGCTTGACCCCATGCCGGGATCAAGGTTAGAACAAAACAAGAACATATAATCGTACCTGACAGGGAGCCCCCGCATGCCCGTCCCCGGCCCGGCCTCTTCCACCCCGTCTTCCGCCCCGTCGTCCCGCGATAACCAAGACCTGGACGCCCTGCGCCGCCGTATCGCCGCGCTGGAACGCTTTTCCGGCGGCGGAGGGGCGCCGGCACCGGACGATGCCGTCTCCTTGGGTCTGGCGGCGCTCGACGGGCATCTGCCCTGGGGCGGCCTGCCGCGCGGCGCCCTGCACGAGGTCGTCTCGGGTGCCGCCAACAACGGCTATGGCGGTGTTGCCGCGGCGGCCGGATTCACGGCGGCGGTGCTGGGCCGTCTGGCCCGCGCCGACGGGCGGGCCCTGGTCTGGTGCCGGCGCCCGGCCCAGGGGTTTCGGCCCGGGCTCTACGGCGCCGGGCTGGCGCGCTTCGGCCTCGACCCGGCGCATCTGATCCTGGTTCAGCCGCCGGACAATCAGGCCGTGCTCTGGTGCATGGAGGAATGCCTGCGCAGCGGCGCCGTCGCCGCCGTCCTGGGCGAGGTCGACCAGGCCAATACCCGGGCCCAGCGGCGCCTGCATCTGGCGGCCGAGGACAGCGGCATCCCCGCCCTGTTGCTGTTGGGCGGCCGGGCGGCCTCCCTGCCCGGCCCAGCGGTCACCCGGTGGCGGGTTTCCGGCGCCCCCGGCCGGTCGGGCGCCGCCTCGTGGCGGGTTGAACTGATGAAATGCCGGGGCGGCGGCCGTCCCGGGGAATGGACCCTGGAATGGCGGGAAACCGATGACGGAGAGGATGGACGCGACGGCGATGACGGCACCGGATACGGCAACCGGAACGACGATGACGCCCGCTACCCCACGCAACCGGCGGGTGGTTTCCGTCTGGCTCCCCCGTTTCTCCACAGACCGGCTGCGGCGGCGCCCCAGGCGGCAGGATGGGCCGGATAACGCCCCGCCCCCACCCTCTTCACCCCTGCCCCTGGCCACGATGATCCAACAGCGCGGTGCCTGGCGCCTGGCCGCCGTCGACGATGTTGCGGCGCGGGCCGGATTGACGCCGGGCATGCCGCTGGCCGACGCGCGAGCCCGTCTGCCCGATCTCGACACCCGCCCCGCCGATGCGAAAGGCGACCGGGCGGCGCTGACCCGCCTCGCCCATTGGGCCGGACGCTATACCCCCTGGACCAATATCGACAACGGCGCGGACGACGGTGACACAAAGATCGGCACCCCGCCCGCCGCCGGTTTGTGGCTCGACGTTACCGGCTGCGCCCATCTGTTCGGCGGCGAGGACGCCTTACTGGCTGATCTCTGCCGCCGCCTGAAATCCGCTGGATATACGGCGCGGGCAGGCCTGGCGGCGACGCCGGGCGCGGCCTGGGCCCTGGCGCGGTTCGGGACGGGCAACACCGTTCCCTGGCGGCGAATCGACGCCGGGCAGGAAAAGGACGCCTTGGCGGACCTGCCCGTGGCAGGATTGCGGCTTGCGGATGAGACGACGGAAGCCTTGATGCGCCTGGGTCTGCGCCGGATCGGCGACCTTTATCCCCTATCGCGGGCGGCGCTGGCCCTGCGTTTTGGCTTGAGCCCCTGCCTGCGCCTGGACCAAGCCCTCGGCGACCGGGACGAGCCCCTATCGCCGCTGGCCCCGCCGCCGCGTTTTCAGGTCCGCCTGAACTTTCCCGAACCGATCGGCCGCGCCGACGATATCGCCCAAGCCCTCGAACGCCTGTTGGCGGCCCTGACGGAACGCCTGGCCCGCGCCGGCAAAGGGGCCCGGCGGCTGGAATTCACCCTTTACCGGGTCGACGGCACGGCGGTCTCGGCGGCCGTCGGTACTGCCCGGCCGATGCGTGACGCGGCCCATCTGGCCCATCTGTTCCACGATAAACTGGACGGCCTGGACCCTGGGTTCGGCATCGAAACGGCTTTACTCGCCGCCCGCGCCGTCGATCCCCTGGCCGCGGATCAGGCGGCCCTGGACGGCGACGGGCCCGCATCCTCCGCCCCGGACAGCGGCCTCGCGCGGCTGATCGACCGCTTGGCCAACCGCCTGGGCCCCGGCGGCGTCGCCGGCCTGCGTCCCCGCGACAGCCACCTGCCGGAACGCGCCCAGGCCCTGGGCCCGCCGATGCCGGGCAAAGTCGTTTCCCGCCTTTCGGACCCTATGCAAGAGGCCACGCCCCGGCCGATCCACCTGCTGCCGCAGCCGGAACCGGTCGACGTAGTGACGCCCACGCCCCTGGGCCCGCCTGCGGCCTTCCGCTGGCGCCGCCATCAGCACCGCGTCGTCAGCGCCGAAGGACCCGAGCGCATCGCCCCCGAATGGTGGCGGCACCTGAGCCCCGACGGCGGCCCGGCGGGCGGGGCCGACGGCCTGGAAACCCGGGATTATTATCGGGTCGAAGACGATGCCGGCGCGCGCTTCTGGCTGTACCGCACCGGCGGCTTTCCGGCCGATGCGGCGCGCGACGACCAGGCGACGCCGGCCAACCGCCCACGCCCCGGCCAGGCTCCGAAATGGTTCCTGCACGGGCTGTTTCCATGACGACGGCCAAGATCCCGTCCGCGTCCGCGTCCGCCCCTGCCTATGCCGAATTGCAGGCGATGAGCAATTTCAGCTTCCTCGAAGGCGCCTCGCATCCCGAGGAATTGGTGCTGCAGGCGGCGGCGCTGGGTCTGCACGCCCTCGCCATCGCCGACCGGAACGGCGTCTCGGGCCTGGTGCGCGGCCATCTGGCGGCCAAGGAGCACGGCCTGCGCTTCATCCCGGCGGTGCGCCTGGATCTGGCCGAGGGCACCTCCCTGCTCTGCTACCCGACCGACCGCGACGCCTGGGGGCGGCTCATGCAATTGCTGACCCGGGGCAAGCGGCGGACGGCGAAAGGCGATTGCGAACTGTATCCGGCGGACCTGCTGTCGGACGAGTTCCAGGCCGGCCGGGGGCAGATATTCATCGCCCTTCCGCCGGACAGAATAAGTCGATATTTCAAGGACCTGCTGAACAAACTTAAGAACGAAAGCGAATCGCCGGTTTACCTCGCCGGATCGGTCCGGATGGACGGCGGCGACAGTGCGCGGCTGGCCCGTCTGGCGGCCCTCGCCGAACAATGCGACACCCCCCTGGCGGCGGCGGGCGACGTGCTGATGCACGGGCCCGGACGGCGCATGTTGCAGGACGTGCTGACCTGTATCCGCCACGGCTGCACCCTGTTCGAGGCCGGGCGGCGCCTGCAGCCCAATGCGGAGCGGCACCTGAAGCCACCGGCCGAGATGGCGCGGCTATTCGCGGCCTATCCGGAGGCCGTCGCGCGGACGGTCGAGATCGCCGCGGCCTGCCGGTTTTCCCTGGACGATCTGCGCTACGACTATCCCATCGACAGCGTGCCCGAAGGCGTGGCACCGCAGGACGAACTGGAACGTCTGACCTGGGCCGGGGCCGAAGGCCGCTATCCCAGCGGCATTCCTGAGAAAGTCCGGGCCCAGATCGCCCATGAACTGGGGCTGATCGGCGAGTTGAATTTCGCCCCCTACTTCCTGACCGTCCACGACATCGTGCGCTTCGCCCGGGACCGGGGGATTTTGTGTCAGGGGCGCGGCTCGGCGGCCAATTCCGCGGTTTGTTACGCTTTGGGAATAACCGCCGTGGACCCGGCGCGCCTGGATCTGCTGTTCGAGCGGTTCATTTCCGCCGAACGGGGCGAGCCGCCCGATATCGACGTCGATTTCGAGAACGGGCGGCGCGAGGAGGTCATCCAGTATCTCTACGACACCTATGGCCGCGACCGGGCGGCGATGACCGGCACCGTCATCACCTACCGGTCCAAGGGCGCCGTGCGCGACGTCGGCAAGGCCCTGGGCCTGGCCGAAGACACAATCCGCGCCCTGCAGAGCGTGCTGTGGCGGCTGTCCCTGGACGAGGACATCCCCCGCGACCGATTCATTGAGCACGGCCTGAACCCGGACGACGCCATGGTCCGCCGCGTTCTCGACCTAACCCGCGATATCCGGGGCTTTCCGCGCCACCTGAGCCAGCATTCCGGCGGCATGGTGATGACGCGCGGGCGGCTCGACCGCATGGTGCCGATCCATAACGCGGCGATGGCCGACCGCACGGTCATCGAATGGGACAAGAACGACCTGGACGCCCTGGGAATCCTCAAGGTCGATATCCTGGCGCTCGGCATGCTGACCTGCGTGCAGAAGGCCTTCGCCCTGGTCAAATCGTTCCACGGCCGCGCGGTCACCCTGCCGACGGTGCCACCGGAAGACCCCGCCGTTTACGACATGCTTTGCGAAGGCGACAGCATCGGCGTGTTCCAGGTCGAAAGCCGCGCCCAGATGAGCATGCTGCCGCGCCTGAAGCCCCGGAATTTCTACGATCTGGTGATCGAGGTCGCGATCGTCCGCCCCGGGCCGATCCAGGGCGACATGGTGCATCCCTACCTGCGCCGCCGCGACGGCCTGGAGACGGTAGATTTCCCGTCACAGGAACTGCGCGACGTCCTGGGCAAGACGCTGGGCGTCCCGTTGTTCCAGGAACAGGCCATGAAGATCGCCATCGTCGCCGCCGGGTTCACCCCGGCCGAGGCCGACGGCCTGCGCCGGGCCATGGCGACCTTCCGCAATGCGGGCACCATTCATGCCTTCCGCGAGAAGTTTTTGGCGGGCATGCGGGCGCGCGGCTACGACGCGGACTTCGCGGTGCGCTGTTTCCGCCAGATCGAAGGCTTCGCCGATTACGGCTTCCCGGAATCCCATGCCGCCAGCTTCGCCCTGATCGTCTATGTCTCGTCCTGGCTGAAGCGGCACTATCCGGCGGCCTTCGCCTGCGCCCTGCTGAACAGCCAGCCCATGGGTTTCTACGCCCCGGCGCAGATCGTCCGCGACGCGCAGGAGCACGGCGTGATCCTGCGCCCCGTCGACGTCAACCGCAGCGACTGGGACTGCACCCTGGAGCCCGGCCCAGCGACGGAACCGGCACTGCGCCTAGGCTTTCGCCAGGTAAAGGGCCTCAAGGAGGAGGACATGCAACGCCTGGTCCTGCACCGGGGCAACGGCTACGGCGATCCGGCGGCGATCATGCGACGCGCCGCCGTCAGCCGCAGCGTGCTGGAGAAACTGGCCCGCGCCGACGCTTTCCAATCCATGAACCTGGACCGAAGACCGGCGCTTTGGGCCGTGAAGAGGCTCAGCGACGCGCCGCCGGCGCCGTTGTTCGCCATGGGCGGCGGCAATGGAGGTAGAGCCGGCGACCTGTCGGCCGAGCCGCCGGAGGACGCCCCCCCGCCCCTGCTGCCGCTGATGTCGCCGGGGGAAGAGGTCGCCGACGATTACCGCTCCCTGCGTCTGTCGTTGAAGGCTCATCCGGCGGAAATCCTGCGGCCCAAGCTGGCGGCGCGGGGCTATCACCCCTGCGCGACGGCCGAGACCCTGGCCCATGGCAAGCGCATCCGCATCGCCGGGCTGGTCACTGCGCGCCAGCGGCCGGGCACGGCCAAGGGCGTGATCTTCCTGACCGTCGAGGATGAAACGGCGACGGCGAACCTGATCGTCTGGCCGCATGTTTTCGAGGCCTTCCGCCGCCCGGTCCTGGGGTCGCGCCTGTTGGGCGTCACCGGCGAGGTCCAGCGCGCCGGCAAGGTCGTGCATGTCATCGTCGAGGCCGCCGAGGACCTGGCCGGGGTGCTGCTCAGCCTGGACGACCCGCCGAACGGCCGCGAAACCGACGCCGGGGTCGAAAGCGGGCGGATGTTCCCGGCCCGCGAATTCCAGTAATCCACGCGCCGACCCATCCTAGGTCACGTATCTGTGTATGCAGCCGCCATCCATCCGACGTTAGACTTCACCGACCGTATCGAAAGCACCGGAAGGAGATTCCCATGCGTGCAATCCACCGCCATTGCTTTATCCTCGCCCTTCTATTCGCCGCCATCATCAAGGGAGGTCCGGCCATGGCAGCCGAAGGCCTGATCGTCAAACCCAGCCCCCACAGCCCGAAAGAAACCCTGGACCGTCTGGATAAAATCCTGACATCCAAGGGCATCACCGTCTTCGCACGCATCGATCATGCGGCGGGTGCGGCCAAGGTCGGCGCGGAGATGCCCGAGACGGAAGTCCTGATTTTCGGCAATCCCAAGATGGGCACGCCGTTGATGCAGGCAACGCCGAGCATGGCGATCGACCTGCCGCTCAAGGTTCTGGCCTGGCGGGACGACAAGGGAAGCTGGATCGCCTATAACGAGCCCAAGTGGATGGCCAAACGCCACGGCAACGAGGTTGAAAAGGTGATTACGACGATGACCGGTGTTCTCGACACTCTGACCAACGCCGCGACGGCGCAATAAGGCGGCGAACCGACGATGATCAGCCCCCTCGCCACCGGTTTCCATGCCGTCGCCGCCATCGTTTGGGTCGGCGGGATGTTTTTCGCCTATCTGGTCCTGCGTCCTGCCGTCGGCGGCATCACGCCGCCGCCCGAACGCTTGAAGCTGTGGGACCGGGTCTTCAACCGTTTCTTCCATTGGGTCTGGGGTGCTGTGTTGGTGTTGCCGCTGACCGGCTATGTCCTGATCGTCGAACAATACGGCGGCTTCGCGGGCGCGCCGATCCATGTCCACTGGATGCATGGGCTCGGCTGGATCATGAATGCACTCTACATCTATCTCTATTTCGCGCCCTATCAGGCATTTCGCAAGGCGGTGGCGGGCGAGGATTGGCCGACCGGCGCGGCCAGCCTCAATACCATTCGGCGCATCGTCGCGACCAACCTGGCGCTCGGCCTGATCACCGCCGCGATCGGCGCCTCTGGCCGTTATTGGGGCTGGGTGCCTGGCAGCTGATCCCGACACCTCGGGACCCGCGCCGCAAATAACGAAAAAGGCCGCCGGGCGGGATACCGGCGGCCTTCTTCATTTTCATACAATCGTTCACGCGGCCGCCGGATACGGCGACCGGAAACCGGACGCTACTTCTTCTTCGCGGGCGCGGCTTTGACGGCCGGCTTGGCGGGAGAAGCGGGTTTCGCAGCCGGTTTGGCGGCGGCGGTCGACGGTTTGGTGCGAGAGAACATCTGTTTTGCCTTTGCATACGCCGGGTTATCGCCGGCGCGGGTACCGGCCCGATGCCGGTGAGAGTGTTAATACTCCCGACAAGACAGATGAAAAATCGAATTCTTTTTATGAATGATATTCGATTTTTTGATTTCTGTTCTCTCTGCTTAGGCCGCTCGCCCAACCCGCTCGGAAATGAACTTGCCGAGCGCGGCGTTCAGATCGTCGTCCAGATCGAACAGGACATGCGTCGCCCCTTCGGACAAGGCAATGATCCGACCGTCGACCTGGCCCACGCCGGGGATGCTCAGCGTGAACGTATCGCCGGCGCCGCCGCCGATCGCCCGGTCCAGCACGGCGGCCCCGCCGCGCGAGACCGAGTTCATCAGGCAGTCCTTGGAAACCCCGTCCCGTTCGGCCTTGACCGCGAGGTTCACGGTATGACGGCGGGACAGCTCCGTATCCTGGCTTTTTTCCAGAATGTCGGTGATCTGGGCGTTCATGGCCTCGACCGTTTCTTTGACCGAGCGCGCGGCCTCAACCTGGTCCTGGGCCGCCGTCTGGGTCTCCTGGACGGCCTGGCTGACCAGGGTCATGGTGCCGGACACTTCGGACGTACCGCTGGCCGCCTGTTCGACGTTGCGCGCGATTTCCTGCGTCGCCGCACCCTGTTCCTCGACGGCGGAGGCGACATTGGCCGTGATCTCGTTGATCTTGTTGATGATCTCGGAAATGCTCTGGTTGACCTTTACCGCGTCCTGGGTGGCGTCCTGGATACCCTGTACCTGGCTTCCGATCTGTTCGGTCGCCTTGGCGGTCTGGTTGGCCAGGTTCTTGACCTCGGCGGCGACGACGGCAAAGCCCTTGCCGGCCTCGCCGGCGCGGGCGGCCTCAATGGTCGCGTTGAGGGCCAACAGGTTGGTCTGCTCGGCGATATCGTTGATCAGGTTCACGACCTCGCCGATCGACTGGGCGACGTCGGCCAGCCCGCGGATCTGTTCGCTGGACTGATCCGCCTGGGCCATTGCATCGGTCGCAATACCGGACGCCTGCGACACCTGGCGCGAGATTTCCTGGATCGACGACGACAGTTCTTCCGCCGCCGAGGCGACGGTTTGCACGTTGGCCGCCGCTTCTTCGGCAGCCGCCGTCACGGCCAGAGCCTGTTCGTTGCTGCGCTCCGCCGTCTCGGCCATGCTCCCGGCCGAAGACTGCATGACGTCGGACCGGCCGACCACATTTGCGACGGCGCCGGTGATTTCCGCTTCCAGCGCATTGTTCAGCGCCATCAATTCGTTCTGCAGATTTCGCTGAGTGCGGCGTTGGTCGGCTTCCCGCTGACGAGTCATGCGCTCGACTTCCTGCGCATTGTCCTTGAACACCTGGACCGCATCGGCCATGGAGCCGATTTCATCGCCCCGCCCGAGGCCGGGAACCTGCGTCTGGTTGTCCCCACCGGCCAGTTTCAGCATTGCATCGGTCATGTTGACGATGGGCCGTGAGAGGAGAGCGCCGAACAAGAAACCACCGAACACCACGGCGACAGCCGCGATGGCCAAAGCGATAAGCATTTCACGAATGGTGGTATCCCAAATCGCGAAAGCCGTATCCGCCGGCAGGCGAACCAGTGCGGACCATCCCAGACCAGGGTAATCGTACCCGCCCTTGGTATAGGCATATCCGGCGACCTGATTGATCTTCTTCCGTGCATGGAAGGATTCCGTCAGCGACCCGGTCTTTCCTTCGACCGCCAAAACCGCCGCTTCCACGCCATTTTCAGCCAAATTCAGTTGGCCGATAACCTTCATGTCGCGGGGATATTGGGTCCACCCCTGAGCCTTCGGATCGTAGTCGACAAGCACCACGCCCTTGCGATCCAGCATGGTCAATTCGGCCTCGGGCTGCCCCGCATCGGCGAATTCCTTGTGGAAGGAGGCGAAGATATCCTCAACCAGCCCGAAATCGGCGTAATTCGCCCAAATCCCGACAGTGACGCCGTCCGCGTTTGTAACCGGCGCCGCAAAAACCATGGTGTACTGGCCCGGGCCGTAGACCGATTCGATAACCGGGTCGACTCGCGGGTCTTCGACCACCGTGCCGGTCAGGCCGTTCGTGCCCTCGAGAAATTTGCCGGCGACAGCGTTCTTCAGCCAGGCCTCATCCGCGAACGACTTTTGATACAACGCGTCCAAGGCGTCCTTCTTCAGGGATTTGCCCTTGCCGTCGACCGTGTTGACCGCAAGAACCTTGCCGTTCGGATCCACCAGCACCATCAGTTTGTAGATGCCGTAGCCGGTCATATAGCCATTCATCGCCCGGATCAGGGGATTACCGGCATCCCGGTTGCCGTGGTTGGCAGGCGACACCGCCGCCGTATTGAGCCCGAACGCCTGAACGTCGCCATAGCGTTCGAACAGGTTGCGGTCGACGACCTCAATCGCTTTTCGCGCGGTGACTGCCAGATCGGCACTCAATTTGACGTGGAACGGTTCATACTGACTGAACAGAATCCCCATCAGCCCCCCGGCCGGGACGAGCCCGAACACCAGCGTCAAAGCAATGATTTTATTGCCGATTTTAAGATTGGCGAAGAAGCCGCCGCTGCTTACGTCAGACATACGCGCACCCCTATCCGATAAGAAAAGCCCAAAAAACCGAGAAATACTCGAAACTTTGGACACGGGATCGCAACAATGATGCCAATTCGATGAACGTGACGGCTGCCGCGCGCGCCGCTGATGGCACCCGGGCGGATATCTCACCCGCCCCGGCGCCATTGCTCCCGCCTTGGGGCGGAAGTTCACTACCCCTTATTTAAGCTACTTACGGACGATTTCCGCCCCTTCAATCATCGCCTTCAGTTTTCCGAACGCAATGTCTCGGCGCATCTACTTTATCCCGCCGTCGGGTGCCGCGATCAGGCCGCCTGCCCCGCCCGGTCACCGATGAAGCGTCCAAGCGCCGCATCCTGATCGTCGTCCATGTCGAACAGGACATGGGTCGCCCCATCCGACACGGCGATGATCCGACCGCCGATCTGCCCCACGTTGGGCATGGTGATGGAGAACGTATCCCCCGCATCGCCACCGATCGCCCGATCCAGAACGGCGGCGCCGCTGCGGGCCACCGAGTTCATCAGGCAGTCTTTGGTAACGCCCCCGATCTCGACCTTGACCGCCAGGTTCACGGTATGGCGACGGGAAAGCTCTGGATCCTGGCTCTTTTCCAGGATCGAGGTGATCTGGGCGTTCATATCCTCAACCGTTTCCTTGACGGATTGCGCGGCCGATACCTGTTCCTGGGCCGCCGTCTGGGTTTCCTGCACGGCCTGACTGACCAGGGTCATGGTCCCGGAGACCTCGGACGTGCCGCTTGCCGCCTGTTCGACGTTGCGGGCGATCTCCTGCGTCGCCGCCCCCTGTTCCTCGACGGCCGAGGCGACATTGGCGGTGATCTCGTTGATCTTGTTGATGATCTCCGAAATGCTCTGGTTCACCTTGACGGCGTCTCGGGTCGCGTCCTGGATGCCTTGCACCTGGCTGCCGATCTGTTCGGTCGCCTTGGCCGTCTGGTTGGCCAGGTTCTTGACCTCGGCGGCGACCACGGCAAAGCCCTTTCCGGCCTCGCCGGCGCGGGCCGCCTCGATCGTCGCGTTGAGAGCCAGCAGGTTGGTCTGTTCGGCGATATCGTTGATCAGGTTCACGACCTCGCCGATCGACTGGGCAACCTCGGCCAGACCCCGGATCTGCTCGCTGGACTGATCCGCCTGGGTCATGGCGTCGGTGGCGATGCCCGAAGCCTGCGACACCTGACGCGAGATTTCCTGGATCGACGACGACAGTTCCTCGGCCGCCGAGGCGACGGTCTGCACATTGGCTGCCGCCTCTTCCGCCGCCGCCGTCACCGCCAGAGCCTGTTCGTTGCTGCGGTCCGCCGTCGAGGCCATGGTACCCGCCGATGTCTGCATCGCGTCCGAACGGCCGACGACCACGCTAACAGCGGCCGTGACTTCTGCCTCGAGGGCATTGTTCAGGGCGATCAGTTCGTTCTTCAGGTTCCGCTGGGTACGCCGCTGATCAGCGTCCCGCTGGCGGGTCATGCGCTCGACCTCAAGGGCATTGTCCTTGAACACCTGCACCGCGTCAGCCATCGAGCCGATTTCATCGCCGCGTCCGAGGCCGGGAATTTCCGTCTGGTTATCCCCACCGGCCAATTTGATCATCGCGCCCGTCATCGCCCCGATCGGCCGAGAAATGCCACGCGAGATCAAGACCAACGCAAGGATGACCAAGCCTGTGATAATCAGGGCTTCGATCGAGTGTTTCGTCACTTCGCTAAGAAAGACGGCTTCGACGCTATCCAAATAGACACCGGATCCGATGACCCATCCCCAGGGCTTATAGCCTGCAACATAGGAAATTTTCGCCACCGGGTTCTCAAAACCCGGCTTCGGCCAGTGATAGGCGACTTCCCCCGCCCCGCTCGATTTCACCTTGGCGACCATTTCCTTAAACAACTGAACGCCGTTTGGATCTTTGAACTCCATCAGATCCTTGCCGTTCAGTTTCGGCTTGATCGGATGCATGACCATGACCGCATTCATGTCATTGATCCAAAAATACTCGCCGCCTGCATACCGCAGTGAACCGATCGCGGTTTTAGCCGCTTCCTTCGCTTCCTCATCGCTCATCTGCCCCAGGGCGGCGCGGTCGCCATATTGGGAGACAAACGACAACGCAACCTCGACCACCGCTCGGGTTTGCTCAAGACGGGCATCGTAAAGATTGCTTCGCAGCCCCAGGAGGCTGGAACCGACGAGGACGGCACTCCCACCGATAACAAGTGGAATGATGAGCAGTAGTTTTTTAGCGATAGACAGATTGCTTAGGCGGAGCATGAAAATTTCTCCCGAGGAACTGGCTTCATTGCGAGTTACGCGGTGAACGCAAGATCAATGCCAAAATCTGTATGCAGGCAGTTCAAATCTCCGGGGCGAAAAACCATCGCTTATCCGGTCAGGTCCCCCTCTTAAGCGCCGCTTAAATATTAGCACGATCAGAGGTCCCGGCGGACGATTTCCGCCCCGTCGACCATCGCCTTCAATTTGTCGAAGGCGACCTCGCGCGGCAGGTACTTCATGCCGCAGTCGGGGGCGGCGATCAGACGGTCCGGCGAAATATGGTTCAAGGCACCGCGCAGGCTTTGGGCGATCTGTTCGGGGGTTTCGACCTCTTCCGATCCCAGGCTGAGCACACCGAACATGATCTTCTTGGACGGCAGCTTTTCCAGGATGGCCGGGTCCAGGTTGGGCTGCGCCGCTTCGATGGAAATGGTTTGGGCGTTGCAGGCGTCCAACTGCGGCAGGAAGGAATAGCCGTCGGGCTTGTCCTTCACTACGTAGGCGTAGCCGAAGCAAAGGTGCACGACGGTCGGCCCGTCGATCCCGTCCAGCGCCTGGTTGATCGCGTCGATGCCGTATTTTTCGGCCTCTTCCGGGTTGGCCTGCATGTAGGGTTCGTCGATCTGGATGACATCGGCGCCGGCCGCCTTGAGATCGCGGATTTCCGCGTTGAGAGCCGTCGCATAGGCGGAAATCAGGGCCTTGGTGTCGTTGTAGTATTCGTCCTTGGCCAGTTTCGCCATGGTGAAGGCGCCGGGAATGGTGATCTTGATCGGCTTCGTCGTATGGGCGCGCAGGTATTCCACGTCATGGACCTGCACGGGTACGGTCCGCTTGATCGCGCCGCTGACCCGCGGCACCGGAACCTCGACGCCCCGGCGGTTGGGAACCATCGCCGGATTGTCGATGTCGATGCCTTCCAGGGCGTTGGCGAAGCGGTTGAAATAGCTTTCGCGGCGGACTTCGCCGTCGGACAGGATATCGATCCCGGCCCGTTCCTGATCGTGGATCGCGGTCAGGGTCGCGTCGTCCTGGGCTTCTTCCAATTCGTCCGGCGTGACCTTCCAGACGTCCTTCATCCGCACGCGCGGCGGCGCCGAACCCAGCATCTTTTCCTTGTCGACCAACCAGGCCGGTTGCGGGTAGCTGCCGACCAGCGTCGTCGGGATCAATTTGTCGGGCATCATGGTGTGGGTCCTCCCCAGTCTGCGTGGTTCGTTTCGGTTTCCGGTCAGCTTAGACCAGATGGCTTTCTTCTACGATCTCGGAATGGATGGTCTTGTGGACCGGGCATTTATCGGCGATTTCCAGGAGCCGCTGTTTCTGTTCGTCCGTCAAATCTCCTTCGAAATGCAGGTCGCGAACGATCCGGTCGAGTTTTCCGGTCTTCGTTTCGCAATCGGTGCAATCCTCGGCATGGACCTTGTCGTGTTTCAGGACCACCCGGACCTTGTCCAACGGCAGTTTCTTGAAATCCGCGTACATGCGGATCGTCATCGCCGTGCAGGCACCCAGCGCCGTCAGCAGGAAATCGTAGGGACCGGGGCCCGTATCCGTGCCGCCGACGTCGGGCGGTTCGTCCGCCAACAGAACGTGCCGTCCGCCCACGGAAACCGCGTTCTGGAATTTGCCCTGCCCCGTTTCCTCGACGACCACGGTGCCGGGCTCTGCCGTCGGCGCCATGTTGGGTTTGCCCTGCGCTGCCTCGGCATCGCCCGTGCAGACGTAACGCCGCGCCCATGCGGCGATCACGCCGGCGACGTATTCGGCGTCTTCCTTGCGGCTCAGCAGGTGGTCGGCATCGTCCAGGGAAACGAAGCTTTTGGGGTGCTTGGCGGCTTCGTAAATGCGCTGCGCGTTGTCGATGCCCACGGTCGCGTCGACCGGCGAATGAAAGATCAGCAGCGCCTTCTTCAACCCGGAAATGGCGGCTTGCATGTTCTGGTCCTGGATATCGTCCAGGAACTGCTTCTTGATCCGGAACGGGCGGCCGACCAACAGGACCTCGGCCTCGCCTTTGGCCTCGATCTCGTCGATCGCGCCCTGGAAATGATGGGCGACGTGACCCGGGTCGGCGGGGGCACCAATGGTGATAACGGCCTTGGCCTCAGGCACCTTGCCCGCCGCGACCAGCACCGCGGCACCGCCAAGCGAATGGCCCAAGAGCATCGCCGGGGCCTGCAGGTTCTCGCGCATCCAGTCGGCGGCGGCGACCAGATCGCCGACGTTGGACGAGAAATTGGTATTGGCGAAATCTCCTTCGGAAGCGCCCAGCCCCGTGAAATCGAACCGCAGGACAGCGATCCCGGCCTCGGTCAGCGACCGCGCGACACGCGAGGCGGCGAACACGTCCTTGGTGCAGGAAAAACAATGGGCCCAAAGAGCATAGGCCCTGGGCACGCCGTCCGGCAGATCGAGCCGAGCCGCCAGGGTCTCGCCCAATGCTCCGGGGAAGGACACTTTCTCACTGGTCGCCATGCGGGTCGCCTTTCATGGATGGTTTGGGATTGGTATGACTTTCGGAGCAGCCATACTAGCGCCCGCGTGCGAACGGGCGCCAACAGGAAAGAATGACATTCCATGGATAGTGACGATCTAGAGGTCGTGGCGCGAAAGACCACGTTCCAAGGCTATTTCCGGATGGACGAATGGAAGGTCCGCCACCGCCTGTTCGAAGGCGGCTGGACCGACGAAGTCACCCGTGAATGCCTGGAACGCGGGCATGCGGTCGCCGTCCTGCCCTATGACCCGGTTCGTGACGAGGTCGTGCTGATCGAACAATTCCGGGTCGGCGCCGCCGCCAGCGCGCCGTCGCCCAATTGGGACGGCAAGCCGCCCTCCCCCTGGTTGACGGAAACCGTCGCCGGCATGGTCGAGGACGGCGAACACCCGGACGAGGTCGCGGCCCGTGAAACCATGGAAGAAAGCGGCTGCGCGTTATTGGACCTCATGCGGATCACCGATTATCTGGTGACGCCCGGCTGTTCGTCGGAGACCATCAGGCTGTACCTGGGTCGGGTCGACGCCTCGAAGGCCGGCGGCATTCACGGCCTGGACCACGAAAACGAGGATATCCGCGTGTTCACGATGCCGGCGGAAGAGGCCTTCGCCCTTGTCGCCGACGGCACGATCAACAACGGCACGATCATCATTTGCCTGCAATGGCTGCAACTGAACCGCGACAAGGTCCGGACGGCCTGGACCTGACGGCCCAGGCCCGGAAATCCTCAGGAAATCCTGAGGACTATTCCTTGAACCAGGACGGGTTGCGCTTTTCCTGGAACGCGGCCAAGCCCTCGGCGGCTTCCGCCGATTGACGTTTCTCGGAATGCAGGCGGGCCAACTCGTCGGCAACCTTGGGGTCCATCGCGGTCTGCGCCAGTTCCAGCGTCTTCGCCTTGGTCTGGGCGACGGCATCCGGGCCGCTGCGCAGGAAGGCATCGATGGTCTTTTCCGCCGTGCGTTCCAACTGCATCGGCTGCGCGACTTCGTGCACGAGACCCATGTTGTGCGCCTGCTGGGCCGAAAAACGTTCGGCCGTCAGGGCATAGCGCCGCACGTTACGCACGCCGATGGCGGCGATCAATTGCGGCAGGATCGGCTGCGGGATCAGGCCCCAGCGGACTTCGGAAATGGTGAAGGTCGCGTCCTCGGACGCGATCACCACGTCGCAAGCGGCCAGCACGCCCGTGCCGCCGCCGACGCAGAAGCCCTGCACAACGGCCATGGTCGGCTTGGGACAAACGTCCAGGAGATGCACGGCGGCACCCGTGCGGCGGGAAACCTCGAGGTTTTCCTCGGGCGAGCCGCCGGAAACCGACAGCAGCCAGCCGAGATCGGCGCCGGCCTGGAAATGCTTACCCGCGCCGCGCAGCACGATCAGACGCACGTCGTCGTTGACCGCCAGCGCTTT
Organism: uncultured Rhodospirillaceae bacterium; assembly: GCA_913030825.1. Classification (GTDB taxonomy): domain Bacteria; phylum Pseudomonadota; class Alphaproteobacteria; order Rhodospirillales; family Casp-alpha2; genus UBA1479. The sequence continues at coordinate 24,463 of CAJWCU010000007.1, read as the reverse complement.
CATGCCGTCGAGCAGCGCGTCGATCATTTCGCCGTTGTAGGCGTTGTTGACCTCGGGCCGATTGAGAGTAACCGTGGCGACGCCGCGCCCATCGATTTCGCAAAGGACAGGTTGTTCGGTCATGGGTAGTTCCTCCAGTATTTTTGTTAAATGGTCGTTTTTGCTTCGCAGGCGTCCCTGGGGCGCCGACTTTAGCCTCAACCTATGCCGCGACGGAACAGGAAATCCGCCGGAATCGCAATGTCAGCGCCTTGATCGGACCTTCCGGCGCGGGTATGTTGCCGCCACCTTGAAATAACCAAGTAGAAGACTCTTTCTAGGACGGAAACATCCATGAACATCACGAACGGCCTGGTGGATGCCATCGGGAACACGCCGCTGATCCGCCTCAACCGGCTATCCGAGGCGACGGGCTGCGAAATTCTCGGCAAGGCGGAATTCCTCAATCCGGGCCAATCGGTCAAGGATCGGCCCGCCCGGCACATGATCCTGGAAGCGGAAAAGCGCGGCGACCTGAAGCCCGGCGGACATATCGTCGAAGGCACGGCGGGCAATACGGGCATCGGCCTGGCCCTGGTCGGGAATGCACGCGGCTACCGCACGACCATCGTCATTCCGGAAACACAGAGCCAGGAAAAGAAGGACATGCTGCGCCTGTGCGGCGCAGAGCTGATCGAGAATCCGGCCCTGCCCTTTTCCAATCCGGACAACTATCAACACGTCGCCCGCCGCCTGGCCGAGGATCTGGCCAAGACCGAGCCGAACGGTGTGTTGTTCGCCGACCAGTGGAATAACCTGGACAACCGCGGTGCCCACTACGCCTCGACCGGCCCGGAAATCTGGGAACAGACCGGCGGGAAGATCGATGGATTCATCTGCGCCGTCGGCACGGGCGGCACTCTGGCCGGGACCTCGACGTTTTTGAAAGAAAAGAACCCGGGCATCGTCGTCGGCTGCGCCGATCCCAAAGGTGCGGCGATGTATCACCTGTTCAAGGACGGCGAAGCAAAGGCCACCGATGGCGGCTCGATTGCCGAAGGCATCGGCTTGGGCCGCTCCACCGCGATCGTCGAGGACATCATCGTCGATCAGCCCTACGTGATCGACGATAAGGATGCGATCCCGCTGCTTTTCGATCTGATCACGGACGAAGGCCTGGTGCTGGGCGGATCGTCCGCCATCAACCTTGCGGGGGCGCTGCGCCTGGCCAAGGAACTTGGCCCCGGTCACACCATCGTCACCATCCTGTGCGATGTCGGAACGCGCTACCTGTCCAAGCTCTACAACCGCGACTTCCTCAAGTCGAAGGACCTGCCGGTTCCTGATTTTCTGCCCTGACCGGCCGCCGAAACGACCCCATTCCCGGAGAAAACGACCATGCCCTATTCCAACCCGCAAGCCCTGGTGTCCACCGAGTGGGTCGCCGAACACATGTCGGCGCCGGACGTGCACATCGTCGATTGCACCTATTACCTGCCGAACGACGGCCGCAAGGGCTCCGAGGAATACGCCAAACAGCATCTGGAAGGTGCGGTGTTCTTCGACATCGATGATGTCAAAGATCCTGACAATCCTCTGCCGCACATGGTCCCTCAGGCCGAAGTGTTTTCGTCCAAGGTGCGCAAGCTGGGCTTGGGCGACGGCACTCGGATCATCTGCTACGACCACAATGGCGGCGGCATGGCGGCCGCCCGGGTGTGGTGGATGTTCCGCTTGTTCGGCCACGAAGACGTCGCGGTGATGGACGGCGGCCTTCCGAAATGGCTGGCGGAAAACCGTCCGGTCACCGACGAAGTCCCGCAGCCCCAGGAACGGCACTTCACGCCTCGGGAAAACCATTTCCTGCTGCGCTCTATCGACCAAGTCCGCGCCGATCTGGACAGCGGCCGCGAGACAATCGTCGATGTGCGGGCCGCCGGGCGCTTCGCCGGCACGTCGCCGGAGCCCCGCGAAGGCATGCGCTCCGGCCATATGCCGGGTGCGCTGAGCCTGCCCTACGGCGACCTGATGAACCCGGAAAAGAACTGCGTCATGCGCTCGGCCGAGGAAATTCAGACGCTCGTCGATAAAAGCGGCATCGACTTGAAACACCCCCTGGTGACCAGCTGCGGCTCCGGCGTAACCGCCTGTTACGCGGCACTGGCGCTCTATCTGATCGGGAAGGAAGACGTCGCCGTCTACGACGGATCCTGGTCCGAATGGGGCATGCGCGACGACACGCCCGTCGTCACCTGACACCCATGTCGACATCGGACAGGCGGGCCCGCGCCGGTGGGCCCGCTTGTGCGCCTCCCCTTGATGACCTAAAGATAACGGACGCGGTCGGGCATTCGCCCTACCCAACCACAACACGCAGGCCACCGGGACCGTTCGACGTATCCGGCGACCACCCGAGGATATGTCGCTTCTAGATCTCCCCACCGCCGCCCTGGCCGTTCTCGTCCTGGGCATGTTCGCCGGCTCCCTGGTCAAGGGGGTGCTGGGCGCTGGTATTCCCGCCGTCGGCCTGCCGATCATGGTCATGGTCATCGATCCGCCTCAGGCGGTCTCGCTGTTCCTGGTGCCGGTGGTGCTGTCGAACATCTGGCAGATATGGGAAGCCGGTGAAATCCGCGAGGCGATGCGCCGCTACTGGGGCTTCACTCTGGCGCTGATGATCTGCGTGTGGATCGGCGCCGGCGCGATGGTTTCGGCGGATCCGAAACTGATCGCCTTGGCCGTCGGTATCCTGGTGATCTGCACCACCTTGTTTCAGATATTTTCGCCTGACGTATCACACGTCATGGGCCGCATGCGGGGCCTGCATCCGATCGCCGGTGCGTTGATCGGCCTGGTCGCCGGGGTCACCGGCATGCTCACGCCGATGATTGCCTATTTCGCCGCCCTGCGCCCGCCCAAAGACGTGTTCGTCACGCAATTGGCGATCGGGGCGATGTTGGGGATGCTGCCGCTTTTCGCACGGCTCGCGGTCGAGGACCACCTGACCTGGGATCAAGTTCAAGGGTCGGTTATGGCCCTGATCCCGGCGGCGGCGGGCCTGACGGTCGGGTTCTGGATCCGCAAACGGATATCCGAGGCCGTCTTCCGCCGTCTCGTTCAGATAGGGCTTCTGGCCGTGTCCTGCGGCCTGATCTGGCGGGGCCTCAGCTAGACCTCGGCCGGTTGGCGGATCGTCGCCGACAGTCCCCCATCCACCACCAACGACGTGCCGGTGATATACCCCGCCCGGTCGGACGCCAGGAAGGCCGCCGCTTCGGCGATGTCCCACGCACTGCCCATACGGCCCATGGGGCAACTGGCGTCGCGCGCCGCGCGCATCTGTTTCTCGTCCCGGTCGCCGTAACTTTTGGCGAGCGTTACGCCGATGCGGGGCGTGTCGATCAGCCCCGCGACGATGGAATTGACGCGGATGTTATCGGGTGCGACCTCGACCGCCAGGGCCTTGGCGAAATGACTCGCCGCCGCTTTGGTCGCCCCATAGGCGAGATGCGGAAACCCGGGGTAGCGAATCGCGGCAATGGATGACGTGATGGTGATGACGCCCCTGCCCTGTTTGCGCATGGTCGGAATCGCCGCCTGCGCCGCGACATGCAGCGAGGTCACATTGGCGTCGCTGATCCGCCGCCAATCATCCGCCGTGGTGCCGTCCGACGGCCCGCTTTTGCCCAGCCCGACATTGCAATGCAGGATATCGATCCGGCCGTGCCGTTCGATGACGCCGGCGACCAGGGCCTCAACGGAGGCATCGTCCAGCACGTCGACCTCCGCCGTCTCGGCCTGCCCACCCTTTTCGGCCACCATGGCGCGGGTCTCCTCCGCCGCCGAGATTTCCCGGTCGGCCGCGACGACGAAAGCGCCGTCCCGCGCCAGGGCGAGACAGATCGCCCGGCCGATGCCGATGCCGGGCGCGATGGAGCCCGCACCGATGACCAGGGCGACCCGACCTGTCAGGCCGGCCTCCGCCGGGCCGGTCATGCCGGGTTCCTGTCGGACGATGCTTTGTCGACGCCGCGTTCGAACACTTCGGCGCCTTCTGGGATGTCGACCCAGGGCAGCTTGCTCTGCACCCAGACATGTCGCGTGGGGGCCAGGCCGCCCCCATCATCCAGGGTGCCCGTCTTGATGGACACCTGGCCCGGCCGCAGGTCGATCTCGTTGTAGATGCGGCTGCCGCAGTCGGGACAGAACGCGCCCCGCTTGCCGCGGCCCGATTGGGCCTCGCTGGTGAAGACCTTCAACGCACCCTGGGTCAGCCGGAAGCAATCTTTGTCGATGATCCAGGTGACGCTGAACGCACTGCCCGATTGCTTGCGGCAATCGGTGCAATGGCAGATATGCGTACGGTACGGCTTGTCCGCCGTGACCTCGTAGCGAACCCCGCCGCATTGGCATCCGCCGGTCAATACCTCGGTCATGGCAACCTCTCCTTGGTCTGCGGCGTCAGCTGCCGCCGCGCGCCAGGCTGATGCCGCCGCAAACGAACAGGGTCTGACCGCTGATGAAGCCGGACTTTTCATCCATGAAGAACGACGCGGCTTGCGCGATGTCTTCCGGCTCGCCCAGCCGCCCGACAGGGATCGTGCCGATGATTTCCTGGGTCCGGGGCATGTTCGGCGGGTTGGCTTGTTTGAACAGCTCCGTGGCGATCGGGCCCGGGCCGATGTTGTTCACCGTGACGCCGTACTGCGCCAGTTCCAGGGCCCAGACGCGGCCCATCGACGCAATGCCGCCCTTGGAGCCCGAATAGGCCGTACGGTGCGTCTTGCCCAGAAGCGCGCGGCTGGCGATGTTGACGATCCGCCCGAAGTTCTCGGCCTTCATGTCGTCCAGGACGGCCTGCGCGCAGAGCATGGGCGCGCGCATGTTGATCGCCATGGTCAGATCGAAATCCTCGACCGTGGATTCTTCCAGGATCGCCGCGCGGGCGACGCCGGCGTTATTGACCAACCCCGTGACCGGGCCCAGTTCACGTTCGCGGATTTCCTCGAAGGCAGCCGCAATGGCGTCAGGTTCGGAAAGATCGGTCTCGATCCATTCGAAGGGATCGTCGCCCGAGGGCTCGGCCCGGTCCAGATTGATGACGCGCCAGCCGTCTTCGGTGAGACGGGACGCGATGGCTTTCCCGATGCCGTTGCTGGCACCGGTAACGACGGCGTTTCTGTTCATTGTGTGAAGCCTTGGTGTTTCCGGTTGGTGTTTTTCTTGCGCCGTGCCTTCCCCGTGCCCCCCGGACTCAATCCGAGGCGGGCACGGGGTGGCCGGTCGATTTATTCTAGTGCGCCAGGATCTGGCTAAGGAAGAGCTGCGTACGTTCGTGCTGCGGATTGTCGAAGAACTGGTGCGGTTCGTTCTGTTCGATGATCTCGCCGCCGTCCATGAAGATGACACGGTCGGCCACGGTCTTGGCGAAGCCCATCTCGTGGGTTACGCAAAGCATGGTCATGCCGGTATCCGCCAACTCGATCATGGTATCGAGCACTTCCTTGATCATTTCCGGGTCGAGGGCCGAAGTCGGCTCGTCGAACAGCATGATCTTAGGATTCATGCAGAGCGAGCGGGCAATGGCGACACGCTGCTGCTGACCGCCCGAAAGCTGGCCCGGGAATTTCAGGGCCTGTTCCGGAATCTTGACCCGCTCGAGGAAGTGCATGGCCGTTTCCTCGGCCTCCTTCTTGGGCGTCTGGCGAACCCAGATGGGACCCAGCGTGCAGTTTTCCAGCACGGTCAGATGCGGGAACAGGTTGAAGTGCTGGAACACCATGCCGACCTCGCGCCGGATCAGGTCGATGTTCTTCAGGTCGTTGGTCAACTCGATCCCGTCGACGTAGATATCGCCCTGCTGGTGTTCCTCCAGCCGGTTGATGCAGCGGATCATCGTCGACTTGCCGGATCCCGACGGACCGCAGATGACGATGCGCTCCTTGGATTTGACCGACAAGTTGATGTCCTTGAGGACGTGGAAGTCGCCGTACCATTTGTGCATGGCGCGGATCAGGATGACGTCGTCCTTGCCCTTGGAGGACTGGACGGCGCCGGGCCCTGCGGCGGTTTCGGTGGTGGTTTGAACGTCTGACATGGGTCTTTCCCCTTAATGTCCGGTGTGCAGCTTCTTCTCGAGGTACAGCGAGTACCGCGACATGAGGAAGCAACTGCAGAAGAAGAATACGGCGACGAAGACGTAGACCTCGGTCGAGAGGCCCTGCCATTTGGCGTCCGCCAGAGACGAATTGCCGATGCCCAGGATATCCAGCCGGCCGATGACGATGACCAGGGTGGTGTCCTTGTAGAGGGCGATGAAGGTGTTGACGATCCCGGGGATCGAGATCTTCAACGCCTGCGGCAGAATGATCAGGCGCATGGCCTGCCAATACTTGAGCCCCATGGCGTCGGCGGCTTCGTACTGTCCGTTCGGGATCGCCTGCAGGCCACCGCGGATGACCTCGGCCATGTAGCCCGAAGCGAACAGCGTGACCATGATCAGCATCCGGACCAGCAGGTCGAAGTTCGTTCCCGGCGGCACGAAGTAGCTGAGCATCACCGCCGCGACGAACAGCAGCGTGATCAGCGGCACGCCGCGGATGAACTCGATGAACGAGACCGAAAGGATCCGAATGATCGGCAGGTGAGATTGCCTGCCGAGCGCCAGACAGATGCCGATGGGCAACGAGAACGCGATGCCCGTAACACCGATGATGACGTTCAGCATCAGGCCGCCGAATTGGTCCGTCGAGACGTATTCCAGGCCGAAGATACCGCCGACCAGCAGGACGCCTGCGATGACCGGATAAAGCGCCGAATAGATCAGCGCCTTGCCCCGGTGGGGCACCTTATCGAACAGGATCGGCACCAGCGCAAAGACCAGCAGGACCGCCGTCAGGTTGACCCGCCAGCGTTCCGCATCGGGATAGAAGCCGTAGATGAACAGCTGAATCCGTCCGGAGATGAACGCCCAACAGGCGCCGTCGCCCTGGGCCCGGCAATCCTTGCGGCTTTCGCCGGTGAACACCGCATCCAGGAACATCCAATCGGCCAGCGCCGGGACGATCTTGTAGATCAGATAGACCGCCAGCAGGGTCAGAACGGTATTGGTGACGCTACCGAACAGGTTCTCGCGCATCCAGGCGACCGGGCCCTTGACCGACGACGGCGCCGGCCAATCGGGATGTTCACCCGGTTCGTATTGCTGGGTCAGCGAGGGTGTCATGTCGGGATTTTGAGTGCTTGCCATGATCCGCCTCCCCTTACCGTTCGACCAGCGCAATGCGCTTGTTGTACCAATTCATGAACGCCGAAATGACCAGCGAGAAACAGAGATAGATCGCCAACACGATGATCATGGTCTCCATTTCCTTGCCCGTCTGCATCAGCGTGATGCCGCCGATGGTCGCAACGATGTCCATGTAGCCGATGGCGATGGCCAGCGACGAGTTCTTGGTCAGGTTCAGATACTGGCTGGCCAGCGGCGGAATGATGACCCGCATCGCCTGGGGAATGATGACCAGGCGCAGGGTCCAGCTCCGCTTGATGCCGAGCGCTCCGGCGGCCTCCCATTGGCCCTTGTTGATGGCCATGATACCCGACCGCACGATCTCGGAAATGAAGGCCGAGGTATACAAGGACAAGGCCAGCCAAAGGGCCAGGAATTCCGGGATCAAAGTCCACCCGCCGCGCAAGTTGAAGCGGCCGAGTTCCGGCACTTCGAAGGCCAGCGGTGAGCCGGAAATCATAAAGACGATCAGCGGCAGCGCGACCAGGATTCCCAGGCTGATGGTCAACACGGGATAAATCTTGCCCGTCTCTTCCTGGATCTTCCGGGCCCAGCGGCGGAACGCGATCACGCCCGCGATGGCCACGAAAAAGGCGATCACCGTGAACATGAAACCGTCTTCAACGATGGGCCGCGGGATCGCCATCCCCCGATTGGACAGGAAGAACGCGTCGCCGATGCTGGCCGCCTGTTTGGGGTGCGGCAGCGTGTGAACCAAAATCCCCTGAATCAGGAAAATCTGCAGCAGCACCGGCGTGTTGCGGGTGACTTCGACGAAGCAATAAACCAATTTCGCGGCGATCCAGTTGTTCGACAGCCGGATGACACCGAATAGGAAACCGAGGATGGTCGCCAGAATGATGCCGCAGACCGCGACCAGCGCGGTATTGAGAATGCCGACCAGCATCGCCCGGAAGTGCGTGTCCCGGGAGGTGTATTCGATCAGCGTTTGGTTGATGTCGTAGGACGCGGGTTCGTTCAGAAAATCAAAGCTGAACGTCTTGCCCAGCGCCTGAAGGTTCAGAACCGCGTTGTTGATGATGTAGGCAAAAAAGGCGAACAGCACGGCCATCGTCAGAATTTGAATGATGACCGAGCGGGTCTCCTTGTTCCGCCAGAGTTTGAGCAGCACATTGGGCTCGCCTTTTTGTGCCGCCACGCTTCCTTGATCCACAGTCGTGGTCACGTCGGCCCCCTGTCGTTATTGGGCGGTTTATTAAAACCTTACCGGTGTTCCGCCTTGGCTGACTTCCCCACCTTGAGGTGGGATTTATTTTTATCTTTTTGAAATGCAGAGCCCTAAACGAACACGCGCCGGGGGGCGAACCCTCCCGGCGCGTATCGTTTAAGACGTCTTCACAGTCTCGCTTCCCGGCTTACCGGAACGGCGGCGAATAGATCAGACCACCGTCTTTGTAAGACGCGTTGAGACCGCGTTCGAGCCCGATAGGCGTATCCGGGCCGATGTTCTTGTTGAAGATCTCGGCGTAGTTGCCCTGGGCCTTGATGGCTCGCAGCGCGAAGTCCTTGTCGAGACCCAGCATTTCACCCAGCGCACCCTCGGCGCCCAGCAGGCGGGCGACGTTCGGGTTCGGCGGGTTCTTGGCCATTTCGTCGGCATTGGCCGCAGTCACGCCCAATTCCTCGGCGGCCATCAGCGCGAACACCGTCCAACGGACGACGTCTTCCCACTGGTTGTCGCCATGACGAACGACGGGGCCCAACGGCTCCTTGGAAACGACTTCCGGCAGGATCGTGTGATCACCCGGCTTGTCGAACGTGGCGCGGGTGGCGGCCAGGCCGGAGCGGTCCGTGGTGTACACGTCGCAACGGTCGGCAAGGTAGTTCTTACGCGCTTCTTCGTTGGATTCGATGGGAACCGGCTCGTACTTCATATTATTGGCGCGGAAGTAGTCGGCCAGGTTCAACTCGGTCGTCGTACCGGTCTGGATGCAGACCGTGGCGCCGTCCAGTTCCTTGGCGCTCTTGACGCCCTTGGACTTACGGATGATGAAGCCCTGACCGTCGTAGTAGGTCGTGCCGATGAAGGTCAGCTTGACGTCCACGTCACGGACAAAGGTCCACGTCGTGTTACGGAAGATGACGTCGCCTTCCTTGGAGTTCAGCAGGGTGAACCGGGTCTTGCCGGTCGCGGGAATGTATTTGACCTTTTCGCTGTCCCCCAAAACCGCGGCGGCGACGGAACGGCACATGTCCGCATCGAAACCGGACCAACGGCCACTGGCATCGGTGTAGGAGAACCCGGGCAGGCCGGTGTTCACGATGCAATGAAGGGTACCGCGTGCTTTCACGTCGTCCAACGTGGCCGCTTGGGCCCCCGACGCGATGCTGACAGCCGCGATCGCCGCGGCTGCGAAACTTGCTCGCTTCAACATAAGTAGATTGCTCCCTGGCTATCTGATTTTCGAATTTCGACTTCGTTTTAGCGTTATTTCGCTGTTTTTCGCGGTTTCGGCGATTATGCCGCACCCGCGAACACCAACAGGCGTAACATAACCTACAAAAAGGGCTCAAGCGAGAATGATTGTCGATTTTTAAGAGCTAATGCCCGAAATGCTGCACTGCACACGCGCAACGCCTTGCGTGCCATGGGTTTCCCGCTATCTTGCCCGGTAACATATTTTGTCCCCGGCGATCCCCGCCGAAGCCCCCCTTTATCATCCAAGGACAGCCCCGACATGAGCAAGAAATCCCGGCGCAAGGACACCGTCATCACCCATGCCGCCATGAAACCCTGGGACAACCAGGGCATCCCCAATCCGCCTGTTTACTATGCCTCGACTGTGCTGTTCCCGACGGTGGAAGAGTTCCAGACCCGCGACCGCACCCCGTTCCAGGGCGTGCAGTACGGACGCTCGGGCACGCCGACGCAATTCGCCTTGGAAGAAACCGTCACGGCGCTTTACGAAGGATCGCACAAGACCGTGACTTTCCCGTCGGGGATCGGCGCTATCGCGGCGGCAACCATCACCTTCCTTCAGCACGGCGATCATGTGCTGTTTTCCGACTCGGTCTACGGCCCGACCCGCAAACGCGTCGGCAAGAACCTGCTGGAACGCGCCGGGGTCGAGATCACCTATTACGATCCTCTGATCGGCGGCGACATCGCGGACCTGATCCAGCCGAACACCAAGATGATCTATATGGAATCCCCGGGCTCCCACACCTTCGAGGTTCAGGACGTCCCGGCCATCACCGCCGTCGCGCGGGACCGCGGAATTCTGACCGTGATCGATAACACGTGGTCGTCGGCCTACTTCTGCAATCCCTTCGCGCTGGGCGTCGATATCGTGCTGGAGGCCGGAACCAAATACCTCTGCGGCCATTCAGACGCCATGTTGGGCACGGTCACCGTCTCCACCGAAGAGCAGTTCCAGGCGCTTAAGGGCATGCAGAACACGCTCGGCTCCCGGTCCGGCCCGGACGAGGCCTTTCTCGCCCTTCGCGGCATCCGCACCCTTTCCGTGCGCATGGAGCGCCATCAAATCAATGCGCTTAAGGTCGCCGAATGGCTGGACGCCCGGCCCGAGGTCGAACGGGTGCTCTACCCCGCCCTGCCCTCGGACCCTGGCCATGAACTGTGGAAGCGCGATCATACGGGGGCCTGCGGCCTGTTCGGCGTGATGCTGGACAAGAAATTCAGCAAACCGGCGATGTGCGCCATGGTCGACGGCCTGGACCTGTTCGGGATCGGCGCCAGCTGGGGCGGCTTCGAAAGCCTGGCCATTCCCATCGCCCCCGCCGGGTCGCGCACGGCGACGCCCTGGCCCCATGAAAATCAGATGGTGCGTCTCCATATTGGTCTGGAAGACCCGGACGATCTGATCGAGGATTTGGAAGACGGCTTCGGGCGCCTGAACGCTGCCTGAAGGCTGAAAGAGACGAGACGATGACTGACGACGTGACGGACCAGGTTATTGGCCGCTTGAAATTCAACGAGGCCGGCCTGATCCCCGCCGTGGCGCAGCAGTTCGACACGGGCGAGATGCTGATGCTCGCCTGGATGAACGCCGACGCGATCCGCGAGACGCTGGCGACGGGGCGCGCCTGCTATTACTCCCGCTCGCGCGGCAAGCTGTGGCGCAAGGGCGAGACCTCGGGCCAGATCCAGGCGCTCAAGGAATTCCGCTTCGACTGCGACGAAGACACGGTCCTGATGCTGGTCGATCAGACCGGCGTGGCCTGCCACACGGGGCGGCATAACTGCTTCTTCCATGCCGTGCGCGACGGCAACATCCAGGTGATCGCCGAGCCGGAAGCCGACCCGGAGGACCTCTATGGCGGAAAAGACTGATACCGCCGAAGCCGCGCCGCAGGATGTCAACGCCCGGCTGATCGCCAAAACGATCCCCGTGACGGTTCTGACCGGCTTCCTGGGTGCCGGCAAAACGACGCTGCTCAACCGCCTGCTGGCCCATCCCGACATGGGCGAGGCCGCCGTGCTGATCAACGAGTTCGGCGAAATCGGGCTCGACCACCTTTTGGTCAAGGAAACCCGCGAGGATACGGTGCTGCTCAATTCAGGCTGCCTGTGCTGCACCGTGCGCGGCGATCTGGTCAACGCCATGCGGGAGCTGTTTTGGCAGCGGTTCGACAAGAAAATCCCCTGGTTCAAGCGCATGGTCATCGAGACCACGGGCCTCGCCGATCCCGCGCCGATCATCCATACCCTGATGACCGACCCGACGGTCGGCCCGCGCTACAGGCTCGACGGCATCGTCACGGTGGTCGACGCGGTCAACGGCGCGGCGACCCTGGACGCCCAGCCGGAAGCCGTGAAACAGGCCGCCGTCGCCGACCGCATCGTGCTGAGCAAGGCCGACTTGGCGACCCCGGCGCAACTGGCCGACGTCCGCAACCGGCTCAAGGCTCTCAACCCGTCGGCACCGGTCTTTGATGCCTCGGGCGATTTCGGGCCCACCGACCTGTTCGACGCCGGGCTGTTCTCCGCCGACCGCAAGATCGCCGACGTCGCCGGCTGGCTGCGCGAGGAAGCCTTCTCGAAGCCCGAGGATCACGGACACGATCACGATCATGAACACCACCATGACCATGGACACGATCATCACCATGACCACGGACACGATCATCACCACGACCACGCGCACGATCCGAACCGCCATGATTCGCGGATCACATCGTTCTGCATGACCGTGGACGACCCGATTCCTTGGGACGGCTTCGTGACCTGGATCGAGATGCTGATCGCCACGCAGGGTGAGAACCTTTTGCGTATCAAGGGCATTCTGAACGTCGAGGGCGAGGAGAACCCGATCGCCGTGCACGGGGTTCAGCACCTGTTCCATCCGCCTGTCGGCCTGCCTTCGTGGCCGGACGACGATCACCGTTCGAAGATCGTCTTCATCACCCGCGACATCGGGCGCAAAGTCATCGAGGATACCTTCAACGCCTTCGCCGCCGCGGCACGCAGCGGCGGCTGAGCCGCGCGCCCTCACCGCCCTTCATCCAACTGTCATGTTCCAGCCTTAGAGTTTGCCGACATTTCGGATCGGAAAGCGGAGGCAAAGACCGGCCATGAAGGTGGAAGCGACGATGATGGATTCCGGTGTCGGCGAAGGCCATGGCGCCGACGCACGATATGAATTCGAGGCCCCGGACGACCTCTTCACGAAAAGCCCGATCAAGGTCATCAAGGCCTTCATGCAGCATGTCGACCATGTCGAATTGCCGGACGAAGATGTCGGATACGAGCTTTATTCCGCGCTGAAGAACAAGGAACACAACGTCGTCACGGGCTTGGGCATCTTGTGCCTCAACCACGGTGAAATTCCGTTCATGGTCATGATCTCGCCCAAGGCGGGTTGATCCCGCCCCTGCGCACCTCAGGCCGCCTGGTCCTTGCTTTCCCAGGGCGGCACCGGCCCGAAAGCATCGGCGAAGTAATCGATGAATGCCCGCACGTTGGGCGACAGGTTCCGGCGGTTGGAATAAATCGCCAGAATGTCAGAAGTTTCATCCGCATAATCGGGCAGGACGCGGACAAGCCGCCCCTGCTCCAAGGCGCCATTGACCAGATAAGTCGATAGGCGTGCGATCCCGACTCCCGCCAACACTGCGTAATAGATGGCATCGGCGCTGTTCGCTTCGAAATTGCCCTTGATCGGCATGCGCATTGGGCCGGACCCGTCGTCAAAGGTCCAATTGTTCCAAGCTTCGACCGTGGAAATACGCAGGCAGTTGTGGTTGCCGATATCATCCGGCGTCATCGGCACGCCGTGTTTCGCGATGTATGCGGGCGAGGCGACATAGACCCGGCGGTTGGTCGCCAGTTTACGCGACACGGCCGACGAATCGTCGATCTGCTCCGAGAACCGAATCGCCACGTCCACCTGTTCCTCGACCAGGTCGATCACCCGGTCCGTGGCGTCGAGGGAAATCTTCAAATCGGGGTTTTCCGCCAGGAACGCCGGCAGCAACGGCAACAATTGCGCCTTGGCGAAGGCCACGGTGGCGGCGACTTTCAACGTGCCTTGCGGGTGGTCCACCATGTTGATGACAAGGTTCTCGGCCTCCTGAACGTTCTGCGCGACTTCAGAACACCGTGAATAAAAGGCCCGGCCGACTTCAGTCAGCGAAATCCGGCGGGTCGAACGGTTCAACAACCGCGTCCCAAGGCGATCTTCCAGCTGTCCGATCTGTCGGCTGACCGCCGACGGCGTCAGGCCCAGGTCCCGCGCAGCGGCTGAAAACCCGCCGTTTTCAACGACCGCGGCGAACAAAATCATCTGTGTCGCGATATCCATTAACTGATACTCCGTTACTTTTTCTTGTTTTTGCCTGAAACGCACAAGCCTTGTGCGATTTGCAGGGATTATCGCCTATCAAGCTTACCATTATATTGCACTGCAACACACATGCTGCATCGCAGCGATAGAATTCTCAGTGACGGAGCGCACAGGCGCCCCACAAACCCGAAGGAAGCTAGAGATGAAAGACATCATCGGTCACACCTCCTACAAAGAAATTTCCCCGGAAGAACTGACCCGCGCCCTGCACGAAGCGGAAATCCTCCGCGCCGAATCGGTTCGCGACCACTTCTTCGCCCTGGGCCGGCTGATCAGCCGCACCACCGGCGGCATCCGCGAATTCTTCGGCGGCCTGGTGCATCACAAACCGGCCGACGTTCACTAAATACGCCTTTCTCGAATAACCCGTTCTTTCATGCAGACGGGTTCCGGCGGAGATTTCCTCCCAGGGACAGGCATTTCAAGCGGACCTCCCACCGCGCGTGGTCCTGCCCCTTCCTCCGCCGGTCGGTACCGGAGGCGGTTCCTCGGCCCAGTCAGCCATAGGGAGGAACCGCCCCGGACCGGCCAAAACGGCCCCGGTCCGGGCCAGCGCGAAGAATTCCGCTCATAGGGCCTGCCCCACGCGAGGCATCCCCCTTCCCCAAACGATCCAATCCGCACGGAAACCCGAGGCGCCGCCCCCTGAGGTCTCATTCACCCTATCGTCGGCTCATTGCGTGGGCAGGTAATGGTCCTGCCATTTCAGCACGATATTGAAGCTGACCGTGACCCGCGTTTCCTTCGACAGGTTCGGGTGGATGAAATGGTTGAGGAAGGCCGGCCACATCATCAACAGGCCCGGTTCCGGCATCACCGTGAATTCGGGATCGACGTAAGGGTCGCCCTTGATCGAATTCATGTTGATGCCCGGTCGGGGGTCGTAGAACGTGATGTTCGACGGGCGCACATCCGGACGGTTACGCATCGGCTCCTTGACCGTCGGCACCTTCAGGTAATAGGTCCCGCTGAGGTACGATCCCGGATGGTTATGGGCGTCGTGATAATCCCCTAAGCGATTGATATTCGGCCATCCCTGGATCGACCAGCGGACGTCGTAGTCGATCCCGATGGCCCGCAGGTAATCGACCACCGTGGCATTGACCTGTTCGCGCAACCAATTGATCGACGGCTCGTCCTTGTTGAAAAAATCGGGCGCCAGGTAGTCGGTCGTCAGATTCTTGTTCACCCGTTCCATATCGCGGATGAGCTTCACCATGGCCTGGGTCGGTTCTTCGAAATCCGGCAGGTGCCGACGCACCAACTTGGTCGGCCAAAGATCGAGAATGCCGTCAGAGGCGTCGGTCATCTGAAATCAGCCGTGATGCAAGGGGATGCGGCATGCGGCGGGGATGCGGAGGCTTAGAAGCATCCCAGGCCGTAAAGCGCGTTTTCGATCACCTTGACCGCGTTGGCGTCCAGGCTTTTGGCCAGCACGAAGGCCCCCGCGTCCATCAATTCGGGCGCGAAGATCAAGGCGGCCACGCCCACCAGGGCGGCAAGTGCGATCTGTCGTTGCATGCCCCAATCATATTCGTCTTTGCGCATCCATCCAAGAAAAATGGCGGTCTTCGCGGCGCCCTCCGTCACGGTTTCGCGAGGCTCTATGGATATGCGGGGTCCGCTTCCTATATGCTGTTTCAAACGGCGTTCAGGCTCGTATTTCCCGGGCGTCGCCGCAACCGCACGGAAGGACCGGCCGCCATGTTTTCGCTGCTCAACGCCCATGCCAAATCCCAGATGCCCCGCGCAGATCAGGCCCTGCCCGGCCGCGATACGCCGATGCCGACGGCGGAGGTGCATTTCATCAACGGCAACCGCATCAAACCGCCCTTCCCGGCGGGCATGGAGACAGCCGTGTTCGGCATGGGATGTTTCTGGGGGGCGGAGCGCAAATTCTGGCAGACCCCGGGCGTCTATGCGACCGCCGTCGGCTACGGCGCCGGATACACCCCCAACCCGACCTATCAGGAAGTCTGCTCCGGTCTGACGGGGCATAACGAGGTCGTCCTCGCAGTCTACGATACGGCCTCGGCGACGTTCGAAGACATGCTGCGGGTGTTCTGGGAAAACCACGACCCGACCCAGGGCATGCGCCAGGGCAATGACCGGGGCACGCAATACCGTTCCGGCATCTACGTTAATTCACCGGAACAGCGGGAAGCGGCCGAAGCCTCCCTCAAGGCTTACCAAGCCTCGCTCAGCAAAGCCGGATACGGCAGCATCACTACGGAAATCAAAGATGCCGGTCCGTTCTACTATGCAGAGGACCTGCATCAGCAGTACCTGGCCAAGAACCCGGCCGGGTATTGCGGCCTGGGCGGCACAGGCGTCGCCTGCCCGGTCGGATTGAACGCCTGACGACCCGACCGCCCCCAAACATCCACTATGACTCCTGTCTAGGTGTGCTAACCGACGCAAAACCCTATACTCTGTCTATGTTGTTTCGATATCGAAACACAAACAGGGCAAGGATGACACAAGGAGCCATGCCATGACAAAGTTACTGGTTTCCGACACCAACTCGACCGGCGCCAAATTGGAGGATGTTCTGCGCGTGCTGCGCAACGACATCATCACCCGGTGCAATCGGGCCGTTCGCGACAGCAATCCGGACGCCGAGAAGGTAATCAACAACAACATGCGGATTCTGCAATTGCTCGCGGAATGCATCGAACTGGCCGAAGCCTCGACCGACACCCTGGTTCAGGCTTACGGCCCGGAACAGGCCGCCAAGGGCATTGCCCGCCGCCCCGAAGCCATGGGCGAACCGGCCTGAGCCGCGACGAATTTGCCAGATCGCCATAGACGGCGGACGGCGAATGACGGCACTCTCTCCCGACAAACTTCAAACGGAGAGGAAGCCTTCATGATCCACGAACTGCGAATTTACCACTGCGCGCCGGGGCGTCTGCCTGCCCTGTTGAACCGTTTCTCGTCGACCACCCTGGGCATCTGGGACCGCCACGGCATCCGCCAGGCCGGGTTCTGGACGACGGAGATCGGCCCGGAAAACCATGCCCTCTATTACCTGCTGGAATGGGAATCCCTGGCTGAGCGCGAAGAGAAATGGAACGCCTTCCAGGCCGACCCCGAATGGATCGAGAAACGTGCGCAGTCGGAAAAAGACGGCCCCATCGTGGCGACCATCGAAAACATGATCCTCAAGCCGACGGCGTTTTCGAGCGTAAAATAAGGCTCGGCACAGTTTTGAGCGGCCCGCGTCACACGACGGCGCGGGCCGTTTTATATTTGCAGCCGGTTACTTCGAGCGAGGGTAACGGCCCAGCAATGGCCCCTCGCCCTACCCTGAACAGGCCGGTCGATGCGTCCCACCGCCGCTGTGTACGGCTACCCCCCTGGCGGCCGAGTAACACCCGGCCGCCCCGGGGCAATGACGATCAGACGTAGGCGACCTGTTCCAGCGGCTCTTCGCGGGCCGCCGGCAGGTTGTCGTATAGATCGGCGATCAGATCGCTTTTAATCGACGCCAAGGCCGGATCGTTCCATCGGTTGACGAATTGCCGCGGATCGTCGGCGAGCACGTAAAGTTCGCCTTCGGTTCCGTCGTGGACGTTGGTCTTTTCGCAGACCGTACAGACGTAACCGTCGCGGTAGATCGTCCGCTGCCGAATTTCCGCCCCTTCGTATGTGCCGTCCCATTCCGTCAGCACGCGTTCGCGGCTGCCGTCCTCGGACGTCGGCAGGACAGCGCCCTGCATGCGGTCGTCCGCCGCGACCCCGGCGATATGGCAGATCGTGCGCGCAAGATCGACATGGCCGACCGGCTGTTCCACCTTCGCGGGGTTCACGCCGGCGGACGGTGCCGGCCGCCAGATCATCGGCACCCGCATCAGGGAATCCACATGATAGGGCCCCTTGAACAACAGGCCGTAATCGCCTTGGAATTCACCGTGGTCGGTGGTGTAGAGGATGTCCGTGTCCTCGCCCCAGCCGCGCCCATCGATGTAGCCGAGCACGCGGCCGATGGCCTCGTCGATCAGCTCGTTCGAGATGTGGCACATGGCGTTGACCTCGCGGATGTTGTCCTCGGTCATCTCCGCCGGCACGAACGACGGCGGCGTTTCGTAGTTGTAGCGCTTCTTGCCCAGGAACCATTCGAGCCAATGGCGCGGTTTCTGTTCCAGCACCTTGATCGTTTCGTCGACCGATCCCGGATAAGCCGCGGGCAGGTCCAGATCCCGCCAATTGACGCGATGCTGTTCGGATGAGGGCGGCTCCCAGGGATGGTGCGGGTCGGGGAAGCTAAGCCAAACGAACCAGTCTTCATCTTCGTCTAGACCGGACAACCAATCGATGGCCCGGTCGGCGGTCCAGTCCGTATGATAATGTTCGCGCTTGATGTGGTTGTGCCACACCTGGGGCGCGCCCGTATCCCCGCCGCCCCGGCCGCTGACCTGCTTTTCCGGCGTGACGTATTCCTGGAAACAGTCGACTTCCTCCGGATGATGCTCCTGTAGCCAGCGCGGATAGTGATAAAGGCTGCGCCCGGCGCGGCCCGTATGGGCGCAAAGCTCCATGTAATCGAAGCCGCGGTGCGGACCGTAAAGCCCCTTCCCCGCCGCGTAGTTCTCGTAATAGGGCCCGCCGGGAGCCGACGACGGCTCGAAATGGGCCTTTCCGATCAGCGCGGTCTTGTAGCCCCCTTCTTCGCGAAGACGCCGGGCCACATCGGGGCTGTCTTCGGGAAGCGGAATGCCGTTGGTGATGACGCCGTGGCTGCGCACGTGCTGGCCGGTCAGCATGGTCGAGCGCGCGGGCATGCAGACGACGTTCTGGTTATGGGCGCGCTGATAATTGATTCCCTTCGCCGCAACCCCGTCGATCACGGGCGTCTTGGCGATCTTGCCGCCGTTGCAGCCCAAGGCGTCGAAGCGTTGTTGATCCGTGGTGATGAATAGGACTTTGCGGCCCATGGACAGTCTCCTCCCTTTGCGGATTGTTCTTGTCGAATAATTCCGCGTTAATCCCCCCGGGCGCGATCTTGGCCCGGCGGGGCCTGCCCCGGCAACGGAAAATCTCGGCCGAATGACGGTGCCGCCGGTAATATTTGGTGCGATCGCCCGACCGATCAGGACCCGGATGGAACGGGCGAGCCGTCCGGCCGTGAAAAGCGGCAATCCGTCCCGTCCCGGTGCATGACGATGTCATGGTCCGGGTAGTGAACCGTGTCCGACGGCCGCCGCGCGCCGACGACGAGCAAGGTCGCATCCGCCGAGGAACGGTTTTCCAGGCAATGGGCGACCGGTGCCCCGGCGGGCCAGGCCGCAGCATCACCCGCGCGCAACAAGGTCTCCTCGTCTTCGATCAGGACCAGTTCGCCCGACAGCAGATAGACGAACTCGTCTTCCGTATCATGCCGGTGCCGGTAAGACGACCGAGACCCCGGGGCGAGCCGTTCCAGGCGAACCCCGATTTGCGTCAATCCCGCCGCATCGCCGAGCGGTGCATCGGAATAAGGTCCGTTTCCGGCGCCGAACAACGCGTTGCCGCCCCCTTCGCCCTCGCGCCATGCGGGCGGATCGATCTTAGGCATGGGTCTTCCTCCGATTGTCGGTCGATCCATCGCTTATAGCGTGACGACCGGCGCGCGTCCCGGGCGATCAAGCCCCTGTTCACCGACCCCACGGCCGGGATAGAACCTAGGGACACTCGATGCATCGGAAGGGAGAGGCCGGTGAACGCGCAGCCTGATCATTCACCGGCCGGACGGCCCGCATCGTTCCTGGGCACACTCGCCTGGGCCATGTACGACTGGGCCAATTCGGCCTATGCGGCGGTCATCAGCACCTTCGTCTTCTCGACCTATTTCACCAAGGCCGTGGCCGAAAACCCCATCGCCGGAACCGAGATGTGGGGCTACGCCATTTCCGCCTCGTCGCTTTGCGTCGCCGTTTCGGCGCCGATCCTAGGCGCCATCGCCGACCGGACGGGACGCCGCAAACCCTGGATATTCGTATTTACATCGGGTCTCGTCTTCGCCACGGCGATGCTGTGGTACGTGGAGCCAGACCCGGGCGCCGTGGTCTGGGCCCTGACCTTTATCGCCATCGCCAATTTCACCTTCGAAACGGCGGTCGTGTTCTATAACGCCATGCTGCCCGATGTCGCCGGGCGCGATCGCATCGGCCGGGTTTCCGGCTGGGCCTGGGGCTTCGGCTATGCGGGCGGCATCGTCTGCCTGGTCCTGATCCTGATCGGCTTCGTTCAACCGGATGTGCCCTGGCTCGGGCTCGACAAGGACGCGGCGGAGCACGTGCGGATCACCGGGCCCTTCGTCGCGGTCTGGCTGGCCCTGTTCGCCCTGCCCCTTTTCCTGTTCACGCCGGACACCCCAGCGACCGGAATCGGTGCGGTTCAGGCCGTGCGCGACGGCCTGTGCACCCTCACCGCGACCCTGCGCCGGGCCCGCGAATACAAGGGCATCATCACCTTCCTGATCGGCTACATGATCTATATCGACGGGTTGGGCACCCTATTCATCTTCGGCGGTATCTACGCCGCCGGCACGTTCAAGATGGATCAGGCGGAAATTATCCAACTGGGCATCGGGATGAACCTGACGGCCGGCCTGGGCGCCTTCCTCATGGCCTGGGTCGACGATTGGATCGGGCCCAAGAGAACCATTCTGATCTCGCTGGTCGGGCTGTTCTCCTTCGCGCTTGGAATCATCCTGATCGACGACAAGACGCTGTTTTGGGTGCTCGCCATGTTCCTGGGCCTGTTCATCGGCCCGGGTCAGGCGGCGGGACGGTCGCTGATGGCGCACCTGGCGCCCGACGAGATACGCACGGAAATGTTCGGCTTCATGGCCCTGGCGGGCAAGGCGACGGCCTTCATCGGCCCCGCCGCCGTCGCCTGGGCGACCGCCATGGCCGACAGCCAACGCCTCGGCATGACGGCGATCCTGGTGTTCTTCGCGATCGGCTTCGTGATTATCCTGCGCGTGCCCGACGCGCGGCGTTAAGCCGGGCGCGACACCGTCCGTCCGCCGGGCCCGCGTTCAGCCGAAGGCCGGCGTGTCCGGGCGGGGCGGAATGTTCAGGGGTTTGCGGTCCGGGATGTTGACGCCGCCGCGCACCGTGCCGCGGGCGATGTTGACCCAACGTTCAGCCAGGGCTGGGTGCAGTTCCCGGCCTTCCGGCAGCGACAGCCATATCCGCATCAGATGGCGCTTCAACGCCGCCTCGGGCCAGTCCACGTAGGACGTGCGGGCGTGAAACACCAGGTGGTTGTGGACGTATTGCAGGTCGCCCCGCTGAAACGGGATTTTCAGGGCGAAGGCCGGATCGTTGCAGATATCCAGAAACAAGCGGATCGCCGCGCGCTGGGCGTCCGAAGTTGGCGGCGCGTCCTGGAACCGCTTGGCCGATTCGATATAGGCGTTGAGCGGCGCATAGCCCGTGAACCCGGTACCATCCCACATGAACACGGGGATTTGCATCCAGGGATGCTTGCCGGCCGGGATCTCGCCCCGCCGGTCGACGACGACAGGCTCGTATAGGCAATGGCAGAGGTCCGCATCGCGGCGCATCATCTCGTCATGCACGGCGACGCCGGAAACCAAGGCGCTTTCCCCGCCCTCCATCGCCGTGTTCAGGCACATCAGGCCGACCAGATCGCAAGCGTCGGAATGGAAATCCAGCGCCGCCGCCGTCTGAGTCAGGCGGATGTTGACGTTGTTCACGTCGTCGCCGATATCGATCACATGGCCGATCAGGTGGCCGTTGCGGTTCTGCGGCACGGGATCGCCCAGATGCCGCGACAGTCCCCAATAGATGCGGGTCAGGGTGTCGTAATCGTAGCGTTCGACCGGTAAACCGCGCAGATAGCCGAAGCCGTAGCGATCGGTGCAATCCTCACGCAGGCGCAGGATCTTCGCGGCAAGGACTGGCAGCGGGAAATCCTCGGCCTCGATCTCCATCACCGGCAGGCCGGCGCGCAGCGTCAATTCCGTCGCCGCCTCGATCTCGGCGATTTCGTTGTCGTTCAATTCATGAATCCAACGGCTGTGATCCATCATATCGGCATTTTTCCAGGCCAGCGCCCCACCGATCGGACCCGGTGCGCATTGCGGCGGCAGTCGTACATCGTCCACGGGTTTTCTCCTCCACGTTGATCGAACCGCGGCGGGTTCGGTTGTCCTCCACCCAGGGTTTCCTGCCTACCAAAAGGAAGTGGCTGCCCCGTGTCCGACCCGTGGCCGCGCCGTTGCCGATCAATGGACATTCCGTGACACATTCGCCACGACGCCTCAGGATTCGTTGGGATTGCCGAAACGCGCTGAAAATCCGCATCGGATCGGACGTCTATACAAATATATTTTTCGGTTGCCCGACTTCCGCGAGCGCCGCGCAATCCGCCGCGCAGCAACGGATAGAGCGTATAGACCTTTCTTCCGGCTGTCGCTAAAAACGCACCTTGTGCGCATTTTTCTGGATTTTTGCGCACAGTGTGCGTATATTCAGGTCAAGCGATTCACTGCTGTGAAAGGAGAGTGAAAAATGCTTTCGCACATCGTTTTGTTCCGTGGCTACATCTTTGGGCCGCGCAAGCAGCCGACCAACAAGGACAAGGCCCAGTTTTCCCCGCCGGAATGGGCGGCCTTCAACCGGGCGCTGTACCAACACCGTCCCCGCGTCGCCCACTAGGCGCCGGGACCGCCGCCCGAACCGGTGCGGCAACATGAAAGGAAGCTCTCCGGAGCGATCGAGAGTCATTCGGAATTCGCGCCTGACAGGTATCAAGGGGGTGTGCACGAAAGTGCCGCCCCCTTATACTTTTGCATGGAGTTTTTAGGGCAGATATATCAGCGACCGGGCGAGAACGGCGCCGACCGCAACGACACCGCGGCCAAGCGGCACACGCCCGAACATCCGCACGACGCCGGCAAAAGGGCCCAGCAGGTGGATATCGAAATCATCTACGACACGGTCTGTCCCTGGTGCTACATCGGCAAACGCCGGTTGGACCAGGCCATGGCCATGCGGCCCAACCTGCAGGTCACGACCCATTGGCGGCCGTTCCTGTTGAACCCGGAACTGCCGCCCGACGGGGTCGACCGCACAGCCTACCTCGTCAAGAAATTCGGATCGGAAACCCGCGTGCGGCGTATCTACGGCGCCATCGGCGAAGCGGGACAGTCCGTCGAGATCGATTTCGCCTTCGACCGCATCCAGAAAACCCCCAATTCCGTCGATTCCCATCGCCTGGTGAAGTTCGCCGACCGCGCGGGCGTCGCCGATCAGATCGTCGAGGCATTGTTCGTCGGCTATTTCGTGCACGGCCTGGACATCGGCGAAACGCCGATCCTGCTGGACATCGGGGTCGAACATGGCCTCGACCGCCACGACCTGGAACGCTACCTCAAAAGCGACGAAGACCTGGAAACCGTGACCCAGGACAATGCCCGCGCCCACCGGCTGGGCGTCAACGGCGTGCCGTCCTTCGTGTTCGACGGGCCGATGGTGATTTCCGGCGCGCAGGAGCCGCAGATCCTGGCCCGCATGCTCGACGCCGCGGCTTCGGCCGCCTGATCCAGACCGGCCCCGGACACAGCCCCCCGTGAGCAACACCCGCCTCCATCAAATGACGGTCAAGTATCTGCCCACCGAGGACCGCATGCTGCTGCGCATCGCGACCAGCGAGAAGACCGAATACCGCCTGTGGCTGACCCGGCGCTTCATCGGGATTCTCTGGCCCGCGCTGGGCGGACAACTCGCGGAAACGGCGGACCTCACCGGCCTGCGCCAAGGTAAGTCCGGGGATACGGACGGAACGCCCTCGCCCCCCCCGGGCGGTGGCGAGGCGCCGCCTGCCACTGCGCCGGCCCCCGTCCCGCCCAAGGTGCGCGATGCCGTCCTGGGCATGGAGCATCAGGCGGCGGTGCAGGATTCGGATTTCTCGAGGAAGCACGACGAGGACACGGTCGACCTGACCGCCAACTCCGGCCCGATGACCGTGACCGGCGCCAAGGTCAAACCCTGGGACGGCAAGAAACTGGTCCTCAGTTTTCAGACCGCCGACGGCATGAACGTGACGGTGACCCTGGATAAGAAACTCCTGCACGGGTTCTGCCACATGATCGCGACGACGGTGCAGAAGGCCGAATGGGGCCTCGACCTCGCCGTCGGAGAACCGGTCGTCGCCGCCCAGGCAGGCGAGCGCGTCATCCACTGATTTTCTACTAGTAGCCCCTTAGTAGCCCCCGCCGGGGCCGCGATTGCAACGCCGGATCAGGCCGCCGCCTTGCCCGCGATGACGGCCAGCTGGCTCACCAGATAGCGCACACCTTTGGTCCGGGTTTCCTTGTCAGGCCAATCACTTGTGTAAATAAGCTTATGATCCG
>CAJWCU010000006.1 GCA_913030825.1 uncultured Rhodospirillaceae bacterium | reverse complement strand
ACGCACAAAACGCCGCCCGCGTATCCCTTCCATAAACCACAATGTCAAACAGCCGAACTCAAGACCCCAAGACGACTTCAGAGACGCAGACACCCAGCACGCGCATCACCCGGGAAAACCCGAAAATGGCGCCTGGCACGGCGTCGTCGAAATGGGAACCGAAGTTCCTATACTATCGGCAACGAGCATCTCTGACAAGCCTTGTCAGACAGGATTTCGCCGAAATCCTGCACCGCCTCGACACCCCCTGGAAGGGAACGCCGTGTAGCGGCTGGGCTCGGGCGGTGATATAGGTGAACCTCACGACCCTGTCCAGCAGGAAAACGAATTTTTTTCCACAAAATGCCGACGCCGTGCTCGCATGGCCCACGATAAACGAAACGAAGGAACATCGAAGATGACTGCTCTACCCCGCAAAACCCCTGCCGTTTTCTATCGTGGCGGCACCTCGAAAGCCGTGTTTTTCAAGGCCGAGGACGTGCCCGAAAATATCGAGGAACGGGACACCATGTTATGCGCGGTAATGGGCAGTCCCGACCCCTATGGCCGCCAGCTCGACGGGTTGGGAGGTGGAATCTCTTCCCTATCGAAAGCGATGTGGGTCAAGAAGTCGACCCGCAACGATGCCGATGTCGATTACACATTCGCCCAGGTCGGCATTCGCGACGGGGTCATCGACCTCTCGTCCAACTGCGGCAATATGACTTCGACCGTCGGCCCGTTCGCCATCGAGGAAGGCATCTTCCCCCTGCCCGACGGTCCCGCCATGGTCCGCATGTTCAACACCAACACCAACAAGATCGTGCATGCCCATTTCACCATTCAGGACGGCCGCGCCGTCTCGACCGGCGACATGGAAATCCCCGGCGTGTCCGGCACGGGTGCTCCGATGCGTCTGGACTGGATGGATCCGGCCGGCACCGCCGGGCGCGGCGTGCTGCCGACCGGCAAGGCGCAGGAGACGTTCTCGGCCCCCGGGTTCGGCGAGTTCCCGGGATCGATCGTCGATGCCGCCGCGGTCTGCGTCTACATCCCGGCCTCGGTCTTCGGCCTGACCTGCGCCGAATCGCCGATGGCCATCGACGCCATGCCCGAGGTGATGGCCGCCATGGAACACGTCCGCCGCGACGCCGCCGTGCGCGCCGGCATGGCCGAAACCCCCGAGGCCGCCGCCCAGGCCGCCCCCCGCGTCGCGCTGATCGCGCCGCCGGTTCCCTATAAGACCCTGGCCGGAACGGAAATCCGCGCCGACGAGTACAATATCGCCGTGCGCGTCGCCTCGATGGAGAACATCCACCGCGCCGTGCAGGTCACCGGCGCCATGAGCATTTCGGCGGGCCTGGTCGTCGAGGGCACGTTGTTGAACGAAATGGCGGTCGACCTGGATACCTCCGAAGACCTCAAGATCGGCAACCCATCCGGCGTGCTGCGAACCCGGGCCGATGCCCGCAAGAACCCGGACGGGTCCTGGAACCTGGTTTCGACCACAGCCTACCGGACCTTCCGCCGGATCATGGACGGCTACGTCTATCATCCGTAACCGGATGCAAAGTTAAGACGGGCGGCCTTCGTAGGAAATCGCCAGGACCTCGACCTCGTCGACGCCGTTGGGCGTCTGGACGGGGGCGAGGTCGCCCTCCTCTTTCCCCATTAGCGCGCGGGCCATGGGCGAGACCCAACTGATCTCGCCGTCTTCCAGGCGCGCTTCCTCGACGCCGACGATGCGCACGGTCTTTTCCTCGCCGCGTGAATTCTCGAAAGTCACCCAGGCGCCGAAGAAGACCTTGTCCCGGTTGGTCTGGCGGGCCGGATCGACGACCTCGGCCACGTCCAGGCGCTTCATCAGAAAGCGCATTCGCCGGTCGATTTCCCGCAGGCGTTTCTTGCCGTAGATATAATCGCCATTTTCCGACCGGTCGCCGTTAGACGCCGCCCAGGAGACGATATCGACCACCTTGGGCCGCTCGACCGTGCGCAGTTGCTTGAGTTCGTCCTTGAGCCGCGTGTGACCGTCGGGCGTCAACAACACGCGGAAGCCCGCCGCCGGGGCGTCGGTGTCGTCGTCGCCCTCGGCATCGAAATCCATTCCGCCGTCGTCTTCTTTCACGAACGCCTTGCTCAACCTTGGTCTCCTTCCGCGGCCGGGAATGGCCCTATTCTATCCGATGCCGCCGCGATACAAGTCGGGAAATTCGCAAAATACGGAACCCGACGCCATGACCGATACCACGCCACCGCCTGACCGCCCCCTAGGCCCGCCCGTCGCCGGCTGGACGGCGCCGCGCCCCCGCCCGGCCCGCGAGGCCATGGAGGGGCGTCTTTGCCGCCTGGAGCCGCTTTCCGCCGAAGCCCACGGCGAAGACCTGTGGCAGGCCAACTCCGCCGATGCCGACGGCCGCATGTGGGACTACATGGCGAACGGCCCCTATGGCGAATTCTCCGAATACGCCGAGTGGCTCGCGGGTGCGGAGAAAAGCGACGACCCGCTGTTCTTCGCGATCCGCGATCTCGCTTCGGACAGGGTTCTCGGCGTCGCCAGCCTGATGCGGATAGACCCCGTCAACGGCGTCATCGAGGTCGGCAACATCGCCTATTCCCCTGCCCTGCAGGGGGCGCCCGTCGCGACGGAGGCGATGTATCTGATGATGGCGCAGGCCTTCGATCGGCTGGGCTATCGACGCTACGAATGGAAGTGCAACGCCTTCAATGCGCCGTCGCGGCGCGCGGCGCAACGCCTGGGCTTTTCCTACGAAGGCGTGTTCCGCAATCACATGGTCGTCAAGGGCCGCAACCGGAATACCGCCTGGTTCGGGATCACCGACGCCGACTGGCCCGCGATCAAGCAGGCCTTCGAGACTTGGTTGGCGGCCGACAACTTCGATGCGGACGGCAAGCAACGTCAGCGCCTGTCGGCGCTGACGAAGAACTTGCGAAGAGAGGATACTGGTGAGGTCTAGGACCTAGCCGCCGATTTTCGACGGCTCGCAGAATTGGCGCCGTTTTTTCAGATCGGCACAGATCTGCTTGGCCTCGCCGTCGGATTTCAACGGGCCGGCCTTAAGGCGGTAGTAGACGCCTTTCTTGCCGAGATCGACCTTGGCGACCTCATGCTCCATGTCCTTTAGGACCGTGCGGTGGCGGCGCTGGATCAGCTTCCAGCCGTCTTCGGCCTGCTTCATCGAGCGGTAAGACGCCAGATGGACGCCCGGCTGCGGCCCCTTGGGCTTCTCCATCTTTTCTTTTTCGACCAGCTTGGTCGGCGCGGATTGGGCAGACGCTATCTTAGGCTCCGCCGGCTGCATGGCTTTTTCGATGGCGGCCCGCTCGCGGGTGTATTCATCGGACGAGATGAAACCACCGTCGCGAAGCTGTTCCAAACGGCGGACGCTATCGGCGGCCTCCATCAGGCCCTGGGGCGGCGGCGCCGGATTGACCAGACGCACGGGCGCGGCCGGCATCAGGGCATCCAAGATCATGTTGCGTTCGGCGGCGTGCTGGCTGACCGAGATCGCGCGCAGCTCGAGCGCGCGGCCGATCGCCCGCAGACGTCCCGAAATCTGTTCCGTGGTCGGCACGGGCCGGTCGAGGCCCGCCGAGGACGGCGGCGAGGTCAGCGGCAACAGGGCGCCGACGTTGGCCTGGCGCCGGGTCGCGTATTCCTGCGGCGTCACCAAGCCCTGATCGCGGAGCGCCCGCATGGTCGCGAAACGCGAGATGATGTTCTGATCGGCGCCGGAGAAAGCCGCCGTGGTCGTCATTTCCGTACCGGGCGTGGCCATCGCCTGCTCCTGACCGGCCATGGCCGGCGCGGCGGGCGCCATCGGGCGGCCCGTCGGAGCAGCCGCGGCAGAGGTCGGCGCACCGGGGAACCCGGCGGGGGCCTGGCCCAAACGAACGGCGCTGGGCACTTCGCCGGAATCGAGCAGCGACAGGTTGACGCTGGCGATCTGCGAGGCCGGACGGGTCGAGAGATTGTTCCAGACGATGAACTGCTGCGCTTCGTCCGGGCGTAGGGCCAGGACGGCTTCGTACATCTGGCGCGATTTGGTGATCTGCCCGGTGTTCTGATAGAGGATGCCCGCGCCCAGAAGCGCGTCGACGTCCTTAGGATTGGATTTCAGCGCCTGCTGGAAATGGCGTTCAGCGGTGACGAAGTTGCCCTTCGCCAACTCGGCGATGCCCAGTTCGGCCTGATCGTTTTCCTTCAACGGGCTGCCCGCCCAAAAGGATTCCGTGAAAACCTGTGTTTCCTGCAATGCGCCGCAGGCGCCGAGCCCCAGGCTCGCCACAGCAACAAATGCAAACCGCGTCATCAGACGTCGACCGGTCATGATCCTCTCCCGCAGTTAAGGCAACGCCGTCCCGGGCGTTCACTCCCAGAACGCCAAAATCCCAGCGGGCCGGCGGCACATCTGGATCAACTCAAGGATAGTGAAAACCATTGGGGTAAACAATTGGTAAAAAAGGAGGAATCAATCGTCACCCCAGGCGGGGTACGGGTTTGCGCCACCTCCTCGGTCACGGCGTCGTCACAGGGCCAATTCCATGAACGACATGCCGGGCGCCGCGTCGTCGTGATAGGGCGGGATATCGACGAAGCCCAGGTCGGCATATAGCGCCCGGGCCGCTTTCATATGCCCCAGTGTATCAAGACGCAAACGGGCGAACCCGGATTCCCGGGCATGGCCGATGGCCGCCAGGGTCAGCAGCCGCCCATACCCCCGCTCCTGCCAGGCCGGGCGGACGAACAGACGTTTCATCTCAGCGATCCCGTCGCCCAGGGGCCGGACACCGACCATACCCGCGGGCTGCCCGCCTTCGGCGGTGAGCAGAAGCAAGCCGCCATGCGGCGGGCTGTAGGCACCGGGCAGGCGCGCGACCTCGTCGTCGAACCCGTTCAGGCAATAACTGCGGGAAACGTCCGATCCGTACTCGCGAAACATCTTGCGAAGGATGTCGAGATCGGGGCCGCCGGTGACGGTCTTGATGACGGCCTCCGGCATATCCCGTTCCTATTCCTTACTTAAGCGCCTCGGCGATGGCCGCACCCAGTTCCTGGGTCGTCGCATTGCCGCCCATGTCGCCGGTCTTGGGGCCGTCGCCGGCGACGACTTCCTCGATCACGCGGACGATCTCGTCGGCGGCGTCCTTGTGCCCCAGGTGTTCCAGCATCATCGCCGCCGACCAGATCTGGCCGATCGGATTGGCGATGTTCTTGCCCGCGATATCGGGGGCGGAACCGTGGACCGGCTCGAACATCGACGGATAATCCCGTTCCGGGTTGATATTGGCAGAGGGCGCGATGCCGATGGTGCCTGTGCAGGCCGGGCCCAGGTCCGACAGAATGTCGCCGAACAGGTTGGAGCCGACGACGACGTCGAACCAATCCGGGTTGCGCACGAAATGCGCCGTCAGAATATCGATATGGTACTGGTCCGTTTCGACGTCCGGGTATTCGGCGGCGATTGCTTCGAAACGTTCATCCCAATAGGGCATGGAAATCGAGATGCCGTTGGATTTGGTCGCCGAGGTGACTTTCTTACGCTTGCGCGTGCGGGCCAACTCGAAGGCGACACGGATGATCCGGTCACAGCCTTTCTTGGTGAAGACGGAAAGCTGCGTCGCGAATTCCTCGTCCGTGCCGGTGTTGGCGCGGCCGCCGATATCGGAATATTCGCCTTCGTTGTTTTCGCGCACGACCAGGAAGTCGATATCGCCCGGCTTGCGGTTCGCCAGCGGGCACGGCATGCCTTCCATCAGCTTCACGGGACGCAGCGACAGATACTGCTGAAACTGGCGGCGGATCGGAATCAACAGGCCCCAAAGCGAGACGTGGTCCTTCACACCAGGGAAACCGACGGCGCCCAGTAGAATGGAATCATGGCCCTTGATGGTGTCCAGCCCGTCCTCGGGCATCATGGCACCTTCCTTCGCGAAGCGTTCGCAGCTCCAATCGTATTCGTCGAACTGGAACGACAGATCGTGCTTGCGGCCGACGGCTTCGAGGACGCGGATCGCTTCGGGCATGACCTCGTTGCCGATGCCGTCTCCGGGGATGACGGCGATGCGGTAGGCGTTGGTGGACATGGACGGACTCCCATCTTTGTTTTGTCGCCGTTGGACCGGCGGGAGGTTCGTTTTAGCCGTCTGCCCCTGTACCCGCAAGCACACGCGCCAGCTGTTCGCGGCTGACGTTGCCGCCCGACAGCACGACACCGATCCGGCGGCTGGCCATGGCCTCCCGCTCTTGCATCAACGCCGCCAACCCTGCGGCCCCGGCACCTTCGGCCAGGTTGTGCGTCTCGGTGACATAGGTCTCCATCGCCGCCATGATTTCCGCGTCGGACACGCGGACGATGCGGTTGGCGCCTTTGCGGATGATCTCCAAGGCGATGGGGCTCGGTTGGCGCACGGCCAGCCCTTCTGCCAGGGTCTCGACGCCGTTGGTCGGGACGACGCGGCCCGCTTCGAACGACAATGCGTAACAGGGCGCACCTTCGGCGACGACGCCGACGACTTCAGTCTTCAGGCCCAGCGCATCGCGCGCCGCGATGACGCCACAGATGCCGGAACCGAGACCGATCGGCACATAGACCGTGTCCAGGTCCGGCTGTGCCTCGAAGAATTCGAGCGCATAGGACGCCACGCCCTGAACCAGCCAGGGATGGAACGCCGGAACCATGTGAAGCCCCCGGTCTTCGACCATGCCTTCGGCGAACTCGCGGGCGGAATCGAAATCCGCGCCATGTTCGATCAATTCCACGCCGAAGCCTCTCATGGCGGCGTTCTTGCCCGGATTGTTCCCCAATGGCACGACGATGGTCGCGGGCAGCCCGACCAGGCGCGCCGCCAGACCGATGCTTTGGCCGTGATTTCCCGTGGTCGCCGACAATACGCCCGCAATATCCGGATTTTCCGCCTTGATCCGGGTCAGATACACAAGCCCACCCCGAACCTTGAAGGCGCCGATGGGCGAATGGTTTTCATGTTTGACCCAAACCTCGGCCCCGGCCCTTTCGTTGACCAAAGGCCAGGACAGCGCCGGGGTCGGCGCCATATGGCCGCGAACAATTTTCCGCGCGGCTTCCAGTTCGGGCAAGGTCAGCCAGTCCATGAAGCGTCTCCAGACATTTCAAACATATTGCCCCCTATCAATGACATATTGATCCCGTACATTCATACAATAACCCATAACAATTGACATACAATCGATACAATTCATAAAATCGCATCATGACAATCTGGATGCCCGAACTGCGCGGCCGGAGCGGCCCCAAGTACCAGGCCATCGTCGACGCCATCGCCGATGCCGTGGCGCAGGGCGATCTGACGCCGGGCACCAAACTGCCGCCGCAACGGAACCTCGCCTATGACCTGGGGGTCACCCTGGGCACCGTGACGCGAGCCTATCAGGAGTTGGAACGCAGCGGCATGGCCCGCGGCGAGGTCGGCCGGGGCACCTTCATCACCGTGCCGACGGGCCGGGTCGAACGCGCCGCCCCGACTCCGTCGTTGAGCGAGAACATCGATGCCCTCCGCAGCAGCGTCGACATGGTCCCTTCGCCCTACAATTCGCTTTACGGCACCGATTTCATGGGCTCGGAAGGGTTGGAGCTCGCCTCCAATTACCCGCTGACCCAAGGCGTCGGTGCGTTGACCCAGCGCGCTGTCGAACGCATCAATCACGAAGCCGTCTGGGATGCCGTTTCCCGCTATCAGGCGCACAACGGTCTGGGCCCTCATCTGGAAGCCGGCGCCCAATGGCTGAGCGGCCTGGGGGTCGAGAGCAAACCCGGGGACATTCTGATCGCGCCGGGCGGACAGGCGGCGACCCAGATCGCCCTAATGGCCCTGGCCCAGCCCGGCGACCTGATCGTCGCCGAAGCGCTCAGTTGGCCCGGCATCACGGTTACCGCAGCCCCCCTCGGCCTTCGGGTCGAAGGTCTCGCCATGGACGAAGACGGCCTGGTCCCCGATGCCTTCGAACAGGCCTGCCGGGATAGGGCTCCCCGCCTGCTCTACCTGCTGCCGACGCTACAGAACCCGACGACCTCGATCATGCCGGAGACCCGCCGCCGCCAGATCGCCGAGATCGCGCGCAAGTACGGCGTGTTCATTATCGAAGACGACGTTTATGGCTTTCTGTTGGGCCAAGTCCCGACGCCCGTCCACTGCCTGGCTCCGGACATCACCGTCTACGTGACCAGCCTGTCCAAGGCCGTGTCGCCGGGCCTGCGCGTGGGCTACCTGATCGTCCCGCAGGGGCGGATGGCGGCCTTCGTCGGCGCCTTGCGGTCCTCGACTTTGATGGCCTCGCCGATCACCGTCGAAATCGCATCGGAAATGATCCGCGGCGGCGAAGCCGACGAGATGATGGACATGCAGCGCCGCGAGGTGGAAAGCCGCCAACAGGAACTGATGCGCCGGTTGGGCCATTTGAACCCGCGCACGCATCCGCGTTCGCTGCATGCCTGGATGCCCGTCCCACAGGGGTTCACCGGTCCGGAATTCCGCACCCGATTGTTGGAACGCGGCGTATCCGTGACGCCCGGCAAGGCCTTCGTCATGGACGACCGGCTCCGCCCGGATCATCCCCATGTTCGGATCTGCCTGGGCGCCGAACACGACCGGCAGCGCCTGGACCGCGCCCTTGCGATCATCGCCGAAGTCGCCGCCGCGAGCAGCGCGCAACCCACGACCTACATCTGATCAAATCTATCTGGGTTTCGTCAGTCGGCCTGAAACGGGGCGACCGTAAATCCGTGGTTCAAGGGCCCATGGCCGCCGCCGAAACCGGGGGCCGTGCGGATGCCTTCGATGACATAGGCGCGCGCGCGGGCCACGGCATCGACCAAATCCATGCCTTGGGCGATCCCGGCGGCGCAGGCGCTGGCCAGGGTGCAGCCCGTGCCGTGGGTATGCGGCGTATCGATGCGCGTTGATTCCCAGCCGACGATGGCCTCTTCCCCCGCGTCGTCGCCGCGAAGCAATAGATCGGTGAGAACATCGCCGTCGAGGTGCCCCCCCTTCATCAGCACCCCCTCCGCCCCCAGCGCCAGGATATCCTGACCGGCGTCGATCATGTCGTCGACGGTCCGCACGGGCAGGCCCGTGAGGACTTCGGCCTCCGGCAGGTTCGGGGTTACCAAGGTGGCACCCGGCACCAGGCGCTCCTTGATCGCCTGCACCGCGTCGCCTTCGAGAAGGGCATGGCCGCCCTTGGCGATCATCACCGTGTCCAGGACCATCGGCACATCGGCGGCCATGTCGGCCAATACGTCGGCAACCGTATGAATGACTTCGGCCCGGTGCAGCATGCCGATCTTGATGCAGTCGGCGCCGATATCTTCCAGGACGCGGCGCATCTGTTCGGCGACGAAATCGGCGGGCACGGCGTGAATGCCGGTGACCCCATGGGTGTTCTGCGCGGTGAGTGCCGCGATCGCCGTCATGGCGTAGCCGCCCAATGCGGTCACCGTTTTGATGTCGGCTTGAATGCCGGCACCACCGCCGGAATCCGATCCGGCGATGATCAGCACGCGGCCCTTCGACTGCATGGAGCTCAGGCCCGCGCTTCGGTTTCGATAACCGAGATCAGACCATCGACGACCTGGGTGATCAGGCCGTCGTCCTCGCCCTCGGCCATGACACGGACCAAGGGCTCGGTGCCCGACGGGCGGACCAGCAACCGGCCCTTGCCGTTCAATTGGGCCTCGGCGTCGGCGATGGCGTCCTGCACCGTCACGGCCTCGAGCGGCGAGACACCGGCGAAGCGGACGTTTTTCAACAATTGGGGCAGAGGCTCGAACGGACGGCAAACCTCGCTTGCCGGCTTGCCGGATTTCTTGACGACGGAGAGCACCTGCAGGGCCGCGATCAGCCCGTCTCCGGTCGTCGAATAATCGCCCAGAATGATATGACCGGACTGCTCACCGCCCAGGTTGAAGCCCTGGGACCGCATGTATTCGACGACGTAGCGGTCGCCGACCTGGGTGCGGTGCAGATTCAGCCCCAGACCCTCGACATAACGTTCCAGGCCCAGGTTCGACATGACCGTGGCGACCACGCCGCCGCCTTTAAGGATACTGCGGTCTTTCCAATTCCGCGCGACCAGACCAAGAATCTGGTCGCCGTCGACCATTTCGCCTTTTTCATCGACGATCAGCACCCGGTCGGCATCGCCGTCGAGAGCAATCCCCAGATCGGCGCCATGTACGGTGGTCAGCGAGCGCAGCGTGTCCGTATCGGTCGACCCACAATCTTTGTTGATATTGAAGCCGTCGGGGTCGACGCCGATCGGCACGACCTCCGCCCCCAGTTCCCACAGCACCTCGGGCGCCACGCGGTAGGCCGCGCCATTGGCGCAATCGAGCACGACCTTGAGCCCGTCCAGGGTGTGTTCCCGGGGGAACGTCCGTTTGACGTAATCGTTGTAGCGGCCCCGGGCACTTTCCAGGCGCCAGGTCCGGCCCAGCTTTTCCGACGCCGCCAGGTCCCCTGGCTGATCGCCATCCATACGGGCCTCGATCTCGATCTCGATTTCGTCCGACAGCTTGTAGCCGTCGGGTCCGAACAGCTTGATGCCGTTGTCCTGATACGGATTGTGCGAAGCCGACAGCATGACGCCCAGGTCGGCGCGCAGCGATTGGACCAGCATGGCAATGGCCGGCGTCGGTACCGGGCCGACCAGGATCACATCCATGCCGACGGAAACGAAACCGGCGACCAACGCGGGCTCCAGCAGATATCCCGAAAGCCGTGTATCCTTGCCGATCACCACGCGATGGCGATGGTCGCCGCGAATGAATTGCGCGCCCGCCGCCATGCCGACCTTGAGCGCCGTCTCGGCGGTCATTGAACCGGAATTGGCGGTGCCGCGGATGCCGTCGGTGCCGAAAAGTTTACGTGTCATGGGTCCGAATTATCGCAAATGTTGGTTAACAGGGCCCTTATGAACCCTCGCTGGCCGCCTCTGCAATAGCCCTGTACACGGCCAGGGCCTGGCGGTGTTCGGCGACATCGTGCACGCGGAAGATACGCACCCCCTGCCCCCAGGCCGCCAGCGCCGTGGCGACGGAGCCCGCGACCCGGTCCTGGGGCGGGAGGTCCCGGTCGACCTTGGCGATATAGCTTTTGCGCGAAACGCCCAGGACAACCGGGCAACCGGTCTCCGCCAAAGCACTCAGATTTCCCAGGAGGTCCAGGTTGTGATCGACGGTCTTGCCGAAACCGATACCGGGATCAAGGGCGATCTCCGCCGTCAGCCCCGCGTCGCGGCAGGCCGCCGCGCGGGCCAACAGACCGTCGCGCACCTCGGCGACCACGTCGCCGTAGGTCGGATTGTCCTGCATGGTGCCGGGCTCTCCCTGCATGTGCATGAGGATCACCGGCAGGTTCAGCCGCGCCGCCGTTTCAAGCGACTCGTCGCCGGTCAACGCCGAGACATCGTTGATGATCGTGGCACCGGCGGCGGCGGCGGCTTCCATCACGGCGGCATGGCGGGTGTCGATGGAAATTACCGGCCCCTCGCCCGCCAAGGCCTCGATCACCGGCACGACGCGGCGGATTTCCTCCTCCGCCGAAACCGGATCGGCGCCGGGGCGGGTCGACTCGCCGCCGATGTCCAGGATGTCCGCGCCCTCGGCGATAAACGCGCGCCCGCGGGCCACGGCATCGTCCAGGGCGAAGGCTTCGCCGCCGTCGGAGAAACTGTCGGGGGTGACATTGATGACGGCCATCAGGCGCGGCCGGTCGAGAGACAGGCCCGCAAACGACCCCGCAAACGACGAGGGCGCCGCAAGCGGCACCCTGTCGCCCGTCGAAACGGGGGTCGTCACGATTCCGGTTGCGGTTCCGGCCCGAAGCCGCCCGGGTTGCCTTTCGGCTTGCGGCCCTTGCCGGCATCCGGCACGGAGGCCCGACGGCCCGTGCCTTCCGGCGGGGTCGAACCGGTGTCGTCCTCGCGGGTAATGGCATCGCCGCGCATGGCTTTCTGCACCTCGTCGCCGGTCAGGGTTTCGTATTCAAGAAGGGCCCCCGCCAAACGGTGCAGTTCGTCCAGATGCTCGCTTAGAATCTTGCGGGCGGTGGTCTCCGCGTCATCGACCAAGCGGCGAACCTCTTCGTCGATCATCGCCGCCGTGGCGTCGGAGATATTCTTCTGACGGGCCACGGAATGACCGAGGAAGACCTCTTCCTCGTTGTCGGCGTAACGCAGACGGCCCAGCTTATCGGAGAACCCGAACTCAGTGACCATGCGCCGGGCCATGCCCGTCGCCTGCTGAATGTCGTTGCCGGCCCCGGTGGTGATGTTTTCCTTGCCGAAGATCAATTCTTCCGCGACGCGGCCGCCGAAGGCCATGGCCAGCTTCGATTCCAATTGAATTTGCGACTGGCTGAGCACGTCGCGTTCCGGCAGGGACATGGTCACGCCCAAGGCGCGGCCGCGCGGGATGATCGTCACCTTATGAATTGGGTCGTGCTTCGGCACCATGATGCCGACGATGGCGTGGCCTGCCTCGTGATAGGCGGTCAGGCGCTTTTCTTCCTCGGTCATGACCATCGACCGGCGCTCGGCGCCCATCATGACCTTGTCCTTGGCGTTCTCGAAATCGTTCATGGTGACGACGCGGTGCCCGGCGCGGGCGGCCAGCAAGGCCGCCTCGTTGACCAGGTTGGCGAGGTCGGCGCCCGAGAACCCGGGCGTGCCGCGGGCGATGATCTTGGCGTCCACGTCGGGGGCCAGGGGCACCTTCTTCATGTGGACCTTCAAAATCTTCTCGCGGCCCAGGATGTCCGGGTTCGGCACCACGACCTGACGGTCGAAACGGCCGGGGCGCAGCAACGCCGGGTCGAGAACGTCCGGACGGTTCGTGGCGGCGATCAGGATCACGCCGTCGTTGGCTTCGAAACCGTCCATTTCGACCAGCAACTGGTTGAGGGTCTGTTCGCGTTCGTCGTTACCGCCGCCCAGGCCGGCGCCGCGATGGCGGCCGACGGCGTCGATTTCGTCGATGAAGATGATGCAGGGCGCGTTCTTCTTGCCCTGCTCGAACATGTCGCGGACACGCGACGCACCGACGCCGACGAACATCTCGACGAAGTCCGAGCCGGAGATGGTGAAAAACGGCACGTTGGCTTCGCCGGCGATGGCGCGGGCGAGCAGCGTCTTACCGGTCCCCGGAGGGCCCACCAGCAGACAGCCTTTCGGAATCTTGCCGCCCAGGCGCTGGAACTTCTGCGGGTCTTTCAGGAATTCGACGATTTCCTCAAGCTCCTGCTTGGCTTCGTCGATTCCGGCGACATCTTCGAAGGTCACGCGGCCCGTCTTTTCGGTCAACAGCTTAGCCTTCGACTTGCCGAAACCCATCGCCTTGCCGCCGCCCGATTGCATCTGGCGCATGAAGAAAATCCACACCCCGATCAGCAGCAGCATGGGGAACCAGGAGATCAGGATGCCCCAAAGGGTGGGCGAGCCGTCATCCGTCGGCTTGGCCTTGATCGTCACGCCCTGCTCACGCAGACGGGTCACCAGGGTGGGATCGTCCGGGGCATAAGTCGTGAAGTTGCGGCCGTCGCGCAGGTTGCCGGTAATCGACTGGCCCTGAATAACCACGTTGCGAACTTCGCCGCTTTCCACATGGTTGAGGAAGTCGGTGAAAGCCAGCTCGTTCTGCATGGCGCGCTGCGGCGTGCCCTGGAACAGGTTGAACAGCGCAAACACGAGCAGCGCAATGATGACCCAGAGGGCGAAATTCCGGCTGAAATTCAACGCAAAAGTCCTTTTTATTGGTGGACGGGCGCCCCGCAGGCGGCCCCTGCCGCCATGCCGCCGGGAAGCCCGCACGGTCCTATGTCAGAGATAGTACTCCAGATCGCTTAAGCAATACAAAACCCGTTAAAGCCCAGGGTATTTTTTGGCCGAAAACGGATTTTCGGCCCCTCTTCCCATTTTTCGCTGCCTTCGGGCAGGATATATCCGACCAGATCCTCCCCGGAAAACAGCGCCGGCAGGGTCCGCGCCGCCGCCAGAACAAGCCCCGAGGCCCGCCGCCGGTCCCTCGAAATCTGTCGCCACCCCTCGGCACCCAGCGGTGCCAATCGGCTTCCGGCGGGCAGATGATCCGGAAGGTCGACACAAAACCGGCCGTCCCAATTCTCAAGCCTGCCGGGTCGCGCGGCGACAGATGCAGGCAAATCACGGGAGGCCCGGAAAACCTGGAACTTGCCCTGCCTCGCCGCGTCGATCCGGCAACGCCCCAGGCTCGCCCCGGCGAAATCGGCATCATCGGCCAACCGCTCCGCCAGGCGAGCGGTCCGGCCGCTGGGCGGTGAATGATCCGCCCCGCCGACCGTCGAGACGAGCCGCGCCAGAAGGTGGTGCCGCGTCACCGGCTCCAATCCGCCGAACAGGCTTCGGTCCAATGTCGCCCAGCCCCAGGGCGACAGCGAAACGACCTGCGCCAAGGCGGCGTTGACCCGGGCTTCCGTTTCGAGGCGTTGAGCGGCGGCTTGGGCGTCCAGTCCCGACACCTCACCTGGTGCCCGTCCTTGCCGCTGTCGCACCCGTTCGAACCGGGGGTCAAGATTGGACGGATCGTCGACCCAGGCAATGCCCCGCGCCGCGAGAAAGGATTGCAGACCCGCGCGCCTTTCGCCAAGCAAGGGACGCAGCAGGCGGACCTCCGAAAACTCCCGTACGGCGCTCATACCGGCAAGCCCCAACCCCGGCCCATGATCCCCCGCCGCGACTGCGCGGGCGCGGCGCATGGCTTGGGTCTCCGCCTGATCGTCGGCCTGATGGCCGGTCAATAGGTGGAGCACGCCCACCGCGCGGCACCAATCGCGAAGTAGACCGTATCGGGCGGCACGGGCCGCCGCCTGTATCCCCGTACTGGGTTTGGCGCCGGTCCAGGCGAGAACTTCGGCTGACATGCCCAGGTCCTGAAGACGCGATGCGACGATCCGGGCTTCCCCGCCGGATTCCGCGCGCAGACCATGGTCAACGATCAAGGCCGTGACCCGCCCGCCCCGCGCGGCCGCCCAATCCCGGGCGAGCAGCGCCAGCGCCATGCTGTCCGGCCCACCCGAGACGGCGACGGCCAAATGCGGCGACCGTTCGAAGGGCCCGAAAGCGGCCATAGCCGCCGTAAAGCGGCTGACCGGATCGCAATCCGGGGCGTCAGAAGGGATGGTTGGTTTCGGGTGCGCCGTCATGGCGGCCCCCTTTTTAGGGAAGATCGGCCCCGAAGGCCCGGTCTATTGCTTGCAGTTCATCTGCCGCTGCTGGCGAACGGCCGTGCGTTTCAGCGAGCTGTTGGCCTGCGGGAAATCGATGAAAAGCTTGTCGATGGCGGCGCAGGCTTCCTTGTTCTGGCCCAATTGACCGAGCGACATGGCCAGTTTCAACAGGCTATCCGGCGCCTTGCCGCCCTTGGGGTCTTTCTCATACCCCTGCAGGAAGACCTCGGCCGCCTTGACGTATTCGGCCCGCGCGTAATGGGTTTCACCCAACCAGTAGCGGGCGTTGCCGGAAAGATCGCCACCGTCGTGCTTGGCGAGGAATTCCTTGAAGGCGACCTCGGCGGTGTCGAATTGATGCTTGCGCAGCAGGCCGAAGGCGAACTGGTATTGTTCCTGCGGCGTGCCGTCGGGCAGAACCGGGCCGGTCGGCGCAGCCGGTACGGATGCGGTCTGTGCCTGCGTGGCGGTGCGGCTGACGGCTGCCGGCGACGGCGCGGCTGTCGCCTGCGGCTGGGTCTGAGGGGCTGCCTGCATGGGGGCGGCCTCGACCGGGCCGCCGACGCCCGAACCGGCGGTCTGCGCGGCGGTGCCGTCCTTTTTCACCCGGTCGGCCTCAATCGTGCCGAGCGAACGCGGTGCCTCGCCGATGATGCGGACATCGGCAGGACCCGGTGCGGCATTCGCCTGCGGCGCGTCGCCACCTTGCCCTTGCGGCGCCATGGCCGACGGGTTTGCGGGCCGCCCACCCTTCTCCAGGCCGGACAAGCGGAAATCGACGTCGGCGACCAAGCGATCGACCCGCGAGGTCAGCTGTTCAACGGTGAAGGTTAGCTGTTCGATCCGGCCGGTGACGTCGCGCAATTCCGTTTCCAGGGTGTCCAGACGCACGCCGATCCGCGCGACGGCGTTTTCCGGCAACTTCGGCATCGCCTCGGCGGGTTGGGCGGCGGCGGGAACTTCCGCCGCCGGGACCGACGACGGGCCGCGCACGACCATCTTGGACAGGGTCTGGATATCCCGCTCCAGCCGCTCCAGGCGCTGCGACAAGGCTTGGCCGTCCTGAGCCTGCGCCGCCGGGACGACGGCAAGGATCGGAAGACTGACGGCGGCGGCGAGAACGGTCTGGAAAATCAGGCGCATGGGTACTCGACGTTGGTTATCAGTTGGCATTGTCCAAAGGGCCGAAATTCGACCCCGCGAAAACGGGGCGACCGCCCATTGGGACGAGGGTCTTGATCCCAGGAATTTTAGGCAAAACTAAGGCGCTTGCCCATCCCGCATTGCGCGGTCGGACAAGCGCCCTAGAAACTTTAGGCTGCCGTCAGTGGATCAGGAGCCGGGGCCGGTGACGATGGTCACCGCACGACGGTTCTGAGCCCAGGCGGCCTCGTCGGAGCCGAGCGCAACCGGGCGCTCTTCACCGTAGGAAACGGTTTTGAGACGCTTGGCGTCGATACCCAGATAGATCAGGTATTCCTTCACCGCGTTGGCGCGGCGTTCGCCGAGGGCAAGGTTGTATTCCCGCGTACCACGTTCGTCGGCATGACCTTCGACGGTCACGGTGACGGAGCTGAATTTCTTGAGCCAGGCGGCCTGACGATCAAGGACTTTCTTCTGATCCGGTTCGACATCGAAGCGGTCGAACGAGAAGAAGACGCGGTCGCCGACGTCGACGACGAACTGATCCTTCAGCGGCAGCGGCTCGGCCGCCGGCAACGGGGTAACGCCCGCGCCACCGGAACCGGAGGCGCCGGCGCCCGATTCAGACGTTGATTCACAGGCCGTGACGGCCAGGGCCAGAGCGGCGACCATTCCGATAACTTTAAAGCGCATGTAATCCCCCACATATCGGGTTTTAGTGCATCGCGAAGCCACCAATGAAGAAGGTGGCGGAAACTGCTGGGCCTAAAAAGGCCTTTCAACGTGTTGTCTTAGCGGTTAAGCGTTCTGATTCCAAGTACTTTTTAAGAACAGACTGGTATTGTGCGGAAGCGAAATCGCGCCCGCGCGCGGTCCCTGCCCGGTGCCGAGGCACCGCCCGGCGGGGCCTACGGAATCAATGGCGACCAAGCCGGGTCGGAGGCGTCCATGGGCGTCGGAATTTCCCGTTCGTTGTGTCCGGTCAAGTCGATGGACCAAAGCTTCGAGGCCCCCCCGCTGCCGTCTTTCGACGTCCGTCCCTTGCGGTAGAAGATCAGCACGCGCCCGTTCGGCGACCAGGTCGGTCCTTCAATCTTGAAGTCCTCGGCAAGCAGGCGTTCGCCCGACCCATCGGGCTTCATCACGCCAATGAAGAACCGCCCGCCGGACAGCTTGGTGAAGGCGATCAGATCGCCGCGCGGCGACCAAACGGGCGTCGCGTAACGGCCGTTGCCGAAGGAAATTCGGCGCACGTTCTTGCCCCGGCTGTCCATGACATAGAGCTGCTGGCTACCGCCACGGTCCGAGTTGAATACGACCTGATTGGCGTCCGGCGCAAAGCTGGGCGACGTGTCGATGGCGGAATGGAACGTGAGTTGGCGCACGACCCGCGTGCGCAGATCCATCACGTAGATTTCCGAATTGCCGTCTTTGGCCATCGACATGATGATTTTCTTGCCGTCCGGTGAGAACCGGGGGGCGAAGGTCATGCCCGGGAAATCGCCCAGAACTTCCTGACGGCCCGTGTCGATGTTGAAGATGTAGACGCGCGGGTTGTTGCGGAAATAGGACATGTAGGTGATTTCCTGCAACGTCGGCGAGAACCGGGGCGTCAGCACCAGGGTCGTGCCGTCGGTCAGGAACCGGTGATTTTCGCCGTCCTGATCCATGATCGCAAGGCGCTTGCCGAACGGGTTCAGCTTGTTGCGCCCGACGCCCTTCGCATCCTTCGGCTGTTCCGAGACATAGACGATACGGGTGTCGAAATATCCGTCCTCGCCGGTGATCCGTTTGTAGATGGCATCGGAAATGATATGCGCCACGCGCCGCCAGTTGTCCGGCACCGTGAAATAGGCGAGGCCGATCATCTGCTGTTCCGAGAACACGTCCCACAGACGGAATTCGACACGAAGCCGCCCGTCGGAGACGACTTCCGTCCGCCCCTGCACCAGGGCCTGGGCGTTGATCACGCGCCAATCGCCGAACCGGGGCAGCGCGTTGAGCGCGCCCGCCGACTGGATAAACGCCTTGCGGTCGATCGGCTTGAACAGGCCCGATCGTTCCAGGTTCGCGGCGATCACGCCGGCGATATCCTGTCCCGCGCGGGAGGCCGTGGCCGATTGACCGACGAAGTCGGTGACGGCGATGGGCAGCGGTTCCACGTTGCCGCGCGTGATGTCGATGGTGATTTCGGCGCGGGCGGTCCGCATGTCGCCCAACAAGGCGACGACGGCCAACAACGCAACCAGGGGAGCAAAGGTCTTAAGGGTAAATTTCTCAGGCATATACATGGCTCTCATGGTCATCACAGCATCCCACTCGGGTCAAACACGAACTTCAGATCGCGCCAGACATGATACTTGTCCGGCGGCAGGTCGAACTTGTTGCACCGGGGGTCCTTGACCGCCCGGCGCGCGGCTTCGGCGGCGACCTGAAAATACCGGTCGGAGAACATGCGCGCCCCGTCCGCGATCGCCACCTCGTTCACCATCCCGTCCGGATTGACGGTCAGGTTCAATTCGACCTTCAATTTTTCGGCCCCGGGCGCGCCGTAAGGCGGCGACCAGCATTTCGAGACCTGATTGCGGATCATCGTCCGCCATTTGTCGATTTCAAGCTGCGACACCTTCTTGGTCGGGTCGTACTTGATCGAATTGGAATTGTTCTGCAACGCCGCGCGGATCCGCGCCATCGTGTCGTCCTTGGGCGCATCCGGCTTTTTCTTCTCGGCCGTGTCGTCGGGCTTGGGCTTCGGCTGCGGCGCCTGCTTGATCTTTTCCAGAGTCTTGAGCACGGATGCCGTGTCGAACGCCGGCTTCTTATCCGCCTTTTTCTGCGGGCGCTCGGGCTTCTTCGGCACCTTGACCTGCGCCAACTGAGGCTTCGGCGGCTCGGGTTTCTTCTCCGGTTCGGGCTTTTCCACCTTTTCCGGCTCGGGTTCGGGCGCCGGTTCCGGTTCCGCCTTGGGCAAGGGTTCCGGTTCGGGCTCGGGTTTCGGCGGCAGGGCCGCGATGTCCTGCTGCGGCGGCGACGGTTTGGGGGGCTCGGGCTTCGGCGGCGCCGGTTTCGGCGGCTCGGCCTTCACTTCTTTCGGGGTTTCCTTGGGCGGCTCGGGCTTGGCCTCTTCCTTGGGTGTTGGTTGCACCGGCATAGGTGGGGCGTTGCGCATTTCGTCGACGTCGACGATTTCGACGAAGACCGGCTGTTCGTCGATCAGCGGGTCCGGACGATGCAACGGCAAGCCCAACCAGGCGGCCAGAACGACGCCCGTGTGCAGGACAGCGGAGGTGATGATGGCGGTCCGCAAGGGCGCCGCTTATTTCTGAGCCGACGGGCGCTTCTGCGCCTTGCCCGGCTCTTGCGCGATCAAGGCCACGCGCCGGTAACCCGCCGCGTTGATCCGCCCCATGACA
The DNA here is from genome assembly GCA_913030825.1 of uncultured Rhodospirillaceae bacterium. GTDB lineage: Bacteria > Pseudomonadota > Alphaproteobacteria > Rhodospirillales > Casp-alpha2 > UBA1479. Next base: position 176,197 of record CAJWCU010000006.1, on the reverse strand, counting down.
GACATGACCCGCCCGTAGTTGATCGCTTTATCTCCTCTGACGAAGATCCGGACATCCGGATTGGTGCCGGTGATAGCGTTCAATCTTGGCACCAATGTGTCCAAGTCGACGGGGGTGTCCTGGATATAAATCTGCCCACCCGCGTCGACGCTGACGGCCAGCGGCTCGTCGGCGCCGGAGACGGCGCCCGCCTTGGTTTCCGGAAGGTCTACCTGAACCCCCACGGTTAACAGGGGTGCGGTGACCATGAAGATGATCAGCAGCACCAGCATCACGTCGACGAAGGGCGTGACGTTGATCTCGCTCATCATCGCGCGGCCCCTGCGGCGCCCGCGCGATGCGCGTTGGATGGTGACGGCCACGGCTACGCCCCCTTCCCTCTAGGTATCCAGTTCGCGCGACAGGATGGCCGAGAACTCACCCGAGAAGTTTTCGAGCCGCCCGGCAAAACGATCCAGATCGCGAGAGAACTTGTTGTAGGCGATGACCGCCGGAATGGCCGCGAGCAGGCCCAGCGCCGTAGCGAACAGCGCTTCGGCGATGCCCGGCGCCACCACGGCGAGCGACGTATTCTTGGAAATGGCGATCGACTGGAACGAATTCATGATGCCCCAGACCGTACCGAACAGGCCGACGAAGGGCGCCGTACCGCCGGTCGTGGCAAGGAAGGTGAGGTAGCGTTCGGCGCGGTCCATTTCCCGGTCGGCGGTGATCTGCATGACCCGTTCGATCCGCTGCGCCAGCGAGGCGGACCCACCGCCCCCGCCGTTGGGCGTGGCCCGCCGCCATTCCCGCATCGCGGCGGCGAACACGGCGGACATGGGATCGGACGGCCGGCTGCCGATCTTGTCATAGAGACTGTCGAGAGAATCGCCGGACCAGAACCGGTCCTCGAACTTGTCCGACCGCTTATTGAGGCGGCGCAGCGAAATCATTTTTTCGAAAATGATCGCCCAGGACCAGATCGAGGCCGCGAACAACATCAGGATCACGGTTTTCACAACCAGGTCGGCCTTCATGAACAAGGACACGACCGAGAAATCCAGGTTCGTCGACCCCGCCAGGGCCATCGCTTCAACGGCTTGATTTTCCATTTGTCTTCGTCTTCGTCCCAGTCTTCATTCGTTCCAGGCTCACCCCGCGCCCCCTTGCGCGCAGATCAGCCATCCGTTCCCGTGCCGACGGCATCGCCGGCGAATTCGATCAACGCGCCCCGCACCTCGGGCGGCAGCCGCACCGGCCGTCCGACCGTATTGATACAGGCGAGCGTCACGCCCATCCGCACCAAGTCGGCACCGTCGCAGCGCACGACCTGATCCATCTCCACCGTCGCGCCATGCACGGCCCGAACCCGGGTCGCGACGGTCAGCAGATCGTCGAGCCGCGCCGGTTTCATATAGTCCGCCGTCACCCGGCGGACAGCGATGGCGACGCCCTTCTGCGCCAAAATCGCCGAATTTTCAAATCCCAGGTCCCGCAGAAGCTCGCTGCGCGCCCGTTCGGCATACTTCAAGTAGTTGGCGTAATAGACGATGCCGCCCGTATCCGTATCCTCGTAATAGACCCGGATGGCAGTTTCATGGCAGGGCGCATCGGCGGTTTCACTCACGCACCGTCCTCCGCGTCCCGGTCCCCGGCAGCGGCCAGCAAATCCATTTGCGGCCCGCCCGGCGGCAGGTCCAGGCCCAAGTGCCGGAAGGTTTCCGGCGTCACCGCGCGGCCGCGCGGCGTGCGCATAAGAAGGCCCTGTTGAATCAGATAGGGCTCGATGACCTCTTCTATCGTGTCGCGCTGTTCCGACAAGGCGGCGGCCAGCGTATCCACGCCGACGGGCCCGCCGCCGTAGACCTGGCAGATGCAGGTCAGGTAGCGCCGGTCCATGGCGTCCAGGCCGCGCTGATCGACTTCCAGACGCGTCAGCGCCGCATCGGCGACCTTGGCATCGACCGAACCGGAGCCGTCGACCGAGGCGAAATCGCGAACCCGGCGCAATAGCCGCCCGGCAACGCGGGGCGTACCGCGCGACCGGCGGGCGATTTCCAGCGCCCCGTCCGAGGTCAGGTCCAGATCCAGCAGTTTCGCCCCCCGCCGCACGATGCCTTCCAGGTCTTCCGGCGAGTAGAAGTTGAGACGCACCGGAATGCCGAAGCGGTCACGCAGCGGTGTCGTGATCAGGCCCGAGCGCGTGGTGGCCCCTACCAGGGTGAACGGCGGCAGGTCGATCCGCACGGAGCGCGCCGCCGGTCCTTCGCCGATGATCAGGTCGAGCTGAAAATCCTCCATCGCCGGATAGAGAATTTCCTCGACCACCGGATTGAGGCGGTGGATTTCGTCAATGAACAGGACGTCCCGGGGCTGCAGGTTGGTCAAGATCGCTGCCAGGTCCCCGGCCTTGGCCACGACCGGGCCCGAGGTCGCACGGAAACCGACGCCCAATTCGCGGGCGACGATCTGCGCCAGGGTCGTCTTGCCCAGGCCCGGCGGGCCGAAGAACAGAACATGGTCCATGGCTTCCGACCGGCCGCGGGCGGCATCGATAAAGACTTTCAGGTTTTCCCGCGCCTGATCCTGGCCGACGAAATCGCCCAGAACCTGTGGGCGCAGGCCCGGATCGGCGGCGAAATCGTCCGCGACGACCTCCGGCTGGATCATGCGTTCCTCGGCCATACGGCTCAGGCCCCCCGCCGGTTTTCAGCGGGCGCCAGTTCCGCCAGCCCGGCGCGGATCAGGGCTTCCAGGGTCAGGTTTTCTTCCGACGCCTGGGCGGCACGACTGACGGCGGCCAAGGCATCGGACGGCGAATAGCCGAGGTTGACCAGGGCCGAGGCCGCATCGCGCAGCAGATCGCCCGCCGCGTCGCCGGCAGAGGTGGCCGCGTCCTTGGGCGCCGCCACACCGGCCTTCCCCGCCCCGGCGGCCGCCGGGCCGAGCGCCAGGGCGCCGACCTTGTCTTTCAATTCATTGAGAATGCGCTGCGCCAGCTTGGGCCCGACGCCGGGGGCGCGGCAGACCGCCGCCTTGTCGCCCGACGCAATCGCCTGCATCAGCATGTCGCCGGTCAGCGCCGACAGCATGGCGAGCGCCACCTTGGCCCCCACACCCTGGACCGTGGTCAGCAGCTGGAACCAGTCCTGTTCGTCGGCACCGAGGAACCCGTAGAGATGAATGTGGTCTTCGCGGACGTGGGTTTCGATGAACAGCGACACCGCCTCGCCCGGGACCAGCATGCCGAGCGTCCGCGACGAGGCATGCACCAGATAGCCGACGCCGTTCACGTCGATCACCGCCGTGTCGGTACCGACGGCCTCGATCCGGCCTTTCAGGCGGGCGATCATCGGGCGCCTCCGGCAATGGCGGGTCCGGCGGCGGCGCCGGGCGCCGTGCGGTGATGGGCGTGGCAGATCGCGACGGCCAGCGCATCGGCGCTGTCGGCGGATTTAAAGTTCGTTCCGGGCAGCAACGTGCGGATCATCATCTGCACCTGTTCCTTGGCCGCGTGGCCGGTGCCGACAACGGTCTTCTTCACCAGGTTGGGCGTGTATTCGAAGACGGAAATCCCCGCCAGGGCCGGAACCAGCATAGAGATGCCGCGGGCCTGGCCGAGCTTCAGGGTCGTCGTCGGGTTGGTGTTGACGAAGGTTTCCTCGACCGCCGCCTCGGCGGGCGCCATGTCGCGGATGACCTCGACCAGACCGTCGTGAAGCTGCACCAGCCGGGTCGCCAGATCGGCCTTGGGATCGGACGAAACGACGCCGTCCGCGACATAGCGAAGCCGGGTGCCGGCGTGTTCGATGACGCCCCAACCGGTGTTCTTCAACCCGGGATCAAACCCGATCAGCCGCATCCGTGCTCCAATCCGTTCCCTGACATCTTATGCGGGCCGCCCGGCGTTGGGATCAAGCGCTCAGCCTTTCCATGATCTCGTCGTCGATGTCGAAATTGGCCGACACGCGCTGCACGTCGTCGTTGTCTTCCAAGGCGTCGATCAGCTTGAACAGGGTCTCGGCCGTGCCTTCATCGACGGCGATGGAATTCTGCGGCTTCCAATCCAGGCGCGCTTCCTCGGGATCACCGAACTTCTGCTCCAGCGCATCGCGCACGGCGGCGAAGTCGTCGGGCTGGCAGGTGACGGTATGCGTTTCGTCGTCGGATTCGACGTCCTCGGCGCCCGCTTCCAGGGCCCCTTCGAACATCGCCTCAGCCTCGGCGGCACCCGCCGGATAGGAAATCTGGCCGACCCGTTCGAACATGAAGGCGACGCTGCCGGTTTCCCCCAGGTTGCCGCCGTTCTTGGAAAACGCGGCGCGGACTTCCGAGGCCGTCCGGTTGCGGTTGTCGGTCAAGGCCTCGACGATCACCGCGACGCCGCCCGGGCCGTAGCCTTCGTAGCGGACTTCTTCATAGGTATCGGCATCGCCGCCCTGCGCCTTGTCGATCGCCCGCTTGATGACGTCGTTGGGCATGTTCTGGGCCTTGGCGTTGGCGACGGCCAGGCGCAGCGCCGGGTTGAAGGCCGGATCCGGCCCGGCTTTCGCGGCGACCGACAGCTCGCGGCCCAGTTTGGCAAAGACTTTCGCCCGCTTGGCGTCCTGGCGGCCTTTGCGGTGCATGATGTTCTTAAATTTGGAATGACCAGCCATTCGGCGGGAACCCCCTATATGTCGTGGTGATTCGTCAGGATTATACCCAAATGAAGGGACCGGTGCGAGCTTCACCGGCTGCGAAGATAGGCTCGCAATATGGCAAGAATTCGTCGCCGGGAAAAGGCCGCGGGCCCGAGGAATTGGGTGGTGGGTGAATAAGTCGGTTTCGGGCGCGCTCCCTACCCCGGCACGGCCGGCGCCAAGCGGCCGCCAACACGCACCGGTTCGGCGCGGACCGCGAGGCCGGTGGCGTCGTCCGTTTCCAAATACATGGCGCAAAGCGTGGCTTCGCCCTCGGCGGGCTCCAACCGGCCCTGCGGCAGCTTGGTGGTGAACCGCGCCGTGGCGTTTTCCTTCTGCATGCCGATGACCGAATCGTAGTCGCCGGTCATGCCCAGGTCCGTCTGATAGGCGGTGCCGCCGGTCAGTACCTGGGCGTCGGCGGTCGGCACGTGGGTGTGGGTCCCGACCAGGGCCGAGATTCGCCCGTCCAGGAAATGGGCCATCGCCATCTTTTCCGACGACGCCTCGCCGTGCAGATCGACCAGGATCGCATCGAGGCTGCCCGATCCGTCGCCGGCGCCGAGCCGGTGGTTCTGCAGCGCCTCGTCGACCCCGGCGAAGGGATCGTCCAGCGGGTCCATGAACAGGCGGCACATGGCGTGGACCACCATCACCCGGCGGCCGTCCTTGGTCTCGAACACGCCGGCCCCCTTGCCGGGCGTGCCGTCCGGAAAATTCAACGGACGCAGCAGGCGGTCGTCGCCGTCGATGTAATTCATGATCTCGCGCTGATCCCAGACGTGGTTGCCGGTCGTGATGACGTCGGCCCCCTGATCGTAGAGGTCCTTGCAGATGCTTTCGGTGATACCGAAGCCATGGGCCGCGTTCTCGCCGTTGACGATCACGAAATCCAAACCGAGCTTCTCGCGCAGGCCGGGCAGATGTTCGGCCACGGCCTTACGGCCACTACGTCCGACGACATCCCCGACGATGAGAATCTTCATACGAAAACCTTGTACTCAACAAAAACCGGACGGCCCGTCAGGGCACGATTTTGATGATGTCGTCCTCGGTGACGACCCAATCGAGGGCTGCGTCGTAGCTTGCCCGGGGCACGGCGTCAACTTCCTGCCCGGCGTAGCCGACCCCGGCGGCGACCACCGGACGGCCGTCGGCGCGCAGTTGGGCCAGGGTCCGGTCGTAGAAACCACCGCCCCATCCGAGACGATATCCCGCCCGATCGAAGGCCAGAAACGGGACCAGCAGCAGCGCCGGGCGAACCTCGTCTGCCGCCGCCGCCGGATGGCGGGTGCCGAACACGCCGTCCTCCAACGCCTCGCCGGGCGCCCAGCGGCGAAAGGTCAATGGCTGTGCCTTCGCCGCGACCACAGGTAGCGCCGCGCGCCATCCGTTGTCGGACAGCGCCAGCAACGCCGGCATCACATCCATCTCGTCCCCCATGGCGAGATAGCCCGAGACCACGCCCGGCATGAGACCGCCGGCCAAGGCCACGACGTTGCGCGCCAGGGCATCGGCCGCACCCGGTGCCAAGTCGGCATGCAGGCGCGCACGACGCCCCGCCGCCGCCTTTCGCAGGCTGCGTTTCTGTTCGGTCAGATCGTCGGGCGGGGATTCCATGTCACGTTCCCGGACGGGCCGGGCCAGTCATCGGCAATTCAAACAACAATGCGTGGCGTAGGACGCAGAAGTAGAGAAAGAAGAGAAGTCGGCGGTGCCGCAGTAGCCGTCGGCGTACTAAATATCCTCCGTGGCCTGCAGTGCAGGTGGGCGCCGTAATACCGAGCCCTCAGGACGAACCCGTGGTGCCCGGCAGGGACAGCTCCCTAGGAGGTCGCATCGCCCCAGGGATATTGAGCCTAACGCACTCCGCAGCGCTCCGCCTGAGAGGAACTTATGCTCCTTCGAGCCCCGCGGCAATGCCCTCGATGCGTTCGGCCAAACTTTCCAGTTTGCTGCTGATTTTTTCCTCGGATTCGATGATCCGGGCGACGCCTTCGCTCTTGCGGCTGATGGTGTCCAATTCCGAATAGGCGTCGGACAATTCATCCGCCAACAGCAGGCTGACCATCACCAACAGGCGCGCATCCCCGGCCTGCCCGACGGCGGCGACCAGTTCCTGAACCCGGTTGTCGACGTATTTGCCGAGACGCGAAAGATGCGCCTCCTGACCGTCGTCGCAGGCGACCTGATACTGCCGACCATTGATGGAAACCGTGACGTGAGCCATGACCCTGCGCGTTCCGTTCAGCCGCCGAGGACTTTTTCAAGCCGCTCGATGGCGCCGTCGAGACGGCCTTTGACTTCGTCGTTCTGGGCCCTGAGACGGTTATTTTCCGCGCGCAATTCCGCATCGGCCCCGCCATCGCCGGCCGTGCCGCCGCCGATCGGTCCGGCCGAATTCGCCGCCGCTTCGAGACGCGCCAAGGCACGGTCCAACCGTTCGACCGCCCGGTCCACTCTTGATGGTTTGGTAATCGCCGCCACGCCTCGCCCCCGGCCCCACGTCTGTCTTAAGATTTGTCTTTTGATTATTCAGAAGGCAAAAATCGAATGGAGAATAGGAGTCTATCCACAAGAGTTCAACCATTACATCAATTGCACCGAAGGAAAGCCCGGACATCCGCGCCCGAACAGGCCCGGTTCGGGTTTACAGAAAGGCTCCGGTAGCCTATAGGATCGCCCGAAACGGGACGTTCCACAGAACGCCCACGTCGCAGGAAACATTTGGGAAATATCCCACTATTTAATCGGAGGAATTCATGGCGGTTCGGGTTGCGATCAATGGTTTCGGGCGGATTGGTCGCCTGGTTCTTCGGGGCATTTTGGAATCTCGGCGTAACGACGTCGAAGTGGTCGCGATCAACGACCTGGGTTCGCCGGAAATGAACGCCCATCTGCTGCAGTATGATTCGACGCACGGCGTGCTGGACATGGACGTGGCCGTCAACGGCGACGTCATGAACGTCGGCGCGGCGCCGATCAAGGTGACCGCCGAACGCAATCCCGCTGACCTTCCTTGGAAGGAACTGGGTGTCGATATCGCCCTGGAATGCACGGGCCTGTTCACCGACCGCGAAAGCGCCGGCAAGCACCTGGACGCCGGCGCCTCCAAGGTTCTGGTCTCGGCCCCGGCTTCGGGCGTCGATCTGACGGTCGTCTACGGCGTCAACCACGACAAGCTGGAAGCCGGCCACACGGTCGTTTCCAACGCGTCCTGCACGACCAACTGCCTGGCCCCCGTCGCCGACGTGCTGCACAAACTGGTCGGCATCGAAAAGGGCTACATGACGACGATCCACGCCTATACCGGCGACCAGCGTCCGCTGGACACCCTGCATTCCGATCCGCGCCGTGCGCGGGCCTGCGGCGTGTCGATGATCCCGACCTCGACCGGTGCGGCCAAGGCCGTCGGCCTGGTCCTGCCGGAACTGCAGGGCAAGCTGGACGGCACCGCCATCCGCGTGCCGACCCCGAACGTGTCGCTGATCGACCTGACCTTCACGGCGTCGAAGTCGACCACGGCCGAAGAAATCAACGCCGCCATGGAAGAAGCCGCCAACGGCCGCCTCAAGGGCGTGCTGGGCTACAACACCAAGCCGCTGGTCTCCATCGACTTCAACCACAACCCGGCCAGCTCGACCTTCGACGCCTCCCAGACCCAGGTCATCGACGGCAACTTCGTCCGCGTGCTGTCCTGGTACGACAACGAATGGGGCTTCTCCAACCGCATGCCGGACACCGCGCTGGCCATGCACGGCGCGAGCTAAGCCAACCATGAACACGACGGCGGCCGTGATCGCGCATCCGGCCGCCGTCATCGTTCACGACCTGGGCCAGGCGATGCGCGTTCTGGCCGCCGCCGAACGCACGGGCCGCCCGGTCCGGCTTTGCAGTCCCCCCGCCGCCGGCACCTATCTGGGTCCGGCGGTTTTCAAATCGATGATCGACCAGGCGCGCGCGCGCCATCCGGCGGCCCAAGCGGACTCCTGCCTGGATTGCGGAGACGAGGCCGGGACAGCCCTCGCCGCCCTGCGCCACGGCGTCGAAGCGATCTCGTTGACGGCGCCCCCCGATGTCCTGGAAAAGATCGCCGACATGGCCCGTCAATCGGGGACAGCGACATTGCCTCCGCCGTCGCAGGCCCTGGACATGGCCCAGGGACCGACGGATGAGAAACTGGCCGACTGGTTGCTGGAAGGAACACATGATGGCTGACGACGCCGACGATCTCTGCCTGCTCTATCCCATCACCCCGCCGGCCTTCGATCCGAACGTGTTCAAGGACGACCTCGCGGCGGCGCTGGATGCCGGGCCCGTGGGGGCCGTGCAGTTGCGCCTGAAATCGGCCGACGGCGCCCCGGCGCCGGACGACCTGATCCGCCGCGCCGCGGAAATCCTGCTGCCGGTCTGTCACGACCGGGGCGTGCCGCTGATCATGAACGATCGGCCGGACCTGGCGGTCGAGATGGATTGCGACGGCGTCCATGTCGGTCAGGGCGACGCGACCTACAAAGACGCCCGCAAGATCGTTGGCGAGAGCCGCGCCGTCGGCGTGACCTGCCACGCGTCCCGCCACCTGGCGATGGAGGCCGGCGAAGCGGGTGCCGATTACGTCGCCTTCGGCGCGTTCTTTCCGACCGTCACCAAACAGGCCGGCCACCGCGCCGACGCCGAAGTCCTGCAATGGTGGAGCGAATTGTTCGTCGTGCCCTGCGTCGCCATCGGCGGCATCACGGTCGATAACTGTGCGCCGCTGGTCGCCGCCGGGGCCGACTTCCTGGCCGTGGTTTCCGGCATCTGGCAATACCCGGACGGCCCGGCCGCCGCAGTCGAGGCCTTTAACACCGTAATCGCCGAAACGCCGCGCGGCTGAGCCGCCGACTGCCCCGTTGCCAGGGGCGGGGCAACCTGCTAGAACCGCGCCGCTTTCACTCCCCAAGTTAATTCAGACAGGCGAACGAATATGAAAATCGACGGCAACGCCATTCGACCGGGCATGGTCATCGAACATCAGGGGCGCCTGTGGCGCGCGGTCAAGACCGCCCATACGCAGCCCGGCAAAGGCGGCGCCTATCTTCAGGTGGAATTGCGCGAACTGCGTGACGGCACGAAGCTGAACGAACGCTTCCGCTCGTCCGAGAAAGTCGAACGCGCGACCCTGGAGCAAAAGAACTTCCAATTCCTGTTCGCCGACGGCGACATGTACACCTTCATGGACAACGAAACCTACGAACAGGTGATGCTCAACGCCGATCAGATCGGCGAGGATCAGACGCCCTATCTGCAGGACGGCATGGAAGTGATCATCGAAAGCCACGAGGGCGACCCCATCGGCGTTCAGCTTCCCGACCGCGTGACCCTGACGGTCGTCGAGACGGAAGCCGTGGTGAAGGGTCAGACGGCCGCGTCCAGCTATAAGCCCGCCATGCTCGACAACGGCGTGCGGACCAGCGTCCCGCCGCATATCGAGACCGGCACGCGGATCGTCATCAACCCCGCCGAAGGCACCTATGTGGAGCGCGCCAAGGACTAAGCACCCGCTTCGCCCTTTCCGCCCGTTCCCCAACGCTTAAAAGATAAGGCCCGCCAATGCTGCGCACGCCGCTTATCAACGTCATGACTTCCGCCGCCCAAAAGGCGGCGCGCGGTCTGACCCGCGACTTCGGCGAGGTCGAACACCTGCAGGTCTCGAAAAAAGGCCCGGCGGACTTCGTCTCGACCGCCGACAAGAAGGCCGAAGCCGTTCTGTTCGAAGAACTCCAGAAGGCGCGGCCCAAGTATGGCTTCCTGATGGAGGAACGCGGCGAGATCGAGGGCTCCGATACCTCCAACCGCTGGATCGTCGACCCGCTGGACGGGACGACCAACTTCCTGCACGGCATTCCCCAGTTCGCGATTTCCATCGCCCTGGAACGGGACGGCCAGATCTTCGCCGCGGTTGTTTACAACCCGGTGACGGACGAAATGTTCGCCGCCGAAAAGGGCCAGGGGGCTTTCCTGGGCGGCCGGCGGATGCGCGTATCGGCCCGCCGTGACATGGCGCAATCCCTGTTTTCCACGGGCATTCCCTTCCTCGGGCGCGAGAATCACGAGCTGTTCATCAGCCAGCTGAGCTCGGTCATGGCCGTTTCCGCCGGAGTCCGGCGCTTCGGCGCCGCGTCGCTGGATTTGGCCTGGGTCGCCGCGGGACGCTACGAAGGTTTCTGGGAACAGAACCTCCAGCCCTGGGACATGGCGGCGGGTATGCTGCTGGTCACCGAAGCGGGCGGGTTCGTTTCGGACCTGGCGGGCGGGCGAGATATGCTGGCCCGTGGCGACGTCGCCGCCGGCAACGACGCCATGCATCAGGCGTTGCTGAAAACCCTGCGGGCCGCCAAGGCTGACTGACGGCCCCTTCCCTCACCGACGGCCGGAAAGCCGCCTGCCTCGACACCTCGGCGTTTGCCCTGACAAAGACCCCGCGGCGCCGCCATTGCGTCATAATTTCTTGGTTTTTTGTAAGGGCTTTACGGTTGTCCAGCCCACAGACGTTGGTTAATGTGAACGCCTTGGTTTCCGCCGTTGACCGACGCCCGGGCGGACCGCAACCGCCGCAGTCGGCGGTGCGGCGCGCGGGAGGGGTTCAATCGGCACGATACCCAAGGCGTCACCCGTGACGCCGGCAACCGGGGCGGAAAGCGCCGGATCGCGGTGGCGGGCCGGACAGCGAGTACAGGGAATAAAGGGAACTGGGAAATTGGGGAGAAACCTTCCGATGACGTCCTCACGACATTTGGCCGGAATGATGATGGCCGCCCTGGTGCCCTTGACGCTGGCGGCGACGCCGGTCGAGGCCCAGATGAACGATTTTGTCGATGGGGCCGTGACCATTGACCTCGGCGCCATTCCCGGCGGCGGATACGGTCAGACGGTTATCTCGCCCATGGATTCCGCACCGCCTTCGGCCTATTCCGGCGCCTTGCGCGTCCCCGGGCCCAACCGGCCGCGCTCGCAGTTGTTCGTCACCCCGTCCACGTCGACCGGCCCCCTACCGAAGTTGCGCGTGACCCGTGCCGAACCGGCGCCGTCGCTTCGCAAGCCCACCGGCAGCGCGTTGACCGCTCCAAAAACCGCAATGAAGGCACCGGAGCCGCCGAAACCGTCGGCCCCCGCGCCCAAAGCAAAACCCGCCGCGGAAGCGCCCGCGCCGCTTGAAGCCGCGCCGCCGCCGGCGCCCGCGCCGATGCCCAAGGAAGGAACGGCGACACAAGTCGCCGAGGCCAAGGCGCCGGAAACACCCGCGGCGCCCGCCGCCCCGGCCGCAACGGCCGAGGCCAAGAACATGGCGCCCCCGCCGCCGCCGGTGATGTCCGGTTCGGCCGCCGTCCCGCCGCCACCGCCGCCGCCGGCCACGACCACGCCCGTGCCGACGCCGCCCGCAGCGTCCGCGGCCACGGAGACCGCATCGTTGACGACGGGCGAGGACGGCCGTCTCCTGCGCGTCGAATTCGACGAGAGTGAATCGAAATTGCCCGACGGCGCCAAGCCGAACCTGGCCAAGCTGGCCGAACAGGTGAAGGACAAAAACGATATTCGCCTGCAGTTGCTGGCTTATGCCGGGGGCGAAGACTTGAAATCGAATCGCGCGCGGCGGTTGTCTCTGTCCCGGGCCCTGTCGGTTCGTTCGTTCCTGATCGAAAGCGGCATTCGGTCGACGCGGATCGACGTCCGCGCGCTCGGCGATAAGACCTCGGACGATCCCAAGAACCGGGTCGACGTAACCCTGGCCCAACGCTGAGGCGGCCGGGGCTCTTATGACTCGTCCGGCCCAATACCTAATCCGGATGGTGCTGTTCCTGGCCGCCGTCGCGGCCGTCTGCGCCCCGCTCTTCGTACCCTTGCGCGACGCCTTCATGGCCAATGCGCCCTTGAACGGCGGCATTCTCGCCGTGCTGGTGCTGGGCATCGTTTACAACATCATGCAGGTCGTGCGCCTGAAACCCGAGGTCGAATGGCTGGAAAGCTATCGCCGGGACGGCCCGCAGTTGTCGGAGCCGAGCCAGCCGCGCCTGTTGGGCCCGATGGCGACCATGCTGGGTCAGCGATCCAGCCGACTGACGCTGTCGACCTCGTCCATGCGCACGCTGCTTGACGGGCTGGTTTCGCGCCTGGATGAATCCCGCGACATCTCGCGCTACACCATCGGCCTATTGGTCTTCCTAGGCTTGCTGGGCACCTTCTGGGGTCTTTTGGAAACCGTCGGTTCGGTGAAGGACGTGATCGTCGGCCTGACCGTCGAATCCGCCGATATCAACGCGACCTTCGAAAAACTGAAACAAGGCCTGGAAACGCCGCTTTCGGGCATGGGAACGGCGTTCTCCTCGTCCCTGTTCGGCCTCGCGGGGTCCCTGATCCTGGGCTTTCTCGATTTGCAGGCGGGCCAAGCGCAAAGCCGCTTCTACAACGACCTGGAAGAATGGCTGTCGAGCCTGACACGCCTGTCCTCCGGCGCGCTTTCCGGCGATGGCGATCAATCCATGCCCGCCTATGTCCAAGCGCTGCTGGAACAATCGGCCGAGAACCTGGAGAACCTGCAACGCATCTTGTCACGCGGCGAGGAAAGCCGGATCGAGGCCAACCAGAGCATCCTGGCCCTGACCGACAAGCTGGACACCCTGACCGAACACATGCGGACCCAGCAGCTTCTGATGAAGGAGATGGCCCAGGGCCTAAGCGGCGGTGGCGGCGGCGGCATGGATGCCGATACCAAGGCCAACATCCGCAACCTGGACCGCTCTCTCGCCCGCCTCGCCGACGACGTCAGTCACGGCCGCGACGAAATCATCAAAGAGGTCCGCTCCGAGATCAAATTGCTCGCCCGCACCATCGCGAACATCGCCGACGGCGATTACGAGCGGTGATTGCGAAGCTGCATAAGATGACCACCGGCGCCCCGCGGAAGGCTGCGGACCATGGCTAGCATCGCCCGGCGCCAGGAACGATCGACCAATATCTGGCCCGGCTTCGTCGATGCCCTGGCGACGCTGCTGATGGTCATCATCTTTCTGCTACTGATCTTCATCATGGCCCAGGTCTTTCTGGGCCAGGCCCTGACCGGGCGCGACCAGGCGCTGCGCAAGCTGGAAGGCGAGATCAGCGAACTGGCCAACCTTTTGGCCCTGGAGCGCAAGACGACGGAAACCTTGCGGGCCGACGTCTCCCGCCTGACCACCGATCTGGAGGCCTCGGTCGCCGATCGCGAACGGCTAAGCGCCAACCTCGCCGAGTTGCGCCTGCGCGCGGAATCGGCGGAGCAGCAATTGGTCGATGCCATGGTCACGATGGAGGCCAACCGCCAAACGCTTGCCCTGCGGGACGAGGAATTGGCCAAGGCCAAGGAATCCCTGGCCGTCAGCGAAGAGGAACTGGCCGATCGGGCCGCCAAGCTGGCGCGCCTGTCGCGCGAGGTTGAAGCGCTCAGCGCGCTGCGCGACGAATTGACGGCCAAGGTAGTGGAGTTGGGCAAACAGGCGGGCGAAAAGGGCGAGGCCCTGCTCGCCGAACAGAAGATTTCCGAAAGCGCCCGCGCCCAGGTCGCTCTGATGAACCGCCAATTGGCGGCCTTGCGCCAGCAATTGGCGACCTTGGAAGCGACCCTGCGTGCCGCCGAGGAAAAAGCCCAGGCCCAGGGCGTGCAGATCGAAACGCTGGGCAAGCGCCTGAATGCGGCGCTGGCCTCGAAGGTTCAGGAACTATCGCGCTATCGGTCCGAGTTCTTCGGCAAACTGCGTGAGGTTCTGGGCAACCGGCCCGGCATCCGCATCGTCGGTGATCGCTTCGTATTTCAATCGGAAGTCCTGTTCGACGTCGGGTCCGCCGAATTGGGCCCGGCCGGCAAGGAACAGATGCTGAGCCTGGCGAAAACCTTGTTGGACCTGTCCGCGCGCATTCCCCAAGACATCGACTGGGTGCTGCGCGTCGACGGCCATACGGACAAGACCCCTATTCATACCGCCCGTTTCCCCTCGAACTGGGAGCTATCGACCGCCCGGGCGATTTCGGTCGTTAAATTCCTTGCCGAGCAGGGCCTGCCCCCGGTACGTCTGGTCGCCGCCGGGTTCGCCGACAACCGGCCGATCGATTCCGGCAACGATGAGATCGCCCTGCGGCGAAACCGCCGGATCGAACTTAAACTCACCCAACGCTGACCGGCCTTAAAACATGCTCGCGCTTTTCCTGATCGTCGTGGTCGATCTCATCGGCTTTGGAATCATCATTCCGCTGCTGCCGTTCTACGGCGAACATTTCCAGGCCGATCCGCAGACCGTGGGCCTGCTGATGGCGAGTTATTCCCTGGCGCAATTCATCTCGGCGCCGATCTGGGGCCGCATGAGCGACCGCGCGGGCCGGCGTCCGGTCCTGCTGATGAGCCTCGCCGGTGCGGCGCTGGCCTATCTCTGGCTGGCCTTCGCCGACTCGCTCTGGATGCTGTTCGCGGCGCGCCTCCTGGGCGGCCTGATGGCGGGTAACATCTCCGCCGCCTTCGCCTACATGGCCGATATCACGACCAAGGAGAACCGGGCCAAGGGCATGGGCCTGATCGGCGCCGCCTTCGGGATCGGGTTCATCCTGGGCCCGGCGATCGGCGGCATTCTCGCAGGCCCGGACCCCATGGCCGCCGATTACCGCAGCCCGGCGATGGCAGCGGCCGCCTTGTCGCTGGCGGCCTTGCTGCTGGCCTTCGTGCGTCTGCCGGAATCGCTGTCGCCGGAAATCCGGGCCCGCAACGCGGAGTTACCGCGGGCGCGGCGCCTGGCGCAATTCGGCGATGCTTTGAAGTTGCCGGGGGTCGGCCTGCTGATGCTGCTCGGCTTTCTCGCGACATTCGTCTTCGCCGGTCTGGAGACCACGTTCGCGATGTGGTCCCGCCGCGCATTCGGCTGGGGCCCGGAACAGAACGGCTGGCTGTTCGCCTATGTCGGGCTGATTTCCGCCGCCATTCAAGGTGGCCTGATGGGCCGGCTGGCGAAACGGTTCGGCGAACGGGCGCTGATTTCCCAAGGGGCCGCGGCCTTGGCCGTCGGCATCGGGGCCATCCCCTTCTGCGCGCAGGTCTGGCAGCTTTACTTGGCCATGGCGGTCGCCGCCTATGGCTTCAGCGTCATCAACCCGGCCTTCAATAGCCTGATTTCCCAGAGAACGCCGGATACCGATCAAGGCGGGGTGATGGGCGTGACCCGATCGGCGACGACACTCGCCCGGGTCCTCGGCCCCGCCTGGGCAGGCCTGCTATTCGCCTGGATGGGCCGTGACTGGCCCTATTTCTCGGGGGCGTTGGTCATGGCGGCCGTGTTGATCCTGGCGGTCGTCTTCCTGGCGCGCGAAACAACGACCGCCGAAGCGGCGACGCCGGGCGACGAACTCAGCCCAGATCAATAACCTTACCGGACAACGCCCCCAGTTCCTCGGACAGCATCTCATCGAGGAAGCGGCCAGAGCGCGTGCAGGTCCAGCGGTCGTCGGTGTAGTCGAAATGGGTGGCACCGCTTTTCGGCGACGACATCCAGATCTGTTTGTTGGGTGCGTGTTTGTTGATGACGTACTCGCCGCCAACGTCCAACTCGATGGTCAGGATGCCGCCTTCCAGATCGACATCGGCCTGGTCGCCAAGCGCCTCTTCGATGACATCCATAAAGGTTTCCAGTGTATCATCGGCGGTGCGGGCGAAGGTCGTATCGTCCAGGGACATGGCGGGGCTCCTTTGGGGATGGAACGGCAGGCGCGGCATCATTCGGGCTTAGACATCCGACAAGCCTTGCGCCCGGAAGGGCATGTCTGTATATAGGGCGCCTCTTAAGCCGGAGCCAAGTACCATGAAGAAAGATATCCACCCGGAATACCACGAAATCACCGTCCAGATGACCGACGGCAGCTCCTTCACGACTCGCAGCACCTGGGGCCAACCCGGTGACGTGTTGAAGCTTGAAGTCGACCCGAAGAGCCACCCGGCCTGGACCGGCGGCGGTCACCGCCTGCTCGATACGGGCGGACGTCTCGCGCGCTTCAACAAGCGGTTCGGGAATACCGGTCTGAAGATGTAGGCCGCCGCCCCGTTCGGGGCGGAGACCTGTCCGTTTTCAGGACCTGTGCGGTAAAACAGGGCGCACCCGTTCGGGCGCGCCCTTTTCCGTGTCCGCCTTTCCCCTGCCAGGATAACGGACATTTCAGTGTTAAAATCAGAGTCTCCCCTGTTCACCGGAGCTGTGGTAGATTTTACCCAATTGGGTAGGAATTTATTTACCTGCCCGAATAACAATAGCTCTACTGGGAAGTGACCAACCTATCGGATGGACGCATTCGGTCAGCCACGGGCCGTGTCCGGCTTTTGGCTGTTGTGGGGCAAAAATAAGGATTTGGCTGGGTTAAGCCATGGCGAGACATATTCACTTCGAAGTTCACGTGCAGCAGGCCGGGCGATGGTCGATCCACGCCCAGTTCGGCGCCGGACAACGCGAAAAAGCGATCGAAGAAGCCAAGAAAATCGAAAAAACGCCGGGGTTCGACTCGGTCAAGGTCGTCAAGGAGACCTATGACAGCGACCTCGGCAATCACCAGGACACGACGATCTATCGTGGCCCGCGGGACGATAAGGACGGCTCCGTCCACAAGGGGTACCGCGACATCGGCGGCAACCGGGATGGCGGTGGCGGCGGCAACGACTGGTCCGCTGCGGACGACGACGACTACGATGACGATGACGACGATTTCGACGACGACGATGCGCCCCGTAAAAGGCGCAAGAACGACGCCAACAGCGTAACCGCCACGGCGACGGGCGTGATCATCAAGATGCTCATGCTCGCCTTGGTCAGCTTGCTGGTCTCCGGCGGCTTCGCGGTTGCATTTTCCTGGTATTTCAGCGGCAAGATGCTGTTCGGCTACAAGATAGCCGGCACGATCGAAGCCAACGCCATCTTCCTGGTTTTTGTCGCGAGCTTCCTTTTGACCGCCTCGACCCTGGCCATCACCTATCTGCGGAACATTCGCCTGCGCGCCCGGCAAAAAGCCGGTGGGCCGATGCCGATGCAACGCGCCGCCGGCGGTGGCGCCGTGAACTCCATCCTCGACAAAGCGGCCTCGGCGCTCGGCCAGCCGCCGGCCAACACGATGGAAGTCGATACGGAAGCCAAGGAAGGCACGATCAGCGATTGGCGCGAACAGGCCAAGGCGGAAGGCGGCGGCGATACGGCCGACAGCGATACGGCCGCCAACGACCGTCTGCGCGAGGAAATCGGCAATTCCGACGGTGGCGGCGAAGACGGCAAGCGCGGCGTGACGCTGGAGGCCGATAAATACGGCGGCCAGGACCAGGCCCCCATGTTGGACGCCGCCGGCGAAAAGCAGAAAGCCTATATGATGAAGTTCCTCGGCCAGCTTCTCGAAGTCACCGGCCAGGACAAGAAAAAGCTCGATAATTTCACCAAGTTCGGGATCAACCTGTTCCTGGCGGGTGCGTGTGAATCAATCGCCTCGAAACGCGATCTGGATGCTTCGACGCGGGCCCGCATCCTGTCCGACAGCGTGCAGGTCATGGGTTTCAAAAAATCCCATGCGGCCTCCTTCGCCGACCGGTACGAGGAATACCTGCTGCAGGACGCGCGCTACATGAGCATGTTCCAGGCTGGGCGCAACGCCATGGCCAACCACCTGACGGATAATGCCTCGGGCCCGTCGCACCTGAAAACGGCGCTGGAGGAATGGAACCAGCCCAAGCCGAAGGAAGCGCAGTCGCGGGTCGTCGCGGTGCTGTTCACGGATATCGCGGGCTCCACGGCGTTGACCCAGGAATTGGGCGACGCCGGCGCGCAGGAAGTCGTGCGCGCCCATAACAAGATCGTCCGCGAGAACCTGACCCGCTTCAAGGGCCGCGAGGTCAAACACACGGGCGACGGCATGATGTGTTCCTTCGATCAGCCGACCAATGCGGTCGAGGCGTCGATCGAGATTCAAAAGGAAACCATCCAGCTTCGGGCCTCCAACCCCAAGCTGCCGCTGAAACTGAAGATCGGCATCAACGCGGGCGAGCCCATTGCCGAAGACAACGACCTGTTCGGCACCACGGTGCAGTTGGCGGCACGTATCGTCGACAAGGCCCAGGCCGACCAGATTTTCGTCTCGGAAACGGTCAAGGGCATCTGCACCGGCAAGGGCGTTTCCTTCAAATCCGCAGGCGGATACGCCATGAAGGGCTTCGATGGGGACGTCAATCTCTACGAGGTCATGTGGCAATCGGGTAACGCCGCCAAGGCCTCCTAAGCCACTGACACCGCCGTCTTTTTTCCTGAATTTTTTTGACGGGTGAGGCTTGCGCGGATTTTTCCGGCTGCCTATCTCTGGTCTGACGGCGGGTGCCCATGACGGGGCCCGGCGTCATGAACCGCCCGCCCCGCGCGGATCATAGGGCCGGCCAATACGGCGGCCTGAAAAAACGACCGCGCAGACGGGCACCATATCGCTTCGTTAAGGAGGACTTGGTTATGCGTACCATCGATTTCACCCCCCTGTTCCGTCATTCCGTCGGCTTCGACCGCCTTGAGCGCATGCTCGACAGCGCCATGCGTCTGGACGACGGCAATTCCTATCCGCCCTACAACATCGAACAGGTCGGCGAAGACAAATACCGAATTTCCATGGCCGTCGCCGGCTTTGGCGAGAACGACCTTGACGTGACCATCAACGACGGCACCCTGATCGTCACCGGCAAGCATGAAGGCGACAAGGACGAAGACGTCGTCTACATCCATCGCGGCATCGCCGGGCGCGCGTTCGAGCGCCGCTTCCAGCTTGCCGATCATATCGAGGTCAAGGACGGCGTCCTTGAGAACGGCCTGCTTCATATCGAGCTTGAGCGCGTCATCCCGGAAGAGAAGAAGCCGCGCAAGATCGCGATCGCCGGCGGCCAGAAACTGGTCGAAAGCAAGGCCGCGTAACGCGGATATTCTGAATACGTCAGACGGAAGGGGCGCGTCCGGGAAACCGGGCGCGCCTTTTCTTCATCACCCTGCGATCACTGACGAGGCCTAGAGGAAGCGCTCGTAAACGGCCCGCTTGTCCGCCGGAATGGCGACCGATTTCGCCGCCGCGCGATCGGAAAATGCCTGGATGAAATGGCCCGTCGCCGCCGGCACTTCCGGATCGCTCTCACCGAACAGGCCGATCTGGAAGGTAATGCTGGAATTACCGATCCGGCCAACGCGCAATCCCGCGTGCACCACCTCGGGAAAGCTCAGGGAGCGGTGAAACCGGCATAGTGCTTCCACCGCTACGGGGGCGATGCGGTCCGCGGCCCAATCGACCCCGGCCTCGCAGATCTGGAAATAGCTGACCACCGTTTCGATATACCGGCTGTAGGCGACGTTGTTGGCGTGGCCCAGCATGTCGTTGTCGCCGAAGCGAGTCGGAATCTTGAACCGGTAAGGATAGGCCGCGAGCGGCACCTTGCGCGGATCGTCCTCGTCCGAGCCGGTCATCCTGCGACCCCGACCAGTAACTTCTCCAGCGCCGCGCGGATTTTCACCGGGATAGGCGTCGGCTTATCCGTGGTCCGATCGACGAAGACATGGACAAAATGCCCTGCGGCGGCGGCTTCGTCCTCGCCTTCCTTGAAGATCGCGATCTCGTACTGCACGGATGAATTGCCCAGCCGGGCGACGCGCAGGCCCGCCGACAGTTTCTCGGGATAGGCCACCGGTTTGAAGAACCGGCAGGTCGTCTCGACCGCGAACCCGACGACGGTGCCGTCCTGGATATCCAATCCGCCCTCGTCGATCAGGTAGCAGTTCACCACCGTGTCGAAATAGGCGTAATAGGTCACGTTGTTGACGTGACCATAGATGTCGTTGTCGGCCCAGCGCGTCTGGATCGGCGCGATATGCGGATAATCGGCGCGGGTGACGGGCTTGGTTTCAGCAGCTTTGGAATCGGTGGCCATGGCAGGTCGGGCTTCGTTTCTTTTTCGTCGGCGGCGGGATGATACGGTACCACCATTCGTACGGCGGACATAAAAAGGGCCGCGGGTTTTGCCCCTGCGGCCCTTTAATTATTTTGTTTGCCTCAAACCTGTCAAACTCGCCTGATTGACGAGAGCAGGGTAGCCAGACCGATTACCCCGGTCAACTGCAAAGGTCCGTTGACAAGATGGCACAAGTTGCCGCAGACGCGGCCCCTCCTCCGCCCCCAAACATGACGACGGCCGCCCCCGGGTTGGGAGGGCGGCCGTCGATCATTCATGGAAGCAGTAAAGTCCGGACACTTTCGCCTCGTGTCCTGCTTGCAGCCTAGCGGCGGGGTGTTAAGGTTTCCCTACCCGCAATCGGAGCTTCCTCATGTCCCCTGCCGCCGCCTGGACCGTGTTGATCGTCGGCTTCGCCCTGCCGCTGATTCATGTCGCGCTGTCGAGGGAAATCGCCCCGGCGAAGCCCGGCACCGATGGCGGAACCTGCCCATTCAGCCCGCGCATGGGCTGGATCGTCATTGTGCTGTTCCTGGGGCCCATCGGCTGGCTGATGTTCATGAGTTCGCGGCGCAAGAGACGCGCCCTGGCGGCGGGCCAGGCCGCGCAGGCCGCTGCCGTCATGGAAAAGGAAAGAGACGCGCCCTAGGACTTGAAGACGCTGTCGGCGCTCGCCCGCGCGGCTTCCTTGCCCTTGATCGCATCTCGGACCCGCAGGATTTCGGCCTCCAATTCGCCGATATAGTCGTGAAGCGCCTCGATCGATAGAATCTCCAGGTTCTTCAATTCCGGCTTTTTCTTCTGCGGATCCAGGTCGTCGGCGTCCATCTTGCGTTCCTCCCTTGCCAATGGGGCCGCTAATCTACTAGGTGAAGGGGCCTCACGAAAACCCACAAGAAAGACGGAAAACCCTATGTCCCTGCCCACCGAAATGACCTGCGTCGAAATCGCCGAACCCGGCGGCCCGGAACAACTGCGCACCACGACGCGTCCGGTCCCCGCCCCGGCCAAGGGCGAAGTCCTGATCAAGGTCGCCGCCGCCGGGGTCAACCGGCCCGACGTGGTGCAGCGCCTGGGCCATTACGCGCCGCCCGAGGGCGTCACCGATATTCCCGGCCTGGAGGTTTCCGGTACCGTCGCGGCGCTGGGCGACGGCGTTGCGGACTGGGCCGTGGGCGATGCGCTCTGCGCTTTGGTCGCGGGCGGCGGCTACGGCGAATACGTCACGGCCCCCGTGGAACAATGCCTGCCCGTGCCCAAGGGCTTGTCGATGGTCGAAGCGGCTGCCTTGCCCGAAACCTTCTTCACCGTCTGGACCAACGTGTTCGACCGTGGCCGTTTGCAGCCGGGCGAGACCTTCATGGTACACGGCGGCACGTCCGGCATCGGCACAACGGCGATCCAATTGGCCCACCAGATGGGCGCCAAGGTCATCGCGACCGCCGGGTCCGAAGACAAATGCCAGGCCTGCCGCGACCTGGGCGCGGATCTTGCGATCAATTACCGGGATCAGGACTTCGTCGAGGCCGCCAAGGAATTCACCGGCGGCAAAGGGGCGGACGTGATCCTGGACATGGTCGGCGGCGATTACCTGCCGCGCAACCTCAAGGCGCTCAACCGCGACGGCCGCCTGGTCAATATCGCCTTCATGCAGGGCGCCAAGATCGAGGTCAATTTCATGCCTCTGATGCTGAAACGCCAGACCATCACCGGCTCGACCCTGCGCGCGCAATCCGTCGCCGCCAAGGGCGCCATCGCCAATTCCGTGAAAACGACCGTCTGGCCGCTGATCGAAGCCGGCAAGGTCAAGCCCGTGATCTATAAGACCTTTTCCCTGGACCAGGCGAAAGAGGCGCACGAGCTGATGGAATCCAACAAACACATCGGAAAGATCGTTTTTCAGGTTGCGGAATAGGTGGGAATCCCCATCTGATTCTTTGACCCCGGCGCCCGAAATGACTATATAACGTCGCAGTTCCGGTGCGTCCCCCGTACGCGCGGGGGGCGTGCTGGTCTTTGAAAAGAAAATCTCTTCGCAAAGACAATCCCGAAATCCAACTCCGAATGGGAAGGTAATTATGGCGCGTCCTTTGATGCCGAAGGCCACAGCCGTTTGGCTTGTGGAAAACACGGCCCTCACGTTCAGGCAGATCGCCGAGTTCTGCGGCCTGCATGAACTGGAAGTTCAGGCCATCGCCGACGACGAAGTCGCCGTCGGCATGCAGGGGCTCGACCCCGTGCAGGCAGGCGAGCTGTCCCAAGAGGAGCTCGAGCGCTGCGAAGGCGACCCCACGGCGACCCTGAAGGCCGCCAAGCCGACCCTGCCGCAGCCCAAGGCCAAGACCAAGGGTGCCCGATATACCCCGGTCGCCAAGCGCCAGGACCGGCCCGACGCCATTGCCTGGCTGCTCAAGAATTATCCGGAAATGTCCGACGGCCAGATTTCCAAGCTGATCGGCACGACCAAGCCGACCATCACATCAGTACGCGACCGGTCGCACTGGAACACGGCGAACATCAAGCCGCAGAACCCGGTGGGTCTGGGCCTGTGTTCCTCGGACGATCTGGAAAAGGTCATTGCCGTGGCCCGCGCGCGGGCCGGTACGGTCCATGCCCCGGCGGCACAGCCGTCCGGCGACGGTGTGCAGTCGATGGCCCCCGCGGCCCCGCCCGCGATGGACACGGATACCCCGGTCGACCCCTTCGCGCCGCCCACCCCGCCGGCGGAACCGGAAACCCCGGTCGATCCGTTCGCCCAGCCGGCCCCGGCCAACGAACCCACGCCGGCGCCGACACCGTCGTGGCCGCCGGTCGACAACGGCTCGGAAACGCCCTAAGGCGGCGATCCGGACAGAATTGAAAAAGGGGGGCTTTCGGCCCCCCTTTTTTGTTTCCTGTTATCTTTGTGGGATTACCGGCCTTGAAACACCGGCGCTCTCTTCTCGGCAAAGGCTTTTTCGGCTTCCCGGTGATCCTCGGAAAACCAGAGCTCTTCCAGAATGGCTTCGCCGACCGCCTTGCCGTCGCCGTCCGCGGCGGCACGCAGCGCCCGCTTTGTCGCCGAGACGGCCAAGGGTGCGGCCGGAAGGCCTGCCAGGAACCCGACTGCATGGTCGACCACGTCCCCGTCCGTCACCCCGTCCAGCAACCCGTCGGCAAGCGCCTCCGCCGCCGAAAGCTGTTCACAGGTCAACAGCATGCGCATGGCCTTGGCATAGCCGACGGCCCGCATCAGGCGCGCCGACCCGTTCCATCCGGGAATGATGCCCAGTTTCGCCTGGGGCAGACCGATCTTTGCCGCCGCCGTCGCGAACCTTAAATCGCAGGCCAGCGCCAATTCCGCCCCGCCGCCCAAGGCATAGCCGTTGATCGCGGCGATGACCGGAAGCGGATGGGCTTCCAAGGCATCCAGCAACCCGCGAACCACGGCGAAGGTTTCCGCCAGTTCCGTGGGCGTCGAAATCGCCCGGTAGGCTTTCAGGTCACCGCCCGTGCAGAAGAAACGCACGCCCGCGCCGGTCACGACGATCCCGCGCAGGTCCGTACGCCCGGCGGCGGCATCCAGGGCGTCGCGCATGGCTTGGGCCGTGTCGCGGCAGATGGCATTTCCCACCCCGTCGCGGTCGATGGTCAGGATCAGGACGCCGTCCCGTTCCGATGCCGCAACCGGCCGATCAATCACGTTGGACGACATGGAACAACAGCCCTCCCATGCTTTTCGGGTGGATAAAACCGATCTGCGCCCGCCGCGACCCGGGACGACCGACCGTGTCGATCATCACGCAGCCCGCGTCTTCCAAAGCCGCCAGGGTCGCGTTGATGTCCGGTGATTTCAGCGCGACGTGATGCAGGCCCGCGCCCCGGCTTTCGATGTATTTGGTAACGGCGCCCTGGTCCTGGCGCGTCGTGCCGGAGGCCCCGTGGCTGAGTTCCGCCCCGTGGTTCGGGTCGAAGTTCTGCAGGAATTCCAATTCGCAATCGCCCGCGGTCAGGAAGGCGACGCGCAGGCCGCCGACCGGGCGCGGGGTTCGCGTATGATAGACGACGCCGTATTTGTCGGAGGTGAAGCTCTCGACCACGGTTTCGACCTCCATATCCGTCTGCTGGCTTTCGATGGGCAGACCCAGGGTGTCGGTGAAGACCGAGATCGCCTGTCGGTTGTCGGCGCTGGCCACGCCCAAGTGGTCGATACGTTCGATCCGCGCCGACGCAGAGCGGGCGATGTCCAACGGTTCGACCAGATAAGTGCGCACGCCGACCGTATCCTCGGCGGCCAAGGCCTTGCGGCGGCCGCCGTTCACGCCGCCCCCCGCATCGCGGACGGATATCCCGGCTTCGCCCAGGCGGGCGGCCGTGGCGTCCATGTCGGCGTAGTCGAGGCCGATGTGGTGCACGCCCGTGCGGTCCGTCTCGTCGACGAAGGCATCGCCCGGTTCGCACAAGAGCAAAGCCGCCTCGCCCACCGCGAAAGCGGGTGCGGCGCTGCCCGACGGCAGGGTGCATTCGGTGGCTGTCAGGCCCAGCACGCCGCCCAACACGTCGGCGGCAGCGGGCACGTCCCGGGAAACCAGGGCGACATAGGATAGTTTCGGCGCCTTATCCGGCGCTTGGTTTAACGCTTTGCTCATTTCAATTTCCTCCTGCTTCCGTCATTCGGGGGATGCGGGACCGGCGCGATCATTTCGCCGGCTGGACATGCCCGCCCGCGATCAAACTGTCGATGCGATCCGTGGCGAGGCCCCAGTCGGCCAACACCTCGGCGCTGTGTTCACCCAACGCCGGGGGCGGGATTCGCACGGTCTTCGGCCCGACCTCGCCCAGGCGCAGCGGGTTGGACAACTGGGCCAAATCGCCGATCACCGGATGCGTGATTGTTTCCACCATGCCCTGATGTTGGACCTGTGGGTCGTTGAACATCTGGCCCAGGTCGTAGACGGGCCCGGCGGGGATGCCGGCCTCCATCAATTCCTTCGACCATTCGATGGCGGTCTTGGCGGCCAGTTTTTCGTTCAGCAGGCCGCGCAGCCGCGCGCGGTTCTGGTCGCGGAGCGTGTTGTCGGTGAAATCGGGATCGTCGACCAGGTCGGACAACCCCAAGGTGTCGCAGAGTTTCTTCCACTGCGCCTGATTGGCGGCGGCGATATTGACCAGGGCGTCGGACGCCTGGAACGCGCCGTAGGGATAGATCACAGGGTGTTCGTTGCCCGCCCGCGCCGGCACGTCACCCAGGCTCAGGTACCGCTGGCCCTGAACGCAAAGCATGCCGACGACGGCGGCCAGTAACGAGGTATCGACCTTCTGCCCCTGGCCGGTCGCCGTGCGCTGATGGATCGCGGCGGTGATGCCGGTGGATAGCCACATGCCGGAAACGAGGTCAGCCAGCGGCACGCCCAGGCGCGTGGGCGGGCCGTCGGGCTCGCCCGACAGGCTCATCATGCCCGACATGCCCTGGGCGATCTGATCGAACCCGGGCCAAGTGCCGTAAGGCCCGTCGGATCCGAACCCGGTGATCGTCGCATGGATCAGGCGCGGGTTGTCTTTCTTCAAGGTGCCGTAGTCCAGGCCCAGCTTCTCAATGGTGCCCGGTTTAAAATTCTCGACCAGGACGTCGGCCTGCAGCGCCAATTCGCGCAGGGTTTCCTGGCCTTCGGCGCTACGGAAATCGACAGCGAGCGAACGTTTATTGCGGTTCACGGAAAGAAAGAAACAGCCGATGCCCTTGTCGAAAGGGCCCCAGGCCCGGCACATGTCGCCCTCGCCCACCGGCTCCGCCTTCAGCACATCGGCGCCCAGGTCGCCCAGGATCATCGTGCAGAAGGGGCCGGACAGGGCCCGCGTCAGATCGAGAACGCGAATTCCCTCCAGGGGCAGCGTCATGAAGTCCTCCCAATATCGTTTGTCGGCAATCGACGACGACCGCTGGCACCCAGCGCCATCGCCGATCCCGTTTTCATTGCCGCCGGATGATTTTCATCCGACGCCGGACAGATTTGTATATTTTTATACAATTAGTCAATTTAAATTCGTATAAGAAAAGGGACAGGCGGATGACGCGGACCCTTTCCTCCCCCGCGCGCGCCCCTGAAATTTCCGCGTGACAAGAAGGAACGCGCCCATGACCGCCGATAGCGGCCCGACCGAATTCCCCCGCCCCGATCTGTTACCGGAACGCCTGGCGGATTGGATCACCGACGAAATCGTCAACGGACGGTTCGCCCCGGGCGAGCGCCTGGTGGAACAGAGTCTGTCGAAACGCTGCAACGTCAGCCGCGTGCCCCTGCGCGAAGCACTTCGCATCGTCGCGGGCCGGGGCCTGTTGACCATCGAGCCGCACCGGGGCGCCGTCGTCACGCCCCTGTCGGAAGACGAATTGAACGATCTGTTCGGCCTGCGCCTGGCGTTGGAAGGTTTCGCCGCCGCCGCCGTGGCGATGGCCAACCCCCGCCCCGACCTGTCCTCCCTGCATCGCCTGAACGCCGAGATGGAGAACTGCATCGCCGCCGGCGACATCGACGCCTACAACAATGTCGCCAACGCCTTTCACGGCGCCATCGTCACGGCGGCGGGTAACGGCCTGTTGCGGGATGCCTATGACCGGGTGAAGGCGCGGTTCCGCCGGTATCAAACCGTGATGGCCAATATCCCCCACCTGCCGCCGCGTTCCGTCTCGGAACACGAACAGATTTTGGTGGCCATGGAAAACGGCGACGCATCGGCGGCCCGCGATTTGGCGGAGGGACATATCCGGGATTTGGTGGCGGCCTACCGCGACACGGCGCAGGACCGAGACCTGTTCACCAAGGCGTCCTGACGAAAACGGCCCGCGCCGGAATCAGGCCGGGCGCGGGCCATAAGTCTTCGCGAAATCGAGGTGGAAGCGTCAGTCCGCACCCTCGGCCAGCTTGTTCAGGCAGGCCAGCTCAATGCAGGCGCAGACGACTTCCATCGCCTGCTTGACCTCGTCCAGCGGCGGCAACGTCGGGGCGAGGCGAATGTTGCGATCATTCGGATCGTCGCCGTAGGGATAGCAGGATCCGGCGGGCGTCAGCTTAACCCCCGCTTCGTCGGCCAGGCGGATGACTTCCTTGGCGCAGCCGTCCAGCACATCGAGCGAGACGAAATATCCGCCCTTGGGCTTAGTCCAGGTCGCGATGCCCTTGCCGGTCAGGTGCCGGGTCAACGCTTCATCGACGGCCTTGAACTTGGGTCCGATCAGGGCCGCGTGTTCGTCCATATGCGCCAGCAAGCCCTTCATATCGCCGAAGAACTTCACCTGACGCAGCTGGTTGATCTTGTCCGGGCCGATGGTTTCGAAGAACAGATGGTCCAGCGTGTCCTTGACGTTGGCGGGCGAGCCCGCGAACACGGCGATGCCGGCGCCGGCATAGGTGATCTTCGAGGTCGAGCCGAAGACGAACGGCCGATCGGGACAGCCGGCAACCTCGCAGGCCGCCATGATGTCCTTGACCTCGTCCAGGCCCTCGCCCAGGTGATGCACAGCGTAGGCGTTGTCCCAAAGAATACGGAAATCGGGCGCCGCCGTCTTCATCTTGGCCAGGCGGTCGACCGTCTCGTCCGAATAGGTTTCGCCCGTCGGGTTGGAATATTTCGGCACACACCAGATCGCCTTGATCGAGGGATCGGAGGCGACCAATTCCTCGACCGCGTCCATGTCCGGGCCTTCGCCGGTCATGCCGACGGTGACCATCTTGATCCCCAGTTCCTCACAGGCCGCGAAGTGGCGGTCGTAGCCGGGAACGGGGCAGATGACGGTCGGGTTCTGGCCGCGCCAGGGCCCCTCGCCGCCGACGACGCCAAAGGTCATGCAGCGGGCCAGTGTGCCGTACATTAGCTGCAGCGACGAATTGCCGCCGATCACGACCTGATCGGCCGGCACGCCCAGGTATTCCCCAAACAGCTTGCGGCAAGCGGGGATGCCCGCCAATCCGCCGTAGTTGCGCAGGTCCCCGGCGTCCGTCCCGACGACGTCGTCGTGATCGACGTTGGTCAGCAGCGCATCCGCCAGGTCCAACTGCGCCGCCGAGGGCTTGCCCCGGGTCATGTCGAAGGCAAGGTTACGGCCACGGATCTGGCCATAGGCGGTTTTGGCTTCGGCCAACGCAGCGGAAATCTGGTCGGCGCCCGCTTTGGATAAATCGGTCATGGCCGTCTCCTTGCTTTCAACTTGGGTCGCAGACGATCAGGCGTCCGCCGTGGTCACGAACTTCGGGTTGAGATAGGCCTCGATGGCCTCGGTCCCGCCCTCGGAGCCATAGCCCGAATCCTTGACGCCGCCGAACGGCGTTTCCGGCAGGGCGATGCCATGGTGGTTGATCGAGATCATCCCCGATTCGATGCTGGACGCCAGGTCCTGCGCCGTCTTGCCGGAGCCCGTATAGGCATAGGCCGCAAGGCCGTATGGCAGACGGTTGGCTTCCGCGATCACATCGTCGAAGCCCTTGAACGGCGAGATCACGGCGACCGGACCGAACGGTTCTTCGTTCATGATGCGGGCATCCATCGGCACGTCGGTCAGGACCGTCGGCTCGAAGAAGTTGCCCTTGTTACCGATGCGGTTGCCGCCGGTGCGCACGTTGGCGCCCTTCTGCGTGGCGTCGCCAATGAATTCCTCCATCGCCGTGATGCGCCGCGGGTTGGCCATCGGGCCCATCTGGCTGTCGGCTTCCAGGCCGTCGCCGACCTTGATGGATTTCATCTGGTCGGTGAACTTCTGGACGAACTGATCGTAAACGCCTTCCTGAATCAGGAAGCGGGTCGGCGAAACGCAGACCTGACCGGCGTTGCGCTGCTTGTTGGCGCCCAGGATCTTGACCGCCTTGTCGATGTCGGCGTCGTCGAACACGATCGACGGCGCATGGCCGCCCAGTTCCATGGTCGCGCGCTTCATATGCGTTCCGCAAAGAGCCGCCAGGTGCTTGCCAACCACCGTCGAACCGGTGAAGGAGACCTTGCGAATGACGGGGTGCGGGATCAGGTATTCGGAGATTTCCGCCGGAACCCCGTAGACCAGGTTAACCGCACCGTTCGGCAGGCCCGCATCGGCGAAGCAGCGCACCAGTTCCGCCGGGGAGGCCGGGGTTTCTTCCGCCGCCTTGACGATGATCGTGCAACCGGCGGCCAGGGCACAGGCGATTTTGCGGACGGCCTGGTTGATCGGGAAGTTCCAGGGCGTGAAGGCGGCGACGACGCCGACCGGTTCCTTGACCACCATCTGGGTGACGTTGCCGGCACGGGCCGGGATGATGCGGCCATAGGTACGGCGCGCTTCCTCGGCGTTCCATTCGGTAACGTCGGCGGCGACCATGATCTCGCCCTTGGCTTCGGGCAGGGTCTTGCCCTGTTCGATGGTCATCAGGGGGGCGATCTTGTCGGCGCGTTCGCGCAGCAGATCGGCGGCCTTTTTCAGGATCTTCGCCTTGTCATAGGGCGACACGGCGCGCCATTCGATGAAGGCGCGCTGGGCGGCCTCCAGGGCGCGGTCCAGGTCGCTGGTGTCCGCATGGGCGACGGTGCCGGCGTCTTCGCCGGTGGCCGGGTTTTCGACCGGCATGGTGCGGCCGCCCTTGGCGGCGGTCCATTCGCCGTCGATGAAAAGCTGAACGTCAGGATACATTGAATATTCCTCGGTCATTGGTGCAAACCGGCCCGCCATTCGCCAGAGCCGATTTACTTGGATTGGCAGGCAGACCAAACGCCGGGAATTTCCCGGTGACGGCCTGCTCAGGATTGAACATGGGGCGCACTTTGCCTCATGCAAGGCCAAGCCTCAAGCGCCAGTCCGGGCACAGATGCTGTGCCAAGGGGGTTCGTGCCGCTGGGCGGCACGAACAACGGCATTTTCCGAAAAAAGGCCGCTATTCCTTGCGCGACGCGGCGTAGCCGATGCCTTCCAGGGCGTCTTCGATCTCCTCCAGGATAACCGGGTCGTCGATCGTCGCCGGCATCTTCCATTCCTGGTTGTCGGCGATCTTCTGCATGGTGCCGCGCAGGATCTTGCCCGACCGCGTCTTCGGCAGGCGCGGCACGACCGTCGCCTGTTTAAAGGCCGCGACGGGGCCGATCTGATTGCGGACCAGTTGCACGATTTCGCTGACGATATCGTCCGTGTCCTTGGTCACGCCCGATTTCAGAACCAGAAAGCCGACCGGCAACTGGCCCTTCATCTGATCGGCGACACCGATCACCGCGCATTCGGCGACATCCGGGTGAGACGCCAGGACCTCCTCCATCCCACCGGTCGACAGCCGGTGACCGGCCACGTTGATGATGTCGTCCGTGCGGCCCATGATCGAGATATAGCCGTCCTCGTCATACATCCCGGCGTCGGACGTCGAATAATATCCGGGGAATTCAGTGAGATAGGCCTGTTTGAATCGGTCGGCGGCGTTCCACAGCGTGGGAAGCGACGACGGCGGCATGGGCAGCTTGATGCAGATCGCGCCGACCGTACCCGGCGCCACCGGCTCGTGCGTTTCGGCGTCCAGCACCTGCACGTTCCAGCCGGGGCATGGTTTGGTCGGCGAGCCCGCCTTGACCGGGAAGCGGTGCAGGCCCATGCAGTTTGCGGCGATGGCCCAGCCGGTTTCCGTCTGCCACCAGTGATCGATCACCGGCACGCCGAGGATTTTCTCGGCCCAATTCAGGGTGTCGGGATCGGTCCGCTCACCGGCTAGGAACAGCAGTTCGAACTTGCTCATGTCGTATTGCTTGAGCAGTTCGGCGTTCGGGTCTTCCTTTTTGATCGCGCGGAAGGCCGTGGGCGCGGTGAACAAAATCTTCACCCCGTACTCGGCGATGACCCGCCAGAAGGCGCCCGCGTCGGGCGTGCCGACGGGCTTGCCTTCGAACATGACGGTGGCGCAACCATGCAGCAGCGGCGCGTAGACGATGTAGGAATGCCCGACCACCCAGCCGACGTCCGACGCCGCCCAATACACGTCGCCCGGATCGGCGTCGTAGATGTTCTTCATCGACCACTTCAGGGCCACCGCATGGCCGCCGTTGTCGCGGACGACGCCCTTGGGCTGGCCCGTGGTGCCCGAGGTATAGAGAATGTAAAGCGGATCGGTCGCCGCGACCGGCACGCAATCGTGCGGCGCCGCCCCAGCCATCTCCGTCGCCCAGTCGAGATAGCCCAGCGCCGCCAAATCGGCTTCGCATTCGGGCCGCGCCAGGACGATGGTGCTCTCGGGCTTGTGCTTGGCGGCGTCGATGGCCCCTTTCAGCAGCGGCAGGTATTCGATGACCCGGTTGACCTCGATCCCGCAGGTGGCACTCACGATGGCCTTGGGCGTCGCGTCGTCGATGCGCACCGCCAGTTCGTGCGCCGCGAAGCCGCCGAACACAACGGAATGAATGGCACCCAGGCGCGCGCAGGCCAGCATGGCGATGGCCGCTTCCGGCACCATGGGCATGTAGATGATGACCCGGTCGCCCTTGCCCACACCCTGGGCCGCCAGGACGCCGGCGAAGGTGGCGACCTCGTCACGCAATTGTTCATAGGTGTATTGGCGTTTCTGGCCGCCGGTCACGGGGCTGTCGTAGATCAGCGCCGTGCGGCCTCCGTTGCCTTCGTCGACGTGACGATCCAGGCAGTTGTAACAGGTGTTGAGCTCTCCGCCCGCGAACCAGCGGTAGACGGGGGCTGCGCCGTCGTCCAGGACCTTGTCCCATTTTTTAGTCCAAACCAGGGCCTCGGCGGCCTCGCCCCAGAACCCTTGCGGGTCGTCGATGGAGCGCGCGTAGGCGGCGTCATATGCGTTGGTCATTGGCGGTATCTCCCAATAGCCGGCCCTCCGGCGTTTATACCCGCCGTTTCCCGGTGCCCCGGGCCGACGGTTAACCGGCAGTGTGGGCCAAAACAGCGTTTTTTGCCAAGCCGCTTTGTGGCAAGCTGGCGCCGAGCGGCGGTTCATCAACAGAGCCGAATGTAACGGTTTTCGCCGGAGGCACACTTGAGCGAAATCAATTCCCACCCGACGTTCCCATCGGGACTTGAATGGTGCCTAACGCATGACCAGGGTTGTCTTGCGCATCGGAATCCGTCATGGAATGTGGTAGGATGAAATTTATCAGGTGTGACGGAGATCACTTGAAAAGGCGGTTTTTATATTATATTCTGCATTCAATTTTACGGGCTAATACCAATCAACAGCGCCAAGGATGTGAACGATGAAGTCGATCAAAACTTGGATTTTTCTGGCTTTCGCGGTCTTGATGACCTCCCCCCTGTGGAGCGTCGCCGCCATGGCTCAGCCGACCTTGAAGACCGGCGGCATCTGACCGGCTGATCTGCCGCCGAGCCGCCATGGCCGTGGGTTCCGGGCGTGGGTTCCGGCGACCGGGGATTGCCCCCGAACTGCCTTATTCGATCTTTTCCAATAATCGTCTGGCGTTTGTCAGCGTGCCACGCAGGAAGGTGCGTGTTTGGCGTTTGTTGGCGAAGGCCGCGACGTCGCCGATGGGACTCTTCACGAGGCGCCGCAAGGAATCGGAAAGGTCCTGTTCAGCCTCCTCCACGCGCTCGATCAGCTTGCGAAACTCCCTCACCTCAGCCGATGAGATCTTATCGCGACGCGCCAACAATACCGTCCGCATGGTGGCGATCGTATCCCAGGCCTCGTAGTCGACATCGTTCGGTCCGGTTTGTTCCTCCTTTCGCCGTAACTGCCGTGTCAGATCCTTGACGTACTTGCGTGCCAAGGGCAACCGGTCCGCGGCCGCGGACGCCCCCGTGCTCAGGCCGATGGCCACGGTATAGACATACTGGTTCTTGGAAAGGCTCGTCGCGGAACGCACGACCGCACGCAGGGTTTCCTCGCTTTTTTGGTCCGCATTGCTCATTTCAGGGCGCTGCGGATACATCTGGCGGACAATCTTGTCGACCCAATTAGCTCGGGCAAGCATTCGATCAAGCGGTTCGATAACCTGCGGAATCTCCGCATCGAGATAGAACATTTCCAGCGACAGAAGGTAGTTGAGACGGAAGTTGTATTCGCAGTCGTCTTGCCGGTCCTTCGACAGAAGAATGTTCAACGCACGGCCGTCGTTGCCGCCAAGATAATGCAGCAAGGCGACCAGCACGTAGGGATGCTGAGATTGAAGGATCTGTTCCCTTGTCCGTTTTCTCACCGGGTCCTTACGGCCATTGTCCCGCAGCTGGGCCAACAGTTCGGCGACCTTGGCGTGGTCTCCATTCCCGTTTTCGGCCGGCGAAACCCCACCCGGCTCCGCTAACGCCACCGCGTTGGCAATGTCGTTCAGGTCGATCTCTTCCTTCTTCTCCGCCTCCGTGATGACCGGTGGACGACCGATTGCCGACTGGTTTTCCGCCGTGAAGAACAGCTTGTCCATGGCCCTTGCCACGGGCCGGATCTTGGCGCCGACGGCGGCGCGGTCCTTGCCCGCGATCTGCGTCAAAAGGTCGTCCACCCCAAACTTACTGGCCAGGGATGCAACGTTCTGCATGAATTCCAGGTTGTCCCGGGCACCCTTGTTGACGCAGGTGTCGGCCCATTCGGCAAGATCCCGCGTCGGCCGCTTGCTTTTGACTTCGTCCAAAAGCAAGGCCTCGCGCGCGATGGCCTTGGGATAGGAATAGAGGAACAGCGGCGCCGTCACGGTTTTCCAGTCGTTCTCCAACCGGCCCAGTCGCAGTGCGGCCCCCTGGCTGACGGACTTTTTCGTGTCCAGTTCCAATTCAAGAAACGGCGTCTTTATGTGAAAGATGTCGTCCAGCTTCGGCGCCAGCAGGCCGACAATGAGGATCGCGCCCAGAATGCCGCCCCAGACCATGGCCACCGAACTGTGGTGCATGGAGTTGACGGTGGGGTTCATGGCCCCCCGTGCCAGGGGGATGAACACGTTTTCGTAGGCATAACCGGCGATGAAGCCGAAGACCATACCGACTAGGAGGATTTCCGCATGGTCGAGGACCAACTCGACCCAGCGCCCGGGCTCCCGCAGCACCCCGACCGCGCCGGCCAGCAATAAGGCGGCAGCGACGACGAAAGGAACGGCGCGGGCCAACTTTCTGGCGTTTGCGCCCAATTCTGATCCGGGTTGGAAGACCAGTGCAACGTACGCCACATACCCCAAGATGGCGCCGACGGCGAAGTAGACCATACGCACCCCCAATGCTTCGTCTTACTTGCAAGAAACATTATACATCATCTATTGGCAGCACGAAACGGGAAGCGGCGACGGACTGTTCCTTTGCCCTGCCCAGATGTGGCAATCTGACCAAATCCGAGCACCAGAGAACGGGCCGGGGATTGTGCTATTTGCCGGAGGCGAACTTGAGCGAAATCAATATTTACGAAATGGCCCTGGACTCGGTCCGTGCCAACTATACGCCCTTGTCCCCCAATTCGTTTCTGAAGCGGACGGCGCGGACCTATCCGGACCATGTCTCGGTCATTCACGGATCCAAGACATTCACCTGGAAAGAGACCTACGCGCGAGCCCGCAGGCTCGCCTCGGCGCTGGAAAAGCGCGGAGTGAAGCGGCTGCAGACCGTCGCCATCATGGGCTCCAACACGCCGGAAATGTACGAAGCGACCTTCGCCGTGCCGATGCTGGGGGCGGTCATCAATACCTTGAACGTGCGCCTGGACGCCGAAGCCATCGCCTTCTGCCTGAACCACGGCGAGGCCAAGGTTCTGCTGACCGACACGGAATTCGCGCCGACGGTGAAGGCCGCCCTCGCCATGACCGGGCGCAAGGACATCACGGTCATCGATATCGTCGATTCGGAAGCCACGCACGAGCACGTCACCCTGGGCGAGACCGATTACGAAAGCCTGTTGGCCGAAGGCGATCCCGATTACGAATGGGAATTGCCCGCCGACGAATGGCAGGCGATCTCGCTCAACTATACCTCCGGCACCACGGGCGATCCGAAGGGCGTCGTCTATCATCACCGGGGGGCCTACCTGAACGCCGTCTCGAACGCCGTCGGTTGGCAGATGGCGCACCATCCGGTCTATCTCTGGACCCTGCCGATGTTCCATTGCAACGGCTGGTGCTTCCCCTGGACCATCGCGGCCCTGGCGGGCACCAACATCTGCATGCGCCGGGTCAATTCGGCGACCATCTACGACGCCATCGCGACGCATAAGGTCACCCACATGTGCGGCGCCCCCATCGTCATGAGCTTCGTCACCAACGCCGCCGACGAGGATCGCAAGGACTTCGACCATCAGGTCAAGTTCATGGCCGCCGCCGCCCCGCCGCCCGCGGCGACGCTGGAAGCCATGCAGCGCGCCGGGATCGAGGTCACCCATGCCTACGGCCTGACGGAAACCTACGGCCCGGCCGTGATGTGCGCCTGGCATCCGGAATGGGACGACCTGCCGATCGAGGAACAGGCCCAGAAGAAATCGCGCCAGGGCGTGCCCTATCACGCGCTCAACGACCTGCAGATCATCGACCCGGAAACCATGCAGCCCGTGCCCGCCGACGGCGAAACCATGGGCGAGGCCATGTTCCAGGGCAACATCGTGATGAAGGGCTATTTGAAGAACCCGGACACCTCGGCGGCTTCATTGGCCGACGGCTGGTTCCATTCCGGCGACCTGGGCGTGATGCACCCGGACGGCTACATCCAACTCAAGGACCGGTCCAAGGACATCATCATCTCGGGCGGCGAGAACATCTCGTCGATCGAGGTCGAAGGCGTGCTCTACAAACATCCCGCCGTGATGACCGCCGCCGTCGTCGCCAAACAGGACGACAAATGGGGCGAGACGCCCTGTGCCTTCATCGAACTGAAGTCAGGCGCCGAAGCGACGGCGGAAGAAATCATCAAATTCTGCCGCGACAACCTCGCCCACTACAAATGCCCGAAACACGTGGTGTTCGGGGACCTTCCGAAAACCAGCACGGGGAAGATTCAGAAGTTCAAGTTGCGGGAGTTGGCGGACGAGTCTTGATCTGCCGCCTTGTCACCGGCTGAAGCTAGGGGCGGCGCAAGGCTGCCCCAGCCATCCCCACGCGCCGCGTTTCTGACCCCACGGCATCAACAAAAAACGCGGCAGCCGATATTGGCTGCCGCGTCTTTCCCGATATTTGAAGCCCTTCTCAGCGGGCGGAGGCCGCTTGCCTAGCTCACGCGGCAATCCGCGCGGAAGCGCCGCCGCCGGCTAATGCCGGGTAGCGATACCCGCTATTTGGTCTTTGATCCTGAGCTTTTGCTTCTTGAGGGCGTGTATTTCAACGTCGTCCGGGAGAGGTCTTGAACTTTCCTGTTGGATCATGTCTTCCAGCGTTGAATGACGAACCTTTAAGGCTTCCAACCGTTCTTCAAGACTCATGGTGACGAACTCCTTCCTCTTCGGTGGGCCGTCGGACCTATGACAGCCCTTTCAAGCACGATTGTAACGACCCTGTCATGGTATCGAATCTTGCAAGAAAAAGAAACCTGGGGGCAACAAAACGTAATTATATTTCGCGCCCTAAGTCGCTGAAATTCAGCCCATTCCCCGGGGGCGGTGGATTTTCCTATGGATATCCTGAGGTCCGGGCGATGCCGCGACAGACTTCCGCGCGGCCCCTCAGCGGTCGCCCAGGCAGATGCCGAGCCCCCGTGCGGTACGGGCCTGGGACCCGTTGAGATCGACCACCCGCGAATCGGCCGACAAGTCGTCGAGCGCGGTGTCGAAGGTATCGCCGTCGCGCCAGCCGACCAAGCGCCCCGTATGCCCCCCCGCCGCCAGGTCGACGGCGTGGACACCGAAGGCCGAGGCCAGCAGACGGTCGACGCTGGTCGGCATGCCGCCGCGCTGAACATGGCCCAGGACGGTGACCCGAACGTCAGCGCCCGTCGCCTCGGCGATCTTGGTGCCGACGGCCTGACCGGCGCCGCCGATGTGCGCGCTGCCGCCGCCGCCGGCGAAGGATTCGCGGCCGATGCCGTCCTCGGCCGCCGCCTCGGCGCAGACCACCAGGGCGTGATTGCGGCCTTCCTGGGCGACGGTGGTCAGCTTCGCCGTCACGGCATCCAGGTCGTAGGGGATTTCCGGGATCAGCACCACGTCTGCCCCGCCGGCGATCCCGGCGGCGAGTGCGATATGCCCCGCGTCACGGCCCATGACCTCCAGCACCATGACGCGGTGGTGGCTGGCCGCCGTCGGCTGCAGGCGATCGAGTGCTTCGACCGCCGTGGCGACGGCGGTGTGATAACCGATGCAAAGCTCCGTGCCCTGCACGTCGTTGTCGATGGTCTTGGGGATGCCGACGAAAGGCAGGCCGCCCTGATCGGCCAGGCGCCGTAGGATTCGCATGCTACCGTCGCCGCCGATGCCGATCAGCGCATCCAGGCCCAATTGGCGGATTCCGTCGATGACCTCGTCCGAGCGGTCGGACACCCCGCCCTGGCCATCGGGAAAAGCGAAGGGATCGCCCGTGTTGACGGTGCCCAGCATGGTCCCGCCCTGGCGCAGGATATCGCCGGTGAAAACGGAAAGGTCCAGCGGACGGGCCAGCACCGGGCGCTCCATCAGGCCCTTGGTGCCTTGCAGGATGCCCACGACCTCGGCGCCGTAGCCGGTGATCGCGCGTTTAACCACGGCGCGGATCGCGGCGTTAAGCCCGGCGCAGTCGCCGCCGCTGGTCAGGACTCCGAGGCGTTTCATTGCGCGCACCTCTCGAGGCGTCTATAGGAACATCCGCCATTCTGGTAACATGAATTCGGCGGAACGGAAACGGGCGGCGCGAACAGGCGCGCGGCGACTTCCGGTCCCGGATGGAGCGCCATGGACGAGCAGGACGCGTTACGCCAAAGGGTCGAGGAATTGAAGGTCGAACACCGCGACCTGGACGAGGCGATCAGCCATCTCGTCGAAGCCCTACCCTTCGATCAATTGAAGCTGCAACGATTGAAGAAGCGCAAATTGGCGCTGAAGGACGAGATCGCAATCCTCGAAGATCAACTGTTGCCCGACATCATCGCCTGATATCCGACGCGCCACCGGCCCACTAATTGGGGAGAGCCGCCTCAACCGCCTTGATCACCCGCCCCGCCGTGGGCTTGGTCGGCGTCGAGAACCAGTCGATCAGCCGCCCGTCCGGCCCCACCAGATACTTGTGAAAGTTCCAGCGCGGCTTCGCCACGACGCCCAGTTCCTTGCCCGCCCATTTATAGAACGGATGGGCGTCGTCGCCGGAGACGACCGCCTTCGCCGTCAGCGGAAAATCGACGCTGAAGTTGGTTTTGCAGAAATCCTTGATCTCGGCCTCGCTGCCCGGCTCCTGACCGCCGAAATCGTTGGACGGCACGCCCAGCAGCACGAAGCCCTTGTCCCGATACCGCGCCCAAAGGTCCTGCAGGCCCGTGTACTGGGAGGTGAACCCGCATTGCGAGGCCGTATTGACGATCATCACCACCTTGCCGGCGAAGGTTTTGAGCGGCAGGGGCTGCCCGTCGATCCCGACGAAGGTGAAATCGTGGGCGGTGGTTTTCGCGGGGTCGGCGGCCATGGCGGCTCCTGACATCAAAAAGCCGATCAGAGACAGAATGCGGACAAAGGCCATGCGATGCCTCCTTCGGCGGCTCCGGTGCGGCAAGGGTTAGTGACCGCCCCCCAGACTACCGGTTTTGACGAAATAGTCGACCGCAACGCCGTAGGTCGGATCGTCGTCGGAATCCAGCATCAACTGCCCCGCCCGCTTCAGCAATTGGTGGCAGTCCCGCGACAGATGGCGGAGCTGCAGAGTCTTGCCCTGGGCCTGATATTTCTGGGCCAGGGCCTCGATCGCCTGCAGGGCGGAATGATCGACGACACGGCTGTTCATGAAATCGATGATCACCAGGCCCGGATCGCTTTCCGGTTTGAACAATTCGTCGAAGCCGTCGGTCGAGCCGAAGAACAGCGGTCCTTCGATCTGATAGACCTTGCCGCCCTCGGGCGTCTCGTGGGTCTTGGCATGAATGCGGGTTGCGTTGTTCCAGGCATAGGCGAGGGCCGAGACGATGACACCCACGACCACGGCGACGGCCAGATCGCTGAGCACCGTCACCACCGTGACCAGCCCCATGACCAGCGCGTCGGTCAGCGGAATGCGCCGCAGGATCAGGAAGCTCTGCCAGGCGAAGGTGCCGATGACGACCATGAACATCACGCCGACCAATGCGGCCAGCGGGATCTGTTCGATCAGGCTGGAGGCGACCAAGATGAAGGCCAGCAGGAACAGGGCCGCCGAAATGCCCGAGATCCGCGTCCGCCCGCCGGACTGCACGTTGATCATCGACTGGCCGATCATGGCGCAGCCGCCCATGCCGCCGAACAGACCCGTCACCGTATTGGCCAAGCCCTGGGCCACGCATTCCTGCGATGCGCCGCCCCGTTTGCCGGTGATGTCGCCGACCAGGTTCAGGGTCAGCAGGCTTTCGATCAGGCCGATGGCCGCCAGGATCACCGCGTAAGGCACGATGATCTCCAGTGTTTCCAGGGTCAGCGGCACCATGGGGATGTGGAAATCGGGCAGGCCGCCCTTGACCGTCGCCAGGTCGCCGACCCG
Organism: uncultured Rhodospirillaceae bacterium; assembly: GCA_913030825.1. Classification (GTDB taxonomy): domain Bacteria; phylum Pseudomonadota; class Alphaproteobacteria; order Rhodospirillales; family Casp-alpha2; genus UBA1479. Next base: position 136,000 of record CAJWCU010000006.1, on the reverse strand, counting down.
GGGCACGTCGATACCGAAGCCAATGACGAGGGCGGCCACCACGCCGATCCCCGCCAAAGGCGCCGGAATGACCGAGGTGATCTTCGGCATCAGCCAGATGATCGCCATGGTCAAGGCGACGAGGCCCAACATGGTGACCAACGGCCAGCCGGTCATCCAGACCTTGACCCCGTCGGGGCCCGGCACCTGAAACTGCGTCAACTGAGCCAGGAAGATGACGATCGCCAGGCCGTTGACGAAGCCCATCATCACCGGGTGCGGCACCAGGCGGATGAACTTGCCCAGGCGAAGCAGGCCGACGGCGATCTGGATGATCCCCATCAGGACCACCGTGGCGAAGAGGTATTCGACCCCGTGGCTGGCGACCAGGGCGACCATGACAACGGCCAGCGCCCCGGTGGCGCCCGAGATCATGCCCGGCCGGCCGCCGAGGACGGCGGTGATCAGGCCGACAAGGAAGGCGGCGTAAAGGCCGACCAGCGGATGCACCCCGGCGACGAAGGCGAAGGCGACCGCTTCCGGCACCAAGGCCAGGGCGACGGTCAGGCCCGCCAGCAATTCGATTTTAATGCGGCCGATAAGTTGGCCCGGCGATCCGTCGCCTTTCCAATCGGCAAGAGAATAACTATCCGCGAATGCGGCGAGGATACGAAACGGCAAGATAATCAATTCCAATTTTTTAGTGAGACAGGAGGACGGCGTCGCAGCCGCCTTCTATTGCGGAGGGCCGAGAATGCCTAGTCAAAATGCTTTTTCGGTTTCTTCCGCTTTACAGGTGCGTGACCCCCGGGGTTGCCGCCCTTGGCTCCCCCCTTGCCGCCACCTTGGGGCCCACTTTTGGGCCCGCCCTTGCCGCGATGGGGCTTTTTGCCCTTGGGCTTGGGCGCGCCGCCGTCGCCCGACGGCGGGCGGTCGTCGTTGAAGGCGTCGGCCCGGACTTCGTTGCGGGCTTCCTGCCGGCGGGTGAACTTACGTTTCTTCGGCCCGTCACCGCGTTTCGCCGATTGGGGGTCCCATCCGGGGCGGTCGCCCTGATAGGTCTTACCGCGCGCCTCACGCGACCCGTCGGCGGCAACATCCGGCGGGCCATCGACCCGGGCGACCTTGACGGTCTTTTCCATGACCATGTCGGGACCAAGGGCCTCGATGAATTGCCCGGCGCTGTCGGCGCTCAGTTCGACAAAGGTTTCCGTGTGGAAGATGCGGATCGCGCCGATATCCTTCTTCGTCACATGCCCCGCGCGGCAGAGCATGGGCAGAAGCCAGCGCGGCTCCGCATTGTGTTTGTGACCGACGGAGACGGAAATCCAGGCGCCGCCCTCGAAGGCGTCGCGGCGAGCCTTGCGCTCGCCCCGGTCCGGACGGTCGCTGTAGTTCGCCGGATCGACGTCGAGGAGTTCTTCGGGTGCGGACTGGCTCGCCATTTGCTGGCGCAGAAAGGCGCCCGCTATCTGTTCCGGCGCGTATCGGCCGAGAAGTTCCGCGGCGAAGGCCTGTTCTTCGTCGTTCAACGGCTCGGTGAGCATCGGGTCGGCCAGCAGGCGTTCATGGTCGCGGGCACGGATTTCATCGGCCGACGGAGCCTTGGCCCAGGCCGCCTGAATGTTGGCGCCCTTCAGCAGCCGTTCCGTGCGGCTGCGCATGTTGTGCGGCACGATCAGGGCGCAAACGCCCTTGCGCCCGGCGCGGCCCGTGCGCCCGCTTCGGTGCAGCAGGGTTTCGCCGGTTTTCGGAATATCGGCATGGATGACCAATTCCAGGTTCGGAAGGTCGATGCCGCGCGCCGCGACGTCCGTCGCGATGCAAACCTTGGCCCGCCCGTCGCGCATGGCCTGCAGCGCGTGGGTCCGTTCGTTCTGGCTCAACTCACCGGACAGGGCGACCACCGGAAAGCCCCGGTTGGCGAAGCGGCTGGTCATATGATTGACCGTCGCCCGCGTGGCGCAGAACACCAAGGCACTCTTGGCGTCGTAATAACGCAGCACGTTGATGATCGCGTTTTCCCGGTCGTTGGGTGCGACCGCCAGGGCGCGGTATTCGATATCGCCGTGCTGCGACCGTTCCTCGGTGGTCTTAACTCGGACCGCGTCGCGCTGATACCGCTTTGCCAAGGTCGCGATGGTCCGGGGCACGGTAGCGGAGAACAACAAGGTCCGCCGCTCGTCCGGGGCGGAATCCAAAATGAATTCCAGGTCCTCGCGGAACCCCAGGTCCAGCATCTCGTCGGCTTCGTCCAGGACCACCGCGCGCAGGCCGCCGACGTTCAGCGAACCCCGTGCGATGTGATCGCGCAGACGGCCCGGCGTGCCGACGACGATATGGGCGCCCTGGCTCAAGGCGCGTCGTTCGCGGCCCATGTCCATGCCGCCGATGCAGGACGCCGAAACCGCCCCCGTCATCTCGTAAAGCCAATCCAGTTCGCGTTTGACCTGCAGCGCCAGTTCACGCGTGGGCGCGACGACCAGGGCCAGCGGCTGATCCGCCCGATCGAATCGGTCCGCGCCGCCGAGCAGCGTCGGCGCCAGGGCCAGCCCGAAGGCCACGGTCTTGCCCGATCCCGTCTGGGCGGAGACAAGCACATCGGCCTCGGTCAGTTCCGGGGCCAGGATTGCGGTTTGCACGGGTGTCAGGTCGGTATAGCCGCGCTTGGCCAATGCCTGGCCAAGCGCCGTTGTGACGCCGTCGAATTCGGTCATGTGTCAACTTTCGGAATGCGGGTTTCGTGCGCCCGCGCGCATCAGGTCGCCTTCGGCGCACGTGGGCCGCGCCCCTCGGGTGCGACCCATGTGTTGGCCCGTGTTGTAGTTAGTGCGGCGGGGACTGTAAAGCCTGGACCTTCGGCCTAGAGCAGATCGCGGTCGGCGGCGGCCATGGCGGCCTCCGGCGTCATGCCCGGCTCGAGCAGCGCGACGCCCGTCCGGGCCTCCAGGAACAGGCCCTGGGCCGTTTGGGTTTCACGCAACGCCGTCTCGATCTCGGCCGCCTTGCGGCGCCCGCCGTCCAGGCCGTCTTCAAGAACCACCAGGGCGAAATCGTTGCCGCCCAGGGCCCCGACGACCATCGCCTGATGACGGTCCGACGACAGGACGCCGCAGACCGAGCGCAACGCCATATCCAGCGCCTCACGGCCATGTCGCCGGCGGATATCGTCGCCGTTGGCAAGATGAACCAGGATCAACGACGGCCGGGATTGGGCCTGCCCCAGGCGATGGATCAGCTTGTCCAGATCGTGGATGAACCCCCGGCGGTTGAGGGCCGGCACCACGGCGTCCTGGAATTCCCGCTCCAACGCATGTTCCAATTCTTCCTGGGCATGGATCAGCTGATGGCGCAGCGGTTCGATCTCCGCCGCCATGCGTTCCAGGGCATGCTGCGCCTCGGGCGTCAGGCCCTCCATGGACAACAGACCGGACACGTTGATCGCCGGCTCCGTATGGCCGTGCGGGGTCTGTTCGTCCTGGTGTTCATCTTTCTTGCGGCCATCCTGACCGCCGCCACCTTGGCCACCACCGGGTCCGACCGGCTGGATGGGGGCCGCTTGGTTCACGTCCATGACCACGACTCCCTTTGTCCGGGTCTCTGTTGTCAGGCGCCCTTTCGGGCGATCAAACGGACTAATCTCAAATTAGATTACCGTCATATGGTTAAGAAAGGCTTGCGATTCAAGGGCGTATTGCAGGCTTGCGAAGGCGGCGGCGGCCCATATAATGGCGCGCTTCCCGTCACGGGAAGGCGATTTCAAAACGCCTTCACAGGAAGCGAGGTTACACATGCCGGATACGGCCGCCGACACCCCCTTGATCGGCATCATCATGGGCAGCCAATCGGACTGGGACACCATGCGCGAAGCCGCGGATGTGCTGAAAGCGCTGGGCGTTCCGCATGAGACACGCATCGTCTCCGCCCACCGCACGCCGGACCGCCTGTTCGACTATGCCAAGGCCGCCAAGGGCCGCGGCTTGAAGGCCATTATCGCCGGCGCCGGCGGGGCCGCGCACCTGCCCGGCATGGCGGCGGCGATGACGCCGCTCCCCGTGTTCGGCGTGCCGGTCGAAAGCAAGGCGCTGAAAGGCATGGATTCCCTGCTGTCCATCGTTCAGATGCCGGGCGGCGTGCCGGTCGGCACGCTGGCCGTCGGCAAGGCCGGGGCCAAGAACGCGGGCCTGCTGGCCGCCGCGGTGATCGCCCTGATGGACGATAACGTCGCCGCGGCGCTGGACGATTTCCGCGCCAAGCAGACGGCAAGCGTCGCCGAAGTTCCCACCGACACCCCGACAGCGTCCTGATCATGGCGTCCGCATCCGTGCACCCGCTGCCGCCGGGCAGCACCATCGGGATCATGGGCGGCGGCCAGTTGGGCCGCATGACCGCCCTGGCCGCCGCGCGGTTGGGCTACAAATGCCATATCTTCACGCCGGAGACCGATTCCCCCGGCGAACAGGTTTCCGCGGCGGCGACCATCGCCGATTACGAAGACCGTAAGGCGCTCAAATCCTTCGCCGATGCGGTCGACGTCGTGACCTTCGAATTCGAAAACGTTCCGGCGGAAAGTGCCGAATTCTTGGCCGAACATGCGCTGGTTCGCCCCGGCGCCCAATGCTTGGCGATCGCCCAGGACCGGTTGAAGGAAAAGGACTTCATCAACAAGACGGCGCCGACCACGCCCTACCGCAAGGTGACCTCGGCCGAGGACCTGGCAAAGGCCGCCGACGAGATCGGCCGCCCGGCGGTCCTGAAGACGTCGCGTATGGGTTACGACGGCAAGGGCCAGGTACTGATCGCCCCCGATTGCGATTACGCCGCCGCTTGGGCCGCCATGGGGGCGGAGATCGGCATCCTGGAAGGCTTCGTCGACCTGGATTGCGAGGTTTCCGTCATCACGGCGCGGTCGCCGCACGGCGGTTGGGCGACCTATCCGGCGGTCGAGAACCGCCACGTCAATCATATCCTGGACACCACCCTGGCCCCGGCGCGCCTGCCCGGCGATCTGGCCGAACAGGCCGTCGCCATCGCCCACGATCTGGCCGATGCGCTGGACCTGGTCGGTCTCTTGGCGGTCGAGATGTTCGTCACCCGCGACAAACGCATCCTGGTCAACGAACTGGCCCCCCGGCCCCATAATTCGGGCCATTGGACGATGGACGTCTGCCCCACCAGCCAGTTCGAACAACTGGTCCGCGCCGTCTGCGGCCTGCCGCTGGGCTCGGTCGAGGCGCATCATGACGCGGTGATGAAAAACCTGATCGGCGACGACGTCACCGGCTGGCCCGATCTATTGGCCGATCCGGGCGCGCGCCTGCACCTTTACGGCAAGGCCGAGGCCCGCCCGGGCCGCAAGATGGGCCACGTCAATCGGCTCTACCCCAAGGGACAGTTGCCGAACGGCTAATATCGGGAAATTCAGACGGTACCGGCGAGGTCGTCCAGCGTGATGCGCCGCATCCGGTAGGCTTCCAGCAATTCGATCTCGACGGCGACGGAGCGGCCCAGTTCGGCCAGCACCGTGTTCCGTACGAACCGCTTCAAATCCTCGGTCTGGCCCGGGAAGACCAGGATATTGGTCAGCAATTCCCGGCGCACCGCGGGCGGAAAGGCCAACAATTCGCCGACCAGCAGCTGTTTGACCGCAACGGGAATGCGCAGGCTGCCGAACAGACGGTCCAGGCAGAAGCTGTAGATACCGAAATCCAGGCGACCGGCGACGTCGGCGGTGAAGGCCTTGAATTCCTCAAGGAATGCCGGCGGCGTCATCTGGCCGTCCATCATGCGGCGTACGATATCCAGGAACTGGCGATAGCGGGCACGCGCGGGGCTGAGCTGATCGTTCAGTTCGGCTTCCAGGGATTTGATCTCGGCCTCGCGGAAACCGCGCGCCATCAAGGTATGGGCGGAATCACGGACCCGATCGTCCAGCGCCTGTTCCTCGATCAGCGAGAACAGCCGCTCAAACGTCGCGCGGTCCTGCTTTTTCCGAAGCTTCTTCGCGACCTGCCCCAGCGGCAGGATCGCCGCCTGGGCGACCAGCTTGTCGCGGGAATAGATCGCCGCCATGGCCGCCGCATCGGCGGGAATGGTGGCCGCACGGCCGAAATCCTCGGTAATCACGAAGCGGTGCCCGTCGGCGACGGTGAGGTAGCGGTTGAGCTTGCAGCATTCCAGGAAATGATCGGCCAGGTTCACCCGCTCGACCGCCGGCCGTTTTTCAAAGGCTTGGCCGTTGACGGGCTTGCCGTTCACGGATTTGGTGGCGGAAAGGTCGGTCTGCGCAACACTCACGGGCCCGGTCTCCTTTTGGTCGATCCCAGATCGAAGCCGGAATCGAGCATACCTGACGGTCTCTCAAGCCGAAAGCATCGCATAAGAGGGTAAAGAGGAAATGAATCAGACGGCCGGCGGGACATTCGGCCCCATCTGCCGGGCCGCCGCCTTCTTTAGCCGCTTGAGGATACCCAACGGCGTCGGAAGACGCCCCAGCGCCTGTTCCGCCTTGGCCTTATACATAGGGATCTTCAACACGTCGGCGAGGCGTCGATCCAAGTAGCCCCAGGTATTCTCGAACCCGTCCGAGGCATCGGACAGCCAATAGAGGATGGTCGAGGTATAGACCGGGGCCAGCAGGCCGCGCTTGGTGTAATGATTGAAATCGGCCGCGCGGTCGCCCGCCGCATGCCAGATATGATCGCAGGTGCGCCAGGTCATGCGGGCGGCCAGGGGCGCATTGACCGGCAACGCCAGGAACGACAGCAACCGGCGCATGGCTTCACGGTAAGGGGCGTTCATTTCCAAACGAACCCGCACGCCCGCCGCCACCCGTTCGCGCACCTTCATGGCGTCCAGGTCCATTTTGGCCAGTTCCATCAACATGCGGCGGTCGGACCAGTCGGCGAAATGGTCGGCGGCGTCCGCCATGCCGCCCGGGAAGGCGCGCAGAACGTCGGCCTCACCGAGGCCCAGATCCGCCGCGCCCGCCGCCAGAGCCTTCCGCGACCAGCCGTCGAACGGCACATGTTCCAGCGCGGCGGCGATCAGGCGGTCCCGCAAAACGATATGGCGGACACGGGCCTCGTCTGCGGTCATGCGTTTGGGCTCGGAAGTCTTGGCGGTCATGCGGCTTCTCCGTCTTCCGTATCGGTTGCGGGTTCGACCTGGGTGCGGGGCGCGCGGGACATTTCCTCGACGAAACCGAAGGTCGACAGATCCGTCATGCGCATCGGATAAATGATACCGTCCAGATGGTCGCATTCATGCTGCACCACGCGGGCATGATAGCCCTTGGCCTCGCGTTCGAACGTCTTGCCGTCGGGTCCATGGGCGCTATAGCGGATATGGGTATAGCGCGGCACCCGCCCGGTCATAGCGGGAACGGACAGGCAGCCTTCCCAATCCTCTTCCATTTCCTCGCTCAGAGGCGTGATCACCGGATTGATCAGCGCCGTCAACGGCACATCCTTGCCGTCCTCGCAACGTTCGCCCGGCACCCGCAGGACGACGATGCGCAGCGGCACATGAACCTGGGGTGCGGCGAGCCCGATGCCCGGCGCGTCGGCCATGGTTTCCACCATGTCGGCGATCAGGCCGTGGATGCGCGGATCGGTGGGATCTTCGACCGGCTGGGCCTTGTCCATCAGGACCGGATGCCCCATGCGCGCGATTTTCAGAATGGCCATAACGTAATCCTTGGGCGAAATCTTCGAAACGAGTGACGAAACCGGGGCTTATAGGTCCCTTGCGGCGACCGACGATACCCTGGGAAATAACATGTTTGCTCCTTCACAACGTGGTTTCGATGTGATAGAAGCCCGTCTTTCCGGACCGGTGATAGCACAGGTCCGATTGGTTTTGTTGACTATAAGATTAGGAGCGTGAGCTTACCGTGCAAGTCATCGTCCGAGACAACAACGTTGATCAGGCCCTGAAAGCCCTGAAAAAGAAGATGCAGCGTGAAGGCATCTTCCGCGAAATGAAGCTGCGCCGTTCCTACGAGAAGCCCTCCGAGCGCCGGGCCCGTGAAAAGGCCGAAGCCGTGCGCCGTGCGCGCAAGCTGGAGCGCAAGCGCATCGAGCGCGAAGGCTTCTAAAGCCGCGTTGCGGCTCGCAGCCGGGCCGCCTCCTCTCTTTCACTCGATACCCACCGGACGCTGCCGGGGCCTTGCCCCTGCGCGTCCTTTGCCGTAACAGGGGTGCGCCGGCCGCGCACCGGGCGCAGGCACGAGGAGATGGGCAGGATCAGGCGCAGATGACCGAACAGGACCTTCGCCGACGCAACCTGGCCTTTCTCGAGGAAACCGCCGGGGAATTCCACGCTGCCCTGTCACGTCAGGCCGAGGCGGCCAGCCCCGCCGGGCCGCCCGCCACCATTGCCGACGGCCCACCGGCCCTGATATCCAGAATCGCCGTCGACCCGCCCCGCCCCGAAGGCCGTCATCCTTATCTCACCCGGTTCGCCCGGGATATGATCCAGGCGGCACGAGACCGGAATATTCCCCTGTTCCCGGAGCCGGCCTTCACCCTGTCGTCCTGCTTGGTCCTCATCGGCACCGTCAGCCCTGCGGGATTGGAGAGACTGCTCCAACAGACCGGCTGCGTCTTTCTAATCGTCGTCACACCCGACCCGTCGGCGTTCACGGCCCAATTGGATAGGGTGGATTGGACCGCCGCCGACGCCCTGATCCGGGCCCGCGGCGGGCGGACGTTCTTCCACGTCGCCAAACAGCCCGATGCCATCGCGGCCGCAGTCACCCTGACCCTCGCGGCCCATGCACCCTTCGCTCTGGATTCCATGACCGTCGCGGCCTTTGACGATGCCGACCTGGCCCGGGTCGGGTTCGAACAGATCAGCGCTCAGGCCCACCGCCCCCTATCGATGCTCAGCACCTTTTACGACGGCTGTCTGATGCTGCGGAATTCCGAGATCAATTTGCGCCATGGGCCTGCGCGGCTGTACCGCAATCGCCCGCCGGACGACGCACCCCCCCTCCCCGCCTGGGTGATCGGCAGCGGGCCGTCGCTGGACGGAGACCTCGGCTTCATCAAGAAACATCAGGACAGCGCCGTCATCATTTCCTGTGGCTCGGCATTGGCCGCATTGTTGGCGGCGGGGGTCACCCCGGACGTTCATGTCGAATTGGAAAACATCGAGATCGCGCCGACCCTGGACCCGGCGCGGACGTTCGATCTGTCCGGCATCACGCTGTTCGCACCCGCCAGCGTCGACCCGGCGACCCTGGATACCTTCGGTGAGACCGTTTTCGCGTTTCGCCAGAACCTGCCTAATCAGCCGCTCTACGGCATCGCCGCCGATGCCGTGCCGGCAGCGGCGGAACCGACGGTGGTCAACCTCGCCCTTGCCTTCGCCCGTGAACAAGGCTTTCCGAAAGTATGTTTCTTCGGGGTCGACATGGGCGCGCGCGATCCGTCCCGCGACCACGCCGCCGGAACATGGCACACGGACCCGAATTCCGACTACACCCCCGTCGAGCACCCCCATATCGTGCCCGCCAACTACGGCGGCGACTGCCATACGACGCCAGGATTGCGGCAGGCCCTGCAGGTTCTGTCTCATGCCGTCGGATTGGACCGGAAAAATCGCGACTACGTAAATTGCAGCGACGGCGCCGCGATCACCGGCGCCCGGGCGCAACCCGCCGGCGAGTTGACGGTCACCCAGCCCGACCGGCCGAAGAAAGAGATAATCGAGCGCCTCATCCAATCCTTTGCAGTCTGGCATCCGGATCACCTGCCCCGGACCTGGTCCGGGCCGGAGATGATGGCCGTCGCCCGCGATCTATTGACCGGGCTGCGTGCCGGGCTTGCAGGAACCGTCGATTTCGGCCGGAAATCCTATCTCGCGGATATCGGCGACTGCCTGCAATTTCACGAAGGGCTTCTGCGCCCGGCAGCACCAGGGCCGGAAAGCGCCGCCCGCATGCTGGTGCGCGGCGCCGTCGGATCGTTGATCCTGTTCCTGGAATACTATCTGAACCGGGTGACCAACCCCAATCATCTGGCACAATTGGCGACCGCCGCCGTGCCGCTGCTGGACCGGGAACTGCGGGCGTTGGAGGCCGATATGGAAAGCTGGATCGGCGGCCCGGAAATCGGCGAGATGCCGCATCACCGGGATTTGGCGCTTCCCGCCGACACAGCCTTTCCCGAGGCACCCGCCGTGCCGCGCAACGCGCCTTGCCCCTGCGGATCAGGCAAGAGATACAAGCAATGCCACGGAGCGTCGGACTAAGCCCCGCCCCGCCGCATTCGATCTAATCCAGCGCCTGGACAATCTCTTCCGTCATCTTCTTGGCATCGCCGAACAGCATCATGGTGCCGTCGTTATAGAACAGCGGGTTGTCGACCCCGGCATAGCCCGGCGACAGGGACCGCTTGACGAACAACACCGTGCCCGCCTTCTCGACATCCAGGATCGGCATCCCGGCGATGGGGCTGGACGGGTCGGTCTTGGCGACCGGGTTCGTCACGTCGTTGGCGCCGATCACGTAGGCGACTTCGGCGGTCGAGAATTCGTGGTTGATCTCTTCCAGCTCGAAGACCTCGTCATAGGGCACGTTGGCTTCGGCCAGCAGCACGTTCATATGGCCCGGCATGCGCCCGGCGACCGGGTGAATGGCGTATTTGACCTCGACCCCTTCGGCCTTCAACGCATCGGCCATTTCGCGGACGGCATGCTGCGCCTGGGCCACGGCCATGCCGTAACCGGGAACGATAATGACCTTGGAGGCGTTCTTCATGATGAAGGCGGCATCGTCTGCGGCCCCGGACTTGGCGGTCTTGCCCTCGCTGGACGCCGCCGCACCACCACCCGCCGCATCGCCACCGAAGCCGCCCAGCAGCACGTTGACGATGGACCGGTTCATGCCCTTGCACATGATGTAGGACAGGATCGCACCGGACGAGCCGACCAGGGCCCCGGTGATGATCAACGCCGGGTTCGACAAGGTGAAGCCGATCCCGGCCGCGGCCCAACCCGAATAAGAGTTGAGCATGGAGACCACGACCGGCATGTCCGCCCCGCCGATGGGAATGATCAGAAGGAAGCCGATGGCGAAGGCCAGGACCACGATGGCCCAGTAGAGAGTATGGGATTCCGAGCCGACGAACATGACGATCAACACCAGGATCGCCAGACCGACCAGCGCATTGAGTTTATGCTGCCCCGGGAAGGTGATCGGCGAGCCCGACATCAGGCCCTGCAACTTGGCGAAGGCGATGACGGAGCCGGAGAAGGTGATCGCGCCGATGGCCGTGCCCAACGACATCTCGACCAGCGAGGCGCCCGGTATTTCGCCCACCGCGCCCAGGCCATAGGCCTTCGGGTTGAACAGCGCCGCCGTGGCGACGAAGACCGCCGCCATGCCGACCAGGGAATGGAACGCCGCGACCAGTTGCGGCAGCGCCGTCATCTGGATTTTCAGCGCCGTCAGCGTGCCGACCGACCCGCCGATGAGGATCGCCAGGACGATCATGCCGAAGGACATGACACCCGGGTCCAGCAGCGTCGTGACGATGGCGATGGTCATGCCGATGATGCCCATCAGGTTGCCGCGGCGCGCCGTTACCGGCGACGACAATCCGCGCAGCGCCAGGATGAACAGCACGGAAGAGATCAGATAGGCATAGCCCGTCCAGCTTGCGGTCATTGTTCAGGCCCTCCCTATTTCTTCTCTTTTTTCTTGAACATCGCGAGCATTCGCTGCGTCACGATGAAGCCGCCGAAGATATTCACCGACGCCAGCATAATCGCGAGAAAGCCCATCCAGGACGAGAAATCCATGCCCTCGGGCCCGGCCGCCAGGATGCCGCCGACGATGATCACCGACGAAATCGCGTTGGTCACGCCCATCAGCGGCGAATGCAGCGCCGGGGTCACCGACCAGACAACGTAGTAGCCGACGAAACAGGCCATCACGAAAATCGTGAACAGGCCGAGGAAGCTGTCGTGGCCGCCCATGGCGGGGGCCTGCTGGGCGACGACGGTCGCCGCGTCGGTCGCCAGCTGTTGCGTTTGTTCCAGGAGCTTGGCCGCACCGGCGGCCAGGTCCTGCGCCTGTTTGGCGATGGTCGCACTGTCCATGGTCAGTTCCCCTTGTCCTTGTCGGCGTCTTTGTCGCCGCTCTTGTCGGCGTCATCGGCCTTGGCCGCCTCGGCTTTCTTGGCGGGCGCCTTCTTGGCGGCCGGGGCTTTGGCGCCCATGGCCTCCTTGACCCGTTCGTTGACGACCTCGCCGTCGCGGGTGACGCAGCAACCCTTGACGACCTCGTCGTCCCAATCGATGGCCAATGTGCCCTTCTTGTCCTTGTCCGTCAGCGGCGTCAGGAAGTTCAGCAGGTTCTTGGCGAACAAGTCCGACGCCGTCTGCGCCAGGCGCCCCGGCAGATTGTTGATACCGACGATGGTCACCCCGTTCGATGTGGTGATCGTCTTGCCCGGTTCCGACATTTCGCAGTTGCCGCCGGCTTCGACCGCCAGATCGACGATCACCGCGCCCGGCTGCATGCTTTCGACCATGGCCTTGGTGATCAGCTTGGGCGCCGGGCGGCCCGGGATCAACGCCGTGGTCACGACGATGTCCTGTTTCTTGATGTGCTCGGCCACGACCTGCTTTTGCTTGTCGTAGTATTCTTTCGGCATTTCCTTGGCGTAGCCGCCTTCGGTCTGGGCGTCTTTTTCCATTTCCGGATCGACTTCCAGGAACTTGCCACCCAGGCTTTCGACCTGTTCCTTGGTCGCGGGCCGGACGTCCGTGGCGGTCACGATGGCACCCAGCCGCTTGGCCGTGGCGATGGCCTGCAGGCCCGCGACCCCGACGCCCATGATGAAGGCCTTGGCCGGCGGCACCGTGCCCGCCGCCGTCATCATCATCGGGATGCCGCGTCCGTATTCGGAGGCGGCCTCCAGAACCGCGCGGTAGCCCGCGAGGTTCGCCTGGCTCGACAGCACGTCCATCGACTGCGCGCGCGAGATGCGCGGCACCAGTTCCATGGCGAAGGTCGTGATCCCGGCCTTGGCATAGGCCGCGACGTCGTCGGCCGAGTTCAGGGCCGACAACTGCGCGATCAGCACGGCGCCCTTTTTCATCTGGCCGGGCAAAGCGCCCGCACCCGATGTCTTCGGCGGATTGACCATCATCACGATGTCGGCGGATTTCACGGCCGTCGCGGCCGAGGCGGCGATCGACGCGCCGGCATCCTTGAACGCGTCGTCGGAAACGCTGGCGCCGGCACCGGCGCCCTTTTCGACGACGACGTCATAGCCCAGGCCGACCAGTTTCTGGATGACCTGCGCCGACGCGGCGACACGGGTTTCCCCGTCTCGGGTTTCCTTTGGAATTGCGATCTTCATGGCTCTCGTCCCCTGCCCTTGGTCTTGCTTGCCCCGGTATATGACTTGTGTACCGCACTTGCACAAGTACCGCACAGCCTATAAATGCTGGATCAGTATGCTTTTTCCCGCAGCGGAATGTAAAATGGAACCGATTCCGCAATGCGAAATATGACGCCGAATTTATCTTCAAAATCAAAGAAATGGTGACGGCCTGATGCTTCAAACTCCCACCGCCCGCCGCGGCATGGTCACAGCTCCCCATCACCTGGCGTCCCAGGCCGGGCTCCGCGTACTGCAGGACGGCGGCAACGCCATCGAGGCGATGATCGCCACGGCCTCGACCATCGCGGTCGTCTATCCGCATATGAACGGGCTCGGCGGCGATAATTTCTGGCTGATCCGGGGGACCGAAGGAAATCCGGTCGGGATCGACGCCTGCGGGGCGGCGGCGGGCAAAGCCGACATCGATTTCTATGCGAAGGCGGGCCATGCCGACGGCATTCCGCAACGCGGCCCCCTGGCGGCGCTGACGGTCGCCGGCGCCGTTTCCGGCTGGGCCGAGGCGTTGCGTATTTCCAAGACCTGGGGCGGCACCCTGCCGCTGGAACGCCTTTTCGAGGACGCGACCTATTACGCCGCCGAAGGGGCACCGGTCACGCCGTCCCTGCATCACAACACGCTGGCCAAGAAGGACGAGATGACCGGCGTGCCCGGCTTCGCCGAGACCTTCCTGCCGGGCGGCATCGCCCATACGGCGCCCAATATCGGCGATACCCTGAAACTTCCGGCCCTGGCCGAAACGCTCAAGACCTTGTCCAAGGACGGGCTCGACAGCTTCTATCGCGGCCCGCTCGCCAAGGCCATCGCCGCCGACCTGGAGCGCGCCGGCAGCCCCCTCGCCCTCGCCGACCTGGAGCATCACAAGGCCTTGGCCCTGCCGCCGCTGTCGGTCGCTTGCGGCCCGCATACGATCTTCAACATGCCGCCGCCGACCCAGGGCCTGGCCTCGCTGATCATCCTCGCCCTCTATGCGCGCCTGCAAGTCCAACAACCCGAAGGCTTTGACTTCGTCCACGGCCTGGTCGAGGCGACCAAGCAGGCCTTCCGCGTGCGCGACAAATACGTCACCGACCCGGCCTATATGTCCGCCGATCCGTTGGATTTCCTGAAAACGGACGAACTGGACGCCATGGCTGGGGATATCGACCGCAAGCAGGCCGCCCCCTGGCCCGACGCCGATCCCAACGGCGACACGGTCTGGTTCGGCTGCATCGACGGCCAAGGCCGCGCCGTCTCGATGATCCAAAGCCTATATTGGGAGTTCGGGTCGGGCACCGTTTTGGGCGAGACGGGCATCACCTGGCAGAACCGGGGCACCTCGTTCTCGTTGGACCCGCGCGGCCTCAACAGCCTGCGTCCCCATCGCCGCCCGTTCCACACGATCCAGCCGGCCATGGGCCTGTTGGCCGACGGCCGGACCATGGTCTACGGCACCATGGGCGGCGAAGGCCAGCCGCAGACCCAGGCCATGGTCTTCGCGCGGCACGTCCTGCACAGCACGGACCTGCAGGAAGCCGTCACCGCACCCCGCTGGCTACTGGGCCGGACCTGGGGGGCGGAGACCACGAACCTGCGGATCGAAAACCGCTTCGATCCCGCCGTCCTGGACGCCTTGAAAAAAGCCGGACACGACCTGGAAGTCGTCGGCCCGTTCGAGGAATTCATGGGCCACGCCGGTGCCATCGTGCGGCATCCGAATGGATTGCTGGAAGGCGCCGCCGATCCGCGGTCGGACGGTTCCGTCGCGGCGTTCTAGCCTCACCATGGACGTGATCGAAATTCGCGAAAGCCTGCCGGGCGACCAGGGCGCGGTCTTGGCTCTCTACCCTCGCGCCTTTCCCGAAGAAGAGTTGCGCCCGACCGTGACTGCCTTGCTGGACGAAACGGACGGCGTGATTTCGCTGGTCGCCCTGTCCGGTGACTTGGTCGTCGGTCACGCCTTGTTCACGGATTGCAGCGTCGAGGGTTCCGACTGGCGTATTGCCCTGTTAGGCCCCCTTTGCGTCGATCCCGACCACCAACGAAATGGGATCGGTCAGGCTTTGATCCGTGAAGGCATCGCCTGCATGGGCATGCGAGGGACGGCCCTTATCTGCGTTCTGGGCGATCCTGGATATTACGGTCGGAGCGGCTTTCTTCCGGAGCGCCGGATATCCACGCCCTACCCCATTCCCGAGGAATGGCAGGACGCTTGGCAATCGGTATCAGCAGGCGAAGACGTGGACGGCCCGAAAGGCCGGATGATTGTCCCAGCGCCCTGGCGAGACCCGAAGCTCTGGTCCGAATAAAGCCTCCCCTAGGACGGCCGCTTGGCCACCATGTCGATCTCGACCAGGGCGCCACGCGCTAGGCCGGTAACGCCGATCGTCGTCCGCGCCGGCAGGCGGTCGGGCGGGAAGTAGGATTTGTAGACCGCGTTCATAGCCTCGTAGTCGCGCTCGAACTGGGTCAGGTAAAGGCGGCAGGACAGGACGTGGGAGAGGTCCAGGCCCAGCTCGCCCAGGACAATCTTCAGGTTTTCCATGACGCGGCGGGTCTGTGCCTCGATCCCGTCGGGCAGCGGCGCGCTGTCGTCGTTCGGGTCCGTCGGCATTTGGCCGGTCAGTTGGATCCAGCCATCGCATTCGACGGCGTGGCTGAACGGCGCCACCGGCACGGCGGCGTTATCGAAGAAATGGAAGATCGGTTCTTTCGAATCTGTCGCCTTGTCGCTCGCCATGTCAGGTGTACTCCTCGTCCTCGAAAACGAAACCGTCCAGGTCGCCGGTCTGAAAACCCAGATAGATCGGCCCGCCGCCGGACCGGTAGATGTTGACCTTGGCGTTGTAGACCTTGCGGGTCAGGCCGTGCTTGTCGCGCAGCAGATAGCGTTTGACGCCGAAGTCACCGGAATCCAGGCGCTCGCCGGTCAGATAGCATTGGATGGATTCGACGTTCTCGCCGGACAGTACGATGCCTTCCAGGTTGGACAGGGACTGGCGCGTCCGTTCGATGAATTCGGAGGTGCCGATATGGGATATCTCGCCCGTGTCGCCCTCGCGCATGTCGACGTGGAAATCGCCGACCAGGATCTGGCCCGGCAGGGCCTGGTCGATCATCCGTGCCAGCTCAATGGTCACGTCGCCGACGATATAGCTGTAGACGGTCGGGCTGAGCCCTTCGGACTGGAAAAATTCGTAATGGGGGCCGACGTGGAAGCTGGCGCGCAGGCGCGGCGTCGTGTTGGCCTTGCCCTTGGACCGGGCGATGGCGTTGTCGGCCAGGACCAGGTGCATCAGGTGGTAGAGGTTGACGTTGCTTTCCACGCTGCGGTCGCGATTCCAGATGTAGAACCCGTCGCCCGTGGTCGATCGCGCGAATTGGATATCCAGGTTACGGGCCAGCATCTTGGAAAACGACGCGTTCACCGAATAGGCGAGACTGTTCAACTGCGTCACCTGTTCCAGCGGCGAGAACAGCGAGAACCCGACAATATCGAACAGCGCGACGGCGCCATTCCGGATATAGGAAATGCTGTAGCGGCGAACGACCGATTCGATCAGATCGTTGGAAAGATCGGTGCCGGGCGCGAAGCTGAGCTCGATCAGGCGCGGCTCGTACCCGAAATATTTGGCGATGCTGTCGAAACCTTCGTCGTCGGCCAAGGTGTGCCCCGCAATGACTTCATCGACGAACTGCAGGCTGTCTTCGATTTCGCTGTCGATGCCCGTGTGCGCCGCCATTTCACCCAGGATGTAATGGGGAATGACCAGCACGCGCACGCCATTGCCCGCCGGCGTCCAGGCGAGAATGATGTTCCGGCCCAACCCCCAAAGACGATGGAGTTCCGTGTCCAACTCCTCGACATGACTGCGGGCGGCCGCGGAAAGCTGGTCGAGGGAGGCCTGGTCCAGAACCGGGGGGCTGATCTCGGCCCTGTCCGAATGTGAATCGTTCATATACCGATCCTTCCCGGCCGCACTTACCGGCCGGGCGCCATATACGGCGGATTGACGTACCCAGGACGACGCCCAGTCTTAACGCCTATCGGCGCAGCCGCCACCGCGATCACCCAGCCTATCCGGGTATGCGCAGTGTAGCGATCACGCCCATGAGCGCACAAGTCGTTGATTTACTATAGTGAATCTAGCCAAAAAGTCTTAAGCGAGCTTTACCGCCGTGCCGTTGGCACTGACGACCAGCAGGCAGGTCTTGTCGTGGGCGATGGATTCGTAATCCAGATCGACGCCGACGATCGCATCCGCGCCCGCTTCCTGGGCCTGGGCCTGCATGTCCTCGATGGCGAAGGCCTTGGCTTTGGCCAATTCCTTTTCGTAAGAGCCCGACCGCCCCCCGACGATATCGCGAATGCCCGCGAAAAAGTCGCTGAAGATATTGGTGCCCATGACGGCGTCGCCCGCGACGACGCCCAGATAGGCGACGATCTGGCGGCCTTCGACGGAATCCGTGGTGGTGACGATCATCAAACTTCTCCTTCAAATTACCGCTGTGGCGCAATGCCGCGCCGGTCGGCGCCTGGGGTCAGTAAACCGGGGGAACCCCCGCCTGTGCAAGGGCTTCGGCCTGGCGCGCCTTCAATTTCTCGACATCGAAGCCGTCGATCAGGTCGTGGAACTTGCGGTGCCAGTTGATTTCCGCGTTCAGGTGGGTGAACACGCTGCCCAGGCCGATGGCCGCCCGGTCCATCAGCACGAATTCGCGCGGCGGCGTCACGCCGCCCAATTCACGCAGCTTCTTATGAACCTTGGCCGCGACCCCGGCACCGTAAGACGTGCCGCCCGTTTCCTGGATCGTCTGCACCTTGTCCGCCAGCAACGGCCCGTAGAGGAACCGCGCCCATTCGTTCAGCACGGCGATCATTTCCTTGGACGGTGCGGCGAACCCCCAGGTCTCGTAGGCATGAACGGCGAGCGCTTCGTCGTCGTCGCGAAGCGCGTGATAAAGATCGATCACGGCGCCGACGAATTCGGGACGAAACACGCGGATACAGCCGAAATCCAGCAGATTGATCTCGCCGCCGGGACAGACCGAATAATTGCCCAGGTGCGGATCGCCATGAATGACGCCGGTGTAATAAAACGGCACGTACCAGGCACGGAACATGTTCAGCGCGATGGCATTGCGCCGGTCGGCATCCGCGCCGACGCTGTCCATCAGCGGTGCGCCCGAAAGCCACGTCATGGTCAACAGCCGGTCGGTCGACAGATCGTCCAGAACCTCCGGTACATGGACTCCGGTCTCGTCCGCCAGCAGGGCGCGGTAGAGCGCCATGTTGCTGGCCTCGCGGCGGTAGTCCAGTTCCTCGCGCAGACGTTCGGAAAGCTCCAGGTGGATCTGCGTCGGATCGATGGCCTTGTCGTAGCGGCGATAGATGGCGAACACGGCCTTCAACTGCTTGAGGTCGGCCTCCACCGCCGAGGCCATGTCGGGGTATTGAATCTTGCAGGCGAGGTCTCGGCCGTCGTGGGAGACCGCCTTGTGCACCTGGCCCAGTGACGCCGCCGCCGAGGCCTCGCGATCGAAGGACGCGAACCGGCCCTGCCAGTCGCCCCCCAATTCCGTGGCCATGCGTCGGCGCACGAAGGACCAGCCCATGGGCGGGGCCGAGGTCTGCAGCTTGCGCAATTCCTGAACATATTCTTCCGGCAGCAGGTCCGGCACGGTGGCCAAGATCTGCGCGACCTTCATCAAGGGACCCTTGAGCCCGCCGAGCGCCGCCTGCAGGTCGGCGGCGTGCAGGCCCTTGTCCAGTTCCAACCCGAACAGGCGATTCCCCGCCAGCCGCGCCGCCAGGCCGCCGACCGTGCCGCCGACCCGCGCGTATCGGCGAACGCGCCCGCCGACGGTGTTCCGATCCGGCGGCTGCCGGTCAGCCATAATTCTTCTCTCCCAGCCAATCGGCGATGTATTGCGCTGCCACCTGCCAATGTTCTTCAAGCATCACGGCATGCCCCATGCCGTCGAAGATATGCGCCTGTGTGCCCAGGAAGGCCGCCGTACCGTGAACAAAGGCCAGCGGGATCAACTGATCGAGCTCCGCGCCCAGGACCAGCACCGGTTTTTGCCGCAGCCCCCCCAATGGCGGCATCATGACTGAATGCATGTCGACGACGGCACGATGGCTTTCCATCTGAAAACGGGGCGTCAGGCGGTCGGAGGTTTCCTTGGGCACATGGTCGTCGAAGATCGCGTCGTGAAGGGCGTCCAAGCCGTCCTTCGGCGCCCCGAAGGACTGAACGCGGGCGATCTCCCAGACCAGCATCGGCTTGGCCATGGCCAGGGCAACCGACGGCCCGGCCATGCCCGTCGGCGGCACGGTGGACATCAGCACCGCCGCCGCGACGTCGCGTTCCAGGGCCACCCGCTGGGCGATGAAACCGCCCATGGAATGACCGATCAGAACCGGCGGGCTCGGCAGGCCGTCAACGACGTCGATAACCGCCTCGACGAAATCCTGCACGCCGAAATCGTGAAGCTTGGGATAGTCGGGCATGCCCTTGCGACCGGGCAGGTTGATCGCGTGGCACGAATAGCCCAGGTCGGCGAAGAACTTCAGGAAATGCTCACCCCAAATCCAGGCGCCGGAAAAGGCGCCGTGAATGAACACCAGCGGCGGCAGAGACGTGTCCTCGGGTTCGGGCCCCGCGCGCAGGACACGCGGCGGCACGCCGGACGTTTCGGCCACGCCTAAAGTTCCTGTTCCAGTTGATCGACGAACCCGGAAATCATCGACAGGCCCCGATGCCAGAAATCGGGATCGGAAGCATCCAACCCGAAGGGCGCCAACAACTCCTTGTGCCGCAACGTGCCGCCGGCCCGCAGCATGTCCAGATACTTGGCCTGGAAGCCCGGGTGACCGCCTTCGAACACGTCGTAGAGCGAGTTCACCAGGCAATCGCCGAAGGCATAGGCATAAACGTAGAACGGCACATGGATGAAGTGTGAGATATAGGCCCAGTAGTACTGATACTCATCGTCGTACCGGAAGGCCGGGCCGAGGCTTTCGGTCTGGACTTCCATCCAGATCTCGCCGAGCCGTTCCGGCGACAATTCGCCCTCGGCGCGCTCCGCATGGACCTTGGTTTCGAACATGTGGAAGGCGGTTTGGCGGACCACCGTGTTGATCATGTCCTCGACCTTGCCGGCCAGCATGACGCGGCGGCGGGCCGGATCGGTCTCGGCAGCCAGCATGGCGCGGAAGGTCAGCATCTCACCGAACACCGATGCCGTTTCGGCCAGGGTCAGCGGCGTATCGGCCAGCAGGTTGCCCTGGGGTGCGGCCAGGACCTGATGCACGCCGTGGCCCAGTTCGTGGGCCAGCGTCATCACGTCGCGCGAGCGGCCGTGGAAGTTCAGCAGGATATAGGGATGTGCCGACGGCACGGTCGGATGCGCAAAGGCGCCGGAATCCTTGCCCGGCGACGGCGGCGCGTCGATCCAGCGTTTATCGAAGAACTGCTGTGCGACCTCCGCCATGTCGGGGGTGAAGCCGTGGTAGGCGCCCAGCACCGTATCCCGCGCCTCATCCCAGGAATAACGTCGGTCGGCGGCTTCGGGCAGGGGCGCGTTGCGGTCCCAGTAATCCATTTGATCGACGCCGTACCATTTGGCCTTCAGCTTGTAATACCGGTGCGACAGCTTGGGGAAGCTCTCCTGGACCGCCGTGGCCAGGGCGTCGACGACCTCGTCCTCGACCTGGTTCGCCAGGTTCCGGTAGGACACGGGGCGTTTGTAGCCGCGCGCCTTATCGTCAATCGCCTTGTCCTTGATCAGAGTATTGTACGTCAGGGAGAACAGCTTGATGTTGTCGCCGAGCCCCTTGCCGACGGCCTTGGCGGCCTTCTTACGGACCTCACCGTCGGACTCGCTCAGCCGGTTGAGGGCGTCGGACAGGGTCAGATTCTCGCCGTCCACCGGAAAGCGCATGCCCGCCAGGGTTTCCTCGAACAGCCGGTTCCAGGCCGCCGAGCCGGTCACATGCCGCTCATGCAGGGCCTGCTCCAACTCGTCCGATAATTGATAGGGCCGGAAGGCGCGGAGGTCGCGGAGCCAGGGAGCATAGCGTGACAAGGCTTCGCTTTCCGCCATCTGGGCATCCAGGCGGGCGTCTTCGATCCGGTTCAGTTCCAACGTGAAAAACAGGGTCAGGGTCGAAATGTCCGTGACCTTTTCCTGCATGGATTGCTGGAACCGCGCACTGGCGCCGTCTTCCATGTTTTCCGCGAACTTGAGGCCCGCGAAGCTCATGATCCGGCCGAGCGTTTCGCCGATCGCCTCGTACTCGGCGACCGCCTTGCCCAGGTCGTCGCCGGACAGGTCCGCCAAGCGCCCCTTATAGGCATCGTTGAAGGCCTTCGCCGCCTCTCCGGCCTGCGCCAGATCCGTCGCGATCCGCGGATCCTCGGTACCGTCGTAAAGATCGGCCAAATTCCAATGCGGCAAATCGTCCACGCGTTGGGCGGCAGCACCGGTATCGGGGCTTCTGGTCGGGAAGGTGTGGTGGTGGAGAGCATCGGTCATGGCTTGCATCCCTTCTGGGCATCCTTATTGTTCTCTAAGGATATAGAGTGGTTGTGGGGTTACCACAACCGGGGGAAACATAAGCGCATGAGCACCTATGCTTGGCCGAATCTGGCCGCGATGTTCTATGCCCAGGCAAGCGGCCTGGGCGACAAGCCCTTCCTGTGGGAAAAATCGGAGGGCGCCTATAAACCCATGACCTGGGGCGAAGCCGCAACGCGGGTTTCGCAATTGGCCCGCGGGCTCAAGGGCCTGGGCGTCAAGCCGGGCGACCGGGTCGCTTTGGTGTCGGAGAACCGGGCCAATTGGCTGATCGCCGACATCGCCGTGATGACGTTGGGCGCCATTACCACCCCGGCCTATACGACCAATACGGAAGCCGACCATCTGCACATCCTGGAAGATTCGGACGCCGTCGGCGTCATCGTCTCGACCAAACGGCTGGCCGACCGGCTGATGCCGGCGGCGCATCGGGCCGATGCCTGCAAATTCGTCGTGAGCATGGACAAGGTCGAAATCCACCAGGCGCTCAGCTTCGACCTCCATCACTGGGACGACCTATTGGCCACGGGTGCGAACGGCCACGACAACATGGTCGAGGCGGCGAACACCTGGGCCGCCGACGACACGGCCTGCATCATCTATACCTCGGGCACGGGCGGCAAACCGAAGGGCGTGATGCTGTCGCATCGGTCGTTGCTGCACAACGTCGAAGGCGCCAAGGACGCCTTGGAGGAAATCGGCCTGGGCGAGGACGTCTTCCTGTCGTTCCTGCCGCTCAGCCATTCCTACGAACACATGGCGGGGCAGTTCTTCCCGATCTCCATCGGCGCGGAAATCTATTATGCCGAAGGCGTCGAACATCTGGTCGCCAACATGGCCGAGGCGAAACCGACGATCATGACCGCCGTACCGCGCCTGTATGAAAGCATGCACGCACGGATCGAACGCGGCATTCAGGCCGCCGGCGGGACCAAGGAAAAGATGTTCCGCAAGGCCGTCGCATTGGGCACCAAGAAATACAACGCGCCCGGCAGCCTGGGGCTGATCGAACGCCTTCAGGACGTGGTCCTGGATAAACTGGTGCGCTCCAAGGTCCGGGGCCGGTTCGGCGGCAGGCTGAAGGCCCTGGTCTCGGGCGGGGCGCCGTTGAACCAGGATATCGGCATCTATTTCACGGCGCTCGGCCTGCGCCTGCTGCAGGGCTACGGACAGACGGAATCGGCGCCCCTGATCAGCGTCAACCGCCCCAACAAGGTCAAGATGCACACGGTCGGCCCGCCGGTGAAGAATACCGAGGTCAAGATCGCCGAGGACGGCGAAATCCTGGCCCGCGGCGATCTGGTCATGCAGGGATACTGGCGGGCCGAGGACGCGACGGCGGAGACGATCAAGGACGGCTGGCTGCACACCGGCGATATCGGCCATTTCGACGAAGACGGATATCTCGTCATCACCGACCGGAAGAAAGACATCATCGTCAATTCCGGCGGCGACAACATAGCACCCCAGCGGGTCGAAGGCATCATCACGCTGGAGCCGGAGTTCGCCCAGGCCATGGTCTACGGCGACAAGCGCCCGCATCTGGTGGCCTTGCTGGTGCCCGATACGGATTGGCTCAACGATTGGATGAAGGCCAACGGCAAATCCGGCAAGCTCGCGGATCTGGCCGCCGACCCCGACCTGGAAAAAGCGATCGCGGGCGCGATGGAGCGGGTCAACGGCAACCTGAACAATATCGAAAAAGTCCGCCGCTTCCTGATCGCCGACGACGCCTTCTCGGTCGATAACGAACAGATGACCCCGACAATGAAGGTCCGCCGTCATGTGATCCGCGCGGTCTATGGCGACCGGTTGGAAGCCCTTTATCGCTGATACGGGCGCGACGGTGGCTTAGACCGTCGTCGCCTTCGGCCCATCTTCGGCCTGCGGCCAGAGGAAGGACGGATCGAAGATCGTCGAGAACCAGGCTTGGCTGTCGTCGACGGCCTCGGCCATCAGCGACATGTAGCTGGGCCAGGCCGGTAGGATGCGGGCTTCGACCTCGCCTTCTTCGTAGCTCAGGATCATTTCGAACTTCGATGCGATTTTCTGCATCTTCTTGTTCTCGCTGAGACAGAGCATGTAGACGCGGTCGATGCAGCGGTTGCGGGCGATGGTCAGGATGCGCCGCACCAATTCCGTGCCGACGCCCGCGTTCTGCCACGGGCCTTCGACGGAAAAAGCGACCTCGGCCATGATCTGCGGCACCAGGCGGATACGCACCAGTTCGCCGACGCCGCGCAATTCACCGTCGATGAAGGCGCCGACCAAGACCGCCGCCGACCAATCGAGGCGGTCGCAGTAATCCTTGATCGCCTGGTCGGTCATGCCGCCCCAAAACCGCAAGTGGCGGTCGTGGGGTTCCAGGCGCTGCAGATGGGCCTCGACCAGAGCCTGATCATGGGCCGTCAATTTGCGGTAGACGGGCGTCGCAAGCGACGGCAAGGGATCCACCGACGACGCCAAATCCGGAACCATCGGTTCTTCAGGGTCGAACAAAGCCGCCGGCAATTCCGCCGGGCCGGAAACAGGAGTCATTTCATTCGCTGCGGTCGTCATGGAAGGCCGTCCTTTCGTTCGAAGCCGCAATGGCAGTCTCAGCAAGAGAGCTCCCCGGGCTCCATCAAGGCGTAGGCGTCTTCCCCCTGCGCTATCGATTTCGAGCACAGGGAATCATATGGGCGCATTATGTTGCGCTGCAATATAGAATTAATGAACTTTATGAATGCCTTGTCATAAGGTTATTGCGCTGCGGTATAAAATGAGCCCATCCTCGCAAAACCCCAGGGTTTCCGCCGACGACAACCACCTGCGCCCCCGCCGATACGGCCCCCGTCGCCCCCGGCGTGTCACGGCGAATGCCCACGCCGACACGCCTCCGGGCCGAAAAAGGGACAGGTTCGGCCCCGGCCCAATGATCAGATGGCCGTCGATACGCTGAAATTGCCCGAATCGGGTCGTCAGGCAGCCGTCAAGAAAGCCCCGTCATTTTTCAACGAAGGCCGGAAAAGGCGCTATTCCAGATCGAATCCGTGATCGCGGATGAAGCCGCCGAATTCCTCGCGCTCCCGCTTGGCCAGGCGCCGGGCGGTGTTCTCGGTCCAACCGTAGTCGTCGGAGATGCCGAAGTCGTCCTTGTGCATCTGCTTTTCCGGGTCCATCGGCTGCGCCTTGTTGCGCCGGGCATCGTAGGCGCGCAATTCGTCTTCCAAATTGGAATCGTCATAGGTCCCGTGATGCACCACGACCGATGGCGGCAGGCGCAGGGTGAAGCGGCCATCGTCCGTCGGATAGCCGACCGTCAGCCCGGCGACCGGAAAAACGCCGTCGGGCAGGCCCAGCAATTCGCAGATCGCCGCCGTATGCGCGCGTACGGCCGAAACGGGGCAAGTCCCCAGCCCCTTGAATCCGGCCGCCGTGATGAAGGCCATCATCGCCAGCGACGCATCGACCGCCCCGTTCATGAAGGTATCCAGCGTGTTGTTGACGTGCTCCTTGCCGCGCATCTCGGCGATCCGCTGGCCCCGGTGCATATCGGCGCAGAACACCAGGAAGCGCGAGGCGTCTGCGATCCAGGGCATGGAGCCGATCATGTCGGAAATCGCCCGCTGCTGGGCCTTGTCCGTGACGACGATCGAATACTGCTGCAGATCCGATTTGGCCGGGGCCGATTGCGCCGCCGCCAACAGCGTTTCCAACTGGCCGTCGGTCAATTCTTCCTTGCCGTAATGGCGGCAGACGCGGCGGCCGATCATGCGCGCGACGGGCTCGTCCAACAACAGGTCGGCGTCGTCGTGACGCGGCAACAGGCCGAAGCGGCCCAGGAACAGATCGTTGCGGAAACTCATGATGTTTTCTCCCCGGGCGAGGTCGTCGCCCTTGTTGTCTCGTTAATTCTCCGCCGCCAGGAACGGCGCTAATTCCGCCCAGACGGCGTCGGGCGCTTCCTCGGGCAGGAAATGACCACAGTCGACCGGCCCGCCCCGCACGTCGTCGGCCCATTCGCCCCAGATATCAAGCGCCGAGGTGGCGCCGTCGGTTTTCGGCCCACCCGATTTGCGCGCCCCGCCCCAAAGCGCCAGGACCGGACAGGCCATCTTGCGGCCACCGTCCAGGTCGGCGCGGTCCAACGCATCGTCAATGGTCGCCCCCGCCCGGTAGTCCTCGCAATTGGCGTGGATGACGGCGGGGTTTCGGTGGGCGCGCTTGTAGGCGTCCAAGGCACCATCATCGAAGGCCGTCATATCCGCCGACCAGCTTTCCATCAGCCAGGTCAGCCAATGATCGGGATCATGCCCGATCAGGGTTTCCGGCCGGGGCTCCGGCTGCGCCAGGAACAGCCAATGGAACGATCCCATGGCCCAGGGCTTGTTGGCGCGTTGCCACACACTGCCCGTCGGCACGACGTCGAGCGAGCAGAACCGCCGGACTTTTTCCGGAAAATCCATGCATAGGCGATGACCGACCCTGGCCCCCCGGTCGTGCCCCACCACATCGAAGGTATCGAAGTCCAGGTCCGCCATGATCTTGACCAGTTCCGCCGCCATCGCCCGTTTCGAATAAGGCGTGTGATCGGGCGCCGACGGCGGGCAGTCGCTATCGCCATAACCGCGCAGGTCGGGGCAGACGACCGGCCGCGTTTCCGCCAGGCGCGGCGCCAGATGGCGCCAGACGACATGGGTTTGCGGATAGCCGTGAATCATCAGAACGGGTGGCAGGCCGTTCGCCGCCGTGCCGCCGGTCAGGACATTGAGGGTCGCCCCCTGCCCTGCCATGCGTTTCTGGTTGAAGCCTTCGAACATGACGGCCCCTTTCGCGTCAGACCCCGTGATAGTCCTTGTACCAATCGACGAAGCGCGGAATGCCGTCGTCGATGGGCGTCAAGGGCTGGAAGCCGAAATC
This sequence comes from uncultured Rhodospirillaceae bacterium, assembly GCA_913030825.1. Classification (GTDB taxonomy): domain Bacteria; phylum Pseudomonadota; class Alphaproteobacteria; order Rhodospirillales; family Casp-alpha2; genus UBA1479. The sequence continues at coordinate 109,139 of CAJWCU010000006.1, read as the reverse complement.
GCGGGTCGAGGCATCGATATCCGCATAGGTTTCGGCCACGTCGCCGGCCTGCAACGGCTGAAAATCGAACTCCGCCTTGCGCTGCAAGGCACCTTCCAGGACCTCGATGAACCGCATCAGCTTTTCCGAGCGGTTGTTACCCAGGTTGTACAGCCGGTGCGGCGTGCCGTCCGGCGCCTTCGGCGTGGTTTCCAACACGCCCAGGATGCCGGAGACGATATCGTCGATGAAGGTGAAGTCGCGGCGCATGTCGCCGTGGTTGAACACGGGGATCGGCTCGCCCGCGATGATCTTCTTGGTGAAGATATAGGCCGCCATGTCGGGCCGGCCCCAGGGGCCGTAGACGGTGAAGAAGCGAAGACCCGTCAGCGGCAAACCGTACATCCGCGCATAGCTCTCCGACAGCAGTTCCATCGACCGCTTGGTCGCGGCATAGAGCGAGACCGGATGATCCACCGGGTCCTCAATCGCGAACGGAAGCTTGGTATTGGCGCCGTAAACCGACGACGACGACGCATAGGCGAAATGCTTCAGATTCTTGAGCCCGCGCGCGGCCTCCATCAACACCAGATGGCCGTCGACGTTGGATTGCGTATAGGCATAGGGATTGATCAGCGAATACCGAACCCCGGCCTGGGCCGCCAGGTGGATGATCCGGTCGATGTCGTCATGGCGGGCGAAGGTCTGGGCCATCGCCTCGCGGTCGGAAATATCGGCGCGGACCAGGGAAAACCCTTCCTGCGCCAGAAGCCGCGCGGCACGGTTTTCCTTCAGCTCGACATCATAATAGTCGTTGAAATTGTCGATACCGACAACCCGCTCGCCCCGCGCCAGAAGGGCCTGCGAGGTATGGAAGCCGATGAAGCCGGCGGCGCCGGTGACGAGAACGGTCATGTGGTCGAAAGCCCTGCGTTTTGGTTGGCTGCCTCTATACCCGCTGAGCCGTCAAAAATCACGGCCCAATGCGCCGCCTTCGCGGGTTTTTCTCGGTCCGCCGCGACGGCGGCCCGTCGTTAGCCTTCGGGCAGGGAGAACTCGGGATTGTAGATCAGGCCGATCACGTTGCCCCATGGGTCCGCGACCGAGGCGACGACGATCTCGCCGCCGACGTTGGCGGGCGCCGCATGGACCGTGCCTCCCAGACCGCAAAGCCGGGCGACTTCGCCGTCGATATCCTCGACGCCCCAATAGGTGAGGACGTTGTCCGCCTTGCCCCCGGCCGGCATCGGATCGGGCATCAGGCCCAATTCGTACCCGGCGATGTTGAAGCCGACATAAAACGCCTCGTCGAAATAGGGTGCCACGCCGAAGGCTTCCGCATACCAATCCTTGGCGGCGGCCAGATCGGAGACTTTGTAGATGGCCGTACGCAGGCCGAGCATGGGCGTGGTCATGGGAAGCGTCCTGTCGTTTAATCGGCGATTCGGAACATAACACGAACGTACGCCCTGCCGCGGGCCCCGGCAAGCGGCCGAAACAAAATATTCTTACACGGCCCCGCGCGGGCACGATCCGGCCTGACCGGGGCCGTCCGAGAGGAATTAGAATATTACGATTTACCGCCGCCGCATTGCAGGCGGCTCCGCCATCCCGTAGGCTTAGGGATCGAAGGCCGCCGTCGGCCGTCCGCCCGAAATACCGCCGAAGCAAGAATTCCGGCGGCATCGGGCCGGCATCACCCCCCGCTCCACTTGGGAAACATACGACACCTCGCATGAAACTACGCACCGTCAGCCTGGACGATAAATACGGCCTTTCCGAAGGCCGCGTATTCCTGACCGGAACGCAGGCGTTGGTCCGCCTGACCCTGATGCAGCGCCAGCGCGATCTGGCCGCCGGGATCAACACCGCGGGCTACGTCACCGGCTACCGCGGCTCGCCCTTGGGCGGCATGGACCGCGAGTTCGGCCGCGCCAAGCGGTTCCTGGACGACCATCACGTCAAATTCCATCCGGCGGTAAACGAAGACCTGGCGGCGACCGCCGTCTGGGGCACGCAGCAGATCAACCTGTTCGAGCGCGCCAAATACGACGGCGTGTTCGGCATGTGGTACGGCAAGGGCCCGGGCGTCGACCGCTCGGGCGATGTCTTCCGCCACGCCAACATGGCGGGCACGTCCCCCAACGGCGGCGTCCTGGTGATGGCCGGCGACGATCCGGCCTGCAAGTCGTCCACCGTGCCCAGCCAATCCGAACATGCGCTGATCGACGCCAACATTCCGATCCTCAACCCCATCGACGTGCAGGACTTGCTCGACCTCGGCATCTACGGCTGGGCCATGTCGCGCTTCGCGGGGCTCTGGGTCGGCGTCAAATGCATCACCGACAACATCGACACCTCCGGCAATGTCGACGTCTCGCCCGACCGGGTGAAGATCGTCCTCCCGGAATTCGAGATGCCCGACGGCGGCCTGCATATCCGCTGGCCCGACGTGGCCCTGGAACAGGAAGAGCGCCTGCACCGGCACAAGCTGTATGCCGCCCTCGCCTTCGCCCGGGCCAACAAGCTCGACCGCGTGACCATGGATTCGTCGAAGCCCCGCTTCGGCATCGTTTCCACCGGCAAGGCATATCTCGACACCATGCAGGCCCTGGAAGACCTCGGCATCGGCCCGGCCGAGGCCGAAGCCATCGGCATCCGCCTCTACCGCGTCGGCATGCCCTGGCCGCTGGAACGCGAAGGCATCCGCGAGTTTGCCGAGGGTCTGGACGAAATCCTGATCGTCGAGGAAAAACGCGCGGTCATCGAAAATCAGGTCAAGGAACAGCTCTACAACTGGCGGGCCGACGTGCGCCCCCGCGTGATCGGCAAGTTCGACGAAGCGGGCGACTGGATCCTGCCCTCGGCCGGTGAGCTGACCCCCGCCCGTATCGCCCGCGTGATCGCGGCGCGCATCCGCAATTTCCACCAGTCCGACGCCGTCGAACAGCGCCTCAAGTTCCTGGAAGACAAGGAACGGATGTTGGAGCGCGCGGTGCCCAGCATTTCGCGCACGCCCTATTTCTGCGCCGGCTGCCCGCATAACACGTCCACCAACGTGCCCGACGGCATGGAAGCCGCGGCCGGTATCGGCTGCCACTACATGGCGATCTGGATGAACCGCAATACCTCGACCTTCACCCATATGGGGGCCGAGGGGGCGAACTGGATCGGTCAGGCGCCGTTCACCGACCGCGAACACCTGTTCGTCAACATCGGCGACGGGACCTATTTCCATTCCGGCGTGCTGGCGATCCGCGCCGCCGTCGCGGCCAAGGTCAACGTGACCTACAAGATCCTCTTCAACGACGCCGTCGCCATGACCGGCGGCCAGTCCATGGACGGCCCGCTCGACCCCGCGATCATTTCCCGCCAGGTCCGCGCCGAAGGCGTGCAGCGCGTCGCTGTCGTCACGGACGAACCCGACAAATACCCGACCGGCACCGACTTCGCCGAGGGTGCGACCATCCACCACCGCGACGACCTGGATCAGGTGCAGCGCGATCTGGCCGCTTTCCCGGGTGTTTCCGTGCTGATCTACGATCAGACCTGCGCCGCCGAGAAACGGAGGCGCCGCAAGCGCGGCACCTTCCCCGATCCCGACCGCCGGGTCTTCATCAACGAAGAGGTCTGCGAAGGCTGCGGCGATTGCGGCGTGGTCTCCAACTGCGTCGCCATCGCGCCCAAGGAAACGGAACTGGGCCGCAAGCGGACCATCGACCAGAACATGTGCAACAAGGACTACAGCTGCCTGAAAGGCTTCTGTCCGTCCTTCGTCACCGTCCACGGCGGCAAACTGGCGAAAGGCTCCGACGCGCTCAGTCCCGCCGCGGCAACCGCGCCCTTCCCGGTCCTTCCGGAACCCGCGATGCCGCCCACGGAAACCGCCTACAACATCTGTGTCACCGGCATCGGTGGCACCGGGGTGGTGACGATCTCCGCCCTGATCGGCATGGCCGCCCATGTCGACGGCAAATACGTGACCGTGCTCGACGTCGCCGGCCTGGCGCAGAAGAACGGAGCCGTCTATGCGCACGTTCGCGTCGCCGACACGCCCGACGCCCTCAACGCCGTGCGCATCGCGGCGGGCGGCACGGACCTGCTGGTCGGCGCCGACATGGTGACCTCGGGCGGGTTCGAGACGCTCTCGAAGCTCGACGCCCGGCGGACCAAATCCATCGTCAACGCGCGCAAGACCATGACCGCCGAATTCACCCATCAGCCGGACATGGACTTCCCCGAGGACGACCTGCGCCACGCCATCGCCGAGGCCTCGCTGGAATCCGAATTCGTCGACGTGACGCACCTCGCCCGCCGCCTGATGGGCGACAGCATCGCCGCCAATATCATGCTGCTCGGCGTCGCCTGGCAGAAGGGCCTGGTGCCGCTCAGCCTGGAAGCGATCGAGCGCGCCATCGAACTCAACGGCGTCGCCGTCGACTTCAACAAGGAAGCCTTCACCTGGGGCCGCCGCGTCGCCCATGATCCCGCCGCCGTCGACCGGCTGACCGGCGACCGCGCGCCCGAGGCCGACCAAACCTTCGACCTGGACGGCTTCATCGAGCGGCGCGTCAAGGACCTGACGGCCTATCAGAACGCTGGCTACGCCGCCCGCTACACGGCCCTGGTCGAGAACGTCCGCGCCAAGGAAGCCGCTCTCGGCACCGGCACGACAGACCTGACCGAAGCCGCCGCCCGCGCCTTCTTCAAACTGATGGCCTACAAGGACGAATATGAAGTCGCGCGCCTTTATTCGGCCCCGGCCTTCCGCCGCAGCTTGCGGGAAACCTTCCGGCGCGAGGACAAACTGACCGTCCACCTGGCCCCGCCGCTCCTGTCCGCGACGGACCCGCGCACGGGCCATTTGCAGAAACGCGAATTCGGCCCCTGGATCTTCCCGGCCTTCCGCATTTTGGCGTCATTGAAGGGCCTACGCGGCACCGCGTTCGACCCCTTCGGCCGCACCGAGGAACGCAAGATGGAACGCCAACTGATCGAAGACTACGCGGGAACGATCGACACGCTCCTGGCCAACCTCACCGCCGACAACCTCCCCCTCGCCACGGAAATCGCCGCCCTCCCGCAAACCATGCGCGGCTACGGCCACATCAAGTCGAAGAACGTGGAACAGGCGAAAGCCAAGGAAGCCGATCTCATGGCCGCCTTCAAAGACCCTGCGAAAGCGCCGCAGGCTGCCGAATGATGCTACGGAGGCCTATCGGCACCGAACAGCGCCGTTGACCCAAAACTTCACCTATTCGAAACTCTCATCTCGGGACCTATTCTCCTCTTCTTCGCGTTGACGTTCCTCGTCGATCCACTTCCGAAGCCAAGACAGAGTGTCGCGAGCCCATGTGCAGAGCGTTGCATCCTCGTGTTCCAACAAGTCGACAAAGAGGTTAGCCCTCTCCTCGAGATGGACATAGAATGACCCAGACCAGGACCACGGCCTAATACCCTCGGCGATGACTTTCAGGACCGTTTCTTTATTTGGCGCGGCGCCGACCAGCTTGAAAAACAGAGGCTTCCATTCGTACGCCCCCTTGGATTCCGGCCGATGGAAGAACACAGCCTCCTGGGCGATGCGGAGGAATCGAACATCAGCCCTCTTTGAGCACCAATCGAGCAACACCTCATCGTCGATTTTCGAAAACGGATTTTCCTGCCTTTCCAGGTTCACCCGGAAGAAACGCCGTCGACCTGACTCGTGGGCCTCGTGATCGTCAAGAAACGCATCGAGAAACAAGGTTGGATGAAGGTCGGCGAGAACGCCAAGCAGTTTGGGGAAGTGGAAAAGATGCACGTCGCCGGCCGCAGCACCATCCCGCAACCGTTCGCAAAGCCGCCGCGCTGCGGCTTCTCCCTTTTTGCCCTTGAGGGTTTCCCGGGAAAGGGTGGCCAGGTCGTACGCGTGGAGGTCGTTCCCACGGCGGTCCCGATCCAATGGGATTTCCGCCAGCAGTTCACGGCCGAAGTTGAACAGCGTTTCACCATGTCTTTTCTTCTCGCCGGGGTCTTTGTGAAACCGCATCTTGAGGATGTCCTCGGCAACGAACGGCCCGTCCGGCACCTCCCTGATCCTGCGGAGAAGTTTCACCAACGGACCGTCTGAAAGCGGTTCATGGGCGCGTCCCCATGCGATGCGTTCGTATTCCCAGATCGGCGCGAGACCTTGGTCGAGCGAGGCGTGAAGCCGCTTGACGCCAGCGGCGTCCAATCCAGCCGCGACCTGGAACATGGGAAACTTCCCCGCCAGCTGGTCGTCTGCCAACAGACTATCGAGCGTTGCGTCGACGAACGCCTGGTCCCGCCCTTTCGCGCCGATGAGGAATCCAAGCAGCACCGATAAGTCGCGTTTCTCAGGGTCCGATGCTTTGGCTGTCCGCAGCAATGCATCCCAGATGGTTTCGAGCGACGGAGCACCGATGGCGAGGCCCTCGCCGAAGGTGTTCAGCCGCGCGCCGCCCTCGTTAAACAATTCAGGCAACACGGTTTGAAAAGCGTCGTCGTCCTTGGCCACGTCGGTGCCGAGTACGCGCGAGATGTCCGCCAGCCGGTCATAGCCCCGTGACGTATCATCCTCATCGCCCGCCTCGACTTCCTCGAGGTCCAGATCGTACCTGCCGCGCGATATTGCATATGCCCGCGTTTTCTGGATGAGGTCCGTCGGGCGAAGCGCCTTCTCCAATGTCAGAAGGCGGTCCTTTTCCGATGGCTCCATTTTCTCGCCATCGAAGAACAAGTTCTTGCGGACGGCGATCCAGCCCTCGTTCCATGGCCGGGCCTTGTGGATTTCGTGGGCGACGGTCTCGAGTAGGTCTAACGCATTTGCGCTCGTCCAAAGCGACCGGAAGTTGTTGGCAATAATCTCGCGCGCTCTGGTGCTTCGGTCGTCGCTACGAACAGCCAACTCCTTCGCGTATCCGAGAAACACCTCGAACCATGCGTCCACATCGTCTTGGGTCCTCGGCTGATAGCCATAATCACGCGGCCGGGCGCCAAAATCGAACAGGTGAGCCGAACTGAAGTGCCAGCTTTCAAGGGATGCATCCAGCAACTCGAGCCCGAGTTCCTGCCGGTCGGCAGAGCCATCTTCGCAAAGCTCGGATATGGCCAGGCGGCGTTGTTCCGCCGAAGCCCAGGTTCCGGACAACATCAATTGGCACATTTGTTTGAGTTCGCCGCGCGCCGGCTCATGATTTTCTTTCGTTCCTTCGGAAAGCGCGAACCTCGACAGCAGCCGAAAACTTCGTTCAAAGAACCTGGCTTCGAACCCGATTGCGCGAATAAGCCGGACGAATGCCTGATGGTGGCTGTTCGTTCGCGACGTGAAGGCCGCTCCATTCTCCCCTTCACCGGCCCGCTCGATGGCCGCCAGGGTTTCGTCGGGACAGACCGGAGCAACGCTTTCGAGAACAGTCATGCCGAACGGACTCAGCTGGTCGGTGAACTTGCCGATCCATCCGTCCGGAGCCAGCCAGTCCTTGACGATCTGAACTGCATCATCGGAGTCATGCAGGAAATTCAGGCGGCGGGCGAAAGACTTGATCAGCCTCTCCGACCCGGAGTTCAGGAACGCATCGAGGACGACCCTGCGGGGTATCTTCCGCAACGCGCCTGCGGCCAGCCGATTTGCGATGGCGTGGGGGAGAACCGCCCGCCATTTGCCGCGGGACTGCAGAAGACTCCGTTCCTTTAAGACCGCCGCGTCGGCGTATAAGATCCGAACATTCTTGCCGGCAATCGACGCCAGGATCGCGAGTTCCGAATCCGGGTCCACCGCCTCCCCGTCGAACGAGTAGACAAGCGACAGCGCCTCGGCCGAGGAGATCAGGGCGCCGCTGGGTTGGTTCCGTTGGTCGAAAAGCCGGACGAATAGTTCCTCGTCTTTAAACCCGGAGACGGTCTCGCCTTTGGCGATGGTCCCCGCAAGTGCATCGGCCACGCGAGCGTTGCCGCCGGAGAACTCGGCAATTTTACCGGCATCGACCTCGCTGATATGAGGATGGTGAAGGCGGACAAGCCGTTCGATCAGATCACTCCCCGACGCCTCAAGCCGGTACACCTGGGTTTCGGGTGGCAGGTCCTCGCGTACGTCGTACTCGACGGTGATCAGGCTGATCTTGCTGTCTGACCGGGCGCAGACCTTTGCCGCCTGGCGATGCAACTCCGGTGGGCAATTGTCGACGACAACGGTCGCCGAAATGCCCTGGGCAACAAGCTGTTCGATCATGCTTTGGGGGTCGGGGGAGGGGCTGTCGGCGACGTCGGTATAAAACACGTCCGACGGGCTCAGAGCATGTTCACCGATTTCTCTATCGAAGAGGGCTTGGACCAGTCGGGTCTTTCCCACGCCGGAGAGCCCTGTGAGCCTAACGGCCCTGCGCGGAGTGGCCAATTCTTGACGCAGCTTCCCGATCCCGTCTGCCGCGGACACACCCTCGTCACCCGAGGTTTGACCGTCAAACAAGCGGACCTGGTCGTCCATCAGGTAGGTGTCCGTTCCCCCTTCCGGCACCCAAGCCCATCTCTCGTATGGGCGCCAGCCATTGTAGGGACGCCCGATCCGGTTCTTCACCCAGAGCACAAGCGACGGATGGTCGCGCACCCATGTGGCGATCCGGCCGCGATCGAGGAAAACGAGGTTCAGTTTGTCGGTTGGGTCATCCTTCTGGACGGCTTCCCGCATTGCTGCAGTTCTTTTTTTTAACGCGGAGTCCGAGGTGGAATCGCCGGACGATACTATGATGTAGGTTCCGGCGTTCGCGATCAGCATCTTGACGCCGCCGCGAAGCTGGCCCTTTGGCTGCATTTCTGGACCGATCTTCGACGGAGGCATGCCGGGCTTCTTGACCTGAAAGCCTGTGCGGCCCCGGTTCAAATAAGCGGTCTCGTCAATGGGTTGCTCAGTCTCCGCATAGACATCGAAACCACCGTCTGGGGCGTCTTGGTTGCCGCCCCAGAGAACGCCGGATGGATCACGACCGTGGCGCCGGAACTCGGCTTCGCACAGATGACCGATCAAGTCACGTAACGACCCGTCATCTAGGAGCGCGATTTCGTCACCATTCACCTCGAAAAACGGATTTGCCAATGCAGCCTCAAATCAGTTCATCGTCTTTAATCTCCATATACCATATTTAGACGATTGATCAGAACCATTCGGCATATTTAGCAAACACGCCCTACATCACAAACGCCAACAAGAACGGCAGGCTGGCGAAGGAGAGCAGGGTCGAGATGACGACCATGCCGGCGACTTCTTCGGGTTGGTTGTTGTAGCGTTCGGCGAAGAGGAAGTTGAAGACGGCGACGGGCATGGCGCATTCGACGATCAGGACGCCGCGGGCGACGCCTTCGAAGCCGAAGACTTCGGCCCCGCCCCAGCCCACCAGAAACCCGACGCCGATGCGCATGGCCGAGAGTACGGCCGCGCGGGGCAGGCGCTTGACGCCCAGGCCCGCGAGCGACACGCCGAGGGTGATCAGCATCAGCGGCACGGTCAGGCCGCCCAGAATGCGGGCCGTGTTGGTCACGAAGTCCGGCACGTGCCAGCCCGTGGACATGAAGACCAGGGCGGCCAGGGTCGCGTAAAGGATCGGCAGGCGCAGCAGGGCGCCGGGCGAGGTCGCGCCCGCCGGCACCGCGACCCCGATGGTGAACAGGAACAGCACGTTCACGGTGAAATAGGCGATGGCCAACGCCAGGCCGTGGTCGCCGAAGGCCAGCAGGCAGAGCGGCAGGCCCATGTTGCCCGTGTTGCCGTAGACGAGGGCCGAGAGGAAGGCCTTCATGCTGAGCTTCGTCGCCTTCAGGAAAAGATAGTAGATCGCGTAGAAGGCCACCGTCGTCGCGGCGGTCGCCGCCCCCATTTCGAGGAAGGCGTCGGTCTGCATTTTGCTGTCGATCAGGGTCGAGAACACCAGGCAGGGCGTGCCGATGTTGGTGACCAGGGTGGTGACGAAGGCGGTGTCGTAGGCCCGCCCCTGTTTGCGCCAGATATAGCCGATGACGGCGCAGACGAAGACCGGCGCGATGACGGAAAACAGTTGGTAGAGCATGGACTTGGTCTATCCCCCTGGATGGGCCGGGGCGGTGGTGGGAGCGGCGGCGCGTGGCGCCGGGGGCCGGTTATTCGACCCAGGCGATCCGCAGGATGTTGGTCGCCCCGGGGGTGCCGAAGGGCACGCCGGCGGTGACGACGACGGGGTCGCCCTTCTTGGCGAAGCCGTCCTTCTGGGCCTCGGCGACGGATTTGGAGACCATCTCGCGGAACGAATGGATGTCCTCGGTCATCACCGAATGCACGCCCCAGCAAAGGGCCAGGCGCCGCGCCGTATCGCGGTTGGGCGTCAGGCCCAGGATCGGCGTGGCCGGGCGCAGGCGCGCGCAGCGCAACGTCGTCGAGCCCGTCGTCGTGAAGGTGACGATCACGGCGGCCGAGATCGTTTCGGCGACCTGACAGGCGGCGACGGTGATGGCATCGGCGGCGGTGTTTTCATGCCCGCCGCGGCGGCGGTCGCGCATCTGGCGGTAATGTACGTCCTGTTCAACGCGCTTGATGATGCGGTCCATGGTCGCGACGGTTTCGGTCGGATACTTGCCGACCGCCGATTCCGCCGACAGCATGACCGCGTCGGCGCCGTCGTAGATGGCGGTGGCGACGTCCGACGCCTCGGCCCGGGTCGGCGTCGGCGCGTTGACCATGGAATCGAGCATCTGCGTCGCGACGATCACCGGTTTCCCGGCGATCCGGCAGAGATGGAGGATTTGTTTCTGCGCCACGGGGACGTCCTCGGTCGGGCATTCGACGCCCAGGTCGCCGCGCGCCACCATGATGGCGTCGGACAGATGCACGATTTCTTCCAGATGCGTCAGCGCCGCCGGTTTTTCCAGCTTCGACAGAATGGCCGCCCGGCCGGCGACCAGCTTGCGCGCCTCGGCCAGGTCTTCCGGCCGCTGCACGAAGCTGAGCGCCACCCATTCGACGCCCAGGTCCAGGCCGAACCGCATGTCGTCGCGGTCCTTCTTGGTCAGCGGCGAAACGTCGAGGATCACGCTGGGCACGTTGACGCCCTTGTGGTTCGACAGGGTGCCGCCGATCACGACCTCGCATTCGGCATGTTCGGGCGAGCATTCCAGCACCTTGAGCCGGATGCGCCCGTCGTCGATCAGCAGGTCCGAGCCGGGCTCGAGGGCCGCGAAAATCTCGGGGTGCGGCAGCGGGGCGCGGCGGTGATTGCCCGCGGCCTTGTCCAGGTCGAGGCGGAATTTCTGGCCGACTTCCAATTCGGCCGAGCCGGTATCGATCTCGCCGACGCGCAGTTTCGGCCCCTGCAGGTCCAGCAGAATGCCGACAGGGCGGTGATACTTGCGCTCCAGCGAGCGGACGATGGCGTGAATCTTCGCATGGTCCTCATGGCTGCCATGGGAGAAATTCATGCGGAAAACGTCGACACCGGCCTCGAACAGTTTTTCGATGGCGTCCTGCGTGCTGGTCGCGGGGCCCAGGGTGGCGACGATCTTGGCGCGGCGTTCACGTTTCATGGGGGATTCCCTCTTTGGTCCTGACGCCGACCCTGCGTCTCTTGTGGTCACTAGGCTTAAGCCGAAATCGGGGCGAGTTCACGTAATTATTCCAGAAAGTCCTCTTTCAGCGCCGTGAAATCCGCTTATTTATGGAGGAACGGTCGAAAATTTCCGTATCCTGGAACCCGCCGTCGCTTGCGCGACGCCCGATACATTAGGTAGGTATTAACCAATTTCATGGCAGATTCGATAGGCCGGAAAATACCGGCGAAACGTCTATTTTTGATGGGAAGTGGGGCGCCGGTCACGCAACGGGGATTTCCGGCCACCCAGGGGTAGAAGTTGAGCACGCAAAGCATCATGAACGCCTTGGCCGGGCTGTCGCCCGATACGGACAAGGCCACGCTGATGTCCGCCGTGGACGACGCCGTGAAGGGCATCGTCCAGGAGCTGGATTCGCAGGCCGGCGGCAAGGTGCCGCCCGACGTCCGGCAGGCGACGGAGAAGACGCTCGCCTTCCTCGAAGCTTGCGGCGACTTGAAAGACCCCGAATTCACCCAGCGCGCGCGCATCCGTGCCTCCGAACTGTTGGAAGCCTACGGCAAGGTCTCCGGCGGCGAAGAAGGTGCTCCGAAGAAGAAACGCCGCCGCAAGAAACGCCCCACCGGCGCCGACGCCAAACCGGCCCGCGCCGCCAAGGGCAAGCCGGGGGCCCGCAAGAAGGGCCCGCCCGCGAAGGCCGCCGCCCGGCCCAAGCGCGACAAGCCCTGGGACGATACGCCCTATACCGAGGCCTTCACCGCCAACATCTGCAAATACCTGCGCAAGCGCGCGATGCTGTGGTACGTGCCGCAGCACACGCTGACGCCGACGCCCTTCCCGCTGTCGACCAAGTTCGGCGACAACCTGGAAACGGCGATCAAGCAGCATTTCCTGCACCGGTTCTTCGCCAACCGCCGGATCATGGTGTTGGAAGACGAACTGAAGCCGAAGGACTATGCCGAAAGCGCCTTCGTCGAAATCTTCGACAAGCCGAAGAAGGCCAACCCCGTGCGCAGCATGTGGGAAGACGGCCTGAACGAGATTTACCGCCTGCTGACCGACGATTCCCCGGCCCAGCCCAAGGCCGTGAAGGCCAAGACGACGACCAAGAAGACCGGCGGTTTCCTGGGCTTTTTCCAGAAAGAGGAAAAGGTCGTCGAACGCGAGGCCGAGACCGACACCACCGAATTGGACCACGCCAAGGGGTTCTGGAACACCATCGCCGGGCCCGAGGTTACCTACAGCCCGCCGACCTTCGACGATTTCGTGTTCCTGAAATCGCTGTTCGAATACTACCCGGAACAGGTCGACGAGGAGCAGCAGGCCGTCAAACAGATGCTGCAACAGGAATACGGATCGAACCAGGCCCGCGAAGGGGCCGCGCGCGACCACCTGAACGCGCTGATCAAGGACACGGCGCCGTGCTCGGGCGAATTGACGGCGCTTTGGGCCTATCTCAGCGCCAAGGACGCCTTCGGCTACAACGTGTTCAAATCCTTCACGTCGAGCCACGGGACCTCTCCGGAGCAACGCAAACGCGCCCTGCCCTACTTCCTGCGCTGGGTGCCCGACTTCACGGAACAGGAAGCGCCTAACCGCCTGTGATGCGGCCTTGCCCCCTTGTTTCCGCGTTAACCCTTTGCTAGCCACAAGCCCCTTAGGATAATCTGCATTAGGTCGTCGGCCCGCCCGGCGCCCCAAGCTCGGCCCCCGAAAGGTTCAGGCATGCTGAAAAAGGTCTTTTCCAAAGCGCTGTTGTCCGTGGTCATGGACAAGAAGGCCCGCTCCTCGCTGGAAGCGGCCAAGCAGCGCGTGGAACAGGCCCCGCCGCCGGCCGCCGCCGAACGCCCGGCCAGCCCCGAGGAACTTCGCCACGCCGCGCGTCAGGCGCTGGACCAGGCAGAAAAGGAATTGGCGAGCAAGCCGAAGCTGACCGGCGAACGCAAAGCGCTGATCCAGGAAGCGCTCGCCGTGCGCAAGCAGAAGACCAAGATTCTCGACGAATTGGGCCCGGATCAGAAATTGAAGCTCCAGGCCATGGCGCTGGAGGCCTTCGGCCTCGATTCCTCTAAAGGCGGCCGCTAAGGCGCCCGCGATTTCCTTGACCGACCAAACCACCCCCACCGACGATGCCGCCGAAACGGCGGCCCGCGCCCTGGCCGACAAGGTCACGGGCGGCGACCTGCGCGCCCTCGCCCGCGCCATCACCTTGCTGGAATCCGGCCGGGCCGACCATCGGCGCCAGGCCGAAGCCCTGATCCGGGCCCTGCTGCCCGCCGCCGGAAAATCAATCCGCCTGGGCATCACCGGCATTCCCGGGGTCGGCAAATCGACCTTCATCGAAAGTTTCGGCCTGGCCTTGCTGGAAAAAGGCCACCGCGTCGCCGTGCTGGCCGTCGACCCGACCAGTCCCCGGTCCGGCGGCTCGATCCTGGGCGACAAGACGCGGATGGAGAAACTCGCCCGCGCCAAGGGGGCCTATATCCGCCCGTCGCCGTCCGGCGGCACGCTCGGCGGCGTCGCCCGGCGGACCCGCGAGGCGGTGATCGCCGTCGAGGCCGCCGGATACGACGTGGTGCTGATCGAAACGGTCGGCGTCGGCCAGTCGGAAACCGCGGTCAAGGACCTGGTCGATATGTTCCTGTTGTTGCTGGCGCCCGGCGGCGGCGACGACCTGCAGGGTATCAAGAAAGGCATCGTCGAAATGGCCGACCTGATCGTCGTCAACAAGGCCGACGGCGACCTGGCCCCGGCGGCCGAGCGCGCGCGACGCGATTATGCCGCCGCCCTGCATCTGCTGCGCCCGGAAACCGACGACTGGACGCCGGACGTGGTGAAGTGTTCGGCGGCGACGGGCGACGGACTGGACGGGATATGGGATCAGGTCGCGGCCTGGCGGGCGGCGACCGAGGCCTCGGGCCGGTTCACCAGTCAGCGCGCGGATCAGGCGCGGGCCTGGATGTGGAACGAAGTCAACGAGACGATGTTGAGCGAATTGCGCGGCGCCGACGCCGTGCGCGACACGTTGGCCGGGCTGGAACCCGCCGTGGAACGGGGCGAAATCGGCCCGAGCGAGGCCGCCCGGCGTATCCTGACCGCATTCCGAACCGCCGGCACGGGATCGGACGGCGAGCCCTAACCCTGCGTAAAGGTGTGGATTTTCCCGTTTGAGCCGCTACCATGGTGCGGCATAAAACGTCGAAAATCCAAGGGCGGGTGGCGCGAAATATGGAAACCAGAGAAGAACTGGAACTGCTGCAGGCAGAAATCCTCAACCTGTTCAATTACATCCAACGGGTCCGCAAGGAAGTCGCCGCCATTACCCGCTCGGACGAAGGCAACGGACGGTTCGACAACATGTCGGATCAGCTGGACGCCATCGTCCAGGCAACGGAAGACGCGACCAACTCCATTATGGAGGTCGTGGAACAGAACACCGATACCATCGACAAGATTCGCGCCAAGACCGAAGACGCGGAGATCGTCGCCCTTCTGGACGAGTTGGAAAACAACTCCTCCAACATCTTCGAAGCCTGCACCTTCCAGGACATCACCGGGCAGCGCGTGACCAAGATCGCGCGCTCCGTCACTTACGTGGAATCGCGGGTCAATTCGCTGATCGAGATTTTCGGCAAGGAGCACCTGGACAACGTCGATGTCGAGACCGAAGACAAGACCGAAGACGAAAAAATGCTCAACGGTCCGCAGTTCGAAGGCGAAGGCGTGACCCAGGACGAGATCGACAAACTGTTCGATTGATCGTTTCACACCCCATTCACTTGAACGAAAGGTGCCCGGGGCGTATCTCGGGCAAGGATAGGAATACATTGACCAAGCACCGGGAAACCCAAGGGAGCCTTAATTCATGCAACGACTGTTGTCCCTTTTCAGCGCCGCGATCATCCTTCTGGGGGTCGGCACGATGAGTGAAGCCGAAGCCATGGATCCGGAAAACACCCTTTACATGGACACCACCCACGGCCGGGTGGTGATCGAACTGCGCCCAGACCTGGCGCCGAAGCATGTCGCGCGGATCAAGGAATTGACGCGCGACGGTTTCTACGACGGCCTGGTCTTTCACCGGGTGATCGGCGGCTTCATGGCCCAGGGCGGCGATCCGACCGGGACCGGCATGGGCGGCAGCGGCCAGCACCTGCCGGCTGAATTTTCCGACGAGCCGTTCAAACGCGGCACCGTCGGCATGGCCCGGGCCATGAACCCGGACAGTGCCGACAGTCAATTCTTCATCTGCTTCGCGCGGACCAGCCATCTGGACGGCCAATACACCGTCTGGGGCCAGGTCACCGACGGCATGAAGTTCGTCGGCATGCTGGAACGGGGCGAGCCGCCCGCCAACCCCGATAAGATCATCAAGATGCAGGTTGCCGCCGACGCCGAATAAGGCAAGGCGCCAGAAAAAATTACGGGCGGGATGGATCACCATCCCGCCCTTTTTTTGTTCGACCCGTTACGCCAAGCAGCCCGTTACGTCAGGCAGAAAGTCAGCGCGTCAATTCGCGGGTCGCCCGGTCCAGCCCGTCGAGCGTCAAGGGATACATCCGCCCTTCCATCAGGCGCTGCATCATGTCGACCGACTGGGTATGGCCCCACCAGTCTTCTTTGACCGGATTAAGCCAAACCGCGCGCGGATAAACCGAAAGGATCCGCTGCATCCACAGGCTTCCGGCCTCTTCGTTCCAATGTTCGACGCTGCCGCCGGGATAGGCGATCTCGTAAGGGCTCATCGAGGCGTCGCCGACGAAGATCACCTTGTAGTCGCTGGGATAGGTATGCAGGACCTCCCAGGTCGGCGTCGTTTCCGTGCGGCGGCGGACGTTGTTCTTCCACAGGCGTTCATACGGGCAGTTGTGGAAATAGAAATATTCCAGATGCTTGAACTCCGTCCGCGCGGCGGAGAACAGCTCCTCCATCATCTTCACATAGGGGTTCATGGACCCGCCGACGTCGAAGAACAGCAAGACCTTCACGGCGTTGTGGCGCTCGGGCACCATGCGAATATCCAGGTAGCCGCGCTTGGCTGTCGAGCGGATGGTGTCGTCCAGATCCAGTTCCGTCGGCGCCCCTTCGCGGGCGAACCGGCGCAACCGGCGAAGGGCGACCTTGATGTTGCGGGTCCCCAATTCCAAGCTGTCGTCCAGGTTCTTGAACTCGCGTTTGTCCCAGACCTTGACCGCACGGAAATTACGGTTGTCGTCCTGGCCGATGCGCACACCCTCGGGGTTATAGCCATAGGCGCCGAAAGGCGACGTGCCGGCCGTGCCGATCCATTTGGAGCCGCCCTGGTGGCGCTTTTTCTGCTCCTCCAGGCGTTTTTTCAGCGTCTCCATCAGCTTGTCCCAGCCCCCCAGGGCTTCGATCTCCGCCTTTTCTTCCTCGGTCAGGGTCTTTTCCGCGAGCTTACGCAACCATTCCTCGGGAATGTCCTGGGTCTCCACCTCTCCGGTCTGCTCCAGGCCCTTGAAGACATGGCCGAAGACCCGGTCGAACTTGTCCAGGTTCTTCTCGTCCTTCACCAGGGTGGCGCGGGAGAGATAGTAGAAATTTTCAAGGCTGTAATTCGCCAACCCCGCATCCATACCCTCCAACAGGGTCAGGTATTCGCGGAGGCTGACCGGCAACTTGGCCGAGCGCAATTCGAGGAAAAAATTGATGAACATGGCGCCACCTTATCCGCCCGAAAGCGATCCGCCAATGCCCCCTTTCTTAACTACATCATGTGAAGGTAGAATGCCGCCTTCGATAAACCACACCAAGACCATCCGGGAGATCCCATCCATGATTACCGCCGTCGTCAACTTCGACCTGCCCCATGACATGACCCTTGAGGGGGCCGCCGAACGTTTCCGCAGCACCGCACCGAAGTACCGCGATGTCGACGGCCTCGTGCGCAAGCACTACCTGTTCAGCGCCGAACTGCACAAAGGCGGCGGCGCCTATATGTTTGAAACGATGGATCAGGCCAAGGCCCTGTTCGACGACGTCTGGCGCGAGCGGATCAAATCCGTCTACGGCACGGAACCGTCGATCACCTTCTTCGAAACGCCGGTCGTCGTCGACAACGTTTCCGGCGAAATCATTTCCTAAGCCGCATTCGGCGGGCGCGGCCGGTCCGGTCACGATCGACTAGTCCGGCCCGCCGCCTTCCCGCGTTTTCTCCACGACCTCGACCTGGATCGGCACGGACGACCGCAGATGCAGATCGCGCTGCGGGAACGGGAAGACCACGCCGTGTTCGTGGTAGAGGTCCCAAATCTTCAGCTGCACCGCGCTGCGTACATTGGCGACACCATTCTGCGGATCGTTGATCCAAAACCGCAATTCCAGGATCACCGAGTTGTCACCGAATTCGATCAGGTGACAGACCGCCTTGGGGTCTTTGAGCACACGTTCGACCCCGTCGGCGGCCTCGACCGCCAATTCTCGGGCCTTGTGCACGTCGGCCCCGTAATCGATACCGATCGGCACCTTTTGGCGGATCATGGAATTGGAGAACGACCAGTTCTCGACCCGCTGCGAAATCAGTTCTTCGTTCGGGATCAGGTGTTCCGTGCCGTCGCGGGTGATGACCGAGACGTAGCGCGCACCCAGAGTATTGATCCAGCCGAAAGTGTCGCCGATGGCGATCACGTCCCCCGGCTTGACCGACCGGTCCATCAGCAGGATCACCCCCGACATCAGGTTCGAGACGACCTTCTGCAGGCCGAAACCGATGCCTAGGCCGACCGCCCCGCCGAACACGGCAAAGGCCGTCAGGTCGATGCCGACACTTTCCAGGGCCAATATGATGGCGAGCGCGTAAAGCGAGACCTGGGCGAATTTTCCAAACAAAACCCGCATGCTGGGCGTCAGGTTTTCCGACGCGGCGATCCGGGTTTTCGCGATCCGTGACGCGATGGCGGCGAGGTAGAGGAACAGGGCCGACAGCAGCGCCGCCTTGACGATGCCCAGGACCGAAATGCGGAACTCGCCCAGATTGATGGCCATGCGATCCAAGGTCAGCATGACCGGGTCGAGCAGCCCCATCAGGTTCAAGGCCGCCAGCGACCAGGCCGTGACCGCGACGACGCGGGCCCAGAATGAATTACGGATCAGGCCGGAGGCCAGGCGGATCACCGCCCAGGCCGTCAGCAACGAGACCGCGCCCTCCATCAAATGATGGGGCCAGACGGCGCCCTTGGCCGCGAAAACGGCGAACCAAAGGGCGGCCAGCCAGACCAGGGGCCGGGCGACAGGCTTCAACGCCAGAGCCACCGGCACGCCGAAACGCGCGTACCAACGAACGTCCGGCCGTTTTTCGAGAAGCGCTTCCAGACGGGGAGAAATCAGCCGGGCGGCGACGAAGGTCGCCAGGATGACGCCCAATTGCACAAGATTGTCCGTGGACAGCAGGTTCGCGGTCGCCCAATCGCGGGCGGCCTGTAGCCACTGTTCGATCTGCTGGGGGTAGAAATACGTGCTGATATCCATGACCGCGTCCCTAACTCCACCAGCTTAGCCGAGCGCCGCGACGGCGGCCAGAGAGGCCGCCAATCCGGAAAAGACTGGGTCAGGTGCCCGTGCCGGGCCCCGTGGCCGGATCATCCGGCCCCTTTGCCGAGATGTTCTGCCCGGCAACCGGGGTCAGTTGAATGGTCGCCTCGTCAATCGACATGGCGAGCAGCACCAATCCCGCGAGAAGAAGAACGATTCCCAATCCGGTGAAGGCGAACATGCCGATCAATTGCTGGAACAGAACCAGCAGAACGAGCGCGATGATGAGCGGTTTCCATTTGCCGACCCGTTGGCACGCCGTGCCGCAGGCGCCACAGACGATGGGGCGCCCGACCGCCAGCGGCCAACTCGACATCCGTTTGAAGCGGTTGTCGCAGGCGGGGCAGTGCATGGGCGTTATTTGCCTTCGCGGCGGTTAAGGAAGGCCAGCCGCTCCAGCAGGTGCACGTCCTGTTCGTTCTTGAGAAGGGCACCGTAAAGAGGCGGGATCAGATCCTTCTTGTCGCCCGAACGCAGCGTCTCCGCCGGAATGTCTTCGACCATCAGCAGTTTCAGCCAATCGAGCAGCTCCGAGGTCGAGGGCTTCTTTTTCAGGCCCGGCACGTCGCGCAGTTCGTAGAACAGGTTCAACGCCTCGCCGACCAGGCGTTTTTGAATGCCCGGATGGTGCACGTCGATGATCCGGCGCATGGTCTCTTCATCCGGGAAACGGATGTAATGGAAGAAACAGCGGCGCAGGAAGGCGTCCGGCAGTTCCTTTTCGTTGTTCGACGTGATGATGACGATGGGCCGCTGTGCCGCCGAGACGGTCTCCTTCGTCTCGTAGACATGGAATTCCATACGGTCGAGTTCCAACAGCAGATCGTTGGGAAACTCGATATCCGCCTTGTCGATTTCATCGATCAGCAGCACCGGGCGCTCGGGCGCGTCGAAGGCCTCCCAAAGCTTACCCTTGATGATGTAATTGCCGATGTCGTGCACGCGGGCGTCGCCCAGTTGCGAATCCCGCAGGCGCGCGACGGCGTCGTATTCGTACAGGCCCTGTTGCGCCCGCGTCGTCGATTTGACGTGCCATTGGATCAGCGGTGCGCCGATTGATGCCGCCACCTCGGCCGCCAGCACGGTCTTACCCGTACCGGGCTCGCCCTTGACCAGCAAAGGACGCTCCAGGTTGATCGCCGCGTTGACGGCGACCTGCAGGTCTTCCGTCGCGACGAAGGTGTCGGTGCCTTCAAATCGATTATCTGTCATGGAATGCTCAGTTCTGAATTGCTGCTTCGATGGCGTCGATGACTTTGCCCGCTTGCGCCCCGTCGGGACCGCCCGCCTGGGCCATGTCGGGCCGGCCGCCGCCGCCCTTGCCGCCGACGGCGGCGGATCCGGCGCGGACCAGATCAACGGCGCTCATGCGCTCGACCAGATCCTCGGTCACGCCGACCACGACGTTGGCCTTGCCTTCGGTGACGCTGACCAGCGCGACGACGCCAGAGCCCAGCGTCTTCTTCAACTCGTCGGCCATGCCTTTCAATTCCTTGGCGGGCACGTCTTCGAGCAGGCGCGGCGCGAATTTGATGCCGCCCAGGTCCTTGACGTCGCCGCCCCCGCCGCCGTTCCCGGCGGCAGCACCGCCGCCCCCGCCAAGGGCGAGCTTCTTGCGGGCATCGGCCAGTTCGCGTTCCAGCTTCTTGCGCTCGTCCAGCAGCGAGACCACGCGGCCCGCGACGTCTTCCGGCTTCACTTTCAACGCCGCCGCGGCCTCGGCCAGGGCTTTTTCATGGGCGTCGAAGTAGGCGCGGGCTCCATCGGCGGTAACCGCCTCGATCCGGCGGACCCCGGCGGCGACGGCGCCTTCGCCTATGATCTTGAACACGCCGATATCGCCGGTGCGGCGGACATGCGTGCCGCCGCAAAGCTCGGTCGAGAAAAACTTGTCGCCTTCGGGCGCGCCCATGGAAACGACGCGCACTTCGTCGCCGTATTTTTCGCCGAACAGCGCCAGGGCGCCCGCCTCCACCGCGCTTTCCGGATCCATCAGACGGGTCAGCACATCGTTATTGGCCTGGACCTGGGCATTGACGTCGGCTTCGACGACGGCAATTTCCTCGGGCGACAGGCCCTTCGGATGGGAGATATCGAACCGCAGACGGTCGGGCGAAACCAGCGAGCCCTTCTGGGTCACATGCTCGCCCAGATGACGGCGCAGCGCTTCGTGCAGCAGGTGGGTCGCCGAATGGTTAGCGCGCAGCCGCCGGCGGCGCACGCCGTCGACGATGAACTGGGCTTCGTCCCCGACATTGACCGTGCCTTCCTCGACCTTGCCGATATGGACATGCATGTCGCCCAGCTTCTTTTGAGTGTCGGTGACCTTGATCTGGGCACCCTCGGCCGTGACGATCGTGCCCTGGTCGCCCATCTGGCCGCCGGACTCGCCGTAGAACGGGGTCTGGTTGGCGATCACCATAACGTCAGTGCCGGCCGCCGCCGTTTTGGCCGGCTGGCCGTCGACCACCAGGGCCCGGACCTGGCCTTCGGCCTGCTCGGTGTCGTAGCCGAAGAATTCCGTAACCCCGACCTCGTCGCGCAGTTCGAACCAGACCTTCTCGGTCGCCGCGTCGCCGGAACCGGACCACGCCTTGCGCGCCTCGGCCCGCTGGCGCTCCATGGCCGTATTAAAGCCGTCGTTATCGACGGTGATATCCTTGCCCTTGAGCGCATCCTGCGTCAGATCCAGGGGGAAGCCGTAGGTGTCATAGAGTTTGAACGCCGTCTCGCCGTCGAGCACGCCACCGGCGGTCATGTCGGCCGTCGCCTCGTCGAGGATCTTGAGACCGCGATCCAGGGTCGTCTTGAAACGGGTTTCCTCGAGCTTCAAGGTTTCCGTGATCAACGCCTGCGCACGCAAGAGTTCCGGATAGGCGCGCCCCATGTTGTCGGCCAGCGTCTGGACCAGCTTGTACAAAAGCGGGTCCTCACAACCCATCAGATGGGCGTGGCGCATGGCACGGCGCATGATCCGGCGCAGGACGTAGCCGCGGCCTTCATTGGACGGCAAGACGCCGTCGGCGATCAGGAAGCTGGACGCACGCAGGTGATCGGCAATGACCCGGTGGGAAACGGCATGATTGCCGTCTTCCGCCACTCCGGACGCCTCGGCCGAGGCCGCGATCAGATTTCGGAACAGATCGATGCCGTAGTTGTCGTGCGTGCCCTGCATGACGGCGGCGATGCGCTCCAGGCCCATGCCCGTATCGATGGACGGTTTCGGCAACTCGACCCGTTCATCCGGGGACAGTTGCTCGAACTGCATGAACACCAGGTTCCAGATTTCGATGAAACGGTCGCCGTCTTCGTCGGGGCTGCCCGGCGGGCCACCCGGGATATGCGGGCCATGATCGAAGAAGATTTCGGAACAGGGGCCGCAAGGACCGGTATCACCCATGGCCCAGAAGTTATCGGACGTCGGGATGCGGATGATCTTTTCATCCGGCAGGCCAGCGATCTTTCGCCAGAGAGTCGCCGCGTCTTCGTCCGAAGTGTGGACCGTCACCAACAATTTGTCGGCGGGCAGGCCGAATTCCTTGGTCACCAGGTTCCACGCCAGTTCGATGGCCAGTTCCTTGAAATAGTCACCGAAGGAGAAGTTGCCGAGCATCTCGAAGAACGTGTGATGCCGGGCCGTATGGCCGACGTTTTCCAAGTCGTTGTGTTTGCCCCCGGCGCGTACGCATTTCTGCGAGGTCACGGCGCGCGCGTAATCGCGCGTCTCGTTTCCGGTGAAGACGTTCTTGAACTGCACCATGCCCGCGTTGGTGAACATCAACGTCGGATCGTTCAGCGGCACCAGGGGCGAAGACGCCACGGGCTGATGGCCGTGGGCAGCGAAGTAGTCCAGGAATGCCTGGCGGATGTCGTTAACGGTCTGCATGTCGATAATTTAGGCCCTGGTGCCAAGGGTTTAAAGTGGCGTGATGCATGATGGAGGCGCGCACCGCCGAACCGGCGGCGCGGTAGGGTCGAAGCGATGGTTTTACTGGCTCGGCGGGGACCTGTCCAGAAACCACGCATTCCCGGGATGGGGCCATTTCCCAGGAAAATCGCTGCCAGAGCGGCCGGGCCGACGGCTCCGACCGTCCCGGAGGCGCATAGCCGGTGCCCGAAGGCAGAAAAGCAATGCGACCGGCGTGGGAGCGCCGGTCGCACAATCATTTCAAAAAAGAAGTAGCCGGCGTGGGGGCGCCGGCTGCTGGGGGGCAGTATGGCGCGCGGGGACGCGCCGTGCGGGTGGTGCGCTGGGACGCACCTGGGGTAGGAGGTGCGGGAGGCACCTGGAGGGCCCTTGATGCGCTGGGGACGCACCTTGGGCGGTCGGCGCGGGGCAGCGCCGGAAGGAAGGCCTGCGGAGGACAGGCCCTGGGAATGGGAGGCTACGAAGCCGGCTTAGAAGTCGTCGGCCGCCGTGCTTTCCGGCTTGTCGCCGTCGTCGGACGTGGACTCACCGTCCATCTCGCCGGGACCGACCATCATTTCCTCGGAAATCAGGCCCGCGTTATGGCGGATCTGATCCTCGATGGCCTTGGCCATCTCCGGATTGTCGCGAAGGAATTGCTTGGCATTCTCACGGCCCTGGCCGATGCGTTCGGAATTGAACGAGAACCAGGAGCCCGATTTCTCGACCGTGCCGGCCTTGACCCCGAGATCGAGCAATTCGCCCATCTTGGAGATGCCTTCGCCGTACATGATGTCGAATTCGATCATCTTGAAGGGCGGCGCCATCTTGTTCTTCACGACCTTGACGCGGGTCTGGTTGCCGACCACTTCGTCGCGGTCCTTGATGGCGCCGATGCGGCGGATTTCCATGCGCACGGAGGAATAGAACTTGAGCGCGTTGCCGCCCGAGGTCGTTTCCGGGTTGCCGAACATGACGCCGATCTTCATGCGGATCTGGTTGATGAAGATGACCAGGGTGTTCGACTTGGAAACGGAGGCGGTGAGTTTACGCAGCGCCTGGCTCATCAGCCTCGCCTGCAGGCCGACGTGGGTGTCGCCCATTTCGCCTTCCAGTTCGGCGCGCGGCACCAGGGCCGCGACCGAGTCGACCACCAGCACGTCAATGGCGCCGGAGCGGACCAGGGTGTCAGCGATTTCCAGCGCCTGTTCACCGGCGTCGGGCTGGGAGATCAGCAGTTCTTCGACGTCGCAGCCGAGCTTCTTGGCATAGACCGGGTCGAGCGCGTGCTCGGCGTCGACGAAAGCGCAGGTGCCGCCCATCTTCTGGGCCTCGGCGACCACGTGCAGCGCCAGGGTCGTCTTGCCCGAGCTTTCCGGGCCATAGATTTCGACGATGCGCCCGCGCGGCAAACCGCCGATGCCGAGACCGATGTCGAGGCCGATGGAGCCCGTGGAGATGACCGGGGTGTCGACCACCTCGCGCTGGCCCAACCGCATGATCGAGCCCTTGCCGAAGGCGCGCTCAATCTGCCCCAAGGCCGCGTCGAGCGCCTTTGTCTTATCCACGTTGTCTTTCTCCACCAAACGCAAAGCCGTGTCAGCCATCTGACCTCTCCCTTATTTCATAAGCGGTCGAAACGTTGCAATTGGGATCAATGTACGTGTTTTGTTCTCATCGGCAAGAGGAATTTGTAATTGATTGTTTTTAATCAATTATTTTAGATTTGTTCACAGGACGTTCCGCATGGAATCGGGGCTGTGGATTCATGATTAACAAACATGGTTAACGCTGGAGAGAGGGACTCGGGAGGTGCCGGTCACAACGTGCGACCGCCTGCCCCCCTCACTCACAGCCCCTCGGCGAGGATGATTTCTTTCACCTTCCCCACGAGCGTCTTGAGGGTAAAGGGCTTGGGCAGGAAATGCAGCGTGTCGTCGTTGTCGATCTGATCCTGGAATGCATCCTCGGCATAGCCGGACATCAGAATCACCTTCACCTCGGGCATCTGTTCTCGAAGTTGGCGGACCAGGGTATAGCCGTCCATGCCCGGCATGACGACGTCGGAGACGATCAGATCGATGTTCGACGCCGTGCCGTTGACCACGTCGAGCGCCGCCTCGCCGTTCTGGGCCTCCAGCACCTTGTAGCCCTTGTTGCGCAGTGCGCGCGCGCCGAACATCCGCACGGCGTCCTCGTCCTCGACCAATAGAATGGTTTCCGAGCCGGTCAAATCGGCCTCGAACAGCGGCAGTTCGGGCTCCTTGCCGTCCTTGCCCTTGCCGGAACCCGGTCCCTGGGCCTGGGCCGAGGCAGCGGCCGCAGCCGCTTCGGCGGCGGCTTCCTGTGCCTGGGCGCGGGCTTCCTCGTCGGCGCGCGGGAACAGGAGGCGGAAGGTCGTGCCCTCGCCGATCTTGCTTTCCACGGTCACGTAGCCGCCGGACTGGTGGATGATACCGTACACGGTGGAGAGGCCCAGGCCCGTCCCCTGCCCCACCTCCTTGGTCGAAAAGAACGGCTCGAAGATGCGGTCGAGGACTTCCTTGGAGATACCGGTGCCTTTGTCCTCGACCTCGACCACCATATAGGAGCCGACGGGGATGACCTCGCCCGATTGCTGCAACGGCCGTTCCAGGTCGCGGCGGAAGGTGCGAATGACCAAGGGCCCGCCTTCGGTCATGGCGTCCCGCGCGTTGACCGCTAGATTGATGATGACCTGATCGAACTGCCCCCGGTCGGCCAGGATGCGCCCGGCGCCCCGTTCGTGTTCCAGTTTGAGCTTCACCGTCTCGCCCAGGAGGCGGCGCAGCAGGTTGGAGAGGTCATTGAGCGCGTCTTCGGGATCGAGCAGGTCGGGCTCCAAATTCTGCTTGCGCGAGAAGGCGAGCAGCTGGCGCACCAGGTTGGTCGCCCGGTGGGCGTTCTGCTTTATCTGCTGCAGGTCGTTGAACGACGGATCGCCCGGCCCGTGGCGTTCCAGCAGCAGGTCCGTGAAGCCGATCATCGCCGTCAGCAGGTTGTTGAAATCATGCGCCACGCCGCCGGCGAGCTGCCCCACGGCCTGCATTTTTTGCGACTGGGCGAACTGTATTTCCAGATTCTTCTGCTCGGTCGTGTCGATGAAGTGCAGGACCAGGCCGGTGATCTCGCCCTTGTCGTCCTCCATCCGCGATGCGAACAACGTCGCCGCCGCCTGACGCCCACCGGGAGCGGCAAGCCTGATCTCGGTTTGGGTCGCCCGGACCTTGCCGACGATGACGTCCGACAATGCCGAGGCGACGACGTCCCGGTCCTCCGGCAGCAGGCGTTCGGCGAAGGCATGGCCCGCGACCATGTCGCGATGCGCCCCGGCCAGGGTCAGGAAGGCGCGGTTGCAATCCATCACCTTTCCCTGCCCGTCGAGTAACGCAATGGCCACCGGCGCATCGTCGAACAGGAACCGCAGGCGCTTGGCCGGGCCCAGACCGCCGCCGCCGTCCCCGTCGCTGAGCCAGCCCATCTCGCGCAGCAGGATGGAGCGCGTATAGACCAGCGTCCCGTCGGTCGTCTCGCGGTGGCTTTGCAGCAAGGTCGCCGTGAATTCCGTGCCGTCGCCTGCGCGCAGGGTAACCAGACCGCCTTCCTCGAAATCGTCGTCTTCGCCGCCGCCGCTATTCCCGTTGCCACCCCCATTGCCGAGAGGGCGGGCCGAGGTCACGAATTCGGCGAAGGGCTTGCCCCCCATGGCGACCCGGTCGATGCCCAGCCATCCCGCGAGGCAGGAGTTGGCGTAGACGATGCGCCCCCGCCCGTCGACGGAGAACACGCCGACCGGCAGGCCATCCAACAGGTCGGCACGCCGGGCCTCGGCCGATTGCCGGGTCGCGGCCTGGCGTTTTTCCTCGGTAATGTCCTGAACCCGCCATTGCGCGTATCGGGTCGCGGCGTCCTCGGTCCCCGCACCCACGCCTTCGGGACCGAACGGTTCGACCCGCAAGCGCCGCCAGGCGGGCTTGCCGTCGCGGCCGCGGCAGATCACCTCGCCGCCCGCCGGCTCGCCTTCTTCCGCCGCGGCCCGCAGGCGGGCGAAGACTTCGCGCGACCGGCCCTGCCCGTCCAGGGTCCGGATCATTTCGTCGAGCAGTTCGCGGGCCCCGTCGGCACCGCCGGTGGCGTCCAGGAAAAACAATCGGCGGAACGCGTCGTTGGCGTACATGCCGACGCCGTCCCAGGTGGCGATCAACAGGCCCTCGCCGGACGCACCCGAGGCCATACGGATCAATTCCGCCATGGCGCCGCTGCCGGCGGCACGCGCCGAAGGCTCCGCATTCGGCGTCTTCCGCGCGAAGACCACCAACCCGCCCGCCGCCAGGACCGCCCCGGCGCCCAGCGCCAGCGGCACGATACCTCCAACCCCGAAAGCAACGCCCGCCGCGACCCCGCAAAGGGCGGCACCGGCGTTGAGAACGAGAGGTGTCGGTTTCTGCATCATTCGGCCTTCACCGCCCGCGGAAAACTCATGAAGGAGTGGCGCGCCGGGGACCCGCGCCTAAAAAGACGGGACGACGCACCAGCGGCGGTCATCGGCAAAGAGATTGACCAGTGCAGGCCATGTGTCAACCGCGCCGTCACGAGGACCGCGCCCGGCCGCCCCCGGCCACGCCGGGAGCCGTCAATTCTGCAGCTTGCCCTTGAGGCGCATGACGTAGCCGATGACTTCGGCGACGGCCTTGAAGTGTTCCGGCGGGATTTCCTGATCGATCTCAACGGAACCGTACAAGGCGCGGGCCAACGGCGGGTTTTCAACGATCGTGATCTCATTTTCCTCGGCGATTTCCCTGATCTTCAAGGCCAGAAAATCCTGCCCCTTGGCGACCACGATGGGGGCCGGCATGGATTCCATCTTGTATTCCAGAGCGACCGCGAAGTGGGTCGGGTTGGTGATGACGACATCCGCCTTCGGCACCGCAGCCATCATGCGCTGACGCGCGCGCTCCATTCGGATTTGCCGGATTCGCGCCTTGATCTGCGGATCGCCGTCGGTCTGCTTGTGCTCGTCCTTGATCTCGGTCTTGGACATCCGCATCTGCTTCATGAAAGTGGCACGTTGGTAGACATAGTCGAGCGCCGCGATCACGGTCATCACGCCGACCGAGGCAACGGCCATCAGAATGGCGATTTCATGAATTCGATGCAGCGCCTCGCCCGTCGAGACGGCAGGCAGCATCTGCAGGTCGCTCAGCATGGGAATGGCGAGGCCGAAGGCAACCAGCGAGACCAGGGATAGCTTCAAGATCCCTTTCGCGAATTCCATCAGACCCTGGCTGGAGAACAGCCGCTTGAAACCGGAGAGAGGGTTAATTTTACTGGGTTTAGGAGAAATCTTCTTAACCGACCAGATCAACCCGAATTGGCCGACGTTGGCGACCAGCGCAAGCACCACGAACATCCCGAACGCCGGTGCCAGGATGATGAAGACTTTCAGCGCGACGTCGGAGAACAGAAGTCTGAGATGCTCCATGTCCACGGGGATGGAGTAAGACGCTTGGATGAAGCGACGGCAGATCGCGGTGATGTCGCGGGCCATGGCCGGCGCCAGGAACAGCAACATTCCCGCCCCCCCCATCAGGATCATCCAGCTTTTGATTTCCTGGGATTGGGCAACCTGGCCTTCGTCTCGAGCCTTCGCGAGTTTTCGGTCGGTCGGGTCTTCTGTTTTTTGTGAGTCGTCTTCTTCAGCCATCTAATCCGCCATCCCGGACGCGCCATGAGCCCTAGCCCAGGAACACCACGTAGCCTTGTTGAAAGTGGTTGAGGAAGACCATCATGATCGACGAGAACACGATCATCAGCGCGCCGATCTGAACCGTCAGCTGGATCGGCAGACCGAAGAAGAACACCGGCAATTGCGGCATCAAGCGGCCGAGCACGCCGAGCCCGATGTAATAGACCATGGCGATGATCAGGAACGGAATCGACAATTGAAAACCGAGCGCGAAGCTGTCGGCGATCCGACGTGCCAGCATCAACGCCATGTCGCCGGTCGAAAAGCCCTCGCCCGGCACGAACAAGACGTATGATTCGGCCAACACCATGAAATAGACATGATGGCTGTCGGTGGCGAAGATCACGACCAATCCGGCAGCAGTCAGCAGGTTGGCGATGATCGAGCTTTGCTGTTCCGAGATCGGATCCTGAACCAGGGCGTTCGCCATGGCGGCGAACAAGGCGATCAATGTCCCCGCCGTCTGCAACGCGCCGACCAAAATCACCGCGAGCCCGCCCAGGAACACGCCGACAACGATTTCACCGGCGAGCAGCAGGAACAGAACCCATTGATTGTCCGGCGGGCCGGGAAGGTTCGCCGCCAACACCGGCGTCATCACCACCCCGACCGAAATGGCGAGCAAGACACGGATCCGCGGGCTGACGTAGGCTGCCGCGATCCCGGGCAGGATCGACATCATCGCACCGACGCGGGCGAGCACCAGCATGAAGGCGAAGACATTGATTTTCAGAAGTTCTTCCAGCATCCCGCCGCGCCCCGCCCCGTCAAAGCGCCGTGATGCGGTCGAACAGGGTATCCGCGAAGGACGTCACCGTGGTGATCATGAACGGCAACAGCACGACGATGGCGAGGAAGATGACGATGATCTTCGGCACGAAGGTCAGGGTCATTTCCTGGATCGTCGTCAATGCCTGGAACAGGGCGATGATGAGGCCGCTGATCAAGCCGAGGAACATGATCGGCCCGGCGACCTTGATGACCACCCACAGAGCGTTGCGACCGACGTCGATGACATCCACTTCGCTCATGACGGTTTATCCATTCTGGCGCCTCCGGTTGCCCGGGCCCCATTCCCTCGGCTTGAGAATTACACCGGCATCCGGATGATGTCCTTGTAGGCCTCGAGGACCTTGTCGCGGACATTCACAACGGTCTGCAGGGTCAGTTCGGCTTCGGCCACGGCGGTCACCACCTGGGTGATGTCAGCGCGGTCGTTGATTGCGGCGATGGACATTTTTTCGCTGCGTTCACCGATCTTGCGGGCTTCCATGATGGCGCTGCGCACCAGGTCGCCGAATTCTTCCTGACCGGCGGGCTGGACGTCGGCCTTGGACTGCTGGCTGCTGCCGGAAACCGTCTGGCGAGCGGCCTGCTGATAGGCGTTGAGGGCCTGATGAATGTTGAAATCGGCCGTCGTGGTCATTTTATTGCTCCCGTTCTAGGCCCGCTGGGCCCGGTCCGCGTTGGGACCGCTGTATTCGGTACGACGTATTCGGTGGGCGCGGCGTTGTGCCCGGATGTTAGTTGGCTCTCAGCACGTCGATGACGCTGTTCAACATGGTCTTCGACGATTTTATGAGGTTCAGGTTCGCTTCGTAGGATCGCTGGGCTTCGCGCATATCCATCATTTCGATCATCGTGTTGACGTTGGGCGTCTGCACGTAACCGTCGGCGTCCGCCGCCGGGTGGGACGGATCGTACTTCTTGGCGAAATCGGACATGTCCTTGTGGATCCGGTGCACGCGCACCGTGTCCTCGCCCACGGATTTATCCAGCTCGTTCTTAAAGGTGATGATCTTGCGCCGATAAGGATCGTCGCCCGGACGCTGCGGCAGGCTGTCGGCGTTGGCGATGTTCTGCGAAATCACACGCAGGCGCGTGCCTTGCACGCGCATTCCGGCGCTGGAAATACGGATCGTCTTGATAATGTCGTCCATCGGGGCTTTCGCCTCCTCGTCTCGTCACTTCTTAATTCCCGGCATGGCTTCTTCCATGGGCCGGCGGCGATCGTTATTGGACGACGTTCTGTCGAATTTCCCGTTCCAGGTTCGCCTGAGGCCCGTTTGGGGCCCGAATTCTTTAAGCCCACCCCAATCGGGCGGGTCGCGGCCGTCTTATCGCGAACGGCTCGCGGTTTTCAGCATTTCCATGTGCTTTTTGTAGAGTTCCGTCGTCAGACGATGGGTCGTCTGAGTTTCGGAAACCTTGCCCATCTGTTCCTCGAGCACGACCGAGTTGCCGTTGGGCGACGTCTCATAGGGATGGCGCGGCTCTTCGACGAAGAAATCGCGGATGCGTTTGCGCCGTCCGCCGAGCTGCCCCGGTTCGGTCGTGACCATATTGAGCTGCGCCGACTCTTTACGCAGCAGCTCACGAAATTCGTAAGGCTTGAGATCCTTCGCCTTGTAATCCGGCGTATCGGAATTGGAGATGTTCTGCGCCAGAATTTCCTGGCGCTGACCGAGCCAGTTGAGGCGTTTCTTAACGGCTGCGAAGAGGGTGAGATCCATCTGCGCCAAGCCCCTTGCTCTGCCGAAATCGGCGGTTGTCCCCTGGTTCCCGGGCCCGGTACGGGCCGTCTGAAACCGTCCTGATAGGCATTATCTGCCGGGTTCGTTAACAAGCCCTTAAGCTTCTTGAACGCCCGCCCTCCCCCAGACCCAGGTCAATAACCACCTGATTCCGCACTGAAAAACGGCCCAGCCGTAATCATTTGTTAAACCAGGAAACGTTAGGATCGTTGCGAATCCGGCAATTCTTGCCCAGTGGGAAGGCTTGCCGAGGTCAATTTTTAAGGGCCCCTTCGGCCCGGGGATGAACAGCCACGTGAACGCAGACGCGCCCAACGACCGGTCCGACGGCGAAAGCCCGGAAGGCAACATCCGCCGCATCCCGAAAACCAAGGATGCCATGGCGGTGGCCTTGTCCGGCGGCAAGCCCGGATCCGGTGCCGCACCCAGCGTCGTCGCCGGCGGCCGTGGACGGCTGGCCGAACAGATTCTGCAGATCGCCTTTGCCAATGGAATCAAGGTCCGTGAAGACGCCGACTTGGCGCAGCTGCTGACGACCATCGATCTGGAAGAAGAAATCCCCGTCGAAGCCTTCGCCGCCGTCGCCGAGATCCTGATCTATCTCTACCGCGCGAACGGGGCCGAGGATATGGCGGAGAAATCCCGCGAAGACATTATGCGCGAATGGATGGGGGAAGAAACGCGATGACCGACGGCACGGACAACGGCGGCAATGCGCCCCAGGAACTCGAAGCGGCAATGACCGAGGTCGAGACCATGATCCGAAACGCCCGCAAGGTGATCGCCGGCGGTGAAATGCTGGATATGACGCCGCTCGGCGAACGGGTTGCGGCGCTTTGCGCCAACGTGCGGACGATGGCGCTTACGGCCGCCGACCCGGAGGCGATCCGCCGGCGGCTCGAGAAAATGGTCTTGGACTTGAACCGGCTGGAAGATGACATCCGCGCGGGCGCCGGTCAATCGCCGGATCAATCTAAGGACTAGCGCCATGGACATGGATTCGTACCTGCGTTTCCTGCTCGCGCTGATCTTCGTGATCGGCCTGATCGCCGTGTTCGCCGCCTTGGCCCGGCGCGCCGGATGGGGATTTCCCGCCAGCGCGATAAAGCGCGCCGCCGGGCGCCGCCTGGGCGTCGTTGAAGTCACGCCGCTCGACGGCCGTCGGCGGCTGATTCTGGTTCGCCGGGACGCGGTCGAACACCTGCTGCTGGTCGGGCCGACCAGTGAACTGGTGATCGAGACCGGCATCGCCGGAGGCGATCCGGCCTCATTCCAACACGCCCTTGAGACCGCCAGCCCGGCTCAGGCCATAGAACAGGCCATCGACCACAGCGGCAAGGAGACCGGGCAATGAAGGTGAAACGTATATTCGTCCGCCGTCGGCGCAGTCCTCTGGCCCATCCTCTGATGGTCGTCCTGGCCGTCATCGGCGCCGCCTTCGCGGTGTACTTCGGCCTGGCGCTGCTGAGCGAACCGGCCATGGCCCAAGCCTTTACCCTGGACCTGGGCGAGCAAGGCGGCGACACCACCGGGCGCATCATCCAGATGCTGCTGTTGATCACGGTGCTCAGCGTGGCGCCGTCGATCCTCATCATGATGACCTCGTTCGTCCGTATTATCGTCGTGTTGTCTTTCCTGCGTACGGCCATGGGAACACAGCAGACGCCGCCCAACCAGGTGCTGGTCGGGCTCGCCCTCTTCATGACCCTGTTCATCATGATGCCGACTTTCGAAAAGGCTTGGGACACGGGCATCAACCCGGTGATCGAGGGCAC
The DNA here is from genome assembly GCA_913030825.1 of uncultured Rhodospirillaceae bacterium. Classification (GTDB taxonomy): domain Bacteria; phylum Pseudomonadota; class Alphaproteobacteria; order Rhodospirillales; family Casp-alpha2; genus UBA1479. Next base: position 76,058 of record CAJWCU010000006.1, on the reverse strand, counting down.
CCTGGACGAAATGGAAGGCTTTCAGCGAGCGATCATCCCGCTGCGCGATTTCATGATGACCCATGTACGCGAGCGCGATTTGTTGCTGTTTACGGAAATCGCCCGCCTGCCGGATGAAGAAGTCCGCGAAAACATGCCGATGCGGATTTTGATCCCGGCCTATCTGATTTCCGAATTGAAGCGGGCCTTTGAAATCGGCTTCCTTCTGTTCGTGCCGTTCCTGATCATCGATATGGTCGTCGCCTCGGTACTGATGTCCATGGGCATGATGATGCTGCCCCCGGTCATCATCGCGTTGCCGTTCAAGATCATCTTTTTCGTGCTGGTCGACGGCTGGTACATGACCGTCGGATCCCTGGTCAAAAGCTTCGGCGCTGGATAGCCCTGCATCGGACGCCCTACCTTTTTCCAGTAATCCGGGCCCCTCACCGCACGATCCGCCGGATCAGTGACGGTCATCACTCGTCCGGCGACCAAGAAATTCTATAACGAACCCTACTATGCATAAGGCTGCATGCAATCGTGTGGCCGGGACGGCATGCCTTTCGGAACCGACCGGATATCGGGGCCATTTCTGTGTCGTTTCTTGGGGTTGAGCTTTCCGCGGCCTTTCCCGGCCGCACCAATTCTATGGGGATATCATGAGTCTCAATAATTTCCGGCCGACCGCCGTCGCGGCCGTGCTGGCTTTCGTCTTCATGGTCGGGCTGGCCCTGCCCGCCCTGGCCCAGCAATCGGCCGGCGCCATCGAACGCCAGAAAGGCGACGCCTTCCGAACCGCCGGGGGATCGACCGAAGCGCTCTCGGCAAACGCAAAGGTGTTCGCGGGCGACCTTGTGAAGACCGGCGCGGGGGCCCGCCTGAAAATCCGCTTCAGCGACGATTCGACCCTCACCCTGGGTGAGAACGCCGAAGTGCTGATCGACGAAATGGTCTTCGACCCGGCAGGCGGCGCCGAACAAGGCAATCAGGCCCTGATCATGGCGGTCGGCGTGTTTCGCTATACCTCCGGCAAAATCGCCAAGGCGAGCCGGTCCAGTGTCCTGTTCGGGACGCCGACGGCGACCATCGGCATTCGCGGCACGGACTTCCTGGGTGGCGAGTTGACCGTCGGTATGCCGCCGGGACAGCCGCATTACGGTTTCCAGATCCGCGAAGGCGCGATCCAGGTTATCACGCCGCAGGGCTCGGTCACCCTGGACGAACCCGGCGAAGGCACCTTCTTGCCGTTGGCCGGCGGCCGTCCGCCGACCCCGGTGCGTCAATGGACGCCCGAAGAGGCCGCCGAGGCCGAGGCCGCCGTCGCGTTCTAAGCACGGCACGGTCCTAAGAATTGAAGAAACGGCAACGCCGGGCGGGGGTTCCCCTTCCCGGCGTTTCGCTGTCTAGCCGGCGCGGCGCAGCTCGGTCGGATTGATGCCGTACTGGCGGTTGAACGCCCGGGCCAGCGCTTCCGAACTGGCATAGCCGTAACGCCGGGCGACGGCCTGAATCCGGGCGCCGCGATCAATGTCCTGGTGCGCCAACGTCATCCGCCACCGCCGCAGGTAACTCTGCGGCGTTTCACCGACGACCGACCGAAAGACATCGGCGAAGCGCGATCGCGACATCCCGGCGACGGCCGCAAGGTCCACATTTGACCAGGACCGCCCCGGATCGTCGTGTAGCGCTGAAATAACCCGCGATAGGCGCGCATGGGCCAACCCGGCGAGAACCCCAGGCTCCGACGCGCCCATTTCGATCCGTTGCCGCATCAACCGGATCACCAGCACCTCGGCCAGACGGTCCAGCACCTTGTCGGCGCCGCAACGCCGTGCCGCCGTCTCGGCCAGAAAGACATCGAGAAGAGCCCGCGTTTCATCGTCGCGGACCGGCAGGGAAACCACCATCGGCAACGCCGCCATCAGCGGATTGGCCGCCCCACCCCAATCGATCACGCAAGCCGCGAGCGGAACTTCACCTGCCTCGGCTGCCGGCACGCCGTCCCGTGTGCGAATTTCGACCCGAACCGGCGCCCCCGTCGCCGGGTCGCCGAACACCGCCATGTTTCCCTCTCCCGGCATGGCGCCGCTCACCCGCAGGTCGAAGCGGGAAATCAGGGTCGAAAGGCGGTCGTATCGGTCGGCCATGAGAAATACCGGTGTTTTAATCAATCAAATTGGATTTTACCGATCATAACACCTGTTAGCGTTCAGGTCATCGGGAACCGGTGTGTAACCGCCGGTTCCGTCCGCTAACCCCTGTCAACGAGGACACATCCCATGCTCATGCCACGTCAAAAGACCCCGTCCCTTACCGTGGAAACCGTCACCGGCGAGACTTTCGACCTCGCCTCCGAAGGATCGGAACGCGGCACCGTCGTCTGTTTTTACCGAGGCCTGCACTGCCCGATCTGCGCCAATTACCTGACCGAATTGGAAAAGCGCACGCCCGAATTCGCCGAACGCGGCGTCGGCACCGTCGCGATTTCGTCCGACGACAAGGAACGCGGCCAAGGAATGGCCGACAAGATCGAAGCCAAAAACCTGCGCGTCGGCTACGGGCTGGACCTGACGAAGGCCCGCGAATGGGGCCTCTACATTTCCACCTCGCGCGGCAAGACCTCGATCGGCATCGAAGAACCGGCCCTGTTCGCCGAGCCCGGCCTGTTCATGGTCTCGCCCGACCAGTCGCTCTACTACGGCTCGGTCCAGACGATGCCTTTCGTCCGCCCGCATTTCTCTGAACTCGTTTCGGCGCTGGATTTCGCGATCGAACGCAATTATCCGGCGCGCGGCGAATACACCGGCGCGGTCTGACGACCGGTCGGGCGCATCGGGGGGAGATCGGCTTATAGCCGCCCAAGCGTTCGAACAGGGGGAGAAGCGGCCTGCGTCCTCGACCGAGGGCCGGGCCGTTTCTTAATTCCGGAGAATCCGCCTAGTTGATGGCGCTGAGGGGGTCTTTTTCCAAACGCTCGCGGTAGGCCGTCATGAACGTCTTGAAGTTCTGCGCCACCGCGACCCGGGCGTCGACGCTTTCCGGCGAGATCAATCCGATTGCCGGGCGGGCCGCGATCAAATCGAAGGCCTTGGCGAATTCCGTTTGATCCATGGCCGGCCCGAAATTATTGCGGATACGGGCGAGCCCCCGTTCATTGCCACTGAGCGTCATCGCTGTCGCGAGGTTCAGCATATAGCGGGCCTGCTTGCGGGTCAGAGCCACGCCACGACGCGCGCCGCTGTCACGAACGACCCGTTGCAAGGCCTGCGCCGCGTCGTTCCAATTGCCCATGCTCCAATAGATTTCTGAACGCAGGAGTTCGCCGTCCAGGGTCTGGTCCGGTTCGATCAGCGCCAGGGCATCCGCATGACGTTTCTGCGCGGATAGCGCCTGGGCCAGCAAATGGGTCCGCTGCTGCGCCAACTCCGGCGCCAATCCCGTGGCCTCGCTTGCCCGGATGACACGTTCGGCCTCCTGAGGCTCACGCGCCATTAGATGGATCAGCGCCAGACGGGCGCCAACTCGGGCGCGGTCCACGCCTTCTAAGCGGAACTTGATCTGACCTTCGAGAAGTGCCGCCGCTTGATCCAACAGGTCGACCCCGACCAAGCGGTCCGCGAGCTTCTGGATCATCGTGTCGCCGCGCGACCCGGCGGGCGTCAATTCCTTGAATTCTTCGTAAATCGCGATCGCCATGACCGGCGGCAGCGCGTCGGCCTTGTCCTCGAGATATAGCGCGTTGAAGGTATCCGACATTTCCTTGGTCACGACCTTGGCGTCCGGATGGTCGCGGAAATAGGTTGCCGCCTGCCGCAGGGTCTGCAGCGCTTCGCGGTATTTGTCCTGCTCCAGATAAAGTGCGCCGAGACGCCGCAGCAGATCGAATTCCCGGTCATCGCCGCGCCAGGCAAAACGCTGCTTTTCCAACTCCTCAGTCGCTTCCGCCTTGGTGATCCGGTCCAGCCGCAACAGCAGTTCGACCCGTGACCGCGCGGCGCGGAACCGGGCCAGGCGGTCAGGACCGTCCATGACGTGTTCCCAAACCGTGACGGCGCCGTCGAAATCGCCTTCCAATTCGGCCAATCGGCCCTGCACATATTGCACGCGGGCTTCCTGGGTCGGGCTGGGCGTGTCGGCGGCCAGCGCCGTCAGGATGGTTTCCGCCGTGCGCACGTCACCAATCTCGACCACCGCTTCGGCGACGATGGTCGATAGCTTGAACCGAAGCGGGCGCGGATAGGGCCGGGCGAGCGAACCGGAGCGGCGCAGTTCGATGGAAGCGCCGTTCAGGTCTCCGCGAGCGGCCTGCACGATGGCCCGCCAGAATTCACCTTCGTCGTTGCCGTTCAGGACTTCGTTGTAGAGATCCTTTTCCGCCTCTTCCAATCGGCCGATGAGAAATTGCGACCCGCCATGCAGCAGCCGCCATTCGCGGTCGCTCGCCATGCCGGGATCGTCGGCCAATACACGGGCCAACACGCCTAGGGCTTCCGGGCCAAAGGCATTCGCGAAATAAAACCGGGCCAGATTCATGCGCGCGTCCTGCAGGCCGGATTTCGGCGCCACGGCGATCGCTTGTTCCAGGATCGCGCGGGTCTGCAGGATCGCGGCATCGTTCGGCGTATCCCATTTCTCGAGATCAAGCAGCCGGACCAGAGGGCGCATTGCCGCCATCCGCGCACTCGCCGCCATTTCCTGGGAGACCGGCGAGAAACGCAGCGGGAAGGTCGGCGCGGCGCTGGCGATCTCCACGCCCTGCCGCAAGGCACGGACCCGGACATCGTCGATCCGCGGCGTCACGACGACACCCTGGATCGACGGCAGAATGTCGAATTGAGGATAGGCGTAGGTTCCGGCGACGCCATGGCCCAACGGAATGCCCGGTACGACCAGCATGTTGTCCCCGACGAGGGGATCGGTCAGCGGGATGACCTTGCCCGGCTCGGGCAGCGGCATGAAGATCCGCGCCCCGATGGGGGAATCAGCCTGGGTCTGAATTTCCAACGGGATCTTCGGCGTGCCTTCCTGGGCACGGAAATCGATCAGCCAGGCAAGACCGGCGCGCCGCATGGACGGGTTGACGTCCTTGGGCGTGGTCATGCGCAGCACGGTCGCCTGCGGAATGTAGACCTGCTGCAGGGTTTCGATGATCCCGCTACCCGCCTGCTGCAGGGCGGGGACGTTGACGTTGGTGCGTTTATCGAACACCAGCCAGAGGAAGCCGTTGCGCCGAAACGCCGCGGCGGCCACCGGCTCGCTCCAATCGAAACGCAGGGTCACCGTGCCTTCCTCGCCCTTGGCGACGGAGAGCTGGGCGCTGGGCGCCGATCCGGCGGGGGCCTGTACGGCGGGGGCACCGGCCGCCTGCCCCGAGGCCTCTGCACTTGCCGTCGCAGGCGTTGCGGGGGCCGCGGCGGGCGGCGCCGGTTGAGCCGGTTGAGCCGCGGGGGCGGCTGCCGACGCAGCAGGAGGCGTCAGTTGCAAGGGCCGATTGGCGGGCGCGGCCGGCGCCGGTTTCGGCTGTGCCGGTGCCGTGGCGGCAGAGCCACCTTGGGGTAATTGGCGAACGGGACGATCCGCCCCGCCGCCGCCGAGCAAGGCGTTCAACGAAGGCGCCGCCGCAGGGGCCGGAGCCGATTCCTGCACCGGGGCTTGTGCCTGCGGTGCGGGTTCTGCCTGAGCCGCCTGCTGTTCTCTCTGCTGCGGGGCTGGAGACGGCGACGTCGCCGGCGCGGGCGGCGGAGTCAGGGCCGTGGCGGTGACTGCCGGTTTTTCGGGCGCCAGATTGACCGGCGGCACAGGCTCGGCGGCCGTGTTTTCGGCCGCTTGTGGGGCTGCGGTCGTTTGGGGTTCGGCGGCGGCGGTCTGCGGCGCAGGAGTCGCACCGGGCACACTGACCTCGGCCGGGGCGGCGACCGGTTCCTGCCAGGGGTTCGGCTCGCGCACATCGATGACGACTTTGTTGCCGGAATAGAAATCCCGCAAGGTCGAGCGCGGCGGCACTGCGATCACCGAAACCGTGCGTCCCCCGGCGGTCGCCGAACGGACGCCGCCGACGAACAACGGCGGCTGGCGGTTGATGTCGGCATCGTCGATGCGGGCCGGCGCCTCGAAAGTCAGAGTGATCAGGCCGCCCTCCTTGACCGCCTTGTAGGCGACCTTGGTCGGCCAATCGTAGACCAGGCGGGTGAACGTCGCATGGGCGCCCGCGCGCAGGTTGACCTGCGGCGCATCCTGGGCACCTGCGGACTGAGGCGCCAACCAGCACAGGGCGGCGGCCAGGACCAGGACAGCGGCGGGAAGGCGGAGCATGCGGGTGAAGCGGATCATTGCAGCCCCCCCGAGGTCGGGAAGACGACGATATCGACACGACGGCCCATCAGCTGGCGCTGGGCCGGCGACATGGGCGGCAATTGGGCATAGCGGCTGTCGGAATAGCCGAACGCGACGATGGGTTCGGAATAACCGGCGGCGCGCAATTCGTTGGCGACGGCGGCGGCACGGGCGGTCGACAATTCCCAATTCGAGGCATAATCGCCGCCAGCCACGGGCGACGGATCGGAATGGCCATTGACGCCCAACTGGTTGGCGACCGTGGCAAGCGCCCCACCGAGACGGAACAAGGCAATGCGCGCGCGGTCGGTCATGACCGCACGTCCAGCCTCGAACAACAAATCTCCAGGCAGGGCCAGAACCAATCTGTCCTCCATCCGCATGAACTGCGTTTGCTTAAGAAGGTCGTCGCCTTCGATCTTTTCCCGCAGCACGGATGTTAGATAATCCAGGTTAATGGCGCGTTTACGGAACACCGTCGCGATGTTGTGCGTGGCCGTCGACGAAATCGGTGTTTTGACCTCTTCCGGGGCCAGGGATTGCGATAGCGAGTCGATCACGTTGTCCCACCGGTCCAGCTTCACGTTGGACATGGAAAACAGCAACACGAAGAAGGTCAACATCAGCGAGACCAAATCCGTGAAGGTCAGCAACCACATCTGCGACGCCTTATGGTCGCGCTCCAGGTCCCGTTGCGAGCGTCTGGGTAACAGCATGGCCGTCCCTACCCGTCCCCGTCGCCCTGGAACCGCAGCCGTGTTTCTTCCTGACGGCGGATATAGAACCACATTGTGACATCATTTGGGTCGCCCGGCTCGATCCCGATGGCGATGCTGTCGGGCGGCAGGCCGCGTTCCGACATTTCACGGGCGAAGGCACCGGCCCGCGCCAGTTCCAGGGTCTGCGACTGCGGCAGCCCCCCGTCTTCTCGGGTTCTGGAGCCGATTACGAATTCCAGGTCGAAGCGCAGTCCCGGCGGGCGGCCGCTGGCCGCCGCGACGATGCGGTCGAGCAATTCGAATTGATTGGCCTGAATACGGGCCTCTCCCGCGACGAACAGGGTGTTGGCCGGAATCTGAACCTGCATCAGACGGCCGGGATGGACGACCTTGATCTTGGCGACCTGCAGGGCGGCGGCAAAAATATCGGTGACCGTTTCCTGATACTGCTGGCCGGCGACCAGATCGCCTTCCTTGGATTTGAACCGGGTCGGGTCGGTCGACGGCGGCACGATCGAGGTAAAAGTCGATGTCAGGCTGTCCATCACCGACTTGGTCTTGACCTCTTCCAAGGTGGATATGGTGACCAGCAGGATGAAAAACGCGAGAACCAACAGGAACAACGACAGGAACAGCGCGGACGTGTTGGGTCCACGCGCGGTCTCGAACGTCGGCGGAAGGAATTCTCGGTCTGCCATGGTCCGGATTATAGCGGAAACTTGGTAAAGACAGGCTTACCAAAACTAGGGTTCGGCGCTAGGCCCGGCACGCCCACCAGCGGATAATAGCCTGAATTTAAAAGTAATTATTTCCCAAGGGAAAAGGTTGAGGAACGGATCGCCGAGGCTCAGTCGAAACTGGCGAGAAGCGCGTCGATATCGTCCTGCGACATCGCCGCTTCCTTCTGCTGCGGACCGTGCAGCAGGTCTTCGTCGCTGGGCTTTTCTTCGGCGACGGGCTCTTCCGCGGTTTTGGGATTGGCTGCCTTGTACTTGGCGATTTCATCGCCGAAGGCGTTGAGCAGCGCGTCGACCTTCTCTTCGATATGATGAAGGGCGCCCACGACCTTGGTGATGCGCTGGCCGGTGATGTCCTGGAACCCGCAAGCTTCGTAGATTTTCGTCGTCGCATCCATCAGCGTATCGGCATTTTTGCCCTTTAGCTTGGACATCACGTCTTCGATCTCGCCGACGGCGTCCATGATCGAGTTGGTGGCCTCGGCCGTGGCTTCGACGATGGCGTCGAGTTCGTCCGCCGCCTTGGGCAGGAATTCGTCCTTCACCTCGTCCGGGCGCAGGGCCGCGATATCGGTCTTGGCTTCGGTGATGAAGCGCGACAGGCTTTCGAGCTCTTCATAGAGCTTGACGTCGACGGCCGACAGATCGCCTTGCATCGTGGATAGGATCGAATCCACGACGTCCGCGATCTCATCGACCTTGACCGTGTCGCCAGGCTCCCGCCCCAACTCCTGAAGACGAGCGGCCAGCTCGGGATCGACCGAGTCTGTCGCCATGACAGTCTCCTCAGAACTCGCCGAGGACGCTGGTCAACTTGCCTTTGAGCGTTTCGGCGTTGAAGGGCTTAACGATGTAGTTGGACACGCCCGCTTCTTTCGCGGCGATCACGTTTTCGGACTTACTTTCCGCGGTGATCATCACGAAGGGGATGTGTTTCAACTTTTCATCCGCGCGCACCTCACGGAGCAGCTGAATCCCGGTCATCGGTTCCATGTTCCAGTCGGAAATGACCAAGCCGAACGACTTCGCCCGCAGCTTCTTCAGCGCTTCCGAACCATCGGACGCTTCTTCGATGTTCTTGAAATTCAACTGGCGCAGAAGGTTGCGCAGAATCCTGAGCATGGTCTGGTAATCATCCACGATCAGGACATTCATATTCAGGTCGACAGCCATGTGTAGCTCCGTGCTTTGCGCCGGGGGATTATGATTATGTCCTCAGTACCCGGCAGTTTATTCATGGCGGGGGGCAGGGCAAGCATTTTTCCGCCCTATAGGTCCTTGGTCATAGTCCCGAAAGACGACGAAAACCAAGGCCGTAGGGAATTGAGGCGAGGCTCTCGCCCGCAACGGAACAAATTACACACAATTAGGTGGTTAATAGAAAAACGGATGCGACCGAGAGGCGTCAGTTGCCCTGATCGAGACCTTCACGCGGGAGGGACCGCAGATCGCGCAATTGCACCGTGACTTCGCGGGCTTTTTCCGGATCCATCTTGGCCATGACCGGCGCCAGTTTCCGTTCCTTCATACGCTGCGCGACTTCCAGCAAGGTGTCCATTTCAAGATCTTCGAAGATCCGCGCCGCGTCCTTCGGCTTCATGTTCTCGTAGATCTTCACGAGGCTGGCCATCTTTTCTTCCTGCTGCTTGTCGAAGACCTTGATCCGGCCGTCGATTTCAAGCTGCAGGTTCTTCAATTCGGCGATCTTGCGCTCGATCCGGGCCTCGGCGGCGGCCAACATGCCCTGGCGCACGTTTAATTCCTGTTCCCGCGCCTCGATCTCGCGACGGCGTTCTGACAGATGCTGCAACAGGTCGATTTCCTGCGGTGTCAGCAAGGTCGGATCGTCGGTCAGCAGCTTCGACGCCGCCGGATCGGCAAGCGGTACCGCGGTGGCATTGGGATCGCCCGCACCCGGCACGGCCGCCTGTTCGCCCGGCGCAGGCACGCCACCCGGCGGCACGCCCGGTTGGGCGCCGGCCGGCGGTTGGCCTTGCGGCGCGGCGGCGGGAGGCGTTTCCGTCTGGGCCTCGGCGCCGGCAATGCTGATCGCGTGCTGGGTCAATCCGTCGACGCCGGACCAGATGTCGCTGATCTTCACGGTCAGCAACATCGTCGCGACGAAGATCGTCACCGGGAGAAAGCGGAATTTACTGAACAGGTTCATTCAAGCGTCCGTCGCGTTCTTGAAACCGGGTCTCTGCCCCGGGCACGGTCGTTAGCTGACCGAGCGAATGGCTTTCAACAGGGCGCGCTCGGCTTCGGAGCGCGGCGCGCCGCTTTTCTTGGCATCGGCCACGGCGGCCGGAACCGTCATGCCGATATCGTCCAGCCCGCCCCCGCTGTCCTGCACCTTGGCGGAAACCTTAGGCGCCGGGCGCTGGCGGATCGGTTCGACCGCTTCCAGCGGATCGGCCGTTTCGACCGGATTGACCGGGCCGGTGACCGCACCGTGTTCGTCGCGGGCCAGGCGGACATTTTCTTCCAACCGGTCGGCGGCAATCGTGCCGCGGTCGACCAGGAAGACAAGATCGTCGCGCAGGCTTTCGGCCTTGGCCAGTTGATCCTGCAAGGCGTCCGACGCGATGCGCAAATCGCCGATGCTGTCGGTCGCGCGGGTCGTCGCGTCGTTAAACGTGGCGGCCAGTTTTTCCATCTGTTCGCGGTTGCCGCGGAACCGGGTCAGACGCCGGTTCAGCATCACCGAATACCAGATCATCACGACCAGAAGGACGGCCAGGACAACGTCAAGAATCAAGGAAAAGGAAAAAGTCACGGTCTTGTCTCTCCATCCCCTGGGTCGGGGCCCTTCCGGATCGTCCGGATCATCCGAGACCGGTCGGAACCGGGATTGCTCAATAAGGCCAGTCTAGCGCCGAGGTTCTGAACGAAATGCTAACCGCGGCGGGTAAAATCGCTGTCTCAGGACGTTTTCGGCGCGCGGTCGATGCGGTCTTCGATGCGCACCGCGATCCGCCCGCCCTTGCGGCCCATGCGGCCGATATAAAGCGGCACGTTGCCGCAAGACAGCATGACCGGGCTGTCCGGCGTCGCGTTCAACATCATCTGCGAGCCTTCCTTGAGTTCGAAGACTTTCTGCAGGGTCGAAATCTGCTGGTCGATGACGGCTTCCAGATCGACCTCGGTCATCCAAAGCTCTTCCGCAAGGTGGGTTTCCCAGATCGAATCGCGGCCGAATTTCTCGCCCATGAACATCTGCAGCAGCAGTTCGCGAACCGGCTCCAGCGTCGCGTAGGGCAGCAGCAGTTCGAGGCGCCCGCCGCGGTCTTCCATGTCGATGCGCAGGCGCGTCACGATGGCGGCGTTGGACGGCCGCGAAATGGTCGCGAAGCGCGGGTTCGTTTCCAGCCGGTCGAAACGGAACGTAACCGGCGACAGCGGCTCGAAGGCCGCCGAAAGATCGGTCAGCATGACGTGGATCATGCGCTCGACCAGAGAGCGTTCGATCGTCGTATAGGGCCGGCCTTCGATGCGCATCGCGGCCGTGCCGCGGCGCCCGCCGAGCAACACGTCGACGATGGAATAGATCAGCGAGCTATCGACCGTGATCAGGCCGAAGTTGTCCCATTCCTCGGCCTTGAACACGGACAGCATGGCCGGCAGCGGGATCGAGTTCAGATAATCGCCGAACCGGATGGAGGCGATGTTATCGAGCGAAACTTCGACGTTGTCCGACGTAAAGTTACGAAGCGAGGTCGACATCAGACGCACCAGGCGGTCGAACACGACCTCCAGCATCGGCAGACGTTCGTAAGAAACAAGGGCCGAAGACAGGATCGCCTGGATGCCCGATTTCTCGGTGCCTTCCTCGTGGCTGTCGTCGAAACCCAGCAGGCTGTCGATTTCGTCCTGGTTGAGGACGCGGGTGGCTTCCGGGGCCGCCATGCCGACGTCGGTCGAAGCACCGTCGCCGTCGCCGCCCATCATGGCTTCCCACTCGGCGGCCAGCTCATCCTGTTCGTCGCCGTCGCCGCCCTCACCGCCGCCTTCGCCGTCACCGCCCATGGCGGCTTCCCATTCGGCGGCCATCGCGTCTTGATCGTCAGCCGGGCTCGTCATTCGTCAATTCCCCTGCGTGTCTTCATTTTACTGAACCAGCATTTCCTTGAATAGAACGTCCCTGACCTTGGCCGGGGCGGTCGCCGCCCGGACCCGGCGCAATAGCTCTTCGCGCAGACGGTACATCCCGGCGGAACCCTGCAAATCCTCGATCCGAAGTTCGCGCAGATAGACCTGGAAATTATCCATCACACGGTCTTTCACGGCATCGATGATCAGCTTGTCCTGTTCCGACGCGACCTCCAACGAGACCTTCATCTTTAGGAACTGGGATTTCCGGCCCGCCGTGTTCAGGTTGACCAGAACCTCGGGCAGGTCGTGGAACAGGCCGACGCCTTCCGGTGCGTCGCCTTCGGCGGCACTATGCGCGCCGTCCTCGCCGGTGATCATCGACAGCACGGGTTCAAGCAAACCGGTGAAGAACGCCGCCGCGGCGCCGCCCACTACCAGCAGCAAGATCGCGACGATGATGATGAGCTTCTTTTTCTTGCTCTTTGAGGCGCCGTCGGAAGATCCACCTTCCTCGCCGTCCATATCATCGTCGTCTGCGCCACCGACCTCTTCGTTTTCCAGATCGTCGTCGTCAGCCATGTTCGGGGCTACCGTTTCCTAACGTCCTATCCCAAGTCCCAAGACTTTAGATTCAGGTCGTTAACAAGTCGTTGAGGCAAAACCGGGGCAGCGGCCGATTTTCCGCGCCCCCCCGCGCCTCCGTCGAGGCGCTGCCACAGGCAGTTTACCATGCCTGGCGCCCCGCATAAATCGCCGCGCCGAGCCCCGGTCTAGGCAAGAAATACCCGGCAAAGGCTTCCCCGGCGCACCGGTTTTTACCGGCCTCGGCACGATCAAGAACACCCTAACTTATTGTTTTTATTGTTTTTTACAAACTGGCACGGCGGCTGCAACTGGTTGGCCAGACGTACTTGAACTGCCTTTCGGATGGAAGGCCCCAAAAAGGGGCCACACCGGAAGAGAACGAATAGAACGGGAAAAATCAGATGGAAACCACAGCGGTTATTGCCGCCTCGCGCCAAGGTGGGCTCAAGCGACAGCTTGAAGTCGTCGCCAACAACCTGGCGAACATGAGCACGAACGGCTTCAAGTCGAGCCAGATGATGTTCGTGGAGCACGTCGTCAAAAGCAAAGGCGGCGAGCGGCTTATCAGCCCCAAACTCACCTACACCCGCGATATCGCAACCCGGATCGACGTCACCGACGGCGCCATCGAGACCACGGGCAACCCACTCGACATGGCGATCCGCAACGAAGGCTTCTTCGTGGTCCGCGATCAGGGCGGCAACGAGTTCTACACCCGGAACGGCCAGTTCCGATTGGATACGACCGGCCAAATCGTCAACCAGCAGGGCTATGCGCTGATCGCCGAAGGCGGTCAGCCGATCACCCTCAGCCCCGAAGACTCCGAAATCAACGTTGGCCGCGACGGCACGATCTCCACGGAAAACGGCCAACTGGGCAAGCTGCAGATCGTGCGCTTCGACAATCCGCAGGACCTGCAGCGGACCTCCGGCGCCCTGTTCACCTCGCAGTTGCCGCCGCAGCCGGTCCAGAACGCGGACATCATTCAGGGTGCGCTCGAAGGATCGAACGTCGAGCCCATCATGGAAATGGCCCGGATGATCGAACTGCACCGCAGCTATGAAAGCGCCAAGTCCTTCATCGAACGCGAGGACGAACGCGAACGCGCAATGATCAGGGACCTGGTCCGCGAAGCCTAAGGGCGGCGCGACGGTCCTGTTGATCCGAAACACCCCCTGCCCGTCACCGGAATCATCCGCGGACGGAACAGGAGAAGACCCAGCCCCGGGGACCGTCCCGAGGCGACGGAGAAGCGGGCCGGTGGCCCGTGAACGAGAAAGGCCGGGCGGTTATGCCCGGAGCAGAACGCGCACGGCAGAAGTGCCGGCGAATGACGAGACACCAATAATGCGCCGACGAAGGCGCAGCGGGAAAAGACCGCATAACCGGAACCAGGACCAGCAAGCGAAAGGACGGGAAAAATGAGATCGCTTGATATCGGCTCGACGGGCATGATCGCCCAGCAGCGCAACGTCGAGGTTATTTCCAACAACCTCGCCAACATGAACACGACGGCCTACAAACGCCGCCGGACGGAATTCCAGGACCTGATTTATCAGGACTTGCGGCGGGTCGGCTCGACCTCGTCCGACAACGGCGACGTGGTGCCCACGGGCGTGCAGCTCGGCCTGGGCGTGAAACTGGCGGCCGTTTACCGCATCCACGAACAGGGCAACCTGTCGGCCACCGACAACACCTTCGACATGGCCATCCAGGGCAAGGGCTTCTTCCAAGTCACCCTGCCCACGGGCGAGACCGCCTATACCCGCGACGGCACGTTTCAGTTGAACGAGAACGGCCAGGTCGTGACCCACGACGGCTACCTTCTGGACCCGGCGATCACTGTGCCGGAAGACGCCATCGACGTCACGGTCAACGCCTCGGGCGAGGTTCTGGTGAAGATCGAAGGCCAGGTGGAGTTTTCCAACGTCGGCCAGATCCAGACCGTGAACTTCCAGAACGAACCCGGTTTGGAATCAATCGGTAACAACCTCTACAAGGAAACCCCGGCCTCGGGCAACGCGACCGCCGGCAACCCAGGCACGGAGGGCTTCGGCACCATCCTGCAGGGCTTCCTGGAAACCTCGAACGTCAACGCGGTGGAGGAAATCTCCAACCTGATCTCGGCGCAGCGCGCCTACGAGATGAACTCCAAGGTCATTCAGACCTCGGACGAAATGCTCGGGACGCTGACCTCGCTCCGGTAACCGCAGGACCGACTGAATAGGCCCCGGGTCGCGAAAGGCCCGGGCGCCTGAAAGACGAAGACGAAAAGGCCCAAGGCCGCATTGGCCCAAAAGCCGAAAGGGATAGTGACATGACCGCCCGAAATCTGTTCATCGCCGCCGCAATGGCCGCCGTATTGATGCCCCTGGCATCGTTCACGGCCGCCGGTGCGCCTAAGAAAACGTCGCCCGCCGACGCGGCCGAGCAGGATGCGGAGAAGATCACCGCACCGCTGCTGCGCGATGCCGTTATCGTCGACAACAAGGTGATCTACCTGGGCGATCTGTTCATCAACGTCGGCGACAAAGGCAATGCGGCCGTCGCCTACGCCCCCGCCCCCGGCGAACGGGCGATCTTCGACGCCCGCTGGCTCTACCGCGTGGCGCGGGCCTACCGGTTGAACTGGCGGCCTCTCTCGTCGCGTCAGCAGGTCGTCGTCGAACGGGTCAGCCAAATCATCGAAAAGGCCGAGATCGTCGACACGATCATGGCCGCCCTCTATGAAAAAGGCGCCGATCCGACGTCGGAAGTCGAACTCACCACCCATCTGTCGCGGGTCCATATCGCGGGCTCGGCCCAGCCTTCGGTCGGCATCGACGATATTACCTACGACGTCCGCTCGCAGCGTTTCGCCGCCATCGTGTCGATCCCGAAAGGCGATCCGGCGGGGCACAAGCTTCGCCTGACCGGGCGGCTTTACGGCGTCGTCAAGGTGCCGGTCGCATCCCGCACCGTCGCCCGCAACGAAGTCATCAGCAAACGCGACGTGAAGTGGATCAACCTGCGCGCCGACCGCGTCATGCCCGATACGGTGACCAAGCTGGAAGACCTGGTCGGCATGTCGTCGCGCCGCGGCCTGCGCCCGAACGAAATCGTCCGTCAATCGGACATCGAACGGCCGATCCTGGTCGAACGTGGCTCGTTGATCACCATCACCCTGCATCACGGCCCGATGGCGCTGTCGGCGCAGGGCAAGGCGCTTGAACGCGGCGCGCTCGGCGACGTCGTACAGATCGTCAACCGCCGCTCCAACACAGTATTCGAAGGCGAGGTTACGGGCCCCAGCCGGGCCAAGGTGGAAATCACCACCATTCGTGAACTGGCCCAGAACCGGTAACCGTCGAGAAAGGCATCTATCCCCGCATTTGGGGGATTTAGGAGAAAACCCATGAACGGCTCGATCATCAAACATTCGCGGAACCTGCTTCGCACCACGGCCCTGGTCACGGTGCTGGCGGGCTCGGTCGCCGGGTGCAACACACTGACCAAGCTGTCGGAAATCGGCGAAGAGCCGAAGATGACGGGCGTTCAGAACCCGACCGCCCGCCCCGACTACAAGCCGGTCTCCATGCCCATGCCGGCGCCGAAGATCGCCGAACGCAATCCGAACTCGCTGTGGCGGGCCGGGGCGCGGGCCTTCTTCAAGGACCTGCGGGCGAAACAGGTCGGCGATATCGTGACGGTGCAGATGACGCTGGACGACAGCGCCAAGCTGGACAACAAGACCGAACGGGACCGGGTCGATTCCGAAGACGCCAACGTGACCAACCTGTTGGGCTTCGAAGGCGAACTGACCCGCTACCTGCCCGACGGCGTCAACCCGGCCGACATCGCGACCTTCGGCAACACCCACAGCACGTCCGGCGACGGCACCATCGAGCGGTCTGAATCGATCAGCCTGACCTTCGCCGCCGTCGTCACCCAGGTTCTGCCCAACGGCAACCTGGTGATCATGGGCCGCCAGGAACTCCGGGTGAACTCGGAACTGCGCGAGCTGATGGTGACCGGTGTGGTGCGGCCCTCGGATATCGATTCCGACAACAAGATCTCGCATGAGAAAATCGCGGAAATGCGCGTCGCCTACGGCGGACGCGGCACCCTCAGCGAACTGCAACAGCCGCGCTGGGGCATGCAACTCTGGGACATCCTTTTCCCGTTCTAAGAAGCGCTGCACTTCAACCGAACGGACAACAGTTTCCCGTTCTAGGTTCGCGAAAGAACCTGGATCAACTTCAAAGGCCGGTGCGCAAGCACCGGCCTCTTTTTTGCGGTTGAGGCTGTTGCTTAATTTCGCGGAACCCATGACCATGGAAGCTAGGTTTTGGGGGGAGCGAAAAAAGATGCAAACGAAACGTATTTTTTCGACGATTTCGGCCTGCGCATTTTGTGCCGTCGTGCTGACCGGTTTCTGGGGCAAGACGACCAGCCTGTCGGACGGTGAAACCGGGAATGTCTCATTCGAATCACAAGGCGGCGTTACCTTATACGGGGACGTGACGATCCCGGAGACCGGAACGGGGCCGTTTCCGGCCATGGTCTTGATGCACGGCACCGGCGGACGCGGCCACCGCCAATACAGTTGGGCGAACTTTTTCGCCGAAAACGGCATCGCCTCGATCAACGTCGACTATTTCACCGGGCGCGGCTACGAGGGTGGATCCCCGCCGGGGGATTATCACGATGTCGTTGATGCGATGAAGCTGATCGCGACCCACCCCAAAGTCGACAAGGACAAAATCGGCGTCATGGGATGGTCGAACGGCGCGGAAATCGCCCTGGAATCCGCCATCGTCGACGAGAACAAGGGTGGCGGCCTGACGCTGAAGGCCCATGTCGTGTTCTACCCGCCGTGTGAGTTGACGTCGGTTCCTGGCTTCGGGCCCAATCATCCCATCGCCGTTTTCCTGGGCACCAAGGACTATGTCGCCAAGGTTTGGCAATGCGAAGACATGGTCAACAAAGCGATCTCGCGGGACCGGAAGGATGTGCGTCTGATCGTCTACGAAGGCGCCTATCACGGCTGGGACGACGATCATGTGACCGATCACTATGACCACAGAAATCGTCACGTCCAATTGGTCCCGAACGCGGATGTCACGGCGCAATCCCGCAAGGATGTCATGGAGTTTCTTCGCAACACCCTGATCCTTGGAACGCCCGGCAAGAAACCGAAGGTAACAGGCAAAGGGAAAGCGAAGATCAAACCCGACGGCTGCGTCGATCCGAGCTTCGCCGCGCTTTTTCCGGATATGTGTTCGTAACGAGGAGAGTTTCGAAAAACAAAAGGCCCGGTCAAATCGACCGGGCCTTTTTTGAATCTCAATGCTTGGTCCGGCGGCGCGGCTTTGCCGACCGCACCAACCCAAAGCCGCGCGTTTTCGCAATGACGAGCACATTATTCTTGCGCAAAACGACGGTCGCGGCCCGTATGGGCCCGCTCGGGTTATGCGACTAGTCGTCCCGGTGGGTGCGTTCCATCCGCTCGTGGCGTTCCTGGGCCTCGATCGACAAGGTCGCGATCGGCCGGGCTTCCAGACGCTGGACGCTGATCGGCTCTTCCGTTTCCTCGCAATAGCCGTAGCTGCCGTCTTCGACGCGCTTCAACGCTTCGTCGATCTTGGAGATCAGCTTGCGCGCGCGATCACGGGTGCGCAGTTCGAGCGCACGTTCCGTTTCGATGGACGCACGGTCGGCAATGTCGGGTTCGACAATCCCACCTTCCTGCAGGGACTGCAGGGTTTCATTGGATTCCTCAAGCAATTCGGCACGCCACGTCAGGAGCTTCCGGCGGAAGTACTCCAGCATGACCGGATTCATGAAATCCTTGTCTTTCTTGGGATTGTAGTCGGGCGGAACGGTGATGGTCATTTCTTGGTGGTCTCCCCGGTTCATATCCAGGTTGCCGTCGGTTGACGGGCGCGGAATATACGGGCCGACGGGCCTGAGGGCAAGCCATCATTTGCCCGGAATGAACAGGGATAAATCCTTAGATTTCAGCCGAATAAACAGAGAGCCCCGGTATCCCCAGGAACCCGCGCCTGACGGACCGCCGGTTCAGCGGCTCAGTTTGGCCAATTCGACCTCGGCGCGGAGTTCGATCTCGTCGATCAAGGCGTTCAACCCTGCATCGTCGGAGGTGGGCCGTTTCTCGCGCAGGGCCTGGGCCAGTTCGATGACCTTTTCCTTGGGCAGGTTCCCCGAAAGCAGGGCCAATTGCAGGTCTTCCAGGCGATCGAGCAAGCGATCGCCCCGGTCCATCAACAAACCGCGCGAGCGGCCCTGCGTCGCGTCGTCCGCCGCCTGCATGGCAAGCACGGCATCGATTCCGGCGACGGCGCTGCCCGAAACGGTGCCGGCGGCCTGTTCCGGTGCGTCGGCCGTAGCTGCCCGCAGATCGTCAGCGAAGGCGTCCGAAGATCCGGCACCCGATTTGCGCTTTGCCCGCTCGGCGCCTTTAGCGGGGCCGATGTTGGAAACCTTCATGTTCGCTTCCTTAATACGAGGATGGCCGCTCTCATGCCGCCGCCCCCATTTCCTGTTCCGGCCGGAGGCCCGGCCCGGATAACCGACGCTGACCGCCGGTTCACGCATTATCACCGTGCCATGGTTTCCGCAGAGTTAATAGATCGGCGAAAGGCACGATCCGATGCGATCGGCCTCAGTGTCGCAAATGGTGCTCGAAAACGCCAGGGCATAGCCGAATAACCCCAGGGAATATGGCGTTTTTCACTGCTGTCTCTCCCGCGCCTTCACACGAGAATGACTTGCAATCTCACAACGTCGCCGGTATAACTGGCGCCGCGCAGTTGATAATAATTCGCAATTTCAAAAGAGTTGCGTAAATTAAGAACTGAATGCGGGCCCGCGCCTATGAAACCGGGCCCAACGGAATTTTACAAATCAAGCCAACGAAGGATACGTCATCGTGGAAACCAAGAAACCGCAGATCCATCGCATGCTGACGGCCGGCCTGGCCGCCGTCGCGGCGGCAACGGCGGCGCTGAGCTCCGCCACCTGGGCGCAGGCGGCCGACACGGAAGTGAACCTTTATTCATACCGGCAACCGTTCCTGATCAAGCCGCTGCTCGACGCTTTCACCAAGGAGTCCGGCATCAAGGTGAACGTGGTCTTCGCCAAGAAAGGCATGCTGGAAAAGATCAAGGCCGCGGGCGACAACAGCCCCGCCGACGCCGTTCTCACCGTCGATATCGGCCGTCTTTACGCGCTGAAGGAAGCCGGCGTGCTCCAGTCGATCAAGTCCGACGTGCTGAACAAGAACATCCCCGCCCATTTCCGCGATCCGGAAGGCATGTGGTTCGGCCTGACCGCGCGCGGCCGTGTGCTGCTGCTATCCAAGGACCGGATCAAGCCGGGCAGCATCAAGAGCTACGAAGACCTGACCAAGCCGGAGTTCAAGGGCAAGATTTGCACCCGCTCGGGCAAGCATCCGTACAATGTCGCCTTGATCGCCTCGATGATCGCCCACCACGGCGAAGAGGGTGCCCAGAAATGGCTGGAAGGCGTTAAGGCCAATCTGGCCCGCAAGCCTCAGGGCAACGACCGTGCCCAGGCCAAGGCCATCTTCGAAGGCGTGTGCGACATCGCGCTGTCGAACAACTATTACATGGGCAAGATGATGACCAACGAGAAGAAGCCCGAGCAGAAGAAATGGGCTGCAGCGGTCAATCTCACCTACATGAACCAGGACGGGCGCGGCAATCACATGAACATCTCGGGCGCCGCCGTCACCAAGAGCGCCAAGCATAAGGACGCCGCGGTCAAACTCGTGGAATTCCTCTCCTCCGACGAGGCACAGCGCATCTACGCGGAAGACAATCACGAATATCCGGTCAAGCCGGGCGTTCCCTATTCGAAGCTCGTCCAGTCCTGGGGCGACTTCAAAGCCGACACTCTCTCCCTGGAGAAAATCGCCAAGCTGCGGCCCGCCGCCTCCCGACTGGTGGACAAGGTTGGATTCGACGACGGTCCCGGCAGCTGATTCGTAACCGAACGAACCAGCAGGCAGAAGCGCTGCGGGGGTTTCCCCCCGCGGCGTTTTCTGCTTTTTTGACCCGGAACCTGGGAGTTCCCAAACCTTGCGCCACGCCGCCGCCGTTTCCGGCCGGTTTTCCGTCCGGCAATTGATCGCTCGCCTGACCCCCGATCGCTGGGGCGCCGCCACTTTGGCGGTCGCTTTGTTCGTCGCCACGCCGCTGATCGCCGTGGCCTCGATCGCCCTGACCCCGGCGCCGGACATCTGGCGCCATCTCTACGACACGGTCCTGTTCGGCTACATCGAGCGCACCCTGATCCTGATCGCCGGGCTGGGGCTCGGAACCTTCATTCTCGGCACCGGCACGGCCTGGCTGGTTACCATGTGCCGGTTCCCCGGGCGCGGCCTGTTTAACTGGGCGTTGGTTCTGCCGCTGGCCGTGCCGACCTATATCCTGGCCTTCGTTTTCACCGACCAATTGGAATACGCCGGCAACCTGCAGGTCGCCTTGCGCGAAATCTTCGGCTGGCGCGACCGGCAGGATTACTGGTTCCCGGAGATCCGCTCCATGGGCGGGGCGATCACGGTGATGACCTTGGTCCTCTACCCCTATGTCTACCTGCTGGCCCGCGCGGCCTTCCTCGAACAATCCGTCTGCGTCCTCGAGGTCAGCCGCACCTTGGGCAAAAGTGCCTGGCAATGTTTCTGGCAGGTCGCCCTGCCGCTGGCCCGTCCGGCCATCGTCGTCGGCATGACGCTGGCCATGATGGAGGCCTTGAACGATTTCGGCACGGTCGACTTCTTCGGGGTCAAGACCTTCACCGCTGGCATCTACGACGTCTGGCTGAACATGGACAATATCTCGGGTGCTGCGCAGCTTGCGTCGGTCCTGATGATCTTCGTCGTCGTTCTGGTCGTGTTGGAGCGGATGGCCCGGCGGGGCCAACGCTACCACCATACCTCGACGAAGGTTCAAGCCCTGCCGAGCTATCAGTTGCGCGGCTGGCGCGCCGGTCTGGCCATCGCGTTCTGCGCCCTTCCGATCCTGCTCGGCTTCGTGCTGCCGGCCTCGGTCCTGACCTCCTACGCCGTCGTGTTCTTCGAGGTCACGCTGAACGCCAACTACCTGACCATCACGCTGAACAGTATCTTGCTGTCTGCCTCGGCCGCCGTCGCGGCGGTCGCCATCGGCCTGATCCTGGCCTACGGACTGCGCATGGGCGAAGGCCCCCTGCCCCGCGCCGCCGTGCGTTTCGCCTCCATCGGCTACGCCGTGCCGGGCGCCGTTCTGGCGATCGGCGTCATCGTGCCCATGGCGGCGCTCGACAACACCATCGATCATTTCAGCGAACGGGTCTTCGGCATTTCCACGGGCCTGCTGTTGAGCGGCACCGTCGTCGCCATTCTATACGGCTATCTGACCCGCTTCCTGGCGCTGTCCTTCGGCACGGTCGAGGCCGGATTGGGCAAGGTGTCGCGCAACATGGATGGTGCTGCACGGACGCTCGGCGCATCGCCCTTGCGGGCCATGAGCCGCATTCATTTTCCGCTGATCCGGACCAGTCTGCTGACCGCCGGTCTGCTGGTCTTCGTCGACTGCATGAAGGAGCTTCCCATCACCATCATCCTGCGGCCCTTCGGCTACGACACACTGGCGACGTTCGTTTTCCAATACGCTTCGGACGAGTTGTTCGAGGAATCGGCGCTGGGCGCCCTGACCATCGTCGCCGCCGGCCTGATCCCGGTGGTCATTCTGGCCCTGACCAGCCTGCGGACACGGCCCGGCCACGCCAACCCGGGGGGCCGGGCATGACCGAGCAAAAAGCCGCCCGGCAGTCGGTTGCCGAAGCGCGGGCCGACGGCCTGCACATGATCAACGTGTCCCATGCCTTCGGCACCCACCAGGTGGTCAAGGGCGTATCCGTCTTTGTCGAACCGGGCGAGTTGGTCTGCCTGCTCGGTCCCTCCGGCTGTGGCAAGACGACCCTGTTGCGCCTCGCGGCAGGGCTGGAAGATCTGCAGGTCGGGCGCATCACCATCGGCGACGAAGTGGTCGCCGACGGCCAGGGCAAACCCCAACTGCCGCCGGAAAAGCGCAATGTCGGCCTGATGTTCCAGGACTTCGCCCTGTTCCCCCATCTGACGGTATTCGAAAACATCGTTTTCGGCCTGAACGACCGCGACACGGCGCGCCGCGACTGGGCCCGCGAGACGCTCAGCACCATGGGCCTGGCCGAATACGCGGACGCCTTTCCGCATGTCCTTTCGGGCGGGCAGCAACAACGCGTCGCCCTGCTTCGCGCCCTCGCGCCGGCGCCCCGGGTGCTTTTGCTGGACGAGCCGTTTTCCGGCCTCGACGTCAACCGCCGGGCGCAGATCCGTCAGGACACCTTCCAAATCCTCACTGATCTGGGCATCGCCACGTTGATGGTCACCCACGACCCGGAAGAGGCCATGTTCATGGCCGACCGCATCCTGGTCATGCAGGACGGCCGCATCGTGCAATCGGGCCAACCCGTCGATATTTATTTCCATCCGGAAACGGCCTTCGTCGCCGAACTGTTCGGCCCCGTGAACCGCCTGGAATGTCGGATCGAGGGCGATGCCTTGATCTCGCCGCTGGGTCGGCACCCCGCGCCCGAGGGTGTCGCTGCCGGTGTTCCAATGGAATTGCTGATCCGGCCAGAAGCCCTGAATCTAGCCCCCCTGCCGACGGGCGGCACGCCCGGTGACGCCTGCTTGCTGACCGTGTTGTCGGCCCGCTCGCTCGGCCGGTCGACCCATCTCGCCCTAAGGCTCGACGACGGCGCCGGCGGCACCGTCCTGAACGCCCGCATGCCGGGCGTTTTCCAGCCGGAAATCGGCACCCAGGTAACCGCCCGCGTTGCCCCGGAAAACCTGTTGGTGTTCCCCGTCGACGGCGCCTAAAGCCTCACGGCCGCCCCCTTATCCCGCCACCACATCCGCCGCCCATGCAGGGCCAGCCGGGCAAGAATTTCCCCCTTCCCCGCCGCAGGGCCGGAACACGGCAACCCTTGCCCAGGGCGCCTTATTTTTTATTGTTTAATATCAGTATGTTGCTGCCAAATCGGTTTGGCACTCCCCTTGCAATAATAAACGCGAGAAAAACCGACAAAGGGGCCTCCGGACGCGGGGCATCGAACAATGGGTCTGAACGTATTCCAACAGGCAACCCTCGCGATGATGGGCCAGTCGCATAAGCTGAGCACCATTTCGCAGAACATCGCGAACATGAACACGGACGGTTACAAGCGGACCGATACCGAGTTCCGAACGCTGATGAACAGCGGGTTCACCTCGATCGGGGCGACGACGGACAATCCGTCCGCCGGTACGATCAATTCGGACTTGGGCGGCGTTTCGCCGGTCGATTTTCAACGCATTTCCAACCAGGGGCAGGTTCGGGCGACGGATCGCAGCCTGGACGTCGCGATCATCGGCGACGGATTCTTCATGGTTTCGCCGGACATTAACGTGAACGGCAACGTCCAGTACACGCGGCGCGGTGCGTTCGACATCAATGTGACCGAGCGTACGGATACGATCACCCTCGACGACGGCAACACCTACACCGTGAACCAGGGCTATCTTGCCGATCAGTTCGGCAATTACCTGCTCGGCTATGCACCGAATGCGGACGGTTCCTTTACGCTCGGCACACCGGCGCCCATGCGCATCGATCAGTTTGCCTTCGAAGAAGAGGGGGTCGAAACGACGGCCGCCTCCCTTGACGTCAACCTACCCGCCAACGATCCGGCCGGGACGGTTCACTCCGGCAGCATCGAAGTCATCAACTCGGACTACGCGGCCGAAAACCTGCGCATCGATTTTACGAAGGCATTCGGCGCCACGAACCAGTGGGATTTCCGGGTGCTGGGCGACAACATCTCCTCGATCACATCAAGCCCCGGCGCGACTTTCACGCCCGTCACCACGACACTCAACGACACCGCGGTCCGGTTCTCCACGGTCGCCGGTGGCGGCGGGGTCATTACCGCTTTCAGCAATCTGAACCCCGGCGGGACGGCCCAGTTGGGAACGCAACTGGCGGGTACCTTTGCCGGCCTGAAACCGGGTGACACGATCACCATCGCCGGCAGCGCCGGGAACGATCAGACCTATACCATCGCGACGATCAACGACAGTCAGTCGGAGATTACGCTGGACAGCGCCGTGCCCTTGGCGTCGGACGAGATCACGACCAGCGCGATCACGTTTTCCTCGACGGCCTCGATCCCACAGCGTTTGGAATTCGGCAGTGACGGCGCCCTGGCGTCGGACACCGATTACACATTCGACATTACCTTTGACGGTGGCGAGACCGTCAGCTTTACACTGAACGCCGAGACGTTCACGCAATTCGCCGGTGATTTTTCGTTGGGCAACTACACCAAGAACGGCGCCGAAGCGGCCGCCCTGTCCAATCTCACCTTCGGGGCCGGTGGCGAAATTTTCGGCGAGTTCAGCGATAATACGCGCCGCGCTTTGTACAAAGTACCGCTCGCCATCTTCCCAAACCCGGACGGCATGCAGATGCTCACCGGTCAGAACTTCCTGGAAACCGAGGCATCCGGCGAACCCACCACGGTGTTCGCCGACGAGTCCGGCTTCGCCGTCCTACTGGGCAATGCCTTGGAAGGATCCAACGTGGATCTGGGCACGGAAATGAGTCGGCTGATCGCCGCGCAGGCGTCCTACAACGTCGCCGCGACAAGCTTCAAGACCGCCGACGAAATGCTGCAAAAGGCAGCCGAATTGAAACGTTAACGCCCGGCGGCATGACCGCCGCGGGCAACGAACGATCGCGAAAGGGCGGCCCGGTGGCCGCCCTTTCCACATTTCCAACCCCCGGCAAATGTTGCCCACGCCCCGGCCTCTCTTGCCCAGACAAGGCCCCGACGCAACCCGACAACTCTTATTATTTCGTTGTTTTTCAATATGTTGGACCTTCACCCGGTATGGCATGCTTTTCGCTTACATTCTATTGGCAACAACCATGGCCCAAAAAGGGCCGAACCGGTCGATCGAACATTCGAGACATCGAGAAATGAAAATGAAGATGAAAACGGGAAAAATGATCAGCCATAAAAACCTGGGCCGCGGCCTGGGCATGGCGTTGCGCCTCGCCGCTACGGCGGCCGTGGTCTTCGTGGCCATGGGCTTGAGCCTGCCGGGCAACGCCGGCGCGGCCTCGCGCATCAAGGACATCGTGGACTTCGAAGGCATCCGGGAAAACCAGCTGGTCGGTTACGGCCTGGTGGTCGGCTTGAACGGCACGGGGGACTCGCTCTCCACCGGCCATTTCACCAAGGAAAGCCTGCAGTCCATGCTAAACCGCCTGGGTGTGCAGACGACCGATTCCGGGCTTGATTCCAACAACGTCGCGGCCGTCATGGTGACTTCCAACATGCCGCCGTTCGCCCGCCAGGGCTCGCGCATCGATGTCACGGTCAGCGCGCTCGGCGATTCCGACAGCCTGCTGGGCGGCACGCTCCTGGTGACCCCCATGCTGGGCGCCGACGGCGAAGTCTACGCCGTCGCCCAGGGTCAGTTGGCGGTCGGCGGGTTCGCCGCGCAGGGTGCGGCCGAAACGGTGGTCAAAGGCGTGCCGACCTCGGCCCGCATCGCCAACGGCGCCATCGTCGAACGCGAAGTCGCCTTTGAAATCGGCGACATGGATGTGGTCAAGCTGAGCCTCAAGAACCCAGACTTCACCACGGCCCGGCGCATTTCACAGGCGATCAACGCCTTCCTGGGCACCTTGGCCGCCCGCCCGTCGGATCCGAAGACGGTGCAGCTTCATGTGCCCGACACCTATCGCAACAACGTGGTCAACCTGCTGACCGACGTCGAACAGCTCCGCGTCGAGCCGGACCAGATGGCCCGCGTGCTGATCGACGAACAGTCGGGCACCATCGTCATGGGCGAGAACGTGCGGATCTCCACCGTCGCCATCGCCCAGGGCAGCCTGACCATCCGGATCACGGAAACCCAGCAGGTCTCGCAACCCGGCCCGTTCGCCGAGGTCGGCGAGACGACCACCGTCGATCGCACGGACATCGCCGTTGATGAAGGCCAGGACAAGCGCCTGACCGTGTTCAACGACGGCGTGACCTTGCAGGACCTGGTCAACGGATTGAACGCCCTTGGGATCGGGCCGCGTGATATGATCACGATCCTGCAGGCCATCAAAGCAGCCGGCGCCCTGCAGGCTGAAATTCAGGTGATGTGATGAGCAGCCCCGTCGACAGCACCCTGATCGGTCTTCAGACCGCCCCGACCGCCAAAGCCCCGGCCATGCTCGCGGGCAAGACTCACGGCGGCATGACGGCGCAGCGCATGCGCGACGTCGCCGAGGATTTCGAATCCGTCTTCATCGCCGAAATGATCCGCCCGATGTTCGAAAACGTCGGCGCCGAGGCGCCCTTCGGCGGCGGTGCCGGCGAAGAAATCTGGCGCAACATGCAAGTCGATGAATACGGCAAGGCAATCGCCAAGTCCGGCGGCGTCGGCATCGCCGATGCCGTGCTGGATCAGATGATCCGTATGCAGGAAGCCCGCTGAGACCGCGGATTTAGGAGGACCGAACCCATGGAACCGTTGGAACGTCTTGAGAGGATGGTCGATCTGACCGACCGCCTGAGCGATCTGGTGGAAACCGAAAACCTGGCGCTCGCCGAACGTCGGTACGAGGTCGTCGAAGGCATGCTGGAAGAAAAAGCGATGCTGGCGCGGCTGTATGAAAACAGCATGCGGGATCTGGACGAGGCCAAATTGGATTGGTCGACGGTCGAGGGCGAATTGCATGACCGGGTGACCGAAGCCGGCACGCGGCTGGCCAATGCGATGGGTGAAAACACCATGCGTCTTGAGATCGGCATGGAGGCCAACAAGCAGGTGATAGAGCTGTTTTCGCAGGCTGTGCGCGAGTCGGCCCCCCATGCCGGCACCTACGCGAAGAACGGCCGCACCGGCCGCGAAGGCACCAAGGCATCGGCCAATTCCCTGGCCGTGGCCCTGGACGAAAACCTCTAGTCAATCAACGGACACCTTCTCGGGAACATCAATCAGATGGGCGATATCACACAAGCACTAAGAGCGGCGCAGAGCGGCCTACTGGCCAACCAGACGGCGCTCAACATCGTTTCCCAGAACGTCTCCAACGTGAATACGGAAGGGTATTCGCGCAAGATCATCCAACAGCAATCGGTGGTTCTGGCCGGCCAAGGCGCCGGTGTGTCCATCGCCGATTTCACGCGCGTCGTCGATCAGGGTCTGCTCAAATCCATCCGCCTGGAACTCGCGGAGTTGAACAACTACACCGTCCAGGAAAGCTACTACGAACGGATGCAGGAAACCTTCGGCACGCCGGGGGACAACACCTCGATCGCGCATATTCTGGAGCAGTTCAAGGAAGCCGCCGAACTGCTCGCCGTCTCGCCCGATCGCGTGCTCGAACAGAATGAAGTCGTGCGCCAAGCTTTGGCCGCCGTCGAAAAATTCGCGGACATGAGCCGCACCATTCAGGACCTGCGCCTTCAGGCAGACCAACAAATCGAATCCGTTGTCGCCGAGATCAATCAATTGACCTCCGACATCGACCAACTGAACGACGACATCATCCGGTTCGGCTCCACCGGGAACGACACCACCGACCTCGAGGATCAGCGCGACAATAAAGTCGACAGGCTGTCCGAACTGGTCGATATCCGGTTCTTCTCCCGCAACGACGGCGACATCGTCGTGTTCACGTCCTCCGGTTTGACGCTGGTCGATACGATCCCGCCGACGGTGACCCATGACGCGGCATCGAGCATGAGTTCGACCTCGACCGTCGCCGGCGGCCAGATCGACGGGATTTATGTCGGCGAACGGCTGGCCATCAACGATTTGACGACCCAGGCCCGCGGCGGCCAGTTGGCGGGTCTCATCGACATGCGCGACGATGTCCTGCCGAATCTGCAGTCTCAGTTGGACGAGTTGGCGGCGCAATTGCGCGACCAGGTCAACTTGGTTCACAACCGCGGCACGCCGTTCCCCGGGCACCAGGAACTGACCGGGTCGCGGATTTTCCCCCTGCCCCAGGAACAAACCATCAAGCTGGGCGGGACCGACGACGTCGCCATCGTACTGATGGGAACCGACGGCAGCGAAAGCATTTCGGTGCGCCTGTCCCAGATCCTCAGCGGCACCGCCTACGGCCAGACCTACGGCGATGGGACGGACGACAGCGGCGGCATCACGATCACCGAACTGGCCGCCCGTTTGGAAGATTTCTTCCAACTCAACGGCGCGCCTTCGGCATCCGTCTCGCTGAACGACCAAAGCCAATTGGCGATCAATCTGTCGAATACGTCGCTGGGCTTCGGATTTCGCGATGAAGGCGGCACGACCAAGGGCAGCAGCACGACGGACGCTTCCATCCAGTTCGATAAGAACGCCGACGGCGACGTCGATGAAACGATCTCCGGGTTCTCCAATTTCTTCGGCTTGAACAATCTGTTCGACGACGGCTTGGCGGAAAACGTCTACGACACCAATGTCCTCAGCTCGAGCTTTGTCAGCACGGGCGCCGTCCTCAGTTTCCGCGACTCGAGCACGCCGGATACGGGCTCCGGCCCGGAATACCTCGGCGAGATCGTCGTCCCCGCGGGGTCGACGCTGCAGGAGATCGCCGACCTGATCAACAACGGTGGCATTGACACCCAAGGCACGCATTTCCCCGTCGGCGCACCGGTCGCGGGCACCAGTTTCCCCTCCGTCACCAACGTCACCGCGACCGTCATCTCGGACGGCTCCGGCTATCGCCTGCGTATCGCCACCGACGACGGCCAATCGCTGATCGTGACCCAGGACGAAGGTGCCGGGAACACGTTGTTGGGCGAGTTGGGGCTAAGCGAAGCCGACGTTCGGGTTTCCACGGCATTGAACGTGCGGGCCGATATCATCACCGCGCCCAATCTGGTGTCGACGGGGCGGCTGGAATTCGATGCCGACCGCGGCGAGGCGGGCGAATACCTGACCGCAACCGGAAGTAACGGCGTCGCCGAGGAACTGGCCGCCGTATTGTCCGATCCCAACTCTTTCTCCGTATCCGGAGGGCTCCCGGCCTTGAACGTCGGCTTTACCGAATACGCGGCCTCGATCCTGTCCCGGAACGCGTCCCTGGCCGACACCAATTCGCGCCAGATCGACAGTCAACAGACCCTCACCGACAGCCTGCAGTTCAAGTCGGATAGTATTCGGGGGGTCAACCTGGACGAAGAATTGGCCGACTTGATCATTTTCGAACAGGCATTTTCGGCCGCCGCGCGGGTGATTTCCGTCATTCAGGAAATGATCGACCGGCTTGAACAGGCCGTGGCATAATAAGGGGTGACCGATGACAAGAATCACGAGCTCCGCCGCTAATACAATTCTGATCAGCCGTTTCCTGCAAACGCAGCGGACGCTGCATGACCTGCAGACTCAGGTCGGCACGGAGAAACGGGCACAGACCTATAGCGGTCTCGCGCTGTCGTCCCAGCGCCTAGTCAATATCGAGAACACGAAAAGCAACCTGGAACGATTCAATTCGAACAACACCCAGGCGCAGCTTCGGCTCGACATTCAAACCACCGCCGTCAGCAGCATCAAGGATGCCGTCCGGGATTTCCGGGAATTGCTGTTCCAGTTCTCCAACGCGGATGCGACGGACTCGGAAGCGGTCGAACAGATCCAGGACGACGCCTACCGCAGCCTGCTGAACATTCAGAACCTTTTGAACACCGAAGCCGACGGCCGCTACATTTTCGGCGGCGGCAAGGTGAACGAGGAACCCGTCAATTTTGGTATCACCAGTGTCGCCGATTTCCAATCGACGTTCGACGGGGCCCGCGTGTCCATCCCGACGACGCGGGATGCCCACCTGGAAAACTTCTCCATCAGCCGGAATTCATCGACCCTGAACCCGGCCTGGCTGACCTTTGAACAGGCCGACGCCGGCACGGACAAAAGCCGCATCAATTCGAGCGTCGCCCAATTCTCCAACATCGAGGTCGGCACCACGATCCGGATTTCCGACACGGTCGGGGGCGTCAATGACGGGGTATTCACGGTGGATTCCGTCGATCCGAACGGTATGTGGATTGACGTCCGCACCGAACAACTGACGGACGAGACGACGCCCGTCTTCGCGACCTTCACCTACCCCAACCCGGACGATCCGCGGACGACCTCCACGACCAATACCGTCGTCGTCTTCGATCGCCGCACCAGCACGATTACCGCATCGACAGCCGGTGAACTGGACGACATTCCCGAAGGCACCAAGATCACCATCTCCGGAACCGTCGACAACGACGGCACCTACACGGTGGACAGCAACGACGGCACGGATCTGGTCGTTAAATCCAAACGCTTGATTTCCGACGGCGGCGCCGGTTCCACCGCCCATACGGTCGGCGCGGGCAACACATTGACGTTCTCCAACGCCACGGGCGCCAACGGCGAAGACCAACTGATCGCCAGCACGGCCGGCACCTACAGCTCTTTGGAAGACGGCCAGAAGATCAAGATCAACAACACCAACACCGAAAACGACGGCAAGATTTTCACCGTGAAATCGGTGTCCGCCGACGGCACGACCCTGACCCTGGCGTCGGACGAAAACGTCGATGTGTCGACCGCGACCGTGACCACGGGCATCGTTTCGCTGCGCACCGAGATGTTTTCGTTCAACGCAGCCGAACGGAACTTCTATTTCGACGCCAGCGTCGTCGGCGGCGATCAAGTTCAGTTCACGGACAACGGCGCCAACGCCGACACCATCACCCTGACCGGCGCCACCTTCACCGATGCGGACGGCGATTTGCTGCCCGCCGGCATGCAGGTGACGTTTACGGGCACGGGCGCCAACAACGCGACCTATACCATCGCCTCGATCTCCGCCGACGGGGCCACGGCGACCCTGGTCGCGACCGATACGGTCACCACGGAGACCGCCGCCAACGCCGTCGCCGACGGCGCCGGATCGATCACCTTCGCCGATAACGATCCGTCGGCCGACTCGATCACATTGGGCGGCGGGTTTTTCCGCGATGCCGAAGGCAACAACCTGCCCGCGGGAACGATTTTCTCCCTGGCCGGCACCGGCACAGCCAACGACGGCACCAGCTTCACGATCGCCTCGGTCTCGACCGACGGCCGCACCGCGACGTTGATCCCGACCGACACGATCGACGACACCACGCCGACCGTGACGGCCGGTACCATGAACGCGGTCAACACGCTGGGCACGATTTCCGCCGAAAGCTACTACAACGGCGACAACATCTCCCTGACCCACCGGGCCAGCGACACCCGCAACTTCGAATTCAATACCAACGCGATCGATCCGGCGTTTGAGAAGGCAATCCGCGGCATGATGCTCATCCTCCAAGGTGAGTTCGGGTCCGAAGGCGGCCTGGACCAGAACCAGAATCGCATCGGCGAGGCCTTGTTCTTGATGGACGATGCTCTGGACCGCACCAACTCAACGCCCCCGCCGTTCGGAGAGGAATTGGGCAGCAACATAGAGGAACTCGAAATTGAGTTGGGCTTCCGGGCCGTTTTGCTCAACGACATCGAGACCTCGAACGATCAGATCATCGCCTATCTGGAATCGAGCATTTCGGAAGTTGAGAATATCAACGAGTTGGACACCATTGCGCGATTGCTGGATAGTCAGCGTGTTCTCGAAGCGTCCTTCCAGACGTTTTCCCGAGTTCGCCAGCTGAGCCTGACCAGCTTTCTCTAAAACTTGACCGCCGTCACAGCCGACTCTACGGATAATCCGCTATATCCCCCAAGCGCATGAAAATTTGGCGCTTGGCAATTAACTTTATGACAACTTAATTTCGCGACGATCACATGCTAAGTTGCGACCATCTAATGACCCGGGCCAGCATGGAAAGCGATGCCTCCGTACGAGAACCAAGTCAAAAAGTATGAGCGCCGACCGGTCGGCGGTAATCCCGCACAGACCGAGGCTTGGGCGCTGATAGAAGCCGCAAAGCGGATGGCCGTCTCGATCATGGATGAAAATCCCGATCCGAAGGCCGCCAAGGACGCGCGCAAGGCTGCGCTGCGCTTGAACTGGCGGCTTTGGACGATCTTTCAATCGGAATTGACGACCGAGCGGTCGGACGTACCCGAAGAAATTCGTATCAACATGCTGACCTTGTGCAAATTCGTCGACAAACACACGGTCGGCGCGCTGGTCAATCCGTCGCCCGAGGCGATTACCGTGCTGATCGACATCAATCGGAACATCGCCGCCGGCCTGGCACAAATTCCTCAGGACAGTGACGCCGCGCCGCAGTCCGAAACGCCGGCGCCCCAACAGTCCGCCCCGGAACAGCCCCAGGACGCGCCGCCGCAAGAGCGAATCAACATCGACACCGAGATTTAATCCGCTTTACACGATCCCCGCGGCATCAAGCCCGCCCATGACGGGGCCCGGTTCACCCATCAAATCGACCCGAAAGATCGCATTGCATTCAAGCCATGACAGCGACATCTGAGAATTCGCCGGAGTTCTACGAGAAAATCCGCAAGGCGTGCGAGAAGCTCCTCAACCGCGAATCCCAAGAGGCGCTGGAGCTGATCGATGAATTGCAGCGCGAACACCCGAACGCGCCGGAGAATTTATTCGCGCTCGGCCTGGCCGCCGTGACCATGGGGGAATACGGCCGCGCCTTGATGTTCATGGAAGCGGCGCATCAACAAGACCCTGAATGTTTCGAATACGCAGAGGTCCTGGCCAATCTGCATGTCCGGGTCGGAAACCTTGCCGAAGGTGTGTATTTCGCCAAGCTGTCGACTATCCTCGACCCTCACCCGTTCATTTACAATCTGATCCCGGCCGACCTTTCTAACTTCTTCGAATCCTTGGATAACGCTTCAATTCCAAGGCATTATGCCTATGGCTACGTGAAGATGCAGCAGCATGAGTACGTCAATGCGGCTCGCGAATTCGAACGCCAGGTCATCTTGGTGCCGGACGACGCGGATGCCTTGCGTGAATCGGCCCGTGCGCATTTGCAATTGGGCAATTTCGAACGCGCCATTTCCGATATCCAGAAATCGCTCAAGAGCGCCGAAGATAAGGATACGAGTCATTTCCGGGCCGGCCAGATCAGCAAACGGATCGGAGCCAAGGACGCCGCCCTGTTTCACCTGAAACGCGCCCTGGAGTTGGAGCCCGACTCCCTGGGCATGGCGGCTGCCTGTTACGCCTTGGCCGGGGCCCTCGGCAAGCCCGACGCCGAGGAACTCGCCTTTATCCAAAGCGAAATGGAACGCCGCGCCGGAGACACCGAGGAATTGCCGCCCGAGGCATCTTCGCCGGCCTACCGCAAGGAACGCATCCACGTCGGCTACGTCGTCAACGACACCTGGAACGCCGATGCCGCCGCGTTGCTGGGACCGATCCTGGAACACCATGACCGGGAAAAGTTCGACGTCTTCCTGTATCAGACGACCCAGGGGCGCAGCGCCTTCATCCAGCAATTCAACAATGCCGTCGACACGGAGCGGCGTCTTTGGGAATTGGACGACGAAACGGCGGCCGTGGTCATCAGCGGCGACGAGATCGACATTCTGGTCAACTGCAGCCAGCCGGAATTGAACAACCGTGCCAGCCTGTTCGCGATGCATCCCGCATCCATTCAGATCGCCCTGACCGGCATGAACTACGGCTCTAAGATCCCCGGGATCGATCATGTGATCGGCGACGCCATGATCGAAACACCCCTCAAGTCCGCGCTTGGTCAGAATCAGGAGATGTCGATCCTGCGATCGGGCCTTTGGTCGACCCGTCCGTCCTTCATGTTGTTGGATATCAATCCTTCGCCGGCGAAGACGAACGGTCACGTCACCTTTGGTGCGGCCTGCGATTGCGAGGCCCTAACCCCGGAAACGGTCGATGCCTTCGTCAAGGCGTTGGAGGCTGTGCCCGGCAGCCGCCTCATTTTTGGCGCAGCCGGCCACACCGACACCTACCCCCGGCGCGTGATTGACGAGTTGTTTTCCGCCGCCGGGATGGGAGATCGGGTCTCCGTATTCGACGAGAACCCGATCGGCGAGCCCTGGGTCCCCGATCCTGCCTATTGGCATGAGATCGACATGTTCTTGGTGCCCGGCGCGC
Organism: uncultured Rhodospirillaceae bacterium; assembly: GCA_913030825.1. GTDB lineage: Bacteria > Pseudomonadota > Alphaproteobacteria > Rhodospirillales > Casp-alpha2 > UBA1479. The sequence continues at coordinate 41,423 of CAJWCU010000006.1, read as the reverse complement.
TGACGTCCCCGTTACGTGCCAGCGATGCGCTCTGGATGGGCATTCCCGTCCTGACGATCCCTGGCGAGACTCCTGCGAGCTGCGCCGCGACCAGTATTCTGGCCGCCTCGACCCATCTGCAATGGTCGCAAAAGTCCGTCGAGGACTGGCTGGCCAAGATCGCCGACATCGCGGGCGACCTGGACGCTCTGGCCGAAACGCGCGAAACCCTGCGGGGCACGGTCCGATCGACGGCACTGTTCAATCCCGTAGCCCACGTGCGGGAATTGGAAGGCATCTACACGCGTCTGGTCGACGAACGCGTCGAGTCATAACAAATCTGCCCTGCCCTGTTCCCAGGGTACAGCAACCGCATCCCGCGCGATTTCGTGAAATCAGGAAATGATGTTAACGGCCGATCCCGGCGGCGGGACCATCGGGCGCAAACGCGACGCGAGCGCCTCGCTCAACCCGGAATTCGTTTCGAACGACAGCGAAATCGCCCGCAGCAGGTTGCCCAGATTGGCTTCCGCTTGGGAAATTTCTTCCTGACGGCGGTCTTGTTCGACCGTCGTCAATTCGAACAGTTCGGCCTCGGCCGTCGTGAATCTGGATTGCACGTGCTGTTCTAAATCCAACGCCGTGCTCGCATTCAGGCGGATCACCGTGATCCCGACGCTGACTTCATTCTGCAAGGACGCCAATGTGTCGGTGACATCGGAGTTGTCCGTCAGCGGGCCGGCGGTCAGGGTCAGCGAACGGATCGTCTCGATATCGTCCTTCAGGTTATCGACCGTGTTCCCGTCGAAAATATCCGGATGGGAAAAATCGTAGAGATTGTTGATCTTGTCGGCGACGAGGTCGCGCTGTTTCTCAAACGCCTCGATTTCCGCGGCATCGACCGTCGCGTCCTGATTGAACGTTTCGAACAACGCCGTGATGTCATCGAAAATGATTTCCAGCGTTCCGGCCGTATTCAGGCTGCCTTGACGGAACTCCTGGATCGCCGGAAGGGAGTCGAGCAGTTTCTGCTGCCGCGCCGACAAATCCTCGATCTTGTTTCTGACCGTAATCGGCGTTTCGGAAACCTTTTCGACCTTTTCATTGAAACGGCGAATAAGCGAATTCTGCAACAGGTTGAACTGCAGTTCAAAACCCGCTTTCTGGTTCCTCAGGCTCGTGCTGGCCAGGGTATATGCGAACGGCGTCAAAGCCATTTTCGATCAATCTTTCCGGACCTTGCCTTGGCATTTCCAGCCTCTTTCCAGAGGCCCCGCTAGGCAAATTTTTCCTACTAATATCCGTGACTTAGACAATACCATAATCCGCGCTAAAATGCGATAAACGTTTTCCATTTCGACGCCCCCGGCCACGTTCCGATCACGCACCCGAATTCGTCGATCCGGCCTGGTATTTAGCAGCCTATGCGGCAGCAGCGGTGCGGTAGAAAGGCAGATTTCCCAATGGACCCCAATGAACTGGTAGCCCGCATCCGAAGCGGTAACGGGGAAGCGGCGGCAAAGGAATTCCTGCGCCAGTACCCCGGCGAAACGTTGGAAAGCCTGGCCGTCGCGTCGTTCAAATGGGGCTTGAATGACGTCACCGAGGCGCTGTTGCGGCTGATATTGAAGGAAAACCCTGCGAATATCGGCGCGCATAAGCATTTGGCAGCCGTTCTTTGCGCGGATCAAAGGTTCGTCGACGCAACCAGTCATCTCGAAAAAGCCACCGAAGCCTTGCCGGACGACACGGCGTCCCATTCCCGGCTCTGCTGGGCCTATTTCGCGGGGGGGCGCCCTGTCGATCTCCGCCGTGCATTGCGCCGAGGCAAGGATCTGATCCCCAAGGGCGAGCATATGAACTGGCAACCTGGCCTGATCGTGCCTCTGCACATGGAAGCGGCCGCCTGGGATCTGATGAGTGCCCATCGTGAAACGGCGATCGAGACGGTCCTCGACTCCCGGCGCGCGGATGTCCAACCCGATACGCCATCATACAACACCGGCGCTTCGGCTGAAGAGCCCCCGCCCCGCCCTGTCACCGAACCGTTTGCCGAAACCGGTGCCGCCTCCGAGATCGGCAGCAACGGTGCCACCATGGCAGGCCGGGTCGCCGCCCCCGGACACGCCGCTGATTTCCGCTTCGAATACGGCACCACGCCGGACGACTTGTCTTCCGCGACACCTTGGGAGCCCTTGCCCGGTCGCCTGAATGCCCGCTTCGTCAATACACCGACGTGGACCCCAAGGAGAAATTGGCGCTATGCGGGCGAGATATCCTGGGCTGCAGACCCGGAACCGCATATTCACCTGGAATGGCCGTTCGGCCAGGACCCCAATCATATTTCCGGCATCGGTTTCATGGAACTGATCCACGCAACTTGGCACAACAGCTGCCAGTTCGATGGACATCAAAAGGCAAATCTTTGGGAATGTTCGGATATTCGGGACGCAACGTATCGTCTGCGCCTGCGGACGCGAAATTTAGATGCGGGCAACGCCCTGCATTGTCTGGGCGTCGGCGCCGTCACGTCCTATTGGATACTGTCTGGTCAGGCAATTGCGCTGGCGGATGAACAGTCCGATGCATTCCGCGACGTAACCTTTCGGCTCTCGGGTGCCCCCGGGGCATGGACCTTCGCCGGCAGTAACTCCGTCGAACAGAAAAATCACGACCGGTACTATTACGGCCCGCTGCACGATTGCCTCGCCCGGAATACCGGCAACATCGTTTTGATCGCGCCGTTCGGCGAGCCGCGCGACATCACTACCGGCGAACTCGACATTGCCGGGGCCGAGTTGGCCTTTCGCGACATGAGCGTCCTTCACCCGGATGCCGGCGCGCAACTGGTTCGCGCCGATAATACCGGGCCCGTCGACCCCGCGGCCTTGACCAACGGGATTTATGGCGACCCGAATGCGGGCTGGTACCGCGTCGCGGAAGACACGCCTACCCCGGAGATCGTCTGGGAATTGGCAGAACCCACAGGCATCGCCACTCTGGTTCTGCACCAGGACCCGGTCATGCCCACGGACCGGTGCCGCGTGATCCTGAAGGGGCTCGACGGCGAAGAATTGACCGTTCTCGACATCGACATGGCCGACGACGACTTGGCAATCCGGCGCATCGACGCCCCCCAACCGGTCAAAACCGTGACATTGGAAATCCTATCGGGAAAAACCGAGGCAGGATTGGGTTTGACGGCAATCCAGGCGTTCGCACCCGAATTCGCGCCGCCGCCCAGCCCCGTTCCCGTGACCGTATCGGCCGACGCCCTCGATCTTCCGCTGGGCTCGGAAATCCACTATCGGCTGGTCTGCCGCGATGCAACGGGAACCGAGGCCGGCGAGGTCCGATCAATTGAATTGCCCCCCACGCCCGCGCCTGTACTGCATGACGTATCGCTGCACGCCCGGCAAGGCGACAAGGCGATCATTCGAATCCGCTGCAATGCGTTGGGACTAGAGACCGTGTTGCACTGGCGGTTGGACGAGGGGACGTGGCGGGAAATCGGCGCGGGCTGGGAAAACACGCCGGTCGACCGATATGTTACGGTACGGGACTTGACGGAAGCTGCGCATACCCTATCCGTCCGTCTGAGTAACCCGCGCGGACGCAGCTCTATTCGAAGCATAGAATTGACGCCGTGACCCACAGCCGATACGGCAATCGGTTGCGGCACACCGGCCCGAGCCGCCCCCACCGGACGCCTTGATTTACAATATCTTAAAGCAGGTGATATGTAATCTGCAGTGCCCTCAAATCATGACGTGACACCTCCCAGATCAGGAACAGCAAGCGATGGAAAGCGATATCGCGACGGACAGCCAGGACGAACAGGAAGAAACGCCCGCTTCCTTGCAGGAAAAATGGTGGCTGGTCCCTGAAACCCAGGAAGAGCGGGACGCCTTGCGTGCCCGCAACATGGCCGTCTTCCAGAGGAAGTACAAAAGCGTCTATGACACCCTCGCCAAGTTCGAGCCGAAATCGGAATTAGTCTTCGACGACGAGGGCCGGCCGGACATGATATTTTCCGGCCGCAAATTTTATGACGGCAACATCGACCAATTCACCGAGCGCCAGTTGGCGTCTTATTGGCGGGCCCCCAATCGTCTGACGATTTTTCCGCCGATGCCGCAGCACATGGACATGCAGGTCGGCCGCCGATTGGGGCACATGCTGATGCGCATGCGCAACGACGAAGGAATTGATTTTTCGACCGGCCGTTCGAGCCCCGCCGCGTTCTACACGATCGTCATGGGCATCGGCCTGGGCAGGCATCTGCCGGAAGTCGTTGAAAAGACCGAATGCCGCAACCTGTTCCTGTTGGAACCCAACTTCGAAGGTCTTTACCATTCCCTCGAGCTGCTCGACTGGGCCGCCCTGGTCATGGAGATGCAGGCGCGCAACGGCGACGTCTTTTTCTACATTACCGGCACGTCGCAGAACTGGATGGACGGCCTGCGTTTCCAAACGCGCTACACGAACACAAACTCGTTGGACGGCACCTACGTCTACGCCCATTACAACAACCCCGCCTTCGTCGAGTTTTCCACCAAGTTCAACAAAGAATCCCAACTTCTCCTGACCGGGCTCGGGTTTTTCTACGACGAGCAAATCATGCTGCGGAACACCTACGACAACCTGAAGGACGACGGGTCACGGGTGTATATTCGCGATAAACGTGATGCCGCGAAACAGGTGCCCGCCGTGATCGTCGGCTGCGGCCCGTCGCTGGACAAAAACATCGAAGACATTCGCCGCATTTCCGACCGGGCCGTGATTTTCTCCTGCGGCTCGGCACTCGGCCCGCTGATGGATGCCGGAATCCGCCCGGATTTTCAAATGGAGCTGGAAAACATCGCGGTGATGCGCGTGATGCAATACGCATCGGAACGGCACGATCTATCCGGCATCTGCCTGGTCAGCAGCTCGACCGTGGAACGTGAGATCAAGGATTTCTTCGATACCGTGGTGTTCTATTTCCGCCCGGCGCTATGTCCTTACCCGGTGTTTTCCAACAATCCGGAAAGCTGCCTCGCCCATCCCGATCCCACCGTCGTCAACGTGGGGCTCAGCTTCGCGCAGGAAATGGGGTTCCAGGAATTTTATTTCTTCGGCACGGACCTGGGCCAGAAAGACAGCGAACAGCATCACGCCAAATCGTCCTTCCACTATTCCGACAAGGCCAAGAACGAAGTCCTTCAGGTCTTCAACATCGAGGTCCCCGCCAACTTCGGTGGCAAGGCGATGACCAGCTCCGGTCTGTTCTGGGCGCTCGACACCGTCCAACGGGCAATCCTCTATTCCGGCCCTCGCTGCCGCTATTACAATTGCAGCAACGGTGTACGGATCAACAAGGCCATCCCGAAGCTGTCTCGTACCCTGGACCTTCCGGAACCGGCGATTTCGCGTGACGAGGCGGTCCGCGACATCATTGAGAGCTTTCCGTTGATGACCAATGAGGAATTCAACGAGCGTTGGCAGCCGGAAAAGATGATTCAACAAATCGACAAGCTGATCGACGAGTTGATCGACATCATCGAGACCAAGGATTTGATCAACTCGACCGATCACATGATCGATGCCGCCCGCATGTTCTACACCAGCGGCGAAGACATCTATCAGACCTACGCCAGCCTGGTCATGCGTGGGTCGGTCAACCAGGTCCTGATTGCCGCCGACTATTACCTGGCGCGAATTACGAACGAAGAGTTGGCAGACAAGGGCCTCGCAATTATCCGCGAAGAATCCGTCGAACTGTTGGAGCACCTGCGAAAGGTCGTGACCAAACACATCCGATCGCAGGCGGCGGGCCTGGAGCTGCGTGAAGAATACCTTCGCGGCGACGACAATGAAGACGGCCTGACGGACGACCAGCGGGAAATGCTCCTTAGCCCCGCCGAATAGCACGGTACCTTTCTTCGGCTATGTGGAGCCGGATTCCGATCGTACCTTCTTGGACTTCGTGAAATCCGCCAAGGCCGCGTTCACGTCTTCGATGACCGGCCCCCAATCACCAGTTTGTTTTTGACGGAACAATCGCATGCTCGGGTACCAAGGGGTGTCCGCGCGATCCAACATCCACCGCCAATCGGGCACCTTGGAAATCATCGTCCACACCGGCATACCCATGGCACCGGCGAGATGGACCAAGGCTGTATCGACACCGATCAATAAATCCAGGCTCCCGATCGCCGCCGCGACGTCGGGCAATGACCGCTGCGTATGGAAGACGCGGCGAATGGGCCGTTTGACCGCAACACTCGCCAACTGGTCCGCCGGCGGGCCGATCTGCAAGGCATGAAACTGCACCCCATCCGTTTCCGTCAGCGGAGCCAGGTCGGCCAGGTTCATCGAGCGATCCCGGTCCCGTTTGTGATCGGGATTTCCGGCCCATACCAGCCCGACATGCCAGCGCCCGTCCGACGTATCCAATCGCCGTCGCCAATGGGTCAGCCGATCCTCCGGCGCGTGAAGATATGGCCCATCCCATGGAATGGTGTCGGCCCTCGTTTCGAACACACCGGGCAGACTCATGATCGGGATATACAGATCGTGGTCGGGCAGTGGCGCGCCCCGGGCGACGATCTCCGCCGGGCCCGTCAGGTCGCGGAATAGATCGATCAGGGGCGAAGGTGCCTCGAGAATCACGCGTCCGACCCGCGCCGCCGCCGCCGTCGCATAGCGCACGAACTGAATATTGTCTCCCAACCCTTGCTCCGCGGTGATCAACAAGGTCGCATCGGGCCGGCACTCCCCGGTCCAACGGGGTTGCGGCGAGGTCACGGCCGCCAAGCCGACATTGCTTGCCCGGTGACGCAGATCGAACCTCCGCCATCCGGCCTGGAAATCACCCAGAACCAGCTTCAACAGGCCCAGATTATATCCCGCAGTCGGATCATCCGGATTTAGGTCGAGAATTTTAGCGAAGACAGGCTCCGCCCCCGAATAATCACCTTTGGCCGCCAACAGACTGGCGAGATTGAGCAAGGCTCCCGGATTGTCCGGCACCGCCTCGACAACGGTTTGGAATTCGGTCTCTGCTTCGTCGAGTCGCCCCAGATTCTGCAGCGCGACGCCGCGCGCGTTGCGTGCTTCCAACAAATCGGGCGCCTGCCGTACTGCCAGGTCGAGCGCCTCGAGCGCCGCGGTACTGTCCCCGACTTGAATCCCGACCCGGCCGACACCGCACAAGGCCATGGGATGATTGGGGCGGACCGCTAGAATTCCCTGAAGATCCCGGACGGCATCAAGCGGACGTTCCTCGCCCAAACAGGTTTCCACCCGGGCAAGCGCCGCCGCAATTTCTTCGTCCGTCATGTCAGGAGCCATACAACCACCAAGGCGGACAGACCGCCGCATGTAACGGCCTGTTCCGTCCGATCATCCTAATCGCGGGGCGGTCAAAAAAAAACCGCCACCACCCGAAGGTGGTGACGGAATTTTTGGCCTAATTGCCTGGCGGGAGGCCGGAAACCCGGCTTCCTCATCCTTGCGATTAGTTGAACAGCGCCAGGATACCCTGCTCGGACTGACCGGCGAAGGCCAGCGAGGAGATACCCAGCTGCTGACGAGTCTGCAGGGCCAGCAGGTTGGCACCTTCCTGGTTGAGGTCGGCCAGCGTGAGCTTGCCGGCACCTTCTTCCAGGGTGTTCACGTACTGCTCGGTGAAGTCGAGACGCGTCTGCAGCAGGGCCACGTTGGAACCCAGCTTCTGCGACTCGGACCGAAGCGTGGTCAACGCCGCGTCCAGGCCGGTGATGACCGTATCGGCATCGTCGCCCTGGCCTTCGGCGATGAAGTCGACGCCGCTCTGCAGGCCGCCTTCGGTGTTCACGCCCAGGATCTGGACGTCGCCACCGGTGGCGGAGATGAACGACTGCGTCAGGCCACTGATGACACCGATGAACACGCCTTCGACGGTACCGGAGTTGGCGGCCGAGAACGAGCCCGTGTTGCCGATACCGGAAACGGCAGACAGCAGACCGACGTTGAACGTGGCCAACTGCAGGGTCAGGGTCTGACCCTGGGTGATCGTCTGAGAGTCAGACGTACCGACGTGCACCGAGATGTTGTACTGGGTGTTCAGAGCGAAGGTGATTTCTTCACCGGTGCTGGTCACCGTGGTGCCGGTACCGTTGTAGGTCACGACGATTTCACCACCGAAGTCGGAGACCAGGGTCTGGGCCGAGTGACCAGCCGTGAGGGCGATGTTGGCCGAGTTGTTCAGGGCGAGACCGGAGTCGTTGCTGAACGCCGCGAAGCTGACCTGGCTGTCGGCACGAACGACCAAGCCGTCGATGCCGAGACCGGTTTCCTGAAGCTGAACAGCATCAATGTTCAGAAGGCTGGTGGTGTTGTTCGAGAAGTTAACCGTCAGCGATTCCGAAGTGTTATCGATCAGGTTAACACCCTGATATTCGGCATCGTTGGCCAAGTCGCCGATCTGGCTCCGAATGTCGGAGAACTGGGTAACCAGGTCGGTGAACTGGGTGCCGGTGGCCGACTTCAGGGAGTTGGCAATACCCTTGAGCTGGCGAACAAGGCTGTCGATGCTTTCAACGCCGTCCAGGGCCGCCGTAACCGTCGAAATGCCCTGGTCAATGCCGTCCTTACGATCGTTAAAGTCGAACGCGCGGTCGGTCAGGGATTTCGCGGAGAAGAAGGACACGGGATCGTCAACCGCGCTGGCGACGCGCAGGCCCGAAGACAAGCGGCCGTTGGTACGGTCGATCAGATCAGTGGTGCTTTGGAGAGAGAGGAGCGAGCTGCGTACAGCAGCTGAAAGGGTAACGTCAGACATTTTAATACTCCGTTCTAGAGTGTTTTACAGGATCTACTATCCTTAACCGCAGGTTACGCGCTTCTGGCGAAATGCCATACGGTCAGTCGTGAAGCTAAAGAGCCCCCCTATGTTTGTCAACGCTAAAATACAGGAACGGTATAGGGCCCGGCCATTGTCGACCAACCCATTAAAAACAAAGAAAAACCGCCGCATCCATCGTCGGATGCAGCGGTTGATCAATAGGCATACCCGCGCGCGGAAAGCGCGCCGAAATCAGTTGAACAGCGCCAGAATGCCCTGTTCGGACTGCCCCGCGAAGGACAGCGCCGAGATACCCAGCTGCTGGCGGGTCTGCAGCGCCAACAGGTTGGCGCCTTCCTCGTTGAGGTCGGCCAGCGTCAACTTGCCGGCCCCTTCTTCCAGGGTGTTGGTGTATCTTTCCGTGAAGTCGAGCCGGGTCTGCAGAAGGGCGACGTTGGAGCCCAGTTTCTGCGATTCCGACCGCAAGGTCTGCAGAGCCGCATCAAGGTCGATCACGATATTGTCGACATCTTCGGCGGAGCCTTCGGCGATGAAATCGACACCGCTTTGCAGACCACCTTCGGTGTTCACGCTCAGGATCTGGATATCCGCACCGGTGGGGGAGATGAACGATTGCGTCAGGCCGCTGATCACACCGATGAACACGCCCTCGACCGCGCCGGAGTTGGCCGCCGAGAATGAACCCGTGTTGCCGAGACCTGACACGCCCGAGAGCCAACCCGCATTGAACGACGCCAATTGCAGAGTCAGGGTCTGCCCCTGGGTGATGGATTGCGAATCCGCGGAGCCCACGACGACGGTAATGTTGTACTGGGTGTTGATCGCGAAGGTGATGCCCGCGCTCGTCCCCGTCACGGTCGTGCCCGTGCCGTTATAGGTAACGACCAGTTCGCCGCCGAAATCCGACACCAAGGTCTGCGCCGAATGGCCGCCGGTCAGGGCCACGTTGGCCGTGTTGTTCAGCGAAAGACCGGAGTCGTTGGCAAAGGCCGTGAAGCTGATCTGGCTGTCCGCGCGGACAACCAATCCATCGACCGCCAAGCCCGATTGCCGCATGTTGACCGCATCAATGGTCAGCAGGCTGGTGGTGTTATTGGCGAAGCTGACCGTCAGCGATTCCGTCGTGTTGTCGATCAGGTTGATGCCCTGATACTGCGCATCGTCGGCCAGCGTGCCGATTTGTGCGCGAACCGAATTGAACTGCGTGATCAGGTCGGTGAATTGCGTGCCCGTCGCTGATTTCAGCGACGTCGCGATCCCTTTTAGCTGCCGGACCACCGTGTCGATGCTTTCGACGCCGTCCAAAGCCGCCGTCACCGTCGAAATCCCCTGGTCGATGCCATCCTTGCGCTCCGTAAAGTCGAAGGAGCGGTCCATCAGGGCTTTCGAGGAAAAGAAGGAGACCGGGTCATCGACCGGGCTGCTGACGCGCAGCCCCGTGGAAAGCCGGTTGTTCGTGCGATCGATCAGATCGGTCGTGCGCTGCAACGCAAGCAGCGAGCTGCGTACTGCAGCAGAAAGAGCCACATCAGACATTTCATTGCCTCATACCTGTGCGGCGGTGAAACATACTGGTTCCCGTCCGCGACAGCGTTGTGTTGCGCTTTCTGCCAACAGTGCACAGGATAATCTAATTGCATATTGTTAACAAACTCTTGTCATCGCTGTACTTAACCAAGATTCTCCTTTGGCCACCGTGCCGCGGGACGGCTTCCCCGGCCGGCGGCGAACCGCCGCCGCGCCTGTTTTTCGGACAATAGAGTTTGTAGGGAATTTGCCGCACATATGGTAATAAGTGGGTCAGGATACCTCTAGGGGTGGTAGGAAAATGCCGTTAAAACTTGATTTCAAAGCCGGTGAAAAACTGGTGATAAATGGCGCCGTCGTGGAAAACGTCGGCGGCAACGCGAAATTGCTGGTCCACAACGAATCGGCGATCATCCGGGAAAAGGAAATTCTCACCCAGGCGGAGACGAACACACCGGCCGCCCGGGTCTATTTCGCCCTTCAATGCGCCTATATGTTCCCGCGCCATGAAGAAGAGTACCTGGCGACGTTCCGAGAATTTCTCGGCGATTACATCAAGGCCGCCCCCAGCGCCAAGGACATCGGCGAAGAGATTCTGAAATTCGCCGACGAAGCGAAGCTCTACCGTGCGCTGAAGGCGACGCAGAAGTTGATCCGCCACGAAGCGGACACCTTCAGCAATCTGGCGGAGGAATTGGAAACCGCCGATATCGCCTCTCGTATGGAAGAAGCCAACCAGGACGCCTAAGCCCTCGACTCATAATCAAGGGCGGTTCGGCGCGTTGCGACAGCGCGCGCGCCTTAGGGCTTGCCGTCCGGCGGATAGAGTTCGCCCAGCTTTGCCCAATCCGGTGCATCGCCATGATGCGCCATCTCCGACCGCGCGAACTTCCGCAGGGGATTGACCATGCAGGAACTGACGTTCGCGCCGTTCATCAGAACACTGTTGAACGTATGGGCAAGGCGGTCCCGCCAGGGAACCGGGCTCGGGAGGAACAGGAAAAGCAACGTGTCCCGCCATTTCGTGCGCGGCAGGCGCCCGCGATGCAGGGCCCGGGGTGCCGCGAACAGCAATCCGCCGCCCGGGCCGAATTCCGGTGACGTTATGGTCACATCGTCCGCCTGACGGCCGAAGACGGCATTCAGGTCGTCGCTACGGTCCTCCAGGCTGGGAAAACTGTATCCCGCTTCCGCCGCTTCGCGCGTCGCCTGGAAATCCAGAACCTCGGTCCGCCCCCCCTCATCCGACGCCCCACTCAAGTAAACGATCAGATGGACCTGCTGGCTCGGCTCGTGATCCCGATGCCAGAGGAACGAAACGTCCCGCCCGTCGGACGGGAAATTCCGCCGCAGGTTGACCGCGAGGACCTGGAAATAGCTGCCGTAGTATTCTTCCAATTCGGCCTCGACCGACGGCGACAGAATTTGCGGCAGAATGCGTTTCAGCAAATGCGCCTGATGGCCGGTCCAAGGCACCGTATAGGACAGGTCCGGCGTACCGTTTTCCGGCAGCACGTCCGCCATGTATTGGTCGATCGCCTGGGTCATCGCGTTGCAGCCGCCCAGGTTCAGCATCCCGGGATGAAGGCTGATGCCCCGTTCGGCAAGCGCGTTCCCGCCCGCCAACGGCGCCGGTGGGCCACCGGTCACTTGTTGGTAGCGGTCCTGACAGAACCGATGGAAAAGCCAGTACCGCTGCCATGACGAATTGGCCGACCAGGCGATCAATTCCTCGGTCGTCTGCACGTCTCCTTGCGGATCGATGGCGTACTGAAAAGAACTCATCCCTACTCCGTTCCGCCGGCCGTCATCACGACAATTGAAGCTGGACCTGTGCCGCACGGGTCAGGAACATTTTTTCAAACGTCGCCATCACCCGGCCGACCGCGCTTTCGTGAATATGGCGTTGGTCCTGTTTCCAAATTTGCGGCGAGCAGACGGTGACCACTTCGTAGCTCGGGAAGTAGAACACGTTTTCGTTTCGTGCGACGATTTCTTCGGCCGTTACGCGAAGGACCGCTTTCGAATGGGTATTGGCGGTAACCACATGATGCTCGTCGGCCCGACCGGTCGCAAGGAACGGCACGGGTGAAACGGTCACGATCAGCTTTATATCCGGGTTATGGGCGCGAACCACATCGACGAACCGCTGCAGGTAATCGATGTTTTCCTGGACCGTCAGCGTGCGATGATCGAGCAACCCTGCGAGGGAACGATCCCGCGGGTTGCGGGAAATATAAGATCCGTCCGGAATGTACTGCCAGGCCTCGTTAAGCCCCAGGGTCATGATGAACACGTCGGCCGTTTCAAACACCTTGCGCGTATTGGCGAGATGCTTTTCCCGTTCGACCGCGTATCCTTCTTCGGACATGAAGGCGACCGCCTCACGGTAAGGGTCGAGATAGAGGCTCCCGCCCGGGAGTTCATGTCGGGTGAGAATCTGCGATAGCGGACGCACGCCGAAGGCATTCTCGACCACCTGGGTGAAACTGGGCGTGTTGAACAAATTCCCCCAGCGGCAGGAATATTGGATCTGCGGGTCATCCATCGAGGTCTCCAAGACGATTGTCCCGGTTTCCGGATCGTAGGTCTTCTCAAGACAAAGATAGTTGAAGTTGTGGGCGACCAGGTATTTGGCGATCTCGACGGCGAAGCAGCTTCCCGCCGACGCGATCACCGTCGATTGATCGATAAAGGGGTAGGTTTTGGAGACCGGCAGCACATCGCCCAGGTTCTCCCCTTCCTTGGTCGGGTCGGGCCAGTACACCGCCTTGGGGTTCGGTTTGGCGGACGCCTCGAACCGTTGGGCAATGCGCTGCCCCGCCTCGATGTATGCCGAAATCGCTTCGTCCGGATCCTGGGTCAGGCCGTCCCGTCCATTCGCGGAAACGTAGGCGTCGGCCGCCTGTTTGCAGAAACTGAGAAAAGCCGTCTGGTCGACCAGCCCTTCCGGCGCCTGTTCCGCGGCTTGGCAGATATAGTCCCGCAGCGACTCGTCCGCGAAAATTCTTCCGATCAACAGGTCCCGCGACGGAGACACCGGCGACGCCAATCCGTTTACGGTGTTGATCGAAGTCGGTCTATTGAGTTCCGTCATCGCACATCCAATCTGTCAATTCGCGTGGCGCGACCTTGCGTGGTCTAGGCTTCCCCGGCCGCAGACGCGGCTTGGACTTTCGCCTTGGCTTCATCCGTCAGGAACATTTCGTCGAACGTCGCCATGACCCGGCGAATGGCATCCGGGTGTACGTGGCGTTGATCTTCGGTCCAAATCTCTGGCGAACAGACCGTCACGACTTCGTAGCTCGGGAAATAGAACACGTTCTCGTTGCGCTCGACAATCTCCTGCGCGGCGACCCGTAGGACCGCCTTGGAATGGCCGTTCGCGGTGATGACATGGTATTCGTCCGCCCGCCCGGTCGCCAGAAACGGGACGGGGGAGACCGTGACGACCAATTTGATATTTGGGTTGTGGGCGCGAACCACATCGACGAAGCGCTGCAGATAGTCGATGTTCTCCTCGACCGACAACGTCCGGTGCGTCAGCAGCCCGTTGAGGTTCTTATTGCGGGGATTGCGCGAGATATAGGTGCCGTCCGGCAGGTACTGCCAGGCTTCGTTCAACCCCAGGGTCATCACGAAGACATCGGCGTTTTCGAACACCGCGCGGGTATTGGCGGCATGTTTCTCCCGCTCCACCATGTAGGCATCGGGCGACTTGAACATGACGTTTTCGCGATACGGGTCCAGATAGACGATCTCGTTTCCGAGCTCGTATCGGACCAGCAGCGGTGGCAAGGGGCGAACCCCGAAGGCATTCTCGACAATCTGGGTAAAACTTGGCGTGTTGAACAGAATTCCCCATCGGCAGGAATACTGGACGACCGGATCCTCCGGGGACGTCCCCATGACAATGGTTTCCGTCTCGGCGTCGTAGGTCGTTTCCTGGCAGATGTAATTGAACCCACGCGACATCAGGTTCTGCGCGATTTCGATGGCGAAGCAACTGCCGGCGGATCCGATGCGCGATCCGTGATCGATGAACGGGTGGGTCACCGCAACGGGCAGAACGTCCTGCAACTTCGCCCCGCCTTGCGTCGGGTCCGGCCAGAACACGGCTTCCGGGTTCGGCTTGGTGCTGGGCGCGAACCGAGTGCTGATCCTGTTGAACTCCGATGCGTATTCGCCGATGCGGGCATATTGCTCGTCCGGGGCAATCGTCGCCTCGCCGCTTTCAAAATACCGGTCGAGCGACACCTTCAAGAACTGAAGAAACGCGTTCTGGTCGGACAGCATCCAGGCGCATTCGGCACCTTGTTGGTGCAGGAAACGGCGCAGGTCCTCGTCCTCGAAGATCCAATCGATCAACAAATCGCGCGATTGGGATTTCGGCGCCTTAAGGCCGTCGATCGTATTGACGACAAAGGGTTCCGTAAATTTCTGCATGACGTTGCTTGCACTCGCCTGTGAATCGCCGGGGCCTGCCGGGACAGGCCAATCAACATCAGGCTAAGCGCGAAGTCTGAATATTCAGTATATGACGGGCAGACGCCGCTTCGGACGAAGCAACCTCATCCCCCGGAAGTGGCCGCATTCAACCCGGGCCACTTGGCGCGGTCTAAATGGATCATTAAGTGTTTAGCCCCTACCTTGAAACGATGCGATACCGCCGGACGGCATCTTACGCGCCAGTCCCTGGAGAGGCGGAAACGATGGAGCAAAAGCGTGTTCACCAACCGTGACCGAACTTTGATCATTGCCGAGATCGGCAACAATCACGAAGGCGACATGGGCGCCGCACGGGAAATGGTCGATCGCGCCGCGGAAACCGGCGTCGACGTCGTCAAATTCCAAACCTTCATCACCGAGAAATTCACATCCCCCGTCGATCCCGCCCGGATCGCGCGCCTGAAACAGTTTCAACTTTCGTTCGACGATTTCGCGGAACTGGCCGAACGCGCCCGGGCAAAGGGCTTGATGTTCTTTTCCACGCCCCTGGACCTCGAGAGCGCCCGTTTCCTTGCGACCATCGTCGACGCGATCAAGATCGCCTCCGGCGACAATACCTTTTGGCCGTTGATCGAGTGCTGCGCGGACAGCGGCAAACCGATGATCATCTCGACCGGGATTTCGGGACAGGACGAAATCCAGGAAGCCGTCTCGCGTGTCAATGGCCGTTGGGCCGCCGGAAATATCGCGGGCGAGCTTGCCCTGCTTCATTGTATCGTCAGCTATCCGGCGCCGCCGGAGCAAGCCAACCTTGGCGCCATTGCGTCTCTGAAAGCCGCCTTCCCGAATCAGACGATCGGGTATTCGGACCACACCATGGGGCTCGACGCCGCCGTGGCGGCCGTCGCCATGGGGGCCCGTATCGTCGAGAAGCATTTCACCCTGGCCAACGACTATTCCGATTTCCGCGATCATCAACTGTCCGCCGACCCGGACGACATGGCCACACTCGTGCGCCGCATCCGCGCGGTGGAGGACATGACCGGCGACGGGCAGCTGGGTACCATGGCCTGTGAACGGGACCTGGTGACGCCGGTCCGCCGATCGATCGCCGCCGGACGAGACCTTGCGGCGGGCCATGTCCTCGCCATCGACGACATCGTCTGGGTTCGCCCGGGAGAAGGCATTCCGCCCGGGCGCGAGAACGAGGTGCTGAACCGCCGCCTGAACAGGGACGTGACGCAAGGTGACCTGATCCAATTCGGTCATCTGGAAGAGATGTGACGCGCCATGCGGGTCGCACTTCTCACGACAGACGGTCCCCCTGCCCGCCGGTGCGCCCAGGTGTTAGCCGAGACCTATGACCTTGCCGCCATCATCGTTCGAACGAAGGTTCCGTCGTTGCCTTTTGAAACATCCCACCCGTTCGATGCCGAACAAACGGCATATGAATCGGAGACCTGGTTCGGGGGCACATCCCCCGGTCTTGGCGATTTCGCCTCCGTTGCTCCGGTCTTGGATATGACCGAAGACGGCGTTGCCGAGACCCTTCGGGCATCTGGCACCGACGTCGCAATCGTTTTGGACGGTGGGCCGGTCGGTACGGCGCCCCGGGACCTCATGGGAACCCGCATGATCGTATTGCACGGGGCAGACCCCCAGGATTACCGGGGAGAGGACGTCCACCTTTGGGCAACCTATCACGGTGAGGAAAACAGATTGGAATGCGTCGTCCAGCAAGCCGCCGCCGAGGTCAACACCGGGCCTGTTCTATTCGCGGCGCGGCCGGATATTCCGGCCGGCATGGCGCTCCGCGAACTTCGCCGCGCGACCACCGATACTTGTATCACCGGTGCGATGAAGGCCCTGCACTACTTCGCGAACGGCGGGATGCTCTCGGTTAACCAGCTGCACCGACAAGGCAAACTCTATTCCCCGATGCCGGCGGCGCTGAAGGACTATTGCATTTCCCGCTTCACTCAACGCGCCGAAGGCGCTTCTTGAGGTCTTCGTCATGTGCGGTATCGCAGGAACTCTCGGCCAGGTGGCGCCGGATGCAGGGCGCATCGAAAACGCTCTGCGGACCATGGATCGGCGCGGGCCCGATGCTTCGGGCCACCAAGTATTGGCGCTCGGCGCCGACGGTCAGCAGGCGGCCTTGCTGCATACGCGCTTGTCGATCATCGATTTGGACCCGCGCGCCAATCAACCGTTGGAACGCGACGGACTGACCGTCGCCTACAACGGCGAGATATACAATTACCTGGAGTTGAAGGCCGAACTGGAATCCCTGGGCCATGCGTTCGAGACGACCTCGGACACGGAAGTGCTGCTGGCCGCATGGCGGCAATGGGGCCCGGCGGCGCTCGACCGGATGGAAGGCATGTGGGCCTTCGCCCTGATCGATACCCGGGCCGGGACGCTGACGCTGTGCCGCGACCGGTTCGGGGAAAAACCTCTTTATCTCTGGCCCAAAGACGGAACGCTGTATTTCGCGTCCGAGATCAAAACCCTGGCTGCCTTGGCCGGCGCCCGTCCCGCGGTCAATGAGACACAGGTGTTGCGCTATCTGACGCTCGGTTACAAATCGCTGTACAAGTCCGGCGACACCTTCTTTGACGGTGTCTTCGAATTACCGCCGTCGACCTATTTGACGCTCACGTCCCCGGCCCTGCATCAACCCGAATTCTATTGGCAGCTGAAACACATTCCGCGCCCCATGTCGGCGGCGGACGCGTTGGAAGAAGCCCGCGAGCGATTGTTCCGATCCGTTGAATTGCGCCTGCGGGCGGACGTGCCGGTCGCGTTCTGCCTGTCGGGAGGCGTCGATTCCGCGACCTTGTCGGCGATCGCGGCCAAGAAACTGGGCGCCGACATCCATTGCTTTTCGATCATCGACAGCGACGAACGTTATGACGAAAGCGCCAACATCAAGACCATGGTCGATGCCCTGAACTGCGACCATCACGTCACCCATACGTCGCCGGACGGGTTTTTCGAACGGATGGATGACCTGATCGCATACCACGATGCGCCGGTCGCGACGATCAGCTACTACGTCCATTCCTTTCTGTCGCAGGCGATCCACGACGCCGGGTACAAGGTCGCCGTATCCGGCTCCGGTGCCGACGAAATCTATACCGGGTATTACGATCACTACTCGATGTGGTTGGCGCAGATGTGGCGGCGGTCGCAGATCGACCCCTCCGTCGATTTCGAAACCCTGCTCGCCGATTGGAAAGGTGGGTTCGGCGCGCATGTACAGAACCCCCTGCTCCAGGATCCCATGACCTTTGTCCGCGACCCGGATCAGCGCGGCCATATCACGTTGGACCAGGACGTCTTCGAAAGTCTGCTCGCCCGCCCGTTTCATGAAGATTTCCACGAAACGGAATTCACGCGGGAGTTGCTGCGCAACCGCATGATGAACGAGCTTTTCGCCGAAGCCGTCCCCGTCCTGCTGCATGAGGACGATTGCAACTCCATGCGCTGGTCGGTCGAGAACCGTTCGCCGTTCCTCGACCGACACCTCACCGAGTTTCTTTTCAATGTGCCGTCGGAATATCTGATGGGGCATGGTTTCGCCAAATGGCTCCTGCGGCAATCGGGCGAAGGATTGGTGCCGGACGCGGTCCGTTTGGACAAACGCAAACGCGGCTTCAATGCCTCGATCAATTCCCTCGTCGACCGCGGCAACCCGGAAACCCGCGACCGGCTACTCGCACCCGGGCCGATCTTCGACCTCATCGACCGCGACAAGTTCACGGCCTTCCTGGACGACGACATGACGTCGAACAGCTTTTCCAAGTTCCTGTTCAGCTTCATCTCCGCGCGCATTTTCCTCGACCAACAAGGTGTTGAAGTCCAATGATGTTTTCAGCCTCCATCGAAGGAGCGATCCGATCATGACCAAGGTTACGGGCGTCATTCAGGCGCGATTGACCTCGATCCGCCTGGCACGAAAGGCGATCCTGCCGCTGGCCGGGCGGCCCGTCATGCACCACCTGTTCGACCGCGCACTACGCATCCGCGGCGTCGACGACTTGGTGCTGGCGATCCCGACGGGCGAAGCGAACGATCCGCTTGAGGAAGCCGCCGCCG
The DNA here is from genome assembly GCA_913030825.1 of uncultured Rhodospirillaceae bacterium. Classification (GTDB taxonomy): domain Bacteria; phylum Pseudomonadota; class Alphaproteobacteria; order Rhodospirillales; family Casp-alpha2; genus UBA1479. The sequence continues at coordinate 22,537 of CAJWCU010000006.1, read as the reverse complement.
GTTATCCGAAGATCAACGTCGTGCGCGGCCCCGACGATGATCTCGTCACCCGCTTTCTGATGGCGGCGGACCTGACCGGCGCCGATGTGATCGTCCGCATGTGGGGAGACTGCCCGGTGACCGACCCCGATCTCGCCACCGGACTGCTCCAGGCCGCCCTGGCGACGGGCGCCGCCTGGGCCCATTACCCGAATGATTCCGGCTATCCTGAAGGGGTCGAAAGCCACATCCTTCGCGTCGATGCCCTCCGCGCCTTGGACGCAGAGACCGACGACATGTACGAACGCGAGAACCTGATGCCGTTCTTCCTCCGTCAACCCGAACGGTTTCCGATCCTCGAATTGCGCCGCCAACCCGACCGCACGAATCTCAAATGCCTGCTGGATACCCAACACGATTATCGGCGGATCACGGAAATCTTCGACATCCTCTACCCCGACAATCCGACGTTCGGAGTCGCCGAACTGGAGGGACTGGCCGAGCGGCGCCCCGAATTGTTCGACCCGACCTACCGTGTATCCTCCGCGCCGGCGAGTTAGGCCGCGGTCGGCGCCAAATGGAACCTCAGCGAGGCGATCAGGAGCGACTAGGTTGAACCCCTTCTACCTTCATGTCGGCTTGCCGCGCTGTGCCTCGACCTTGATCGAGCACGCTTTCTTTTCGCCCAAGCACGAAGGCTACCGGCAATTGCGTTCCGACGGTATTCTTCCGCTGCAACGCCTCTGCATGGAATTCCGGCGTGCCTATGCCCTAGCGGAATGGACCGAGGACCAGTTCAGCCTATTGTGGGACTATCACATTTCGCCACTGCATCATCACGATTCCCCTGCCTTTTTCACGAGTGACGAAGGTTTGACGGGCATCGACGATCAGGCCGGTCATCCGCTGCCATACCTTGACCGCGCACCGTTCCTCACCCGCCTGCTGAACGGGTTCGACGTTCGGATCATTCTTCTGGTCCGCCATCAGGCACGGTATGTTGTGTCCATGTACGGACTGCATTTGCAGAACGGCGGAACGACAGATTTCGCCACTTATGTCGCCGATTTCCCTGTACATCGGTTGAACTGGCTGGCCGTGGCCGAAGCCTTCGCATCGGCATTCGGGGAAGATGCGGTCACCGTCATCCCCTTCGACAGAGAGCTTCACCCCGCAAAGGAAGGGGCCCCGAAAGATTTCATGGAGGCGTTTCAACGATCAATGAACGTCTCGGCACCGATTCCGCTGAGCGACATGCCGTTGGTCAATCCCAGTCTGCGCCCTGAATTTTTCGACGCCCAACTGCGCCTTAATCGGGGCGAGGCCTCATCACTTGAAGAGGGCGCCGTGCCTGAGGGCGAGGCCGCGCATTTCAACGCGACCGGGAAGTCGCCGATGACGGAAACCCAGTCGACGGCCATCATGGCTTCCATGTCAGACTCCAATCGGGAGCTGTTTGCGCGTTTCATGCCGCAATACGATGCCGGTCTCTACCAACCGGGGGGAATCCTGTGACCTTTCGGGCCGCCATCATCGGACTTGGGGTCGGCGAACAACACGCCCGCACTTTCGCCCAGCACCCGGACAGCGAGGTGACCTGGCTCTACGATCTCGAGATGGCCAAGGCGGAGCACTTGGCCGAAGAATTGGGCCAAGGCAAACCCGCCGAAAGCTACGAGCAAATTCTCGCCGCACCCGACGTGGATATCGTATCCATCGCGACCTACGACCACCTGCATTTCGATGAAGTTTGCCGTGCGCTGGACCACGGCAAGCACATATTCGTCGAAAAGCCGTTATGCCGCACGGCGTCGGAAGTCGATGAGATCTCAGACCGTTGGATCAAGGCCGGGAAACCGCATATTCGCTCCAACCTGGTGCTGCGTGGGGCGGCCGTCTACGTCTGGCTCAAGCAGGCCATCGCAGCCGGCGAATTCGGCGACATCTATGCCTTCGACGGCGACTATCTGTACGGCCGCCTGGAAAAGATCACCGAAGGATGGCGCAAGGACGTGCCCGATTATTCCGTCATGGAAGGCGGCGGCGTGCATATCATCGACCTGATGCTCTGGCTGATGGGCGAAACACCGAACTCGGTCGCATGCACGGGCACCAACATCGCGACGCGGGACACCGGCTTTCGATATGACGATTTCATGGCCTCGACGTTTTCGTTCGCATCGGGCGCGGTCGGGCGGATCACCGCGAACTTCGGCTGCGTCCATCCGCACCATCATGTGATACGGGTCTTCGGCACCAAGGCAACGTTCATCTACGACGATCAGGGCCCCCGCCTTTTTCGTGACCGCCGGGACGGCGCGACGGCGGAGGCACTGGACCTCGCCCCCCTACCCGACGGTAAAGGCATATTGATCCCCGGTTTCATCCAGGCAATCCGAAACGGAGACGACCCGACCCGAGAGGCGGAACGGGAATTCGATCTGATCCGCGTCCTGGCCGCCGCCGACAAGGCTCATGCCGACGGCGCCCCCCAAAACATCCGGCCCACCACCTACACGTCGTCGAACGACAAGACAGGACAACAGCCATGACTGAAGCGAAACTGGATATCCCCTTCGGCCGCCCCTGGATCGAAGACATGGAACGCGACGCGGTGATGGAGGTGCTGTCCGGGCATATCCTGACCCACGGCCCCAATTGCCACGCGTTCGAGGAAGGCTTCGCGGAGATGATGGGTGGCGGCTTCGCCGTCTCGACCTCAAGCTGCATGGCGTCCCTGCATCTCAGTTGGATCGACGCCGGTGTCGGCCCCGGTGACGAAGTCCTTCTGCCGGCGATGACCCATGTCGCGACGGCCCATGCGGTCGCCTTGACCGGCGCGACCCCCATCTTCGTCGATGCCGAACTGACGTCCGGCAACATGGACATGGACGATTTGGCCGCGAAGATCACGCCGAAGACCAAAGCCATCGGTGTGGTTCACTACGTCGGTATTCCCATGGACATGGTCGCCGTCATGGCACTGGCCGACAAACACGGACTGTTGGTGGTCGAGGACTGCGCGCTCGCCGTCGAGGCCCGCGTCGACGGCACGCACGTCGGCCTGTTCGGGCACACGGGCTGTTATTCGTTTTATCCGGTCAAGCACATCACCTGCGGCGAGGGTGGCATGTTGGTCTCCAACAATGCAGAGACAGTCAAGCGCATCGGCGAGTTCCGCGCCTTCAACTACGACCGCACAGGCGACGGCCCGAAGGTCCCCGGCCTCTACGACGTGAAGGGGCTGGGCATGAACTACCGGATGTCGGAGATGCAGGCCGCACTCGGCCGGGTGCAGCTGACGCGCCTGCCGGAGATCATGCGCAAGCGCGAAGAGAACTTCCGGGCCCTGCAAAGCGGGCTGACGGCCATCGACGGCATTCATGTCCTCGACAGCGCCGAGGACCGGCTAAAATCCAGTTTCTACTGCGGGATCGCCCTGTTGACCGGCGATCTTGCATCCCGGCGCAACGATATCGCGTTGGCGCTGAATGCCAAGGGGGTCGGAACGTCCGTCTATTACCCGCATCCGATCGGGCGGCTCGCCTATTACCGCGATCGTTTCGGGTACGACGCCGACGGGTTCAGGGGTGCGACGGCCCTTGCGGACAACGCCATCGCCCTGCCCTGCGGTCCGCACCTGGGCACGAAGGATATGGCGGATATCGCCGCCTGCATGGCCGAGATCGTCGGCGCGATGTAGTCACGGCCGATTAACCCAATCTTTATCGCGAAGTGGTACCCTGTCGTCGGTCGAAAAAGCTTCCCACACCATGGCCTTCAGGTGAGTGCACGCCATGCAGTTCTCGTTGAACAACAACTGGATTGAATTGTCCCCAGAAACCCAGGCGGCGGTCGATCGCATGGGGCCTTTTTCCCAGCACGCCCTGTTCCTGTTGTGCTGTCAGCAACTCTACCAATCCCAAGGCGGCACCCCGCCGGATGCGAATTCTCCTTTGGCCACGGACGGCTATACCATTGCCCGCAACCTGATCGACCAAAACGACATCGCGAAAATGCGGGCGATGATCGATACCGCGCTGGACCGGGAATCTCCCCCGTTCAAACCGACCTCGGAAGACCCGGGGTTCAATATCGACTGGCGGGAAAAAGACAAACTCGACGCCGCGAAAATTCTGCACAAGGCGTTCAGCGGCACGGTCGAGAACATCATCCAGTCCTACCTGGGCAGCAACTTCCTGATCCGCACGGTGACGAGCGGCCGGCTGTTTCCGTCGAAACGCCAGACGGTCAGCTATCAATGGCACCGCGACAGCGAGGTACCCCACCAGATTCACGTGATCCTGTACCTGACGGATTTGTCCGACAGCCACGGCACGACCGATATCTTGCCGATACCGGAGACGAAAGCGATCGCGGGGGCCGGATACGACTTTCCGGGCGTCGCCGATCGGAAATCAGACCTCACCGCGGAATGCGAGAAAGCCGGATGTGCCTACGCCCCCCGGCGCGTGGAAGCCAAAGCCGGCGATGCCCTGATTTTCACACCGAACCGCGTTCTTCATCGGGGTGTTCAACCAATCGAAGGCGCTCGAGACGCCGTGTTGGCCGTTGCCCTTCCCGCGCCGATGCCTTGGGCCCTTACGCTGCAACATAATTTCAGCCGCATGTATCTGACCAAGCACCTGTTGAACGTCGCGACCGACCCCTTCGCCGGGTATTTTCCGAAATGGCTGGTCAACCGCATGCCGCAGTGGGTCAGACAGTTTTCGATGCTGCCGCCCGATTGGGGTCCTGGGGCCAATCTGTAGGCCCGCACGCCGGTTTCAGACCGCTCCGGGCCGGGTAGCGACATCCCGCAAGTTTTTGTGCATATCGGCGACGACAGGCTCCCAGACCTGCCGTTCGCAGCAGGCAAACACCCGCGCCGATCCGTACCAAGGCGAAGGTAGCGGCGCTGCGAAATCGAGGCTCGGATAATTCCGCCACCGCCAATCCGGCACCTTGTAGGTCGGCAGCCAAAACGGGCGATTCATGGCACCCGCGAGATTGGCGAGCGCACTGTCAACCGCAATCACCAGGTCCAGTTCATCGATCAAGGCCGCCGATGCCTCCAGCGGGTCCCGCGCCATGATCCCCGGGGTCAGGTCTTCGATCTCGCCCGCCGCGATGGCATCCGCCGCGTCGGTCCGACCCTGATGCAATTGCAGGGAAAAGAAACGGACTCCCGCATCCCGAAGAACCGGGTCGTCCAAAATCACGCGCAGCCGGTCGAACGGAATGGACCGTTCGAAATCGCGCACATGGTCGGGATTACCCTGCCACGACAATCCGACCTTGATGTCCCCGCTCAGACGCGCCCGCCAATGCGCCCGTTCATCGGCGCGGGAGTGAATGTATCCGGGGGGCGGCATGTTCTCCGCCGTCGCGCCGAACAGCCGCGGCAGGCAGAACATGTTGATCCGGGCGGTACAAGCCGGCGGGGGATCATTGATCCCGGAGATTTCGGCATCGGGCAACCGGTGGTGCCAGAACGCCGCCGTGCCCGTGTTGACCTGCATGGCAAGGCCGCCGACCCGCGCCTGAACCCAAGGCAGGAAACGCGCCAAGAGAATGGTGTCCCCCAACCCCAAATCGCAAAAGATCAGAAGCCGCCCATCGGGCATCGGCGAGCCGTCCCACATCGGCGCATCCATATGGGCGAACGGACGATGGGTGTAATAGGGCAATTCCAACCGCCGCTCGGCCAGCGCCCAGGCCCCGGCATAGTCTCCTTTCAGCAGCCTGAAACCGGACGCCGTATGGGCCAGCAACGGATGCAGCGGCCGTTTCACCGCGATCTGATGGAACAGGCGGTCGGCTTCGAACAACCGGCCTTCGTGCTGCGCGGTCAACGCCCGCATCGTCGCCTGTCTAAGGACCTGCGGCAGATCGGGGAATTCTGAAATTTGCATGATGATTACCGGCCCAGGTCGAACCCACGCGATAAAATTCTCGGCAGAGAATCCGGGCCGGATGAAATTTGTCAATACATTCCATTGTTAACCGGAAAATCCTCAGGATCCCGCATACCCGCAACGTGATGGAAATCACAGACAGAGACGGCGCAAAGCGCCCAAGTTTAATGTGGCTTTAAGAATTAGCATCTACCGTGCTAATATTAGAGCCTGATAGTGAAAGCTGGGATTAGTGCCTGGAAAATCCCGTGTTCCCTGCATTCACAGTACCGCCCAGAAACGGCGGGAACGGCTCAGAAAGAGGAGACTATCATGTCTGCAATCCTAACCCCGAAAGCGATTAAATCCGCTTTGTCCGGAGAGCGTGTCGCGCTCGTCGGCGGCGCGGGCTTCATCGGTCACAATCTCGCCCTCGGCCTTCGCGAATACGGCGCCAAGGTTCTGCTCATCGACAACCTGATGCAGAACAACCTGCTCGCCAACGTCTCGAACGCGGATATCGATCCGTTTCGCCGGGAGCTGAATTTTAATTTCCTGCGCCAGCGTTTCGAAATGCTGCGCGACGCCGGCGTCGATATCGCGAACGCCGACGCCCGCTCCATGATCGATCTGGAAAACGCGCTGCGCGACTTCTCGCCGACCAAAATCGTGCACCTTGCGGCAATCTCCAGCGCCGTAGAGGCCAAACAGGTTCCGGGTCATTGCTTCGACCTACAGCTCATCACTCTGCGTAACGTTCTGGAATACACCCAGCTGCGCCCGGATGAAGTGAACCAGGTCGTGTTCATGTCGTCGTCCACCGTTTATGGCGACTTCAAGACCCAGACCGTCGATGAGAACGTCCGCCCGCAGCCCTACGGCATTTATGCCAACACCAAGTTCATGGGCGAACGCCTGGTCCGCACCTACAACGATCAGTACGGCCTGAACGTCTCGATCATCCGCCCCTCCGCACTATACGGCGAACGCTGTATCTCGCGCCGCGTCAGCCAGGCCTTCATCGAAAACGCCCTGATGGGCAAGCCCCTGATGCTCGAAGGCGGCGGCGACGGCCGGTTGGACTTCACTTATATCCTCGACCTGGTCGATGGCATCATCCGCTCCATGGCCGTGGAAAGCGTGCCTGGCGCTTCGCATACCTTCAACATCACCTACGGCAACGCCCGAACCATTCTGGAACTCGCCAACATCGTGAAGGACGTGGTGCCGACGGCGGAACTGCAGGAAGTTCCCCGCGACAAGATCAAGCCGATCCGCGGCACCCTGTCGACCCAGCGGGCCGAGGAACAGCTGAACTTCAAGGCTCAGTGGCCGCTTGAAACCGGATACCGCCGCTATTGCGAATGGTATGTGGAACAATGGGAGCGGGTGCAGGCCAAGGTCGGCGCCAACTTGATGTGATCCACCTACTCGGGCGCCCGCGCCCCAGTGGACCGACCTCGATATGATCGGAATTGTTGATTACGGCCTCGGCAACCTGACCTCGGTTGCCGGGGCCGTCGCTAAATCGGGTTTCGAGCCGGTCGTCACCTCTGACGGCGCCCGGCTTGAGGCTGCCGATAAGCTGATCCTACCTGGCGTCGGCGCGTTCCCCGATGGGATGGCCAATTTGGCCGAACGCGGCCTGATCGACATTCTAGACGATCTGGTGATCAAACGCCGGAAACCGATCCTGGGCATTTGCCTGGGCTTCCAGTTGCTGGGCTTGAGCAGCGCCGAATTCGGCGACACGGCGGGCCTGGGCTGGATCGATGCCCCGGTGACGCGCCTGCAACCCGAAGACCAATCCCTTCGCGTCCCCCATGTCGGCTGGAACGACCTGAGCCAGACCGCGCCCGATTGTGTCCTGTTGGACGGGATCGACGACGGCGCCTTATTCTACTTCGTCCATTCCTACCGCATGGAAACACCGCCCGATGGATCGCAGGTCGGCACCTGCGACTACGGCGGTGCGTTCACGGCCGCCGTGCAGAAAGGCAATGTCTTCGGCACGCAGTTCCATCCGGAAAAAAGCCAACAGGCGGGATTGACCCTGTTGCAGAACTACCTGGAGAAGGCGTGATGCTGCGCAACCGCCTGATCACCGTCCTGACCTTCAACGGCGGCACCCTGTTCCGGACCAAGCTGTTCGAACCGGATTACCGATATACCCATAATTTCGTCGATAGCTGGTCAGTTGATGAAATCGTCATGCTGGACGTGACCCGTGATCCAGGCGCCGACAAATCGGCCTTCTATGACGTCGTCACCCAGTTCGCCAAGGAATGCTTCGTGCCCTTGGCTGTCGGCGGCGGCATCCGGAACATGGACGACGTTCGCGCCATGATGGCGGCGGGCGGCGACAAGGTCGTCGTCAATTCCGGCGCCGTCGAACGCCCTGAATTCATCTCCGAGATCGCCGCAGCTTACGGTCGGCAATGCGTCGTCCTTTCGGTCGATGCCCGCAAGTCCGAGACCCTGGACGGCGGATACGAAGTGTTCTCCCATTTCGCCACCCAACCGACCGGCAAAACACCCGCCGAATGGGCCGCCGAAGGAGAAACGCTGGGTGCCGGCGAGATCATGATCACTTCGGTCGAACGCGACGGCTCGCTGCAGGGCTACGACATCCCGCTTTGCCGCCAGGTTTCCGACGCCGTCACACTGCCCGTCCTGGGCATGGCCGGGGCCGGCAACTGGAAGCACTTCGTCGAAGGCGTGGAACAAGGCGGGCTCAGCGCCGTCTGCACCCAGAACATCTACCATTTCACGGAAACCTCCATCGCCAGCGCCAAGAAATTCATGGAAAAGAAAGGTATTCCGGTCAGGCTGTAAGGCTTAATAACCAGAGAGAATTCCTGGGTACGGGGAGCCATGGTCAAATACTGCAAAACCTGCCTGATGCCGGACACCCGGCCGCGGATCGTGTTCGACGCCGACGGCGTGTGCAACGCCTGCCATACTGCGGCTGCCAAGGACGACATCGACTGGGACGCCCGGCGCGCCGAATTCCTGGATTATGTCGAACGGTTCCGCCCGGAAGACGGCCCCTACGACTGCATCGTGCCCTGGTCCGGCGGCAAGGATTCCAGCGCCATCGCCTGGAAGCTGAAGTTCGAATTCGGGCTCAATCCGCTGCTCGTCACCTTCTCGCCGCTCATGCCGAACGACATCGCCGTCCATAACCGCGAGGAAATGCTCAAGGCCGGGTTCGACCACGTGATGATCCGCGCCAACCAAAAGGTCTCGCGCCACCTTTCCCGGCGGTTTTTCATCGAACGGGGCGACCCCAAAATCCATTGGAACGCCGGCGTCAATACCGTGCCCGTACAGGCCGCCGTCAACTACGGTATCCCGTTGCTGTTCTATGCCGAACACGGCGAAAGCGAATATGGCGGGCGGGTGCTGTCGGAAGAGCACCGCAAGGTCCGCGATTTTGCCGAAGTCCTGGAACACCAGATCGGCGACGACCCCTACAACTGGATGGACGACGTCGTCGATGAAAAAGAATTGGCGCCCTACCTTTACCCGGACCTGGGCCGGGTCGAGGAACTGGGCGTGAAGGCGCTGTACTTCGCCTATTTCTTCCGCTGGTCGATGAAGGAAAACTACGACTACATCAAGGACAAGATCGATTTCCGGCTGGCCGAGAACGACCGCACCGACGGCACCTTCACCAATTTCGACAGCTTGGACGACAAGATCGACAACCTCTACTACCACATGCAGTTCATCAAGTTCGGTTTCGGGCGCGCCGTGCGCGACGCCTGCCGGATGATTCAGAACAAGCAGATGACCCGCGAGGAAGGCCTGGAACTCGCCCGCAAGTACGATGCCGAGTTCCCCGCGACCTATCACGACGAACATCTGGAATACCTGTCTCTGACCGAAGCCGAATTCCAGGAAACCATCAACAAGCACCGCGACCCGCAGATCTGGGAAAACCGGGGCAACGAATGGATTTTAAAACACCCTGTTCAGTAACCCGCGTCACCGAACAGCGCTCAAGGTAAGGACCACCGGACATGGAACTTTATCCCTGCGACCTTTGCGGCAGCGACGACTTGGCGGAGATCGCCTGCGCGCCGACCTATATGGCGGGCCGTCCCCTGCACGTCTGCAATTCCTGCGGGATGGTTCAGGTCGCCTTCCGAAAAACGCCGGAAGAGGTCAAAACCGCCTGGGCCGATGAAATGTACCGGGTCGATGAAAAGACCCGCCTGTCCGATGCCACCTACACGGCCCGCATGCCCGCCGTGCATGCCCGCCAGACCTTCGCCATGGATTTCATCGACGAAGCCGTCTCCTTTCGCGGCAAAAGCGTTTGCGACCTGGGCGCCGGTGAAGGCGACTTCCTGGAGGTCCTTCGCGGCGATGACTACGGTGCGGGCGAGGTCTTCGCGGTCGAACCCTCTGCCGCCAACTGCCGGATGCTGGACGAACGGAACATTCCCAACTTCCTGGGCATAGCCGAGGAATACGTCGATCAGGCCCAGGACCGTTTGGGGACCTTCGACGTCGTCACGATCATCTGGACCTTGGAAAATTGTCATTCGGCGAGCGACGTGATGGACGCCGCCTGGCGGCTATGCAAACCGGGCGGCCGTGTCGCCGTGGCCACGGGCTCGCGTATTCTGGTGCCGTTCAAGAAACCGCTGCAGTACTACATCGGCCCCAACGCCGACGTGCACCCGCATCACTTCTCGGCCAAGACGCTGGCCGGGCATATGGCACAGGCCGGGTTCCGCATGACCGACGTCAATCGCTTCATCGACAGCGACTATCTGGTCATGGTCGGCGAGAAGACCGACCGCACCGCTCCGATTTCCTGGGAAGGCGACAACGCGACCGCCGTACTCGGCTTCTTCGAACGCTGGGACAAGGAAACGCAGGGCTTCTATATGGCGGACGGCCCGACGCCATGACCGCCGCCGGGGCCGCATATGCCGCTGCCCTAGATTGCCGGGAACAGACGTTCGAAACCGGCATCGCGGGCGTGCCCGTGGCCAAATTGACAGTCCCGGCCGAGGCCGATCGGGACCTCTCCGCCCAGTTAATGGATATGGTAACTGCCTGGCACGACGGTGGGACCTGGTTGGTCTCCTGCCGCGTCCCCGCCGAGCGGGCGGACCAGATCAACGCCCTTGAAGCCGCCGGGTTTCACCCCATCGAGACCCTGGTGACATTTTATCAGACCTCCCGTCCGGCGCGGGACCTGCGCATCGAAACGGGACCAGCACGCGCCGATGAGACCGATACCTGCGTCGATCTGGCGCTAAGCGCCTTCACCTTCGACCGACTGCATCGCGACCCCTATGTCCCCGACACCGTCGCCGACGCGATCCGCGCCGCCTGGGTGCGTAACGACATGGCCGGGCGCGCCGCCGCCCCGCTGGTCGCCCGGATCGACGGACAGGTCGCGGGCTTCAACCTCTGCCTTCTGACAGGCCGCACCGCGATCATCGACCTGATCGCCGTCGCAGCCCCTTTCCGCCGCCAGGGCATCGCCGGGCAGATGATCGAAGCCGCCTTCGACCATTTCGGCGACACCATCGACGGCATTCGCGTCGGCACCCAGGAAGACAACCTGGCTTCCATGCGGCTCTATGAACGAGCCGGGTTTGCGGTCGAACGGCGCGACGTGACCCTGCATTGGGTAAACCCCAAGGTGGCGCCATGACCGCCGGTATCGTGATCTTCGCGCGTCTGGATTCATCGCGCCTGCCTGCCAAGGTGCTGAAACCGCTGGCCGGTACGCCGATGCTCGATTGGACGCTGCAGCGCAGCCGCGCAGCCGGCCTGCCGGTCATGCTGGCGACCTCCGACCGGGCCGTCGACGATCCCATTGCCGAATTCGCCGAGGCCGCCCGGCTCGACCTGTTTCGCGGCGACGGGGCCGACGTGCTCGGCCGAGCGCTGGCCGCCGCGCGCACCTTTGCCCTCGACACCCTGATCCGGATTTCCGCCGACAGTCCCTTCATTGACCCGGCGCTGATTACCGCCGTGGCGCGGGTCCACGACCGCGAGAAGCCGGACCTGACGACCAACGTCTTCCCCCGCAGTTTCCCGCCGGGCATCAGCGCCGAAGCCGTCCCGCTGGCGACCCTGGAGCGCCTGGACGCCGAGGTCTCAGACATTGCCAAGCGCGAACACGTCACGCTGCACGCCTACGAAAACCCGGACGCCTACCGGATCGTCAACGTCGCGGCAAACGGCCCGGACTATGCGGAGGACGGCCATGCCGCCCTGCATCTGGCCGTGGACCGGCCCGAGGATTTCGCCCGCGCCGAATGGATCGCCGCGCACCTGTCGTCGCGCGATGCCGGTCTCGGCGAGATCGCGCGTCTGGCTCGCGAACATGATATGAAGATTTCAATGAACGAAGGGAGCCTGACATGAGCGATTTGGCGCTCCTCGGCGGCACGCCGGTCATCGGCGGTGACCTCCCCCCTTACCCCTCCATGGGCAAGCCAGAGGAAGAAGCCGTGCGCGCGGTCGTCCAATCGGGTTGCCTGTCCGGGTTTTTCGGCTCGCCGGGCCCGGAATTTCTGGGCGGCCCCAAGGTCCGGGAGTTCGAAGCCGCTTGGGCCGCCCGCTTTGGCGCCAAGCATGCGGTCAGCGTCAATTCCAACACCTCGGGCTTGTTCGCCGCCATGGGCGCCATCGGCCTGTCGCCGGGTGACGAGGTCATCGTGCCGCCCTGGACCATGTCGGCGACCGTCGTTTCGCCGCTAATCTATGGCGGCATTCCCGTGTTTGCGGATATCGAGGACGAAACCTTCTGTATCGATCCGGAAAAGGTCGCGGCCCAGATCACCGATAAGACCCGCGCCATCGTCGCCGTGAACCTGTTCGGCCATCCGGCGCGCATGGCGGAGTTGCGCGCCCTCGCCGACGCACATGGCGTCTACCTGATCGAGGACAATGCCCAGGCGCCGCTCGGCATGGAGCACGGCAAGCCCACAGGCACCATCGGCCATATCGGCATCGCCAGCCTGAATTTTCACAAGCACATCCATACCGGTGAAGGCGGCGTTTGCGTCACCGACGACGACGATCTGGCGACGCGCCTGCAGTTGATCCGGAACCACGCGGAAAACGCGGCGATGCATGAAGGCGTCACGGACCTGGTCAACATGGTCGGCTTCAACTTTCGCATGACCGAACTTTCCGCCGCCGTCGGCCTGGTCCAATTGACCGATATTGAACGCCACGTCGCCGTCCGGGAAAAGCTGGCCGAACGGCTGTCCGAGGGCACGCGCGATCTCGCCGGTTGGACCGTGCCGGCGGTCCGCGACGGCTGCCGCCACAACTATTACGTCTGGCTGGTGAAATACGACGAGGCCCAGGTCGGCGTCAGCCGAGAATTGTTCTGCAAGGCATTGAATGCCGAAGGCTTCCCCAACTTCCCAGCTTACCTTCCGCCGCTTTACCGCCTGCCCCTGTTCAAGTCGCGCACGGCCATCGGCCGCGAAGGCTGGCCCTTCACCCTGACGGACCGCACCTATGAAGACGGCCAATGCCCGGTGACCGAACGCCTGCACGAACGCGAGGCGATCCTGTTCGAGCCCTGCGCCTATGACGTCGACGACGCCCTGGCCGACAAGATGATCGCCGCGATCCGCAAGGTTCACGCCCATCGGGCCGATCTGAACGCTCACGCGGAAGCGGGCTGAGCCATGGCCCCGGCCGCACCCCGTGTCGTCGCCAGCGTCGAGGCCCGCATGTCGGCATCGCGCCTACCCGGCAAGGTGCTGATGGATGTCGCGGGTGCACCGGCCCTGGAACGCCTGGTGCGGCGGCTCGACCGGGCCCACCGGCTGGACGCCATCGTTCTCGCGACCACGACCAATCCGGCGGACGATCCGCTCGCCGATTGGGCCGAGGCTCGCCGGCTTCCCTGCTACCGCGGGTCGGAGGACGACGTGCTCGACCGAGTCGTCGAGGCCCAGCGCATGATGGGCTCGGAAATCGTCGTCGAGGTCTGCGGCGATACGCCCTTGCTCGACCCGCGCGTCATCGACGCGGCCGTCAGTCGTTACCTGGAAGGCGGCGTCGATGTCGTCTCCAACACCGCGACACTGACCTGGCCGCAAGGCGTCGACGCCCAAGTCTTCGCCTTCGACGCACTGGACAAGGTTGCGCGGACGCAATCCGATCCCGCCGTGCGTGAACATGTCTCGCTCTATTTCTATGAACATCCCGAGATCTACCGCATCCACCACATGACCGCACCCGAGGCCGAAACCCGCCCCGATCTGCGCCTGCAACTGGATTACGCAGAAGACCTGGAATTGATCCGCGCCGTCTACGCGGGGTTGGAGCCGAAATACGGCGACGGCTTCGGCGTCCGCGAGGTGCTTGACCTGATCGCCCGGCAACCGGAGATCGCGGCCTTGAACGCCCATTGCGAAGAAAAGGCGGCGCGATGACCGGCCTGCGCACCATCATCGTCGGGTTCGGACAGGTCGCCTCGGGCCTGACCCGCGACGTGCGCATGGCGCAATATTTCGATTATGCCTCCCACGCCGCCGTGCTGGCTGGCCATCCGGCCTTCGACTGGCAAGGGGTTGTCGATCCCAATGGCGCCGCTCAGGCCGATGCCCGCGACACCTGGGGCGTGCCCCATTGCGGCGGTGACCTGGACGAGATCATCGCCAAGGTTCGGCCCGAGATTGCGATCCTGGCGGCTCCGCCGGGCGACCGGGCGAAAGCCGTCGCCGCCATGCCGGACCTAAAGGCCGTCTTGGTCGAAAAGCCGCTGAACAGCCCCGGCACGGGTGAGCGCAACGGCGACGGCGCGGCGCTGCGCGCGGTCTGCGCCGAACGGAACCTGCCGGTCCTGGTGAATTATTGGCGGCGGGCCGACCGCCTGTTCCAGGCATTGGCGGCGGGCGGCCTGACCGAACACGTCGGCAGTCCCCAGGCCGTATTCGGACTTTACGGCAACGGGCTCGTCAACAACGGCGGGCATCTGATCGATTTCCTGCGCATGTTGCTGGGCGAGGTCGTGGCAGCCCAGGCGGTGGGCCCGGACGAAACGGCCCTGGGCGCGCCGATCACCGGCGACCGGCATCTTCCCTTCGCCCTGACCTTCGCCGACGGCCCCGTGGCGACATTGCAGCCCCTCGATTTTCGCCGTTACCGTGAAGTAGGTTTGGATATCTGGGGCGACGGCGGGCGGCTGTCGATCCTTCAGGAAGGTCTCGTCACCCGCGTCTTCCCGGTGACCGAGAACCGGGGCGTCACCAACGAAAACGAGATCGCCTCGGACGCGGGCATAGAGCTTGAGCGCACGGTCGCCGACTCGCTCTATCGCATGTACGACAATCTGGCCGAAACGGCGGCGGGGTCCGCCATGCCCTGGTCGCCTTTGGAATCGGCCCTGACCAACGAGCGGATCATCGAAGCGATCCTGCGCTCCGCCGCCGAAGACGGCGCCCGCCAATCGCTGGTGTGATCCCGTGGCCGCGCCCAAAATCCTGATCTACGTCGAAGACCCCGGGGCCGCCAACATGGTCCTGGACCTTCCGTCCGCCCTTACGGCGGCGGGCGGTTCAGCCCGATTATTGGCCGGGGCTTCAGCGGAAAACTATCTGCAGGCGCGGGGCGTCGATGCGGACCCGCTGCCCTTTCCCTGGAGCCCGACTTCCCTGATCCGGGGCGCGGCGCCCGACGTCTTCGTCATCGGCACGTCGGAAGACCCGGACACCCCCGCTTTTCCCCTGGCCCAGGCCGCGAAAGACGCAGGGGCCACGACCGTCTGCCTGATCGACGGCCCGGCGAACGCGGACCGCCGCCTTCGGGGCCGGGGGGCCGATCCGCTGACACATTTGACGGACTGGCTTCTGGTGCCCGACACGGCAACGCGTGACGCGTTTCTGGCCCTCGGCGTGGATGCCGGACGCATCCGGATCGTCGGCAACCCGGCGTTCGATCGGGTGCGGGCGGATGCCGCCGCCGATACCGGCCGGGACCGCGCGGCACTCCGGCACGACGTTTTCCCCGACGTCCCGCCGGACGACGCCCTGATCCTGTTTTTGACCGAGCTTTCCGATGGCCTAGACCCGGCGCAGTTCCGCCGCACCCCGGAATACAGTCTGACCGGGCGGGGCGACACCGACGGCCGTACGGAAATCGTTTTGGAAGAAGTGTTGGACGCGGCGGCCAGCCTTCCGAAAACAAAAGTCGCCCTGCGCCTGCATCCGAAAACGCCGCCGGACCTTTATGCCGGCTACAAAGGCGAGATCGCCGCGATCAGCAGCGGCACCATACCCCATCCGGCCCTGTTGGCTGCCGACCTTGTGGTCGGCCTATCCACCGCTCTGTTGACCGAAGCGGCGCTGATGGGCTGCCCTGTGCTGTCCGTCCTGCCGCGCGCGGCCGAGGCGGCTTGGCTGTCCGGCGGCCCCGGTCTGGTCCCCTTCGTGACCACCCGGGACGATCTGCGCCGAACCTTGGCCGAGGCATTGGACGATCCGGACAGCTTTATGTCCGCCCACTCGGCGGGGGCACCGCGTCCGGGTGCCGCTGGGCGCATCGCCCGCGCCCTGACCGCGATTTCCGGGAACCGCCCCCCGGCACCGGACGGGACCCTGCCCTATACGCCGCCGGTCCTGGAAACCCCGCGCCTGACCCTAGAGCCGTTCCCGCAAGAATTACTGACCGACCGCTATGTCGGCTGGCTGAACGACCCCGAGATTGTCCGCTTTTCCGAACAACGCCACACGAGCCATACCGTGGAAAGCTGTCGGGATTTCGTCGCCAGTTTCGCCGGAACCCCCAACGGACTGTGGGCGATCCGGGAAAAGGCAATGGACGGCCGTCATGTCGGCAACATCTCGACCGAGGTCGATCCCATCGCGGCGACGGGCGACATCCGCATCCTGATCGGCGAGCGCGCGGCCTGGGGCACCGGCATCGGCGCCGAAGCCTGGTCAGCCGTGATGGCACATCTGTTCGATGATTTGGGATTGGCCCAGGTCACCGCCGGGACACTGGAAGGCAATACCGGCATGCTCCGGATCATGGAAAAATCCGGCATGACCGAAACTCGCCGCGAAGTCGGCCCGACCCCCGTGGACGGCCGACCCATGGACGCGGTTTATGCCCGGCGCCTTGCCGCGGACTGGCACGGAAAGCAGTAAATTCTGCCCCCCAAGGGGGACATTTTTGCCGGGTTATACCGGATTTGCCCAGCCCGCCCCCCCGCATAAAATAAAACTTCTCATTAAAACAATGACTTATTGACCTTCCGGCAACTGGCCCGGGGATTGCTCGTATCTGGGCGGAGCAGAACGCCCGTTTGTATTTTTTGGATCGTCACAAAACGAAGCGTAAGGAACGAGCACGATGGATCACATTACGGCCACAAATTCGGGCATTGCCGGTGTCGGCGCCGTACGGCAACAAACGGGGCGCTTCGCCACGCATACGGAGCTGTTCGACACCTTCAAGTCGCTGGTCATGGATATGCAGGGCAAGATCCTGGATCCGTCCAAAACCCATCAGGCGGCCGGCCGCGATATCGCGCGCATCGACCGCCCCTCCGGCAATCGGGAAGATTCCTACCGCGAACGTTATGCGGCGCGCGATGCGGGCCGGGACGAGGTCGCACAGACTTCGCGCTATCAGGAACGTAAGGGTCGGTATGGCGACGACCATGAAGTCGGCCAGAGCGACGACGCCGGGCGCGGCTATGGCGACGACCGTCGCGCCGATCAGTCCGATGTGGCCGCGACCGAGCGCAACAGCCAGGCCGACAACGACCGCGGCTCCTCCGACGGCCGCCGCCAGGATGCGGTGAACCGTGACGGTAATTCCGACCGCAGCGACGCCAATGCCAATCAGGACGGCCAGTCGGGCGTCCAGGACACCGCCGCCGGCAACAATGCCGGGGACGGCAACAACGCGGGCAACCAGGCCCAGAGCCAGAACCAGAGCGAGAACGCAACCCTGGTTCAGGCCTCGCTCGCCGGGAGCCAGACAGATACGATCCTCGCGTCCGTCGCCGGCCAGACCTCCGGCCAGGACACGGCCAAGCAGGCCACCCAGATCGTCCAGACCGTCACCGACGAAGTCGTCGAACAGGTCAAGACCGATCCCAATGCGGGTCAGCAGAACCGCGCGCTGAACCACGACCTGGTTCGCGCCAACCAGCAGGCCCAGCAGATTCGCAACATCGCCAACATGCAGACCAACGGACAAGCCAACGGGGACGGCGCTAAGCAGGCCGAGACGTTGCTGCAAGCCCAGGCCGGCAAAATTGCCGAAGCCTCGGGTGGTGACGCCAAGATGGTGGTGAACGTCAACGTCACGGACGAAGCGGCCCTGACCAACGGTCGGTCGCTTTCGGCCCTGACGGCGGCGTCCACCCTGTCGGCCAGCCAGCAGCAGTCGGCCCAAGCCGGGCAGCAGGCGCAGAATGCGCAGCAAGCCCAGACCCAGAACCCGTTCGCTCAGGCCGCCATGGTCCAGAGCCACCAGAACCCGGCGCAAGCCACGGCCGCCCAGGGTCAGGCCACGACCGGCCCGGCTGCTCAGGCGCAGACCGCGGCGCAGCTCACCGCCGACGCCAAGGGCCCGGTTCAGGCCTCCTCGGGTGCGTCCAACGCGGGCACCCATGGCGCCAACACCTCGGGCGACGGCAACGCGACCCAGGCGAACGCCAACGCGGGCCAGACCCAGTCTTCGCATCAAGCACAGCAGGGGCAGAAGGCCGCGCCCCATCAGCAGCCCAATCAGGCGGCCAAGAACAAGGTCGTCGATCAGGTCAGCGTGCAGATCAACAAGGCCATCAAGGCCGGTGCCGACAAGATCAACATCCGCCTGTATCCGCAGCATCTCGGCCGCGTCGAGGTGAAGTTGGAGGTTGCCCACGACGGCCGTACGGTCGCCACGGTGACCGCCGACAAGCCGGAAACGCTGGATATGCTGCGGCGCGATTCCGATCAGCTTTCGAAAGCCCTGCAGGATGCCGGCCTGGACATGAAGTCCGGCGACCTGAACTACAACCTGAAGGGTCAGGAAGACGGCAAACAGCAACAGACCGCCTCCGGATCCTCCGGTGGTGAAGCGGGCGAGGACGACACCCTTGAATCCGACGTCATGGACACGGCCGTGGCCGCCCACGAGATGGGCATTCTCCACAACGGCCGCGTCGATGTCCGGGCTTAAGGGCGGAACCTCGGCTAGCGCATAGAAAATAGGAAACGGTCAGATGGCCATCATCAACGGTCTCTCCTCCTCGATCAATACGGACACCAAGTCCGGGCAAAACGCCCAGAGCCTGGAAGAGGATCTGAACCGTTTCCTGACCCTGCTGACCACCCAGTTGCAGCACCAGGATCCACTGGACCCCATGGACGCGACCGAGTTCACGTCGCAGTTGGTGCAGTTCGCCAGCGTCGAACAGCAGATCTACCAGAACTCCAACCTGGAAAAACTGCTGGCCCTGCAGGAGACCAACAAGCTGGCCTCGTTGGTCGACTTCATGGACAACGTCATCGAGGTCGAAAGCCAGGACCTGGTGCTGGACGAAGGCAACGCCCGCTTCACCTACACCATTCCGGTCGGCGCCGTGGATACCAAGATCACGATCAGCGACGTCACGGGCGCGCAGGTCTTCACCGCCGACGGCTCGACCGAGCCTGGCATCCATGCCGTCGAATGGGACGGTACGAGCAACAACGGCACGCAGAACCCCGACGGGCTCTACAATGCCCTGGTGACGACCTTCGACCGTCAGGGCAACATTCTCGAGGTCTTCCAGACCTCGTTCGGCCGGGTCACCGGTGCCGGCGTGGTCGATGGAACTACGACGCTGTTCATGGGCCCGATGCGGGTCAACCAGGACGACGTCCTTTCGGTCCAGAAACCGGACAGCACCCCGTCCACGGACACCGGTGACACGGGTGATACCGGGGACACGGGTGACGCCGGAGACACGGGCGATACGGGCGATACCGGTGATACCGGCAGCGACCCCGAAGAGACGACTTAAGGAATTTTCTGAACGCCCCGACGCCGGGGCATGGAACCGACTGACAGGATTTGACGACCGCCGGAACCGGAATATCTCCGCCACGGCATTGTTAAGGAGGAAGTAAAATGGGTCTTTTTGGTGCACTTAGTTCGGGCGTGTCGGGCCTTACCGCACAGTCCAGCGCCATGGGCGCCATCGCCGACAACATCACCAACGTGAACACGATCGGCTACAAGGGTACACAGGTCAACTTCCAGACCCTGGTGACCCGGCAGACCTCGTCGACGTTCTTCTCGGCCGGTGGTGTGCAGTCCCGTCCGCGGACGGACGCCGGTATTCAGGGCCTGCTGCAATCCTCAACCTCGCAGACGGACCTGGGTATTTCCGGCTCGGGCTTCTTCGTCGTCAACGAAGCCGCGGTACCGACCCTGTCGAACGAGTTCCTGTTCACCCGCGCCGGTCAGTTCTTCCAGGACAACAACGGCTTCCTCCGCAACACGGCGGGCTTCTACCTCCAGGCCTTCCCCGTGAATCCGGACGGCGAGATCATTCCGAACAACTCCGACATCCTGATCGCCAACACCAACGTCATCTCGACGGACTTCCTGACCACGGTGAACCTGAACCGGGTCGGCGGCACGGCGACGGCGACGTCGGAAATCGCGGTCGGCGCCAACCTGCCCGCCAACGCAACGGCCGGCCAGACCCACCGCTCGGACGTTCAGTTCTTCGACAGCCTGGGCACGGCGCGGACGATTTCGTTCCAGTACACGCGCTCGGGCCGCGACAACCAGTGGGACGTCTCCGTCGATCCGCCCTCGGGCAACGACGTTCTGTCTCTGGAAGACGCCAACTCGAATGTGTTCGACAGCCGCGGCCAGGTGGAATTCGACTCCATTCCCGCGAACCGCTCGTCGATCACCATCGACAGCATTCAGTATCGGTTCCAGAGCTTCGGCACCTTCACCGCGGACACCACGAACACGCTGACCTTCGACAACGCGGCCTCGACGATCACGGCGATCACGCCGGATACGTTCTCCAAGTTGGCCGCAGGCGACGAAATCACCGTCGCCGGCACGACGAGCAACAATGCCACCTTCATCGTCCAATCCGTCTCGACGGACGGCACGACGATCACCACGACGGTGGCGCCGACCAACGAAGGCCCGCTGAACACAGGTGCGACGATTACCCCGGAAGACACCAACACGCTGAAGATCGTCGATACGTCGTCCGCGACGACCACGGCCAACTTCGTCTCGGCACTGGTATCCAAGGTGAAGGCGTCCGACTCCGACTTCGCGAACCATGGCGGCTACACCAACAATCGCATCTCCGTTTCACCGTTCAACGCCTCGACTGTCCGGTTCGACGAAGACGGAACCGGAAGCATCGTGGTCAACCCCTCGGGGCTGTTGACCACGTCGGGCGAAGCCGCGACCAAGCAGCGGACCAGCTTCACGGTCAAGAAGATCGACAACCAGTACCAAGATTCCTTCCAGTTCACCTTCGGCCAGACGCCCGACGACGGCGACACCATCACGATCAACGGTGTCATCTATGAATTCGATACGTCCGCCGGCGCCAACCTGGCCACCGCGGGTGCGGTCGGGGTGGATATCAACGGCATCGACGGGTCGACCGCGGCCGCCGACATTTCAACCTTCCTCGGCAACCTGGAAGACGCGATCGAAGCGAACGATCCTGAATTCGCGTCCGGCGCAACGACGGTGCGAACCCGCAAGGCCAGTGCCACGGATGAAGGCGCCAGCTTTACCACCGTCGATACCTTGGTTCTCGACGTGCTGCCTTCCGGCACCTACGACGTGACCTTCAGCTCGGGTTTCGCGTCCAACAACCTGCCGACGGCGGCCGACGGTAACCCCGTGCTCGACTACACCGGCGCGCAGTTGGGGACGAACCCGTTCGAGATCGACAAATCCTCGGCCCTAATCTTCGATTCCTCCGGCCTACCGTCGACGATCAACATCGCCGAGATCGAAATGCTCGGGTTCGCCAACGGCTCGGCCAACTTCGACGACGACCCGGCCAACACGGATCAGATCACCCTGGACTTCGGTTCCATCGGCATCGCCGACGGCCTGACCCAGTTCGGTGACGAATTCACCCCTGTGTTCATCAGCCAGGACGGCTCGCAATTCGGTACCTTCGCCGGGATCACGGTGTCGGACGACGGTCTGATGACGGCCCTGTTCGACAACGGCGAAACGCGCCCGGTGTTCAAAATCCCGATCGCGACCTTCGTCAACGTCAACGAACTGGGCTCACGCACGGGTAACGTGTTCAACTCGACCCAGGCCTCGGGCGATCCGACCCTTCGTACGGCGAACTCCGGCCCTGCCGGTGCCATCACGCAGTCGGCCTTGGAAGCCTCAACCGTCGATATCGGTGAGGAATTCACCAAGATGATCGTCGTCCAGCGGGCCTTCTCCGCCGCGACCAAGATCATTACCACGGCGGATGAAATGCTCGATGAGCTGGTCCGGCTTCGGTAATCGCTGACTCCCGCGTCAGCAACCAGGTTTAAAGGTCCCGGAGCCCCATAAGCGGCGGTTTCCGGGGCCTTTTCCGTTTCCGGCCCCTATCCGCCGAACATTGGGAATTCAGCAAAAATTAACGCTGCTCTTTAGCCTTTCATTAAACGTCCGGCCGA